>CAVWCO010000006.1:0-462210 GCA_963753495.1 uncultured Bacteroidales bacterium
GGAAAATATGACAGGTGAAAATAAACTTGACTTTGGATTTTATTAGGCCTAATTTTGGTATCAAATCACCCTCTGTTGGAGGATCTTAGTCCTTATGAAGATGAATCTGTTCATAAGAAAAGGGGAAATCTTAGGCAGTTGATATCATCTTTCATTTCATACTTCATAGAGAGCTCCAATAACTGGAGTGAGCCATTCCCATTTATGAAAAACAAATAACCTGAATATAATAAGGGTTTATTATGTTTTTTTAAATTAATTCGAAATTCAATGTAACCAGATATGCAAAACAAAGGAATTACATAAATTGAACTTATGGCTGGAAAAGAAACTATCTTTTCCGGGTTGCACAGAGAGGCAACTTCAGGGCAATATAACCGTATTTTATAACCATATTTTTCTCGCAATCGCCCCGATAATAGTGTTTTTAATTCCCTTATTGATTTTTGCACCCCAGGCTACCATTTTTATTTATTATATGATAGCAATCAGTGGTCTGTATACATTATCCCTTTTACTGCAGCTTTTGTTTCCCAGCCGCTACATGGTTACACATCTTTGTATAAGTATATCGATGTACCTGATGTTCTTTTATGCCATGATCCGGTTGGGAGGGATACCCACCTCGGGAGGCCTTATATTTGCGGGAATTGCCAATGTTTTTGCTACTGTTCCGCGGCAAAGAACCTGGTTTCCAATTTCGATGTTTTCTCTTTTTTGTGTAATGGTCGTTCTCCTGGTGGTCCTGAAACCATGGCTGCATGTTCCTGAGCAGATGACTCCTGAATTAAACTCCATCCTGTTTGCAGCAATGGGCATTGTCCTTACAGGTAGTGCACTTGGTTTTGTACTCCAGTTTATCAGGCAACAACGGAAGCTTGAAGAGTTGGAGGCCAGGCATTTGAAAGAAATGAATGAATTCAAAGACCGGTTTTTTACAAATATCACCCATGAATTCCGTACGCCACTGACTATCATAAAGGGTATGGCCGACCTGATTAGGGTCCGGCCGGAAGAATGGATGGAACCCGGCCTGCAGAAGATAAAAACCAACAGCGACATCCTCCTGCGGCTGGTGAACCAGATGCTCACCCTGGCGAAAGCCGAAGCAGGCGCCATATCCGTTAACCTCATCAGAAGAGATGTAAACAAGTACCTGGCCTATCTGGTGGAACAGTTCAGTTCGGAAGCTCTCAGAAGGAAAATAGATTTGAGATTTACATCTTCAGGAGAACCATTCGAAATGGATTTTGATCCTGAAAAACTGATGCACATAATTACCAACCTGGTTTTCAATGCGCTGAAGTATACTCCTGAGGGCGGCCGGGTTGAAATTACCACAGGTGTTATGGATAATGGAAAAATGTTCTCCGTCCGGGTCAAAGACACAGGGATCGGGATTGAAAAAGAACATCTTGACCATCTGTTCGACCGTTTTTACAGGGTAGAACACCAGTTATCACCCGGAGGTACGGGTATTGGCCTGGCCCTGACAAAAGAAATGGTGCAACTGCTGCAAGGGACAATTTCTGTGGAGAGCATTAAGGGGAGGGTTCTGAATTTACGGTTCTCCTGCCCGTCACCCGCAATGCCCCGTTGTCTGATACCCCGGAAGCGGCAGATCTGGTCAAAGTCACAGATGATCAATACGAAAAGGCCAGTTTTCCCGGAGAACCTCTTTATCCGCGGCAATCCCCCGAAGAGTTACTTTCCGTCGTGGCAGCCAGTCCGGCAAAACTGCCTTTGCTGTTGATCGTAGAGGATAGTTCAGATGTTGTGATGTACCTGCAGGCTATCCTCAAATATGAATACAGGATAGAGGTTGCCGGAAACGGAAGCATTGGTCTTGAAAAAGGCCCTGGAGATCATACCGGATATTATCCTGAGCGATGTAATGATGCCGGTCATGGACGGGATTGAACTGCTGGAAAAAGTAAAGAATGATATCCGCACCAGCCATATCCCTGTTGTGATGTTGACGGCAAAAGCCGATATTGACTCGCGGCTGGCCGGACTGGAAAGAGGGGCTGATGCATACCTGGCCAAACCTGTCGATGAAAGAGAGCTGCATATCCAGTTGAAAAACCTGGTGGAACTCAGAAAAAGACTGTACAAACGATATAGATCACTTGAGAAATTTCCGGAGACCTCCGATATTAACATAAAAAAAGAGGATGAGTTCATGATTAAAGTGAAGCAGGTTCTGGAAACCAATCTCCAGGATGAGGAATTTGGGATTTCTAAATCTCTGCGGTGAACTGGCTGTCAGTCAATCCCAGCTTTACAAGAAATTTAAATCCCTGAGTAATATTACCATAGCCGATTATTTTAAGTTATTAAGGCTGCATAAAGCAAGAGAATTGCTTTTAACAACCAGCCTTAATGTAACAGAAGTGGCCTATGCCGCAGGATTTAAGAGCCTTTCTTACTTCAGCCGCGAGTTTGCCCACAAGTTCGGGAAATCACCGGGTGAATTCCGGAAATAACTATCTTTTTCAGGTAACCACAACTTGCAAAAAGCACATTTGAGGTTTACAGTAAACTTTTAGAGGCTGTGAGTAAAATATATTATAAACCACTGGTTTAATTTTGGTATTAATCTATTGATGGTTCAAATTAAAACCTTTAATTATGAAAAAATTAGAGTATTTTCTTTTAGTCATGATCATCATTTGTGCTTCATGCGCAAAAGATCAGTGGTTTGATCCTCCGAAAACATTGCCGGGTAATTCAGTCAGTACAATCTGATTTCTCCGCAAATTAAAATTGCAGTTGTTTCTGATATCCATTACATGGATCCGTCAATAGTGCCGGATGATCCGGAAAATAATCCGGACTGGCAGAATAATGTGTCGCACGATCGCAAGATTTATTGAATTGAGCGATCCAATTTTCAGAGAAGTAGTTTCTGATTTAATGGATGAAAAGCCTGATATCCTGCTTATTCCAGGTGATTTGGCAATAGAAGGGGAACTGGTGTGCCATGAAACCGTGAAAGGATTTCTTCAGCAGCTGGAGAACGAAGGTATTAAGGTTTTTGTAGTTCCCGGGAACAACGACATCAGCAATCCGGATGCAAAGACATTATAAGACCGATACCTCCATCAGCTATTCCAAGTATTATCGAGGGGATTTCACATCAATATATGATGATTTCGGATATAATGAAGCCCTTTACAGGGATGAAGATTCATTAAGTTATATCTGTCAGCCATTCAGTGGATTATGGATTTTAGGGATTGATGGAAATAAATCATTCTGATTCCGGTGTAAGCGGAGCAATAAATCCTGCTGACACTGGCCTGGATACAGGATAAGATGGTTGAAGCCAGTGAAAAAAAAATTACAGTACTGGCGATGATGCACTATGGTATCATTGAGCATTATTCCGGACAGAAAGACTGGAACCATTGATTTCAAAATTCCCAGGCAAATGCAATTGCTTTAATGAATGCAGGGATCAGGTTAATATTTACCGGTCACTATCATGCAAATGACATTGTGGATTTTACAAATGAGGGAAAAACTCTGACTGATATTGAAACTGGTTCACTTGTGACGCCACCAAGTCCTTACCGGATAATGACCCTGGATGATAATTTCATCAATATTGATACAAGGAGGGTAACCGGGATTGATATGGAATTGCCTGGAGGAATGGATTTTCTGACATATTCCGTGATCAATTGATTACCAATCGGCTCAATAAGTTTTTTATTTACTTCTTCAGGGTATGTTTAAGATTCCCGAAGACAGATGCCATAATTGTCGCTCCTTTTTTACAGATGCCTTTAAAGCCTATTTTGCGGGAGATGAAAAAATTACCCCGGAGGACAGCTAAAGTGGATGCACTGGCAGAAAGTGTACCTTCTTACCCAAATATAGTGAATATGGTTAATAATTGGTGGACAGACCTGCCGCCTACTGACAATAAAATTCACATCAAATTAAAATAAAAACAGAGCATTTTCAGAGGTTCGAAAAAAAGAGGTTGGAAATGACCTCTTTTTTCATTTGCGCTATTACCTATCACAAATTGAACAGACTCCCAAATTATTTATCTCTTAGTTGTCCAGCTCTCTGGTCAATTCAACGAGATACAGGCCAAACCTCTCCAATTCTTCTTATAAATCTGGAAAAGCCGTTGCCCTTGACCAATTTTCGCCGGATGGGATTGACCATCTGTAGCCGGAGCTAAATTACTATCAATGAATATATTTCAATATTGACATGAAATACGGCGAAATGTGGTCAATATGCCTGGCTTTTACACAATGGTTGCAACTCTGGCAAAAAAATGCATTTCATATAAAAAAGTTTCAACCCCCTGTCAGAAAGTGTGAGTGTGAGTGCGAGTCTTGAGGAAACTGCTAAAAAATGAGTTCTATTGATTTAGGATAAAAAAGAAACGCTCCTTTCAGAGCGTCAGGTTAAAGATGCTATCTTTAACGATGTTTTAGACGAGAGTTGCAATCAGCAGTTACAGTGTTTCTAATACCTCAACTATTTGTTTATGTAATTCCGGAACCTTATTTTTAATAACATCCCATACAATGGAGTAGTTAACTCCCATGTAATCATGAATTAGTCTGTCACGCATTCCAGCCATATCCTTCCATTTTACCTTATTCCACTTAACCTTGAAGTCTGCGGGTATCTTTTTGGTTGCTTCACCTATTACTTCCAGGCTTCTGACAACAGCCCTTTTCAGGGTGTCATCCTCGAATAACTGCTCACGAGTAAGGCCTTTTTCAGTCAAAGAGAGCAAATACCCACTCTCATCCCTGATATGCTTAAGGTACTCTGCCGGCTCTTTAGACATATACTACTTCGTTTAGGATCTTTGGACCAATGTAAGGACTCAGACCATTTCGTGTAACAATTTCAACTTTATAATCTTTAAAAAGCTGCTCTAATATATCACAGACAGCCATATAATTGTCGTAATTTTCATTATCAGGGTTGAAATCAATCAATATATCAATATCGCTTTCAGGTGACTGTTCTTCCCTTGCATACGAGCCAAAGAGTCCCACCTCCCGGACTCCAAAACTAGCCAGCTTTTTTCTGCTCGTGCTAATTGTTGTTAATATGTAATCCTTGGTAGTCACAGTCATTTACTTATTACAAAGGTATAAAACTTTTACCTAATTAAAATATGACCAAGTTGGGGTGCTCACTTCACTCCGGTATTTGGTACTCAGTTTAGCCGGATTTTCCAGTTGTTCCAGATAATAAATTATCCAGCCTGGAGGAAATTGGCTTATTCCTTAAAAATGCTATTCGGAAGAGATAAGAAATGAACGCTTGTAAAAGAGAATTGAATAGGATCCCTGGTTGCAACTCTGCCAAAAAACTCGTTTTCTTCAAAATAAAAGTTGCAACCAAAAGGTTATTTTTTGCTAAACCTATTTTTATTTATAGTAATTTCAAGTATAGAATAATCCCCACCTTGCAGATTTAGTTATAGTGATTTCATTTTAATAAGAATACAGACTCACTTTATAGATCTTACTTCTGTCAGTCGGAAAGGTGCCTCTCGACTCATCTCCATTTAGTCTTCTGCCAGTGATCCATTTATTATTCACAAAGGTGCCATCCTCCAAAGTTAAGAGACCAACGTTCTTTTCCGAATTAGCATCCATCATAACGAAACTCAGTGACATATTTCTACCGGCAATTATGTATTCACCAGGTCCAGTTGATAAAATGAGGCAACCTCCTGCTTGTCTTCTGGGTGTTTGTTGTCCCTGTTGTACTTGTCCTTGTCCAGCAACCGCAACGCCTGCAGCAGCATAATTGAATCTCCTTGGAAATATAGCTTTAAGTTCGTAATCACCTATTAAGGCAGAGTCAATGACTGAATCATCTGTGACTAACATTCCATTCAGATTAGCAGAGCCCTGGTACTTCAAAATTAGGGGTATTAGCTGTTTAAGAGTTCCATAGGTATCCTTCATAAATGAAATGTCTGAAACATTCGCCCCTGAATCTCCCCTTAATTCCAAAAGGGGCAAAACACATTGCACTGTATTTGCCATATGTAAAAAAGGCCCTCGCTGCTCCTGCAGCATCTCCACTGGTTTCAGGTATAAATAACGGATTTCCCGAAAGAGTGTACTGATCACAGATATATCTGAAATGATCAACGATATATATGTCAGGAGCTATAAAATCGATAGAAGGAGCTCCTGCTCTCCAAACATCTATTACCTGGGGAGTTGGTCCACCGCTGGGATAGTTTCCTGGTGCGTGACCACTTTGTCCGGGTTGTTTTAGCCAGGCATTTACGTACGTCGGAATGTCATATTCTTCACGACCTGCTTTAGCAATTTTTCCAACATATTTTGCATAATTCCAGGCCATAAATAGATGAGAGTGCTCGCTAGTGCTCTCGCACTCACTCTCACTCTCACTCTTTTTCTTTACCCCGAACGGACAAAAGTTGCAATCGTTTTAAAGACTGTTCTATATGGCTTCTTCAAATAACCCCATGAAGTGTAAATGAAATCAAATTAATAATCCTTGAAAGTGCTTTCTTATTTCTGCGTAAAATCCCGTCATTGAATCATTAAAATCATAATAATATTGCCCGGTTAAGCTAAATTTGGCATGATTTATTCCTGTTTTTAACATAACCATAATTGATAGAATCTCATCTTTAATAGATAATTTAGTAGTCCAGACCCATATGCAATGAGCAGAGGATTTGTCAAGGAAGACGATCAGGAAGAAGTTCCGATAGTGCCGCAGAGGGCATATTTACCGGAGGGTGTTACAAACTTTGTTACCCGCACCGGAATAGAGCAGCTACTGGCCGAAAAAGAGTCACTGATCCGTGATCCGTGAAAAAGATAACCTGGCCAGTACAAATGAACAGGAGAAGCGAATTGCTCTGAACTATATAAATGCAAAATTGCAGCTGCTTAACAGCAGGATTGCCGAAGCCAGAGTCGTTGATCTGAAAGAGCAGCCTCAGAACGAAATAAGATTCGGTGCAACGGTTAATCCTAAAACTCCAGTATCAGATAAGATTCAGATCTTTCAGATATAAGGCGTTGATGAGGCAAATATTGCCAAAGGCAAGATCTCATTTATATCCCCTTTAGGCAAAGCATTGATAAACAGAAAAGTCGGAGAAAAGATTACTTTAAAGCGGGACAGGGAGGATATTGTTTATGAAATAATGGATATCGCTTACCGGTGATCCGGATCTCAATGAACAAAGTCGGCTAGAAAGCGGAAACGATCCGGAAATTGCGGGGTTGAAATTTTAATTGTTGGACAAAATGTGTATATTTAAATGAAAAATGGTGGAAAATGTATTTAATTTTATCCCTGTTAGGTATTTTTCTGTCAGTAATCCTGCTGTCCTTCACGACCAGGTATTATAAATCAGCAATTTATCTTGGCTTATTCTTTTTAACGATCAGCGTACATAATTTCATTGCCTACGTTACATTATATTCAAAATCAGTCCTCCTTGTCAGTATCTTTTTTTTAAATTTCAATTTCATATGTCTATCTCATAGGGCCTATGCTGTTTTGGTACGTCCGCAGCATTTTGACCGATAACACGCACCTGGCGAAATGGGATCTGTTGCATTTCCTTCCAATGCTGGCTTTCCTGGCCGCCACAATCCCTTATATGTTGACTTCCCATTCAGCTAAAGTCGAGGTAGCAACCAAAATAGTTGAAGACTCAATGAATTTAGGTAAGTACAATGGAACTTATATTATATTCCCTGTAATTGTAACATACCTTAGCCGTCCCGTCCTGATTTTGGGGTACTCCTTATGGTCGGCCGGGTTATTTGTCCATTATTTATTACAAAAAGGCAAATCGTCCGTTCTGTCCCGCCAGCATTTTATGGCTAAATGGCTTTCTGTTTTGCTGGTCTTGCATATCATATGGATTTTCAGCCATTTCATTATTTTTCTGGAATTCTTCACATGGTACGATATCAGAATTTTTTACTCCTTTAATGTTTTACAGGTTTTATCGAGCACCGGACTCATCGGATTGCTGATTTCACCTTTCTTTTTCCCCGAGATACTTTATGGATTGCCCAGGGTACCTCAGGGAAAATTAACATCGGAACCTGATGGCGCAGAAAACGTTTCCTCACCTGAAAAGACTAATAAACATCCACTTAGTTTTGAATCTGATTACCTCCATTCCATTGGCAGGAAAGCAGAGCTCTGCATGAAAGAACTTCATCCGTACCTTCATCCGAATTTCAATCTTTTCAAATTATCAGTTATGATTGATATTCCGGTCCATCATCTTGCCTATTATTTCAGGGAGGAGAAGAAACAATCCTTCAACGATTTCAGGAACGAGTGGAGGATAAACAATGCGAAAAAACTTATCAGGGAAGGCAAGGCATCAGAACTGACAATGGAAGCCATCGGATTATTATCAGGATTCTCGTCGCGCAACACTTTCCTCGCTGCCTTTAAAAAAGCCGAAGGGATTGCCCCGGCCGTTTTTGCAGCTCAATTCACTTCATAACCTTTCCGGCAAATTACATATTTGCATCAATTTTACAAAAACAATGCAAGGAGAACGGCTTAATTTCCTTCCAATTATAATTCTTGTCCGACCTTTATCCCTCGGAAAGATTACACCGGCAATGGATAATAAATTTGCCGCAAAGATCAATATAATAACAATAAAAACATGACGATGAAAAACACTTAATTATTGCGTTATTGGTAATTTCAACTGTACTGCACGCACAAATTGAACGTCCCAAATGGGAATTGGGAGGTGGTGTACGGTTAAATTACATGGGACTAAACGGGGGATTCTCAGGCTATCGGAATTCTGACGGTAAAACTTTTGACCTTAATTATGAGGATATTGGCATGAATACATATTCCCCAAGCTTTGCCGTTGCACTTGGAGGAAGATACAAAAAGTGGAACCTTGAATTTGCAGGTTCGAGAGGAAGTTATAAGGGCAGTTTTATCACCCCGGCAGATATGGTAAGGGATGATATGTTAATTGACTCAGGTTC
Source organism: uncultured Bacteroidales bacterium (assembly GCA_963753495.1). Classification (GTDB taxonomy): domain Bacteria; phylum Bacteroidota; class Bacteroidia; order Bacteroidales; family VadinHA17; genus LD21. The sequence continues at coordinate 9,024 of CAVWCO010000006.1, forward strand.
TGTTGTAAGTGGCACCGTTGATATGAGTATGTACGCCTTATTCACAAATTTTGCTTTGATACAAAAACAGCATGATTTAGGTGTAGGTATTGGTTTCATGCTTTTAAATATGGGTTCAAACTATACCACTTACGATGTAAATAACAATGAAGTGAAACTGGGTGGCAGCGAATGGTTCCCGATGCCTTTTTTAGCGATAATGGCAGGTTGAAATTTGGCAAATTCCGGATTAATCTTTCAGGAGGTGGCGCTTTATTCAAAGGTAAAATGGATGAGGTTAATTATGATGTAAAATATTATACTGTTGACGTCAGTGCGGCATATGATTTTTTAGAAACAGGCAGATTTGCATTCTCTGCAGACATTGGTTATCGGAATTTATTCATGGATCTGAAGATGGATAATGATATGGGCTGGTATAAGGAAAAGGACATTTACCGGGGACCCTATGCAACTATTCGTGTCAAGTTCTCCAGTGAAGAAATGTGGAAGTATGTAAAACGGAAAGATCGGAATAAGGAAAGCAATAACTAAAAATTTTAAACAAAATGTTTATGAAAAAAGTCAAATCTGATTTTAGCGCTAATGCTGGTTTTGGTTTTGATCAGCACAGCAATGATTTTAACAGCTAATCGCGCAGGCTAAGAAATCTGGCCAGGCAAGCAAACCCAATATCCTGGTGATAATGGGTGATGACATTGGAATATTCAATGTCAGTACTTACAATATGGGCATGATGGGGTATAAGACGCCCAACATTGACCGTATCGGCAAGGAAGGAGCGGTCTTCACCGACTGGTATGGTCAGCAGAGCTGTACCGCAGGCAGGGCTGCATTCATCACCGGTCAATCGCCGATTCGTACGGGACTTACCAAGGTCGGACTGCCAGGCGCACCCGAGGGTTTAAAGGCTGAAGATCCGACCATTGCCGAATTGCTGAAGGAATATGGCTATGCCACCGGTCAGTTCGGCAAAAATCACCTCGGCGACCGCGACGAGATGTTGCCTACCCTTCACGGATTCGATGAATTCTTTGGTAACCTGTATCACCTGAATGCAGAGGAAGAGCCTGAGAGTCCTGACTATTTTAAAGATCCCATGGTAAGAAAACAATTTGGTCCCCGTGGTGTAATTCACTCATGGGCTCTGCCTGACGGAACACAGAAGGTGGAAGATACCGGTCCGTTGACCAGGAAGCGTATGGAAACGATAGATGAAGAAGTTTCTGCCGCAACGATAAGCTTCATGGAAAAAGCTGTAACGGATGACAAGCCATTCTTTATCTGGTGGAACAGCACCCGCATGCACATTTTTACGCATCTCAAACCTTCATCTGCAAACAAGACCGGGTATGGTATTTATGCTGACGGGATGGTTGAACATGACGCAATGGTCGGAGAACTGCTCGCCAAACTTAAGGAACTGGGTGTGGAAGAGAACACTATTGTGATCTATACAACTGACAATGGCGCTGAAACCTTTACGTGGCCTGATGGAGGGACTACTATGTTCCGCGGTGAGAAAAATACAAACTGGGAAGGCGGCTATCGTGTTCCATGCGTAATTCGATGGCCGGGGGTTATCAAACCCGGTACATTGATAAATGAGATCGGCTCACATGAAGATATAATGGAAACATTGCTCGCTGCTGCCGGCAATCCGAAGGTCAAGGAAGAATTGTTGACCGGAAAGAAAGTCGGTAACAAAACCTTCAAGGTGCACCTCGACGGTTACAACCTTCTCCCTGCCCTGAAGGGAGAATCAACCTGGCCCCGCAAAGAGTTCATGTACTGGACTGACGACGGACAGGTCGCAGCTCTGCGTTATGGAGACTGGAAGTTTTCATTCCTGAGACAGAACGCCGTAGGGTTAGATGTGTGGTCACAGCCTTTCGTTGAACTGCGTATTCCTTTACTGGGTAATCTCCGCATGGATCCGTTCGAACGTGCAGAGGCTGAAAGTTGGGGATACGAGCGTTGGAGTGTGGAGCATGCGTTCGTCCTCGGTCCTTCAGCGGCATATGTCGGTCAATGGCTACAGAGCTTCCGTGATTTTCCTCCAAGGCAGAAGCCGGGAAGCTTCAACCTGGACCGGGTAATGGAATCTGTTACTGCCGTTCCCGGTAACCGGTAAAGACTTTGCAATCAGGACAAAAATGAAATCAATATCGATTTTTTTCGCTCTGATAATACTTGCTTTATGTTTCTCGTCCTGCCGGCAAAATACCTCTTCAGCATCTTTAAAAGATGCAGGACAGGCTGCTGCGCTGGCCTCATGGGCAGAAACACCATGTCAGGTAGTTGAAAGCTGGGTGAAGGCTGTGACAGACACAGCCTCACCTGACTTTATACCTGAAGCAGACCGTATTGCGGTGTTTGATAACGACGGCACACTGTGGCCTGAACAGCCTGTCCCGGCGCAAATGCTCTTTGCTATCGATTACCTGAAGGCAAGAGCTGATGAGAATCCCGCCTGGCAAAAAGATCCTGTGCTGAAGACCGTACTTGATGAGGGGATAGGTTCACTAGGTAAGCTTGATGAAGCCGGACTTGTGAAAGTAATGGCTGTCAGCCACTCGGGTATAACGGAACAGCAGTTCAGTGAGGCTGCAAACCGTTGGATAAGCACTGCCTTGCACCCAAAATTCGGTAAGCCTTTTAAACAGGTTGTCTACCAGCCTATGATCGAACTTCTGCAGTACCTCAGAGACAATGACTTTAAGACATTCATTGTGAGTGGCGGCGGGGCTGATTTTATGCGCCCCTGGGCTGAAGAGGTCTATGGCATCCCTCCCTACCAGGTAGTGGGGAGCTATAACGAGGCTGTCTATGAGCTGAGGGATGGGAAACCTGTCATCATGAAAGTAGCAGGTAAACCCTTCCTCGATGATGCAGCAGCTAAACCGGTTGCCATTCATCGCTTCATAGGCAAGGTGCCTGTATTCTGCGGAGGCAACAGCGACGGTGACCAGGCAATGATGCAGTATACCAGCGGATCAAAGTACAGGAGCCTCTGTCTCCTGCTTCATCATACCGACAGCATCCGTGAATATGCCTATGACGTCAAAACCCTGAGCGGTCATCTTGAATCCGCCCTGAAGGAGGCGGAACAGAAAAACTGGCTGGTAATTGATATGCAAAAAGACTTTAAAAAGATTTTCTCTTTTGAGTAAAACTTAACTATTAAATATTTTGATAATTTGATTAATAATTTAAGAACCTGATTTGTGGCTCTCTTACCATTTGATTTAGTTTGCCATCTGTTTCAGAAAAAGGGTCCGTTCTTTTGTGATATTCGTGCAAAATAAGAGTTTACACTTATAAATATTAAATCAACTGTCTGCATATTTGCACTGGTTTTCCTGAGCAAAACCTGATAATGGTTACCCCTGATATTTAAATTATGAGCGAAACTGAAGTGGCTTCCGTAAGAAAGAGATTTCACATAGGACAAGACTGGGCATCTGTAGTTATTGGTTTTTTTCTTATACTTTTTGTCGCAGTCGCAGGTTATACAGTCAGCACACCTGCCTTTGGGGGGAAAGGAGGATGGAACGGATTCCAGGGTATCGTCAGTATGTTAAGTTCCTCTGCTCTTGGTATTTCAATAATTTCTACTCTCCTTATTTTTGGCATTTTTTCTGCGCTTGGTGTATTTCTGAGCGGCGAGTCAATGAAAAAATATATAACCGGATTTCTTTCAGTGTGCCTGCTGGCTTTCCTTGCCCTGTTTATCTCATCATACACGGGCTTCAAAAATATGGGACTTGAGACTGTCTTGTTTTCTCTCCTGCTGGGTCTTCTGATAGGTAATTTGTTCAGGTTGCCGGGCTGGCTGCTCTCCGGGGCGCAGACAGAACTCTTTGTCAAGATAGGGCTGGTACTCCTGGGAGCTACAATACTTTTTAAAGATATAATGACAGCAGGCTCATTCGGATTGATACAAGCTGTAATCGTGGTTGTGGCAGTATGGTATTTCGCTTTCTGGGTCTCACGCAAAATGAAAGTCGATGACGAATTTGCCACAATTCTGGCAAGCTCCGTCTCCATCTGCGGTGTTTCAGCTGCCATTGCCACTGCCGGCGCTATCAACGGCGATAAAAAGAAACTCTCCTTTATTATTTCCCTTGTTCTCATAATAGCCATTCCAATGATGATCTTTATGCCAGTCCTGGCAAAATGGATGGGACTGTCAGATATTGTAACCGGTGCATGGCTGGGTGGAACGATCGATACAACGGGAGCTGTAGTGGCCGCCGGTACCATAGCCGGGGAGACAGGCCTCAAGTATGCAACCATCGTAAAATTCTCTCAGAATGTACTGCTGGGGGTTGCTGCATTTGCAATTTCCGTCTTCTGGGCTTACAGGAAAAAAGGCAGTGGCACCGCTCAGCGCGTATCCCCTGGAATTATCTGGGAGCGTTTCCCAAAATTTGTACTGGGTTTTATTCTGGCTTCACTGGTGTTCTCTTTTATCCTGAGTCCGGAAACCGCCCAATCGTCAGGAAAAGTGATCAAGTCATTCAGCACTTTCTGGTTTAACCTGGCGTTTGTCAGCATCGGACTCGAAACCCGCTTTTCCGACCTGAAAATCAGGGAGTTCAAAAAGCCGTTTTATAGTTTTCTTATCGCTCAGGGATTCAATATTATCTTTACCCTTGGAGTCTCCCTTTTGCTGTACCATATCTTCACTCCTATAATATAAGCTATTCCTTATCAAGCGAAGAGTGGACTTTGTTAAAGTACCCCGTACACATAACCTATGAGCAGAGGATTTGTCAAAGAAGATGATCAGGAAGAAGTTCCAATGGTACCGCAGAGGGCATATCTGCCGCCTGGCGTATCAAACTTTGTCACCCCGGCCGGAATGGATCAGTTACTGTCTGAAAGAGAGATGCTGATGCAGGAAGAAGAGAACCTGAGTATCGCCAACGAAAATGAGAAGCGAATCGCCCTGAACTTTATCAATGCAAAATTACAGTTACTGAGCAACAGAATTGCTGAGGCCAGAGTTGTTGATCTGAAGGAACAACCTCAAAATGAAATAAGGTTCGGTGCAAGGGTCACCCTCAAAACTGAGGGTTCCGGTAATATTCAGATGTTTCAGATAGTAGGTGTTGATGAGGCAACCATTGCCAAAGGCAAGATCTCATTTATATCACCTTTAGCCAAAGCATTGATAAATAAAAAAGTCGGAGACAGAATTACTTTAAAGCGGGACAGGGAAGATGTTGTTTATGAAATAATGGACATCTCCTACCGGTGACCGCTGATCTCCATAGAAAAAGTTGACCTAAAAGCATGAACGAGGAAAAAGAAGCAAGTGTGCTCGCTCTCGCTTTGCCAGCCGAAGCCTTCTTCGAAGACTGAAGCCTTGGCAAAGGTCTTAGCGAAGGTTGGCTCTCACTCTCGCTCTGTTTTCAGCCCACCTTCGCCATCGACTTCTCTGCCAGCCGGCGGATTCGTCGGTCAAAGAAGGCTTCGGTGGACACAGTACCCCGAACCCGCCGGATGGCGGGCAGGCGGACAAAAGTTGCAACCCGTTGAAGGAGTTTTATTGACGAACAACGGCCACCTCAACAGATGGCCATCGTTTACAAAATATGGCTGTCAGGTACGCGCTGATATTATTTAATCAGCACTTAACAGTTCCTATTGAATAGCAAATGCTCTCTGTGCTTCTCTTTCTAAATCAATGTACTGCTCTTTTCCTGTACTGACTTTTACGAAGGAAATAATACCTCCTGTAAATTCGCCAGGCGATTTGTATTGTTTGCTCACCGGGTCTCCGCTGTCGTAACCAACACAAAGACCGTCTCCGACGAGGGAGAATTTTCCTACCTGTGCTTTCATCGGGCCCGATGCAACTTCTTTGTCGTTCACGTAAAGTTTTGCCGTTCCTGCAGACTCCCCATACTGACCTGATTTTTCCCTGGTAAACTCCATGCCAAAAGTATATTTGCCGGGTTTGATGGCAGCAGATACCAATTGCTGTTCTGTAATGCCAAGGAAATTATAAACGTAATACAATTTATGGTCCTTAATGAATAAGCAATGACCACCAAAACGTGAGCCATGTGCAAAAATTACACCGGAAGCATTGGCATCTGTAATCTCAACATTAGCTAAGATCTTGTATGATTTGCCTCTGATATTTACTGCCATAGCTTCAGGTACTGCACTGGCATGCGGATAATAGAGATAAGTATCTCTTACTTCTTCGTCTGTCGGACGCACCGTAGTCAAAGCTTCTTGTGCAGTGCGGTCATCCAGAGGCAATGCAAAGTTTTTATTTGCTTCCTCCATATACAATTTCTTTAATGCTTCCAGTTTTTCCGGATATTCATTAGCCAGGTCAATAGACTCTGACCGGTCGACATCCGTATGATACAGTTCCCATTTATCCTGGTCGAAATGACCCTTATTTACCAGCGGTGCATGCACTGCCACAGCTTTCCATCCATCCTGCCATATGGCACGTGTACCAAGCATCGTATAATACTGCACATGCTTCTGAGTAGGTGAATCAGGAGTGGCATCGAATGTGTACTTCATTGATACGCCTGACAATGGATACTGTTCAACACCTCTATAAACTTTTGGCATTTCAAGACCGCATATTTCCAGGATAGTAGGTACTATATCAACAGCATGGTGATACTGGTTGCGAACTTCACCCCTCGCTTTTATTCCTTGTGGCCATGTTATTATCAATGGATCAGCCGTACCACCAGAGTAATTAGAATAGCGTTTGAACATTTTAAAAGGGGTAGAAAACGCAACAGCCCATCCAGTCGGGTAGTGTTCGTAGGTGTTTGGACCACCCAGCTCATCAATAAGCTTCATATTTTCAGCTAAATCATCAGGGTAGCCATTAAAGAATTTATTTTCATTTACTGATCCATTGGGTGATCCCTCTCCTGAAGCTCCGTTATCGGCAGCATAGAATATAATAGTATTGTCATACTGCCCGGTTTCTTTCAGATAGTCAATCAATCTGCCAATTTGTACATCGGTATATTCAGAAAATCCGGCAAATACCTCACATAAGCTCGAGAATAGTTTCTTCTCGTCAGCATTAAGCGATTCCCATGGTCGGGCAAAATCTGCAGGATTTGCCTGATCTTCAGGCATCGGGTTCCAGTCAGTCAGTTTGGTGTCTTTTGGTAATATGCCTTTCTCAATCATGCGGGGCAGAACCCATTTCCGGTAGGCATCATAACCGTCATCAAATTTGCCTTTATACCTGGCAATGTAATCCTTTGGCGCCTGGTGAGGAGCATGGTTGGCTCCGGGATTATACCACATAAACCAGGGTTTGGAAGGATTTGCAGATTTCTGATCACTGATCATTTTGATAGCCTGGTCAGCAAGATCTTTTGACAAGTGATAGCCTTGCTCAGGGGTGTAAGGAGGCTCGATAAAATGATTGTCTTCAACTAAATCAGGATACCATTGGTTTGTTTCTCCGCCAATAAAACCATAAAAACGATCATAGCCCTGTTGAAGCGGCCATTGACTTTTGTTCGCGCCGGCAGAAAGGTCGGTTTCAGGAACGTTGTGGTCCTTCCCTAGCCAGAAAGTACTCCATCCGTTGTCATTGAGGATCTGTGCCAACGTAGCAGTCTGTGGGGGCAAATGGCAACTATATCCGGGAAATCCGTTAGGGGCCTCGGTAATTGAACCCATTCCATTCAGGTTATGATTGCGTCCGGTATTGATACATGAACGGGTAGGAGAACAAAGGGCAACTGTATGCCATTGTGTATAAGTCAACCCGTCAGCGGCCAGTTTATCCAGAGTTGGCATACTTATTCTTCCTCCGTATGGCGACCATGTGGCAAGACCTGTGTCATCATAAAGAATGAACAGTATATTTGGTGATCCTTCGGGTGCTTTTTTGCGTATGTAAGGTTCCCAGTCAGGTGTTGATTCACGGACATCAAGCTTAATGATGCCTTTGAATTCTTTAGTTGAAGCATTCGATACGTTTTCTTTCGGTGCAGTTTGTTTGCATCCGGAAACAATGGTAATCGCAGCTACCAGAGCCATAAAAAAAAGCATTTTCCTCATAAATAATTGTTTTTTTTGTGATGAATAGATGACTGATAATAAATAAATTAAGTCTTCTTCTCTGATATAAGATATAAAATAAAATAACAAGTTAGAAATAATTTCTGAAAGAAAGTCCATTAATTTCTGATTTTAATCAATTTCCGTCTTCCCTTTTCATTAATGTTGGAATTCAAGGGATATGGAACCCATATTAATAAACAGGATTTTGATTTCTGTAAAGCATCGAATGATCTTCTCCTGGAATTGTTCAGGAGGCCGGAAAGTGCTTATAAAAAGAAGATCTCCGGTTGCAACTCTGACAAAAACTCATTTTGGTGAAGGAAATATTGCAACCCACCGCCTTGAAAAATAGTGTACATCTCATCCTTAGGACTAGTGATGGTTTCAGGAGGCTATAAAAAGAAACAAGGGGTCAGTTTTGACCTCATGTGCCGTTCGGTACATTAATCCAGATTCTTGATTAATCCAAAAAGCATTTTTGAGATTTCTTCAAGTCTTTGCTCACTCTCCAGGTAACCCTGCCGGGTTATTTCTTCTGTTTCATGAAGATATTCCAGAATAGCTACACATTCAAATGCACTGCCTCTGGCTATCACAAAGAAATTTTTCCTGTCTTTGTTAGTGAATCGTGAAGTTCCTTCAGCAATATTCAACATAATGCTGAAGGATGCTCTTCTGAGTTGATCGTTTGTCACCCTGTCAAAATTCTTTTCATCAAGGATCGAATAAATTTCTTTACAGAAGTTCTTTGACTTCTGATAGACATCAAGTTTTTGAAAATCAAACATGATCATAAGTTTTAAGTTAGCACTATAGGAAATAAATTAGCAGCAATACAGAGCTAATTTATAAAGAATCTGGAAAATCTTGTCCTGAAATAGGTTTACACAAAAAAGTGTAAAATGGAAGAAACAAGTAAAGTTATTTCAGGATTAAGAAGTGGTGGTTCTTTTACCATTTCAGAGCGGCATCAGATTATTAAAGAGATGCTGTCTTCGGATTGTCTTAACCCCCTATAAGTTGGACAGATTTATTAAAAGAGTTTAGTACTTCTTGTTTAATGTTTTCGTCATTTTCATTCATCAACCGATTAGCAAAGTTAGCCGTATCTCCGGATTTGTCAAGAGCAAGACCAGTGTCCGCACAAGCCGACACTCTTGACAACTCCTCCGATACTTGCGCTGCCTGGTGCATATCGGATGATAATGACATGTAGTATTCATTCCACTTTTGCATTGGGGTTTTTCTTTTCAGGCTACCGTGTTTTCTTTTATTGTTATAATGGTCCATATAAGCTGCTAATGTCAGTTTGGCTTCATAATAGCTTTCAAAATCAAAGCGTTTGATGACCTCTCTTTCAAGTATACTGTGGAAAGCTTCAATGTACGAGTTTTCCTCGGGAGTTGCGATGTGGGTGAACTCCTGGTTTGCTTCAAGATAGCGGAGATAATGCCTTACTTTATTTGCAATAAACTGTGATCCATTATCATTACGTACGGTAACTCCTTTGAGACCATGAGTCAAATCAATACGGCTGATCATCTTGATCACATCAATTTTTCTTATGCTGCTCTGGAAGATCCAGTCAATGATCCGGCGGGTATAAATATCCATTAAAGAAAGCAGGTAATAATTTTTACGTTCTCCTTTTACCCAAATGTATTTAATATCCCAGCATAAATATTCCATTGGACGGGTGGCTGTTATCTTGCGGAACTGGACAAATTCTCTCTTACCATGAGTCTTTATCACTTTCCCAAGTAACAACTGGTTCTCATCCATGAGCCGATATACCTTTTTGTGATTGATGATAAAATTCTGATCCTTAAGTTCCGATGTTACATTCTGATATCCATAGCATACAAATTCTCCGCTCACAATTTTCTTGATCTCATCAACAACTTCATTATTGCTGACTTCTGTGCCATCTCTCTTTGTGGTGGTTGTACTTGGGGCTATTCCCTTACGATTATTACTTGGTTTATAGTAATAGCTGCTGCGGGGGAAGTTAACCCATTTAACAAGCTCTTTCATTGTCGTACTGCCATGATATTGTGTAATAACACTCATCTTGTCTTCGATCCTATAGGAGTTTTTTTTAAAAGCTCTGATTTTACTTCGATTTCCAGAGCTTGTTTAGCAATAATCCTTTTTAGTCGTTCATTCTCCAGTTCCAAGTTCCCGAAGAGCAGGATCAACCTTTTTGTGTTTATCCTTTAATCCATAAATGCCTTCCTGAAGATATTTACGTTTCCATCGTGCATACAGAGAAGGTGCAATATGATACTTTCTATTGTTGAAGCTTGTCCTTCCCGTTCTCCTTCCTGAAGAATCGATAATCGTTCTTCAGGTGTAAATTTTCGTCGTGTTGTTGTCATAGTTCCCAAATTTAATCAGACCTAATTTGTTTTTCAAATTATGTCCAGCTATTTGGGGGGTTAAGACAGGATTGCAGAAGAGCTGCAATTTGGAGAAAGTATACAGGAAGTCTCAAGAGCATGGTTTTTTGTTAAGATGGATGCATCAGTTAGGTTATCCTGCGGAACTTACAACCAGAAGATCTACTTTTGGAGGAAATAAAAGTTTGATGGCCAAAAAGCAACCCTCTCCAAAAAATGAGGAAGAATCATTCGAGATTCTTCAATTAAAGAAACGAATCTCTGAATTAGAGAATCAGTTGAAAGATGCCGAGATGAAGGCAATTGCCTTTTCTACAATGGTTGATATAGCAGAGAAAGAGTTTAATATACCAATCCGAAAAAAGCTCAATACCAAACCATTGAAGAAATGAAAAGTAATTTTCCCCACATAGGATTAGCCAGGCTATGTGGTTGGTTTGGTGTTACCAGGCAGGCATATTATCAAAACAGATGGAAAGGCATTGAGATCAGTATTGAAGAGGATCTTATATTGAAGGAGGTTCTGGGAATCCGTAAGAATCATAAAAGAATGGGAACACGTAAGCTTTATGAAAAGCTTCATCCATTTATGTTGGATCATCAAATTAAGATGGGAAGGGATGCTTTATTTGATCTCTTGTCGTCCAATCATCTGCTTGTAAGAAAGAGGAAAAGACGTATACAAACAACACAATCTTTTCACTGGCTCAGAAAGTACCCGAACCTGATAAGAGAATTTATCCAACCGGACCTAACCAGCTTTGGGTTAGTGACATTACCTATTGGAAAATAAATGGAGGACATGTGTATATCAGCTTTATTACCGATGCTTATTCACATAAGATAGTGGGCTTTCATTTAGCCGAGACTTTGGAGGCCGTTGAGAGCGTGCAAGCTTTGAAAATGGCCCTCTCCGGCTTTTTTATGGAGCCAGGAGGGCATTTTCAACTCATCCATCATTCCGACCGTGGAGTACAGTATTGTTCCTATGAATATGTAAAGCTATTGCAGGATAATAACATTAAAATAAGTATGACAGAAAACGGAGATCCGTTAGAGAATGCTTTAGCAGAAAGGGTAAATGGAATACTTAAGGATGAATATTTGATTGATAGTCACGGTAACATCAATAGAAGAAGCCAGAAAGGTATTAACAAGATCTGTAAGCCTTTACAATGAGGATAGACCTCATATGAGTATCGGAAATCAATATCCTTCATTGGTTCATGAACAAAAGATCCAAACAGAAAGATTATGGAAGAATTATTACAAAAAGAATCCTATTATTGTAAACCAATATCAGGATTAACTATTAAGTGTAAATTGATATCAGGATTTAATTATTAATCTGTAAACTTTTTTCAGGACGAGTCAAAGAGATGAGAGTGTTCGTTCGAGCTACTCGCTCTCACTCTCACTCTCACTCTTTTTCTGTACCCGGAGCGGGACTTGAACCCGCACAGCCGTTATGGCCACAGGATTTTAAGTCCTGCGTGTCTACCATTCCACCATCCGGGCAATCTATTGTCTATGCAGTCGTGCAGTCGTGTTAGTCGTGCAGTGCAGGAAATTTAAAATAAATAATCCTTAATCAAAACACTTAAAGTCCCTCTCCCCTGGGAGAGGGATTGGCTTCGCCGAGCTCGTCCCGTTTTACGGGACTCGGTTTAGGGTGAGGTCAATCTTTTACAAGTACCGGCTTTCCCAATCCTGCTTTTTCAAGTTCCTTAAGCTGGGTCGCTGCATCGCCTGCCACAACATAATACATTCGCGAAGGATCAATATATTTTTTTACTATCTCAAGCTGTTTTTCGGGGGTTAGTTCCCTTACATAAGCCTCTTCTGTTTTTATATAGTCAGCAGGCAGCCCGTAAGAAGCCATTGTCCCGAGCATTCCCAGAAGATCACCGATAGTCTCAAACCTCAGCGCATTTCCCTTTATCAATGCATCTTTTGTAAAATCAATATACTCCCGGGGCATATTTTCACGATACTTTTCCATTTCAGTCTTGAAAATTGTGACTGACTCCAGAGTAGAATTGGTTCGTACCATCGAAGATGCGATAAATGTTCCGTAATTCTTAGCACCCGAAATATTTGACCTTGCACCATAAGTGAATCCCTTCTCCTCCCTGAGTATCAGGTTAAACAGCCCATTGAATGAACCTCCCAGCTTGTAGTTTGCCACATATGCAGGGTAATAATCAGAATCGGTTCTGGCTAATGATGGTGCCCCAATATAGATAACCGATTGCTTGGCACCCGGAACATCAACAAAATAGACTGCAGATTTTTCAGGTGCAGGCGGGATATTCCACCCGGGGAAAATAACCTCCTTAGGCTGCCATTTCTGGCTTAATCCTGCAAAAGCCGTTTCAACCTGTTGTTGTGTGACATTTCCGGTGACAAGTAATTTTGCTGTCGTCGGAGATAGGTACTTCTCATAAAATGCCTTCAGATCATCGATAGTTATTGAAGTTACTGATTCCTCCGTACCTGATGATTCAATGGAAAGAATATTGTCTTTTCCGAAAAGAAGCTTGTTGAGCGTTGTTGAGGCCAGGTAGCTCGGATTAGCCTTGTTGCGCTTAAGTGTATTAATGATCCTGCTTTTGGCAAGACTGAACTGTTCTTCGTCCCATCTTGGTTCAAGCAGCATCTCTTCAACAAGGGCAATTGTCTTATCAAAATTCTTTGACAACGTACTTACGGTGACGGAGATATCCTCATCATCCGAGTTGAACCTTATTGAGGCACCAAGAAGTCCGATAGCATCCTCCAGTTCTTCGGGTGTCCTGTTCTTTGTTCCTTCATTCATCAGGGAAGCAACAAGGTTGGCAAGGCCTGCTTTGGAGATCTCTTCAGCCAGATGCCCGCCATCGATGGTTATCGAATACTGGATCAGCGGGAGCTCATTGTGTTCTATTCCCCAAACCTTAATGCCATTACCGAGTGAGGATGTCCAGACCTGTGGCAATGTAACTGCCGGATCAGGACCAGGAGATGGCTTGACAGACCTGTCGATCTTCGACGGGGTTTTCACAATGGCTTCTTCTTCGATCTGTACATCCTTAACCTCTGCTGCTTTTGTCACATCCTCCTCAATGATGCCTGCATTCACCGATCCTTCTGCTATAAGGTTAACCTCGCCTTTTGGCACAAAACTGGTCTGGATAAAAGGTTTGTCCTTAATGTATTTTTCATATACATTTTTAATGTCATCCATCGTAACTGCCTGAACTGCTTCCAGTTCCTTTTTGTAATATTCCGGATCGCCGGTGTACATCGTGTACTCAGCCATCTGGAATGATTTTCCCTGAACGCTGGCAAATGAATTATAAAACCTTGTCTCATATTGTGCCTTGATTCTCTGGAGGTCTTCTTCAGTAAAGCCCTCTTCCTCGAATTTTTTAAATCCTTCAAAGATTGCTTTTTCCACCTCTGTCAGGTTTACACCCGGATTTGCACCCACCGAGATCATAAAGGTTCCTGCCAGTTCACTTGATCCGTTTCTTGTCATTACCCTGGAGGTAAGTTTTTTATCCTTAACGAGAACAACATAGAGCGGGGCTTTCTTTGTATTTGCAAGTAGCTCAGCCAGGAAATTAAGAGAGTATGAGTCTTTTGTGTAGCGCTCCACTGAAGGGAATACCATTGTTAGCTGAGGGGCTTTGGCAAAATTGTCTTCGTGATAAAGCTTAATTGTTGAGTTGACCGATGCCGGCATTGGCTCCCTTTTCTCTATTGCCTCTCCTGAAGGTATCTCCCCGAAATATTTTTCAATCAATGCTTTGACTTCTTCGATGTTAATGTCGCCCGAAACAGTAAGTGTTGCATTATTTGGAGTGTAGAATTTCTTATGGAAAGCCCTTACGTCTTCAACCGTTGCATTTGTGAGATCTTCCATCAGGCCGATGACTGTCCAGCTGTAAGGATGTCCCTTGGGATAAAGGTTCTTTGCAATTATCTCGGAATTGAAACCGTATGCAGCGTTATCAACACTCTGGCGCTTTTCGTTCTGTACCACATTCTGCTGGTTGACCAGCGCTTTTCTGGTTACTGTGTTTGTCAGGTATCCCATCCTGTCGGCTTCCATCCATAATGCCATTTCGAGAGCGTTTTTGGGAACAACCTCATAATAGTTCGTGCGGTCCTGGTTTGTGCTCCCGTTAAGATTCCCGCCTGCACCCTGGATATTTCTGAACAATTCATCCTCGCCGACATTCTCAGATCTCTGGAACATCATATGTTCAAAAAGATGCGCAAAACCTGTTTTGCCAGTTGCTTCACGGCTTGAACCGACATGGTAATAGACGGCAAGTGCAGCGATCGGGTCTGATTTATCCTGGTTAAGGACAACAGTCAGACCATTTGGTAAAGTGTATTTCTCGAACGGGATTGATAATTCGCTGTTTTTTTTGTCTGCAGTGCAGGAAAACAAAATTACTGTCATCATCAAAAGGGAAATGTAAAAAGTTCTTTTCATGGAGGAGATTATTAATGTAAAAATAACTGGGACCGAATTTAAAAAAGATTCCTGTAAATAATCAGATCAGTGCATAAAAATAAAGAGATGCCTTAAAAGCCAGAATTAATTAACCGCAAAGGTCGCCAAGGGATTACGCAAAGGTCGCAGAGAAATAATAACCAATGATTTAGCTTTGTGTGCTTTGCGCCTGCTTTGGGTTCTTTGCGGTTAAGAAATGCTTTTAAGACACCCTCTTATTTGAGCGGGAGACGGGACTCGAACCCGCGACCCCGACCTTGGCAAGGTCGTGCTCTACCAACTGAGCTACTCCCGCAAATTCACGGGCAAAAATATGAATTTTTTTTGAACTGCAATATTTATGATGTTGAATTTAGGATTTCGAAGAGGTTATTTATAAATCCGAATTCTTAAATCACAAATCCGAAATCTATTTTACCGGTCCCCAGTCAGTCAGGGTACTGTTCTGGAAATGGAGCCAGGTACCGGCATAAAACCATTCCTCATCGACTACATTCCCGTCTATCACCCGGCTGATTTTTTTTGGTGAACCCCAGCTGTCTTTGACCATCTGAACATTCATCCCTTTCCATATTTTCCCCGCATAGATCCTTGAAGCCGTTGATGATCCATATTTGCTTTCGAGATATGAGTACCTGCTTACCTTTTGCTCCTGAACAGGCTTGGGTTCCTGGTTAGCCGGGACTTCCACTGCTGGCGGCAGAGCTTTTGGATCAGGCTTGAATAGTTCAGCATGACGGGCATAAATAAACCCTTCATCTCCAATATATTCGACATGCAAAAACGTATCATCTGAACCTAAAACAAAAACAATTGAATCCTGGGGAATCACAATAATCACAGATGTAAGGTCTTCCTTATCCTTGAAAAGCCTTGTAGCTGATTTTATAACCGCCGGCACTATTGTAATCTGATCTGCTGATTGATTATTCTCAAGTCCCTGAAGCACATCAGTTTTAGTTTCCTGGGAACTCAGAGAGATAAATACTAACAATAAAAAGGCTGAAAATAGTAGCTTTTTCATATTCTTGTTTTTTCTGATGATGTTCAAAAACTGTACCACTTTATGACTTTTTATGCTGAGAATAAAACCGTGCAACTCAGTGCTAACTCTGTGTCACCCCGTGGTTAAACTTCTTTTTTACCACGGGGTAACACGGACTATCAACGAGTTACACGGAGTTGACTGACTCATGTTAGTTTTCTGATGATCATTACCCCGTCCCTTACCGGAAGGAGGATACATTCGATATTCTTTTGATTCTTTATCATTGCGTTGAATTCCATTATCCCCATGGTCTGGGGATCATCGGAATCTTTACCAATGGCTTTCCCTCCCCACAGAACATTATCAGCAATAATGTATCCCCCTGTTTTTACCTTGTCAATTACAAGATTAAAATAATCACAATATTCCCGTTTGTCCCCGTCAATATAAACAAGGTCAAAAATCAGATTCATCTCCGGGATAATTTCCTGTGCCCGGCCGGTCATCTGTTCAATTTTATCACTGACGCCCGCTTTTACGAAATAGGAGAGGGTGAAGTCAGCAAGTTCGTCATTCGGTTCAATTGTGACAAGACGGCCTTCAGACTTAAGTCCCTTTGCAAGACATATTGCGGAATAACCCGTAAAAGTTCCGATTTCCAGGATAATCGAGGGATTTATCATTTTCGAGATCATTTCAAGGAATCTTCCCTGCAGATGCCCGCAAACCATATTGGGATTTACAAATCTTAAATGGGTTTGCCTGAACAGATCCTCCAGTACCGGATCTTCAGGTGTGGAATGATCAAGGATAAATTTTTCAAGTTCCCTCTCCATCTTTATTTATAAATAAGAGTTGATAACTTCCCGGGCTCGAATATCTCATTTGCCGTTGCCAGTAATTCGGAAGCTGTTATTTTGTCAATCTTCCTGCATACCTCTTCGAGGCTTTCTATCCTGTCAAATACGAGCAGGCTTTTTCCCAGGCTCAGCATCAGGTTTTCATGGTTCTCATAGCCTCTTGCCAGGTAGCCTTTCATCTGGTTCTTAGCTTTGCTGAGCTGGATACTGCCCAGCGTTTTTGTCCTTAATTTGTTAAGTTCGTATAATGTAACTTTGATGCTTCTTTCAAGATGGTGATTATCAGTTCCAAAGTATATGGAGAATGCCCCGGTGTCGTAATATGGATTATAAGCCGACTCGACATTATAGGCAAGTCCGTTTTTCTCCCTGAGCGAAAGGTTAAGCCTGGAATTCAACCCCTGTCCCCCCAGGATATTGTTCAGCAGGAACATCCCCATGCGCCTTTCATCCTTCAGATTATATGCAACATTCCCGATAATGCAATGGCTCTGAAAAGTATCCATCTTTTTAGTGACGGTTGAGACCTTATAACTCCATGGCAATGAGGTTCCGGAAGTTCTTTTATTTAGCGGGACTGATTCAAAGTGTTTTCTGAACATCCGGATAGCTTTTTCATCCGGGATATTTCCGACCGAACAAAAAACCATCTGATCAGTATTGTAATTCCGCGAAATGAAATCCTGAAGTTTCTTTTGTGTGAAAGATTTAACAACCGATGAGTTGCCCAGGATATTATGACCGATTGGCTGGCCGGCAAAGATCAGTTCTTCGAAATCATCAAAAATCAGTTCTGCCGGATTATCGAGGTAGGAGTTTATCTCCTCAATTACAACATCCTTTTCTTTTTCAATCTCTTTTTCCGGGAGCACAGAGTTGAAAACAATATCACTTATAACTTCGACAGCCCTCTCATAATCTTCTTTCATGAAGGAAGCATGTATTGCAGTCTCTTCCTTGGTAGTGTATGCATTAAGCTCGCCTCCAACGTCTTCCAGCCGGCTGAGGATATAGTAGGCTTTTCTTTTATTTGTTCCCTTGAAAAGCATATGTTCAATGAAGTGCACCATACCGTGTTCAGGAGGGGTCTCAATGCGTGAACCGGTATTTATAACAAGTCCGCAATGGGCAACTACTCCCGGCAGTCTGTGATGTACAAGCCTTATTCCGTTGCCGAGGGTATGAAAAAGAAGATCCATCGTTTATTTTGTCAGGGTGCAAATGTACCATAACGGTAAAATGATTCCAAATTGAATTTTTTTATACAAAGTTTTGGTTTAACGGATTTGAGATATATATTTGCAGTCCGAAAAGGAGGTGCCATAGCTCAGTCGGTAGAGCAACGGACTGAAAATCCGTGTGTCCCCGGTTCGATTCCTGGTGGCACCACTTAAAAAAGAGGAGAGTGAGAGTGAGAGCGAGTTAGCTCGAACGATCACTCTCACTCTTTTTTCTCACGCATCTCGCACTCACACTCACACTTTCAGGCATTTCTTACAATATACTTATAGGATTTTTATCCTGAATCTCACATATGATTTTTAAAATGAGGCCTGAACCAGAACATTATTCTCATAGCGATAATCGCTTACCCTGTAATATACAGATGAATCATTTTCAATCAGGTAATCCCAGTTTCCCGATTTTTCCGGAGAAGCAAATAATCTTCTTAAATAGATCTTGTCGCCGGGATAAAAATTACATTTATTTCCATATGCCGATATTTTACCAAAGGTATTGAACATAGTGGTTTTAATCCAGATCAGATGTGTGCCTCCAAATGTTTCCGGCCCGGTATGGCAGTAATCAATAAAGTTCCCGATATATCTTCTGGTATTCAGCAATTCATTCTCTACAGGAGCCAGGGAGGCTCTTTTTGTTGTGCTGCATGAAAAAATTATACACGATACCATTAATAATGCAAGTTTTTTCATAAATCATCCAGTATTATCCGGGAATGTAATTATCATCTCTTTGGGTACTTTGTTGTATAGTAAAGATAGCTTCAGGGAGGATATCCGACAAGTCGCAAAATGCCAATTAGTGGGGATTATAGCTGGTTTTTCAATTTCTTTGTCAATTAAATCAGGCAGATTATTGACAATTAATAACCACTTCCGTATAAAAGGAGACTGCTTGTCAAAAAAGCCGGGATATTTATCAGAAATATGCAAAATACCGGATTAGTAAAGTATAATGCCATCTAAAGTATTGATTATCTATATAATAATGAACAGGATCAATAATATGAAAAAAATTCCCCGATTTTGACTAATAGTATTATATTAAGGATTAAAATTAAGGTCTTTGAGCTGAATTTCAGGCTGGTTATAGACGGAATAAGTTCCCCTGTCGATGATCAGGCCGTTTTATAAGTGCTTAAACGTGGCATGTATTAACAGCAGTAAGGGAAAAGTATTATTCCTGAAATTTTATTGTACCTTTGTCTGCAGATCCAGCTTCGCGATCTTGCGCAATATTCTGCTAATCATATAACCGGTTAGTTTATCACTGCACACCATCATTTTCGTAGCTGGATCAGAAATTTGAACATTAACAAGACTAAATAAATATATGGGCAGATCGCAGGAAACATTCGGGAAAAAGGAAGTAAGAACGAAGAAAGAAAAAAAGAGAAAAGAAAAGGAACAGAAGCGTGCGAAGAGGAAAAGCGAAGGGAAAAAGAGCAACTTCGACGATATGATAGCCTATGTTGACGAATTCGGAAAGATCACATCAACACCTCCCGATCCGGACAGGAAGACATCATGTTGATGTTGACAGCATTGAGCTTAAGATAACTAAAAACAATCCTGAGACAGCTCCTGATTTTGTCCGTAAGGGAGTTGTTACATTCTTTAATGATTCAAAAGGTTATGGTTTTATCCGCGACATGGAATCGCGGCAAAGCGTTTTTGTGCATGCAAATAACCTGCTTGAACCTATTAAGGAAAACAATGTAGTCAGTTTTGAAATCGGTAAGGGACCCAAAGGACTTACTGCATTGAAGGTCAAATTATTCAAGGAATAACCTTACTGTTCTGGCGGATTTACTGTTCATACTGCTTTCTTGGCAAGGATCCTGGAAAAGTAGCGATTTCTTGCCTCCTCAATATCTGCACCGGGAGCAATATATATTTTTGTTCTGTGATCAATAATAACTTCCTTCAGTTTTGAAAGATCGGGTGATTTAAAAACAGTTGGTTTTTTTTCGAACATAATTCTTTAAATTTTAATAAAAAGTCCCGCTTTTGGCGGGACCAAAATGTTTAAATGATTATTAATAGATAAACTAAGCAAGTTTAACATTTACTGCATTTAATCCTTTTTTACCCTGTTCCAGATCAAAAGTCACAACATCATTTTCTGTGATGTTTTCCTTTAATCCTGATGAATGTACAAAATACTCTTTTGTTGAATTCTCCTCTTTAATAAATCCAAATCCTTTAAATTCATTGAAGAATTTTACTGTTCCTTTACTCATAATATAATTTTTATTAATTTTGGCGCAAGGTACGTTTATATATCGGAATAATCTATTTATTTTCAATAAATTAAAAATTATCCTGAATACACCTTATTAAATATTGCCTGCCAATTTTGATTGATGGTTTATTTGATTACCTTCGCCCCCTGATTAATAAAGTGATTTCCACAAAGCGTTGTCAGACATTTTGCCCAGTCTGTATTTGAGTTCATTTCAGCCGGGATAACAAATCCATCGCTCCCGAAAGCACATCAAAAACATTTTAATGATAGAATTTGAAGAAATGGGATTTACTCCCGGTATTCTGAAGGCGGTTCAGGAACTTGGATTTGACCAGCCCATGCCAGTACAGAAAAAAGTGATCCCGCTGATGCTGGGTGATGATACTGATATTATCGCCCTTGCACAAACCGGAACAGGAAAGACCGCAGCATACGGCCTGCCACTGGTTCAGGCAACCGATACTGAAATTAAACATCACCCAGGCACTTATACTTTGCCCGACACGTGAACTTTGCATTCAGATCACCGGCGATCTGACTGATTATGCCAGGTACACAGGCGATCTGAAAATACTTGCAGTTTACGGAGGAGCAAGCATTGATAATCAGATCAGGGGATTAAAGAAAGGCGTTCATATTATTGTTGCCACACCCGGAAGACTGATCGATCTGATCGGACGAGGGGCGGCAAAACTCTCTGGTGTAAGTACAGTAATACTTGATGAAGCTGATGAAATGCTTAACATGGGATTTCTTGACAGCATAAATGAAATTCTTGAGGAGGTTCCGGAAAACAGGCGAACTCTTCTCTTTTCAGCAACCATGTCATCTGAGATCGCAACAATCGCCAGGAAATACATGAACAATCCGGCCGAAATTACAATTGGAACAAAAAACTCATCAGCTGAAAATGTAAGTCATGCTTATTATCTGGTGCATGCCAGGGACAAATACAAGGTTCTGAAACGCATTGCCGATTCTGAACCCGATATTTATGCAATTGTCTTCTGCCGCACACGTAATGAAACCCAGGATATTGCATCAAAACTGATAAATGACGGCTATAATGCGGATGCGCTTCACGGAGATCTTTCGCAATCGCAGCGCGACGCTGTAATGCAGAAATTCAGGCTGAGGAACCTCCGGTTGCTGGTGGCAACTGATGTTGCAGCTCGCGGGCTGGATGTTGACGACCTTACTCATGTCATTAATTTCAGCCTTCCTGACGATGCTGAGGTTTATACGCACAGATGCGGCCGGACCGGAAGAGCAGGGAAAACAGGAATTTCTGTTTCACTTGTTCACCTGAGGGAAAAACAGAATCTTCAGAAGATTGAAAGACTGGTAAAAAAGCCTTTTAAAGCCATTCCTATTCCAACGGGAAGTGAGATATGCGGAAAGCAACTGTTCAACTGGGTAAATAAGCTGGAAACTGTGTCTACCGATCACCAGGAGATAGAGAAATTTCTTCCTGAAATAAAAATGAAACTTGAAGGGCTGGACAGGGAAGAGCTTCTAAAGCGAGTGATTTCACTTGAATTTGACAGGTTCCTTGATGATTACCGCCATGGTGAAGATCTTATTGATCCTGTTCCTGAAAGAGAGGGCCGCTTTGAAAGAGGGCGCAGAAATGATTCCCGTGAAAAGTACAACGGTAACTATACAAGGCTGTTCATAAATCTCGGTAAAGCTGACGGATTTTTCCCGGAACAGCTGATTGATCTTATAAACTCCAATACCCGGGGTAAAAAAATTCCGATCGGTAAGATTGACCTGATGAAGACCTTTTCCTTTTTTGAAGTTGAGGCTGGTTATGCTGATGACCTTATAGGAGCATTGAGCAATGTTAAATTCATGGACAGAAGAGTCGCAGTGGAGATAGCCCAGGAAAAGGGTGAAAGACCTGCACGGAGAGATCATAACGGAAGGAAACCGTCAAAATGGTCCGACAGGAGACCTGACAGGAAAAAACGGGGTAAAGTGTATAGCAAATAACTCATTTTGTTAAGACCAGGATTCCCTGTGATCCTGGCTTAAAGAACATAAAGAGTGAATAAAGCTATTCCCTGTTATTATCAAGAAGATACGGAGTTACCTGGTAGACACAATAATTCAGCCAGTTCGAAAACAGAAGGCTTGCATGGCTTCTCCATCTGACCATTGGTGTTTGCTCCGGATCATCATTAAGAAAATAATTCTCCGGTATTTTTATCTTGAGACCTTTGGCAACATCCCTGTCGTATTCCGATTTGAGAGTAAGAGGATCATATTCTGAATGACCTGTTATAAAAATCCTTCTCAGGTCCCTTGTAGCAACAAGATAAATTCCTGCCTCTTCAGAATCGGCAAGGATCTCAAGATCCTTTATTTTCTCTATATCTTCTTTACGGACTTCTGTATATCTTGAATGAGGTGCAAGAAAATCATCGTCAAAGCCTCTGGTCAGAAGGTTGGTCCTGCTGTAGATTTTATGCCTGAAAACGCCGAACATCTTATCATCCCTCATGTATTTAGGGATGCCGTAATGGTGATATAAACCAGCCTGCGAAGCCCAGCATATGAACATTGTCGAGGTGACATGGTGATCGGCCCAGTCCATTATTCTAACCATCTCTTCCCAGTAATCGACCTCTTCAAATTCAAGATGCTCGATAGGGGCACCGGTAATAATCAACCCGTCATATTTATGGGTGGAAATATCATCAAAAGTCTTGTAAAATGAGTCGAGATGCTCCCTGGGAGTATTTTTCGACAGGTGCATCTTTGTATAGATAAGGGTGATCTCAACCTGCAGAGGGGTATTTGACAGAAGCCTTAAGATCTGCGTTTCGGTGGTGATCTTAACAGGCATCAGGTTAAATATAAGTATTTGCAAAGGCCTTATATCCTGGTGAACCGCCCTTGTCTCCTTCATCACGAAAATGTTCTCTTTTTCGAGAATTTTCACTGCTGGTAAATTATCCGAAATATTAAGTGGCATGGCTCAGATTTGATTTTATTTTAAGTTCTAAATAGTAAACTAGACCATTTTTTGGTTTAAGAATATTTACTGTAAAACTACTGTTTTCATGATTTAATTGACGTCTTACAGGGTAAAATTGGAATGTTTTTCCACCAGAATCCTCATTTTACTGATAATCTTGTCATATTGTACCGGTCATTTGTCAAAATCGGAGATCTCTTCCAGATTCTCAGATCTGGAATCCTAAATAATTATATTCCAGTACATTTGGTCAGCTCAATATATCATGAGATCAATTTGAAGCTTTGTTCCCGATAAATTCAGGACCTGTTTTGACGAATAACCTTTTTCCTTTTATAAGATGATCAGTTCTGTTTTTAATCATCATGATTTCATTGACCAGCTCTCATTATATATTATCGCATTTGTCCACTAATTGAGCTTAAGAGTATTGACACGCATTGGTCTGAAGTTTAATTTTACATCAATGGCATGCATATTAAAAAAATTAGAAAAATGAGAACATTTTACCGCATATCATCAAAAGAAACAGGAACAGTATTACTTAAAAGAAGAAAGATCGCCAAAGCTTATCGCTGGTGGTTACGTGAAAACGGGTTTATATTTAAATACATGTTTTTTGTCAATTAGTCAGATCAGGAAGGTTTTAGGTTTGTTTAAGGTTGTTGATCAATGCCGGATCTTTGAGATCCGGGTTTATGAGAAGAGAAGGATTAGGGGTAACTCCTTCTCTTTCTTTTATATATCCAGCCTGAACTGAACCCGGAATCCAAAACCGGAGATACCCGGATGATCGAGATAGGTAAAACGTTTAATCATGTCGACCCTGAAAACCCTCAGGATATTTGAAAGACCGATTCCAGCCTCAATATATGGCTTCTTTTCGAGTGTATAAGTCAGGGGCATATTATTGCTGTCGACGGGAAAATGGAACAGATCGTCATTATTATCAGGATTGTTATTGCTGCCCAGCCCGCCGTAAAGAATCTTGCATGTAATGATCTCCCGGAACTTTAGTTTCTTTATTAATGGTAATTTATTGAAGATAAATCCGTTAAATGAATGATCGATATTAAGCGAAGCATATTTATCGCTGACGAATTCAAGATAATTCATAAGGTTATATGAATTTCTCTGGTAGGCGTATGTCTGGTTTGCCGTATGAATAAACAATAAGGGGTATGTAACTGTCCCAAAGATCTTTCCGGCTTCAATGGCGACATCAGTGTAACCGATGATTGATATATAATATCTCCTGCTGATATTCATCTGAAGCCTCTGGTAATCATAATCGTTATTTATCTCTTTTGCCCCGATTGCGGTTTTAAGCTGAATGACAGGATATTTATTTGGGAAACGATCCCTGTATAATTTACCCTGGTAAAAAGTTTCATTTGGAGCATATCGCAGATTGAGGTAGATTTCAGAAATATTTATTTCATTTACATTGTCAGGGGTTGTTACATCTCCGTCGTAGTCGTAATAAAGAGTGCCAAGGGGCTGTTGACGGGTAAAATTGTATCCCAGGAGGTATGAAAAATGGTTTTCAAATTCATTCAGGAACTCAAATCTTAAGGTATTATTAAGGGTAAACTTATCATTTTCACCCCTGGTAAAAGAGAGGAAGAAATTATCCCTGTACGTAAACTGGATCTCCTGCCCCGGGATTTTAAGGTCCTTCTGGTAACTCAGCCTGACCGATTTTACCGGAAACTGGTAAATTGTGCGTGGCGTAAGGGAATATGTTATCCCTGCATTATATTTAAATTCATTGTCTTTTGATCCATAGGCGATATAGCCGTCCAGTGTCGTTTTCCTGCTGAAATCTGTTGTCGTTCTTCCTCCAAACCTGAATCTTGATCCTTCAATCGTATTGAAACTGTAGAAGTTTCCGATGGGTCCCAATTCTACTTTGCCCAGGTCGTAAAATTCAGTTGTAAGCAGCATAACAATCCCCATCTGGCGCTTGAATGCGGGTACATTATTGATGCTGTCAATCATTGAGTAAATCGCACTTTCCGATCTCGAAAGAGGAAGATGCCTGTTAGACTTCCCAGAAATCAGGATCATCGGATAATGGATCTATTTCATCGCTCGTTACAGGACCGCGGAAAATCTTGTCATCAACAGGTTCATCAATGATATAATCCCGGTATGATACAGTACGTTGCGCGTATAAACCAAGTTCACCTTTTACAACACCCGCATCAATTGAGATCTCTTCCCTCGAAAGCATCCAGAGACTCTGGCTGAACTTATCAAAATCCTGCTTAATACTGATATCATTTATCCAGTCAATATTGATATTCCTGTTTATTCCCATGTCAATTTCCCTTACTGCATAACTGCTATCCATAGTTATATACAGGTTGCCGTGAAACAGGAAATCAGCCTGGTTTCTTGGTTCAAAGAATAGCTTTATACAACTGATATCCTTTACCGGCAGGGTGTCGGTGATATAATACCTGTAAAAGGCGGGAGCAGTACCGGCCAGGGGACTTAAAAACTTGTTTGTCATGAACAGGATCTCATTGTCATAAATATTTATGTTCTGAAACAAATGATTTAGGTTGGCAGCAACACCTTTATTATCAAGATATTCCTGAAGGTTGACAGTTTTGGTGGCACGGACTATTTCCTTTGTGGCCACAGGTTCCTTCCTGTAATAATGATCGGAAACAGTCTCTTTGATGAAGATAGGAAGAACATTATTGCTGATACGTTTTGTGGTATCAGTATTCTCAAAAATGAAGGCATATTTTTCGAATGCTTTAGCCTGCCTGAAAGTCTCATTTACATTGCTTAATGCAAGCTGAATCTTTTCATATTTTTCATATTCGAGGTAACTGTAAGATTCCTTCCTGTTGAGGTCTTTATGTTCAATGACTTTTTCAATCAGATCCACAGCAGGATTATTTTTATTGCTGTACTCCCGTTTCCTCGGGTTTCACTGTAACTTCATCGAGAGTTATGGATGAGAGTTTTAAGCTGATATCTATAGTCTGTTCAGCCCCATTCCGGATACTTCTCACTTCTGTCTCATAACCAATAAATGAAAACCTGACTTCAGTAGCCTTAACATTTGTCTTTATGAGATATTTCCCATTGCGGTCAGTAATCGTGCCGACAGAAGTTCCTTTCAGCAAAACTGAAACATAAGGAACCGGATCGCCTGTATTAGCATCAGTTACAGTGCCTTTGATTATGGTCTTTTCAGATTCCTGGGAATAAATATTCAGGCTGATCAGCAGGAATATCAAAATCCGGATTAGAAGAAAATATTTTCTTTTTGTGAACTTTATTAACAAGTCAGACAGTATTAAAATATGGCGGCTCAAATTTAACCAAATAAGGCAAGCAAGGTTCAAGGATGCGAATAAACTATCAGAGCTTTGAAAATTACCGTCAATGGAAGAATAGTCAGACCATTTCCTTTTTTTAAGGTTTTTATTACTTTTGCTGTATCAAATCCAAACCAAATGATATGAAAAAAATATTTCTGACATTGACACTAACTATTTTCATTTATGCTTTTGCTTCTGCGCAGGACTATAATAATGCTATTGGCCTCAGGTTAGGTACATCAATAGGAGTGACAGCCAAACATTTTCTGGGAGAGAAATCAGCGGTTGAAGGGTTACTGACTACACGCTGGCAGGGGCTTGAAATTACCGGACTCTATGAATTTACAAATAACGCATTCGATGTTGACCGGCTGAACTGGTATTTCGGATTCGGCGGTCACATTGGATTCTATAATGGTAGTAATACTCCCTGGGGAGAATCAGAGACAAGCTACGTAGTATTGGGTATTGACGGGATAATTGGCATGGAATATACATTCATTGATGTTCCTATCAATCTGAGTCTCGACTGGAAACCTGTGTTCAACCTGACAGGTGAAACAGGGTTCTGGGGAGACGTACTGGCTCTTTCGGTCAGGTATACTTTTTAGAATCCGTTAAGTTTCATAGTCACCGTCGGGATTAACAGCAGAAATCCCAGAATAACCAGGATCAGAAGGATAGGTGCGATCCACCTGAGCCATTTGGCATAGGGAATCCTTGCCATCCCCAGTACTCCTATAAGGACACCCGAAGTCGGAGCGATCATATCTGTAAAGCCGGCGCCAAATTGAAATGCCATTATTGTAGCCTGCCTGGTAAGTCCGACTATATCTGAAAACTCAGCCATAATTGGTATGGTCAGGGCAGCTTTTGCTGATCCTGAAGTAATTATAAGGTTTAGCAGCGACTGAAATCCAT
This sequence comes from uncultured Bacteroidales bacterium, assembly GCA_963753495.1. Lineage (GTDB taxonomy): Bacteria > Bacteroidota > Bacteroidia > Bacteroidales > VadinHA17 > LD21. Next base: position 36,591 of record CAVWCO010000006.1, read on the forward strand.
ACATAATTGTGATTGACGACATCTGGCCTGCGCCCTCAAGAGCCCCTGACAGGGAGTTAAGAACGGTGTCAATTATCTGGCCGTCAGTCAGAATTGCGATTATGCCTCCTGCAAAACCAACTACCAGCGATGCTGAAACAATATCTTTGACACCTTCTACGAACAATTTTGTTGTTTCTCCGGGCTTCCTGCCTGCCGCAAATCCGGTCACCAGGCCCATTGCCAGGAAAAGAGCCGCTATTTCCATAATATACCATTCATACCCAAGAACACCAATCACCAGGTATATCATTGTGAAAGCGAGTATATTGAGAACAAAAAAATGAATCGATTTCTTCAGTGTAATATAACTTAAAATAAAATAAAGGCCTGCCAGAACAGGCAGAAGAGGAGCAGAGATTTGTGACAAACCCACAGTAAGACTGGTAACAGGAAATTTGACTGCAAACATAACAAGAACAATACCTGTCAGAAGTGCAACAATCCATGCTGACAGCGGCGTGTAATATTTAATCTCCTCAATATGAGAATTCCCTTTTTTCCTCCAGTATTCATCGGCCTCATACATAATACTTTTACGCGGATCCCTTCTGATTTTTGCCGCATACCAGAGAACGAACATAATTCCAGCAAATGTTATGATAATCCAGCATAATGTGCGGTATTCTATACCTGTGAATAACGGCACACTTGCCAGTCCCTGGGCAATTCCGACCGTGAAAGGATTCAGGATTGCTCCGGCAAAGCCAATATGCGCAGCAAAATAGCAAAGGGCAATGCCTACCAAAGAATCATAACCCATTGATATTGAGAGTGGCACAAAAATTACTGCAAAGGCAATTGTCTCTTCTGACATACCAAATATTGCTCCGAAGAAACTGAATAAAATCATTATCAGCGAAATGATTATATTGTTCACTCCTAACAGCTTAACCAGACGGAATCGCTCCATCCTTCTTGTAAATCCCAGGAACGAGTATATGCCCACATCAATTGATTTTGTTTCATTCATTATCCAGAATGCTCCACCGATCATAAGGATAAAAACAATTATATGCGACATATTTATAAATCCTTTGTAGAAGGCAGAGAATATCTGCCAGGTTTGCGGCTGACTTTCAACATAGTGAAATGATCCGTTGACAATTACACTCCGTTCAACCCCGTTCACTTCTACAGTCTGACGGTCGAATTTTCCTCCCGGGATTATCCAGGTCATGACAGCAGATACTATTATAATACTGAATACAATTACCAGATTGTGAGGAACTTTAAACTTCAGACCCATGCGGTTTCAAATAAATTATTAAAAATGCTTGCCGTTCCTGAAAAGAAAATCAGGCATTGAGTAAAAATAGTCAAAATATGATAAGGCATTGATTTATGTACTTCAGATTGGCTAATTTTACTTTTTCATAAAACTCTAATAACTGAATTATGCTTCTTATCAGGAATGCTGAACTATATTGTCCGGAATATTGCGGCAAGAAAGATATTCTGACCGGAGGAACCACTATTCTGGAAATTTCGGAAAAGATTAAGATCCCGGAGGGCTTTGAAGCTGAGGTGTTCGATGCAGAAGGACTGATCATTGTTCCTGGAATTATTGATAATCATGTTCATATAGCTGGTGCAGGAGGGGAGGGCGGACCTGCGACCAGGACTCCCGAGCTGGCGCTTTCTGAAATGTTTAAGGGCGGAGTGACCACAGTTATTGGCTGCCTCGGAACCGACGGATTTACCAGAACCGTGGAATCGGTTTTGATGAAGGCAAAAGCAATAAGGCATGAAGGAGCATCAGCATGGATATGGACCGGTGCCTACCAGGTACCATCACCAACAATTACCGGCGATATAGCAAGGGATATTGCACTGATTGAAGAAGTTATTGGTGTAGGGGAGCTTGCTTTATCAGATCACCGGAGCTCTTGTCCTTCCACTGATGAGCTTATCCGGATTGCAGCACATGCAAGGGTAGGAGGGATGCTTGGCAAAAAAGCAGGAATTGTGAATATTCACATGGGCGATGCAAGGAACCCATTCAGTCCGATTTATGAAGCTGTGAATAAAAGCATGCTGAAATATAATCAGTTTCTTCCGACACACTGCAACAGGAACGATTACATTTTTGAAGACTCCAAAAAGTACGGGAGGGAAGGCTATATTGATATTACAACCAGTTCATGGCCATACTTCACTGATGAGGAGATTAAACCTTCAACGGCCCTTAAATTATTGCTTGAAGCCGGAGTCCCTGTTACAAACATAACTTTTTCATCAGACTCATGCGGATCCCTTCCCGGATTTGATGATCAGGGAAGGCTCATAAAACTTGAAGATGGGATTACCCTCCTCAAATTTAAGGGAACTGGCCGATGCAATTCTTATTGAGAAGATCCCTCATGAAACTGCACTAAAGGTACTTACATCAAATGTTGCATCAATTCTGAAGCTTCCCGGGAAAGGATCTGTTGCGAAAGGGATGGATGCCGATCTTCTTTTCCTTAATCAGGGAATAGAATTGGTACATCTTATGGCAATGGGGGAATGGGTCGTAAAAGACATGGTACTTCTGAAAAAAGGAGCTTATGAGTAAATGGCTCGTTCCATGAGCCAAAAAGTAATTTTACATTCGAAGCTTAAAGCTTTGCCCCGGAAGGTAAACACAAAGCTCAAGCTTATCGGTACCAAGTAATCCATCCTGAATTGTTTTGCTGCCCTCACTGTTTCTGATTACAACCACCTGTCCCTGTCCGGTTACCCTGGCAATATTGCCTTTTACGATAATTGCTGTTGATTCATCAATTCCAGCACACACCTGATCGGGATTTTCAATTGCAGCCGCTACCAGCCTGTTAAGCCTTTGACGCTTAATAAAATGCTGATCAATAATAACATCAGGTAAAAGTCCCAGCCCTTCATTAAGCTCAACATTACCCTCCTCTATTGTGATAAAGCCTTCATCAGTATTCGGATGTTTTTTCTGATTCCCGGTTATCATTTTCCTGCTCATGACAGCGGCACCGGCACTTGTACCTGCAATTACAGATCCGTTTTTATATGCTTCATGAATTGCATCGATGAGAGGGGTGTTAAGGACTACTGACATAAATCTCGACTGGTCGCCTCCGCTGATATAGATAAGGCTCGCATTCCTTAATGAATCAAGCTGTGACCCGGGAGGAGTTTCTCCCTGACGGAAATTAAAACCCGGAATAATTTTAATTCCGGTATCAGTGAAATCTTCTCTTGCCCAGATCAGGGCACTGTCCGGAACAGAACTGGCCATAGGCAGCACAAACATATAACCCCTGTTTCTGATCCCGGCTAAATCAACAAGCTCGTTCATCATTGCCTCGGTCCGGTCTCCTCCTCCGATAATAAATAGTGTACCTTCTACACTTATATTTTCATTCCTGCATTCAGTAAGGATAAAAATACTGATAACAGCAGCTGTAATAAAGACTCTTTTCATAATGGTGATTAATCAATCTGTTGATTTTTTTACCGGATGTTCTTTCTCTTTAATCTGATTAATTCATAATTCATTAAGTTGTTGTATTCCTTTGTGTTACTTAGTAATAACCTTTGAGAGACTTTGTGGTAAAAAAATTTAACCACAAAGGAAAACAATGGTTTACACAAAGGATTCATAAAGTAAATGAATAATAAAATTTAAAATGGATTTAAATATATCAGGAATTTTCACAGAGCGAATACAGATAATTTATTAATTTTAAGCAACTCAATAACCAATAACCAATATACAGTTTTGTGATTTGTAACCTATAAACCTGATAATATGAAGAAAAATCTTGCTCTTACATTGCTGTTTCTCCTGGTGCCATTTCTGTTATTTTCCCAGAAAAGCTTTAACGGTCTTGACATGAATATGGGAAACCTTTACAGGTTATCCGATGCAAAAACACGGTCGATAAGTCCTGAGAATTTTACGGGTGAAAAAGGCAAAGCCGGCATGGCCAGCCTTGAGGATAAAGACAAGCCTAATGTTGCCAATGCTGCTAACGCTGCGCGTGACCTTGGTCAGGGATGGAAAGTGAACCCTTATGTCAGGATAAAGCCAGGAGAGACGTTCACGATGGCTGTTATTGATGGTCCGGGAGCTATACAGCATATATGGATGACACCTGCCGGGAAATGGCGTTTTTCGATTCTCCGGATCTACTGGGATGATGAGACGGAACCATCGGTGGAATGCCCTGTAGGAGACTTTTTTGGAATGGGTTGGGGAACATATGCACCACTTGTATCATCAGCTGTCTGTGTGAATCCCGGAAGCGCTTTCAACTGCTACTGGGTTATGCCTTTCAGGAAAAAATGCCGGATAACAATGGAAAACATCGGTGATGCCGATCCAATGACTTTATATTACCAGATCGACTATACTCTTACAGATGTGCCGGATGATGCAGCCTATTTCCATGCTCAGTACCGCAGGCTTAATACTAATGAAACTTCTGATTACACAATTGTTGACGGTATAAAAGGAAAAGGACAATATGTCGGCGTTTATCTTGCATGGGGCGTTAATAATAACGGATGGTGGGGTGAAGGTGAAATTAAATTCTTCATTGACGGAGATACAAAATTTCCAACGATCTGCGGTACGGGAACAGAAGATTATATATGCGGCTCCTATGATTTTGACACAAGGAAGAAAAACGCTGCCGGAGTTGAAGAGGTAAATTACACAGAGTTTTGTACTCCCTACTCCGGTCTTGCACCAGGTAATCAGGGGCGACGGTCATTACAATGTAATGCAGCGTTTTGGACTTTATCGATGGCATATAATGGACCCCATTCGATTTGATAAAGACCTTAAGATCACAATACAGGATCTGGGTTGGAGACAGGGTGGCAGATACCTTGCCCAGAAATCAGATATCGCATCAGTTTGTTACTGGTACCAGACTGATCCCCACTCTAAATATCCGAAATTACCTTCATGGCGGGAGCTGGAAGTATATTAAAAAGGCAAAAGGCAAAAGACCGAAGCTTAAGAATTCCCCCTTTGAAGAGCGACAGGGGCCGATTTGACGGGGAAGATAAGAGGAATGGCAAAAGACAATGAAGTAAGAAAAAGAAAAACTAAAAATCGAAAACAGAATATGGAAAGTAATAATAAGGAAGAACAAATCATAAAGGGCGGAATTGACCGCCGAAGTTTTATTTCAAAAGCCACACTGGCAGCTTTAGGGACAGCCGGAGCATCCAGCCTGATTTCATCATGCAGCCGCGAACCCGCTAAAAAGAAGCTGGAACTTCCGGTCCTTTTAACTCAGGCTCCCGATGGTAAACCTCTTAAAGCCGGCCTTATAGGGTGTGGCGGAAGGGGTACGGGTGCAGCGGTGAATTTTCTTGATGCAGGCCCGAACCTTCAGATCACGGCACTCGGCGACGTATTTAAAGATAAGCTCGATCAGTGCAGGGAGCAGCTGAAAGCAAACAAGAATGTTGAAATTCCCGACGAAAATTGTTTTATCGGATTCGACAGCTATGAAAAAGTCATTGACTCTGGAGTGGATGTGGTACTGTTATGTACACCACCGGTTTTCAGGCCGTCGCATGTTGAGGCAGCAGTAAATGCCGGAAAACATATCTTCATGGAGAAGCCGATTGCAGTCGATCCTGTGGGAGCACGCAAGGTAATGGTTGCATCCAAAAGGGCACAGGAAAAAGGATTATGCATGATCAGCGGAACTATCAGACGCGTACAAAAGGATTTTATGGAAACATGGCGGAGAGTGGCCAATGGTGAAATAGGCGATATTGTCAGTGCACATATTACCAGGAACGGAGGATCTCTATGGGCGATCCAGAGGCAACCCGGATGGACAGATATGGAATACATGCTCCGAAACTGGGCAAATTTTTGCTGGACATCAGGCGACCATATCGTTGAACAATTCATTCATGAAGTTGATGTAATGAACTGGTATATTGGCAAGATCCCGGTAAAGGCTATTGGCTGGGGCGGCCGTCAGAGAAGGGTAACAGGCGATCAGTACGATTTCTTCAGTGTTGAATATATATACGATAATGGAATGCACACACATTGTGCAGCAAGGCAGATAACCGGCTGCAGCAATTTAACAGAGCAGTTTATTACAGGGACCAGGGGATTTGCCAATGCCAAAGGCACTCTTTATAACCTCAAAGGAGAAGAGATTTGGAAATATCCTTACCCTGAGGAGGGTTCAACTGATGAAACATGGAAAGTTACGGATCCGTATGTTCAGGAGCATATTAACCTTATTACCGGAATACGAACAGGAAACACTGTCAGCGATGCTGAAGCACAGATAAATTCCACCCTGATAACAATAATGGGACGCATGTCGGCTTACACAGGAAAGGATGTTACATGGGATGAGGTAATGAATTCTGATATGGCGCTTGGCCCGAAGATATATGAATTCGGACCTGTTCCGGGAATACCGGAAATACCCCCTGTAATAGGAACTGAACCTAAACTAACATAGTATGAACAGAAGGCAATTTACAAAAAGAGAGCAATGGCCTCTGCATTTCTTACTGCAGTACCTTTTCGCGGATTTCCGGTTGCCGGATCACGCATTACAAAGAAATCTTAAAAAAGGGATAATGTGGGGAAGCATCGGTACAGGAAAAACAGTTATGGAAAGATTTCTGGCTGCAAAACTTGCCGGATTCGACGGGGTTGAAGTCGACAGCCATCTCGACAGAAATGAGGTGCTCAGGCCCGCGAATCAACCGGTCTGAAAATCCACAGCGTTTGCGATTCACAGCCACTGGAAATTACTTCTTTCAAGTCCCGATCCAAAAGTAAGGGAGGATGGTGTTGAGGCCCTGAAGGTAGCCCTTGAAGATGCAAATGTTTTCGGTGCCGATGCGGTACTGCTTGTTCCCGGAAGGGTAACGGATACAGTAAGCTATGATGAATGCTGGAACCGGTCAGTTGAGGAGATTAAAAAAGCGATTCCGACAGCTGAGAAACTGAATGTGAGAATTGCAATCGAGAATGTCTGGAATAATTTCCTTCTCAGCCCGATGGAAGCAGCCAGATATATTGATCGAGTTCCAGAGCCCTTTTGTGGGTGCCTATTTCGATTGCGGCAATATCCTTGCCTATGGCTGGCCTGAGCAATGGATAAAAATTCTTGGAAAAAGGATCGCTAAAGTCCATATTAAGGAATACAGCCGTAAGATAGCTGATACCGAAGGCAAATCAGCAGGATTCAAAGTCAAACTCCGTGAAGGCGATGTAAACTGGAGTGCAGTGATGAAAGCTCTTGATGAAACAGGTTATCAGGGATGGACAGGTATTGAAATGCCCGGAGGCGATACTCCCGAAGGTCTGAAAGATCTGTGCGACAGATTGAAACTAATTCTCGAAAGCTGATTGCAGGTGCGTTGAATGGTATTGTGTACGGGCGTTGCATTGTATCGTGGTACGGACGTTATATTTTATCGTGGTACGGGCGTTGCATTGTATCGTGGTGCGGACGTTATATTTTATCGTGGTACGGGCGTTGCATGCAACGCCCCTACAACATCAATTAATACATAATCATAATGAGTAGAATTCTCCCATTTCGGTTATCTGATTGGTATCATTTTTATCCTCCCGGTGATATCATGTTCACAGAAGGAACAGATTTTTGTAAAGGACGGACATTCATATAACGGTTCCTATTCAGGCGAATACCTCTCAAGGATAGCTTTCCCTGTCGGGGGTATAGGAGCGGGAATGTTCTGTATTGAAGGTACCGGAGCTATTTCCCATATGTCGGTAAGAAACCGTCCGGATATTTTTAATGAACCATGCATGTTTGCTGCATTACATGTAAAAGGTTTTGAAAAGGGGACAAAGGTTATCGAAGGACAGGTACCGGGATGGAAGCATTTCGGTCAGCCCAGTTCAGGAAACGGTTCCGCAGGAGCAAGCTACGGACTTCCCCGTTTTGAAAACTGCACTTTTCTTGCAAGGTTCCCTTTCGCAACAATCGAACTTAACGATGATGATGTTCCTCTCAATGTAACAATTAAAGGATGGAGTCCCTTCATTCCGACTGATGCCGATAATTCGAGCCTGCCTGCCGGAGCTCTCGAATATACATTTAAGAATAAAGGAAATTCAAAAGTTGAAGCGGTATTTTCATATAATACCCGGAACTTTATGAGCCAGACAGGCGGTAGAGCAACTATTAAACCGATTTCAGGCGGATTCATTTTATCTGAGGAGGGCACAAGTGAAAATCCGGAAAAAAAGGGCGACTTTGCCATATTTACAAGTGAACCGGGGACTATTGTTGATCACTGCTGGTTCAGGGGAGGATGGTGGGATCCCCTTACAATTACATGGAACACCATTTTAAAGGGTGAAACCAGGAATACATCTCCTGCCCATGCAGATGCTCCGGGAGCTTCTTTATATGTTCCATTTACGTGTGGAACCGGGTGAAACTAAAACAATCCGGTTAATGATGGTCTGGTATGTGCCGGATACAAACCTGAAATATGGCCAGGATTCGACTGAACCTGATGATGAAGAGTGTACCGATCCGGCATGCTCGTGCAACGATCCGTTCTATAAACCCTGGTATTCCGGTAAATTTGAATGGCATAAATGAGGTTGCAAACTACTGGAAAACAAACTATAAAGATCTTTTCAGCAAGAGCGAATTATTCAGTAATTCCTTCTACAACTCTTCACTGCCACCGGAGGTTCTTGAAGCAATAGCAGCAAACCTTACAATTATTAAATCTCCTACCTGTCTGAGGCAGCCCGACGGAAAGCTATGGAGCTGGGAGGGTTGCAGCGATAATTCAGGTTGTTGCGCCGGTTCGTGTGAGCATGTATGGAATTATGCGCAGGCAATCCCGCATCTGTTCCCGAAACTTGAACGGACCCTGAGGGAAACCGAATTTGGCCCGAACCAGAATAAGGAGGGTCACCAGACATTCAGGGCTGCCCTTCCTATACGGCCGGTTGCCGCTACATTTTATGCTGCAGCCGACGGTCAGCTTGGAGGAATAATGAAAGTATACCGCGACTGGCATATAAGCGGCGATACAGAATGGCTTAAAAAGATATACCCGAAGGTTATTGAGAGTATGGATTATTCAATAAGGACATGGGATCCTCGTTTAACCGGGACTCTTGAGGAACCGCATCATAACACTTATGATATTGAATTCTGGGGACCTGATGGAATGTGCACAAGCTTTTACCTGGGAGCCCTGAAAGCAATTTCGGAAATGGGCAGCCATCTGGGGCAGAATGTTGAAAAATATAAAGCTTTGTATTTAAAAGGCCGGCAGGCTATTGAAGAAGATCTGTTTAACGGGGAATACTTTTACCAGAGAATAAAATGGACATGGTTTGACCGCCCCTGATCCGGTCACCGCCTCAAAGGGAACCTGGTCATCGGAATATTCTGAGGATGCACTGAAACTTCTGCAGGCTGAAGGACCAAAATATCAGTACGGTACAGGGTTGTCTGTCGGATGGTATTCTGGGCAGCTGGATAGCAGAGGTTTGCGGTCTGAAAAATATTGTCGACTCCTCTAAAAGTCACAAGTCACCTTAACTCGGTTTACAATTATAATTTCAAAAAGGATCTTACAGATCATTCCAATCCTCAAAGGCCTTCATTTGCCCTTGGAAATGAAGGCGGTCTGCTGCTGTGCACATGGCCGAAAGGAGGGAAGCTATCGCTTCCTTTCGTCTATTGCGATGAAGTGTGGACAGGCTTTGAATACCAGGCAGCTTGCCATCTGATGATGATGGGGGAGGTGGAAAAGGGGCTGGAAATTGTCAGAACGGCACGCGACAGGTATGACGGGAGATTAAGAAACCCATTCAATGAATATGAATGCGGACATTGGTATGCCCGGGCAATGTCGAGTTATGCGATGATTCAGGGACTTACGGGTGTAAGGTATGACGCTCTTTCACAGACCATGTATATTGACTCCCGGATTGGTGATTTTACCGGATTTATCTCTACAGAAACCGGATTCGGTAATGTAGGTCTGGAAAATGGCAAACCATTTCTTAAAGTCGCTTATGGCGAAATTAATGTGAAGGATTTTATTGTCAGATAACAGATTACAGCTTTACTTCAGCTCTTTAACTCCCATGTTCCACAGAGTAAAACTGTAAATATCAGCATATTGTTCTATCGATTTGCTGACAGGTGTCCCGGCTCCGTGTCCGGCTTTTGTTTCGATCCTGATAAGCACCGGATTATTGCCTGCCTGCTTTTCCTGAAGCTGGGCTGCAAACTTGAATGAATGGGCTGGAACGACTCTGTCGTCATGGTCACCTGTTGTAACCAGTGTAGCAGGATAACTTATCCCTTCCCTTACATTTTGAACAGGTGAATATTTCAGAAGATAATTGAACATTTCAGGACTGTCGTCAGCTGTTCCGTAATCATATGCCCAACCTGCACCGGCAGTAAATTTGTGATACCTCAGCATATCAAGAACACCGACAGCCGGAAGGGCTACCTTAAACAGTTCAGGACGCTGGGTCATGACTGCACCTACCAGAAGGCCTCCGTTCGAACCACCCCTGACTGCAAGATAATCAGGAGAAGTATATTTGTTTTCTGTCAGATATTCAGCTGCTGCTATGAAATCGTCAAATACATTCTGCTTGTTCATTTTAGTACCTGCCAGATGCCATTTCTCACCATATTCCCCGCCGCCTCTGATATTCGGTACTGCATAAATTCCCCCGAGGTCGAGCCATACGGCAACAGGGATGACGAATTCCGGTGTCTCGCTTATGCTGAAACCTCCATAACCGTAAAGTATAGTCGGATTTTTACCGTTTTTCTGCATGTCCTTCCTGTATGTTATTATCATCGGTATTCGGGTTCCATCCTTAGAAGCATAAAATACCTGTTCCGATATATATTCATCACTGCTGAAATTAACGGAAGGCTTTTTGAAGACCTTTGCGTCTCCCCCTACGGGGTCCAAACTGTAGATAGTTGATGGTGATGTATAATTGGTAAATGAATAGTAAACTGCCTTATCATCCGGCTTGCCACCGAATCCGGAAGCAGACCCTATTCCGGGAAGTGCAATGTCGCGGACAAGCTTTCCTGAACGGTCATATTGCTTAACTTCTGAAATTGCATCTTTAAGGTAGCTGGCAAATATATATCCTGAGCATGTGGAAGGTGAAAGCACATTTTCAGTCTCAGGTATCAGATCGATCCAGTTTTCAGGACCTGGTTTTTCAGCATCTGTTGTTACCACTCGACCATTTGGTGCATTCAGATCAGTATAAATGAACAACCTTGAACCATCGTTATCCAGAATATAATGGGTATTATGAAAATTTCCGACAACGACCCTGAAACCGGCGGTCTCATTTTTCAGATCCATAATATAAAGCTCATTGCCTGTTGTCGATATTGAAGCGGTTACAACAAGATACCTTCCATCCTCTGTGACAGAAGCTTGCACATACCTTCTGACAATATCGGCTCCGAAGACAACTTTATCTTCACTCTGATCTGTTCCGAGCTTATGGTAATAGAGTTTATGATGATCAGTCATTGCCGAGAGTTCACTGCCTGCCGGTCTGTCGTAACTCGAATAGAAGAATCCCTCATTTCCTTTCCACGAAATACCGCTGAATTTGATGTTATTGAGTGTATCACCTATAATCTCTTTAGTTTCAGTATCCATGGCAATTACCTTACGCCAGTCCGATCCTCCTTCAGAAATGGAATATGCCACCTTGCTTCCGTCCTTTGAAAAATCCGATTTCCCCAAGTGAGGTGGTGCCGTCGGCAGAAAATTTGTTGGGATCAAGGAAAAGCTCAGGATCTTCTCCGTCTTTCTGACGATAAATGACATACTGGTTCTGAAGCCCGTCATTTTTTGAGAAATAGGTGTATATGCCTTCTTTTATGGGCAATGTGTATTTTTCAAAGTTCCACATATTTTTAAGCCGGTCATAAATCTGTCCCTTATAAGGGATCTTTTCCAGATATCCGAAGGTAACAATGTTCTGTTCCTTAACCCATTGAGCAGTCTCTTCCGACATATCGTCCTCCAGCCACCTGTACGGATCAGCAACAATTGTCCCGAAGAGTGTGTCTGCGTAACTGATCTTTTTTGTTTCAGGATATTTTATCATTTCGTTAACATTGTTTTTGCATGAAACAGAAAATATCAGCATGATAATAATAATTATGCACCTGTTCATATTTTTTAGATTTAATTAATTAAGCTCCGGAAATACATTTGACACCTTCAAATATAACCTATTTGTTTTCATTTACTGTATGGTTCCAGGTATAAATCTTCCAGCCATTTCCGGCAGCTTTCTTCCTTAGCTGCCTGTCGGGATTAATGCATACCGGATGCCCCACAACCTCCAGTGCCGGCAGGTCTGAAATGGAATCCCCATAATACCAGGAATCTTCAATCTTATTGTTATTCTTTTCACAATACTCTTTTAACCTGATTTTTTTCTCCTGCCCGTAACAAAGATTCCCTTCCGGCCGTCCTGTCAAATGTCCGTTGCTGACTTCAAGCCTGGAACAGATAATCCCATCCATATTAAGGTGGTCAGCCACTGCCTGGCATATTTGTTCAAGAGATGATGACAGGATTATTGTTATTGCATTTCGTGATTGGTGAATCTTCAGCTCATTATGGACTTCTGAATGAACTGAGGGGAGCAGAACTTCACTCAGGACTTCCGAGCAAAGATCTTTCAATATCCTGTTCAGGCATACCTTTAACCCATAACAGCATTCTTTCCATTATTTTAACAGGATCAGCTAATCCAATCCGGTAAGCAAGTCCAAGGTAAAGGGCAATTGCTATATCAGATATGTTCATCAGGCCTTTTTTAAATGCCCTGTGAGCAAGTGCTCTTCCGCTTATGGCTTTGATAATCGTCCTGTCGAGATCGAAAAATGCAACATAGCTGTTAGCCCGATTTCTATATTCTGAAGTAATGGTTGCCATCAGGATTATATATTATGTTCAGGGCACCGGGAAGGATCCCAACAGTGAATTTATCTGAAAAATTAATTTCTCCGTCGACATGAAAAGGCACCTTCTCCGGAAAATCAATTTCAAGTGCGGATGTCTGGTAATAAAAAACCTTTTTGTCGTTGATATGTTCTCCTTTCGGGACTTTCAATAATAACCTGAATCTCTGGATGAGATTAAGTTTTTTTATCGAACAGACATCGAGTAAACCGTCATTGGCAATAGCTTTGGGTGTCAGAAAGAAACCTCCGGCAAACCTCCTGCCGACCGAGATGGTATTTATAAAGCAGTCTGCTTCAGATACATCCGATCCGTTTTTAACTGTCATTCTTTTTTCTTTGAAAAAGAGAAGCGTTTTAACAATGTGCCATATGTACTTATGGGCTCCGCCTTTTTTGACTTTGCCATCTTCTGTATAATTCTGAGCGGCAACTTCAGCATCAAACCCAAGTCCCATGCCATTAAGAAAAATCTTATCGTTCACAACTCCCACATCCAGAGCGATCACATTTTTCTTATAAAAAGTTTCCCAGTCTTTGTCTTTAAAGTGAACCGGGAATCCGGGTATCTGATCAAAATCATTTCCTGTTCCGGCAGGGATAATACCGACGATAACATCTTTATTATTTATAAGCGGTCGGGCAACTTCATTCATTGTTCCGTCTCCTCCCACCGCTATTATGAATTTGGTTCCCTTTTTTGCCTGAGAAGCAGAAATTTCAGAAGCATGTCCGGGTTGTTCAGTAAGAATTATTTCACCGTTAATATTGTATTTTTTAAGATTCTCTTCAATTTCTGGTACCTTTGATTTAGCTAAACCGCCACCTGCAACCGGATTAACTATAAAAGCCCATTTATCTTTTTTTACTCATTCATTACCGAAACGTTTTTTCCGTTATTAACGATAAGCTGATTCAATTACACTTTTAACAGTGTCGACTATTTCATTATCACTTTTATCAATCAATTCTTCTCTTGGTATTGGCTTATGAATTATCACTTCCAGCTTCGAACTAAAATCGATATAAAACCTGTTTTTAGGTTTCAGATTATAAAAACCGTTTAAAGTCAGCGGTAGTATCCCTATTTCCCGTGTCCTGAAAAGATAAATGAATCCCCTGTAGAATGGGTTGATTTTACCGTTCAGGGTTCTGGTGCCTTCCGGAAATAGGGCAACAGATTTTAAGTCAGCTTTTCCCATCAACTGGTTGAGCATGTGCCTTGTATTTGTCACTGTAGGTTCTCTGAACGGAACATAATCTGTAAGTTTGAGGAAGCGGCCGAAAACGGGAACCCGGAGCAGCCGTTCATGTCCAAACCAGGAGACCTCCGGGAAAAAGGATGCTATTGCGACAATATCGAATAAGCTTGCATGGTTGGCTACGAGAATATATTTTCTGTTTTTATCGATATTCTCTTTGCCAATGACTCTGAGGTTCTTCCCCATAAGAAAAAATATCGATTTTGACCAGATCATGCAAAGGAATTGGACAGCCTTTTTCGCTTTGAACCATGAGAGGATTATAACAATAAAAACGCCAACTGCCGTAAAACTGTATAATATTGCAAAAACAGTAACAGTGAGTATTGTATAGATGCCCGATCTCATTCTGAGTATCTGATTTCAGAAGGGCCGGAAAATAAATTAGTTTTCAATATAAAAGTTAATTCTCTGATTAAACGATCTTTTAATAATCATTTCCCGGAGTTGCTTACAAAAGCTATCTGCTGGCTGTCGGGCGACCAGCTGGGAACGTTAATTGTTCCCTGTCCGCCATACAGATAAGCAATAACCTTTGGCATACCCCCTTCCGCGGGCATAAGCCTGAGCATAACCCGTTTATATGATGGATGGCTGTTCTTCTCAATATCAGGAGGGAATGATATAAAGGCAATCCATTTTCCATCGGGCGAAATATGGGGGAACCAGTTTTTATATTCATCGAATGTCAGTTGTTCCCTTCCGGAACCATCAGGCTTAATACGCCACAGCTGCATATTTCCCGTATGGCTTCCGTTGTAATAAATATATTTACCATCGGGGGAATATTCACAACCATCGACATGCTCCCCTTCGGGGATATCAGTCAGGGCAACCTCTTTACCTCCTTTTATTGAATTACGGTAAATGTTG
The DNA here is from genome assembly GCA_963753495.1 of uncultured Bacteroidales bacterium. Lineage (GTDB taxonomy): Bacteria > Bacteroidota > Bacteroidia > Bacteroidales > VadinHA17 > LD21. The sequence continues at coordinate 51,757 of CAVWCO010000006.1, forward strand.
TATACTTTTTTCCCGCCTCGCTGTGCAACATAGATCACCTCCTTATTGTTCGGAGCCCATCCGTGCCAGTACGACGGGGTCTCTTCGGTAATCAGCTTTGGGGTCCCTCCTTTAAGGGGCAAAACATAAACCGCAGATCCGCCGCCTTCGGCGCCCTCTTTATGACAGCTGATGGCTAACAATTTGCCATTGAATGATATGCCATGATCGTTATTATTTCTGGTGGCAAAGCCGGTATTGAGTTTCACCAGTTCACCTCCTGACACCGGGATTTTGTAAATCAATCCATCCATATTGAAAAGCAGCTCTTTCCCATCCGGCATCCAGTTAGGCGCTTCAAACCTTCCCTGCTTTTCATAGATGACCACTCTTTTGCCGTTAAACACATTCATAGTCTCCATGCGGCAGCCAACGTAACCCTCCCGTCCGGGATTGTAATTTTCACTAACGGGTTTATCTATGCGAACATTCCATACGGTAGCCTCTTCAACAACTTCCGGATTGTGGGAGCATACAAACAATCCTGCGAGTATCTCATCAGGAAGATTAACCATTTCATACGATCCGATAGTTTCCAAAGGTTCCCCGGCGTGTGCAGCTCTCATAAAAATGATCCTGCCCGACCGTTCCATCTGGATTATCTCATAACCTGATCCTTTTGCAAAAATTTCATCTTCAGGATCTTTCATTTCAGCTCCCTTTAAATCCCTCCATTGCATCACTGTCAGCCCGTCGCCATGAAGGGTTGCTGAAATATGTTGTGAGTTTTCATCTGTCGAAGCCCTGAGCATCCACCCTGCCTTTCTGTGAGCCTCGGTCCCCTTGCCTTCAAATTTAAAATTAGCCGTAAGGATAAAGTCACCTTTTATCGAATTGTACAGATAATGAAATTCATCTCTTGCAAACCAGATATTGTACCCCGATCCCTTTATAGAATAGGATTGATCTGTACTGTTATAAGAAGCCGAACCGGCATTTTTAGGATTGCCGATATCGATGCTGTTTTGAAACATACCTGTAGATCCTTTCTGAGCCATGGTTGAATTTATTAAGAACCAGCAAATAACAGAAGTTAAATATTTCATAGATAGAAACAGTTAAGAATAAATTAAAGTTATGCAATTTAAGATTACTATTTAAAACATCTGATACATACATCCAGTTTTTTCTGCACGCGGTTATTACAGTCAAATTAAAAACATAAATTTGATACCTGCAAGTTGCAGAACTTTGTTAATTTTAGGATAAAAAATTATTTTCATCATTTAAAACCGTTTAATATGAATGATATTCTCAATAGAATTGCTCTCTGTGTGCAGACAGGCAAAATAGATAAAATATCTCCATACCCCCCCGACATGAAAGGACAGGATGGTGCCGATGAACTGACGAAACAGGCTCTTGAAGAGGGAAAAAAGCCTGACGAAATTCTTGAGAATGCATTGATCCCTGCAATGGCTGTCGTAGGTGAAAGGTTTAGCAGGAAGGAGATATACGTTCCTCAGATGCTCATGGCTGCAAAAGCGATGAACAGCGCAATGAAACATCTGAAACCATTTTTCCAGTCGGGAGAAACCAAACGAAAGGGTAAATTTATAATCGGGACAGTGTCAGGCGATCTGCACGATATCGGTAAAAACCTTGTATCAATGATGATCGAAGGAGGGGGCTGGGAGGTTATTGACCTTGGTGTTGATGTTGGCGCAGAGAAGTTTTTGAAAGCTGTAGAAGATAATCCGGGTGCTGTAGTTGGCTTATCAGCTCTTCTGACTACAACAATGGAAAACATGAAAAAAACAGTCCTTTCCCTGAAAGAAAAAAACTCCGGGTTAAAGATCCTTGTCGGAGGAGCTCCTGTTACTCAGGAATATTGCAATAAAATAGGAGCCGACTTCTATTCCCCCGATCCGCAGGGAGCTGTGAATTATCTTAAGCAGCTTGTGGTATAGTATCGCCTCTCCCCAACCCCTCCCCCGGGGAGGGAGGGGCTTAAAAGCATAGACTTAAAGTATTTTAGCCCCCTTCTCTCCTGGGAGAAGGGGGTTGGGGGATGAGGCCGATTATTAACATAGATTCTGAGAATAATTCAAGAAATAGAAAAATAAAGTAAAGACTCGATGAAAACAGTTCTTACAGGCAGAACAAAAGAGGTTATTATTGACACTGAAGGCCCCGTTATCGTAATAGGCGAATCGATCAATCCCACCAGACGGAAAAAGCTTGTTTCGACATTGCAGGAGAATAATTTTGATTATGTTCTTGAGCTTGCTGAAAGCCAGATCAGAGCCGGTGCAGATGTTCTTGATGTAAATGTCGGATTCCCGGGTGTTGATGATTTTAAGCTTCTACCCGAAACCGTGATCGCAATACTGAATAAGTATGATATTCCCCTGTGTCTCGATTCTCCCAATCCGAGAGCCATTGAAGCTGCCCTGAAAGCAGCTTCAGGGAAATGCCTTATAAATTCAGTTAACGGGAAAGAAGATTCATTGCAGGCTCTGCTTCCTGTTGCAAAAGAATATGGCGCTGCTGTAATCGGACTATGTATGGACGATGATGGCATTACAAATGATCCGGAGAAAAGGGTGGCAATAGCAGAGAAAATAATTGAAAGGGCTGTTAAAGAAGGAATTAAAGCTGAAGATGTTATCATTGATCCGCTTGCAATGGCCGTAAGTGCAGAACCTCAGGCATGCAATATCACACTGGAGACTATAAGGCTGATCCGGAAGAAGCTAGGTCATAATATTACACTTGGAGCAAGCAATATATCATTCGGACTGCCTGACAGGGAATCGCTTAACGCTGTATTCATGGCGATGTCGGTATGGTTCGGACTGACATGTCCGATTGCAAATCCTGAAAAGATTACATCAATTGTCAGGGCCGCCGACCTTATTATGGGAAGAGACGACTTTGCCATAAGATTTGTTGAATACTTTCAAAGCCGCATTTAAATAAATACCTTCAACTGATTTTAATTTAATAAGCAAATGTCCGGCATTAAACCTGCCCGCAGATGGCAGCCTGCTTTTTACCCATTTAAGAAGGAGAAAACAGGCAGACGTCTTCTTGCCAAAGCCGAGATCCTTATAAAGGGACCTTTGTTTGGCTGCCGTATGTGCGGTAACTGCCTGCTGCAGGAGACTGCTTTCATCTGTCCCATGGAATGTCCCAAGGGAATGCGGAATGGGCCATGCGGCGGAGTTACCCCGGAAAAGAGATGTTATGTTGATGAGACCAGGAAATGCATCTGGTATTCTATTTACAAAAGAGCTCAGAAAAAAGGACGCGAGGAGACTCTTCTTGAGATATTGCCTCCCCTCGACTGGAATAAGGTTGGTACTGAAACGTGGGGAGATGTGGTGAAGCAGGTAAGGAAAGTCGGTACAGGAAAATTCTTTGGCTCGCTGATGTCCAAAGATACGCTTAAGAAAAACCAGATATGGGACTCGGTATTTAAAACAATCAGGCAGCCTTCGTGGTGGCAGGGTGATTCTGAATATCATCCGCCTGTGAACAAAGAGCCGGCATCAAATCTTGAAAAATGGCTGCGCGATGGTCAGTTTGTCGTGGCAACTGAGGTCACGCCTCCTCTTGGTGCTGACTCAGGAAAGCTGAAAAGGGATATAGAACTTGTCAAACCTTATGTTACAGCCATCAACTTTACTGATGCTTCTTCAGCAAACCCGAAAATGTCGGCTGTGGCATGCTGCAAGGTTGCTGCTGATCTTAATGCAGAACCTGTGTACCAGATTGCCGCCCGCGACACAACCAGGACCGGCCTTCAATCGAATGTCATTGGTGCAGGTCAGTTAGGGATCAGGAATATCCTTTGCGTCACCGGTGATAATGCAATAGTCGGACCATCGCCGACCAGCGATATGAACTTTGTTGATATCGATTCAGTTCAGATGCTCTGGATCCTCAGGAAGATGAGAGACCAAGGTATCTATCTCGACGGGCGTAAAATGAAATACCCGCCCCGTTTTTTTCTCGGGGCGGCTACATCTCCTTTTGCATCCGATCCTGAACTACAGGCAATAAAGGACCAAAAAAAGGTAAATGCCGGAGCTCAGTTCTTTCAGACTAACCTTATCTTTGAACCTGACAGGCTTGATCGCTGGCTTGAACAGCTCGATAAAAGAAATATACTTGACAAAGTGTATATTCTTGCAGGAATTGTCCCGCTGAAGAGCTATAAAGCTGCACTTTATCTTCACAATAAAGTACCAGGTGTATTTCTGCCGGAGAACATTCTGAAACGGATGGAAAAAGCAGGGGAACGGGCTCCTGAAGAAGGAATCCGGATTGCCCTTGAGATGATCAGCGCAATAAGGAAAAAGAAGGGCATAAATGGTATTCATCTTATGACCCTGGGTTGGGAGGAAGTTGTTGGAAGGATTGTCAGCGGAAGCAGGTCTTTAACTGAATCTCTCTGACTTACTTTGTGAAGCACTTAGTGTTCCTTTGAGGTAAAAAACGTAACCACTAAGTCGCACAAAGGTTAACACAAAGGCCTCACAAAGCTTAAAACTTCATAAAGACTATTTTACAATATGTACACTCATCTGCAAAAAGCGACTTTAGACATTAATTTTTCTGATCTGAATATAAATACTGCTCAGATTGAGAGGAGTATGGGATATAAAGAGGGGGAGTCGCAGGAAACCATTTCTGAGATGATACTGAAAGTACTGAAAGATGCAGAATCAGTATGCCGGGTAAAAGCCGAATATGCCGTTTACCCGATAATGAAAGCGAATGAAGTTGAGAAAACAATTGAAATTAACAATGTCGTTTTCAATTTAAAGAAAATAGTCTTCGGACAGATTAAAAGGGCAGATTCAGTAGCTGTGTTTCTTTGCACAGCCGGCAAAGAGATTGGTATCAGAAGCAGGGAAGCAATGAAAGAAGGAGACCTGCTTACCGGGTATATTTATGATGTTGTGGGCAGTGAGATCGCTGATTCAGCGGCTGATATTATGCAAAACAGGCTCCGAGAAAAAATAGCAGCAGAAGGAAAGAAGATCACTAATCGCTACAGCCCCGGATATTGTGACTGGGACGTTGCTGAACAACATAAACTTTTTCAGCTCATGCCCGGAAACTTTTGCGGAATCCGACTCAACTCATCTGCTTTGATGGATCCTGAGAAATCTGTAAGCGGATTTATAGGCATCGGTGAAAATGTAAGGTACAATGAATATACTTGCGGTTTATGCGATATGAAGGATTGTATCTACCGGAAAGTAAAAGACATAACCATCTAAATTAAAATCTCTGTGGCCCTCTGTGTCTTATTTCCCGCCTGAGTTTTTGCGAAGGCGGACTCTGTGGATCTCTGTGTAACAAAAAGTATTTTAAGAACTTACACAGAGTTACACAGAGAATTCACAGAGTTACACAGAGAAACTATTTCCCGGATCTGTACTTTTCGAATGCTTCAGCAATTTTAGCATCCAGATGGTTCCCTGCATGAACCAGTACCCGGTACCTTAACCTGAGCTTTATTCCTTTTTTCAGGGATGTCTCCTCTCCGTTTTCAGGCCAGTACATAGGCGTTGGCGAAATAAATCCATAATCGCGGGTAAACCATGGAGACGGATACCACGGGTTTGAAGGATGCTGCATAATTACCAGCCCTTCTATATTGCGGTCCTCTCTGTCCGTAAAAGTCGATCCATGGAGATGCTTTCCCGAATGTTTCTTTCTCCCCTTTTGCTCCCTCAGCGTTAATCATCGTTCCTCCGTTTGTTACTGCCAGGTCGGCTGCCATGCGTGCACTGAATAAGGAATGGTTTGTTTTAAGTATTCTGACATCCATCAGCATCTCCATGGTTATTTCGGCATCGATCTGAGTTACCGATGCTGAAGGGGAAGTGATAATGAACCGGCGGGTATCCTTAACCGGCGAAAGTGCACCCGGACGGCTCCAGATACATTCATCAGTGATCACCACCGAATCGCCTCCCTGCTTTTCAATCAAAGCATTAACAGAGATTATGCGTCCTCTCTCAAGTCCCTCCTGCCAGTAGTTGCCTCCGTTTACCAGATCGCATCCGAAAAAAAGAGAGGTGTGGTGTGGGTATACTGCATTTCTCATCGAGGTGACCGATCCTCCTGATAACGGACCGTTTACAGGATAGAAAAACGGATATTTTTCATCCTCCGAAAAGATATAGCTGGTAAAAAATTTACCGTCTATTATCACATTGATCTTCGAACCAACTTTAACTGCAGTAATTTCGGCACCATTCGCCGGTAAAGCAATCATTATCCATGCTGCCAATGCCATGGCGCATATTAAAAGCTTTTTCATAAAATGAATTTTACAGCTTTATATAATTAGTTCCGTAAGGTGCTCTCTGCGGCCGCGACAGCAGACTGTCAGCTTCGGCATCACCTGTAAACATCTCCCTGCCGGGATCCCATATCAGTTTTCTTCCAAGTTTCATGGCAATATGAGTCACCAGACAGACACTGCATGCCCGATGGCCAATTTCAACGGGTGAGATCGGTTCTTTGCGCGATTTGATGCAATCGAGCCAGTTACCATGTTGTTCTTTGCTCTCATACAAATGGATCTCATCAGGACCGATCACCGAAGTCAGGATCTTTGGATCACTTGCTTCAAGTGCCCTGGATGTCTGTCCCTGTGGAATCGGATCGCTTGGTGATGCCCTGTAGTCTCCTCTCGTAACAAATATCCATCCTTCGGTTCCTTCATATCTGATCCCGTTAGGATAACCACCGCTGGTAAGCATTGTTATACCGTTCTTGTATTCAGCTTTTGCCATGAAATCTCCGTGAACATCCCAAAGTCCCGATTTTGGAAACTGAGCCACTGATTCGACGGAAACAGGGCCAGTAAGCTCGGTATCCATTCCCCAGGCTGCAGAATCAAAATGATGCTGTCCCCAGCCGGTTATCATTCCTGCTCCAAACTGCTCGCATCTCAGCCATCCCGGACGGTCGGTGATACTGTTCTGCGGATGTACGCGGATCTCGGTATAATAAATATCAGGGGTTGAACCGAGCCAGGCATCATAATTCAGGTTTTTGGGTACTGGCTGTTCAGGAGCTTCAGGCCCTGCCGGATCGCCCGGAAGTCCGATTTTGACTGTATGCAGCTTCCCTATCCTTCCATTCCTCACAAGTTCGGCGGCAACCCTGAATTGTGCAGAAGAGCGTTGCTGCGTTCCAACCTGAAGAATAACACCTTTTTTCTTAACAACATCACTTAGTAACCGTCCTTCAGTAATAGTAAGCGAGGTTGGCTTCTGGACATAAATATCTTTCCCTGCAAGAGCTGCTTCTATTGCCGGCTGGGAATGCCAGTGATCGGGGGTTGAAATGATTACCGCATCAATGGTTTTATCTGCAATAATATCGTGATAGTCGCCATAGGTTTTTACGTTTACATACCCGGTATTTCCTGTCTTCTTAGCATAGTAATTCTCAATGAATTGTTTCCCTTTGGCCAGCCGGTTTGAATCGAAATCAGCAACAGCGACCACTTTTGCCACATCATATTTCAGAGTTTCTTCCAGGTCGTGGGTCATGGCGATCCTGCCAAATCCTATCTGACCGATATTGATCATATCGCTTGGAGGATTCTTCCCAATTACAGATGATGGGATTATGGTTGGAATTATTAATGTTCCTGCAGCAGCAGTCATTGTTCCCGTAATGAATTTTCTTCTTTTCATATTAAATATGCTTGAATTTCCGTGTGATTAAATATATCAGAAATAATGCAATATCAGACTAAAAAATAAAAATTGGTTCCGGTTTTCTCTGTTTTACCCGAAAGTTAATTTGCAGTTTTAATTATGACCTCAGGAGGATATGCAAAATAGTACCATGCGCTTTCAGCCTTCTCCTTATCGAAACGGCCATTGAAGACCAGGAACCTGTAATTCAGTGAATAATTCTTCCGGGGACTTAAAACCCAGTCCATATCTTTTGTAGGGCAGAAATTTGCAAACATATCGCCCCGTTTATACTGGTCCTCAGGCCAGATTCTTAAAGGTTCCGGGAAATTGTAATTTGTCGGGAATGACATCATGATAACACCTGCATAATCATTGTCAATCTCACCCTGAACAATGCACCAGCGTGCTTTGCTCCCGTCAGCATCCTTCCTTGTTTTTCCTTCGGAGGTTATTACCACGCTGTTTGTATTATCCCATTTTTCAGTCGTTCTCCAGCCCAGTCCTGCATACCTGTATTCAAGAAGCTTAACGGGACTCTCATCAGCACAACTCATAAGAAAGTTAAAGTCGACTATATAGAAGTCCTGATCCTTTCCCGGGGCATAAACCTTTATTTTATGAAGTTCATTCATTGCGACCTTTTCCTTTCCTTCCTTTCTGAAAATGACATGTTCATGCAAAGCTCCGAATCCGGAATAGACAGATCCGTTTTCAATTGAAATAAAATTTGCGAAGCGCACTGTTCCCTGCTTTGAATTTATATTCCAGAAATCCACCGTGTCTCCTTCATACTCAACGTGTGTCCATGGGTTCCAGATGCCATAATGATGATAATGATCGGGTGGCTGAATACGGGTAAGGATCTGGCCATGAGGCGACCATAGAGGGTGAATGAATCCGCTTCTTTTATAAGCTGTATCAATACCTTTAGGCGGATAAACAGTTTTAAAATAATATTGAAGCAGGTTTTTTCCTCCGGAATGGATGACCAGAGCTCCATCATCTACTGATGCTTTTATCGTCCCGGACTGATTGGCCTTGCCCTGAACAAGCTCATAGACATGATTTTCTAAGGGAGATATTCCTGAATTAACAATCCATGTAAGCTTCCGCGGATTTCCTGCCTCGATCTGGAAGGGGACAACAGTCCTGTAATTATCACTGATTTCATAAAGAACTAACATACTATCTGATAGGTAGGTAATCTCATCGAGGTTTATGCTTACCGGCAGGTTCATTCCAAAAGCTGGCCTTTTGAGCAAAACTTCCATGGTTGCAACCTTTTGGGAATAAGCATTGAGGCAAATCAGGCTGACCAATATTACAGCCGAAAATTTTGTAATCCAGAGTATATAATTTTTCATAAATACAGGAGATAATAGGGTTAGTATAAAATTAGTTAACAATTTTATAGAATCAAACAGATTTGGATTATTATGCAACCGGTTACGGTTTCTTTCCGGTATGTTTCTTATTGAAACTTTTTGTGTTAAATTTGTTGGTTAAGCGCGGATATTAAAATGTTTTTTTATGTTACTTCTGGGAATTGATCTGGGAAGCTCTTCTGTTAAAGCTTCGGTTATTGATGGAGAATCAGGCAGTTGCCTGGCATCAGCCTTTTACCCGAAAGATGAGATGAAGATAACTGCCCCAAAACCGGGATGGGCAGAGCAGGAACCGGAAGTCTGGTGGTCAAATCTGAGATCTGCAATTCTGGATTGTAACGCTCAGCTTGGGAGCGCAAAGGAGAGGATAGGGGCAGTAGGCATTTCTTACCAGATGCACGGACTTGTTTCCATCGATAAAAATTACAACGTACTTCGTCCTTCTATAATCTGGTGCGACAGCCGTGCTGTGAAAATCGGAGAGAGAGCGTTTAATGCGCTGGGCAGCGAATTCTGCCTTTCCCACTTACTAAATTCGCCGGGTAATTTTACAGCTTCCAAGCTTGCCTGGGTCAGGGAGAACGAACCTGAAATTTTTAACAGGGTCCATAAGATCATGCTGCCTGGTGATTATATTGCAATGAAGATGACCGGTGAAGTGAGAACCTCATTTACAGGTCTTTCGGAAGGAATATTCTGGGATTACCGTTCAGGCGGATTGTCGGGTGAGCTTATGAACTACTTTGGTTTCAGCAATGAGCTTATACCTGAACCTGCAGAATCATTTTCTGTTCAGGGCCTGCTTTTAAAGGATATCGCATCGGAATTCGGACTACCCGAAGGAATTCCGGTATCATACCGTGCCGGTGATCAGCCAAATAATGCTTTGTCATTGAATGTCCTGAATCCCGGCGAAGTTGCTGCTACAGCAGGAACTTCAGGAGTGATCTATGGTGTTACCGATCAGACAAAATCCGATCCGCAATCAAGGGTAAATACATTCCTCCATGTCAATCATTCCACTGATCATCAACGATTAGGTGTTCTGCTGTGTATCAACGGGACAGGGATACTGAACTCCTGGCTGAAAAGGAATACAGGCAACAGCCTGTCATATGATCAAATGAACAATATGGCCTCAAAAGTGGCTCCCGGATCAGAAGGTCTGACCATCCTGCCTTTCGGGAACGGATCAGAGAGGATGCTGTTAAATAAGGATATTGGATGTACTGTTTCAGGATTGAACTTCAATACAAATACGAATGCTCATCTTTACAGAGCGGCACAGGAGGGCATAGCTTTTTCATTCAGGTATGGACTTGACATAATGAAAGAGACCGGAATTGATCCTGGAATAATAAGGGCAGGGAATGCTAACATGTTCCTGAGTCCTGTTTTCAGGGAAGCCCTTTCATGTATAACCGGAGTGGGAATTCATCTTTATAATACTGACGGATCCGTAGGAGCAGCTCGCGGGGCAGGAATAGGCTGTGGTTTCTATAATTCTGAAAAAGAGGCATTTGCCGGACTAAGAACGGTAGGGGAGACACTTCCGGATAAATCAAGGGTAAGCGGTTATAATGAGGCTTATTTAAAGTGGAAAAATCTTCTTGCCACTGTTTGATATTTTTTTGAGTAATTCCCCTCTGACTTAGCGCTTTCTTTGCTACTTTGCGGTTAAAGGATTTGGTAATGATAATCTAAATTTTAAGAATATGATTTACAAAGGCAAAAAAGAGTTTTATCCCGGTATCGGGAAGATTGAATACGAGGGCAAAAAATCGAGGAATCCCCTGGCATTCAGATGGTATGATCCTGAAAAGGTTGTTTCAGGAAAAAAGATGAAAGATCATTTGCGGTTTGCAATCGCATACTGGCACTCATTCTGCGGCGATGGCACTGATCAGTTTGGGAATGCCACCCATGCTTATCCCTGGAAAGATCTTAAGGAGGATGACAAAATCGGGCAAAGGCTTGATGCCGCTTTTGAGTTTATTACCAAGATAGGAGCCCCGTATTACTGTTTTCACGACATTGATGTTGTAGGTGGCGATGGGTCAGTATTCGATATTGAAAAGCGCCTGGAGAAATTTGTTCCGGTAATGAAAAAACTGCAGGGACAGACCGGGGTGAAGCTACTCTGGGGAACGGCAAACCTTTTTTCCAATCCGAGATATATGAACGGAGCAGCAACCAATCCTGATTTTAATGTTGTTACAAATGCAGCGGTTCAGCTGAAAAATGCCATTGATGCCACGATAGAGCTTGGAGGAGAGAACTATGTTTTCTGGGGTGGCCGCGAGGGATATATGAGCCTTCACAATACCGATATGAAGAGAGAGCTTGAACACATGGGAATGATGCTAACGCTGGCACGCGACTATGGGAGGAAAAAAGGGTTCAGGGGTACATTTCTTGTTGAGCCTAAACCGATGGAACCATCAAAGCATCAGTATGATTACGACGCAGCAACCGTTATTGGATTTCTTAATAAATTCGGCCTTGAAAAAGATTTCAAACTGAATGTTGAGGTTAATCATGCAACACTTGCCGGGCATACTTTTGCTCATGATCTGCAGGTTGCTTCTGATGCCGGTATGCTTGGAAGCATTGATGCCAATAAGGGAGATTATCAGAACGGCTGGGATACTGATGAATTTCCGACAAATGTGTATGAGATAACCGAGGCAATGATGGTAATACAACAGGCAGGCGGATTTAAAACAGGTGGGATTAATTTTGATGCTCATATCAGAAGGAACTCAACCGATATGGAAGATCTTTTTGTTGCCCACGTCAGCGGTATGGATACTTTTGCGCGGGCCCTTCTGATTGCTGATAAGATACTGAAGGAAAGCGATTATCTCAAGTTGAAAAAGAAAAGGTATGAATCGTTTGATAAAGGCGCAGGGAAAGATTATGAGAAAGGCAAGCTGACACTTGAGGAGCTCAGGGAACTGGCGTCGAAAAAGGGCGAGCCGGCTGTAACAAGCGGCAAACAGGAGATGCTGGAGCAGCTTATTAATATGTATCTGGAATAAGAGAGATCTCATACCAAAGAGGCTGTATCAAAAGTGTTATTTTGGATACTTTACCCTTTGTGCAACTTCGTGTTTTACTTCGTTCCCGAGTATTCGGGATTTGTGGTTCAAATAATTATGTTTAACCACAAAGTCGCCCAAAGGATACACTAAGGTCCACAAAGGACTTTTGAGAAGCCTCTTTAATGTTAAGAGGTGATAATCTCGAATATAGGAGGGTTGGCGATTGATTTCTTCACCTTGCACAATCCTGCCACGTGAAGCAGGGAAGCCCTGTATTTTTCCGGAAAATCAGCAGGAAGTTTGATATCAAGTTTAACCGAGGACGGCAAACCTGTTTCCTTGTTGTATTCCATAGTCTGGATGATCCTGATATTCTCTGTCGCGATCTGCCGGTTATCGCAGAACGATTTGACATAAATACCTGCACATGTCCCGATTGAGGCCAGGAATAGTTCGAACGGAGCCGGTGCGCTGTTCTCACCACCACTGTCGACCGGTTGATCTGTCCTGATAATATGGTTATGTGAATGTGCTGTTACAACTTTTCCTCCGTCAAAGGTTATTTCCATCATTTTCAGGAATATTAATTTATATATCTCATTATCATCTGATCATATCCTTTCTGTTGTCAATAGAAGTTCATCAGGTTTTTATTTTCTTCTTTCAAGCATTAACTCGAGGTCTTCTTTAAGTGCTGAGAGATCCTCTTCGTGTTCAACTTCCTGCGACAGGATTGTAAGGATCATGTTGTATGAAACAGGATCAGCAACTCTGGTTATGTCCAGCAGATTGTTATAATACCTGATTGCACACTGCTCTCCTTTAATATTTTGATCCAATACTTCTTCCACATAAGGATCATTTGGTGCGTCATAACCGCAACCTGTAATTTTCAGCCATTCAGCAGGAGAGAGTACGGGAGTACCTCCAAGCTGGACTATTCTTGTTGCGATTAATTCTGCATGGCTAAGTTCCTCAGTAGCATGGAGGGTAAGTTCAGCAATAACGGCATCCTTCATAGGTCCCTTGACCACTTTTGCACCCACCCAGTACTGGTAGTAGGCAAGCCATTCGTCTGATAATGCTTTGTTCAACATGCCGATGAGCTCATCGACATTCATTTTCACGATTTCTCTTCCTTTTTGTCCCATAGTTAAATTATTTAAAATTTATACTTTAATTCAGTTATCAGCATTCAGTTATCAATTTGAGTTCCACCTTCTGCCTGCAGTCTTCAACCTTAGCCTGACCAAAGACTCCCTCATATTTTTTGTTGAATATAGAAAAGGCATGCCCGAAGGAGTGGTGAGTTTTTTGTTTTTCAAAATTACGATTCTTTTTGTTTAAGGATATTTGTAAATCTGCCTTTAATGTGGACCTTGATATCTTCGATTTTAAAATCAGGGATCCGTTTTTTCCGAAAATAATCGTCGAGTAATTTGTCCAGTTCCGGGTCGAAGAAATCCTCTATTTTTTCCGTGTCAGAGGAATAGAGGTGGTGGTGTTTTTCAGTAACGGGGTCAAATCTGATAATTCCGTTTTCAGTTTTAACCCTGGTTACAATGTCATTTTTAACGAAGGCATCAAGGATATTATAAACTGTACTGTCGGAAATGCGAGGGAAGTTAATTCTCAGATATTCTGTAATATATTCGATCGTTGGGTGGTTGTCAAGATTAAGTAATATATCGAGGACGGCAATACGCTGGGGAGTTACCCGGAGTCCTTTGTCAACCAGGATTTTTATTGCGGTTTTATTAACCATTCAGAAAAGGGATTAACAAGTAAAATTCTTTGGAAATAAATTTAAGCAAAAAGTAAGTTAAATCAAAAGCGAATTATTAGTAAAGATAGAGTTTATCAGATGGTATAAAAACTAAAAAAGAATAACTATTATAAAATAAAATAAGTTTAAAAATAATAAGTAATATTAGATTAATAATATTTAAAACTATAATAGATGAAATAAATATATTTATTAAAAAATAAATAATACTAAAAAATAAAATAATTTATATAATTATAAGTATTATAAAAGAATATATATTAAATAAGATATTAATATTAAAAAAGGAATAAATATTTAAAAAGAATAAATATTAATGTATATCAGGAATCAATCATAAAAACCAATTGATTTTGACTTCGTCGACCTCCTTCGCTTCTAACCGTCAGTTCTTCGTTTACCACTGCTCCATGGGGAGCGAAGAACCGAGCTCCCGCCAGATAGTATTCATATAGATTTAAACTTTCTGTTTCACAAACCATCTGAAATCTTTTCCAGTCACTTTTTGCTTAAAAAAATTGATTTGGGACAGTTGCTGTTGTAACTTTGGCCGGAACAGACTGTCTTTTCTTTATGATAACAATTGAAGAAAGAAAATCAATTCTCGATAAGGATATTTTCAAACATGTAAACCATGGATGGAGAATAGCTACCCGCTCTGATACAAAATGCCTGATGATACGGGATAAAAAGGCAAAAGGCTATCTGTTAATATTTCTTCTCCTGCTTTTTATTTTACCCGGAATAATTTATCTATATATCGATAAAGGCAGAAACAGCCTGATGATCGAGGTTACCGAAGAAGGCAATATTAAATACAATGCAACCGGTCTGTCAGACTCCGAAAAAGCTGAACTGATGTGGTATTAATAAATTAATATCCGGCACAGGAATAATTAGCTCAATTTATTAGTATATTTGCACCATGAAAGACGACTTTAAATCACTGGAACATTTTCCTGAATTGAACGAGGAAAATATCAAAGCTGCAGCTAAACGAAGAGAAAAGTATTCACTGTCAAGGGATTTAATGATGCAGGAAAATAATGAAGCAATTTCCCGCAGATTAGCAAAAGAAGAAAAGGAAAGCAAGAGTGAAGACTCAAGTGAGATCGACCCTGAGGATTCAACAAAGACATCTGAATAGATATTGCTAAAAGTATTCACTATCCCATCCTCTTCATTCCGCATTTAACACAACTTTTCCCCGGGCGTGTCCTGCAACTTTATTTCCTGAAGATGGCAGAGACCCAACTTCCTGCCGGCAGGATTTGTTTGTTGCTTTATAAGCCCCTGGCCAGCAGGTCTGGCTGTTTTACAAATGTGTGAATGATATAACTTTTTCCCGGAATTATGTAATTATTCTATCAATTAAGAGATGCAACTTTGGAGCATAATTTGATTTTATCATGTAACCAGCTGTTATATAGAGCTGTAATATTATTAAACCTAGAATTATGAAAAAGTTATTAATTTTTGCATTAGTTATTTTTTGCATGAGCTATTATACAAATGCTCAGGTGAATCCACATGCCATAGGTTTGCGCATTGGTGGAAATGGTGATGTTAACGGAGCAGAACTATCTTATCAAAAAGGCTTTAGCGAAGTGAACAGATTGGAACTGGATTTAGGTTTTGCGGGCAATCCTCATTACAGCAAATTTTTTCTGGCTGGCATTTATCATTGGGATTGGAATATAACCGGGGGTTTAAACTGGTATATTGGACCAGGTGCAGGTATAGGATTTTATTCATACAAACGACTCTGATGACTACATAAGCGTTGCCATAGGTGGTCAGATTGGTTTGGAATACGATTTTAACAGTTTGGATGTTCCTATTTTATTAAGTCTTGATGTTCGTCCATTGTGGGATTTTTTAGGTGATAATGCCGGATTTGGATGGGGAACAGCATTAGGTGTACGTTATACCTGGTAGAACCAGGATTTTTTGTCGGCCCGGAGGGAATCGAACCCTCGACCCCATGATTAAGAGTCACGTGCTCTGCCAGCTGAGCTACGGGCCGTATTTATCTATGTTTCCAGTTCAAACCATTTTGAAAGTACAGCAAGGTCTCTTCCTCTTTCACTTTCATGGCAAAACTCATTGGTATGCCTGTCGTAGTAATAATCCTTACCCCACTCCTTTACATTCTGTGAAACCTTTTTTATTGCATCAGTGATATAAAGCAACTCACTGTCGGTCATTGTGGGGTGAAGTGACAATCTTATCCAGCCTGGTTTCATTGAAAGATCCCCTGCATCAATCCTGTCAGTAATTTCCTTCGAAAGACTGAAATCAACATTAAGCAAAAAATGACCATATGTGCCTGCACAAGAACATCCTCCTCTCATTTGTATCCCGTACCTGTCGTTCAGCAGCCTGGTAACCAGGTTGTGATGTGCATTGTCGATATAAAACGAGAAAACACCCAGCCGGTCCTTAATATTATCGGCAAGTATATGCAATCCCTCTATTGATGATAATTCCCTGAACGCAATATCTATAAGCTCCTTTTCACGCCTGCTTATCATTTCAGTACCCATCTTCTCCTTCAGTTTAATAGCCAGGGCCGCTTTTATCCCCTGAAGGAATCCAGGCGTTCCCCCATCTTCCTTTACTTCAATATCAGTTACATAACTGTACCCGCCCCAACGGTTAGTCCATTTCACAGTTCCTCCTCCCGGAGAGTCGGGAGTATTGTTTTTATATAATTCTCTGTTGAAAATCAGGACTCCCGCACTGCCCGGACCTCCAAGAAACTTATGGGGAGAGAAAAAGAGAGCATCAAGCTGCTCCTGTTTGTCAGCCGGATGCATATCAATCTCCACATAAGGAGCCGATGCTGCAAAATCTATAAAGCAATAACCATTATTTTCGTGCATTATCCTTGCAAGTTCAAAATACGGAGGCATATAACCTGTCACATTTGAACAGGCGGTAAAGGAGCCAATGAGCAGCGGACGGCCCTTATATTTAACTATCTCCCTGCGAAGAATGTCAGGATTAACTTTCAAATCTGCCGTTGGTTCGAGCACAACAACATCGGCAAGAGTTTCAAACCAGGAAGTATGATTGGAATGGTGCTCGGCATGAGATAAAAAGACAACCGGACGTTTTTCATTGGGGATCTCCCTGCAGGCATTATATTCCCCGTGGGTAAAGATACAATAATTAATTGCCTGCTCAGGTACCTTAAGCCCCAGGATCCTCTGCAATTTCGCAAGCGCCGATGTCATCCCGGTACCGGTAAAGATCAGAATATCATTATCATCAGCATTTACATGGTGCTTAACAACTTTCTGAGCAAGATGGTAAGCATCAGTCATGGCTTTACCTGTTGCAGAAGATTCAGAGTGCGTGTTTCCTACCATCGGACCCATCTCTTCAGAAATCCTTTTTTCGATGGGCCTGTATAATCTGCCGCTTGCAATCCAGTCAGCATAGATCAGTTTTATATTCCCATAAGGAGTATCGATAAAGCTATCAATACCAATTATGTTCTTTCTATACTGATCGAAATAGCTTTCTAAATCCGGCATATCTGGTTAATTACAGGAACAATAATGAGGCAACAAAAATATCAAATAATTGTTTATAAATTGCACGAACGAAACCAACATCACGAGATTTAAACAATTTTAATTAAAAGATAATCTTAAGAACATAACACGGAGATCCACAGAGAGTCCAAAGTGAATTTGCCACTCTGTAAGTTTGTGGTTCCATTGATCAATAAAATCAGATGGAGAATATTTATAATTATTCAATCCTGTTGATCTTCGCCTTTTCACTTATTGTATTTGCTATACTGTTTTTTATCTCAGCACCCTATGGTAAATTCTCAAGAAAAGGATGGGGGCCGGTAATTAAATCGAAATGGGCATGGATGTTAATGGAGGTCGCATCACCTGCCCTGATGTTAATATTTTTCGTTATTTCAGATAATAAAAACCTGCCTCAGATCATATTCCTGGTCCTGTGGCTTGGGCATTACCTGCATCGTACTTTTATTTACCCCTTCATGCAATCTGGAAGGGAAAAAGCTTTTCCCGTCCTGCTTGTCCTGATGGCATTTGCCTTCAATTGCCTTAATGGATTTGCAAACGGATACGGGGTTTTTATTCTTTATTCATATGATCTTTCATATTTGCTGAAATGGAATTTTATTGCCGGTATTCTGGTTTTTATTTCCGGCTTTATAATCAATAAAATAGCGGATGCAAAACTTCGTAATTTCAGGAAACAGAGCCCTTCGGAATATATTGTTCCGCATGGCTGGCTCTTCGATTATATTTCAAGTCCTCATTATCTTGGTGAGATTGTTGAATGGGCCGGCTGGGCGATAATGACATGGTCATTACCGGGTCTGGCGTTTTCTGTTTTTACTTTCGCGAATCTTTTCCCCAGAGCAGTAACATCTCATAAATGGTATAAGAGTCATTTCCCTGAATATCCTCCGGGGAGAAAGGCAATTATTCCTTTTATATTTTGAAATAAGAAATAATTAACTTGCACCTGATAGTTCAAAACTCAAAATAATGAAAGCAATCCGGATTGGAGATATGATACCTCGGTTTTCACTTTATGATCAGGATGGGAATCTGTTTGATATCATCAGCGTTCTTGGCAATAAGAAGATGGTTATCTTTTTCTACCCTCAGGATGGCAGTCTTAATTGTACGAGGGAAGCATGTTACTTCCGCGATCTTAATGATGTATTTATTAACAATGATACAGTTGTAATGGGAATCAGCGGCCAGTCAGTAGGGAGCCATAAAGAATTCGCAGAAAAAAACAAGCTCAACTATACTATTCTGAGTGATCCTGATAATAGTGTCAGAAAATTATTTGGTGTGCCTTCAAAATTTTTCGGATTAGTGCCCGGACGTGTAACCTATGTTACAGATAAAACGGGCAGGGTAATTTATATTTTCGATTCACAGACAGAGGTTCAGCGTCATGCCGATGAAGCTCTGAAGATCTGTCTCCTCGTCAAAAAAACTGACTAAGTCCCAAAACTCTCTCTTAACTCTAAGTGCTCCAGCCACTTTAGTAACTCAAGGCACTTTCTTTATTTTTTATTTGGATTTTCCTTTAGCGAAATATACATTTACGCCGCGAAATCAATTTTTATATTAAGATGGACGACGGCCCTGCGAGTATATACTTTAAGAAACTGATGTAAAGGAGGCAATCTGTTCATCCGGTCGCTTTCTTATTTGTCAGAAATAATAAGGAGGCGACTATGACTTCACTCACAACATTTTATTTAAGCGGGATAATCGGTAAAGAAGTTTTCGGTGCCGATGGTGATGCTATTGGGGTAATTAAGGATTTACTTATCAGTACTGCTCCTTCAGGTCAGAATGATCCGAACCAGCAGCTCGTCCTGGGAATTAAGCTTAAAATCAAAAGGGAAACCAGGTTTTATTCATTCAGCACATTCCGTGTCGTGAAAGCCCGTGAAATGATAAATGTTACCTGCAGCGGACTGAAAGAACTTGATAATGACGAGGTGGCCAATGGACTTCTGCTTGTGGAGAATATTCTTGACAAGCAGATCGTGGATCTTAACGGACGAAAGCTTGTAAGGGTAAATGATGTAAGGCTTGCCACTCTTCCCACCGGGACATTTGCTGTTGCTGTTGATATTGGAATGGAAGGTCTTCTGCGAAGGATCGGGATACCCAATCCCGTGAAAAGGACCCTCTCCTTATTCAGTATAAAAATACCAACGAAATTTATCCTCTGGGACGATGTGCAGGCTATTGATTTTTCAAACCTGAATATCAAACTGTCAAAGAGCTATGCAAAGCTTCACACCCTTCACCCCTCTGACCTGGCAGATATCCTCGAGGATCTGGGTAAGAAATCCAGCACCTCGGTTTTTTCAGCACTCGATGAAGAGAAAGCAGCAGATGTCCTCGAAGAGATGGATATGCAGACTCAAATTCATATTGTTGAAAGTCTGCCAGTGAACAAGGCAGCCGATGTACTCGAAAAAATGCCGGCAGATGAGGTTGCAGATATCCTTGATGAAATTGAAGATGAGAAAGCAGAAATGCTGCTCAAGGAGATGGATAGTGAATCATCCCAGGAGGTAAGGGAACTGCTTGAATATCCTGAAAACTCAGCCGGGGGTCTGATGACTACTGATGTTTTATCTTTTAATTCAGAGCTAACTGTTGACGATGTTATTAATGAGCTCAGAATCAAAAAACCTGAACCTTCTGAACTTTACGCTCTGTTTGTGACTGAAAAAAATGATGAGCTGGTTGGTACATTTGACCTACGTGATCTGGTTGTGGCCCAGCCTGAAAAAACCGTAAGCCAGATAATGAAGACTGAACCTGTTTTCCTTTACGATTATCAGAAAATCGATGATATTGCAGAGACTAATTTCAAAATATAATTTGCTGGCAGTGCCCGTTGTTGACAAGGATAACCTGCTACAGGGAATGGTTGTGGTTGATGATGTGGTTGAGGACCTGATGAATAAAAGAAGAACCTACAAGAGATAACCTGAGAAGTTATGTTCAGGACAAAGATCAGAAGAACCAATTTCTATAGGAACCTGATGATATTTCTTGCCTTGCTGGGGCCTGGGATAATCACCGGAAGTGTTGATAATGATGCCGGTGGTATAACAACATATTCCGTAGCTGGAGCAATGTACGGATACGGTATGATCTGGACTCTTTTCCCATCGCTGGTAGTTTTGCTTGTTGTTCAGGAAATGAATGCCAGGATGGGAATTGTTACCGGAAAAGGGCTCTCAGATCTCATCAGGGAGAATGCAGGTGTCAAAATCACTTTTTTTATTTTTATCGGATTGCTCATTTCCAATATTGGAAATACGACTACAGAATTTGCAGGAGTTGCAGGAAGCATGGAGATATTCGGGGTCAGCAAATATATTTCAGTTCCGATTGTAGCTTTTATGGTATGGATTCTGGTTGTGAAGGGAACTTACAAGATTGCTGAACGAATATTCCTGATTTTCAGTGCATCACTTCCTTACATATGTTGTTTCTGCCATTATGAGCAAACCACATTGGGGTGAAATAGGGTCAGCTATCATTCGACCGGAGATTGACCTGAATACTCAAAGCATTACAATGATAATTGCCCTTGTAGGAACCACAATTGCTCCATGGATGCAGTTTTATATGCAATCGTCTGTTATTGAAAAAGGACTGAAAATGAAGAATTATAAATTTACCCTGATCGATATTGTTGTCGGATGCATTGTTACTGTTGTTGTTGCATTTTTCATTATGGTAGCATGTGGTTCAACTCTGTTTCCAAACGGAATAGTGATAAATGAAGCAAAGGATGCCGCCCTCTCCCTTAAGCCGCTGGCAGGAAATCTGGCATCGCAGGTGTTTGCATTCGGTCTGTTTGTGGCTTCTGTATTTTCAGCTACTATTTTACCGCTTGCAACAGCTTTCTATGTCTGCGAAGCATTTGGGTTTGAAGCCGGGATTGATAAAAGATGGGACGAAGCAAAGGAGTTTTATGTTCTTTATACGGGTATCCTCGTTATTTCTGCAATCATAATCCTTATCCCGAATGCCCCATTGATAGCCATATCAATCTGGTCTCAGGTTCTGAACGGCATTTTATTGCCTATTGTCCTTGTAAGTATGATCCTGCTGATAAATAACAAAAAGATAATGGGTATTTATACAAACAAGCCTTTCCAGAATATAATAGGCTGGGGTGCCGTCGGAATTCTTGTCATGTTGTCGGTTGTACTATTGGTAATACCTTTTTTCGGAAAGTAGGTCTTTAACAAGCTAGTCAGCAGGCCAGGCTCCTTTTACAAATGACTTTGGTTCAATCAGGGCGGGATTTAGGACTACGTGTTTTATCAGCTTCCTGTTCCATGTGTATGTGATGTGAACCATATTGTCGTTTGATTGAATCACAGCAGGATAGGAAAACTCTTTATCTTTTGAATCGTTTTCAAGAAGAACTGCAGCTTTCCAGCTGATTCCATCGTCCGATACAGCTGCATTAAGTATATTGCGTCCTGAAGTCTGATGATTATAAACCATAAATTGCCTGCCGTCTTTTAGTGTAACTGCATCTATTCCTGAGTTAGGATTAGGGACATTTATAGGAGCAAGTAGTGTCCAGTGAGCTCCGTTATCTTCCGACCATGATGTTAATACCTTCGATTGCCTGCTTCGGCAAAGTATCTGAATTTTTCCTGAAGGATGCAGGAGGATTGCCGGCTGAATGGCGCCAACACTTTTGTCATTTAATGCCTCTGTCCTTTCCCATGTTATGCCATTATCGGGTGTCATTTCCATGTGTACTCTCCAACCCTCATTTTCGGTGCTTGAAGGGCAAAGTAAAATATTATTCTTCAGGAGGACAGGCTTGTTCTTTACCGGTCCGATAATACCCTCTGGAAGCTTTTTCGATGCTGACCATGAGATGCCGTTATCATCTGAAATTGTTAGTTCACCCCACCATTCGGAAGGGCTTGGTCCTACTTTATAGAAAAGCATGATCTCATCACCTGAATAATAAAGCACAGGATTCCAGCATGGATAACGCTTGTTATTTTCCCTGATGCCGTTAGCTGCTTCAGCTGGCTTCGACCATTTGCCATTTGAAAACCGGCTGACCCATATGCCGACATCAGGATTTTTTTCTGCCGTACCGCCAAACCAGGCTGAGATAAGTCCGTCAGGTATTTCAGCAATTGTTGAAGCATGACAACTGGGGTATTTTACGTCTTCGGGCTGATAAATGAATTCTGAACTGACAATGCACTTTGACCCTGTGTAGGGATTTTGGGCAGGCATGGTGCCGCAGATCAGGATCAGGGAGAAAATTATCAGTAATTTTTTCATCATATAGGGCAAAATTTGATAGTATTTAAGTCATTCGATAATCTGATAAATTTACGATATAAATATTAGATTTGTATGGGACAATTTCGTAATAAATGTTACTTTACATGAATACCTGAACTATGCAAAACATTATTCCTACCACACATCCGTGGCATGGTATTGATCCGGGCAGCGAAGTTCCGGTTTTTGTCAGGTCATACATTGAAATACCAAAGGGGTCAAAAGGTAAATATGAGCTTGATAAGGAATCCGGAGTTCTTCGTCTCGACAGAGTACTCTTCTCGTCGGTCCATTATCCGGCCAATTACGGATTTATTCCCCGAACTTACTGTGACGACCACGATCCGCTCGATATCCTTGTGATCTGCTCGATTGATGTTTACCAGTCCTGTATTATTGAAGCCAAGGTTATTGGTGCCATGGAAATGATTGATGAACTGGAGAGGGATACCAAGATTATTTCGGTTGCCAGGAATGATATGTCGGTAAATTATATTAATGAACTCTCAGAACTGCCACCTCATACACTTGTTGAGCTTAAAAAGTTCTTTGAGGACTATAAGAAACTTGAGCACAAGAATGTTACTGTCGAGGAATTTGTAGACCGCGAAAAAGCTTATGGAATTATAAATGACAGTATTAATATTGTACAGGGAATTATTAAGGGGTAGAATTAATTGACCGTGATGCTTAAAGGCTATTTTGACTCAAATACGTACAATAGTCCTGTAAAAAGGGATAAGAGTCTGTGGGATAAGATAATTCACTGCAACAGACTATATTTTACAGTAAAATACGCCGGAGTTGTTTTCAGGACCAGGAAAGAAGCAATAAGGGGCAATTATGATACCAAAGCCTGGGCAGATTCATCGATATATATTTTCAGGTTTATCGAAAAAGCCGGAGGTGATTACAGGATTTCAGGAATGGAGAATATTGCTAGAGATCCTGCTCCTGTTGTATTCATTGGTAATCACATGAGCACACTTGAGACAATGGTCCTTCCGGGATTAATAGCTCCTCTCCGGGAAGTCACATTTGTTGTCAAGGAGAGCCTGGTTAACCATCCGCTTTTCGGTCATGTAATGAGATCGAGAGATCCGATTGTCGTCGGAAGGACAGATCCAAGAAAGGATTTTGAAACTGTAATGACAAAAGGGATGGAGCTTTTATCGAAAGGGATATCAATAGTTATTTTCCCGCAAAGCACCAGGAGTGTCGAATTTAAACCTGAGGAGTTTAATTCGCTGGGAGTCAAGCTGGCGAAAAAGGCAGGGGTTAATGTTGTCCCTGTCGCCCTCAAGACTGATTTCTGGGGTGTGGGGAAAGTAATTAAGGAACTGGGACCCCTCGACAGTAAGAAGCTTATCTATTTTAAATTTGGAGAACCTTTCCCCGTTCAGGGACCCGGTAAGGAAGAAAACCAGAGGATAATAGATTTTATACAGACCTCGCTTAAGGAGTGGAGCTAAGGTTCTCCATTATTTATCTTTTAACCACTGAGTCACACAGAGTTGACACAGAGTGACACTGAGTGGTAAAACAGCCTGCCCCCGTTTAGTAGGAGGAGTTCTTTAACCGTTTAACTTTGTGCAAACTCTGTGTCACTCAGCGGTTAATTGATTTTAAATTCTTATTATATGGCAGAAAATATTTTTAAGTGTAAAAGGTACATTTAAAAATATTTTTATTTAATTTTGATGAGAAGGTCTCCGACCTTTTTTCCTTAACCTGACATCTTATAATTCAAATAAACAGTTTTAAATAATTAAAAACATTAATTATGGCAGCATTAGACTGGATCGTTCTCGGCCTTTTTTGTCTTGGCCTGATTGCTATCATCGTTTGGGTCGTAAAACAGAAATCGGAAACTTCTACCGATTATTTTCTTGCCGGGCGTGATGCGACCTGGCTGGCAATCGGGTCATCTATTTTTGCATCCAATATAGGATCTGAACACCTAGTCGGACTTGCAGGAGCTGGTGCCTCAAGCGGGATGGCGATGGCACACTGGGAAATGCATGGATGGATAATCCTGATTCTGGGATGGTTCTTTGTCCCGTTCTATGCCCGGATCGGGGTATTCACTATGCCCGAATTTCTTGAGAAAAGGTATAATAAAGGATCCAGGAGCGTACTGTCAGTGATCTCACTTGTAAGCTATGTTTTTACAAAAGTAGCTGTTACGGTTTATGCTGGTGGAATTGTCTTCAAGCAGGTGTTTGGAATAGAGTCGATTTTAGGAATCGATTTCTTCTGGATCAGTGCTGTGGGCCTTGTTGTTCTGACCGGGATCTATACAACACTCGGAGGGATGAGGGCTGTCCTCTGGACCTCGGTTCTCCAGACTCCGATTTTGCTTATAGGATCTATTGTAATCCTGTTTCTAGGACTTTCAAGGCTTGGAGGATGGTCGGAAATGATGGAGATCTGCCGGGCCGTACCGGTAAATGCTGAAGGAGATACAATGACTCACCTTATGCGTTCTGCCAAAGATGCAGAATTTCCTTGGACCGGCGTAATACTGGGCTCTGCCATAATTGGTTTCTGGTACTGGTGCACCGATCAGTTCATTGTGCAGAGGGTTCTTTCGGGCCGGAACCAGACTGAATCAAGAAGAGGTGCGATCCTTGGGGCCGGATTCAAGCTTCTGCCTGTATTTATTTTCCTGATCCCTGGGATGATTGCTTATGCACTCAATGTAAAGGGAATGATAACTTTACCAAATTCTGACGCTGCTTTCTCCGTATTAGTAAAAGAACTTCTTCCGGTAGGATTCAAGGGACTGGTCGTCGGCGGTATTCTTGCAGCTCTTATGAGCTCACTTGCCTCCTTATTCAATTCATCCGCAACTCTGTTTACAGTCGATTTCTACCAGAAATACAAACCCCAGGCACCAGAGAAAGAGCTTGTCAGAGTGGGGCGGATCGCAACTGTTGTGGTAGTTGTACTTGGAATTCTGTGGATCCCTGTTATGCGTGGGCTTGGTAAATTTCTCTATGCGTATCTTCAGGATGTCCAGTCGATGCTGGCACCGGGAATTGCTGCAGTATTCTTGCTTGGGAATCCTTTCTAAAAAGATCACACCAAAGGCCGGGCTTTACGGGCTTCTGATCGGATTTGTCCTTGGTATGACCAGGCTTGGATTCAAGATCTTTGGCTCGAATATGGGTCAGGATGGTATTCTCTATTCGGTTTTCTTCAAATTGAATGGCTATAATTATGAGGTAATACTGTTCTTCGTGGTAATTGTTCTGATGATCATAATAAGCTATTTCACGCCCAGGGCTGATCCTGCAGCAATCAAGGGATTATATGTGGGTTCGGCTACAGCCGAGCAGAAAGCATTGACAAGAGCCAGCTGGAATAACTGGGATCTGTTCTTCTCAGGGATCATTATTGCTGTAGTTATAGCATTTTATGCTTACTTCTGGTAGTATCGTTATGCCGTTATGCCGTTATGCCATTATTCCGTTAAACCGCTAACCAATAATAAAAGATATTATGTACAACTTAAATGATAAAGAAGTATGGTTCGTAACAGGCAGTCAGCATCTGTACGGACCTGATACACTCCTTCAGGTAGCATCTGATTCAAAAGCTATTACAGAAGCACTTGATAATTCCGATAAAATAGCTGTCAGGATTATTTTCAAACCGGTGCTTACAACTCCTGATTCCGTTTTTGAACTTTGTTCCGAAGCAAACAATAATAAAAAATGCATAGGGCTCATAACATGGATGCATACTTTTTCTCCTGCAAAAATGTGGATAAGAGGCCTTGGCATTCTGAGCAAGCCCCTCCTCCATTTTCATACACAGCTTAACCGCGACATTCCATGGGATACCATTGATATGGATTTTATGAATCTTAACCAGTCAGCTCACGGAGACCGGGAATTCGGATTCATTGGTGCAAGAATGAGATTAAACCGTAAAGTTGTTGTTGGGCACTGGGAAGATTCTGAGACTGTCGACCGTATATCTGTCTGGGCAAGAGCATCTGCAGCTCTCGACGATGCACGTAATATGAAGATTGCCAGATTCGGTGATAATATGCGCGATGTTGCTGTGACCGAAGGGAATAAGGTCAGCGCACAGATGAAAATGGGTTATTCTGTGTACGGATATGGAATAGGAGATCTTGTTACTGCTGTGAATTCGGCTACCGACGGCGAAGTAAACAGTCTGATTGAAGAGTACCGGTCATCATATAATGTGACACGTGATGTCGAAGAATCTGAAACTCTCAGGGATGCTGCCAGGATTGAAGCTGGCATGACAAAGTTCCTTGAAGCAGGAAATTTCAAGGCATTTACAACGACATTCGAGGATCTTCATGGTCTGAAACAATTGCCTGGTCTTGCAGTTCAGCGGCTTATGGAAAAAGGATACGGTTTCGGTGCAGAGGGTGACTGGAAAACTGCAGCACTGGTAAGGTCGATGAAAGTTATGGCTTCACGTCTCCCTGGGGGAACTTCCTTTATGGAAGACTATACATACCATCTCGATCCTGCCGGTATGAGAGTACTCGGGGCTCATATGCTTGAGGTATGCCCTTCGATAGCTTCTGACAAACCTTATCTTGAAGTACATCCTTTATCAATTGGAGGCAAGGCTGATCCGGCTCGCCTGGTGTTCAAATCAGCCACAGGAAAGGCAATTTGCGCTTCATTGATCGACCTTGGAAACAGATTCAGGATGATCGTGAATAAGGTGGAGGTGGTCGATTGCCCGGAAATGCCGAACCTTCCTGTGGCAAGCGTTCTCTGGAAACCAATGCCCGATCTGAAGACCGGAGCCGCGGCATGGATACTTGCAGGCGGAGCTCACCATACAGGATTCAGTACAGCAATAAATGCTGAATACATAGAAGATCTTTCTGAGATGATGGGAATTGAATATCTTCTGATTGATGAGAAATGTGATCTTCCGGCATTTAAGAAGGAGATTCGCTGGAACGAGGTTTCCTTTCATATTTCAGGAGGAATAATATAGACATCCTGGGATTTTTAACCTGTTTTTTTAATCTGAATACATCTTATGAAGCTTTATTCAGAACATCAAAGACACCTTTCTGCTGTCGATTGCATTATCTTCGGGTATGATATTCTTGAGAAAGAAATTAAGCTTCTTTTAATAAAGAGAAGCTTTGAGCCGGCAAAGGGTAAATGGTCGCTTGCCGGAGGATTTGTAAAGGAGAAAGAAAGCCTCGACAAAGCCGCATCGCGTATTCTGTACAAGCTGACAGGCCTGAGTGATATATATATGGAACAATCATATACATATGGTGAACCAGAGAGGGATCCGGGCGCAAGAGTAATCTCAACATCTTATAGTGCACTTATTAAGATCCAGGATATTGACAGGGAACTAAAGGAGCTTAACGGAGCTCACTGGCACTCCCTGACCCGTCTGCCACACCTTATTTTCGATCACAGGGAAATGGTCAACAGAGCCATGAATGAACTGCAGATGCAGATCAAAATCAAACCTGTCGGATTTGCACTTTTACCTGAGAAATTTACACTTGTTCAGCTTCAGGATCTTTACGAGGCCATCTATCAGCGAACCATTGACAAACGGAATTTCAGGAAGAAGATCCTGTCGATGAATATACTTGAGAAACTGGATGAGAAAGAGAGAGAGACATCAAAAAAGGGAGCTTTTTATTACAGGTTCAATAAAGAGCGATATGAGATACATAAAAAGCAGGGGTTCTTTTTCAATCTGGATGTCAACTAAAAGAGAAGTGCCTAAAGTGCCTAAAGTTTGGAGTACTTAAAGTTATTTAAGTTATGCTGGAGAAATTGAAAGAGAGCGTTTTCCGTGCTAACCTCGATCTGGTAAAACATGGTCTGGTAATACATACCTGGGGCAATGCAAGCGGACGGGATATGAAAAGCGGCCTCGTTGTTATAAAGCCCTCGGGGGTAAGCTATTCTTCGATGAAAGCCGATGATATGGTTGTAATGGATCAGGAAGGGAATATAGTTGAAGGGAAATACAAGCCATCAACTGATGCTCCGACACACCTGATACTCTATAGTACATATTCATCCATCGGCGGAGTTGTGCATACTCATTCTGCTTATGCAACTGCATGGGCCCAGGCGGGGAGGGATATTCCGCCATTCGGAACAACCCATGCCGACCACTTTTACGGAGAGGTACCCTGCACCCGGAAATTAAGGGACATTGAGATCAGGAATGATTATGAACTGAATACCGGAATGGTGATAGTTGAAAGGCTTGGAAATTCTGATCCCATGGCAAAGCCATCGGCACTGGTAAACTGCCATGGTCCTTTTTGCTGGGGTCTCAGCCGCTGAAGAGGCTGTTTACAATGCAGTTGCGCTTGAGGAGATTGCCAGGATAGCATTTTATACTGTGCTCCTGAATCACAATAAACCTATTGATCAGAATCTCCTTGACAAGCATTTCCTGCGCAAGCATGGGAAGAATGCATATTATGGTCAGGAGAAAAAGAAAAAAACATAATACTCAGGATATGGCTCGTAAATATGTAATCGGTCTGGATTACGGAACAGACTCAGTCCGTGCAGTAGTTGTAGACACGGTCAACGGAAAGACAATCGGAACATCAGTATTTGAATATCCCCGCTGGAAGAAAGGATTATTCTGCGATCCTTCCGCCAACCGGTTCCGTCAGCACCCTCTCGATTATATTGAGGGGATGGAGCATTCAGTGAAGGAGGCTGTCAGAAACCTCAGTCCGGAGGTCATAAGCAACATCGCGGGAATAACAGTGGATACTACCGGATCTACACCTGTCGCAGTTGACAAACAGGGTGTTCCTCTTTCACTGAAACCGGGATTTGAAGATGATCCGGATGCAATGTTTGTTCTGTGGAAAGATCATACTGCAGTAAAAGAGGCTGCGGAGATTAATGAACTTGCAAAATCGTGGGGAGGCATTGATTATACCAGATTTGAGGGGGGTGTCTATTCTTCAGAATGGTTCTGGGCTAAAATCCTGCATGTATTGAGGGTTAACGAACAGGATCAGGAAGAATGCTTTTTCGTGGGTTGAACACTGCGACTGGATCCCGGCCTTACTGACCGGGGACACTGATCCGCTCACTTTGAAAAGAAGCCGGTGCGCTGCAGGGCATAAAGCCATGTGGCATGATGATTTCAACGGCCTTCCCGACGAAAAATTTCTTTCAAAACTCGATCCGGTTCTCACTGGACTGAGGGACCGACTTTTCAGGGATACCTATACCTGTGATGTCAGTGTTGGTAATCTGTCGGAGGAATGGGCAGGCAGACTTGGTCTTCCGGCAGGTGTAAAAGTCGGTGCAGGAGCCTTTGATGCCCATCTTGGAGCGCTTGGCGGCGAAATAAAGCCCTACCAGCTTATCAAGGTAATGGGAACCTCCACGTGCGATATGATTGTATCTCCGATGAATGAGGTGGGAGACAAGCTTGTGGCAGGAATATGCGGACAGGTCGACGGATCAATAATTCCAGGAATGCTTGGGCTCGAAGCAGGTCAGTCGGCTTTTGGTGATATTTATGCATGGTTCGGCAAGCTGCTTATGTGGCCGGTCGCAGGGATTATCTCAAAAATGACCTGGCTGGATGAGTCGGCAAAAGAGAGGATCAGCAAAGAAACTGCTGACAGTATGATCGCTGAACTCAGTAAACAGGCAGAATCACTTCCTGATGAGGAATCTGCAATTGTTGCGCTTGACTGGCTCAATGGCAGACGGACTCCTTTTGCAAACCAGGAACTGAAAGGAGCAGTTGCAGGATTATCACTGGGCTCAGATGCCCCGAGGATATTTAAGTCACTTGTTGAGGCAACTGCCTTTGGCTCAAGGATGATCAATGACCGTTTTGTTTCAGAAGGGATCCGTATAGATGGAGTAATTGCAATTGGAGGTGTTGCAAAAAAGAATCCATTTGTGATGCAGATAGTGGCAGATGTGCTGAATATGCCTATCAGGGTTGCAAGCTCCGACCAGACATGTGCCCTTGGTTCTGCCATGGCAGCATCAGTAATGGCAGGTGTTCATAAGAATTTCGGTGCAGCCCAGGAAGCTATGGGAGGAGGCTTTGAAAAAGAATACAAGCCAGATCCGGTAAGAGCAGAGAAATACAACCAGCTTTATATTAAGTATAAAAAGCTGGGGGTATTTGTTGAAAATGAACTGAAATAACTTCGTGACCCTTACGTGTATACCTTCTGAGCACCTTTGTGGTTAAAAATAGCTTACCACATAAGGATCCCAGAAGGATATCACGAAGTAACACAAAGGAAATTAATAATTTAAATAACCTATAACACTATGCGAAAATCACTTCTTCTTATTCTTGTTCTTCTTTGTCAGGCTGGTATAATTGCATCAGCACAGAAAGAAAACATGGTTACGGTTAACCAGTTAGTAATAGTAGCTAATAACCCTGGTCCGGTAATAAGCAAGGACATATATGGTCACTTTTCAGAGCATCTTGGCAGATGTATTTACGAAGGCCTCTGGGTCGGAACAGACTCAAAGATCCCAAATACACATGGAATAAGAAATGATGTTCTTTTTGCTTTGCGCGAAATAAAGGTCCCAAACCTCAGGTGGCCGGGCGGTTGTTTTGCAGATACATACCACTGGATGGACGGGATTGGACCCCAGGAAAAGAGGGCTTCAATAGTAAACACCCACTGGGGTGGTGTAACTGAAGATAATTCTTTCGGGACCCATGAGTTCATGAAGCTTACTGAGCTTCTGGGCTGTGATGCATATATCAATGGTAATGTCGGTTCAGGAACTGTCAGGGAGATGGCTGAGTGGGTGGAGTACCTCACTTCAGGTTCCGACAGTCCCATGACCAGACTCCGTAAGGAGAATGGCAGGGAAGAGCCCTGGAAAGTGAAATTTTTTGCCATAGGAAACGAGAACTGGGGATGCGGAGGCAATATGACTGCCGAATTTTATACGGACGTGATGAGGCAGTTTTCAACATACCTTAATAATTACAGCGACAACCGTCTTTACCGTGTTGCCTGCGGACCATCGGATTACAACGTTGCCTGGACAGAGACCCTTATGAAGGACCCGGCATCGAGAGGCAGATTCCAGGGATTATCAATTCATTATTATTCAGTCCCCGATGGCTGGGGCCGAAGCAAGGGATCGGCCACCACCTTTGATGAAAACTCATGGTTCAAGACAATGAGGGCCAATCTGCAGATGGATGATGTAATTAAGGGACATGAGGCAATAATGAACCGCTACGATCCTCAGAAAACAAAAGGACTGGTAGTCGATGAATGGGGAAACTGGTTCGATGTTGAGCCCGGAACCAATCCCGGCTTTCTGTATCAGCAAAACACCCTGAGGGACGCACTGACGGCAGCTATCCACCTGAATATTTTCAACCAGCACGCTGAAAGGGTGAGGGTTGCAAATCTGGCTCAGATGGTAAACGTTTTGCAGTCAGTGATCCTTACAAAGGACGACTTGATGGTTCTTACTCCGACTTATCATGTTTTCAGGATGTTCAGGGTTCACCAGGAGGCCCGGCTGCTTAAAACAGACCTCAGATGCGAGGATTATGCATTTGACGACCGTAAAATCCCTGCTGTTTCAGCCTCTGCATCAATGGATAAGGATGGCAGAGTACATATTTCACTGGCTAACCTGAATCCGAACAAATCAATTGTGGTCACTTGTCCGGTGATAGGTGAAACTTATAAAAAGGTTACCGGGGAAGTTCTCACTTCAGAGGCAATGACAGCCATGAACACGTTTGAGGCGGGCGATAGGGTAAAACCTGCAAACTTCAATGGCTTTACTTACAAAGACGGTGTTCTGACTGTTACATTGCCATCGAAGTCGGTTGTGGTTATTGAATTGAGTAAATGAAAATGTCTAAAATACATTTAACCACAGAGTTACACGGAGTTTAAACACAGAGTTGCACTGTTCTGGTTTAAAGAGGAGATGATAAACTCCGTGATTTAACTCCGTAAAACTCAGTGAGACTCTGTGGTAAAATAATAATTACTTATGAAAAAGCTATAATTATTTATTATCTGATCAGCATCTAATTTTCATTCTTGTATCCGGATGCAACAAAAACACGAAAGTGCAGATTACCCGATACAGCCGGTACCTTTTACTTCGGTAAAACTCACAGACAATTTCTGGGCACCCAGGATCATGAAAAATGCAGCAGTGACCATCCCCATTGCATTTTCATATTGTGAATCGTCGGGCAGAGTGAAGAACTTTGAGATCGCCGGAGGACTCGATACCGGAACATTTAAGACCATCTATCCTTTTGACGATTCCGATGTATTCAAGATCATCGAAGGTGCAGCTTATTCCCTGCAGACAAACCCCGATCCC
Source organism: uncultured Bacteroidales bacterium (assembly GCA_963753495.1). Classification (GTDB taxonomy): domain Bacteria; phylum Bacteroidota; class Bacteroidia; order Bacteroidales; family VadinHA17; genus LD21. Next base: position 84,936 of record CAVWCO010000006.1, read on the forward strand.
AAGCTTGATGCTTATCTTGATACGCTTATCTGGAAAATAGGCCTTTCCCAGGAGGATGACGGCTATCTCTACACTAACAGAACTATCGCGGAAATGCATGGTGGAAAAGGATTGCATGAATGGGCAAGCAGAAACAGATGGGAGCTCGATTCGATTCTTAGCCATGAGCTTTATAACCTGGGTCATCTTTACGAGGCTGCTGTTGCTCATTACCAGGCAACAGGTAAGCGTTCACTCCTCGACATAGCAATCAAATCCGCCGATCTGGTGGATAAGGATTTTGGTCAGGACAAAGTAAAAGTATATCCGGGCCATCAGGTCATTGAGATGGGGCTGGTTAAGCTTTACAGGGTCACCGGGGAGAAAAAATATCTTGATCTTGCGAAGTTCTTTCTTGATATCCGCGGACCCAAGGGGGATGCTTATAACCAGGCTCATATGAGAGTGGTTGACCAGACTGAAGCGGTTGGACATTCAGTAAGGGCAACATACATGTATTCGGGGATGGCCGACATTGCTGCTATAGAAAAAAATGATGCCTACCTGAATGCAATAACCAGTATATGGGAAGATATTGTATATGGCAAGATCTACCTCACAGGTGGCATAGGAGCAACCGGAGGTAATGAGGGATTTGCCGATCCGTTTGTTCTGCCCAATATGTCAGCCTATTGTGAGACATGTGCATCTATCGGAAATATTTTCACCAATCACAGACTTTTCCTTTTGCATGGAGACGGAAAATATATCGATATCCTTGAAAAGACATTGTATAATTCAATGCTTTCAGGAGTATCTTTATCAGCCGACAGGTTTTTTTATCCCAACCCGCTGGAATCAAATGGTCAGCACGAACGTCAGGCCTGGTTCGGATGTGCATGTTGTCCCTCCAATGTTGCCAGGTTCGTCCCTGCCATTCCGGGATATATCTATGGTGTAACAGATGATGAACTCTATGTAAACCTTTATATTTCAAACGATGCAGAGATCTCACTGGGAAGTAAAAAGGTGAAAGTATCCCAGAAAGCTGATTTCCCGTGGGACGGGAGAGTGGAAATGACAGTCAACCCTGAATCGGATGGCAAGTTCAAAGTAAAGCTCCGTATCCCGGGATGGGCGAGGAATGAAGCTATTCCCGGAACTCTTTACATGTTCGCTGAACAGGATGATCAGGCTTATACAATATCAGTCAACGGCGAACAAATTACCCCCATACTGGAAAATGGTTATGCATCAATTAAAAGGAAGTGGAAAAAAGGTGACAAAATATATGTTGATCTTCCGATGCCGGTCCGGAAAGTGATTGCCGATGAGAGGATAAGGGATGACAGTGGGAAAATAGCCGTGCAGCGCGGACCGGTGATCTTCTGTGCTGAATGGCCCGACAACAATGACGGAAAAGTGCTGAATCTGGTAATTAATAGAGAGTCAGAAATGTCATCTGAGTTTGTTCCCGGTTTGCTTGGGGGTACCCAGATAATAAAAACTTCAGGCAGTCAGACAAGAAAAACACTCGGAGGGGAAGTATTGAGACTCTTGAAAATGAGCCTGTTACTCTGATCCCTTATGCTTTATGGAATAACCGGGGCCCTGGACAAATGATGGTATGGCTGCCAACAACACCGGAAAGTTCAAATCCTTTGCCTGCTCCCACAATTGCCTTCAGGAGCAAGGTTAAGGCTGGTAAAATAACAAGATCACTTTCTGCTGTAAATGATCAGGTTGAACCTGCGAAGCTCCAATGACCGTTCAGTTACATACTTCCACTGGTGGCCGGAAAAGGATCAGTGGGAATATGTTCAGTATGATTTTGAAAAACCAGAAATAATTTCAAAAACAAAAGTCTACTGGTTCGATGATGGTCCGGACGGAGGGTGCAGAATCCCGGATGAATGGGAGGTTCTGTACCTTTCCGGCAACATATGGAAACATGTTAAAGCAAAATCTCCATATAAAGGTTACAAAAGACGGATGGGATTCAGTAGATTTTGTGCCGGTAAAAGCATCGGCTATTAAGATCAGGGTTAAAATGAATAAGGATTTTTCGGCAGGAATTTACGAATGGGTTGTTGATTAGGGGATGCAATATAAGTCGGTCGTAAAGCCTTGGACGATTAGTGATCGTATTAGCCTACGGCTGTAAAAGCCGTGTGTTAACGATAAGTTAAGAACAAGTTCGCAGAGTGCAAAGCTTTGCAGAGTATGTGATAACCACGGCTTTATAAGCCGTGGATATCGCTATACCAACTATCTCAGGACTTTAGTCCTAAAATATGTTATGAAATGAAAAACATCAATCCTTTTTACTGTATTTCTCATTTGCTGCTATCCTCTCCTGCAACTAAATTACCGGCAAAATCCGGTAAAAAGAAGCATACTTTATCAATTCTGAAGATGGTAATGATAAAAATCCAGGTACACATAAAGAAACCAATTAAAGACGATTTCAGAAGCAAACAAGCGCATACTGACAAAACCCGGAAGTATTTTTTTTGCCGGAGGTCAGGTGTTTGAAGGAACTTTGATCCTAAATGGTATTCAGGATTCTGACTCTATACCTGTAATTGTAATGGTTCTTATGGTGAGGGCAGAGCAATTATCAATGGAGGCAACAAAGAAGTCTATACGTATAGAAAATTGCAGAAATATACGTATTGATAACCTTACCTGAAAGGAAGTGGCCGCAAAGATGGAAATACCACAAATGGCCTTCAATTGTATGAGGAGCAGCAAATTGTGTGGTTGAGGATATTCATGCAGAAGGATTTCAGAAGTCAGGAGTTGATTTGTACAATTGCATTGATGTGATGGTCCTGAAGGTTAGTTGCTTACGGTAATGGCTTTTGCGGAATAAATATAATGGGTTCACATCAGGATTCATCAGGAAATATTCTGATTCGCGACTGCAAAGCCGAAAATAATCGCTGGCGATCCGACCATGCTTGATAATCACAGCGGTAACGGGATACTGGTGGGTGTTTCCGACAGTGTAATAATTGATCATTGCACTGCTACCAACAACGGATGGGATATGCCCCGTCAGGGAAACGGGCCGGTTGGAATCTGGACCTGGATGAGCGAACAATGTCACAATCCAGTATTGCATAAGCTATCGAAACAGAACCTCAAAAGGTGGTAAAGACGGTGGGGGATTTGACCTTGATGGAGGTGTTACAAATTCCTTGATTCAATATTGCCTTTCGTATGAAAATGAAGGTGCAGGATATGGATTATTTCAATATTGGGGAGCATCGGACTGGGCAAATAATATAATACGTTATTGTGTAAGCATAAATGATGCCCATACAACAGAAGGAGCGGGTAGCTTCTTTCATCTGGAACGGATCGAACGAAAGCAGACAACTTGCCAATTGTTATATTTATAACAACATCGTTTACAGCACATCAGCGCCTATGATAAGCTTCGAGAATGCCTCGGAACATGAGAATTTCGTTTTCAGCAACAATATCTTCCTCGGATCAGGTCAAATGATCAGCGGAAAAAACAGGGGAAGCAGATTCCTGGGGAATGTGTGGTGGAGTGCAGGGGGCGATATTAAATTTATGGAATTCAGCTCGCTTGCTGCCTGGGCAAAGTCAACAGGACAGGAGACGGAAAATGGTAAAATAATCGGGATGCAAACAGATCCTTTACTTTCCGGGCCATTGCTTACCAGCATTACTGATCCGTATCAATTGAATGGTCTGTCGGGTTATTTATTCAGACCTGATTCTCCAGTTAAGAACCGTGGCATACAAATCAGATCTCTTTATGGGTATGATCCTCCTTTAACTGACTTTTTTGGTAATCCAGTTCCTCAGGGTTCAGCACCTGAACCCGGGATTCATGAATTAATCTGAGATAAAAAATGTAGATTTGTCACAGGGGTCAGCTACTGATATTTATGGATAATAAAAAGGCAGTCAAATATTCAGAGTATTTGTTTTCCGGAATTTTTTTTACCGGGATATTTGTCTTTTTTGCATTTTTCTATAACAGCCATCTTCATTTTGAGGAACAGTTTCAGCTTTTCCTCCTGACAAAAGACTTTTTCCTTTCAAAATTGGGATTTCCCGGCGGCTTCTCAGGATATGCAGGAGGATTCCTTACACAGTTTTATTACCTATCCTTGGCAGGGCCCTTAATTATTGCCGGACTACTTTTTGCTCTTCAGCAGGTAATAAAGAGGATTCTCCAGAGTGTTAATTCAGTCCATTCCTGTTTCCGTTAAGCTTTATTCCTTCACTGCTGGCAGGAATGATCCTTTGTAATGAGTTTTATCCACTGTCAGCCATAACAGGGTTCCTTCTTGCCATGTTATCAGGGCTTGTCTATGTAGGCATAAAGAACGGCAGATCAAGATTTGCTGCAGGATTGGTGCTTATTCCTCTTACTTACTGGCTGGCTGGAGGATCTCATATCAGCCTTCTGATGCTGATGCTTGTGTACGAGCTATTGCATCACCCGGGTTTGCGGATAAAGATGCCTGACATTAAAAAATCCCCGGAATCCGATAATTTCCGGCTATGGTATTTAATTATTTATATTCTGATTGCTGCGGGAATACCTCTTCTTGTGAGGCAATATTTTATCATTCAGCCTCTTATATTGACTTTTCTGAGTGAGTTTTACTATAATATCCCGACTGCGATACCGGTTGCGGCGGTGGTCCTCTTCACTCTTCCGCCTCTTCTTATGGTTATTGTCTGGTTCATTTCTCTGAAAGAAAAATCCTTTAAAGCTGCTCTTGCTGTTCAGATAGCTGCCTTTGCGGTTTTAACATGGTTTGGATTTAAAAGCTTTGCAAACTTTGAAGCAGAGCAGATAATGACATATGATTATCTTGTAAGGAATGAGAAGTGGAATGATGTTTTAAAATATGCTGATACAAAGCCTCCCCGGAATTTTTTATCGCTCGCCATGGTCAATCTTTCCCTGGCAAAAACCGGACAGTTGGGCAACCGGATGTTCAATTATAACCAGCATGGAGTAAACGGATTATTTCTCTCCTTTAACAGGGAATATGTGGCTGCAATCATGGGTAACGAGATCTTTTATCAGCTTGGTTTGACCAATGCTTCGCAGCAATATGCTTTCGAAAGCATGGAGACCATACCCAGCATGGGCAAATCGGCAAGGGTAATTAAGCGGCTGGCTGAAACAAACCTCATAAATGGTCGAGTATAAGGTATCTGAAAAGTACCTGAAGCTTCTTGGGAAAACCATGTTTTACCGAAAATGGGCAAGATCAGCAATGACCTGTATTTATGATGAAGAGAAGATAAATAATGATCCGGTATGGGGAGAAAAGAGGAAATTCATGGTTCGCAGTGACTATTTTTTTCATGTTGAGAATATTGAAGCTGTTTTGAACAGGATGGTAAAGGAACATCCTGATAATACAATAGCCTTTGAATACCTTATGGCTTATTACATGGTGAACAAAGATCTAAGGAATTTTGTGACCTTCATCCCGGTAATGGAGAAAATGCAGTATCGCAATGTTCCCATCTCATACCAGGAAGCCATACTGTTCATTTTAGCCCTGAATAATCAGGACCCGATAACCAGTTCCCCGGCATATATAAGTCAGAATACGAAGTTTAGAATGAAGTCGTATACAGAAATTTATACAACATTTCACAAATACCAGGGAGCGGCTGGAAAAGCAATATGGGGGAACTTACTGGTTTTATCTTCATTTTGGGGAGGTGGAGTCAACTCAGGTTGAAGAGAAAAAAGATAACACGGGATCGACATGAAATTGTTAAACCATATTGTTTTTTTTGCATCGGCAATCCTGATTTGTTCCTGCAGTAAATCTGGTAAAGATTTGAAAGTGAATGATACATTTCCTCGAATCTTCCCGGATTATTGTGAGGTAGTCATCCCATTGAATATTGCTCCCCTGAATTTTAAATTTCTTGATGGCTCTGAAAAATTAAAGGCAATTATTGAAGGAACAAATGGAAAGTTGACCATTCGCGGCAAAGATAAAATTATTATTCCGGCAAAGAAATGGAGGAAACTCTTACAGGACAACTCAGGAGGCAAACTAAGTGTGACCATTTACGCACGCATGGAGGGGGGATGGCATAAATACAAACCTTTCAGCATCTTTGTGAAGGGTGAACCTGTTGATCAATGGATTGTGTACAGGCTTATAGCCCCGGGATATGAAGCATGGAGCGAAATGGGAATATACCAGCGAAACCTTGCAACTTTTAAACAGGAGCCAATTATAAATAACCGCCTTTTACCAGGGGCATGCATGAATTGCCATTCATTCAATTCAAATAATCCCGATGAAATGATGTTCCACCTCAGGGGTAACATTGGCGGAACTGTTCTCGTGAAGGATGGGAATGTTACATTAATTAATACAAAGAGGAAAGAAACAATCTCAAACTGTGTATATCCATACTGGCACCCTTCAGGAGATTTTATTGCATATTCCGTCAATAACATACAACAGGTCTTCCATTCGGTTAAAGAAAAAAGGATTGAGGTTTTTGACTCCAGATCGGATATTGTGGTTTATGATATCAGGAATAATAAGCTGATAACAAGTAAAATAATTTCGTCGGAAGAAAGTTTTGAGACATTTCCTGCTTTTACTCCTGACGGTAAAAGTCTGATTTTCTGCAGCGCTAAAAAGGGACCTCAGCCCGATGATTATAATAAAATCAGGTACAGCTTGTGCAAAATTGATTTCAACGCTTTATCAGGTTCGTTTGGAGACAGGATTGACACGCTGGTAAGCTCCTTTCAGACAGGGAAAAGCGTCTCATTTCCCAGAATTTCTCCAGATGGCAGAAGCCTGGTATTTACTCTTTCTGATTATGGTAATTTTTCGATCTGGCACAGGGAGGCAGATCTTTATCAGCTAGACATGCCAACAGGTAGTTTCAGTCCTATAGATGCAATCAATAGTCCTGAAACGGAGAGTTACCATTCCTGGTCTTCAAACTCCCGCTGGCTTATATTCAGCAGCCGCAGGACAGATGGTTTGTACACCCGCCCTTTCATAGCCTATGTTGACGAAGGTGGCAAATTCAGCAAACCCTTTATGGTTCCTCAGAAAGACCCTGATTTTTATGAAGAGTTACTCAGATCATTCAATGTCCCGGAATTTGTTACAGGCAAAGTAAAAAAGGATGGACGGGATATGCTGAAAGCTATTGGTTCTCCGGCAAAAGATGTTAAATTTGAGCTTAAAGATTGATTTTTATTACAGATTTATTAATTGGTAATCAGCTAAGGTTTTTGATTCAGGCTGAATCAGGATATTAAAAATATTCATAAATCAATGAGAAGGCTTTTATTAATTCCTGCATTAGTCATTCTTTTTAACATGTGCTCCCAGACTACATGGCAAAAAACGGATGATGGAGTAGTCATTAAACTCCGGCCAGGGAGCCCTGAAATCCCCAGGCAGATGAAACTTGAAGTGGTAAATGAGGAGATCATCCATGTCATTGCTTCTCCTGAAAAAGGTTTCTCAGATGAAAAAAGCCTGTGTGTCATTGACCAGGATTCGCATGAAACTACGTTCCAGGTAAGGCAGGAAAGGGACACACTGGTTCTCTCCACTAATAAGGTAAGGGTAAAAGTATCGCTGGAAACCGGACAATTGACATTCTGTGATATAAATGACAATGTTTTATTGAGAGAATACCAGGGAGGCGGTAAAAAATTTACTCCCGTAAATGTTGAGGGAACTTCCGGTTATTCACTCAGCCAGGTTTTTGAGTCGCCTCCGGATGAGGCGTTTTACGGGCTGGGACAGCATCAGTCGGATGAATTCAATTATAAAGGGCTGAACGAGAGCCTGTACCAGTATAATACAAAAGTATCAGTTCCCTTTATTGTCTCCAGCAGGAATTACGGAATCCTGTGGGATAACTATTCCCTTACCAGATTTGGTGATCCCCGTGATTATTCTCAGATGGATCTTTTCAGGTTATACAATGAAAACGGGGAGGAAGGGGGGCTTACAGCAACTTACTACATTGATTCAGATACTTCCAATGTATTTGTCAGGCGGGAAGAATCAGCAATCGATTATGAGAATCTTACAACAGTTAAAAATTTCCCCGGGAATTTTCCTTTTAACGGATCAACAATTACATGGACCGGCAGTATTGAACCAGGAGAATCGGGATTATACCATCTTAAACTATATTATGCCGGGTACACGAAGCTTTATATAAATGATGAACTTGTTGTCCCGGAACGATGGAGAACAGCCTGGAATCCAAATACATGGAAGTTCGCTATGGATCTTGAAAAGGGGCGTAAATACTCCTTTAGGCTCGAATGGAAACCAGATGGAGGCATATCTTATATCGGACTTAAAGCACTGAGCCCGCGACCGGCCAGCGACCAGGGGAATCTGTCACTTACCTCTGAAATGGGGAATCAGATTGATTATTATTTTATTCGTGGCAATAACCCTGATAATGTAATAAGCGGTTATCGCACCCTCACGGGGAAAGCTCCGATTATGCCCAAATGGGCACTGGGTTTCTGGCAGAGCCGCGAACGCTACAAATCCCAGGATGAATTACTGGGAGTAGTTAAAGAGTACCGTAAAAGAAATATACCTCTCGATAATATTGTTCTTGACTGGTCATACTGGCCCGTTGACTCCTGGGGGTCGCATGAATTTGATCCTGAATTTTTCCCGGATCCGGCAGGAATGGTTGATTCTGTTCATAGAATGAATGCCAGGATTATGATTTCAGTCTGGCCGAAATTCTATTATACTACCGATCACTTCATGGAATTTGACAGTAAGGGATGGATGTACCGGCAGGCTGTTAATGACAGTGTAAGAGACTGGATAGGTAAAGGATACATAGGCTCATTTTATGATGCTTACAGCCAGGGTGCCCGTGACCTCTTCTGGGAACAGATAAGGGAACATCTGTACTCAAAAGGGTTTGATGCATGGTGGATGGATGCTTCAGAGCCTGACATTCTTTCGAATGCAAGCGTTGAATACAGAAAGCTCCTTTCAACACCCACTGCACTTGGTCCCTCAACAAAATATTTTAATACCTATGCCCTTGTCAATGCCATGGCAATTTATGAAGGACAGAGAAGTACGTGACCCGGGCAGACGGGTATTCCTGCTGACACGCTCAGGTTTTTCAGGATTGCAGAGGTACTCAACCGCAACCTGGAGCGGAGATATCGGTACACGCTGGGAAGATATGAAGGCTCAGATATCCGCCGGATTGAATTTTGCACTTTCAGGTATACCTTACTGGACTTTTGACATTGGAGGATTTTGTGTTGAAAACAGGTACACCCGGGCAAAGGAGGGATCAGAAGATCTTAATGAGTGGAGGGAACTTAATACAAGATGGTTTCAGTTCGGATCATTCTGCCCGCTGTTCAGGAGTCATGGCCAGTATCCTTACCGCGAGATCTTCAATATTTCACCGGCAGGGACACCTGCTTATGAAAGCATGGTCTATTATGACAAACTGAGATATTACCTGATGCCATACATCTATTCTCTGGCAGGATTGACGTATTTCAATGATTACACAATTATGAGGGCGATGGCAATGGATTTTGGAGGGGATATAACTGTAAAAAGCATAGGGGACCAGTATATGTTCGGCCCTTCACTTCTTGTTGCCCCGGTAACCAAATACAAAGCAAGGTCGCGTGATGTCTATTTCCCGTCTTCATGCGGCTGGTACGATTTTTATACAGGAATTTATATATATGGGAGGCTATAACCTCCAGGATCGATGCACCTTTTGAGAGGATCCCTCTGTTTGTTAAAGAGGGCTCCATAATACCATCCGGTCCGGAAATTCATGTTTACTGACGAAAAACAGGCTGACACAATAACACTTTTTGTTTATACCGGAAGGAACTGTGCTTTCACACTATATGAGGATGAGGGAATAAATTACAACTATGAAAAGGGAGCCTGCAGTACAATAAAATTCAGCTATGATGAAACAGCCGGGGAACTTACAATTGGCGAGAGATACGGGGAATTCAAGGGCATGCTGAAAGAAAGGGTTTTCAATATTGTATGGATAACAAAAAACAGGCAGGTTGCTTTTGATCCGAAGATTGTTCCTGATAATACAGTAGCTTACAATGGCAAAAAATTACTGGTTAAAAAAACAATACAATAAATCTAAACCTTACATACTTAATGAAAAATCTTTTAATTATTGCAACATTATTCTGTTTTCCCATGTTGGTTGCATCAGCTGATGCCCAGGTTGCATCAGTTAAGGACTCTCTTGGAGGAGCGCCGGTTCCTCCGGAGATTGAGGATCCGGAATGCATCGGAATAAACAAAGAACCGGCGCATGCTACACTGATGCCGTATGCAAATCTGAAGGAGGCACTTGCAGCAAAAAGGCATGCATCAACATTCTGCAGAAGCCTGAACGGTATGTGGAAGTTCAACTGGGTTTCATGGCCGCAGGCAAGACCGGTTGATTTTTACAAGACAACCTATGATGTGTCAGCATGGAAGGAGATTCCTGTTCCATCGAACTGGCAGCTTCTGGGTTATGGTACCCCTTATTACAGCAACCTGGGCTACACTTTTAAAAGGGACTTTCCCACGAGTGATGAGCACGCCTCCTAAAAACTTCACCGCCTATGAAGAAAGGAATCCGGTTGGGAGCTACAGGAGGGATTTTGATGTGCCGGCTGACTGGAAAGGCCGTCAGATATTTATTGCATTTGACGGTGTTGATGCAGGGTTTCTTCCTGTGGATCAATGGTCAGAAAGCAGGTTACAGCGTTAACAGCCGCAATGTGGCTGAATTTGATATTACAAAATATGTTAAGCCGGGTAAGAATATGGTTGCGGCAGAGGTTTACAGGTACAACTCCGGAAGCTATTTGGAAGATCAGGATATGTGGAGGCTCAGCGGCATCTTTCGCAATGTTACGATCTGGAGCTCTCCGCAGCAGCATATCCGTGATTTCTTTGTTAAGACCGACCTTGATGACAATTACGTAAATGCCAATGTCGAGGTACTTGCAAAGGTTAAGAACTACGGCAGCAAGGCAGCCAAAGCATCAAAGCTTACTGCCACCCTTTATAATGGAGAAGCTGTTGTTGCTTCTGCCAATGGAAATGTTCCTGCCCTGAAGCCGGGCGAGGAGGTTTCCGTAAAGCTCTCATTCCCGGTTCAGAATCCTGATAAATGGACAGCTGAAACGCCAAAACTCTATACTACTGTGCTTGACCCTGAAAAGACGGTAATAAAGTTATTGAAACTCTCTCCTCAAGAACCGGCTTCAGGGAGGTTGAGATCAAAGGCAGGTTATTCCTGGCAAATGGTGTTCCCCTTAAGCTTAAAGGAGTTAACCGTCATGAGAACTGGCCCGATGTAGGTCATGCAGTGACTGAAGCACAGATGATTCGGGACCTTGAACTGATAAAGCAGGGCAACTGCAATCATGTCAGGACATGCCATTATTCAGATGATCCGCGATGGTACGAATTATGCGACGAATGGGGTATCTGGCTTGTTGGCGAGGCAAATGTTGAATGCCATGGCAACTCAGGAAAGTTTGATGAGGAGCCACGGTTTAAAGCAGCTATTATTGACCGGAATATAGCAAATACTGAAAATTTCAAGAATCACCCCTCTGTAATAATATGGTCTCTTGGAAATGAAAACGGCAGGGGAGGATCAAATTTCAGGGCTGCCATGGCTGCAGTCAAAGCAATTGATAACACACGGCCTGTTCATTATGAAGGATTTGGTATCGGCAAGGCAAATCCGGCAGATCTCGATAGCCGCATGTATACCAATGTTCCTGATGTTGAGCGTATTGCCACCGATACTGCTTACAATAAACCTTTCTATATGTGCGAATATGCACATGCTATGTTCAATTCGATGGGAGCCATTGGAGAATATAACGATGTTTTCGACAAATATGAATCATTACTCGGCGGAGCAATCTGGGAATGGCAGGATCAGGGTATCTGGAACAAGCGTGATCCGAATCATGTGATTCTTGCCTATGGTGGCGGATTCGGAGAATTCCCCAACGATAAATATTTTATTCATAAGGGGGTTGTCGCTTCCGACCGTTCTCTTAAACCTCACTATCCCGAAATGAAACATGCCTACCAGTGGATCGGTATTTCAGAAGGGAATCTGGAAATGGGGATCATAAAGATCAAAAACAAATATCAATTCATAAGTCTTAAAGGCTTTAATGCTTCCTGGACTCTCTCGGAAGACGGAATTGTAATCGGCTCGGGTACCTATCCTTCATTTGATGTAAGACCCGGAATGGAAACATCCGTCCAGGTTCCTTTTGAGATCGGCAATCCAAAAGCCGGAGCAGAATATTTCCTTCGTGTCTCTTATACTCTGGCAAATGATGAAATTTGGGCAAAGAAGGGATATGAGATTGCATCACAGCAATTTCAGCTGCCTGTAAAAGTTGCAGCAAAACCTGTCGTTCCGTTTGCACAACCACTGACAATGACAAAGGGTGAGAAGGAAATTACATTGAAAGGTGAAGGATTTTCTGCTGTTTTTGATATGACAGCCGGCACTTTCTCTAGTCTCGGGCATAACGGACTGAACATTCTGAAGCCCGATGGCGGACCAAGACTGCATCTGTGGAGGGCTGCCCATAAAAACGATGATATGTATGCCGACAGGGGGTGGACAAATAATGGACTGAAAGAGCTTAAATGGACTGCCCTGGAAACCTCTGCCGAACAGACATCAACATCTGAAGTGAAGATTTCAGTCAGACTTTCCGGAGAAGGTAAAAATGGCTTCACTGTTAATCATGATGTGGTTTACATAGTTTCAGGGGATGGTGTAATTACCGCTGAAAACAGTATTAAAGCAAACAACCCCCAGCTGGTTGCAGGCAGAATAGGAGTAAGGATGTTCCTTGATAAGCAATTCGGGCAGGCCGAATATTTTGGCCGGGGACCAATGGAAAACTATTCCGACAGAAAACGGGCATCTGATGTGGGAATTTACAAAAGCACGGTGAAGGAGCTGCTTACACCCTATGAGAAGCCAATGGATGCTGGTAACCATGAAGATGTCCGCTGGGTGAAGATTACAAATACCGGAGGAACAGGTATTATGGCAATGTTTGATACGGATCTCTTGCAGTTCACCGCGCTGCCATACAGCGATGAGCAGATGGAAAAAGTGGAATACAGGATTGATCTTCCTCAGAGCGATGCAACTGTATTCTGCCTGAGCTATCATACGCTTGGAGTAGGGTCGAATAGCTGCGGTCCGAGGCCATTGCCTCAGTATATGGTTTATACGGCACCAGCGACATTTACTTATAAAATCCGCATGATTCCTGAAGGAAATTAGAATTCACTTTTAAAATACATTTGCTTAAATTAATTTAAATATAAAAATTATGAAAAGGGCAGGCTTGTTATTAGCTATCCTTGTTACGCTTGCAGGATGCACTATGGGACCTTCAAACATTGAGTTGCCATCCCTGATCGGAGATAACATGCTGTTGCAGCAAAAAACTGATATCAGGATCTGGGGACATGCATCTCCCGGATATAAAATCGATGTTTCCGCCAGCTGGGATGCAACCGGAAAGGCAGTAACAGGAGAGGATGGAAAATGGTCCGTTTCCCTTGGTACTCCGGAAGCCGGTGGTCCTTATACAATAACAATTTCCGCAAAAGATACCAGTCTGATAATTAATAATGTTCTTATCGGGGAGGTATGGGTCTGCTCCGGTCAGTCGAATATGGAGATGCCGCTCGCAGGATGGCCTCCTGCTGACACTGTAATGCATTCGGCTGTAACAATTGCTTCTGCGAAGTCACCCGAAATACGGCTTTTCAATGTTCAGAGGAAGGTCGCTGGCGAGCCTCTGGATGAATGTGCAGGGATATGGGAGATTTGTGATCCATCAACAGTCAGTCAGTTCAGTGCAACAGCATATTTCTTCGGGAAGAGGCTCCATGATGACCTTGGAATTCCGATAGGACTGATTCAGTCAGCATGGGGGGGAACTCCTGCTGAAGCATGGATGTCATCGGGAGTTCTGGAAAATGCAGGCGAATTTATTCCTGAAATAAAAGCCATCAAAGAATCTATCCCGCTTCTCGCGGAATATCAGTCATGGCTTGACGGACACAGGCAGCTTGTTGTTCCTCCGGGAGAGGATCAATGGAAGAACCTCAGCTTTGATGATGAAAATGTCCCGCTGCCTGAATTTGATGACAGCGGCTGGCCGGTAATGAAACTGCCTGGACAATTTGAAACTGTAACCGGCGATTTTGACGGCGCCGTATGGTTCAGGAAGAATGTCGAAATACCTCGGGGAATGACAGGAAAGGATCTGATTCTATCCCTTGGACCTATCGACGATATGGACAGGACATACTTTAACGGCAGACTTGTCGGATCGCATGAAGACTCAGGCCTCTGGCAAGCTGAGAGGAACTATGATATCCCGAAAGATCTTGTGATAGAAGGGACAAATATTATTGCTGTCCGTGTGGTCGATAATCAGGGAGGCGGAGGAATTTGGGGCAAACCTGGATCAATGAAGATCTCAGTGAAAGAGAGCAGAACCGGACAGCTTAATCTTGATGGTGAATGGAAATTTCAGCCTGTGGCTGAGTTAACAGGGAATAAATTTTACATTTATGATCTTGCCAAAAAAGAGTATTCTGCAATCAAACGACCAAAAACAATAGGAGCCTCAACTCCGGCAACCCTGTTCAATGGAATGATCAATCCCCTGACATGGTATCCGGTCAAAGGAGCGATATGGTACCAGGGTGAAGCAAATGTCGGAAGGGCAGATCAATATTCGAGGATCTTCCCTCTGATGATTCAGAACTGGAGAGATGCCTGGGGAATAGCTGATTTCCCGTTTTATTTTGTACAGATCGCGCCTTATGTTTACGGTGGTGCCGATTCAACCGAATCTGCATATCTGAGAGAAGCTCAGGAGGCAGCTTTAAGGCTTCCGAATACCGGAATGGCTGTAACACTCGATTTAGCAACTGTTAATAATATTCATCCTCCCTTCAAAAAGGAAGTTGGCGACAGGCTTGCAAATCTTGCTCTTGCGAAAGATTATGGGAGAGAGGTTAAAATCCAGGGTCCCATGTACAAAGCCATGGCTGTCGATGGAAAAACAATTAAAATACAGTTTGACTTTATTGAAGAGGGTCTGAAAGCTAAGAAAGAGAGACTAACGGAATTTGAGATTGCGGGTAAGGATGGGAAATACTTTAAAGCAGATGCAAAGATAGTAAAGAGCGAGGTTTGGGTTACATCGCCTAAAGTTACTGAACCATTATCTGTGAGATATTGCTGGCGGAACGGAGCCACAGCCTCCCTGTTTAACAGTGAAGGACTTCCTGCACTTCAATTCCGTTCGAATGAGTAAAATAGAAGTTAATCTTGTTTTATACTTTAATAATTTTATACAAATAAATCTGATTAATAATGAAAAGGAATTTGATACTATTTATGGCGGTGGTAATAAACATTGCTTTATTTACTGACTGCAGCAACTCGGCAAAGAAAAATGTCAGGCAAGAGGTATTCGGCAATCACCAGGGAAAGGATATTTACCTGATTACCCTTACCAATAAGAAAGGAAACGTAATAAGACTGACAAATTATGGTGCAAAAATAAACTGGATAGAGGTACCTGACAGGAAGGGTAAAAAGGATAACATAACATTCGGATTTGATACCTTTGAAGAAACCCTTGCCGGTGACATGTCATTCGGATCAACTGTAGGCAGATATGCCAACAGGATCGCCGGAGGAAAGTTTACAGATTGATAGTGTTGAATACACTCTTCCTTTGAATAACGGACCCAATACCCTTCATGGCGGACCTCAGGGATGGCACAGCGTGGTCTGGAACGCCGAAATATTAAAGACCAGTGAATTCCCGGCAGTTAAGTTCACATATCACAGTCCTGACATGGAGATGGGTTTCCCCGGAAACGTGGATGCAGAGATAATTTATACCTGGACTGACAATAACGAAATTGTTATGGATTACAAAGCCACAACTGATAAAAAGACAGTTGTTAATCTGACCAACCATGCTTACTTTAATCTTCATGGAGCAGGCAACGAGTACATTAATGACCATATACTGACAATCAGGGCCTCAGCATTCCTGCCTGTAGATTCGGTAATGATCCCGACAGGCGAGATACGTGCCGTAGCAGGAACTCCTTTTGATTTTACAGTGCCTTATACAATCGGGCAGAGGCTTGGGGAGGAATATGATCAGCTGATCCTTGGACGTGGATATGACCACAACTATATTCTCGACAATAAGGAGGAAGTTGATGCTTTAGTTTTTGAACCACTTACCGGCAGGGTGCTTGAAGTAATAACCGACCAGCCTGGCCTTCAGTTTTACGGGGGCAACTTCCTTAATGGCAGTCAGATAGGGCACGGCGGTAAGCCTTATGATTTCAGGACTGGTTTCTGTCTCGAATCGGGACATTACCCGGATAGTCCGAATCATCCGGAATTCCCTTCGACGGTTCTCAATCCGGGGGAAACCTATAAAACACGTACAATATATAGATTTTCAGTATTATAGCTTGAGTTATAAATTTTATGGCCACCATGAAAAGCAGTCTCATTAAATCGCTTGCTCTGATAACTGCCGGAACTGGTATCACAAGCTGCAATTCATTGCAGAATAAAGAGGCCGAACGGCCAAATATACTGTTCATAATGAGCGATGACCATGCTTATCAGGCTATAAGCGCTTATGGATACGGGTTGAACCAGACACCAAACATTGACCTTCTGGCCAGTGAAGGTGCTATTTTTACAAAGGCATGTGTAACTAATTCAATAAGTGCTCCGAGCAGGGCAGTTATGCTTACTGGAAAGCACAGTTTTATTAACGGGAAAGTTGATAACATCCAGCCCTTTAACTGGGATCAGGATAATTTCCCCAAACTGCTCCGGGCAAATGGTTACCAGACAGCCATGATCGGGAAGATCCATCTGGATGGCCTGCCTCAGGGTTTCGACTACTCAATGGTATTGCCCGGTCAGGGACAATATTATAATCCGGATTTCCTGATCAACGGTGAGCGGAAACGAATTGAGGGATATTGTACCGACATAATAACTGAAAGCGCGCTCGACTGGCTCAAAAACAAACGTAACCCTGACAAACCTTTTTGTCTGCTCTATCATCAGAAAGCCCCTCACAGGAATTGGCTGCCGGCACCTGAATATGTGAACCTTTATGATGATATAACTTTTAAACCTCCAGCTAATTTTTTTGATGATTACCAGGGCAGGGGAACTGCAGCCAGGGAACAGGAAATGCAAATTGACGGTCATGCCCAGTGGGGTCATGATTTCAAGCTGATAGTTGATCCCAATGGTGATACAACGAATTTTATCGGTGATATAAGAAGGATGAACAGTGAACAGAGGGCAAACTGGATGTCAGCTTATGAAACTGAAAATCAGGAGTTTCTTGCCAAAATGCCAGAAGGGGAAGAGTTGGCGCTCTGGAAATTCAACCGGTATATTAAGGATTATCTACGCTGTATTAAGTCGGTCGATGATGGTGTCGGGGAAGTTCTTGATTATCTTAAAGAGGCCGGTCTTGAAAATAATACCATTGTGGTTTATACTTCTGACCAGGGTTTTTACCTCGGCGAGCACGGGTGGTTCGATAAACGTTTCATGTACGAAGAATCATTCCGCACTCCTCTTTTAATGAGATATCCTAAGGAGATCAAACCGGGAACAAGAATTGACAGGCTGGTTCAAAACCTCGATTTTGCCCCTACATTTCTCGATTACGCCGGAATTGATATACCTGAAGAAATGCAGGGTGAGTCATTCCGCAAGCTTGTCAGCGGGAAAAGCTCAAAATGGAGGGATGCTGTTTATTACACATATTATGAATATCCGTCGGTACACATGGTAAAACGTCACTATGGCATAGCTACGGAACGATATAAACTGATGCATTTTTACTACGATATTGATGAATGGGAAATGTACGACCTGGAAAAGGATCCTTCGGAAATGAAAAACGTTTATAACGATCCTGCTTATTCAGAAGTGCAGGAAAAACTTCACAGGGAACTGGAAGAACTACGTGTTAAATATGGTGATTCCAATGAACTTAATCAGAAGTTTATTCAGAAAACCCTCGAATCTCAAAAGAATTAGAAAAAAAGCTGGCAGTTGAAAGTAGTCAGTCAGCGGCTGACGTATAAAAGGAGTGCAAACAACGAAATTACACGAAATGAAAGCGCAGAGTATAGAATTAATAATTAAAAAATATGAAATACAGTTGGTTGGTAATATTAATCCTGTTTGTGCCATTTTTTGTTCTGACGGATTGTAAAACTAAGAAGGATAAAAATAAGAAATCAGTCGCGACAGTGCCGGAGACGGTTGTCAGCGGTAATCCGGTTGTAAATATTACGATTCACCAGGCAGCGCTTGATGGACAGATAAGTCAGGTAAAGAATCTGCTGACCACCGGGCTGGATGTAAATACTGTTGATGAGGACGGGCGTACCGCATTAATGTATGCCGCGTTCAATGGTCATGCTGAGATTATTACTTTGCTGATCGATAAGGGAGCCCTGATAAATGCCTGCGACTCTGAAGGGCGTACTGCATTAATGATGGCTTCATCTGGCCCTTACCCTGCCGCGGTGAAGATACTGCTCGATCACCAGGCAGATCCTAACTTAACTGACAAGGAGGAGCATTTCACTGCACTAATGTATGCAGCTGCAGAAGGACAGCTGGATGTTGTGAAGATTTTACTGGCAAACAGAGCCGATCCGGCCATTAAGGATATCGACGGGGATGATGCACTGACCTTTGCCAGGAATAATGGCCATACGGCGATTGCAGCTATTCTTACCTCTGTGAAGAAATGAAAATAAAAGTCTATGGTAAAGAATATTATGATCGCAGCCGCAGGATTTTTACCTGTATTAAGTTCTTCTTCTCCTTCAGGTCAGATTGAGCAGGAGAAACCCAATATTATTTTGCTTCTGGTCGACGATTTGGGATGGAAGGATGTCGGATTTATGGGGAGCAGGTATTTTGAAACTCCCAATATCGACAGGCTTGCAGGTAAGTCAATGATATTTACAAGTGCTTATGCGGCATGTGCGGTCTCTTCGCCTACCAGGGCCTCTTTAATGACAGGACGATATCCTTCAAGAGTCGGTGTAACGGACTGGATAAGAGCCCGCTTTCAGCTGGATTCAGGTGAAATGAAAGCTCATGAACCATTTGAAGAAAATCCCGGTAAAAGTCTCAGGACACCTTCCAATCCTTACCAGATGGAGTTAAATGAAGTTACCATTGCCGAGGTTTTAAAACAGTCAGGTTATTTCACCAGCCATATCGGGAAATGGCACCTGGGAACAGATGACTATTATCCTGAAAAACAAGGGTATGATCTTAATATTGCAGGATCCGATATGGGACAACCGGTAAATTATTTTGATCCGTACAAAAATGAAAATGGTGTAGGATTTCCAAATCTGGCACCACGACGGAAAGGGGAGTTTCTTACTGACAGGCTGACCGATGAACTCACGAACGTAATAGACAAGCACCGGAATGAACCTTTCTTTATAAGCATGTGCTATTATGTGGTCCATACGCCAATTATGGCAAAGGAGGAAATAATCGAAAAGTACAAAAAGAAAAGCGCGGTTGACGGTCAGAAAAATCCGGTATATGCAGCTATGATCGAGAGTCTGGATCAGTCAGTCGGTAATCTGGTTGCTACATTGGAAGAGAATAAGTTATTTGATAATACCATAATTATTTTCATGTCCGACAACGGCGGACTAATTGGTCCGACTGACAATACACCGTTACGGTCAGGGAAGGGTTATCCGTATGAAGGCGGTATAAGAATTCCCATGTTTGTTTATTGGAATGGAACAATTCGTCCGGGTTCTGTATCTGACCTTCCTGTTTCTACTATCGATTTTTTGCCAACAATTTGTGCTATAACTAAATCGCCCATGCCAGACGCCATTATCGACGGCCGTGATATCAGTCCGGTTCTTAAGGGTCAAAAGCTTGATCAGGTCCCCCTTTTCTGGCATTTTCCGCATTACCGGGGTAATGACGTCGTCCCTTACAGCATAATCAGAGACGGCGACTGGAAGCTGATTAAGAGATATGAAGGAGAACAGTTTGAATTATTTAATCTTCTTAACGATCCGGAGGAGAAGGTAAATCTTGCAACTAAGAATTTCGTAAAAGTGAAGGAAATGGATGATAAACTCAGGGATTGGCTTGCTAAAACTAATGCTAAAATGCCTGTAGAAAAATAATAATTATATAAGCATTTTTTTTAATTTTACTAATACCAAAAAAGCTCATTTTTATTGCAATAACTATTAATCCTCATACATTATGACAACACGACGATTATTTTTAAAGAACACCGCATTAACTGCTGCAGGACTGGGTCTGGCTCCTTCAGTATCAGGAAGTATGTTTGGTTCATCGCCAAATGACAGGATCAATGTGGGCCTCATTGGCTGTAATGGTATGGGATTCAGCAATCTAAGTGAGTTTCTAAAGCATCCTGAGGTAGAATGTATCGCTTTGTGCGATATTGATGACGGCGTCCTTAATAAAAGAGCTTCTGATGTTGAGAAAATTCGTGGAAAGAAACCTGTAAATCTTTATAAGGACTGGCGAAGGCTGATCGATAACAAGGATATTAATCTCGTTATTGTAGGAACACCCGATCATTGGCATTGCCTTCAGATGATTGCTGCCTGTGAGGCAGGGAAGGATGTGTATTGTGAAAAACCAATGGGAAGGACTATTGAAGAGTGCAACCTTATGGTAAAGGCTGCAAAGAAGAATAAGAGTATTGTGCAGGTCGGACAATGGCAGAGGAGCGATCCTCACTGGCTGGATGCAGTCGATTTTATAAGGTCAGGGAAGCTTGGTAACATACGGCTTGTAAGAGTCTATTCCTATCAGGGCTGGAACAACTCTATTCCGGTAGTTGCTGATGAGCCAGTTCCTGCAGGAGTTGACTATGATATGTGGCTCGGACCTGCACCATCGCGACCCTTTAACAAGAACCGTTACCATTTTACTTTCAGGTGGTTCTGGGATTATGCCGGTGGGCTAATGACCGACTGGGGTGTTCATCTGCTCGATTTTGCACTGTTCGGGATGAATGTAACCGCACCGAAATCAATTATGGCCATGGGAGGCAAATATGGCTATCCCGACGATGCCTGCGAAACACCCGACAGCCTGCAGGTAATTTATGAATTTGAAGGTTTCAATGTAATGTGGGACCATGCCATCGGAATTAACGATGGCGGATATGGAAGGAATGCCGTACTTGGGTTTGTCGGTGAAAACGGCACCCTGGTCGTTGACCGTGGTGGATGGGAAGTTATTCCCGAAGTAGTAAACAAGGTTACCCGCATGGAAGCCGTACCATGGAAAAAAGGAACAGGGGAAGGTCTTAAAAACAATGTTACAAATCATCTTGATTGTATTGTCAGGCGTGATCAGAATACCAAAGTCAATGCTGAGATCGGTGCACATATTGCAAAATTCTCGGCTCTGGGAAATATTGCCTATCGAACTGGTAAAAAACTGGTATGGGATGGTACGAAATTTACCAACGATGAAGAGGCTAATAAATACCTGATTCCGAACTACAGGGCGCCCTGGAAACTACCTGTGGTATAGTTAAACTGGCAGAAAAACTCCCGCAATTGAATAAGAGTGCTGACGGGCCCTGCTGAAAGGTGTATCCATGTGTCTGTTCATACATGCCTGTCAGTATTGAGGCCCGGCTTGCTGCGATCATTTTCCATTTGTTTCCGCTCCCATTTCAAAGACAATTTTACCCGCTTAAATTATCTCCTGTTGGTCATTTTGATATGGTCCGATCCGGGCAAAGCCATTCAATCTGTTTTTAGTACAAAGTTTTTCGCTAATTTGTGATTCGTAAAAAAGATTAACGGTTATGAAAAAGGTTTTTTTCTATTTGTTTCTAATAAGCTTTATAGCAAATGGTTATAAGGCTTCCTCACAGGCGACGTCAGGCAAGTATCCTTTTCAGAATTATGAACTTCCACTGGAAGATAGAGTAACCGACCTGGTGTCGAGGATGACCCTTAAAGAGAAGGCTGATCAACTGCTCTATACTGCACCGGCAATCCCCAGACTTGGAATCCCGTCGTACAACTGGTGGAACGAAGCATTGCATGGTGTTGCCAGAGCCGGTTATGCGACTGTGTTCCCTCAGTCTATAACTATTGCCAATTCATGGGATGAAGGGCTCATGTATAATGTTGCCAATGCAATTTCGGATGAAGCAAGAGCTAAATACCACGAATTCCGGAGAAGAGGTAAAACCGGTATTTATCAGGGGCTTACATTCTGGTCGCCAAATATCAATATATTCCGCGATCCAAGGTGGGGAAGAGGGCATGAAACATACGGAGAGGATCCTTATCTTACAGGCAGAATGGGTTCTCAGTTTGTTAAAGGCATGCAGGGTGATGATCCTAAATATCTTAAAACCGTTGCTACGGCAAAACACTATGCTGTTCATTCAGGTCCCGAATCCTTAAGGCATGAATTCAATGCAAAAGTCAGTGAAGTTGATCTCCGGGAAACATATCTTCCTGCTTTCAGGACACTTATCGTTGATGCAGGGGCATATTCTGTAATGGGTGCTTACAATATGTTCCGTGATTACCCCTGCTGTGCAAATCCGATACTGTATGGCATCCTGCGAAATGACTGGGGATTTAAGGGATACATTGTTTCTGATTGCTGGGCGATATCTGACTTTTACAGATACACTAAATTTGCGAAAGACCCTGCAGAGGCTGCTGCACAGGCCGTTAAGGCAGGGACTGATCTGGAATGCGGGTCTGATTATAAAAATCTGATCACCGCAGTCGAAAGGGGGCTCCTGACCGAGGAGGATATAAATGTTGCTGCAAAAAGAATATTTACAGCACGATTTAAGCTGGGTATGTTCGACCCTGATGAGATAGTGCCTTATGCAAGTATACCCTTCTTTGTAAACTGTTCGGATTACAATAATTCGCTTGCACGGCAGGCCGCAAATAAATCGATTGTTCTGCTTAAGAATTCAGGAAACACACTTCCTCTTGCAAAGTCAGTAAAGACAATAGCAGTTATCGGTCCCAACGCCGATAATTTTGAATCGCTCATCGGCAATTACAATGGAATACCAAAAGATCCTGTTACAATACTCAGGGGAATAAAGAACAAAGTGACCCCTGAAACAAAAGTAATGTTATGCTGAAGGAAGTGACCTTGCTGATGGTATTCATAATCTGACAGTTATTCCATCCAGGTATCTTCAGGCACCTGACGGAAAGCAGGGAGCATTCGGAGAATACTTCAACAACAGGGAAATGAAAGGAGAACCAGCTTTTACCAGAATGGATGACAATATTAACTTTTACTGGGAACATTTATCTCCAAGGGCTGATCTTCCGGATGATGATTTCGGAGTAAAATGGACAACTTATCTGGTTCCTCCCGAAACAGGAACTTATTATATAGGTTCCTGGGGCTCTTCAGGTTATGAGATTAATGTGGAAGGAGAGAAATTTCTCACATACAGGGGTGAGCACCATGCTTTTCATATGGAAAAAGCAATTGATATGAAAGCCGGAGAAAAATATAAAATTGAGGTATATTACAAAAATTATGCGGGTGATGCTGATATGAAACTGCTCTGGAGCAGGCCCCGTACTGGTCTGGTCGAAAAAGCCGTTACAGCTGCAAAAGAGGCCGATGTGGTGGTTCTTGTCCTTGGCCTGTCACAGCGTCTGGAAGGGGAGGAGATGCCAATCAAAATTGAAGGTTTCAGCGGTGGTGACCGTACAAACCTGAATCTTCCTGCTGTTCAGGAACAGCTTCTTGATGCAGTGGCGGCAACAGGTAAACCGGTTATTGTAGTCCTGACAAGCGGCGGAGCATTGTCAGTCAATAAAGCTCAGGAAAAGGCAGCTGCCGTTCTCCTCGCAGGTTATGGAGGACAGCAGGGAGGAAATGCAGTCGCTGATGTTATTTTCGGAGATTATAATCCTGCCGGAAGACTGCCTGTAACATACTACAAATCAATTGACCAGATCCCTGCATTTGAAAACTATGATATGGAAGGCAAGACTTACAGGTTTTTCACCCAGGAACCATTGTATCCTTTCGGTTATGGTTTAAGCTATACCACTTTCAGCTTACAGCGATCTTATCATACCAGAGAAAGTACCTGCCGGAAATAAAATCACTATAAAAGTCACCGTCACAAACACCGGCAAAGTTGAAGGAGATGAAGTTGTTCAGCTTTACCTTACTGATGAAAAGGCATCAACCACACGGCCAATCCGTCAACTTGAGGGATTTTCAAGGATTAATCTTAAACCGGGTGAAAGTAAGGTGGTTGAATTCAATCTCGAACCAAGGCAGTTTTCAATTATTAATAACAAGAGTAAAAGAGTTATCGAACCCGGATACTTTACCATTGCAGTCGGGGGGAAACAGCCAGGATTTAAAGGGTATCTCGATCCGCAATTCACACAGGTTTTGACCGGAAGGATCAGGCTGACAGGAAAGGAGATTCCTTTCGCGAATTGATCCTTGATGGGGCTGTCTCATAAGACTGATTTTACCCCCAAACTCCCCCCTTCACCTTCGCGTACCCTCTACGGCGGAGCAAGGTTGGGGGATTTAGGGGTGGATTTAGAAAAAGAGACTTTTAATTCAGTCTTATCCTGATGTTAATAATTATTTTCTGATAAACCGGTACACCTTCACAGAATGAGGAACCATATCCACATACATTGATGTTTCTTTCAGAACAAGGTCCTTGTGATCCCACAGATCCCTGACTCGATAGTTTTCAAGATTAAGAGGTGTTAATCCGCGTTGTCCACCTGGTCCCATTCCACCAGGAGCTCCTGGTGCAGCTACCGGAACTCCCATCGATCCTGGTGCACCCAGGCCTGGTACTCCCTGAGCCTTCTGTGCGCCTGCTGCTCCCTGTCCACCCGGAATACCCTGTGCTCCTGGCATTCCGGCTCCCGGCACTGCACCTGCTGGAGGCCCTCCAAAACCACGTCCACCGACCTTGCCTGAGCAAGAAGGGCAAAGTCAACCAGTACAGATTTCTTTTCATCACTAGTATTAAGAAGGCATATTGCTTTTTCATTGTTTGAAAGCGTTTTAACCCAGATCTGGTAATCTCCGTTATCCCTATAGCAAGTTGCCTGACGACCCAGTGAATCCTGGTTGACTGCAATCATCTCTTTATTAAGCATTATTGATTTTATTTCAGGTGTCATATTCTGGAGGTCATTACCTGCCATAAGCGGAGAAGCGAGCATACACCACAGGGAGAAATGGGTCCGGTATTCTTCAGTTGTCATACCACCATTACCGACTTCAAGCATATCAGGGTCGTTCCATTTGCCGGGACCAGCATATCTTGCCAGATCTTTTTGTCTTTTGAAGATGTCGATCATGCTGTTCCAGTTATCGCTGATATCACCCGTTGTCCGCCAGAGATGACCTACATCACCTGCCCATTCCCATGGTTTGCTAGATCCCCATTCACAGATGCTGAATACAATTGGACGGCTCGCGGCATAAAGCGCATTTCTCATATTTGTGTATGATGATCTGGCATCCTGAGTTGTTGAACCGCACCAGTCATATTTCAAATAATCAACTCCATACCGTGCATAGGTACGGGCATCCTGGTATTCGTGACCAAATCCGCCCGGACGTCTCTGGCATGTAACAGATCCGGCACTTGAATAGATACCGAATTTGAGACCTTTTGCATGAACATAATCGGCAACATACTTCATTCCATGAGGGAACCGATCCTTATCGGGGACAATTTCCCCGTTCTCATCGCGAGAAACCTGCCAACAGTCATCAATTACAATATACTCATAACCGGCATCTTTCATACCAGTGCTGACCATTGCATCAGCCGCCTGCATAATAAGCGCTTCACTAACATCACAGTGAAACTTGTTCCAGCTGTTCCACCCCATCGGAGGTGTTTTAGCCAGCTGATCGAATTTTTGAGCTGTTGCTCCCATTGAAAGAAAGGCAGCCACAAAAACAAGTAAATACTTTTTCATAGGTCTAAAGATTAATAACACAGAATGGATTTTATGAAATTATCGGATTTATCCATTAGACATCTGTCACGACAAATTTATTTCATTTGTTTAATTACATTTGTTGCAATGTGAACTCTCATAAAATGCAGACAGAAAACCACCTCCTTAAGAAGCGTGTAAACCTCTTCGACGGAATTTCAATTGTTGCGGGAGCAATGATCGGATCCGGAATCTTTATTGTCAGTGCGGATATTGCCAGGAGTGTCGGATCGCCGGGTTGGCTGATGGTTGTCTGGTTAATTTCAGGCATTATAACTGTGATTGGAGCATTAAGCTATGGAGAACTGGCTTCGATGATGCCGCATGTAGGTGGTCAGTATGTTTATCTTAAGGAAGCATATCACCCGCTTATCGGATTCCTGTTCGGATGGACCACATTTCTTGTTATTCAGTGTGGTTCAATCGCCGCGGTAGCAGTAGCTTTTGCGAAATTCAGCGGCGTTCTGATTCCATGGATTTCAGATAAAAATATTCTGCTGTATTTAGGCCCTTTAAAAATCAATACTACTATGGTAGTCGCTATCGCTTCTATCATTTTTCTTACCTGGCTGAATACCAGAGGCATAGTGACGGGGAAAACAGTGGTTAATATATTTACCTCGACAAAAGTGCTGGCTCTTTTCGGATTTATTCTGATAGGTTTTTTAGCAACTAAAGGCTTAAATTCATGGCAGATTAACAAGGAAGTTTTCTGGGAAGCGGGAAGGATAGGAGAAAATAACCAGCTTATATCACTGTCAGGATTTGCACTTGTCGCGGCAGTGGGTACTGCTCTTGTAGGTTCTCTATTTGCCTCTGATGCATGGTATAATGTAACCTATATTTCAGGGGAAGTAATTAATCCAAAGCGAAATGTTCCCCTCAGCCTTATTTTCGGGACCCTGATTGTTTCTGTTATATATCTGTTTACCAATTATGTATATATCAGGATTCTGCCACTTTCCGGATCACCTGATGGACCAGATGTCCTGACCAGAGGTATCCAGTTTGCAGCTGATGACAGAGTCGCGACCTCTGCAATGAGCGTTGTTTTTGGTGATTATGCCGCAATAATTATGGCCATTTTTATCATGATCAGTACTTTCGGCTGCAATCATGGTTTAATCCTGGCCGGACCTAGGGTCTATTATGCTATGGCACGAGATGGCCTGTTTTTCAAAAAGGTTGCAGAAATAAATAAAAAGGGTGTTCCGGGTTTTGCTATTGCTATCCAGGGAGTCTGGGCAGTATTGCTCTGCCTGTCGGGAACCTATAGCAATCTTCTTGATTACGTGATTTTCGCAGTTCTGATATTCTTTTCTCTTACAATCCTTGCAATATTCGTTCTCAGAGTTAAAAAGCCCGATATACCCCGACCCTATAAAGCATTCGGATATCCCGTAATACCGGCGATATATATTTTGACTACAACATTTATCATGATAATTCTATTGATCTATAAGCCGAACTATACTTTTCCAGGCCTGATCATAGTAATATTGGGCATCCCGGTTTTTTATCTTTGGAAGAAATTTTCACGAAATTCGGCTGCAATGCCTGATGAAGATACCAATGACGAAACCTGATAATGTTTCCGGAACGTTTCATACAAAGAATTAACAGCCAGAATTATATTGATGCAGAAGCTCTTCTGAAAGCACTGGAAGAACCTTCGCCCGTCAGCATCAGGATCAACCGTTCCAAACTGGACATGAGTCCGCTTAATTCCCGGACCGTACCCTGGTGCCCTGAAGGATTTTATCTTGACAGGAGGCCTTCGTATACTCTCGATCCTCTGTTCCATTCAGGATGTTATTACCCCCAGGAGGCATCCGGAATGTTCCTCGAACAGGTTTTTAAACAGGTTGTCACCAGCGGAGAATATTTAAGGGTGCTTGACCTCTGCGCAGCTCCGGGAGGCAAGAGCACACACCTTTCATCACTGATCGGATCGCATGGTTTGCTCATTTCAAACGAGGTTATAAGAACCAGAGTTTCTGTCGTGGCTGAAAATATTTCAAAATGGGGAAACTCAAATACTCTCGTTACCTGTAATGATCCCTCATCTTTTTCTGAATTACCTGGTTTCTTCGATATCATTTTGGTTGATGCACCATGCTCAGGCGAGGGGATGTTCAGGGATTCAACGGCTGTTGAGGAATGGTCGGAGGAAAATACATACCATTGTTCTGTGAGACAACAGAGGATAATTATGATGTCTGGCCCTCCCTGAAGGAAAATGGAATTCTCATTTATAGTACCTGTACATTCAATTCAAAGGAAAATGAAGAGAACATAAAGTGGATGACAACCAGACATCAGGCAGAGTCAGTGGATATTGCAATATCTGATTTTAAGGGTATTACGGAAATAGATTACCAGGGAATAAAAGGTTATGGCTTTTATCCCGGCAAAATAATTGGAGAAGGATTGTTTATTTCTGTTTTAAGAAAAACCGTAACCTCAGGTAAAACAATAAGCAGGATCCGGAAAAAACGGAGCGGAGAATTAAGCAGGGCTGACTTTGAAATTGTAAAAGAATGGACCAGGTTCCCTGCTGAACGTACTGTAAGGACAGAAGAACAGATTTTTTCACTCCCCGCCTCGTATGAAGATTATAGCATACTTAAGCAGTGTCTGAGGATAATCAAAACGGGAACCAGAATATGTACCGCAAAAAAGAATGGATACGTGCCGGATCATGAACTTGCTTTATCGGAAGGCATCAGGAAAGATGCCTTTCCTTCTGCAGAACTGGATTACAACAATGCTTTAAGGTATCTGAGACGTGATAATTTAATGCCATTTGATATGCCTAAAAGCTGGTTTATAGCTACTTATAAGGGTATTAATATGGGTTTTTGCAACAATATTGGCAACAGGGTAAACAATTACTATCCGGTGGACTGGAGGATCAGGATGAGTATTCCGGAAAACGGGGAAAGGAATATTATTTATTGGAATAATAAAGATCTTACTTAGTTATATTCTTAGTGAAACTTAGTAGATCCTTAGTGACCCTTTGTGGTAAAATATATTTAAAACCACAAAGGAACTCAAAGGGCATCACAAAGGGACACAAAGTATGAAAATATCAATAACTCCATAAGTTAATTGACATATGGGAAAGGAAAGTCGTGAATTTCAAATATTTGTAAAACCTGCCGGTGCTGCATGCAATCTGAGGTGCAGGTATTGCTATTATCTTGACAAGCAAGCTCTTCATATAGGCAGGAAATCTTCAGTTATGACCGATGATTTACTTGAAAAATATATTATTCAGCATATTGAAGCTTCGACGGAAGAGACTATTAGTTTTTCATGGCATGGCGGAGAACCATTAATGGCCGGAATGGATACATTCAGGAAGTATTGTTGCATTGCAAAAAAAATACAAGCCTGAAGGTAGTAAAATTGTTAACGGAATACAGACTAACGGAACCCTTATTGATGAAGAATGGGCATCATTTCTGGCGGCTGAGAATTTTATGGTTGGATTAAGTATTGATGGTCCGGGTGATTTGCATAACAGGTACAGGAAAACAGCTGATAACAAGACCACCCTTCAGAGGGCTTTAAATGGTTATGATATCCTGCGCAGCCACGGTATAGTCTGTGAAATACTCTGTGTAGTTCATGCCGGGAATGTGAAATACCCGCTTATTGTTTACAATTTTTTCAAACAGCTTGGAGCAAAATACATAACCTTCCTGCCGCTGGTCGTAAAGCAGCCGGGAAACAATTCAGGTGTAAGCCGTGCAAGCGTTCCCTCACCTGAATTTGGAAGGTTCCTTTGTGCTGTCTTCGATGAATGGGTTGAGAAGGATATTGGCCTTATAAAAGTCCAGATATTCGAAGAGGCTATAAGGCCGGCATTTAATCAGGAACATACATTATGTATTTTTAAGGAAAAATGCGGAGGAGTTCCTGTGGTAGAAAGTAACGGTGATTTTTACTCCTGCGATCATTATGTCGATAATGATCACCGGATCGGAAACATCAAAGATGGCAGTATCTCCGGGTTTCTTGACAGCGAAAAACAAATTGCATTCGGAGAAGCAAAACTGACATCACTTCCCCGTTATTGCATAAATTGTGAAGTAAGACCGATGTGCAATGGTGAATGTCCGAAAAACAGGTTCATCAGTACACCTGACGGTGAACCCGGATTAAACTATCTGTGCAGTGGTTACAAAATAATTTTCAACCACTGCCGTCCGTTTGTTGATGCGATTGGCTCTGCCTGGAAAGGTCGATAAAAATAGGGACATGCCATGGCATGTTCCTATTTAAATATAACAATGGCATGTCCCTATTTAATAAGGATATAACAATGGCATGTCCTTATTTCAGTTTCTCCTTAAAAAATCCAACCGTACGCCCCCATGCCAGCTTTGCCGCCTGTTCATTGTAGCGTTCCGCATTGGAATCATTGTTGAAAGCGTGGCTGGCACCCTCATACATAAATATCTGGTACTCTTTATTATATTTCTTTAAGGCCTCTTCGAAGGCCGGGATTCCTGCATTTATTCCCGCATCATTCCCGGCATAATGAGCCATTATTGGTGCTTTGATTTTTTCAACGTCTTCAGGTACTGGTTGTCTGCCGTAATAAGGTACTGCGGCATTAAGATCAGGAGCATTTACAGCCACCTGGTTAGTCATTGCACCTCCCCAGCAAAAACCTGTGCATCCTACCTTCCCTGTTGAAAGAGGATTGGTTTTCAGATATTTGACTGCAGCTACGAAATTCTTTGTCGTCTCTTCAGGTTTCAGCTTCTTGAACAGCTCACCCACATTACTGACATCCTCAGGTGTACCGCCAACAGGCGTTAACGCATCAGGTGCGATTGCCAGGAAACCCTCTCTTGCCATTCTCCTTGTTACATCCTGGATATGAGGAACCAGTCCCCTGTTTTCATGAATTACAATCACAGCAGGGAATTTTTTTCCTTTTTTGGGCCGGGCAAGAAAGGCTTTCATTTCCCCTGTTGCAGCAGGATAAGTGATAAACTCAGTAACAAGTTCAGGTTCTTTCTGAGGGCCTGTGGCTGCTTTCAATTCGTTCTCCTCAAGGACTGGGAAGATAGCCAGAGCGGCAGCGCTGCTCCCGGTAATAAAAGCAAGCTTTTTCAGGAACGACCGCCGGTCAATCCGGCCATTCCTGAAATCTGTGTAAAGGTTCTGAATTTCATTATTCATTGCCATCGGGTATTAAGTTTATATAGACCATCAAGATAAGATAAAATCATAAAAACTGCAAAAAAACATAAATCATTGTCTGGTTGAATTATTTTGCTTAAATCCGTTTTTTGGTTATTTTTAGAAGGAATTAGAATATAAATATAAAGAGGAATTTGTTTTTTGTTTTTAATCCTGTACACATGAAGAAACTGACTTTTTATTTTCTGCTGACAGCTATTTTGTTTTCAGCATGTAAAAGATACAACAAATATGAAGGAGTCTGCTTTTACAGAGAATGAACCGCGTGACTGGGAGAATCCTGAAATGTTCAATCAAAACAGGGAGGCCCCTCATGCAACTATGATAAGTTTTCCGGATGAACTTTCTGCTGTTGAAGCAAATAAGTCAGGTTCTCCAAATTACTTTTCCCTTGACGGGATATGGAAATTTTACTATGTTGATTCTCCCGATAAGCGTCCATACTGGTTTTTTAAGGATGATTATGACACCCGCGACTGGGATGATATCGAGGTCCCGTCAAATTGGCAGATGAAAGGATATGATGTCCCTATTTATGTGAATATCACTTATCCGTTTGAGAAGAACCCGCCCTATATCCCCGACGACTGGAATCCTGTAGGCTCATATAAAAGAAATTTTAAAGTGCCATCCGACTGGAAAAACAAAGAAATCTTTCTTCATTTCGGCGCTGTGAGTTCTGCATTCTATGTATGGGTAAATGAACAGCTCGTCGGATACAGCGAGGATAGTAAAGTTCCGGCAGAATTCAATATAACCAGATATCTTAAGAAGGGAAATAATTCGGTTGCCGTGGAGGTCTACCGGTGGAGCGACGGCAGTTATCTCGAGGACCAGGACTTTTTCAGGTTGAGCGGGATCCAGCGGAGTGTCTTTCTTCATGCACGGCCAAAAACCTATATAAGCGATTTTTTTGCTATCGGTGACCTTGAGAATAATTATGCAGATGGGCTCCTTAAGCTGGATGTTTCGCTGAAAAGTGCCGATGAAAATCCAGGAAATTTTGTTTTTGAGGCTTCACTTTTTGAAGGTGATCAGAAAGTTTATTTTGAATCAAAAGATTTTAAAATATCTGATAATAAGGCATCATTGAATTTTACCAAACAGTTTCCAGGAGTTAAAAAATGGACCTCGGAAACGCCTGATCTTTACTCTCTTGTTCTGAGCCTGAAAGACAGTTTTGGAAATAATCTTGAGAGTGTCAGTTCTAAAATAGGATTCAGGAAAGTAGAGATTATCAACTCACAGCTTCTTGTGAACGGAGTGGCGATTGATCTGAAGGGTACTAATATGCATGAACATAACGATGTTACCGGACACGTTATTGACGAAGCCACAATTCTCAAGGATATAAGGGTTATGAAGAGCAACAATATAAATGCTGTGAGAACGTCTCATTATCCCCAGCAGGAACTCTGGTATGAAATGTGTGATAAATATGGACTTTTTCTGGTTGACGAAGCTAATATCGAATCGCATGGTATCGGTTATGACAAGGATATTACACTTGCCGATAAGAAGGAATGGGCTGCTGCACATCTCGACAGGATGCAACGCATGGTTGAACGGGACAAAAATCATCCTTCAGTGATCATCTGGTCGCTGGGTAATGAAGCTGGTGACGGACATAATTTTCTTAACAATTACAAATGGACTAAAGCTAGAGACATTACCCGTCCGGTACAGTATGAGCGGGCAGAAAATAGCACAAACACTACGGAACGTCACACTGATATTGTTTGCCCAATGTACGCAAGGATATGGGAGATTGAGGCTTATGCAAAGGATCCTAAGAACGACAGACCACTGATTCTATGCGAATACGCTCATGCAATGGGAAATTCAACAGGAAACCTGCAGGATTACTGGGATGTTATTGAAAAGTATCCGAAACTTCAGGGAGCATTCGTCTGGGATTGGGTCGACCAGGGGATGTTAAAAACTGATGACAGCGGGGAAAAGTTCTGGGCATATGGAGGTGATTTCGGGGAGGAAGGAATATCAAGCGACGGGAACTTTTGTTGCAATGGTCTTACCTGGCCTGACAGGACAGGAAAACCCGGACTAAATGAAGTCAATAAAGTGTATCAATATATTGGTTTCGAGCCTGTTAATCTTGTTGATGGATCAGTTAAAATTAAGAACAAGTACTATTTTACTGATATGTCAGAATTCAGCTTCGATTGGGATATAGTGTCTGATGGTGTTCCCGTGAAATCAGGAAAGCTCTCATTCCCACGTTTGGGTCCAGGTCAGGATACAGTGATAAGAATCCCGGTTTCAGGAATTGAAGCAGCTCCCGGAGCTGAATATTTCCTGAATTTCAGAGTTTCAAGAAGTGATGAATGGAATTATGTTCCTGAGGATCACGTATATGCCACTGCCCAGTTTAAATTACCAATTGAAGGGAAACCAGTACCTGCCAAACGCGATGAGCTGGCAGTTCTTCAGACTAATACCGTGGGTAAGAAATTTGAAGTGAGCGGTACCGACCTGAAAATAGTCTTTGATCTTGAAAAGGGGAAAATGGAATCTTTCACATATAAGGGTACTTCGATGATAAATAAAGGGCCGGAACCTGATTTCTGGAGGCCGCCGACTGATAACGATTACGGGTATGATATGGACAGGAAGCTCGGAGTATGGAAGAAAGCAGGTGAAAAGGCAATCGTCAGAAAAGCTAATATCGGCCAGCCAGGAATGGGGAAAGTTGTTATTACATTTGAATATGATATCCCTGGTGAAAATAATGAAAAAATTGCCGGGTATGTGACCACTTACTCAATTTTCAGCTCTGGTGATGTGGTTATCAAGAATCAGTTTTCGAAGGTTTCCGACAAAGTACCGGAGATTCCAAGAATGGGTATGCAGGTACAGCTTCCTGAGGAGTTTATGAACCTCAAATGGTTCGGAAGAGGCCCTCATGAGAATTATGCAGACAGAAAGACTTCTGCAGATGTCGGTGTTTATGAAAGCACTGTTGATGATCAGTATGTCCCTTATATACGCCCTCAGGAGAACGGATATAAAACTGACACCCGGTGGCTGACTCTTACTGACGAAAATGGTTCCGGATTTCTTGTAAGCGGGAATCCGCTGATCTGTTTTGCCGCTCTCAGGAATATTCATGATGATTTTGAATCGCCCGGAAAATTGTCACAATACCGCAAAGATGCAAAAAGTGCAAACACGCATACCACTGATGTCAAACCAAGGGAGCTTGTCTGCCTGAATGTCGATCTTGGACAGATGGGTGTCGGTGGCGATGACTCCTGGGGAGCACAGATCCATCCTCAGTACCGCTTGCTGGACAAGAAATATGAGTATTCATTCAGGCTGCGGCCAATAGGTAAGGATGATGATGTTCTGAAGCTCTCAAAAGAAAGGTTTTAAAGGGGCTACTCTGTGGAACTCTGTGTCTTCTCAGTGTTCTCTGTGTAACAAAAAGAATTATAAAAACTTACACTGAGTTACACAGAGGCATCACAGAGGGCCACAGAGGACTAATATTTAAGTTCAATTTTCAGGACTTCTTCTTCACCGATAAGGACATTTTTAACATCATAAACAAGCGGCGAAGTTACCTTCTTACTGACAACAACTCTTGTAATTCCGTTTGCTGCAAGAGTTATTGATTGCGGAGCATCGGGAATTCCATTTATGAGATAAAAAGGTACATCCGAACTGTTTGTAACCTCAAAATAAATGCTTTTCTCATTCTCGAAATAAGGTTTTCCTACTGAAATACACTGGTAGAAGAATGGTTTGGCATATTCCTCTTTGCCTGCAATAATATCCTTGAAATATGCCAGTGTCCGTCCGGCAAACATAGCTTCTTTAAGGGAATCATGTGTCCGCGATTTCGCGAATACAAGGGTCATGGGCCTGTTGGGATAATATGGCTCTTTATATTCTTCGCTGATTACACCATGGTTATCGCTGTTGGCCATTACAGCAAGGTTATATTGCTTACAAAATGTCATTACCAGAGGGTAATACTCGCTGTCGTTAAAAAACTCGATTCCGTGGAGCCAGCCTTTTTCAATAAGTTCCTTATGGATTTTGTAAAGCTTCGGAATTCCGTCAGGTTCCTGCGATTTCCAGCCGGGATGGTTCCATTGCAGAAAGGCACCCTGCTTTATTGCAGCAGCAAAAACATCCATCACTGAATCGGCAGTTAAAAGAGATGCGTCCCGGATAAACAAGGCATTCATATGTCCCGGAGGCATTTTTCGTGTGATTTCAGCACCATGAACAAGTATCAGGTTATAATCGCTAGCGGTTTCTCCAGCAATTTTCCAGGCGGCATTGTGGTCGACAGGGATAAAATCCTTTTTTGGATTATATTCAAGATGATCGGTGATGGCTATTGCATCCAGACCGTCGCGGTAGGCTTCTCCAACCCTGACTGTCGGCCATACATTACCATCTGAAAAAACAGTATGAATGTGGAAATCACACTTAAGGGTGACATATCCCGGCAGATCGGGAATATTGACGATTTTTCTCTGTCCAAATCCGGTAAAACTTATTGAAGTAATTAATAAAATAATGATAATCAGCTTTTTCATAATAGTTAAATTGTTTTTCCTTTATCATCTTAACCACGGAGTTTCACTGAGTTTAAAGGAGTTGCACGGAGTCACTCCGTGTTTTACTCCGAGCAACTCCGTGTAACTCCGAGGTTATTTTTTTAAATTTCTTCATAGAAATATGCAATTTTCTTATCGGCATCGTCCCAGGTATAGATCTTTTTTCCGCGATGTAAAAAACAGAAATTGAGCATTGCAAAATCTCCGGCGCACATTGTGGCGTGAGCGAAAAGAAACAGGGAGAGGCTCCATTTCCACAATCCGGGAAGATTCAGTATAAGAAATAATGTTAACAGGCTGATAATTATGAACGGGACCAGTCCAACAAACCAGAACTGTTTTGCTGTTGCAACGTGCTTATGTGCAGTAACATAGAACATGTATTGTTTCAGGTCCATTGAGACCCTGATATTCTTTGCCCCTGTGAAATAGAAAGGAATTATATGCAGCAGCTCATGAACAGGGATTGAAATGATCGGGAAGATAATCAATCCGAGTAAAGTATGCAGAAAAATATATCTAAAAGGGAAATATCCGCTTATGTTTGTACGGATAAAAAGAGCCATTCCAAGAAAAACTATGCAGGTTGACCAGAAAAAAACCATAAGGCCCGATCTTCTCCTTATATAGTCAAGGACAAATGTTACAAGATCTTCGTAGGGGATTTTAAGTATCTGCCTGTATTTACACTGATCCTCAAGATCTTCAACCTGAAGCGCCATAAAAGAAAGCTTTCCTCAAATTTAGCTTTTTGAGTAAGCTTTGCAAAGGATTTTATTTAATAAAAATTATCCATTAGGTGTATAATTTCATTGTTAAAATTAATTACCGTTGGCTTTAGCCAACGGATGAAGATACAACCCAAGGTAGGGCTTTAGCCCACACATGAAGGACTAAAGTCCCTTATAGTGAGGCTTATATACCGTTGGCTAAAGCCAACGGTAATTAAAATTAACCTTAATCTGATCAAAGTTTAAATATGATTACATATTATAATGCAACAAATATTATATGTAATACAGCAAATAATTTACCTGAAACAATATTCGTTTTGCCTATAAGGTTCAATTTATTGTCATTTACCCTTGGTATGGCCTTGGCTTAAGGGTGTAAACCAAAATAATTTTATATTACGACCACTCTCTTATTATTACCAACTTTTTATACACATTTAGTTGATATACTCCTTTGTAATTAAGAAAAGAGAGATATTCTTTGATTTATGAAATGCTGACAATTGTTAATCTTGTAAGAGTTTTTGACATTGGATAGCTATATATGATACCAGCGATGTCTACCTCTAATTATCCGTGTTATAAAGCAAATTATTCATAAAAATTGACGCCGGTGGCGTCAACATCCAATAGCCCGGGTTTCGCCCCGGGTAAATAATCAACCACAGATTATCAACCCTGGAAGGGTTGCCTTCCAATTGACATTATGTAAATGTTTCGTATATTGTATTGTGCTAAAAAATTGGAATAAATATGTCAACCTACACTCAGATTCTTTATCAGATAGTCTTTGGGAGTAAAGACTATACTAGTTTCCTCAATGTGGTAAATCAAGGCTTATTATTCGGATACGTAGTCGGTATGCTGAATAAGAGAAATTGTCATCCCTATCAGGTGGGTGGATATGATAATCATATTCATATTGTGACACATCTTTCGACAACCATCACACTTGCGGACCTGGTACGGGAGATTAAAAAAGCAAGCCATGAAATGATGGTCAGGGATAAAAAATCCTTTCCATGTTTCCCGGGATGGCAGGTCGGTTATGGTGCGTTTACGTATCACATATCGATGAAGCCTGTTCTGATAAAATATGTTTTAAATCAGGAACAACATCACAAGGGAATCACTTTCAGGGAAGAGATGATCAAGTTGTTGAATGATAATCTGGTGCCATTTAAAGAGGAGTACCTGATAATTTAATTCAGGCAAATAATAAAAATTCAGTCATTCACCACAGGTGTTGCTGTGGTAATTTGAAGTCAACCCCTCCAGGGTTGGGTTGGTCGTATTGTAATTTACCCGGGGTGTGACCCGGGCTATTGGAAGTCAATGCTTCCAGCATTGTTTGAAGATAATATTATGTATCAATAAATGCCATATCAGAATGACGTTTCTGTAATTGTAATATTATTCCTAAAACATAATTAGTTTTTCACTAACATTTTATTAATAAACACATTACTAAAATGTGTTTAAAGGGCAGTTATCCTTAAGAAAGGGGATTTAGGGTTGAGTTCATGAGAAATATTATTAACAGAAAAGTGAAGCTTTAACTTCACTTTTCTCAACTTCCGTAACCGGAAACTAAAAGATACATTTCTGACATTTTCCGGGGAAACTGAATATAGTATAAGGAATAATAAACGCGTTATGAAGCTTTATAATAGTCTGAAGGTTAATTTTCAGTACAGACTGTTTTACCAATAATCAGTTCCCCTGTATTAAGGTCAATGGTCAGGGTGCCAATATAGTGGTTGCCAAAACTGCCCTTTAAGTTATAATGCCATGTAAAATAAGATGAGTTATCAGTCCTGTCAATTTCGTGGACTTTAAATACTTCACCGGTGAAGTAACTTACTCCTTCTCCCTTCATCTGGTCAACCTCCCATAACAGTGTTCCGTTTTTATCTTTATGTTTTACATAATGAACTCTTACTGTTCCAGGCCAGATATAATCTGTCATCTGGTCACCGCAATATACAGGAGTATAGTACCCGGACTCGAACCACCCCTGCTCTGTTTTTTTGTCGTTTTTCTGAGCAAATGTCTGAGACACCGTTATTCCCATTAAAAGACAGATAATAATAATTAAGTTCTTTGGTTTCATAATTTCGGATTTTGGTTAATAAATGTTTATCAGCCACAAGTTAAGATAAAGCCACAAGAGACATTTTGCTATGCGTCCCGTTAGTTTTGTTCTGTGTACCAAATTGTTGAGAGAGAGAGCAGGAGAATGGGGAGA
Source organism: uncultured Bacteroidales bacterium (assembly GCA_963753495.1). Taxonomy (GTDB): domain Bacteria; phylum Bacteroidota; class Bacteroidia; order Bacteroidales; family VadinHA17; genus LD21. Next base: position 123,958 of record CAVWCO010000006.1, read on the forward strand.
ATGGGAGAATGGAAGAATGGGAGAAGGGGAGAGGATGAGTGTTAGAGTATGGATTCCTATTTATTTATCTCTCTGGGATTCACTCCGAATTCTTCGGAAAACACCTTACTGAAATGAGAGAGATTCTTAAAGCCCGTCCGGTATGCAGCTTCTGTAACTGTTATACCCGAACCGGTCAGCAGATCCTTTGCCTTATAAAGACGGAGAGAACGTAAATAATCATTGGGGGTCCTGTTTGTAAGCGAGCTGAATTTACGGTAGAATTGGGTCCGGCTCATGGCCATCTCGTTGCATAGACTCTGGATATCAAAATCTTCATCGCTTAGATTGGATGTCATTATTTCCCTGCTTTTTTTAATGAATTTATCCTCTATATGAAAGTCTTTCTCAGAGGTAAGAGTTAGGTGCCCTATAGATGCATAGCGCTCCTGCAGCCTTTTTCTGAGGCCAATCAGTGATCTTAACTGAACCAGAAGCTCTTCCTTGTTGAATGGTTTTGCCAGATAAGCATCTGCCCCTTTTTCAATCCCTTCGATCCGCGATTGCACATCAGCCTTTGCTGTCAGCATAACCACCGGAATATGGCTTGTACGGAAATCGTTCTTGACCCTGCTTAGCATTTCAATGCCGCCCATTACTGGCATCATAATATCGCTGAGAATTATATCAGGCACCATTTCAACAGCTTTCTCAAGGCCTTCCTGACCATTGACAGCAATAATAACATTATAATCCTTCTCAAGAATTGTCATCATGAATTCTACCACATCAAAGTTGTCCTCCACAATGAGAAGGATAGGTTTTTTATCATTGTGATGTTCATTAACAAGTGTATGAATATCAGGTTTGGCACTGAGTAAAATGTGAGGGAAGATATTCTCTTTTATCTCATGCAGCTCCGGCTTTTCATTCAATGGTGCATTTGATGTCACAGGCAATGTAACAGTGAATTCCGTTCCCTCGCCATAAACGCTTTCCACGCTTATTGTACCATTCAGAAGCTTAACCAGTTCCCTGGTCAGTGCAAGACCAAGTCCTGATCCGGGACTGCTCTCATCAATCCTGTAAAAACGATCGAAGATGTTGGGGAGAAGATCTTCCGGAATTCCCTGCCCATTATCGCTCACTCTTATTTCAAGTGTCCTTTCTTCCGGCAGTGAAGTGCTTACCTCTACAATGCCTGAGTTCTGTGTGAATTTAAGAGCATTTGAGAGCAAATTGGAGACGATCTGCGTAATCTTGTCCGGATCATAGTCGACAACCAACTTCCGGTCAGCAGGCTTGTAATTCAGTATTATTTTTTTCTCTGCCGCTACTGACCGGAACATCTCGACAATATGCCTGATATAGTTATTAATATCTGATCTCATCATTCTTATGGGCATTGAGCCAGCTTCAATCTTTGAAAGGTCAAGCATCTGGTTCACCAGGTTAAGAAGTATCCCGGCGCTCCTGTTAATTTTTTTGCTGCCTTCAGCAAGCCATTTTTCTGGTTCATTCCTCATAAGATCATTCATTCCGATGATTATGTTCAGGGGTGTCCGGAACTCGTGAGTGATATTGGTATAAAGTCTGGTCTTTGCTTCATCAAGCTCTTTAAGGCGCTTTGCCTCAAGTTGTTCAAGCTTCACTCGCTGCGATATGAAATTAATGACAAAAACCATAGCAAAACCTGAGATCCAGAGCAGGTTAATGACAAAGAGAGAAATGTTTACCGCAGGCGTCATTTCAGGCGGGACACTCAGCCATGGGTGAAGAATGCCGGCAAGGATGACAGTTATAATATAGATTATGAAGATTCCGATGGAATGACCTTTTTTCTTGAAATTAAGAGAGAAGAAAACAAGAGCAAGACCAACAAAGATCAGCCCTCCTGAATAAGGTATTCCACCCAGCTTCAGAATACAATAGAAAGTTATCAGGGCGACCAGAGTCTGGTTTAAGAACATCACCCATAACTTCTCATCAACCCTTGAACGACGAAATAAGAGCGGATTAATAACCCCTTGCAGAAAAATCAGAAAAAGAAAGAATCCGTAATAAATCAAAATCCTTAATTGCGGAAAGATTATGTGGTAGGCAATTGTCAGCAGCAAGATCATTGAAGTAACTGAGACACTCGCTATCCAGTAAATCTTTTTCTGGACAATTGTATCCTCATGAATACCCGGATGGCTGAGGATTTTTGTAATCCATTTATCTGTTTTATGAAGAAAGGTGGATCTCAAAAAAATGAAGTATTAATACTGATTGTACATTGTTATACAATTTAGGTAAAAGAATTAAGATAGCAGATTGTTTACAGTATTTATATTCCTCATCAGTCAGCACTTTTCTTTCGATCTGCCTGTTTACTAATTGGCCCGTATTTTGATAACTTTGTACAAAACAATGCATATTTGAGGAGCCTTATATCTATATTGTTTTCTTTTGGATTCTTATTTGCTGTTTCAGGCCAGACTGATACAGGCTTAATGAAAATTGATACCCTTCCTGAAAACTTCTATAAGCTGCATTCTGTCGACAGGAATGGTGAAAGCCTGCCTGAAGTCGATATAAAAGAGGTGGTTATCATCGGGCGGCCGGGTAACTCGAAGAAATTTCCATACCAAAAATATCAACGCATGGTTTATAACCTGAAAAAGGTCTATCCTTATTCACTGCTGGTAAGGGAGAGTCTTGATGATATAAACATCGAACTTGCGAAACTCCCGGACGATAAGGAGAGGAAAAAATATCTCAGGCAGCTTGAAAAAGATATATTCGGAGAGTATGAGGATGACGTCAGGGATATGACAATCACTCAGGGGAAGTTGCTTATTAAACTTATCGACAGGGAGACTATGAATACCTCGTATGAACTTATAAAGCAATACCGGGGAGGTCTTTCAGCTGCATTCTGGCAAAGCATCGCCCGTCTCTTCGGGACCAACCTCAAGGAAGATTATGATCCATACGGCGAAGATGCTATAATGGAGATAATCGTTCAGGCAATAGAATCCGGCAGAATTTAACTCAATTTATAACCACTGACCTGTGAAAAGAGTATTTATTGCAGTTAAAGTCGATCCTGACGGCGAGCTTCTGAGAATGATATCGACTCTGAAATCTGTGCTTGCAATAGAAAATATCAGATGGGTCGATCCGGTCAATATCCATATTACTCTGGCTTTTCTGGGAGATACAGGAGAAGATAAGATAAAAATCCTTGCCGGGATGCTAAAGGAGATATGTTCAGGCTTTCATGAGTTTGACTTTATACTGGCCGGAACAGGTGTTTTTAAAAACTACAGGGATCCGAGGGTAATCTGGGTTGGGATAAAATCGCCGGAGAAACTTTACGCTCTGGAAAAGAAAATATCGGAGGGCTTGAAATCAACAGGCTTCCTAATTGAAGAACGCCAGTTCAAACCACATCTTACTATCGGCCGGGTAAAATCAGTCAGGGATACCGAAAATCTTAAAAAAATTCTTGAAAAATACAGGGATGATGAATTCCAAAAGGTTGAGGTTAAGGAAGTTATTCTATATGAAAGCATCTTAATGCAGACTGGACCCATCTACAAACCTTTGGGCAGTTACAGCCTTGTTACGATGAATTAGATATCTTTTTTCGTTAGTCTGCCTTCATTTAACCACGGAGTCGCACTGAGTGTTTACGGAGTAACACTGTTTTTGACTCTGTGCAACTCTGATTAACTCAGTGCGACTCCGTGTTAAAATGGTTTTCATATCAATTATATTTTCAACTGTAAATAATATATTTTTACCATCTTTACCCGAAAATACTACCTGATTTTTGATGACAGATTCATTTTTGGCCCAAGGGAAAAGGAAGAAGCTTGTTGAAGAGCTGAGACGCAAAGGTATAACCGATGAAGATGTGCTCAGGGCAATAAACAAAGTACCCAGGCACGATTTTATGGATCCTGCCTTTCTTAATCACGCATATATCGATAAAGCTTTTCCGATCTCATCGGGCCAGACAATATCCCAGCCTTATACTGTGGCTGTCCAGACTCAATTGCTCCAGGTTAAGAAGAGGGATAAGATCCTTGAGATAGGAACAGGTTCAGGATACCAGGCTGCAGTACTCGCTGAAATGGGTGCAAAAGTCTATACAATAGAGCGGTACAGGGAATTATACCTGAAAGCTCAGGCGATATTCTTATCCCTTGGATATAATGCAGATTTTTTCTACGGGGATGGTTATGAAGGCAAACCTCAATACGGACCCTTCGACGGGATCATTATAACTGCTGCAACAGCAGAGATTCCAGAAAAACTTCCAAAGCAGCTTAAGATAGGAGGCAGACTTGTTATTCCGATTGGAAACAGCATTTCGCAGGTCATGACCCTGGTAATAAGGAATGGTGAAGATAATTTCGAATACTCTTCACATGGCAGTTTTGTATTTGTGCCATTGCTCAAAGGAACCGCCAATTAATAAAGTGATATGAAAATATACAAACTCGTTTTCTCCCCAATCCAGGTGAATACTTATGTACTTACTGATGAGTCGGGCGATAGCGCAATAATTGACTGTGGATGCTATGATCAGAATGAGTTTAACGAATTGAATGACCTTATCAGGGATAAAAACCTTAACCCTGTTTTGCTGTTAAATACACATTGCCATCTCGATCATATTTTCGGAAACCGGTTCATGCTTGAGAAATATAATCTTCGTTCTTTCTGCCATAAGGATGATGACAATAACAGAAAGAGTTCGCTGAATCATGCAAAAATGTTCGGTCTGGCAATGGAACCACCTCCTGAACCTGCCGGTTATCTGAACGATGGCCAGAAAGTATCTTTCGGACAGAATGAGCTTATTGCCATTCATGTACCTGGTCATGCTCCAGGAAGTCTTGCTTTTTATTCTGAAAAGGATAAAGTCGTTTTCACAGGTGATGCCCTTTTTGCCGGGAGTATCGGAAGGACTGATCTTCCGGGAGGAAATTATGAGACACTTATAAACAGCATAAAAAATAAACTGTTTTCTCTTCCGGCGGAAACAACTGTATATCCGGGGCATGGAGACAGTACTTCAATAGCTGATGAGATCGAAACAAATCCTTATTTTATCCACAACTGACCCTTCACGTTTTTTTAATAATTTCTATTTGTTATTTTCGAAAGCTTCAAAGACCATGAAGCAGCAGGCTTTAAATTTAAATTTCTAATATATGTCATCAGATATTTTTGTCAACAGGCACATTGGACCGCGTGATCACGAGTTACCCACGATGCTCGAAACCATCGGAGTCGGTTCGCTCCAAGAATTGATAGATAAGACCGTTCCGGGAAATATAAGACTGGAGAAACCACTCAGGCTTCCAAAGGCTTTGAGCGAATATGAATACCTTAATCACATCCGCAGGATAGGATCCAAAAACAAGCTGTTCAGAACATTTATCGGTCAGGGTTATTATGGAGTTGCCCCGTTATCGGTTATTATAAGGAACGTACTTGAGAATCCTTCATGGTATACCTCTTATACCCCTTATCAGGCTGAAATTTCGCAGGGAAGGCTGGAAGCTCTTCTGAACTTTCAGACTATGATCATCGATCTTACAGGAATGCAGATAGCCAATGCTTCGCTGCTTGATGAGTCGACTGCTGCTGCTGAGGCTATGATAATGATGTTCAATGCCCGTTCCCGGAATGCTGTTAAGGCGGGTGCCTGCAAGTTTTTTGTTGATGAGGATATATTCGTTCAGACACTTGATGTTATTACAACACGATCCAAACCTCTGGGTATTGAACTTGTAAAAGGAAAATATAATGAGGCGCACTTTGATGAATCATTCTTTGGAGCTTTTATCCAGTTTCCTGCTGCATCGGGACAAATAAGAGATTACAGGGATTTTGCTGAAAAAGTCCATGCTGCAGGATTGCTTTTAGGAGTGGCAGCTGATCTGATGAGCCTTACTCTGCTTACACCTCCGGGTGAATGGGGGGCCGACATAGTTGTTGGTTCAAATCAGAGATTCGGACTTCCTATGAGTTTCGGAGGTCCTCATGCCGGCTTTTTTGCAACAAGGGATGAACTTAAAAGGAGCATGCCGGGACGTATTATCGGTGTATCGGTTGATGCTCAGGGCGGCCAGGCACTCAGAATGGCGCTTCAGACCAGGGAACAGCATATAAAGAGGGAAAGGGCAACTTCAAATATCTGCACCGCCCAGGCTCTTCTGGCGACAATGTCAGGTATGTACGCGCAATATCATGGTCCGGATGGACTTAAGAACATCGCTGGAAACATCCACAGATCTGCATGCACTCTGAATAGTAGTCTTAAAAAACTTGGATACATACAGACGAATTCCGCCTATTTTGATACAATTAAAGTAATCCCGCACGAGGGAATTAGCCAGGATGAAATCCGGAAATATGCTTTGGAAAAGGGTATAAATTTCTTTTATCCTGATGATGCGAGCGTTAATATAAGCACCGATGAGATCACTTCATTCGATGATATAAATTCGATCATTGAAGTGTTTGCAAAAGCAGCAGGCAAGCAGGCTGATCATGTTGATTCATTCGCTGACTGCAACTGCATTGATGAAAAATTCCTGAGGAAATCACCTATTCTCAGGGCCGCAGCATTTAATAACTATCACAGTGAGACAGAGATGATGCGTTATATAAAAATGCTCGAAAGAAAGGACTTTTCGCTCACCCACTGCATGATATCGCTCGGCTCCTGCACAATGAAACTGAATCCGGCCACCTCATTGTTTGCCATGAGCTGGCCCGAGTTTGGCAATATTCATCCGTTTGTGCCTAAAGATCAGGCCCTTGGATACTATCAGCTAATGGATGAACTGGGGGAAGCACTAAAGGAAATAACAGGTTTTTCAGCAATCTCGTTTCAGCCTAATTCAGGAGCGGCAGGTGAATATACCGGATTGATGGTTATCAGGGAATATCATAAAAGCAGGGGGGAAGGACACAGAAATATTGCTCTGGTCCCTTCGTCGGCTCATGGCACAAATCCTGCAAGCGCTGTTATGGCAGGCATGAGTGTGATTGTTGTTGAGTGCGATGAAAGCGGGAACATTAATGTTGAGGATCTGCGGAAAAAGGCGGAAGAGCATAAGCAGAACCTTGCATGTTTTATGATAACATATCCTTCCACTCATGGAGTGTTTGAATCAGCAGTGACAGAGATGACTGGCATAATTCATTCCAACGGAGGTCTGGTCTATATGGATGGAGCCAATATGAACGCCCAGGTTGGATTGACAAGCCCTGGCCATATCGGAGCCGATGTGTGCCATCTGAATCTGCATAAGACATTCGCAATTCCTCATGGAGGAGGCGGCCCGGGAATGGGTCCGATCCTTGTAAATGACATGCTCGCTGAGTTTCTCCCGACACATCCGGTGGTAATGACCGGAGGTAGTCACGGAATAACGGCAGTAGCAGGAGCTCCGTTTGGAAGCGGCCAGATCCTTACCATTTCTCATGCTTACGTTCTTCTGATGGGTCCGGATGGACTTACCAGGGCTACCATATTTGCCATTCTGAACGCTAATTATATTTCTGCATCATTAAAAAAGTGGTATAAAACACTTTATACCGGCACAACAGGGTTTGTTGGTCATGAAATGATTCTTGATTTACGGAGTTATAAAGCGGAGGTTGGAATTACCGAATCCGATATAGCCAAGAGGCTAATGGATTACGGATTTCACGCACCTACTCTCTCATTTCCGGTTCACGGTACATTGATGGTTGAACCGACAGAATCTGAATCACTTCAGGAACTAAATAAATTCATTGATGCATTGAAATCAATATGGAACGAGATAGAGGAGATCAGGGAAGGAAAGGCTGACAAGGAAGATAATGTACTGCACAATGCCCCTCATACTGCTAAAGTTTTAACAGCAAATGACTGGAACCACAGCTATGACAGGCAGAAAGCAGCGTTTCCTCTCAAATGGGTGGCAGAGAATAAGTTCTGGCCTTCGGTGGGACGTATTGACGATGGATATGGCGACCGTAATCTTGTATGCACCTGCGATCCCATCGATGCATACAGGAGGGGTTAATTGTAATATATTTTTTTCTTAAATTTAATTATCAATTTTATTTTCTGAATATTAGCCGGATAACCTTAGACTTTAATGCGAAACTCTTCCTGGAACGATCTTTTAGCCTTGGTTGACGGTAAAAAGCTTGATTACCGGCCGGTTGGTTTTATTATCGACAGTCCATGGATTCCGGGTTGGTACGGAATATCTGTACTTGATTATTATTCTTCCGACATGTATTGGTTAAAAGCAAACCTTAAGGCAGTCAATACATTTCCCGATGTCTGGTTTATGCCGGGTTTCTGGTCGGAATACGGAATGTGTACCGAACCATCAGCTTTTGGATCGAGGATGATTTTTCTTGAAAAGAATCTTCCCCATGCTGAAAAGATTCTGGCTGATATTTCAGATGCCGGCAGACTTCCGCAACCTAACGTAAGAACTGACGGGTTACTGCCATTTATGATCAACAAACTGAAAAACAGCCAGTCAGAAATAAGAGAAGCTGATCACGAAATAAGATTTGCCGTTTCAAGGGGACCTCTCAATATTGCAAGTTTCCTTATGGGTACCACTGAACTTATGATTGCACTGACTCTCGATCCTGAAGGATCTCACAGATTATTAAGAAAGATAACAGGATTTATCTGCGATTGGTTGAACTGGCAGAGGGAATGTTTTCCATCGATTGACGGGATACTGGTTCTTGACGATATAATAGGTTTCGTTGGTGAAACGGAATTCAATGAGTTTGTACTTCCTTATTTTAAAACAATATATTCCAGCACAGGAGCCAGGGTAAGATTCCTCCATAATGATTCAGAAGGATTGATCACCGCACGGCATCTGAAGGATATCGGGGTCAATGTATTCAATTTCTCATTTAATCATTCACTTGGCGAGATTCGCAAGCTTGCAGGACCAGAAATTATTCTTCTTGGCAATATTCCTCCAAGGGATGTCATGGCAGCCGGAACTCCGGAGGAGGTTGGTAATGCAGTTAAAAAAGCTTTTAGAGAGACAACGGATCATGACAGGATAATATGGTCGGTTGGGGGCGGAATGCCCCCTGAGGTAAAAGATGAAAATATAAACGCCTTCATAAAAGCAGTAAAAGAGATTTGTTAATTAAAGGTGCTGGTTGCTTGTTACTAGTTCCTGGGTTCACAAGCAACAAGCAACCAGTAACCAGCAACATAAATTAAGTAATAAGCAACTATGAGAAAATCAGTAATAATTTTAGTTTCTGCATTGATTCTGGTATCATGCGGATCAGGCGGGTCGAAAAAACAGGACAGCCGAAAAATCTATTGAAACAATGGAAAATAATTATCAGGTAAAGCTATTAACTGTCGATCCGGGCCATTTTCATGCGGCTCTGGTCCAAAAAATAATGTATCCCCAGGTCTCACCAGAGGTACGGGTTTATTCTCCTGAAGGGCCAGATGTACAACAACATCTGAACAGGATTGCATCTTACAATTCCAGGCCTGCTGATCCGACTGCATGGAATGAGATAGTCTATAAAGGTGATGACTTTTTTGAAAAGATGCTCAGTGAAAAAGCCGGCAACGTGGTCGTTTTATCCGGAAATAACAGGAAAAAAGCTGAATATATAAACAGATCGATAGGAGCCGGATTAAATGTGCTGGCAGACAAGCCAATGATTATTTCGCCGGATGACTTTTCAAAACTTGAAGGAGCATTCACCTCTGCAAAAGAGAAGGGAGTTCTGCTGTATGACATTATGACTGAAAGATTTGAGATCACAACCCTGATGCAAAAACTCTTGTCGCAGGAAGAAGAGATCTTTGGGAAACTTGAGACAGGTACAAGGGAAGATCCGGCAGTGACAAAAGTAAGCGTGCATCACTTCTCAAAGATTGTATCGGGTTCCCCGCTTCAGCGCCCTGCATGGTTTTTTGATGTGGAACAGCAGGGTGAAGGTATTGTGGATGTCACAACTCACCTGGTCGATCTTGTTCAGTGGGAGTGTTTTCCGGATCAAATTCTGAATCCTTCGGATGTACAACTAGCTGCCGCCAGAAGATGGCCAACAGTTATTTCAAAAGATGAGTTTAAGGGTGTCACCGGATTTGACGAATTTCCGGAATTTTTAAATAAGGATATCAAAGACGGGAAGCTGAATGTCTATTCCAATGGAGAGATGATTTACCAGTTAAAGGGTATCTGGGCTAAAGTATCTGTAACATGGAACTATATGCCTCCGGCCGGAGGCGGCGATACACACTATTCGGTTATGCACGGATCAAAGTGCGACCTGGTAATCAAACAGGGTCCTGAAGAGAAGTATGTGCCTACACTGTATATTGAAAAAGTCAAAGGTGTGAAATTGCCGGATTTCACGACAAAGCTTAAAGAGGTTCTGGGCGAAGCTGCCTTATGATAGTCTCCAGGTTGTAACAGTCAATAGCAACACACTGAAAATAGACGTCCCCAAAAAATACAGGGTCTCACATGAGGAACATTTCGGACAGGTGACAGCAAGGTTCCTTCAGTATCTGCAGGATGGCAAATTACCCGAATGGGAGGTGCCAGGGATGATTACAAAGTATTATACCACAACATCTGCTCTGAAGTTGGCAAGGGAATAGGCAAAACGGCATAACGGCGCAATGGCGCAACGGTACAACGGCATTGAATTTTTAAGCATTTGCCCTTTGCAGCCTTTGTACCATTGAGCCTTTGCACCTGTTAATTAAAGAGATCTTCCACAACCATCGAGTACAGCTCACCCAGGTCAATTCCGGCTGCCTTAGCCTGTTTCGGGATGAGGCTCTCTTCGGTCATTCCCGGAATTGAGTTGATCTCAAGGAAATATGGTTCTTCCCCGACAATGATAAAGTCAACCCTGACAATGCCTTTGCAGCCAAGGAGATCATATATTGAGGAGCTGAGATCCTGAATCTTGTTCGTGATATTTACTGGCATATCAGCCGGTGTAATTTCATCAGATTTGCCCGGTGTGTATTTTGCCTCATAATCAAAGAATTCATTTTTGCTTATTATCTCGGTGACTGGAAGAACAATAGCTTTCCCTTTTACTTTAACAACACCGCAGGCAACTTCCCGGCCATCCATAAAGGCTTCAACCATAACCTCATTGCTTTCCTTAAAAGCAGTCTCAATTGCACCAGGCAGTTCCTCCTTTGTTTTGACTTTAGTTACACCAAAGCTCGATCCGCTATCGTTAGGCTTAACAAAACAAGGAAGCCCTGTTTTTGCTGGTATTGATGAAAGATCAGGCCTGTTTTCTTTCCTTAAGATTATATTTTTAGCCATAGGTATGTTATACTCCTTCAGATAAAGCTTGCAGGCCTGCTTGTTAAATGTAAGGGCTGAACAGAAAGCGCTGCAGCTCGAATAAGGAATCTTCATCATGTCGAAGTAACCCTGAAGAAGGCCGTTTTCACCAGGGGTCCCATGGATTGCTATAAAGACAGCATCGAACCTGATCCTATGATCGTCAGTTTTTAGGGTAAAATCATTCTTGTCAATATTATGATAGCGGCCCTTATGGTCTTCCCAGTACCAGTTGGTTCCTCGAATCATTATAATATAAGTCAGATATTTAGGGGATATTAGTTTTGCAACTTCAGAAGCGCTTTTTACAGATATCTCATATTCAGATGAATCACCTCCGGCGACAATAGCAATAGTTCTCATAGTATAATTTTTATTAGGTAAAAATAGAAATTAATGGCTACAATGCCATATCCGCTACGCGGAATACAACTAAGGCGAGATATTCAGTTTACAATACCCTAACCGCTACGCGGTATTATCTGGATGGGAAATGCCTTTGCCCGTTGGGCATATTGTATTGTTGGACTGCAAAACCCATATCCGCTACGCGGAATACAACTAAGGCGAGATATTCGGTTTACAATACCCTAACCGCTACGCGGAATACAACTAAGGCGAGATATTCAGTTTACAATACCCTAACCGCTACGCGGTATTATCTGGATGGGAAATGCCTTTGCCCGTTGGGCATATTGTATTGTTGGACTGCAAAACCCATATCCGCTACGCGGAATACAACTAAGGCGAGATATTCGGTTTTACAATACCCTAACCGCTACGCGGTATTATCTGGATGGGAAATGCCTTTGCCCGTTGGGCATATTGTATTGTTGGACTGCAAAACCCATATCCGCTACGCGGAATACAACTAAGGCGAGATATTCGGTTTACAATACCCTAACCGCTACGCGGTATTATCTGGATGGGAAATGCCATTGCCTGGAGGGCATATGGTTTTGTAGAAAATATGATCCCAATTTTGTGTTTTACCTCGTAGAGGTTATGGAGGGAATCATCTAATATCTTCATAGAATTCGAAAAGATATGCAGAATCATAGTCTATTTCATTCTCTTCCAATAAATTCATATATTCTTTCCTGAATGTAATTTTTGCATGATGCGCCTCCTGATTTTCAATATATCGATAAACATTTTCGATTTGTGATCTGCTATATGTAAATCCACCATATCCCTCCTGCCATGAAAACCTACCGGGAACCAATTTATTATTATTTATAAAAAGAGAAGATCCCCTTTTAATATCGTGAACCGTATCAGAAACTGTAACAGATGAATTAAGTCCAAAAAGAATGTGAACATGATCTGATGTTCCATTGACAATTATCGATTTGTGTTTCTGGCTTCTGATTATCCCGCTCATATATTCAAATATCCGTGGCCGGATCGATTTGAATAGAATGTTTTCTCTGTACCGTACAGCAAATACTAGCTGAACATACATCTGTGTGAATGCTCCTGGTTTCATATTTTTCGATTTTTAAAATGCAGCACAATAAATATAGTCTATTTTATCAGATATTATTTACATTTGATAAATTTTAAAAATTCACAAAAAAATGAAAAAAGGTTGTTTGGTATGGATAATAGTAGGAGCCATACTTGCACTTGTTGTGCTTGGTATTGTCTCCTGGGGTACAAAGGTTTATAATCAGATGGTTACTCTGCAGGAAGGGGTCATAAGTCAATGGGGCAATGTGGAAACTCAATACCAGCGAAGGGCTGACCTTATCCCGAACTTTGTAAATACTGTAAAGGGAGCTGCCGCTTTTGAACAGGAAACACTTACTCAGGTGATAGAAGCAAGGGCTAAAGCCACACAGGTAACAATTGATCCTACAAATATGACAGCAGAGAATATGCAGCAATTTCAGGCAGCACAGGGTGAGCTTAGTTCAGCTCTCTCAAGGTTAATGGTGGTGGTTGAAAAATATCCGGAACTGAAAGCCACCCAGAACTTCAGGGATCTGCAGGTCGAGCTTGAAGGCACTGAAAACAGAATTTCTGTTGAAAGGAGAAAATTCAATGAAGATGCATTGTTATTCAACACCTATATCAAAAAGTTCCCTCAGACTTTGCTGTCAGGTATGTTTGGGTTCGCGGCCAGACCATACTTCGAATCGATGGAAGGAGCTGAAAAAGCACCTGAGGTAAAATTCTAAACACCTGAATTATATGGAAGTTAAGGCCTCAACATTCTTTACCAGGGAGCAGCAATTGCAAATACGTGATGCTATAAAAGAGGCGGAGGGTGAAACTTCGGGAGAGATCAGGGTTCATATTGAGACAAGGCTAACAGGGAATGTTCTGGACAGGGCAGCATGGATATTCAACAGGATGGGAATGCATGCCACAGATGAACAGGAATGGAGTATTATTCTATCTGGCTGTCAGGAACAAGGAGTTTGCGATAATAGGAGATGGAGGTATTAATGCAAAGGTCCCTGAGAACTTCTGGGATAAAACCAAATCAACTGTTCTGAAACATTTCAGGCAGGAGAAATATGCCGAAGGACTTATCGAGGGGATACTGATGGCAGGAAACCAGCTTAAGGAACATTTTCCCCGAAAAAAGATGACACGAATGAACTTCCCGATGAGATTTCATTTGATGATTCCGAACAATCTGAAAAATTATGAGGAACATTAAGATTTTTACAGTATTGTTGTTCCGGTATTATGTCCTGACAGCAGTTTTCGCGTACAGAGTTGCAGCACAGGAGTTCCCGGAGAAGCCGGTTCCACCCAGGCTGGTCAATGATCTGGCAGGGTTGTTGTCTTCTGGTGAGGTTGATGCGCTGGAACAAAAACTTGTTGCCTACAATGACTCCACATCGACTCAGATCGCTATAGTAACAATCTCTGATCTGAATGGATATGCGGTTGCTGATTATGCCCAGCGGCTGGCTGAAAAATGGGGGATAGGGCAGAAGGGGCTTAATAACGGAGTACTTATCCTGATCAGGCCCAAAACCTCAGAATCGTCACGGGGAGAGGTTTCTATCGCCCAGGGATATGGACTGGAAGGGGTTATCCCCGACATTGTATGCGCTCAGATAATCGACTATGAAATCCTTCCTGAGTTCAGGAACGGGAATTATTACCAGGGTCTTGACAACGCTACCAGCACACTGATGTCGCTCGCCAGCGGCGAATATCCCTGCTGATCAGTATGGCAAGTCAAAGGGAGATGACATTACAGGTCTCCCTCCCACTGATCTTTTTCATAATCCTTATTATCATAATAATGTTTATCCGCAGCAGCGGAGGTTCGAACCATGAAAATATCGGCCATAAAGGATTGCCATTGTGGATGCTACTAACCATGATGAATTCAGGCAGTAACAGGCACAGCGGCAGCTGGGGCGGATTTTCCGGAGGAGGAGGATTAGGTGGAGGAGGTGGTGGTGGCTTCGGTGGTTTTGGAGGAGGAAGCTTTGGAGGAGGCGGAGCAAGCGGCAGTTGGTAATTTGGTCAAATATTAAAAGTTACACAGAGCTACACGGAGGATACACAGAGTCACACAGAGGTTTTACTCTGTAGCTATCTGTGACTTCTCTGTGCTCATGTGTCACAAAAAGATCTTTTAATTAGTCCCTGCCTGAAGTATAACTTCTCCACTTTTCTATTACCTGTTTCATATCCTCAGGTAAGTTCAGAATCAAAAGACAATCTTTCTCCAGTGACGGGATGATCGAATGAAAGAGATTTTGCATGGAGTGCCTGGCGCGGAAGGATTTTAAAGCAGTTTTTTACAAACTGCTGGTATTTTGTAAATGTCGTGCCCTTAAGGATCTGATCCCCTCCATACTCCCCGTCATTGAAAAGAGGATGCCTGATATAGCTGAAATGTACCCTTATCTGGTGTGTCCGGCCGGTTTCAAGCTTGCATTCAACCATTGAGATATAACCAAAATCTTCAAGGACCTTATAATGTGTAATTGCTGGTTTCCCCATGACTCCCGTCAGGAAAAACCTGCATTATTTTCCGGTCCCGTATATTTCTTCCCACATGCCCGGTTATTGTCCCTTCGGAAGGTTCCGGCTTCCCCCAGACAAGAGCAATATATTTTCTGCCGGTTGTCCGGTCAAAAAACTGTTTCGACAACCTGTTCAGCGAGAGTTCATTCTTCGCAATTACCAGGATGCCAGAGGTGTTCTTGTCGATACGGTGGACAAGTCCCGGACGTAATTCACCGGTTTGAAACAGAGGCAGATCCTTAAAGTGCCACATCAGAGCATTCACCAGGGTCCCTGAATAATTGCCGTAAGCCGGGTGAACAACCATCCCCGGTTCTTTATTTACAACCACCACATCATCATCCTCATATACAATTTGCAGCGGAATATTCTGCGGAACAAGCTCAATATCCCTTGGAGGAGCAGGCAGAACAATCTGCACAACATCACCCGGTTTTACTTTATAGTTAGGCTTTACTGTATTATTATTGACCAGTATGTTTCCTGCATTTGCAGCATTCTGTATCCGGGTGCGTGAAGTGCTTTCAAGCCGGACAGAAAGATACTTGTCGATCCGCAGCATTGACTGACCCGGATCGGCAATAAACCTGTAATGTTCAAAAAGTTCCTGCTGATCGGAAAGATCTTCTTCTGCCATAACGGATCACTTTGTTTTAATGATTCTGAAATAACCGATCCGTTTTCCGTCAGATAAAATTATAGCAGTATATAAACCAGCCTTTAGTGATGAAATGCTTATTCGTTCACTGTATGGTACATTTATTAATTCCCTTCCCTGAAAATCTATTATGGATATAAATGCTGAACCTGAAAGGGCAAGATCGTTGAGTTCGAGATTTATATAGTCGGTTGCCGGATTTGGCCAGAATCTGAAAGTATTATTTTGTACCGGATCTGTATCTATAGTTTCCACAGAGGTTGTTTTAAGAGGTGATCCGACTACAGGCCTTATCATTATGGTTCCCTCTTTCTGCGATTGCAGCCATATTCCGTTAAGCCAGAAAAACTGACGCCCGCGGTTAGGAGTATTAACATCGAAGCCGACATTCAGAAACGTTTCAGTCCGTTGCTGCCAGCCGACATAAAATACATCGTCGACCATTATCCCGTCAGGAAGTTCATAAGTAAAGAACCCATTCACGTCATCTCCGGGTTCAACCATTACATCTTCAACAGAATATATCACATTCCCGGGCAAACCATTATTGTCATCCCATATCATAAGATTGAATGCTCTCTGGTTGCTGTTCATGTAACTGTCGTTGAAGCAAAAACGTATTGCCCTTATTGTATCAGGCAAATAAGATTTAAACCTCAGCGCTGCCATAGCATTCCTGGAACCCTGACCGTTTATTCCATACCCTGCTTCTGCAGATCCGTCATCATATGCATAATAATTACTGAATACCTGATAGTAGATAATGGTATCATTTCCTTTGGGATCATAATCATCTGTTTTCAGATAACTGGTGACCTTAAACAGAGCTGAATCATTGTTGTTGTTATTAAATGTGTAAATAAGGTTAGCATTATAGTCAACATCTGTAAAAGGGTCGATATTGGCTGCGCCGGCTGTAAATGAATAAGAAACAGTATTAGTTATCATATCCCGGATCTCAAAATTCCTGGTTATGTTTCTAATTATCATATCATTATTCCTATAGTGAATAGGAATAGATGATCCCATTTCCTGAAGATAGACCTGTCTGAACTGTTTCCATGGAATAGCTTCATATGTTTTGAGCAGGGATCTTACCGGAGTTCTGAAAGCGACATCAGCAAGAGAAGTGTCAGCTGCATTCCTGTTACGGTCAAGATAAACATAATCGACATTCCAGTGATCACAATTCCCTATCATTGAGGGATCATTAAATGTTGTATTAAGGCTTGCCCAGTTTATGAACCGGAATCTAAAACCTGCCTTTAAATATCTGGGATTATCTATCCGGATAATCGCAGGCTGGAATTTTACCGAAGCTGTGCCCGGTTTTCTCCATACAGAATACCAGATGTTTTCGTCGGGTGCAAGGAATTGCAGTGTAAGGCTGTCTTTTAGCTCAGGAGCATCACCAAGTCCTCCGGGCTGGTAATAGAAGCTCAGCCAGAAATTGTCAGAAGAAGGGAAATTAAGATTTATTGGCTGAGAAGTAAGCCGATCCGCTTCAAATCCTTCTGAATTATTTGTCTCGTAAAGATTTCCCGATTCATCCAGTGCATCAAATGTGGCCATTCCCAGAGAGACCTGCTGGTCGGAATAAGTATTGTTGATAAATGTGTAATTGTCGCTCCACCATTTGGGTGATGGTGTGTATGAATGTCGTGAGAAATCATCAAAGAACGGCAGTTCAATATCAGCAGCAGTACCCTTTGAAGAAGCCTCCTTTTCTGTCTGGTTCTTTAAAAATGGATTTGTCCTGAGACCTGTAACAACTTCCTGCGCGGGGGATAGTCCCGAAAAACAAATGAGGAGGATAATATAAGTTGTTAACCTTTTAAACATAAGTTTATTCTGACTGTTCAGGCATTATTTCAGGTATCGTGTCAGATACAATTAACGTTGAATCGGCCGGAATTTTAGCAGAATCAATTGTCAGCCAGAGATATACTGATGAGCCAAGCTGCAGAGTTGATTCATTGCTGAAATCCGGATTTTGCTTAAATACAAAAGCATTAGCAGAATCGGTTCCCGATAATAACAGTATTGTCGTATATAGAGGTTACGAGTGTAAGGGATGCTCCGAAAATCCTGTCTTTTGCCGACTGGAAGGTCATTCCAATCAGATTTGGTACGGCCGTCTTTTGGTTGCTGAGTCCTTTGCCAAGTACCAGGTCAATAACGGTACCTTTCTGGATTGAATCGCCTTCCTGAATCTCTCTTCCGTTATGCAGCTGTTTGATTACCACATCTATTGAAATGTCGGGGATATACTTTGGTATTCCCATTTCGAGCCCTGCACCTTCAATCAAGGCAATTGCCTGGCGCTTTGGAAGATTGACAAGATTTGGCATCGCAACCATTTCAGGATTGAAGGCATTTATGGTCAGCATTATATTCCTCCATTTCTTAACCTTAAAACCTGCAACCGGATTTTGTTCTGCTATACAGCCGCGCTGGACATCGGAAGTATAAACAGAATCTATGATCTGAAACCTGACCTTGCTTTTCTTTGCTGCTTTAATGGTCTGATCCATTGTAAGCCCGACAAAGTCGGGGACAGGCCTGCTTTGACCGTGCCGGGTATAAAAATTCAACCAGATGAGCAGTCCCATGATAAATCCCACAAGCAGGACTGCGGCTAATCCGAGGTTTTTTAAAAATATTTTGCTCAGGATAAAATTTTTGATACTCATAGCCGGTTTTCGAACTTGTTTTATAACGCAAATGTATTGATAAAATTATAAACAGAATCCCGTTCCACGGGGACAAATCCTGCCTCTCTGATAAGCCGGCATATTTCATCAGTTGTCATCCCGGGGTTTCGCTCATCTGAGCCTGCCATAGAGTAGATCCTTGTTGTATCCTCAATTGTCCCGTCAAGGTCATCCGCTCCAAATAAAAGGCTTATTTGTGCAACCTCTCTCCCAATCATTGGCCAGTAAGCTTTAATATGCGGAAAATTGTCAAGAAAGATCCTTGAAACTGCATAATTTCTAAGATCTTCGATCATGCTTACCTCTCCCAGATACGACATTGAATTGTTGGCTTTTTTGTACTTCAGCGGGATAAATGCATTGAATCCGCCAGTCCTGTCCTGCAGCTCGCGAAGCCTTGACATATGGTCAATGCGGTGCGAAAAATTCTCTATATGTCCATAAAGCATGGTTGCATTTGAAGGTATCCCGAGTTTGTGTGCGGTTTCATGAATCATCAGCCACTTTTCGGCTGAGGCTTTTTCAGGACATGTCTTCATCCTTATTTCCTGATCGAAAATCTCTGCTCCACCCCCTGGAATTGAATCAAGACCATAGTCCCTGAGTTGCTCCAGACCCTTATCTACTGAGATGCCTGTTTTGGATATCATATAATCGAGCTCAACAGCGGAAAATGCTTTTACATGAAGGCCCGGACGGTGTCGCTTGATCTTCTGAATAAGGTTACCGAAGTAATGGATATCATATAACGGATGAACACCTCCAACAATGTGAACCTCTGTAACATCCTTTCCGTCAAATTTCTTAACAATGTCCAGCATCTCTTCATGGCTGAATTCCCAGCTTTCGGGATCTCCCTCAGATTTATGGTACGAGCAGAAACGGCAGTTATAAACACATTTGTTTGTGGGTTCAATGTGGAAGTTCCGGTTAAAAAAGGCATAATTCCCGTTCTTCCTTCTCCTGACAACACCTGATAGCAGGCCAAGCAGAGATAATCCTGCCTTGCTGAAAAGAAGAATGCCCTCTTCGGCTGTTATCCGAATGCCTGCATCTACTTTTTCAGCAATCATCCTCAGGCTGTCATCACTAATATATCTTTCAAGGTTTGACATTGAAGGTTTTAATCAGGGCAAAATTAATGAAAAAAAAGGTGCCTTTCATGGAGGCACCTTTATCACTTGATATTAAGTCTCTTAATTATTTCAATTTCAGCTCAGGGGAGACAGTCAGCTTCTTCCTTCCCTTGGCTCTGCGCGAAGCAAGAACCCGTTTCCCGTTGGATGTGGACATCCTTTCCCTGAAACCATGTTTGTTAGCCCTTTTTCTCCTTGAAGGCTGAAATGTCCTTTTCATTGAAGTTGTTTTTAATTGTCAGTTCTGTTTAATTTTGAGATCGCAAAGATAGTTGTTTTTTCATAAAATGCAACTGGGGAGCTAATTTTTCTAAAAATCAAAAAGGCAGATAAACGATTTTTTTTGTCTCAAAATATGGTTCAGAAAAATAGTCTCTGATGTTCCAAATTACAGCTTTGTCAATAAAGAGCCCCAGCTCTGCTGACAGATCGCCTCCTTTCAGATATATAATTCCATTCTTAAGCATTATTGTTATTTCCTGTTTTAATGTTTTTCGCCGTCATCTTAACAAAATTCCGGAAATCGGTAACAGCTCTGCTGACAACGAAATCATACCTCCCATTTTCTTCCTCGGCTCTTTTCCTTGTTACTGTTACATTTGTCAGACCCAGTTCTTTTGCAACGGAAAAAACCACCTTTGTTTTTTTCTCTATTGAATCGAGAAGAAAAAATTCCGAGTGAGGAAACATTATCGCGAGGGGTATTCCGGGAAAACCTCCCCCGGTGCCAACATCAAGGATCTTAGTGCCATCTGCAAAAGTGATGATTTTTGCAATCGCCAGGGAATGAAGAACATGATGAGTGTAGAAATTCTCAAAATCCTTCCTGGAGATCAGGTTAATTTTGCTGTTCCAGGTCTGGTAAATTGATTTAAGTTCTGAAAACTGATTAATACAGGAGGGGGAAAGATCAGGGAAATATCGGAGAATAATTTCAGTCACTATCTGCTTTCCGTTTTGGTAAAAATATTATACAAAAGTGATTTTGCCCTGTAAAGCTGTGCTTTGACTGTACCGATCGGTAATTTAAGTTCGGCAGCAATCTCTTCGTATGAATACTCCTTGTAATATCTTAAATCAATAAGATGCCTGTAACGTGGTTTAAGCTGGTTAACTATATCGCGAAGAACAGCAATCTTCTGATCATTGATAAGGGCTTCTTCAGGATCGGGAAGGTCGGACTGAATATTTACGGTTACAGAGTCCATATCGTCCTGAAGCTGATCAATAGGAGTGGGGGAGACCTGTTTCTTCCTTATAAAATCAATGCAGTTGTTTGTGGCAATCTTGAATAGCCATGTACTGAATGCAAAATCAGGAGAAAAGGAATCGATATTGCGGAACGCCTTGCCAAATGCTTCTATGGTAAGATCTTCAGCATCGGACGAATTGTTCACCATTTTAAGAAGCATGTAATAAATTGAATCCCTGTATCGGTTCAGCAGGCTTGAAAAAGCTTTTTCATTCCCGTTTTTTGCTGACTCGACAAGTAACAGGTCATTTCTGGCCTTATCCGATAACCCATTGCCTAATTCCATTTGTTTTTACCGGCACTTTGACGTTGACTTCCTATGTATATTGCAGTATTAATAAACGGTGACAGGATATCAAATATTGGCATGAAAGGTAATAATCCCTTTTCATTGAGTTTTTTCTGAACAAGACCAAAAACAATGAATTGAGTGATCATCCTGACTCCGAGAATAACCAGTAAAACAGGCCACAGATATAGATTTGCCAGCAAAATAATAAATGAAATATAAAACAGCACCCTGCTTGCAGGTTCGGCAATTAATAGTGCTTTGTCCTTGAGCTTATAATGATTAGCTGTTGTCAGATGCCTTTTTTTCTGCTTGTAAAACTCAAATAAATTTGAAGCCGGCACTGAACGGGTATGCGATTCATGCCGGAATTCAACTGCGATGTTGTTTTCTGTGACGTTTGAGTTTATGAACAGATCATCGTCGCCTGAGGCCAGGTGGTTATGATTTCCGAATCCTTTCTTTTCAAAAAACAGTGATCTCCTGTAGGCAAGATTTCGTCCGACTCCCATATAAGGTACTCCTCTTATGGCCATACCCAGATATTGCATTGCTATTGACAAGCTGTCGTATCTGATATACTTGTTCAGCAATCCGGGCTTGCTGAAATAACCACCATACCCGAGGACAAAGCCTGTTTTATCATCAAAATGGGATGCCATCTTCCCGATCCAGGCTTTACTTTCAGGTTTGCAATCGGCATCAGTAAAGATCAGCATTTCATTTTTTGCAGCCTTAATGCCAATAAACTGAGCAAACTTTTTATTATGTGTGAATTGCGGATCCTTGATGATATTTGAAACATGCAGGTTCGGATATTTCTTCAGAAACTCTCCTAAAACGTTAAATGAATCATCCTCTGAACAATCGTTCACAACAATAACTTCAAATCCGGGGTAATCCTGTTCCAGGACGGCAGGAAGAAAATTTTTTAGATTTTCTTCCTCATTCCTTGCACAAATAATGACAGACACAGGATCTTTCTTACCGGATTGTCAGTGTGCCTGTAGAGCACCGGGGCAAGGTAGAAAAGCAGATAATAAACAAGCTGAACAAGAAGGGAGATTACAAAAACAATGAATAAGGTCAGCAGAAGAGGTTGGTTGGTGAGTATCATTTGACTTCCAAATATGGCAGCAATATTACTAAGATATTCTGAATGCAAAAAAAGAGATTGGGGTATCATAGTCATAAAACGGTTAACATGACCAGAAAAATTATTGACATAATTTTCAACAGGTGCATGAATGAATTACCTTTGGCATCCGGAAATGAAGGATTTTATGTTTAAAGTAAAGAGCAGGGATAAAGATACCAGGGCAAGAGCAGGAATGCTGGAAACTGCACATGGTGATATTCCCACCCCTGTCTTTATGCCGGTAGGAACTGCCGGAACCGTTAAAGGCATCCTTCAAAAAACCCTGACTGATGATATTGATGCAAAAATTATTCTCGGGAATACTTATCATTTATATCTCCGCCCCGGGACTGAGATATTAAAAGCATCGGGAGGACTTCACAAATTCATTAACTGGAACAGGCCATTGCTGACAGACAGTGGCGGGTACCAGGTTTTTTCACTTGCCGGAAACCGGAAACTAACATCCGAAGGTGCCATTTTCAGATCGCATATAGACGGGTCAAAACATGTTTTCACTCCTGAGAACACGATTGACATTCAGCGTATTATAGGTGCCGATATCATGATGGTTTTAGATGAGTGCGCCCCCTTTCCCTGCGATTATGCTTATGCACAAAAGTCGGTCACCCTGACTCACCAATGGCTCGACAGGGCGGTTTCAAGATACAAGGAGACTGATCCGTTGTGGGGTTATGGACAGTTGCTTTTTCCAATTGTCCAGGGCAGTACATTTGATGATCTGAGAAAAATATCGGCAGAAAAGGTTGCTTCGGCTGACATGGCCGGAAATGCAATCGGAGGTTTATCGGTGGGCGAACCTGCAGATGAAATGTACCGTATTATTGATGTAGTCAATGAAATACTTCCTGATGACAAACCGCGTTATCTGATGGGAGTTGGAACTCCTGTCAATATCCTTGAAGCAATTGAAAGAGGGATTGATATGTTCGATTGCGTAATGCCCACAAGGAACGGACGCAACGGGATGCTGTTTACAAGCGAAGGTATTATAAATATAAAGAACCGGAGGTGGACTGACGATTTCAGTCCTATTGATCCCTCCGGTCCTTCTGATATAAGCCTTTATTATTCAAAGGCATACCTGCGACATCTTGTCATTTCCGGGGAGATCCTCGGTTCACAAATAGCAAGCATTCATAACCTTGCTTTCTATATAAAGCTGGTTTCTGAAGCAAGAAGAAGAATTGAAGAAGGCAATTTTAAGAAATGGAAAGACCAGATGGTAATAAAACTCTCGGAGCGGTCTTTAGCTTTACTGAAAATAAAGATTATTGACCGTTATATTGTCCGGAAATTTCTGGGCACATTCTTCTTTTCACTTCTCCTGATACTGACAATTGCCGTCGTATTTGATTTCGCCGAGAAGATTGATAATTTCATGGCAAAAAGTGCTCCGGTAAATGCTATTATCTTCGATTACTATCTGAATTTCATTCCCTATTTTGCCACCCTCTTTTCCCCGCTCTTTGTTTTTATTTCCGTTATCTTTTTTACCTCGAAAATGGCGGCAAACACCGAGATTATTGCAATTCTGAACAGCGGTATGAGCTTCAGAAGGATGATGTGGCCATATTTCATTTCAGCATTGTTCATTGCACTATTTACTTTTATGCTAACCAATTTTGTCATTCCCAAGTCAAACCTGCACAGGATCGAATTTGAAGACAAATATTACAGAACTTCAGCCAGACGCGTACCTGTTATGAATATTCACCGGCAGGTCTTTAAGAATGTCCTGATCTATATGGAATCCTTTAATCCGATCAGCCAGTCAGGAAGGAATTTTACAATCGAGAGATTTGATGAAAATGGCAGGCTGGAATCGAAACTTAACGGCAACATGGTCAGATACGATACTACTTCAAATAAATGGGTGGTGCTGAACTATACCCTTCGTAACATCACCGACCAGGAAGATGAAATATTCCATGGAGACCGGATAGATACTGCCCTTTCAATAAAGCCATCTGATTTTTCAAGGAGCCCGGGATTTGTAGGTACCATGACTTATAATGAACTGAACGATTATATAAATCAACTGAGGCTTCAGGGTTCTGATGAGCTCAATTTATTCCTGATTGAAAAACACAAGCGTTTTGCAAATCCCTTTGCTGTTTTTATCCTTACCCTGATAGGAGTCTCGCTTTCGTCGCGCAAGATCAGGGGAGGGATAGGGATGAATATCGGGATTGGTCTTGGATTCAGCTTTTCATATATTTTGTTTATGCAGTTTGCTTCCCAGTTTTCGATAAAGGGAAACCTCGCACCAATGCTTGCAATGTGGATACCAAATATCCTGTATGCAGTTATTGCACTGGTTTTGTACAGACTTGCTCCAAAATAATAGCAATCATCAGCCGAAAATCTTAAATTGCACCTGTTTTTGGAACTTTGTTCCGGACAATTATAAATAAACAGACCTGTATGGCAGTAAATAAAAAGATCAGGGAACTTCAGGAGAAACGTGAGAAAATATTCCTCGGAGGAGGAGAGCAGGCAATTGAAAAACAGAAAGCCATGGGTAAACGGACCGCCCGCGAAAGGATCATGGCGCTCCTGGACAATGATTCCTTTATGGAGTATGACATGTTCGTGGAACATGATGCCCGTGACTTTGATATGGATAAAAAATCGCTTCCAAGCGATGGAGTCATTATTGGATCAGGCACAATATACGGGGCACCCGTGGCAATTTTTGCCCAGGATTTTACGGTTGCCGGGGGATCGCTTGGACTAATGCATTCCAGGAAGATAACGAAGATAATGGACCATGCCCTCAAAATGAGAATGCCGCTTATCGGGATAAATGACTCGGGGGGTGCACGAATTCAGGAAGGTGTAAACTCCCTTGCCGGATACGGAGAGATATTTTTCAGGAACACAATTTCGAGCGGGGTAATCCCCCAGATATCTGTAATACTGGGTCCTTGTGCCGGAGGTGCAGTCTATTCACCGGCACTTACCGATTTTGTCTTTGTTGTCGACAAAATTTCGAAGATGTTTATTACAGGCCCTGAAGTTATCAAGACTGTCCTTGGTGAAGAAATCTCGATGGAGGAACTCGGAGGCGCAAGGGTACACAGTGAGATCACAGGTAATGCCCACTTTTTTGCCCGAAGCGAGGAGGAGTGCTTTGAACAGATCAAAAAGCTCATAACTTTTATCCCCTGGAGTAACAGCAGGAAAGCCAGATCCTTTGAACCCGGAGAACCTGACAAGAGATATAATCCGGAAACTATAGTTCCCGGTAATCCGACTCTGCCTTATGATGTAAAGGATGTGATAAGATCGGTAGTCGATAAATCAGATTTCTTTGAAATAATGGAACTATATGCAAAGAATATTGTCATTGGTTTTGGCAGGATGGGAGGAAGAACAACAGGATTTGTTGCAAACCAGCCTCTGGAAATGGCAGGTGTGCTGGATGTCGACTCATCCGACAAGGCTGCCAGATTCATAAGGTACTGTGATGCATTTAATATTCCAATTATAACTCTTGTCGATCTTCCCGGATATCTTCCGGGTGTCGACCAGGAACATGCAGGTGTGATCCGTCATGGTGCGAAAGTGCTGTATGCATACAGCGAAGCCACTGTGCCAAAAATTACAGTAATTCTAAGGAAAGCATATGGAGGGGGTTATATAGCTATGAGTTCACGCCATCTCAGAGCTGATTTCGTTTTTGCATGGCCGACAGCAGAAATTGCAGTTATGGGACCTGAAGGTGCTGCAAATATTATTTTCAGAAAGGAGATAATGTCGTCAGACGATCCGGATGGCATGCGAAAACAAAAAGTGGAGGAATATAAGGCCAAGTTCGCAAATCCTTATGTTGCAGCAGCAAGAGGATATGTTGACGCTGTCATCGAACCAAAAGAAACAAGACGGTTCCTTCTGCATGCAATTGAAACCTCGGAAAACAAGGTGGTTAAATTGCTGGGGAAAAAACACGGGCTTCCGCCATTATGATTAATGTCAAGGAGAAACCTTTATATAAATATGAAAGAAAACAAAGATCTCGGATTCTTAAATATTAACTCAACCCTTTACAAAACAAGGCTGAGCTCAAAATTTCTAAACAGGAGATCCTTCAGACCTTCCAATCCTGAAATTATTCTGAGCTTCATCCCTGGGACAGTTCTGGATATTCTTGTAAAAAAAGGGCAGAAAGTAAAGACTGGCGATGACCTTATGATCCTTGACGCCATGAAAATGCAGAACAAACTGAAATGTGTGACTGACGGCACCATTAAAAAGATATTGGTGAATAAAGGTGACAGGGTCTCGAAAGGAACTGTTTTGATAGAGCTTAAGAAAGATTACAGCTCCCCTTCGTAAATCACATATTTTCTCGATCTCTGACGGAATTGAAGGTTTTTCATAAAAGATACCGTAAACAGTCGATCCGCTGCCGGACATTGAACTGTAAACTGCCCCTGAGCCGTACAAGACTGCTTTTATAGTTTTGATTTCGGGGTGCATTATGAAAATTGTTTTCTCAAAATCGTTGAATACCAATTCTTTCCATTTTGAAACCGGATATCTGATTGTTTCATTCAGTGATTTTTCCGGTTGAGCAGGTACGCAATTCCGTAAGCCTCCCTGGTGCTTATCATTATCCCGGGATTTACCAGTACTAAATAGAAACCATTCAGAAAGATGGTTACCGGTTTAAGGATTTCACCTCTTCCTGATGCAAATGAGGGCTGGCAGTTGATAAAGAAAGGAGAGTCGCTTCCCAGGCTGGCTGCATATGTCCTGCAATTCATGGGAGCTCAGCATGAGTTTGAAAGTCTTGTTTAATGACCTGAGCATACAGGCCGCATCTGATGATCCTCCTCCGAGTCCGGCACCGGCAGGTATTCTTTTATGCAGGTGAATCCTGAGAAAAGGGACCGGGTATTTCTTCCTCAGAATTTCCACCGCCCTGAGAACAAGGTTGTCTCCAGGATTCCCGGGCAGTTCAATACCGGTCAATGTCAACGAATCCTTATCCACTCCTTCCGGACCAGGCGACAAATTCAAGAGCATCGCAAAGATTTACCGGATAAAAGACAGTCTCAATGTCGTGATATCCGTCCGGCCGCACACCTGTAATATTCAGTCCCAGGTTAATTTTTGCTTTTGGAAAAACAACCATCTCAGGGTATTTGATACAAAAATACCATATGGATTGGATTTTGATATCAGCAAAACATAAATTTCGGTTTTTTCAACAAGTTTTAAACATAAAAATGTTTGTAAGAATAAACATGGTTCAGGATTAATCAGTAGGCTTATCTTTACCTTTGGTCAGCCCTGATGAATGATGCAATTCATCTTATAAATATCAATAAATCAGCATTATAATTATTAATGGCAAAACAAAAACAAAGTTCCCGGCCAGTAATCACCACATTACCCGATTTCGGCAAAGTACCACCCCAGGCTATCGATATGGAGGAAGCTGTTCTTGGGGCAATAATGCTCGAAAAAGAGGCAGTGATCACAATCCTCGATATCCTGAAACCGGCCAGTTTTTACAAAGAGGCTCATCAGAAAATATTCAAGGCAGTATCGGACCTTTCATCACGCGAATATCCTGTCGATCTATATACAGTTACTGAGGAGCTTCGGGCTCATGAGGAACTTGAAAGCGTCGGAGGGCCGGTATATCTTACTCAGCTCACTTCAAAAGTCGTCTCTGCTGCCAATGTCGACTACCATGCACGAATTGTTGCCCAGAAGTATATACAGCGTGAGCTTATAAGAGTCTCGACCGAAATTCAGAACAGGTCTTTTGATGACTCGATTGATGTTACGGAGCTTCTTGATTTTTCAGAGAATGAACTTTTTCAGATTGCCGAAGGGAAACATAAAGAGGGAGGTCTCTCCCATCAATATGGTTATAAAAGAGGCCATCAGGGAGATTGAGGAGGCCGGCAAGAGGGAAGATGCGCTCGTCGGTACGCCCTCTGGCTTTACCAAGCTTGACCGGCTTACTTCAGGCTGGCAAAAGTCTGAACTTATTATTATAGCTGCCCGTCCCTCGATGGGAAAGACTGCATTCGCTCTTACCATGGCGCGGAATATGTCAATTGATCATGGAAAAAAGGTTGCTATTTTCTCATGTGAAATGTCGTCTATCCAGCTGGTTAACAGGCTGATCATTGCTGAAACAGATATCCCTGGCGAAAAAATAAAAAACGGCCGTCTTTCTGAGGAAGAATGGAAACAGCTTGATACAAGAATAAAGAGACTGGTACAGGCACAGATATTTATTGACGATACTCCTGCGATTTCTATTTTTGAGTTAAGGGCAAAATGCCGCCGGCTGATGGCCCAGCATAAACTTGATATTGTGATTGTTGACTACCTCCAATTGATGTCAGGTCCGGAAAATGCAGGCAGCCGTGAGCAGGAAGTCAGTAACATTTCAAGATCGCTTAAAAGTATAGCCAAAGAGCTTAATGTCCCTATACTGGCCCTTTCACAGCTTAACAGATCGGTAGAGATGAGAGGCGGAACCAAAAGACCCCTGCTTTCCGATCTGAGGGAATCAGGGGCTATTGAACAGGATGCCGACATGGTTGTATTCATTCATCGCCAGGATAAATTCGGTATCCCAACTTTTGAAGACGGCAGTTCAACAAAGGGCATAGCTGAAATAATCCTCGCTAAAAACCGAAACGGACCAGTCGATGATGTCCGCCTGAGGTTCCGTGAGGAAAAGGCGCAATTCCTTGACATCGAAGATTTTGATCTTGAAAGCAACCTGGAGCTCGGAGAGGGGTCGCAGAGCATTACACTTGGTTCAAAAATGAATCGCGACAATCACAGGCGACATGGGGGTGGATTTGACCAGGAATCGGATATCCTCAATGATCCTCCATTTGCATAAAAAAATAATCATATTAGGGACCTGTTTTAAGAAACTCCTTAGTGAACCTTAGTTAGTACTTAGTGTGCCTTTGTGGTAAAAAATGAAACCTTTAACCACAAAGGATCACGAAGTACCTCACAAAGTATCACAAAGGCAAGTCAAATAAAATATGTCTTTTTAAACAGCCCTGATTTTGTGGTAAAATCAATTAAGCCTGAGAGTAAACCTTACTCCGAAGCTTTTGTATTTAAAATCATCAAATCCCACATAAATTCCTGCTTTTCCAAGCAGGAATATCTCACTAAGACCATAACCTAATTCAAAATAGTTACTGTGAAACCGTGATCCGATATATGAAAGAGACAGATTTTCGCGTATCAGGGTTTTGCTTAAGCCAGGTAAGAGCTTAAGAAGAAGATAAGGTGTGGTATATCTGAGATGAACCTCACCAAAAAATTCGGGTGAACTTAATGAATAGTAGGAAGGCAGCATAAAGGCATCCTCATATTCATCGAGCATCAAATATATGGGCTGTGAATTGTAATGGAAGAAATCGAAGAAGGATACATTATTTTTACCTGCAAATCCGCCTGTCCTTATTTTCCAGTTGAATTCACTGAATGCCCCTGTTTCTCGTCTTTGCGATGCTTCGAACCTGAACATATCAAAATGCACTATAATCATCTGATAACGTGGGAACATTTGTCGCCCCATGCTTCCATGTAAAGCTGAATTTTGGCCAGTCTGATCCCTGAGGAACTTTGTTACCGTTATAGATCCTGTACTTCTGATATGGAGTAAATGTAACATTTGTTACAAATTCGAGATATTTCTGGTCATCCAGGGAATTCATGGCATCTGAACCTGGCACAAGGTATTCGTTATCCGGAATATTGTCGGTGTATTCCCGTTCAGTATTAATAAGAGAGAATGAAGTGTTGTTATCAAGCACTTTCCGGTTGTCCATCCCGGCGCTGAGTTCCAGTATCAGTCCGTTAATGATTTCAGTTTCATATCCAATCGTCAAAAAACGGGTTTCATACAGTTTCAGATAATTCTTTTCCAGCAACAGGGATGTTATGCTGTTGATAAGCGGATTTATCCCTCCTCCAGTGTTAAAATCTTTACTTATCATGCCAGTCCGTACATATAACTGCCATGGCTTCATTCCTCCTGTGGCATAGCTCGCGTTAATCCTCCACATGATCCTCTCCCTGCTGAAAGCATAACGTAAGTCAGGATAAAATGAGAGGCTCTTGTGATTCTCAAATCTTTTATTTATTCTGAAGTTTATTCCATAAACTAATCCGTCTACAGTATTGAAATTCAGATTTTTCAGATTTATAAGGCCCTCGTTGGTGAAACTGAATCCAGTCGTATCCGACCAGGTATGACCCATCAGAATATGTTTAAGTGTACTTTCTGACCAGCTTTTCTTTTCCGTTTTACCCGTTGCTATAGTATCTGTCCGGATTCCAACTGTTTCAGACTTCAGGCTGTCGCTTACCGCCAGGCTCCTCACATCAATATCCGACAGCGGGATCGGCCTTATTTCTGACCAGTACGTACTGTCCTTTTTCCCGGCGTCTTTCTCCACAATTTTAGTCGTATTATCTTTAATCTCAAGGCTTTTTTTTACGCTGTCGCTTTGACTGTTTTTGGATTCTTTATCCATAAGCCTTGCGAGTTTGACCATATCGCGGTTGGTAAGCTCATCTTTCTGAAGGATTTTGCTGATATCCTTTTTTGTTTTTGTCATTGCTGTGTCCGGATCATACCTGTCTTCATAACCTGAAGCAATATCCCCTGGTTTCTGAAGCTTGTCGTTTGTTTTCACATCGAGATATTTCACCGAACTGACATAACCTGCGATCAGCCCTGATCCCAATTATTTGAAGATTGAAATCAAACTGGTGGCTTACCGGCATCCAGACCTCCTCGCTGACAGGAATATACAATTCCCTGACCCTGATCTTCCCTGCAAGGTTCTCATTGGTAAGATCAACACTGTGAAGACACCACAGATCCTCGATTATATAAATTGTACCTGAAAAAAGCTGCTGGCTTTTGTGTTTTGGTTTTACCTCAATCTTATTTATGGTAAAATTTCCCTGAAATGAGGCTCCCATGTATCTGAAATTATAATGGCTGAAAGCCTGGGGGGAAAGGGGTGAAATAGCCATATCAGCAATTACTGGCTGGTAGAAGCTTGCATTGATATATTCCATCGGAGAAACACTGTTTCCCTGCTCCGGAAAAGTGCTGTTAAAGGAAATGATCCTCTGAACATATTTGTCAGGTGCAGTAAACTCTATTTCGTTGAAAGATTCCATCAGAAACGAATCACCCTCTTTAATGACACGGGAACCAGTTTCAGGCTTTCCTCCTGCCGAAACTGAGACATTTTCATCTGAACTGCTCATTCGCATTGATTTCTGTAAAAGCCTGGGGATCTTGTTCATCAGAAGGTTACCCTTGAGATATACCTCAGCTTTATAATAATTTATATAATTCAGGTAGTAGGGAGCCAGCCCGATAGCCCTTCTCATTATAGCGATTGCAGGATCTTCACCTGATGGTGAAATTCTTACTTCA
Source organism: uncultured Bacteroidales bacterium (assembly GCA_963753495.1). Lineage (GTDB taxonomy): Bacteria > Bacteroidota > Bacteroidia > Bacteroidales > VadinHA17 > LD21. The sequence goes on from CAVWCO010000006.1 coordinate 155,997, forward strand.
GGGATTTCATAGACCTGCTCAGGAAGTGTAATATCGCGGATAACAACGTCACCTGAAATAGTAATGGTTTCAATTAAAGGTTCATAGCCAAGGCTCTGAAATATGACCATATAGGTTCCTGGTGAGAGCCTGATTTCATAATCGCCTTTTGTATTGGAAGTTGTTCCCTGTTTTAATTCCTGAATATAAACCGTGGCATATTGAACAGGAACCCCTGATTTATCAAGGATCTTTCCCTTCATAACCTGTGCTTCTGTTTGCTTATAAGTTGCAGTCAGCAGGAGGATTATCCCGAACACACCCTTCAGACTTTTAAAAAAGAATTGTGTGGCTGATCTGGTCATGATTTTTTACCGGCAACAACTATGACTATTTCCCCCTTTGGGGCATGTGATTTATAATGGTCTGAAAGAAACATTAAAGAGCCCCTTATATTCTCCTCGAAGATTTTAGTCAGCTCCCTTGATACACAGGCTTCACGTTCAGGACCAAAAAAAGGGATCATGTCCTCAAGTGTTTTAACAAGCCTGTACGGAGATTCATAAAATACCATGGTCCTTTGTTCTCCGGCTAAACCGGTGAGCCTTTTATTTCTTCCTTTTTTTGGAGGGAGGAAGCCCTCAAAACAAAATCTCTCACATGGGAGACCTGAATTTACAAGTGCGGGAATCAGTGCAACCGGCCCCGGAAGAGTCTCGGTAACAATCCCTTTTTCAAGGCAGCTCCTTACCAGCAGAAACCCGGGATCTGATATTCCCGGGGTTCCCGCATCTGAGATTAAAGCAACTGTTGTGCCGGAAAGGATCCTTGAACAGACTGCCTCTACTCTCTTATGTTCATTGAACATGTGATGTGACTCGACCGGGGTCGTTATATTGTAATGATTCAGTAGTTTCCTTGCCTGCCTTGTATCTTCGGCGAGTATCAGTTCAACGCTTCCCAGGACTTCCACAGCCCTGTAAGTGATATCCCTCAGGTTTCCTATTGGTGTTGGAACCAGGAAAAGTCTACTCATTGGTAGGGAACTTACGTTTTATCAGATCGAGTAGCTGCTTCACAGCCATATTTGAAGTATTGTCTCCTGTATAACTCATTATTACTGCCATGGCATCGGGAAGATTCCCGACTGATTCCAGCTTACTGATCGCCTGATTGTACGACTCATGGTTCCCGTTGAATATCTCCCTTATAAAATGGAACTTATCATTGATCCCGATAGCTTTATCAAGACTTGAAAGCGGTTTTGACTTAAGGACTTCAAAAACATCATCGTCATGCTTCCGGGCCCTCAGTTCATTATAGCTTTCGGGTCTGTTTGTAAACTGATCGGCAATAATTGCTGATTCGGCATGCTTCTTAATAGTTGGTGCCGGTTCTTCCTTTTTCAGGGGAGGGGTCTCCGGTATGTGATGTTCTATAACTGCTTCAGGAGTAGTCACCGGGGCAGGCGGAACATAATCCTGATTACCGGCAGGTTTTTCCTGGCGGATTTCTTCCTTAATAATGATTTTTTCCTCTTTGACAGAAGAAGGTTTAACCACCTGATTTTTCAGAAGAGCAATTACTTCTGAAGCACTTTTGCACTTTGATTTCGCCAGTTCAATCTGAAACTCAGGTACACCGGGATATCCTTTCAGGTCATCGATGATTTCCCTTGCTTCATTGAGGTCCTTAATAATTATATCAATCGCTGCATTTAAATCCATGCTTTCCCTTATATTAATAACAAACCATTTTTCTTACTTTGCAAAAGTAAATATTATTATATAAGTCTAACGGAATTAGGCTACATTTAGCATTTAGCGGGTATTAATAGTTGGTTATGGATTTTCTTGAAAATACAGGAAGGATCATCGCGAAACGGGGATCAATTGAGATCATAACAGGATCCATGTTTTCGGGGAAGACCGAAGAGCTCATCAGAAGGTTAAGGAGGGCTCAGTTTGCAGGTCTTAAGGTTGAAATATTCAAACCAGCACTTGACAACCGTTATTCCGAAAGCAGTGTTGTTTCACATGACCAGAAATCAATAATTTCAACCCCGGTCGATAATGCTTCTGCTATCCTGCTTTATGCCGGAGATGTAGATGTAGTAGGTATCGATGAAGCACAGTTTTTTGATAATTCAATAATTGAAGTCTGTAATAAACTGGCTGATAGTGGAGTGAGGGTTCTTGTGGCGGGGCTGGATATGGATTTTATGGGAAATCCTTTTGGCCCGATTCCCGCACTTCTTTCTATTGCAGAATATATTACCAAGGTTCATGCAATTTGCATGCGATGCGGTAGTCTTGCTCAATATTCTTATCGCAAGTCGGAGGAATCCCAGGTGGTGGTTCTTGGAGAGAAAGATAAATATGAACCCCTTTGCAGGAGTTGTTTCAATAAAGCGTTAAAAAAAGATTAAGGTGAATTTTACTACTGCAGATATTGCAGGAATCACAAACGGCGCTCTTACGGGTCCGCCTGATATTTTCGTTTCAGAGCTTGTAACCGACAGCCGTCAGGTAAGCTTTGCTGAGCATGCTGCTTTTGTTGCCATCAGAGGAATTAACCACGACGGTCATAATTACATCGGCGCTCTTTACCGGAAAGGCGTAAAAGTATTCATTGTTGAGAAACTGCCAGAAGAGCTAACTATTTATGAGGATGCTGCCTTTATTTTAACAGACGATGCAATTAATGCTCTTCAGCTTCTTGCTGCTTCAAAAAGGGCAGCTTTTAAATCAACAGTTATTGCTGTTACCGGAAGCGCAGGAAAAACAATTGTCAAAGAGTGGCTTGCTGATATACTTGGCAGAAGTTATCCGGTTTTGAGAAGCCCGAAAAGTTATAATTCCCAGGTTGGTGTTCCGCTTTCAGTCTGGAAGCTTGAAGAAAAATATAAATTCGGAATTTTTGAAGCAGGGATCTCTTTACCCGGAGAAATGGAAAAACTCCGCCGGGTTATAAATCCTGATATAGGCATTATTACCAATATAGGTGATGCCCACAATGAAAATTTCCGCGACAATGAAGAAAAAGCACGGGAAAAATTAAAATTGTTTGTAAATGCTTCAATGATAATATATTGCGGCGATCAGCAGCTGGTTGCCGATTTAATTCATAAAGATTCCAATCTTAAAAGTAAAGAGCTGTTTGACTGGTCGTTTATAAACCCGGGGGCAAGAGTCTTTGTAAAAAAGAAATCATCGGATAAAAGCAGTACGATACTGCAGATCACTTTTAATAATGTCCCGGGCGATTTTGAGATCCCGTTCAGCGACCGTGCTTCAATAGAGAATGCAATTACTGTTGCCGCCACATGCCTGGCTCAGGGAATGGATTTAACAATTATCAGGGAAGGCCTTTCTCAGCTTGTTTCTGTTGCTATGAGAATGGAGATGAAGAACGGGATAAACAGCTGCCAGCTTATTGAGGATTTTTATAACTCCGATCCGGGTTCTCTGGGAATGGCAATTGAATTCTTAAGGTCGCAAAGCAACAGGAAAACGACTCTCATCCTTTCAGATTTTGTTCAGATCGGACGCGATGAAAAGGAACTTTATGGTGAAGTTGCGGATCTTGTAAGGAGAACAGGAATAGACAAATTCATTGGAATAGGAGAGGTGCTGATGAGAAACAGTTCGTATTTTGACGATGATGCCTCCTTCTTTTATTCGACTGATGATTTTATTCACAGCTTCAATAGTCAGGAATTCAGGAACGAGGTAATCCTGTTAAAGGGAGCGAGAGTATTCGAGCTTGAGAAGATCGGGAAACTGCTTGAACAGCAGGTTCATAATACAGTACTGGAAATAAACCTTGATGCCATTTCTCATAATCTCAATGAGTTCAGGAAGTATCTCAACCCTGAAACACGGATTATGGCAATGGTAAAAGCATTTGCTTATGGAGCAGGTTCGGCTGAGATAGCTGCATTGCTTGAGTATCACCGCGTTAGCTATCTGGGCGTTGCATATTCTGACGAGGGGGTTGACCTCAGGAAAGCGGGAGTAACAATGCCGGTAATGGTAATGAGCCCCGACCTCTCCTCCTCCGATGTCATAATTCAGAATAATCTTGAACCGGAAATTTACAGTTTTCCTTCACTTGAAAGGTTTGCCGAAACTGCTTCAAAACATGGACTATATAATTATCCCATTCACCTGAAGATTGATACCGGCATGCACCGCCTTGGATTTATGCCTGATGAGATTGATGAACTGATTTCAAGAATAAAAGGACTCTCCTGTTTAAAGGTGATATCTGTATTTTCCCATCTTGCGGCAAGTGAAGATCCGGCATTCGACAACTTTACACTACAGCAGGTCAAACTGTTCTCTTCAGTTGCAGGGAAAATAAGAGAGGCTTTGGGATATTCATTTCTCAGGCATATTCTTAACACCTCGGGAATAGTGCGGTTCCCGCAGTACCAGTTCGAAATGGTCAGACCGGGAATCGGTATTTACGGAGCCGGCACCCTTGAAGGGATGCCCCTGCGTCCGGTAAGCCGCTTTAAAACAAGGATTTCTCAGGTAAAATCAATTCCGGCGGGAGAACCGGTTGGATACGGTTGCTCAGACGTATCCGATACTGAACGCACCATTGCCATCCTTCCTGTCGGGTATGCAGACGGACTTGACAGGAAAACTGGCAACAGGAAGGGAAATCTTTTTATTAAGGGGCTGAAAGTACCTCTTATAGGAAATATCTGCATGGATATTTGCATGGCTGATGTGACTGGCCTTAATGCAAGGGAGGGAGATGAGGCAGAAATATTCGGCGAGAATATTTCAATTAACGAACTTGCAAGGCAATGCGATACCATTCCCTACGAAATCCTGACCTCGATCCCGGGACGGGTAAAAAGAGTATTCTACAGGGAATGATTTAATTTCACTGGCCTGATTCGCTTATTTTCTCAAGCCTGTCAGAATTCAGAATTATTATTTTCCTTCCCGCTGTATCCAGTATCTTTTCCGAAACCAGACCTGACAAAGTACGGATAGCATTTGAAGTGGTCATATTGGAAAGATGAGCAAGGTCCTCCCTTGAGATAACTACTCTCAGAGTCCTGCCATCTGCTTCTACCCCGTAAGTGTCGCGAAGCAGGAGAATGGATTCAGCAACCCTTCCTCTTACATGTTTCTGAGTCAGCGATACCAACCTGTTATTTGAAAACAAAAGGTCATCTGACATGGCCCTCATAAATCTGACTGCCATTTCAGCATTCTGTTTGAGTATTTTGTTCAGACTATTCCTTTCAAAGACGACCACTGCTGATTCTTCAATGGCAACCGCAGAAAAAATGGAGTTGGTATCTGAAAATAGCGGCCTGTAGCTTATGAAATTCAAAGGCCGGAGCATTTTTATTATCTGCTCCCTGTTCCCTGCACCAATCCGGAAGACTTTTGCTTTGCCGGATGCCAGACAAACAGGGGCCCTCAGTTTACTTTCAGGGCCTTCAATAATTTCACCCTTCCTGAAATTAATTACCTGGTGATGATGATCAAGTAACTCTTTTTCCTCCTGGCTTAATCCCCTTAGTATCGATGAAGCTCCTTCGAAACAAAGTTCAATATATGGGTCCTTAAACTGCATATTATTGCATCAGATTAGTATTCTGCCACAATCGGCATTTTCCTTCCGTCACCGAATGCCTTTGAAGATATCCTCAATACAGGAGGTGCCTGATATCTTTTATATTCATTATAATTAATAAGCCGAAGCACTCTCTCAATTTCAGGTTTGTCAAATCCCTCAAGCTTTATTTCATCAGCCGGTTTTTGCATTTCGATATACTGGTAAAGGATTGAATCGAGTATATGGTATTGGGGAAGCGAATCACTGTCAAGCTGACCGGGCCTTAATTCAGCAGAAGGCGGCTTAAGGATTATATTCCCGGGAATTATTTCATGATCCCTGTTTATATAGCGGGCCAGTTTATATACATCTGTCTTGTACACATCACCAATTACCGACAAACCTCCGGCCATATCGCCGTACAGTGTGCCATAGCCCACTGCAGCTTCGCTCTTGTTGGATGTGTTTAACAGGATATATCCGAATTTATTTGCAAATGCCATAAGCAGGATTGCCCTGCTCCTGGCCTGCATATTCTCCTCAGTGATATCACTTTTCATCCCTTTGAAATAAGGGAGGAGTATCTCTTCAAATGCGCTGAATGGTTTTTCAATACTTATAACTTCATGGTCAGCCCTGATATTCTCAGCCAGCGCAATAGAATCGGAAAGGGAGTGATCTGATGAATATCTTGAAGGCATCAGCAGGGCCAGTACATTCTGATGGCCCAGAGCCTCTGCTGCAAGACAGATGCAGACTGCCGAATCAATTCCGCCTGACAGCCCGATTATGCATTTTTTAAAACCTGTTTTTGCAAAATAATCTCGTATGCCGGTAACCAGTGCTTTATGAACAAGTGAAATCGGTTCATAAACCGGTTCCTTGTAAGTGGAGGTCCTGGTAATTATTTCCTCAAGGGAAAATGTTTCAACAGCCTCCTCAAAATACCCCAGCTGCCGGTATATTTTCCCTTCGCTGTTAATAACAAGTGACGCACCATCAAATATCAGCTCTGTATTAGCACCTGTCTGATTTGCAGTAATTACAGGGATCCTGTGTTTAAGTGCTTTTGATGTGAATATGTTTTTTTTAGCCTCTACTTTTGTATATGAAAATGGTGAAGCCGAAATATTAATTATCAGATCGGGATTGTACCTTGAGAGTGCATCCATTGGGGAAACTGTATACAACCTCGATTTTTCAAACTTGTTGTCAAATGGTTGCTCATCCCAGAGATCCTCACAGATTGTCAGCGCAATTTTTATCCCTTTGATTGTGAAGATGGAGAAATTCTTTTCAGGTTCAAAATAGCGGTACTCATCAAATATATCATAAGTAGGCAGAAGTGCTTTGTTGGTTTTAAAAATGATTTTACCCTCGGAAAGTACAAGTGCAGAGTTATAAAGTTTTTTGCCCTCCCGGTCCGTATTGAAAGTGGGAGAGCCCACTATTGCAGTAATACCTGTACATGATAGAGGCAATTTCATTGACTGTATCGTCGCACTTTTTAATAAAATCAACCCTGTCGAGCAGATCAAGAGGAGGATATCCGGGAATGCAAAGCTCTGAAAATATTACCAGGTCCGATCCGTCTGCTTTTGCCTGGCTTATTGCTTTGGCAGATAAGATTCTTATTTCCTGCAAAGTCCCCGATTTTATAGTTTAACTGGGCGATAGAGATTTTCATAGTTTACTCGTCAGAAATTGATTTTGGATACTATATCCGTAGCCGCGATCAAAACAGCCCAAAATTAGTAAATAATAAGAGATGTAACAGAACCGTTTATATTTGTTGTTTTTAACTTTTATTATTCATATTTACTTTGTGAATCCTTTGTGTAAGCCTTTGTGTCCCTTCGTGGTTAAATTTTTTTTACCACAAAGTCACTCAAAGGTTATCTCTAAGTAACACAAAGGAATACAAAAACTTAAGGATGTTTATGAATTAATCAGATTAAAACAAAAGTTTCTATTTTAGATTTTTTTAGCGACTCTTATGAAAATCAGATATCAGATCATAATAATCATTTTACTTGTCATGCCGGCTTTTGCTTCCTGCAAAAGGAATCCGTATAAAGTCAGAACTGGGTCGATCAGGGCTGATATTGAAATCAAAAGACTTGAGAAGGACCTTTTCAGTTTAAATCCTGAAGAAATTGCCGGAAGGGTGCCTGAATTGAAAAATAAATATGGCAGTTTTCTTCAGCTTTTCAGCTATGTTATTAATACAGGTGATATTAGTGAGCCTTCGTTTGGAGATTTTCTGACACGATTTTGCACCGACAGGCAGAACAACGAGGTGTATCGTCTGACTATGGATCTTTATCCTGAGCTTGGCTCAGTAGGGAAGGGGCTGGAGGATGCATTCCGGCATTATTTGTATTATTTCCCTGACAGGTTTGTCCCCGGGGTTTTTTCATGTATCACCGGATTTAATAGCAGTATTATAACAGGAGATTCAGTACTTGGAATCGGACTTGACAGGTATCTGGGGGCTGATTGCGAATACTATCCCAGGCTTCAAATATACAGCTATATGTCGGCACGGATGACTCCTGAATATATTGTACCTGACTGCATTTATGCCTGGGGAGCATCGGAATGGGATTTCGCTTCCATGAACTACCCCGCCGACAATGTGCTTTCAGAAATGATCCATGAAGGGAAACTGAAATACTTTGAAAAGTGCATGCTGCCGGACAACAATGATGAAATTATTTTTGGCTTTACTTCTGACCAGATGAAATTCTGCAGGAATAATGAAAGCCAGATGTGGCAATATATGATTGAAAACGACCTGGTTTTTAAAACAGACCAATTTATAATCCGGAAACTTATTGGCGATGGTCCTTTTACAAGTTATTTTACCAATGAATCACCCGGGAGGGCAGCTGTATGGATAGGATTCAGAATAGTTGAATCCTATATGAACAGAAACAGGGGAACAAGCCTTGAATCACTGATGAATGATATAAATATTCAGCAGATTCTTGAGAAGGCTAAATATGATCCTCAATAAAAAAGGGGCTGATTAAGCCCCTTCATTTCGTTTAGCTGCAAGGTTATTCAACCGGATGAATTGCCTCTACCGGGCAAACATCTGCGCAGGCACCGCAATCGGTGCATACGTCCGGGTCAATTTTATAGATATCACCTTCAGATATTGCCTCAACAGGACACTCATCTATACATGTTCCGCAAGCTGTGCAATCATCATTAATTTTGTAAGCCATTTCTATTCTTTTTTGGTTAATTATTTTATCAATCGTACAAACATATTCTAAATTTTTCAATTGAAAAAGAATCTTTGTAATAATTGCAAAATTTCTTTATTTCAGGTGCTGAAATACAAATATAATGCCAGGTCCTGACGGGATGTAAAAACATTTTAATTTTTCGGATATTAAAAGTCGAGGCTGAAGGAAAGATAGAATATCCTTGGCAGAATATAGCGGTTCTCAATTCCCCAGGCCCAGTCAGCCCTTATAAAGTAGCCAAGTATCTGGGCGCGAAGTCCTGCTCCGACTCCTGCCACAATCGGTTCTCTGTTCGAGTCGAGGGTGACAGTGACAGGTCCGTTTTTGTAAACTTCTGTATCATAGGCATTATCGCCCGACCAGGGACTTTGACCTGTCCATGCTGTTCCAATATCGCCAAAACCTACCACCTGAAGACTGTTGAGGAAGTTGGATTTTAAAGGATGACCGGCAATGTACCTGACAAAAGGCCACCTTATTTCTGTGTTTATCAATGCAAAGCTGTTGCCGTTCCTGATATTTTGTGTAAACCCTCTCATATTCGTTGCAAGAGCCTGGAATCCATAGTTTTGTGTCGGGTCGACCGGTATCGAGTAGTTGAACATCGGGTAATTGTTAAAAATATATCCCATCCAGTTATCGACAGCACCCAGATAATAAACCAGTTTTGTGGGACCGAAGGATGTACTGGTTGCAAAGCGTGTGGCCCATATAAGTTCCCGGTGTATCTTGACGTACTTTCTGAAGTCACCTCCAAGAACAAACATATCTGATTGTTTCCCCGGAAACTGCCTGTAGTATTCTCCGAATATTTTAAACCGGGTACCATAATATATGTTGATACTGCGCTTACGGGTATTGTCATAAATAATTTCGCCCTTAAGACCTGGCCAGTGTTTTGCGATTGCCGGGGCAACCAATGTTGACTGGTCAACCATACCAAGAGGTACGCTCCGGTCATATCTGTATGAGACTGTTCCTTTGACTGCAAGTATTGGAGTTATGGGCTTTGCAAACGAAAGATATATATTATGGGTATGGGTCTTATACAAAAAATCATTGTCGGTGCTGAAATAAGCCTGCCTGTGAAAAATAAACTGCTTGTCGAACTTACCTTTCAGGCTCTCGAAACTTAAAAGGTACTCATTACTGTCAAAGTCTCCTGCAAACCTGAATCCTGCAGTTATCCTGTAATCTTCAAAGAGATCAACTATCCCGAACCTTGTCAGTAAGTTTATTCCGGGGTTATAATATCCTGAACCTCCGTTAAATACCTGGTAGGAATTATTCAGGAAGGTAAAATCTATCTGGTTGACAATATAATTATTATAAAAAGATGTTTCGTAGATCCTTATCAGCGGTATTTCTAAATGGCCGGTATCCAAATCGATATCCATATAATTCTTACGCCAAAGCTGCTCATAATAGTTCTGCTTCTCCTTTTCGAAAATATAATGATTGATATTGATAGGCTCATTTCCCTTTATATAATATTCGTAGAGTGGCTTTGTAAGGGTGTCTCTTCTTTTCTTATCTTCTGCTACAAGCCATTGCCTGATCTGCTCAACACTATCCTCCTTGTGATAAAACTTGTCCTGCTCCTTTCTGAAATTTGTTTTGATAATCTCATTTGAGGGAACACTTCCTGCACCTGCTGATGCACCTTTTCTGACGCTGTATTTTCCATCCTTGAAAAGAACCTCACCAAACAGGTCTGATCCGTTCAGGAGTGACTGGCTGAGGATATTTCTGTCGTAATTTGTTACCGGCTTTGATTTAATGAAATAGCGGTAGTGCAAAGTAGTATCAATAAAACTGATTGCACTGTCAAATACCGCGCTATACCTGTTAAGGACACCATTGTTGTCCCCTACATATGAAATGGTGTTGCCGGGTGTTTCAGCCGCCTGGTATCTGCTCGAATAATCTTCTTCCGACAACCTTATGAGAACATTGTTTTTCTTTTCGGTATTATAAGTGAAAAGATCAAATCTTGAAGAAAATTTTTCAAACGGATCACCGGTATTTGTCAGAGTATCTGATAATCTGTTTGAAGAAAATAATATTTCCCCGGGCTGGTTAATCAGGAATGAGGGATGAAGATCGTCTGCAACATCACGGGTAATCTGTTCATTCATTCCTGAGGCAACAGTATGGATATAGATATCGGTTATCCCGTCCTTTACGGCTGAAAGGACTATTCTTGATCCTTCGGGAGAATATGAAAAATCGAGCACTTTGTCAAAGTAGAGAAAGTTCCGTTCTTCCGTTTTCTTCTCATCAGTCCTGTAGAAATAAATTACCATACCCTCCTTTTCTTCATTCAGATAGGTTAAAATCCTTCCGCTCGGGTGCCATGCAATTACAGGATATGTATCATCAACTATATGCTCGTACTTTGGTTCAGCCCTGAAAATGATCTTTGTTTTGTCGGTCGACTGATCATAAAGCCAGATCCTTTTTCTTCCCAAGTCATTTGTTACGTAGGCAATATATCTTTTGTCGGGACTGACTTTAACCTGCTGAAAGATCTGCTCTTTACGGGATTTCTTCAGAATTTCTTCATTGTCAGCCGGAAGATCACGATCAGAGGAAAACTCTTCTTCATAAAACTCCTTCCATTCCGTAAGAAGGTCCTGCAATTTGATTCCAAGCACATACTGGAACCCGTCATCAACATTCTTATATACTTTTGTCAGATATATAATATTGGAAATAATTGCATCGCCATATGTCTTCCCTATAAATCTCCAGAATGACTGGCCTGCATAAACAGCATCATCAGATTCCAGGTGATTGATATTTTTGTATTTCCCTGATTTTATGCCATCTTTTACCCTGTTTTCAACTTCGTAATCCCATCCGTATGCGACATAGTTTATCAGACCTTTTAAATACCAGTCAGGCATATGAATTATCGCTGAACTCGTTATGCGGTCCTTGAAATCGGCATTATAAAGCATCTCCTTTATAATAGACTCAGTGATCGAAGCCGAGATCTGTTTCTGGTATGCTAAATGATCCCCTTCATAAAAGAGCATCACCTTGTTCTTTATTATCCTGCTGAATCCACCTGTGTTATATGTCTCTTCATCATATGTTACCAGGCCGATATTTGATTGTCTGTATTCATTGTTCTTGTTATAGATGATAAAGATCATCCTTTTGTCGAGGTTGTAATCAAAGAAATCCTCTATTTCATCAATTCTTTTTAGGGCATAATCTGCAGTAAACTGTGAAATATCGCGTCCGAATTCATTAAAGTAACAATCAAAATCTTCAAATCTGTAGTATGACCAGTAATAGTCGTAATACTGCACCCTGTTTTTTCCGAATGTCATCTGATGGCCATTATAGAACTGACCCTCAGCATTCAGGAATATTGTTGCATGTGGCTATGGTGAACAAAAGTCTGTAAGTATACTTCATCATCGAGATAGTTCCTTAACGGAATGGTTTTCTAACCTCAAATTTTGTTCCAAATGACTATGATGAATCAGCAAAACTAAGATATTCTTTAATAATAATTATTGCCGTACCAAACTTTATTATTTTTGCATAAGAATCAGGCAGGTTAATTCTGGTCTGATATTTGTTTTGCAGAATAAGTCAAAATATCAAATAATCTTTTTATTTGGACGTTTTAATTTGTATAAAAAAACGAGGCACAAAATTCAGTAAGTACTAAAAAAATATTTTATCAAAATGAAAAGATACCTTTTAATTCTAGCAATTGCTATTAATGGACTGGCAATATCGGCTCAGCCGGTAATGAAAGTTTCAACCGGAGAACACGATTTTGGAAAATTCAAAGAAGAGGCAGGTAAGCAAAAATTTGATTTTCTTGTAACAAACAATGGAAATCAACCTCTTGTAATCCAAAATATTGTAGCCTCATGCGGGTGTACCCAACCAGAATGGACAAAAAGCCCGATTCCTCCAAAAGGGACCGGTAAAATAACAGCAATTTATGACCCGGCAAACAGACCCGGTGCATTTAACAAGACACTTTCAGTATACACAAATGCAAAGCCTGAAGTTGTTGTACTGGTTTTAAAAGGGGAAGTTATCGCGCATGAAAAAACAGTTGAGGAAATATTTATTTTCCCGGTAGGCCCGGTTCGTTTCGAAAGCAATCATCTTGCATTCACCAATGTTAAAAAGAATGAAAAGAAGATCAGGACAATGCAGGTAATAAACACTTCTGCTCAGCCGGCAAAAATTGAATTTGACAATGTGCCTCCCCATCTTGCGATGAAGGCTAATCCAATGACCTTAAAACCGGGTCAGAAAGGATTAATTGAAGGTACATACGATGCCACTAAAAATCAGGCATGGGGTTATACTACCGATATGGTAAAGTTAAAAATAAACGGCACAGTCGATCAGAATGTCTATTATGCAGTAAGTGCCAACCTTGTTGAGGATTTCTCAGGCCTCTCTAAAGATGATGTTACAAACGCACCGGTATTTAATGTTGCCTCAACAACTTTTGAACTTGGGAAAGATTCCTGGTTCAACAGCCAAAGAGGTTGAGTTCAAATTTACCAACGAAGGGAAAAGCGATCTCATAATCAGGTATATAAAAGCCTCCTGCGGATGCACCGCAGTACAGCAGGGAATTCAGGGACAGGGAATCAAACCAGGGGAGTCAGGTTCGATAAAAGCGGTGTTTAATCCGGTGGCTATAAAGGAAAAGTGACAAAGGCAATTTATGTCTATACAAACGATCCAAAGAATTCTGAAGTTGTTCTGATGCTGAATGCTGATGTCGACCAGGAAATTGCCAAAAACTAATATTAAGTAAGGATTTAAAAAAGATTCAGTAAGGGTGTCAGATAATATTCTGGCACCCTTTTGTTATTTTTGCAGGAGGATAAAACAATAATGGAAGAAAAAGAAGGTAACAAAATCCCGCTGAAAATTCAGAAGGGGATCACTCATCCACCCAATATAAATCCGGTCGTAATGACAGGATCCATCAGAAAGAAGCGAAAAAAATACTCTGTGGATGAATTTGTAAAAGGTATATTATCGGGAAACAGGACCATTCTCAGCCAGGCAATAACAATGGTTGAGAGCTCCCTGCCTGAGCATTATGAAACAGCCCAGGAAATAATAGAAAGATGCCTTCCATACAGTTCCGGCTCAGTAAGAATAGCAATTACTGGTGCTCCGGGAGCAGGTAAGAGTACATTTATTGAATCATTCGGACTGAATCTTGCCGATTCAGGAAAAAAAATTGCAGTGCTTGCCATCGATCCGAGCAGCACAAATACAAAAGGAAGCATCCTTGGAGACAAGACAAGGATGGAAAGACTGGGCGTTCATCAGAATGCCTTCATAAGGCCTTCCCCGTCAGCATGGAACACTTGGTGGAGTTGCCAGAAAGACAAGGGAATCGATAATACTTTGTGAAGCGGCAGGTTTTGATACCATACTGGTCGAGACTGTCGGAGTGGGTCAGTCAGAAATTGCAGCCCGCTCGATGGTCGATTTTTTCCTGCTGCTTATGCTGGCAGGCGCCGGCGATGAGATTCAGGGCATAAAGAGAGGGATAATTGAAATGGCCGACACAATAGTCATTACAAAAGCTGACGGGCAAAATAAGATAGCAGCTGAAAATGCCAGGATTACGTTCCAGAATGCTCTTAATCTTTTCCCGGCCACTCATTCGGGATGGAAACCACTGGTGCTAACCTGTTCGGCTTATGAGGATAAGGGTATCAGCGAAATATGGAAAGTTATCGGGAATTATATTAATTACACCGGAAAGACAGGTTATTTTGAGGAACTGAGGAAACAACAGGCAGTAATAAGAATGCATGATACCATTACGGATTATCTGAGAAGCTCCTTCTATAATCATGAAAAAGTAAAAGCCCTGCTTCCGGTTCTTGAAAAAGAACTGTACAGCGGTACGGTTACTTCCTACAAAGCCGCTCTGAATCTGCTCAATAAATATTTCAATGAATAAGCGGAATTAACAATAATTCATATCTTTGCGCGAATTCACCAGTAATAATTAATGCAATTTATTAAATCGATGAAAATGAAAAACCTGTTCTATTGTGTTGTTATTGCAATCCTGGTTGCAGCTTGCTCCACTGATCCTCATTATGTTATAAACGGTAAGATTGACGGCGCCGACAGTGTGACATTTCTCCTTCAGAAAAGAGCTGAGGGGAAGATTGTTAATATTGATTCCGCGGTTGCCTTAAAAGGTTCTTTTAAAATGAAGGGCGGGTCAGTAAAATACCCTGAAATGGTACTTCTTGTTGCCAAAGATACACGAATGAGAACATCATTTTATCTTGAGAACTCTGAAATTACCATAACCGGTAAACTTGATTCACTTTATAATGCTACTATTACCGGTTCGAAGACACAGGATGAATACACCGGATTTGTTAATTCAACTAAGCAGCTTGAAGAAAAATATTCACAGATGTATGAAGCATATCAGATGGCTGAACAGAGCGGAGATACAGCAAGAGTTTCACAGCTTGAAAAGGATGCGGCTGTTATTGAGGCAGAGATGAAAACTTTGCAGAAGGATTTTGTAAAAAACAATCCATCATCTTTTGCTGCTCCTTCAATTCTGTCCGGACTGAGCTATGAAATGGACGGATCTGAGATTGAAACCTACATCAATGCAATGGATACTGCTGTTGCCAATACTGAGATCAGCTAAAAGCCTGATGGAAAGAGCTGTAAAGATGAAAGCTGTTGCAATCGGTCAGAAAGCCCCTGACTTTACATTGAATGATCCGGAAGGGAATCCGGTTTCGCTCTATTCGAAGGTCGGGTCAAAATTACTGCTTGTTGATTTCTGGGCTGCATGGTGCGGTCCCTGCCGCAGGGAGAATCCGAATGTCGTTAAAGTCTATAAGGAATTTAATAAAAAAGGATTCGATGTTTTCGGCGTCTCGCTCGATCAGAAAAAAGATGACTGGGTAAGGGCAATAGCTGATGATAAACTTACATGGACCCATGTATCAGATCTTCAGTACTGGAATAGCGCAGCTGCAAAAATCTATGCAGTCAATGCTATTCCGGCCAATTTCCTTCTTGACGAAAATGGTATCATAATCGGAAGGAATCTGAGGGAAGAAGCATTATATAATAAGGTAAAAGAAGTTTTGGGGGAAAATAGAAACCTATACAATAATCAATTATAGAATAGGGCGTTGCATGCAACGCCCCTGTTATTTATTCCCCTTCCCTGAATTCCTCTCCGGGTTTTACTTCTTCCAGGATAAACCCGGTTCCCCTTACTGTTCTTATATCGATGTTCTTATCATCTGAAATATATTTTCTCAGCCTCGATATAAATACATCCATGCTCCTTCCAAGGAAATAATCATCTTCTCCCCATATCTCGGTAAGAATATCTTCCCTGGCAAGGATCTTATTCTTATTGATAATAAAGTATCTCAGCAGCTGGGCTTCCTTAAGGGTAAGCTTCTCTTTTGTATTTGTTTGCCGCAAATCAGCTCAAGGCTGTTGAACTTCAGCAAAGTGTTTGATATTTTAAATTCGTCATTGGTTGATGAATATGCCCTTTTCAGGATATTGCTTATACGGAGAATAAGAACCTCCGGATCGAAAGGTTTTGTTATATAGTCATCAGCTCCGATCTTTAATCCTCTTACAATGTCTTCTTTAAGGCTTTTAGCAGTCAGGAATATAATAGGTATTTCAGGTCTTGCCTCCTTTATCTTTTCACCAAGAGTGAACCCGTCCATTTCGGGCATCATTACATCAAGCACACATAAATCGGGTTTCTCCTGTCCAAATAGTTCCCAGGCTTCCTTCCCGTCGCGGGCAAGCTTCACCTCGAATCCGCTAATTGAAATATATTGCGACAGGATATTTCCGAAATCCCTGTCATCTTCAGCTAATAGGACTTTCATAACCTGTCAGATTATATTAATAGGGTATTGTTACCGTAAATATACTACCTTTTCCCGGTTTACTGCTAACCGAAACGTCTCCTCCATGGGCTTCAGCGATTTTTTTTACATAATAAAGGCCAAGGCCAAGGCCCTTGTATTTATGTATATTGCCGGTTGATGCCCTGTAAAACTTGTCGAAAACATGTTTCTGGTCATTTTTGCTTATTCCAATACCGTTGTCCCCGACTTTAATGCTGACACGCATTGTTTTCAGTTAAACCTTCAATCTCGATAACCGGATCCTTGTCGGAATACTTTACTGCATTTGAAAGCAGATTGTTTATCAGGGTCGTGAAATAAACAGTGTCGATTTCAACTTCAAGGTCCTTAAGATTATATGTCTGGGTTATTGAAGCGCCATTTCCGCCTCCCGACTTGAAGCTTTCAACTATATCATTCATAAAATCCTCAATTTTAACTTTTTTCTTGTCAAGCTGAAACTGTGTCCTTTCCCACATGCTTATTTCAAGGATCATGTTGATCAGCTGGTTAAGGTGAACACTCTGCTTCCCTATCAGCTTTGCCGTTTCGAGGATCTTTGTATCGTTTGACCTGATAAACGGGAGTTCAAGAGTCTTGCCTGCCACTGTAATTGTTGAAAGCGGGGTCTTCAGTTCATGAGTCATATTGTTTATAAAGTCAGTCTTCAGGTTTGACATCCGTTTTTCCTCCATCAGGTTTCTATAAGTGATCAGGAAAAGGGTAACAACCAGAAGAATGCTGATAATACTCAATGATAGGGAGGCTGCGGTTTCTCTGAGAACAATTTTCTGTTTATCTGAAAAATCTATATAGTACACAAAATCAAGCCTGTAGAAATTGTCCTCTGCTCCGTAGATTTTTACCAGAATTTCAGAACTTCGTCTGGATTGTCCCGTTCGGAATCGGGGAGGTCCGGTTCCCGGTTGCCTGTCAGTCCGTAGTGTATCAGTTCGCTGAGGTTGCAGACGATTGGCAAACTCCTCGTTAAGATAAACCGGAATTTTCTGGTCAAAATTAATAAGTTCGAACCGGTTGATTATGATCTTGCTCTTAAAGTCCTTATCGAAACCACGTCGTTCAAACCATCTCGACAGAAATTGTGAGAGATCCTCCTGGGTATTTAGTACATAGGTCACATATTCAAAGATAGCCTGCTTTTTATCGGCAGTAAGCGAATCCTCTTTCAATTCGGCTAAATTCTTCAGAAGCAGCTCAGATTTCACATTGAGCAGAATACGTACTGTATCGAAACCATCGGTTGACCACTGTCTGTCCATTACAGCAAGCGCATCCTGTGATAATAACTTGTACCGGAGGTTAAACATTTCATCTTTCTGTTTCCAGACACCTCTTATTATAATAACCTGAGCAGTTATCAGGATTATTATCGAAAAGACACCAAGAAGAAGGATCGTATTTCTTTTTTTCATATTTTTCCTTTTGCCTTCTCAAAAATATCGAAATTATCAATATGTCAGCTTCCTGACTCAAACATTAACCCGACGTTAACCCTGCATTAACAATAATACAGAAAACCGGGCACTATCTTTGACATAAGATTATTTAAAACAGGGTAGTCATGAAAAAGATCAGATTTATTTTAACAGTGCTTTTCCTTATTTCATTCAGTGCTCTCTCCCAGCAGACAGTTGCTCAGGAGAAGAGTAAGAAGGAAAAGGAGAAGGAACTAAGTTGCAGGAGGAGATCGACGCTCAGAAGAAAGCTATTGCTGAACAGAAGAAAGCTCAGGAAGAGGTTCAAAAAGCAATGTATGAAAGTCAGAAAGAGGTCGATGAAGCAATGAAGGAGGCCCAGAAAGAGATTGAATCAGTCTCAAATTATAGGGATATGGTCAGGGTCTACAGAGGTACGGGTGGCAAACCTTATTACAATATCGAAACAATTGATGGTGATCCTTTTGTGTTCGCTCCAGGCATGGAAGGATTTAACTGGGTCGGACACAGCGGTGATAATGAAAAAACCACATGGGACTTTTCCAAATCGGTGAAAGAGAACTCTTTCTCGCGCGATTATACATTTGATGTCGAGGAAACTGTGAAAACCGTTGTAATGTCAGTGAATGGTGACTGTAAGGCAGGAGACATCCGGATAAAGATCATAATGCCCGGAGGGAAAGTATATTCAGATATAATAATTGACGAGTCAGGAAATCTTAACTGGAGGAAATCATTTGCGATATCTGACGAGGAAAACAAGGATAAGACAGGTGCCTGGAAGTTCCAGATAAATGCTACAAAAGCAACAGGTTATTTTAAAATTTCCCTTCAGACTTTTTAGGTTTTTCATTTTATTATGCGAAGAGGCAGGACAAGGGGGTTCCAGCCTCTTCCTTTTTTATTCTGATTCTCCCGAGGCTCTGCCACCTTTTACACTTTCGACTCTTACCGTGAATTTACTCCCGTCCTTTACAATCCACTTTAGATCGATGTGCTGATAACCTTCAATATTAGGGACCTCAATTCTCCCTGGATTCTTTTTCTGTTCAATGCTTATACTCCTGTCCTTGTCGGTGACGATCATTCCGGCCACCACTTTACCTCCGTCAATGTAAATATAGTCAGGAGGATCAATCTTGTACTTGAGGTTAGTACCTGAATGTGTCGGGATCATTTGCCTGTTTATTACTGTCGCTGTTACTTCTTTAAGTCCTCCTCCAAGTGTTTTGACTTTTACATCCGTAACTTCCAGTTTTGGTGATGCCCAGGCGTTATAAATGCAGAAGGCAGCATTCCGGTGAGCATCGCTTTCAAGAAGGAATCCGGGGTGTGTCCGGCCGAAATTCTTGTTGAAACCGCCTATTTCTATTTTCCCGTAAACCGGATGATCAACCTCCTGCCAGGGGATAAAGGCATCCTCAAAGAGAAGGAGCCTGTCAAACTCATACGTGTCGCTGTTTGCAGTGTCGTTGAACATCATGTATTCATTCCAGAGTTCATTTGAAAATACATAGCTTCCCATAGCTCCGTACCACCAGTCGAGTTCACCACCATAAACTGTATACATGTCCTTCCAGAGAGTAATGAATTTATAACCGGGGATAATCGTTTCTCCTTTTCTGCCGATCGCATTGATCACTGATTCATCAGAACGGCTGTAGACCTCTGCACCGCCTCCCTGAATTGATGGGCCTCTGAGGATAAGGCCTCCCGAGTTATGGAACGACTGTGAACCCGTAATGTTCCTGTGCTTAAACCCGAAATCCCTTACAGCCTGATTTTCAGGGAAAGAGAACGGATATTTCCCTGCACCCTGCTGAACATAAGAGGGCTCCCAGTTAAAACCATAATCGCGGTTAGGATCATAACCGCCGATACCATCTTCATTTACAAGTCCGTCGCTATCATTATCAATGCCCTCCTGTCCGAGTATCTCCCATTCTCCTTTCTCACCCGGATTGACCCTGATCATCCTTCGCGGATCTTTCGGATCGGAATTGTATGTCCCGTACTGGCTTTTCCTGCGCATGAGGCTTATTATGCCGTCATTATTCAGATCATCATATTTATCCTCATCAAATAACCCGTCGCGGTCATTATCCATAGGTACAAGCCCTGACCTGGGAGAGCTGGCTGTATTTGGTTCATCCATGAAGTACTGGCGTGCGTCCGGATTAATCGTGGGAAGAATATAAAAGGTCTTATCACTGAGCAGTTCTTTTATAAACTTGTTTTCGTCATACATTTCGCAAAGATACCAGGCTGTATAAAGAGCCATTTCAGTACCCTGGATCTCGTTAGAATGAATATTCCCATCAATATAGAAACCTGGCTTATGATCAGGATTACCCGATTTCTTATCAGTTATAGTCAGGGCAATTATATCCCTTCCCTGGTAAGACTTTCCTGCTGATTCCATGGTTACGAGGTCAGGGTATTCTTTAGCCAGCTTTTTGCACAAATCGGTAATTCCGCTGTATGTGTAGTATTTGTTCCATGAAGCCTGAACCTTTGGTTCTGCTGGGGATCCTGATGCCTTGAAAAATAACTCGGCATTCTGTGAATGCAAAGGGAGTGAGAGAGAGATAAAGAATAATAAAATCAGGGAATTGCAGATAATTTTCATTATGATATCATTTTAATGACTTTTGTCTTTTGAGACAGCCTCATTATTAATTGTTATTTTAATTCAGCGGATGTTGTTATCATACCGACATTTGCCGCACCTGCGGAAATAACTGTCGGGCCTTTGCCTGAAATGAGCCAGCTGAATTCAGCTGATTCATCTCCCTGGAGTCTCTCTATTCTCTGCACTTTGAGTCCGCTTATAATAGTTTGTCCTTTTGAAGGCTCAATAGCCAGCCTCATTACCCGTGTCCAGATATTAGGTTCTCCGATCTCAGTGTTTGTGGCAAAAACACCCTTATTGTGAACTTTAAGAGATAATCTGAAAATGTTCTCACCGGTATCTTCAACGCTGACATCAAGAAATTCAAGTTCCGGATGCATGGCTGCAATAGTTGAAATAAACCTGTAATGAGACGAAATAAGTTCGTTTATAGTATCAGGTGGCGGATTTAATACAGCAAATGGCCTTATTCCCCCGATTTCTGCTTCCTTGCCCGGAAAGTCAGGATGAATTACCGCGGTCCATGGAATGAAAATATCACTCAGTTTGTTTTTTTCTGCAAACTTTAGGAATTCAGCCTCTTGATTTTTGCCTTTCTCGAGCGGGAACCACCAGCCCGGAGTACTGAAACTGTATCTCCCATAATGGAAATATGCCCATTCCATGAAATTTCCGGGTTCGGATATAGCTGGGGGAGAACCTTTTAAGCCTGTGATCGTCATGATATTTATCAGATACAAGCTTATTTACGGTTTCGTCAGTTTTCATAATTGAAGTGATCCGGCCTCTTTCCCTTCTCATCATGCCCTGTTCAGGGGGCTGATTCTGGGAAGATGCCTGTGCTCCGGCCGGACGGTCGGCTGCCTTCATTGGCTGACCAAGGTTATCCTGCGGGCCCGAAAGTGCAAAACCATGAAAATATTGAACCTGTCATAAAGGAAGTCAGCGACAGCTCTTGTTTCAGGTTCCGAAACGGGGTATAATCCGGCATTGATTCCGAACTCTTCATAATTATAAGTGAGATTCCTGTTAAAGCTGACACCTCCGGCACCATCCTCATTGTAGTTTCCATCCTTGTCATTATCTGTTCCTTCAGCTGTAAACAAGATAGTTACCTGTCTGCCCTTTGCTTAAATCGGCTTTTACCATTACCCTCCCGTCCTCATCACTCCTTATATAGTTACCCGCAGGGTCCTTAATGCGAATAAGGGTTATGTAACCATCCTTGTTCATGTCTTCGCAAGGATCCTCATCAAAAACAAAATCCTTATCGTCATCAGTTGTCCTTGAATTAATACTCCTTTCATATTTTATCTCTGAGAAGAATTGAGCAGAAGCATCCGGATTTAAATCAGGAAGGACATAGAAAGTGATTTTGCCAAGGAGTTCTCTGATACTATCTTCTTTGGATCTTTTCAGGATTTCTTCAGCGAATCCCAGTGCCAGCTCCCTGCCAATGAGATATCTCCCGTCCACACCCCCCGCTACAACAACCCCGGGCCTGCTGTCTTTGTCTCCTGTGCCGATTGTAATCAGCCGGATATCCTTTCCCCCCATGGTTTTTGTAAGCGAAGTTACTGCACATAATTCAGGATACTTTACTGCCAGTGCATCAATCTTCCGCGACATTTGATCATGATTCTGATATTGACCCCGGATTGTTGTTAACTGAAGCATTAACATAAAAATAAATGCCAGGGAAAGAATTCCGGAACGAGTTTTCATTGTAGACCTTGTTATTGATAACAGACAGAATTTGCTTTTGCGATCTTCAAAAATAGTTATATTAATTTATTTCTGATACATAAACCTTTTCTTATGTTATATGTTATTTTTGTATCCTGACTGAAATTTTGCCTGATGAAAAGAATCATAAGCTTACTTATTTTTTTATTGATTTTATCGTGCGGAAGGAGGAATGAGACTGAAAGTAAAATAATTACAGTCAGCATTGCTCCGTTTAAATACTTTATCGAGGCCATTTCAGGTGATAATTTTACAGTTAATGTAATGGTTCCCGCCGGTTCCAATCCTCATATTTATGAACCTTACCCGGAGCAATTAAGCAAGTTACGGAAGTCAATAGCCTATATAAGCAACGGGTACCTTGGGTTTGAGGTTACCTGGCTCGACCGCTTCTATGAGATGAACAGGAGTATGAAGAAACTCGATCTGGGTAATGTGATTGATCCTATTGTACCTGAACATCATGATGAGGGTCATCATTTTGAAACCGCCGATCCGCATTACTGGGTTTCTCCATTGTGTGCCATGAAAATGGCTTCTTCCGTTAAAGATTTTCTGACAGGGCTGGATCCTGAAAACAGGGGAGAATATGAAGAAAACTACAAAGTTCTTATGGAAAGGATAGTGGAGACTGATTCGAGGGCAAAGGAACTCTCATCTTCAGGAGGTAAAAAAGCTTTTATGATTTATCATCCAAATCTTGCTTATCTGGCACGGGATTACGGTCTGGAGGAGATTGCTGTTGAGTTTGAAGGCAAGGAACCTGATCCTTCAAGGTTAATCGGACTTATTGAAAGGGGTAATAAGGATAATTTAAATGTGGTTCTTGTTCAGAGGGAGTATGATACAAAAAACGCCAGGGTGGTTGCGGATGAGATCGGCGCAAGGGTGATTATAATAGATCCACTGTCGGAAGACTGGTACTCATCGACTAATGAGATGATAAGTATTTTGAAAGATAGTTTTGAAGGAGTACTTAAATAAGCTGATATGTCAGTTTGCCTGCTTGAAATGAAGTCGGTGTCGGTTGCTTATGAAAGCAATACTGTACTTCATGATGTTGATCTGAAAGTATATGATAATGACTTTATTGGAGTTATTGGTCCGAACGGAGGAGGGAAAACGACACTGCTTAAAGTCATTCTTGGACTTGTCAAACCTGTAAAGGGAATGCTGGTTTTCAACCAGGAACTCAACAACAACATTAATATAGGGTATCTGCCGCAGATGTCAACAAGTGACAACAGCTTTCCGGTTACCGTGAAAGATGTAATACTTTCCGGATTGATGATGCGGAAAGGGCTGATTACAAGGATGACAATGAATGACAGGAATAAAGCAAGCCAGGTTATCGACGAGCTTGGTCTTACAGAATTATCAGGATCCTCATTAAATGAGCTGTCCGGAGGCCAGATCCAGAGAGTTTTGCTCGGCAGGGCAATCATTGGCGATCCCAGACTTTTACTGCTTGATGAACCTGGAAATTTTGTTGATGCCAACTTCGAGGCGGATTTTTATGAGAAATTACGTGTCCTGAACAAGCGGATGGCAATTATGATGGTTTCTCATGATATCGGGACGATTACGGCACATATTAAATCATTTGCGTGCGTAAACAGGCACCTTCATTACCATCCGTCATCTGAAATTACAAATGAAGATCTTATGTCATATGGGTGTCCTATTCAGCTGATCACACACGGAGAGGTTCCCCATACGGTACTTAAAAATCATTGATCAGTGGAGGGTAGCATATTTCAATATGAATTTATACTAAAGGGGCTTCTCGGAGCAATATTTGCCAGTATAACTGCAGGACTGGCAGGTACATATATTGTAACCAAGAGGATGGTTTTTCTCAGTGGCGGCATTACTCATGCTTCATTCGGAGGGATAGGAATCGGATATTTTGCCGGGATAAATCCTGTGGTCGGAGCTGCCATTTTCAGTATTCTTTCAGCTCTGGGAGTTGAGTACCTGTCGGTCAGGCAGAAAATCAGGGAAGATTCCGCTATTGGCATCTTCTGGGCCTTTGGAATGGCAACAGGGATAATATTTATATACCTGACGCCAGGCTATACCCCGAATCTGATGGGTTACCTGTTTGGAAGTATTCTTACAGTGACTTATGCTGATATTATCGCTCTTGGTATTATGGCGTTAATACTAATCCTTTATTTTGGCATTTTTTACAGGACAATTCTCTATATCTCATTTGATGAGCTTTTTGCCAGAACCTACTCAAAATATGTCAATGTTTTTAAATATATAACAACGGCCCTTATCGCACTTACCATTGTACTTAATATAAGGATGGCAGGTGTAGTGCTGGTGATCTCTCTGCTTACAATTCCTCCGAATATTGCAATGATGTTTACGAAAACTTATTTTAAAATAGTACTCTGGTCTGTTGCTGCCGGATTCCTTGGCACTGCAACAGGATATGCAATCTCATATTTTGCAGGAATACCGACGGGAGCAACAATTATTTTTACTCTTGTTGTAATTTGGATTTTAGTTAAAATTGTCAGTCATGTAATTGACAGAATGAGAGTAAATGCCAGATAAAAATTATTGTATTGGGACAAATAATTATTGTATTAAAACAAATAAATATTGTAATATAATATATTAATGATATGGATTACGACCTTATAATTATCGGTTGCGGGCCAGGCGGATATGTTGCAGCTATCAGGGCATCGCAGCTTAAAATGAAAGTTGCTGTTATCGAAAAAGCAGAGATCGGGGGAATATGCCTGAACTGGGGATGCATACCAACGAAATCACTTCTGAAAAGTTCACAGGTGCTTGATTATATGAATCATGCATCAGAATATGGCATAAAAATTGAAGGTGAGATAAAGCCTGATTTTAAGGCAATTATAGCCCGAAGCAGAAGCGTTGCTGAAGGCATGAGCAAGGGAGTCCAGTTCCTTTTCAGGAAGAACAATATTGATATTATTTCAGGAAATGCGGAAATAAGCGGAAATAATAAAGTAGAAGTAAAAGGAGTGGAGGGGGAGAAAAAAACATATACTGCAGAAAATATAATTCTGGCAACCGGGGCAAGATCAAAGGAGCTTACCGGGCTTCCGCAGGATGGAAAAAAAATCATAGGGTACAGGGAGGCAATGACACTCGACAGGCAGCCCGGTTCGATGGTTGTGGTCGGTTCGGGTGCAATTGGAAGCGAATTTGCATGTTTTTACCAGTCGCTTGGAACAGATGTTACTCTGGTGGAATTTCTTCCCAGGATCGTGCCGAATGAAGATGAGGAGATTTCAAAGCAGCTTGAGCGCTCATTTAAGAAGCTTAAAATGAGAGTACTGACAGATTCAGCAGTGGAATCGGCCGATACTTCGGGTGAAAAATGCAAGGTTAAAATAAAAACCCCGAAAGGTTATGAAGAGGTTGAGGCGGAAATTGTTTTTTCAGCAGTCGGTATCACTCCAAACATAGAAGGGATTGGACTTGAAGCCGCCGGAATAGCAACAGAAAATGGGAAAGTCAAAGTGGATGATTTTTATAAAACCAATGTCGCAGGAGTTTATGCCATCGGGGATATTGTTCATGGTCCTGCGCTTGCCCATGTAGCATCAGCTGAGGGGATAATATGCGTTGAGAAGATAGCCGGGCTTGATCCGGAACCTCTTGATTACGGAAATATTCCATCATGTATTTATACAACACCCGAAATAGCCTCCTGCGGACTTACCGAAGCTGCTGCCAGGGAAGCCGGTTATGATATCAAAGTGGGTAAATTCCCGTTTACCGCTTCCGGAAAAGCCAGTGCAGCAGGCGCAAGGGATGGATTTGTTAAGCTTATCTTCGATTCAGCTTACGGAGAGCTGCTGGGTGCACATATGATCGGGGCCAATGTTACTGAGATGATCTCTGAATTAGTCGTTGCCAGAAAGCTCGAAACCACGGCCCATGAAATAATAAAATCTGTTCATCCCCATCCGACAATGTCAGAGGCAATTATGGAAGCCGCCGCTGCTGCCTATGGGGAAGTAATTCATATTTGATTGTTTATTAATCGTTAGACGCAACCTTTTATGATTTTTTTGCATCAATCTATTAAGAAATGCTGGTATTCAGACAATTTTTATTTATTTTTATGTTTTAAAAAGGTTTTAAACCTTGCCTGAAATAAGAAATATAATTAAAGGTTGTCTGGCTGGAAGCAGAAGAGATCAGGAACTTCTGTACAGGAGGCATGCGGCAAAGTTGTATGCTGTGTGCCTTCAGTATTCTGGTAATGATGATGAGGCAAGAGATATTCTGCAGGAAGGATTTATCAAGATATTTGAAAACCTCATCTGTTACAAGTATGAAGGTTCTTTTGAAGGTTGGATGCACAGGATAGTTGTAAATACTGCACTTGAGAAATTCCGGAGCAAGCATAATCTTTACAGGGTTGATGATATTGATCTGATTCCGGAGCCCGACTCGGCACCTGAGTCAGAGGATTATGCAGGGCTTGAAGCAGTTGATCTGCTTGATATTATCAGAGAGCTGCCTCCGAAGTACAGAATGGTCTTTAATCTTTTTGCGATTGAGGGCTATTCACATAAGGAAATTAGCGAGATGATAAACATATCGGAAGGAACTTCAAAATCTAACCTGTCGAGAGCAAGAGTTATTCTTCAGAAAAAGGTAAACCTGTATACCGGATTAAAAAAGAAAGTGGTAATTGGCTAACGAACGAGCAAATATTGATCTTCTTTTCAGAAACGGCCTCAAAGATTATGAGGTCCTCCCTCCGGTTGAGGTATGGAATAATGTTCTTCCCGGTAATACGGCATAAACAGAGACCGATTTTGTTGCTCCGGAGTGCAGCACTCCTTGCTGTATTATTGTCATTAAGCTTCCTGGCTTACCGGTGGAGCCGTGAATTATCACAATCGGTACAGGATCCGCTGATTGCATAGGCGGAACAGTATATCCAGCCTCAGATTAATACTTCACCCGGGATAAGAACAGCCATACAACCTTCAGTCAGCCAGCAAAAAGGGAATTTGATTGATGGGAATACTTCAGATGAACAGCCTGTCGCTGATTTATCTGACAGAGAAAATATCGGATCATCTGATATTGATATTATTCCAGAAATAATGGATCCGATCAGCCGGCAACAATTTAAGCGTTCCCCGGAGTATTCAGATGATTCGTGGATTCAGTTACAATACCGACATTGCAAATACAGGGTACGAAAGTCTCAATAATTATGATTTTGAGGAGCCAAAAGAGAAAATAAACCGGTGGTCAGTAACAGCGATGGCCTCACCTACATTTTATCTCAGGCCCGATATGGGCACCGGTGAAATATCAGACCAGATCAATTCGTCAGAGCAAACCAGGATCTCATATACAGGAGGTGTTGGGTTCGCCTATAAGATCAGCAGGAAGTTCAGCGTACAGTCAGGACTTTACTATGCAACCATTGGAAATGAGGTGGACGGTATTAACTCATTTGCAGGATTCCGTGAGTATGACTATACAAAAGGGGATCATAATTTTGAAGTCCTGACATCAAGCGGAAGGATCTATACTGATAATGCGGATGTATTCCTTCGTGACAATTCAGGAGACCGTGTTCAGACAATGTACACAAATGATGTCTTTGATCCTGCCAAGGCCAATCTTTCATATATCAATAATACACTTTTCCAGAATTTCAGCTATCTTGAAATGCCGGTTATATTCAGATACAAACTCGTGGATAAGAGCATTGATTTTAACCTTATCGGAGGATTATCATATAATCTTCTTGTTAATAATTCAGTGCATACTGTTATAGACGGGAGCAGGTATAATGTCGGAAAGACTGAAGGAATGAATCCATTGATGGTAAGCAGCTCCCTTGGAATGGGGATGGAATATAACCTCAGCGACAAATTCTCCCTGAACCTTGAACCCACCTTTAAATATTATCTCAATCCGTTCGGTGAGTTCACAGGCCTGAAGTCACAACCATATTCATTCGGTGTCTTCTCAGGTCTGTCATATAAATTCTGATCCTGTACTCTCTCCTTGCTTATCTTTTTTTATCTTTCAGGAGTTCCTTTATTCATTTTAAGGTAACGTTGACATTATTTTAAGATGCAAATAACATTACCTTTGCATTTTGTTTTAAAAACAGACCGGTAATAATGTTGAAAACACACATAAGATCTTTGACCGCAGGGTTAATAATCATCAGTATTGCAGCTTTGATTTTTGTTATTAATCAAAGTTTTAAACGTAATCCCGTCAGCTCCGTGGAATACTTTTCAGGAGATTCGGTTTTTTATAACAAGCCGTATAAAATACCTGACAATGTGAGTTTTGCAGGTGAGAAAATGCCACTTGACAATTTTGATACACGCGAAAGTCTTGATCGCGAAATACTTACAAGTGCTTACAGGCACTCCTCAACAATAATGATCATAAAAAGAGCTAACCGGTATCTCCCTGTTATTGAAAAGATCCTTAAAGATGAACAACATTCCGGATGATTTCAAGTATCTGGTGGCAGCCGAAAGTGAATACAGCAATATGGTATCTCCGGCAGGTGCCACCGGTTTCTGGCAGATAATGGCCGAAACAGGAAAGGAAGAAGGAATGGAGATCAATAATATTGTGGATGAACGATATCATCTTGAGAGATCAACACAGTTTGCCTGCGATTATTTTCGGAAATCTTATCAGAAATACGGGAACTGGACGCTTACAGCTGCCTCATATAACGGTGGCAGGGCAGCACTTGATGAGCAGATCAGAATACAACAGCAAAATAATTATTATGATCTTCTCCTTTCAGAGGAGACAGCAAGGTATATTTTCAGGGCAGTGGCCTACAAGCTGGTAATAACCGACCCTGAAGCATTTGGGTTTACTCTTGAAAAAAGTGACCTGTACCCGGTTTTAAATTATTATGAAGTCAAAGTGGATACCGCTGTCACAGATTTCTCAGTATTTGCAAAACAAATGGGAACAAATTACAAAATGCTTAAGTTCCTCAACCCATGGTTACGGAAACCATATTTAACCCCAAAACCAAACAAAGTATATCTTATCAAGATACCTGCAGAAGGGATGCGTTCAATTGAACAAACTGAAACTGTTAACTGATCGATTGAAGGGTTAGGACGGAGATGAAGGATGAAATAAAGGTTCTTGGCGCCAGGGTGCATAATCTGCAGAATATTGATGTTACAATTCCCCGTAATAAACTGGTAGTTGTAACAGGACTAAGCGGAAGCGGAAAGTCATCTCTGGCATTTGATACCATTTATGCAGAGGGTCAGCGGCGCTATATGGAGACTCTGTCAGCTTACGCACGTCAGTTTTTAGGAGGCATGGAAAGACCCGATGTTGATAAGATAACAGGTTTAAGCCCCGTAATTTCAATTGAACAGAAATCCACCAACAAAAATCCAAGGTCGACAGTAGGAACGATAACTGAGATATATGATTTCTTAAGGCTTTTATATGCAAGAGCGGGAGAGGCATACTCGTGGGCTTCGGGCGAAAAGATGGTCAAATATACAGATGACCAGATACTGGAACTTATAAAAACCAGGTTCAGTGAAAAAAAGGTCTATTTTCTTGCACCAGTAGTCAAAGGCAGGAAAGGGCACTATAAAGAGCTTTTCGAACAATTGCGCCGGAAAGGATTCCTGCATGTAAGGATCAATGGTGAAATCAGGGAGATTGTGAATGGATTAAAGCTCGACAGGTATAAAACCCATAATATCGAACTTGTGATTGATAAGTTCAGGGTTGGCGATATAACTGATAAAAGACTTCGCGATTCAGTGTTTATCGCACTTGACCAGGGCGACGGAATTATGATGGTACTTGATTCTGAAAGCACCGAACCGAGATATTTCAGCAGGCATCTTATGTGCCCTGCTACCGGGATCTCATATAATGAGCCGGCACCACATACCTTTTCATTCAATTCCCCGCAGGGCGCCTGCCCTCATTGTAACGGACTCGGCGAAATATCCAGCATTGATATTAAAAAACTGATCCCTGATCCACTTCTCAGTATTCGTAAAGGCGGGATTGAGCCACTCGGGAAATACAAAAATGTCTGGATCTTCTGGCAGATTGAGGCTATTGCGGAAAAAAACGGATTTACTCTCGATACTCCTGTCGGGGAAATACCCGAGGAGGCCCTTAACAAAGTGCTGTACGGATCTGATGAAGTGCTCAAGCTCTCAAATACACCTCTCGGAATGACTTCAAACTATTTCCTGACATTTGAAGGGGTTGTAAATTTTGTCGGGAATATAGAGATCATTAATGGAAAAAAGAACGGAACCAGAATAAGAGACCAGTATGTGCAATACGATACCTGCCCCGAATGTAACGGGACACGACTTAAAAAAGAGGCTCTCTTTTTCAGGATAGCTGACAGGAATATCGGGGAGCTTGCTGCTATGGATATTAAGGATCTGACACTGTTCCTCAGTAATATTGAGGAAAAAATGACAACAAAGCAAAACATGATTGCTGCAGAGATCCTCAAAGAGATAAGGGCCAGGCTTGGGTTCCTGATTGAAGTGGGACTTGAATACCTTTCGCTTAACAGGGGAGCAAGGACACTTTCGGGCGGGGAAAGCCAGAGAATAAGACTGGCCACACAGATCGGATCAAAACTGGTGAATGTGCTATACATCCTTGATGAACCAAGTATAGGATTGCACCAGAGGGATAACAGGAGACTTATTGCTGCACTGAAACAACTCAGGGATTCGGGTAACTCTGTGATAGTGGTTGAACACGACAGGGAAATGATATTGTCGTCAGATCACATAATTGACATGGGCCCGGGAGCTGGTCGTCTCGGAGGGAAGGTAGTTGCATGGGGAGCACCTGAGGAAATGAAATCATTTAATACCCTGACTTCGGAGTATATTACAGGCAAGAGAAAATTTCATATTCCGGAGACCAGAAGAACCGGAAACGGTAAATTCCTGGTTATGACAGGTGCTTCAGGACATAATCTAAACAATGTTGATGTGGTTTTGCCTCTTGGTACATTCATTTGTGTTACCGGAGTATCGGGAAGCGGAAAGTCATCCCTGATAAATCAGACACTTCATCCTGCCCTTGCAAGGAGATTTCATAATTCCGGGAAAACACCGCTTCCTTACAGGGATGTTTCGGGACTTGAGAATCTCGATAAGGTCATTGAAGTAAACCAGTCTCCGATCGGGAAGACACCACGCTCTAATCCTGCAACATATACCGGAGTATTTACCGATATCAGGAAGCTGTTTGAGCAAACCACTGAAGCTAAGATCCGGGGATTCAGCGCAGGCAGGTTTTCTTTCAATGTAAAAGGAGGGAGGTGCGAAGGATGCGAAGGAGCAGGAATGAAGACAATTGAAATGAATTTCCTTCCGGATGTTTATGTTCATTGCAACGAATGCAACGGCAAACGCTATAACCGGGAAACCCTTGAAGTTAAGTATAAGGGGCAGTCAATCAGCGATGTGCTGGAAATGACTGTAAATATAGCAGTCGATTTCTTTGCAAATGTTCCTTCAATATACCACAAGATAAAGACACTTCAGGATGTGGGGCTCGGATACATCAGACTGGGACAGCAATCGACCACTCTTTCGGGAGGAGAGGCTCAGCGGGTAAAGCTTGCCACAGAGCTTGCCCGTCGTGATACCGGCAAGACCCTTTACATCCTTGATGAGCCGACAACAGGATTGCATTTTGAAGATGTAAGGGTGCTGCTGGAGGTTCTTGAGTAAGCTTGTCGAAAGGGGAAATACAGTGATCGTGATCGAACATAACCTGGATGTGGTCAAAATGGCAGATTATATTATTGACCTTGGGAAGGAGGGAGGGAAGGAGGGAGGAAATATTATCTTTTCCGGGACTCCTGAAAAACTTGTCAGCTGCAAAGAAAGCTATACAGGAATATTTCTTGAACCTGAGCTTAAGGCATAGAATTATTATATATTTGAAACGATAAAACTTATTTTATGAAGACGGATAAACCGGCAGATCTTATAAAGGAGGCATTTGATCAGAAAACATGGCAGGAAATCCATACCACCGATTCATGGAGAGTGTTCAAAATTATCTCCGAACTGGTGGAAGGATTTGAAAAACTCGCAAGGATCGGTCCGTGTGTCTCTATCTTTGGTTCGGCAAGGACACATTACAATGATAAATATTACAGGCTGGCTGAGGATATTGCTTTCAAGCTCACTCAGAAAGGGTACGGAGTTATAACAGGAGGAGGTCCCGGAATAATGGAGGCAGCTAACAAGGGAGCAACAAGAGGGAATGGCAAATCGGTCGGCATTAATATAGACCTGCCTTTTGAACAACGGCCAAATACTTTTATTGATTCTGATAAGCTTATCACTTTCGATCATTTTTTTGTAAGAAAGCTTATGTTCATGAAATATGCCCAGGGGTTTATTGTTTTGCCCGGCGGATTCGGGACTTTTGATGAGCTCTTTGAGGCAATAACACTGATCCAGACCAGGAAAATCGGGAAATTCCCGATAATCCTTGTAGGTAAAAAATACTGGGGGGGGTTAATTAAATGGATTAATGAAGAGATGCTTGCTGAAGAGCATAATATTTCACCTGAGGATCTTAACCTTTTTACGCTTGTTGATACTTCAGATGAGGCGGTTGATTATATTGTTCAGTTCTACTCAAGGTACCTTCTCAGCCCCAATTTCTAATTATCTTTTTCTGATGCGGTCGAGTTCTCTTTCGGAATCTTTGCGTTTAAGGGTTTCGCGCTTGTCATATTCCTTTTTACCCTTCGATACAGCGATCTCGGCTTTTGCAAGGCCCCTTTCATTAATAAATACCTTAATCACTATTATTGTCAGACCTGCCTCCTTAACCTTCCTTTCTATCTTTTTCAGTTCCCTGGCTTTCAGCAAAAGCTTGCGTTCTCTTAAAGGATCATGATTATTAAGGTTCCCCCACCAGTATTCTGCAATATGCATTCCCTTGATGTAGAGTTCTGCATCCCTGAAAACACAAAAGGAATCAGTAAGTGTTGCTTTCCCTGCCCTGATAGATTTTATTTCGGTTCCCGTCAGCTTTATGCCAGCAATATATTTCTCAAGGAACTCATAATCGTGAGAGGCCTTTTTATTTCTGATGATAATGTCTGAACCTGTCCTCATGTTCTTCTTATGCAAAGAATGCAAAATATAATTTATCAATTATGGCTGATAAAATCCAGTCTGCAGAATAGAACAATGCAATGAAAGTCACTGCTGCCGCAATCAAAAAGGTATCTTTTTATGCTCCGCGGGATCTATCATCTCTTCCATCCCAACCCAGAAAACATAGAGTCCGTATAGCGCCAGAACATTAATAAAGATGAAAGACTCGAAGACCCGGCTCAGAATCTGGCAAATAAGAAATGGGATTGCAGGAATAAGCAACCAGTTTAAAGGAGAGATTTAAATCCGTGCCCAGGTTCATAACCTTCGCTATCTCTTTAATTATCAAGGCTGTACAATAAATAACCAGGTAGTACAGAATGAGATACTTAATACCGGCCAGTACCGAATAAAGATTAGTCAATCCGGTGTTTATGAAAAAATAAGATCCGAGAAAAGCAGAAACCGATGCAAGTATTGTTAGCGGTAATATTAAATTGATTTTTATGAATTTGGCTTCATGGTTTTCTGAATGAATTGTATCCCAGGCTTTTATGGGATCAACAGTGATGTTTCTAATGCTGTCAGCCAGAAATTTAAAATCCATTGTTAACCAGGTTTAGAGCCGCAAAATTAATTAATTTTATGGTAATATGCTTTTTCCGGATGATATCAATAAAAGATGAGTGAAAAGTCAAATAATTATGATTTACTGGTAATCACGGGTCCTACTGCCTCCGGGAAAACCTCACTGGCTGCTGCTGTTGCCTTTAAGCTCAACGGAGAAATAATCAGCGCTGATTCGCGTCAGGTTTACAGGCAAATGAATCTGGG
Source organism: uncultured Bacteroidales bacterium (assembly GCA_963753495.1). Classification (GTDB taxonomy): domain Bacteria; phylum Bacteroidota; class Bacteroidia; order Bacteroidales; family VadinHA17; genus LD21. The sequence continues at coordinate 190,578 of CAVWCO010000006.1, forward strand.
AACAGGTAAAGACTATGGCGATTATCTCACCGGAGGGAAAAAAATACCCTGCCATCTGATTGATGTTGCTGATCCGGGTTATAAGTACAATGTATTTGAGTATCAGCGCGATTTCGTACATGTTCTGAATGATCTGAGATCGAGGAATAAATTTCCTGTTGTCTGCGGCGGATCAGGAATGTATATTGATTCGATCGTTTCGGGTTACAGGATGATTGAAGTGCCACCTGATCCATTGTTGAGGGCATCTCTTGAACGAAAATCAATCGGAGAACTTATTGAAATCCTTTCTTCCCTTAAAAAGCTGCACAATAAGACTGATATTGACACAAAGAAGAGGGCAATAAGGGCAATAGAGATAGAACGATATAATGGTTCAGTAAATGAGAAACAGAATCAGTTTCCGGTGACAAAGCCTCTTATTGCAGGCGTGGCATTCAGCCGTGAACGAAGGAGGGAAAGAATCAGTGAAAGGTTGAAACAGCGTTTTGAAGAAGGAATGGAGGATGAGGTCAGGCAATTACTGAAGCAGGGTATTGATCCTGAAACACTTATTTACTACGGACTTGAATACAAGTATATTACTCTTTTCATTACCGGAAGGCTCTCATATAATGAGATGTTCAGGTCGCTCGAAACAGCTATCCACCAGTTTGCAAAAAGACAAATGACCTGGTTCCGCGGCATGGAAAGGAAGGGGATAAAGATCCACTGGATCGACGGGGAGCTGCCGATGGAGGAGAAGGTGGAGAAGGTGTTGGGTTTATTATTTTAAATACGTATCCAGCCACTCGAAAAACTCCCTCTGCCAGATAACTGCATTCTGTGGTTTGAGGACCCAGTGTGACTCATTTTCAAAGAAAAGCAGCCGGCTTGGAATGTTATTGCAGCTGGGCACCCTGGAATGCTTCGAGACTCTGGGTATAAGGAATCCGGAAGTCGTTTGCCCCTGTGATTATCAGGATAGGAGTATCCCAGTCAGCGACACGGAGATGGGGTGAAAATCTGTAGCTTTTTGGATTATCCCAGTATGGTCCTTCATAATCTTTATTGACGAACCACATCTCTTCGGTAGATCCATATTCACTGACGAAGTTGAATATTCCGCAATGCGAAATAAATGCCTTAAATCTTCCTCCGTGGATTCCTGCCAGGTAGAAGACTGAGTAGCCGCCATAGCTTGCACCCACTGCTCCCATTCTTGCAGCATCGACATATGGTTCTTTTGCCATTGCGTCAGTGGCATCAAGGTAATCCTGCATGTTGGCACCTCCGTAATCACCCGAGATCTGTTCTTTCCATGCCTGTCCGAATCCGGCAACTACCCCGCCGGTTAGGAGCAAAAATAATATATCCTTTTGCTGCCATCATCTGGAAGTTCCATCTGTATGACCAGAACTGAGTCAAGTGCGCTCTGCGGGCCGCCCTCGCAGAAAAGCAGTGCCGGATATTTTTTTGAGGGATCAAAATCGGGAGGATAAATTATCCACATCTGAAGATCCTGGTTATCTTTAGTTTTGATATACTTTTCAGTGGTTTTGCCCATCCTGACTGATTCATAGATATTCTTGTTGATGAAGCTTAACTGTGTTACCTCTCCGGAGGACAGGATCTACCTTTGAGATTTCCGGTGCCATCGACATTGAATATTGCTGTGCAATCAGTACACCGGATTTCAGAGTTATCGGACCAAGGTCAAATACACCTTCGGTCAGTTTAATAACCTCTTTCCCGGAGAGGTCTGTCCTGAAGATCTTTGTGGTTCCAAGATGTGCACAGGTGAAATACATAGTCTGATTATCCATCCAGTTTATACTTGCGACATCGAAGTTCCATCCTTTTGTAATCCAGGTGCTGGTTCCGGCTTTTATATCATAAACAAATAATCTGTCAAGGTCAGCTTCATACCCATCTCTTTCCATGCTCTGGAAGGCAATTTTTGAACCATCAGGTGAGAAAACAGGATATTTGTCATATCCATGATTGCTTTCAGAGATATTCACCTCTTTTCCTGATGAGATATCATAGAGATAAATATCAGAATTAGTGCTTTTAGCATCCTCTTTTCCTCTTAATCTCTTGGATGTGTATGCAATATATTTCCCGTCGGGGCTCCAGGATATTTCTGCTTTCATCAAAATAGGGAGATGTAGGGGATTCAAATTTCTGATCCTTCATTATATCTTTTTCCCCTGATACCTCTGACCCATTGAATGATGCAACAAAAATATGGCTGTATGAATAATCGCTCCATGTATTCCAGTGCCTGTACATCAGGTCATCAATAATCCTGACCTTTGCATTTGGCAGGTTATGTTTTTCATTTGCAGTCTGGTCGAGCTTTACTCTTCTGGTGAAATAAATATTCTTTCCATCAGGAGAGATATTGAATATTTCAAATTCTGATATGCCTGTCACTTTCTTCTGATCCGATCCGTCGGGATTCATCGTCATCAGATCTCCTCCATCTGACAAATGCGATTTTTTTACCATTTTCGAACCATTGAGGTGAACTTCCCTCATCTGCAGTAATCTGAACAGGATCGCCTCCTTCAGATGGAATTTTAAAAATATTTGTTTTCCTTGCCTCACTCATAAGATCTGTCCGGGTTACTGTATATAAAACAGCTGATCCGTCAGGAGAGAGGGCAAATGATCCCAAGCCGGCCGAATTTCCACATTATTTCCGGTGTCATAACCCCGCCGGCCTTTTCTTCTTCAGTAAGCTGAGTATTAATTACCTGAACAGGTTCTGTGACGACAGGTGTTTTTTGTTTGCAGGAAACACCAATGAGGATGATAGTGATCATCGACAGAAAGAGAGATCTTTTCATATCAGATTTTATAAAATGGATTATTACTTTTTAAGAGCTTCTGAAATTTTAGCTTTTAATTCATCATATAATTCAGGGTTATCTTTTAATATCTGTTTTACAGCGTCTCTTCCCTGACCCAGTTTTGTATCACCATAACTGAACCAGGAACCGCTTTTCTTAATAATATTAAAGTCAACGCCAAGGTCGACAATTTCACCGAGCTGGGAAATTCCTTCTCCGTAAAGAATATCAAAATCAGCTTTTCTGAAAGGCGGAGCAAGTTTGTTCTTTACAATTTTCGCCCTTGTACGGTTTCCGATTATCTCCTCACCCTCTTTGATCTGGTTTGTTTTACGGATATCAACCCTTACCGAGGCATAGAATTTCAGAGCGTTACCTCCGGTAGTAGTTTCGGGATTGCCAAACATCACGCCGATCTTTTCCCTGAGCTGGTTAATGAATACGCATGAAGTATTTGTTTTACTGATATTTGCAGTCAGCTTACGCAAAGCCTGCGACATTAACCTTGCCTGGAGGCCCATTTTTGAATCGCCCATTTCTCCCTCAATTTCAGCCTTGGGAGTAAGTGCTGCAACAGAGTCAATAACGACAATATCGAGAGCACCTGAACGGATAAGATTATCAGTTATTTCAAGAGCCTGTTCTCCATTGTCAGGCTGGGAGATCAGAAGGTTTTCAACATCAACGCCAAGTTTTTCGGCATAATTCCTGTCGAAGGTGTGTTCAGCATCGATTATGGCAGCAATACCTCCGTTTTTCTGGGCTTCTGCAATGGCATGAATTGCCAGGGTGGTTTTTCCTGATGCTTCAGGTCCGTATATCTCAATTACGCGTCCTCTCGGAAATCCTCCTATTCCAAGGGCGGCATCAAGTCCGATTGAACCTGTTGATATAACCTGTATATTTTCGATGGCAGCATGATCGCCAAGCTTCATTATTGTTCCTTTTCCAAAATCCTTTTCAATTTTGCCGAGAGTTACCTCAAGCGCTTTAAGCTTTTCCTTGTTGATCTCTTTTCTGTCGTTGCTCATATTATTGGTTTTATTATTGATACAATTTAAATATCTGTTCTGTATGATTCTGTGTGTCAACTTTCGAGATGATTTTTTCAATTATGCCATTTTCGTCGATAACAAATGTTGTTCTTACAATCCCGAAATAACTTTTACCATACATTTTCTTTTCCCCGTAAACTCCATAATCGTTCACTATTTTCTTTGAAGTATCAGCAATAAGTGGAAAAGGAAGTGAATACTTTGATGCAAATCCCTTATGTGATTTTTCACTGTCAATGCTGACTCCAATTACCGTAAATCCCTCTTTCAGCAAGCAGTCATTATTGTCGCGCAGATTGCATGCTTCTGCAGTGCATCCCGGAGTATTATCCTTGGGATAAAAATACAAAACCACCTTTTTCCCGGTATAGTCGCTTAACTTTATTTTCCTTCCATCCTGGTCAGTGCCTTCGAATAACGGGGCTTTCATTCCCTCTTTTAGCTGTATCATTTTATTGTAAATTTTGTAATTAGGGGTAAATTTACGAAGTTTGAACCGTTTTCTGATAAAATCAGAACAATTATTATCAACACAATCTGTCTCTTTAAGCGATAGAATTTTATATTAAGTAACAAATTGATATTTAGATAAATATAGAAATGATATGCTGGAATGGAAATTAAAAAAAGACATATTATATTATCTGTTTTTTGATAATAATTATCTGCACATCTGTCAGGCATCGATTTGTATTCCCAGGATGCAATACAATAAACCTTCGCGGCAGGCTGCCATGGATGCTTTCCAAAAGGCAGATTATGAAACCGCTTTCAGGGAATTCAGTATATTGCTTCAGAATTATTCAAAAGATCCTTTATATAAATACTATTCAGGTGTTTGCCTGGTAAAGATGAGCAGGAATCCAAATGATGCATCTGGTTTTCTTGAGGATGCAATTAATGGTTCCCTTGATATTAAAAGCATACCTGATGATGCCTGGTTCTATCTTGGCAGGTCACAACAGATGATGGGCAGATTCCCTGATGCAATTGAATCTTATAATAATTTTGAGAATAAAGCCGGAAGGAAGATAGCACGGAGTTATGGGATTGATACTTATATTCAGGAGTGTAACCAGGGTAAAGGGACGGCTAAAAGATTCAGGATCCGGAAAGGAGACAGCTTCAGGCAATACAGCTGCTATAGTGGTTCCGGCCAGTCAGAAAAATACGGAACCAAAGACTGTTTCACAGCCAGCTGCGAAACCGGTTCCGCAAAAGAGTGATGTCCCGCAGGAATACGACAATGGTATTATCTGAAGCAATGAAATACCAGGTTAAAGCGGATTCCATGAATGCACTGGTTGCCGTATATAAGAAAGAATATGACAGATTGCCTCCTTCACAGAAGGATGCGGCAAAACTAAGAATATCTGAAATGGAATTGCTCGCAGCCGAATACCAGAAGATTGCAGATGATAAATTTGGCAATTCAGGTAGCTCAGCAATGCAGCGGGTAAGGAAGTTGTTATCCCTTCGTCTGTGCCTTCTCAAATAACTGCGGACAAGGAGATATATTCATTATTTGATGTTGAGAAAAATCCTGCTTTGACAGGTAAGCATAGAATATCGATTGATCCGGAATTACCTGCAGGATTAATTTACCGGATCCAGATGGGAGTTTTTTCAAAACCGCTCGATCCCTCTTTCTTTAAAGGAATCTATCCTGTTACAGGATTCAGAGTTTCAGGAACAGAAGCTACAAGATATTTTGTCGGGATGTTCAGGAAGATGGATGATGCAAGCCGGGCGTTACTTACCGTAAAGCAGATGGGATTCAAGGAATCTTTCATTACTGCTGTGCTGGATGGAAAAGCAGTATCAATTGACAGAGCTGCACTTCTTGAGAAAGAATGGGGTAAGAAACCGCTGATAATAATTGCCATGGCTCTGAAAACCGGAGAAACAGCTCCCTTAACCCTGAATTTCAGGGTCGAAATATCCAGATCCGAAAAGCCCGTCAGCGATGAAGTTGCTGCCTCATACAAAAAGCTGGCAGGTAACCGTGGATTTGAAATATTATCAACAGACGATGGGTTCAATGTATATCTGATTGGAAAATTTATTACTTTTGAAAGTGCTTCTGAATATGCTGACCTTTTAAAACGCAACGGTTACAGGGAATCGAAGGTTGTCGCATATCTGGGGAACAAAGAGATACCGGTTGAAACAGCGATGCAACTTTTTGAGAAATAGAAATGAAGGAAAAAACATTACGCAAAAGCAACAAAACAGAGCAGCGAAGGGGAAAAGCATACACTTATCCTCTATAATGACGAAATCAATACCTTCGATCATGTTATTAAATCGCTGGTGGAAATATGCGGCCATGATTCTGTTCAGGCCGAACAGTGCGCTCTGATTGTGCATCTGAAAGGAAGCTGTGAAATAAAGTCAGGAATTATGGAGGTGCTGAAGGTCATGAGCAGATCGCTGAATGCAAAAGGGCTTAATTCTAAAGTACAAAGTCTGTAACATTTACCCCCCCCGCCAGCCGGTGGTGACGAAGCAATCCTTTTCGGTTTATTGCTTCTTTCTTAACCACGGAGTTTCACAGAGTTTCCACTGAGTTTCACTGTTCAAATACTCCGTGCAACTCCGTTCAAAACTCCGAATAACTCCGTGGTAAAAATTTCCTATGGTCCCTTTGGGAATCAGGGGTTATTCTCTTTATTGAAAAACACGAAGAGTGCCCTGTCGAAAACAACCAGCAGAAATAATGCAGTTACTGCGTATGAAACCCATCCGGGTAAACTAAAATTATGAAGATAATCGTTATTTATTTGGGGCAGAGTTATCTCTATATTCCGGATATATTGCCATACTCCTGAGCTTACTGAACCTCCGTTACCGGAGGGGATAAGGATGGCAATTATGATAAATCCGGCTGTGATGGCAGCTGAAATCAGTGGTAACCGGTTTTTCAGGAAAAAACCTTTTTTCAACCCCTGTGACTGAGCTTCGATCTGAATCCTTGCCAGAGTTTTTGAAGTAAAACCTTCAGGAGCCTTCTCAATCCTTTCAGGATTTATAAATTTCCTCAGGAGATCTTCTTCGTATTGTTCTTTTTCATTCATGGTAAAAAACATTTTTCTGTTCAACTTTTGCAATAATATCAGCCATCTTCTTCCTTGCCCTGAATAACTTTACTTTAATGCCCGACTTATTGATGCCTGTTATTTTTGAGATCTCTTCAGTATCCAGGTCATCATAATAATAAAGTGTAATGAGGCCTCTGTCGTCTTCAGATATCTTTTGAAGTGCAAAGTTAATCAAAGAATTCCTGTAATCTTCAGCGGCCTCTTCCTCGTTTCGGTTTATACCAAGGAAATCAACGGCATCAGCCGGAAATTCCTCAATTGCCAGCACCCCTTTCTTCCTGCTTCTTACAAGCGAAATTGAAGTATTATATACTATCCGGAACAGCCAGGTTGAGAAACTGCTTTTATTTCTGAAATTCCCGAGTGACCTGTAGGCCTTAATAAATGCATCCTGAGCTATTTCCTCAGCTTCTTCACGGTTTCCGCAGATTCTGAATGCCAGGTTATAGGCTTTATCTTTATGCCTGTCAACAAGATATGAAAAAGCATTGATCTTTCCTTCCAGAACCTGTTCTATATAATATGTATCGTTCCTGTAATCCATTCAGCTTCTTTGACGCTCAAAATTATGGAATTGGTTACGGTATTCTGGAAAAATTCTTCCTGTTTTTTGTAACCAGGGGTTATTTTCCTGTGTCTAAAGGGTAAAATTGAAATTTAACAAAAACAAAAAATCATGGAAACATTAATTGGATTTATTGCTTTATTTGCGACAATCTTCGGGATAATGTATGTACATTATACAACCCGCAACAAGGAACGTCTGGCATTAATAGAAAAAGGGGCAGAAGCCAGCCTTTTCAATACAGGCAAGGAAGGACAGAAAAGTATAAGCTGGGGTAAATTCACTCTTAAACTCGGGATGCTCCTTACAGGTATAGGACTTGGAATAATTGCCGGCGCAATTCTGGAATCTGCAGCTGTTTTTCCTTCTGAGGAAGCCGGTTACTTCTCAATGATTTTCATTTTTGGAGGACTGGCTCTTGTAATTTTCTACCTGATTGACAGGAAAACCAAATAAATAGATTGTAAGGGCGTTGCATGCTTTTCTATCTGATTGACAGAAAAACTTATAAATAAATTGTAGGGGCGTTGCATGCAACGCCCCTACAATTATTCTATATAGAATTCAATCATCTTCTTCAATGCTTCGCGGCATACAGAACAATAGCCTTTTGACCCGTTGCTTTTCATACGGCAATCCATTTCAGGACGGAATATTCCCTTTGCCGAATACCCTCCTCCTTCGAATAGTCCGGTCACATTATTGTATTTTTCCTCTGCAGGGGTAGGAACAGGAGTCTCACTGGCTATATTATTCTTCCATTTTGAGTCAAAATTCACCATTGTGGTTATATTTGGCTCCCATGGTTCGACATTCAAAGGATAAAACTCATCATAAGCAACGTCAGAGGAATAATATTCATCAGCCAGACCTGCGAAACCGTGTCCGAATTCATGGATAAAGACCTTTAGTGACAGAGGATGACCTGCTGTAGTGCCGCTGTAGTAATTATATACTCCTCCGCCTCCGTATTTATTACTGTTGATAAGAACAATGATGTTATCATGGGGTGCAAGTGCCGCATAGTCGTTTACTGATTTAATATCCTGGGTAGTAAGATACCTGTCAGTGCCGAATGTGTAAAAGCTGGAATTCAAAGCTGTATTAAGGTAAATTCTTTCTCCCGGAATATCTGTTCCGGAATCTGATGATACAGCTTCAACTGCCCAGATATTTATCTTATCCCTGTAGCCGCTGAATGGATCTTCTGCAAAAAGTATATCTGCCATTTTTCTTACATCCTCCCTGAACTTATCCATTTCATCTGTTTTATAACCCTCAGCTATAAATGCAAGATCAACGGATTTTTTCGGATCACCCGTTCCGTAAATTTTCGTAACGACAGCATTTACAGGTTTTTCTCTTTTAATATAATAGTCCTCCGGATCAATCAACGATTCATAAAGCTTTGTAAAGCTGCCGTTCCTTTCTCTCAGGCTCAGGACAAAGCGGATCTTGTTTCTGGGGTAGGGCATGGTTGCAACTTCATAAAAACTGCGGTCAATTGTTTTGGCCTCTGCGGTTGTCTGCCATTCCTGAAACAGAGTGCAGAAACCCCTTGAATAGATCAACTTGTTGTCAGCAATATCATAAACTTCATATTTAAAATTTCCATAATTAAAAGGATCAATAAGGTTATCAGGCGATCCGGCGAACCATTCTTCCTCTTTCATCCCCATGGGATATACTGTAGTTTTCTGACTGTTCCCTGCCAGCATAAAATCAAACCTCAGAGCTTTACCGGTGAAATATTTTTCAAAATCGCTTTGCCCTGAGGATGACAATGTGCACAATATCAATATAAAAGCCATAAAAGTTCTCATTATTCAGTTGTTTTGATATCCTGCCATAAAGCTAATAATATTCATCAAAAGGATCAAGAATTTGTATACTTTTGCTCCGGGTAAAAAACAACGTACGGATAACAATACAAGGAACAAATTGAAGTTTTAAGTGTTTTAAGACAAATAGTAAATACCATGGCTGACCTTAGCACAAGAATAAGCGATTTTCTCTGGAAAAATCTGAATGAAAAGCACATTAACGGGAAAAAAGATCCTTTCTGGCAATCGCTGCTGGATACAGGCACTGAACTCTGGCTCGATACTGGGGATATCGATGAAGCTGAAGCAAACTGGTCATCAGAAATGAGTGCCCTTACAACCAACAACTCTCTGCTTAACAATGAGATACAAAAAGGTATCTATGATATTTTTATTGCAGAAGCCAAACACATTGTTTATGATCTTCCTCTTGAAACAAGGGTGAAGGAGATTGCTTTTATGCTTAATGCCAGGCACGGGCTCAGGCTTGCATCGAAATTTGGCGGTTATGTAAGCGTTGAGCTGCATACCGATACTGCCCATGATATAAAGGCTATTGAATATTATGGCAGAAGATTACATGAGATATGTCCTGACCAGTTTATTATTAAGGTTCCGTTTACGGCTGAAGGACTGATCGGTGCCAGACATTTAAAGGATGCTGGTGTGAGGACAAATATCACACTTGAATTCAGCGCCCGTCAAAACGTAATTGTTACCAGAATAGCTCGTCCTGATTATCTGAATGTTTTCCTTGGAAGGATAGGCTCTTTTCTGATGGATAATAAACTGGGTGACGGATCAGGTGCGGGAGAAAAGACAGTTATTGCATCGCAGAACTGGGTAACGGCATTGTCGGCCGAAAATCCCTCTCAGACCAAATTAATTGCTGCAAGTCTGCGTAACTACAATCAGCTTGATCTGCTTGCGGGAACAGATGTCTTTACCATGCCCCCGAAAGTGGCTGCTGCAGGACGAAAATCCTTAAGCGGCAGTTTTACGGCATCACACTCACGAAAATTATGAAGTCAGCCTTTATCCGACAGCTAAAGACGCGGGGATTGAGAAATTCTGGGAGGTTGATGATAAAGTACTTGGTTTTGCACAAAGGGTTAACGGCAAGATGCCTTCAACCGGAGCTGAATTGATCCGTATTGCTCATGAAGAAGGCTGTGAGGATATTTTCCCTTCACTGACAAAGGAGGAGAAAGCAACTATTGCAGCTGATGGCAAGATCCCTGTTTTTTCAAAGTGGCAGCAACAGATAAAAGATGGTAAAATTGCTCCTGACACTCTTCTGACACTGGCCGGACTGGCTTCATTTACTGCAGATCAGGAAATGCTCGATCAGAGAATACTGAATATTATCAGCTGATCAGAGTGATCGCTGCCGGGCAATCTCATATAAAAGAATTCCGGCTGCAACTGAAACATTAAGGGAACCCAAATCTCCCGTCATCGGGATACTGACCTGATGATCAGAAACAGATAATAATTCACGGCTTATTCCTTTGTCTTCGGATCCCACTATCAGCACTAACGGACCTTTTAAATTCAATTTGGACAGGTCCGAACCCGATTTTTCAGTTGCTGCAGCTACTTTCAGTCCTGACTCTTTCAGATACTCAATTGAACGCAAGATGCTTTTCTCCCTGCAGACCGGGAATGAATGCAAAGCACCGGCTGATGTCTTTACAGCATCAGCAGTGATCCTTGCCGATCCTTTCTCAGGAATAAGAACAGCATGTGCTCCAAGGCAGTCTGCGCTACGGACTATTGCTCCAAAATTCCTTACGTCTGAAACACCGTCAAGAGCAACAATCAGGGGATCTTCTCCTTTTTCAAAAATCATGGGTAAGAGATTGGAGATCGACTGATACTCTATCAGCGAAAGCCATGCTAATACCCCCTGATGATTTTTTCGGGTAACCAGTTCAATGCGTTCCAGCGGTACTATCTGATAAGCAATATTGTGTTTTCTCACCTCAAGCATGAGCTCATGATATAATGGACCCTGTAAGCCTTGTTTTACCAGCAGGCGGTCGATCTGTTTACCTGCTTTTATGGCTTCAATTACCGGCCTTAGGCCAAAAATGCAATCTGATTCTTTTACCATAATGATTAAAATTCCTCCGGATTATCAAGTCTGAAAACTATTCCATTTCCTCCAGCTCAAAACAGCTTTATCCCAATAAGTTACAAGTGTTTCACTTCTGCTGAGGTAATAATCATTGTCAGAGAATTTGTTCTCCCTGAATTTGAAGTTGAAAAACAGATAACTCTTCCTCAAGATGGTAACCGCCTCCCCAGGAAGATTTAATAACAGGTTTCCGGTATCCCCATCTTTCCCCGTCAGAACTCTTGTACACTTTATCAGGGGGGCCATAAATTGTATAGATCATCCCTCTTTCGGTTCTCCAGCCTTCCTTGAAGGATGTGAAATAGAAGTTCGAATATAAGATCCTGGTATAATAGATACGTATTAATTCTCTCGATTTGTCAATATTCCCTCCGCACCTTATCCAGAATTCATCAAGAGCCACTTTTGGCCTGGGAGCAGAACGCATGTTTGATAGTTCTTCTTCCGAAGCCAGGAAAACCAGCGGTTCAATCATTTCCGCCGGATCTGTCATTGAAGGGAAGGTCTCCCCGAAATTGAAAAATGTGTATCCTTCCTCCGTTTTTCTGTCTACTGAACAGAAATAAACCCCCTTATTTGGAAACATTATCGGCAATGTATCAGAATATGCAAAAGCAATAATTGTATCGGCCGGATAATCGATGGTTATATCCGGCAGCATCATGGAAGGAGGATAAGGGTGGCACCTGCAGGGGTTTATAGAATGAAATAAAAAGACTATCACTTGATTTCAGGGGATACAGAAGATTGACATATTCATTGACCCTCACAACAGGATTAAAAAGCTCATTATTTCTGAAATGCCCGCGGGCAATAAAATTATAACGGTTTGTATATGAACGGGTGTTGAAGGTTAGAAACTGCTGAATAACTTCAGTCCTGAGCTGGTCGAGCAGTTTGACTTCTGCAACATAATTTTCACCATGTTCCACTTTCATTGGCAATCTGTAAACATATTCCTGGCGCGATGGCTCTTTAACAATATCTGCATCAAGGAAGGTAGTGTCAGCAAGGGTCACTCCATTTGTTGTATTGTACAATTTAACAGTGATCAAAATTTGTGCCAACGGCACTCCCTGAGGATTTGCCTCTGAAAAGAGCAGGTCTGCAGCGAACAGTTTTACCGACAGGACCGATTTTTCATCAGACTCGTTAAAGACACTGAAACGGGGTTTTATGGAGCTTTTTGTAGGATTATACAAATAAGAAAGATCCTTTACATCGACGACAGCTTTCTGTGTTGTCTTGCATGATGCCAGCACAATGCAGATCAATCCGGTAAGCAACATCAGGCTGCAATTTCTTATGGAACTTTTCCGGTTCATGTTATTATAATATTAATTTTTAAATATGATTTTTGGCCCAGCAGATCTTTAATCTGCAAAGCTCGGTTTTGTCCGATGTACGCATTATTGAATGATTGAACACATTGCCTGTATCTTTATCTTCCGAAACCCTGATAGAAATCTTATCATTATAATGAGATTCGGCAAGATAATTTATTTCAGCCGATAACGGAACATTATGCATCATGAAATCCAGGTCGTAGCTGTCAGCTACCCATTTAAGATATCTGACATTATTGGTATGAAGATTAACATCAAGATCGCTGACCCTGACACCCGGGAGATCTTTAATCTGACTATCATCTGGCACCGGATCAAGTTTCATCGCGTTCCGCGGGAGCGCATTTTCACGGGGTAATTCAGAATTGTACTTGCTGAGTGTATCGTCGGGTCTCTGTATCCGCCTGGTATCCCGGTCAATGATAAGCCATGATGAAGTAGCATTGGCAACTGATCTTCCGTCGGGGGAACGGGCTTCATAATCCCTTAAGGCAAAGAGCCTGTCAGTACCTCTTGGCCATGTTTTGACAATAATCGAATCGCCCCATTTCGGCAAGGATGATATCTCTGCATAAATTCTTGAAAGGACCCAGAAATGATTCTGCTTTAAAAGGTCATCTCTTCCGTAACCAAGTTTCACAGCATGATCGGAAGCGATATCCTGGAAATAATCAAAAAGAGAATAAAGGGTTAATTTCCCGTCAGGTCCTGTCTCATAAACGTGAACCGCGTAATTTTTTTGATATTTCAGCAATTCCATTGTCAGACACTGTTTTTCAGAAATTCATCAACCTCATGCGAATAGAGTGTCCAGTTATTCATTTCTTCATTCAGCCGGTTCTTCAGATCCTCATAACTCCTGTAAATATCAACACTTTCATCAGAACCGAAAGTGTTCATCAGGTCTTTATGCAGGTCCGATAATTCATTCTCCATTCTTTCTATTTCCAGTTCAGAATCTTCAAGCCTTTTTCTTAGTTTCCGGAGCTTCCTTTCATACTCCTTTTTCTCAAGGTATTTCTGTTTATTAGAACCATTTTCTGCCTTTCTAACCTCTGTTGCTGCTTTATCCCTTCTCTCAATATCTTTCAGGTTAGAGATCTTCTTCTTTCTCAGGAAATCATAGATTCCTCCGATATTTTCTTTTATTCTGTTATGCCTGAACTCGAAGACTTTTGTTATGAGCCCGTCGAGGAAATCCCTGTCGTGCGAAACCACAATTAACGTGCCATCATACTTTTTCAATGCCTGCTTCAGAATGTCTTTCGACCGCATATCGAGATGATTGGTCGGCTCGTCCAGTACAAGGAGGTTAAAAGGTTCGAGCAGAAGCCTGACCAGTGCAAGCCTCGATTTCTCACCTCCCGACAGCACTTTGACTTTTTTATCTACATCGTCACCTTTGAAAAGAAATGCACCAAGCATATCGCGAATCTTTGTTCTTACATCACCTTTGGCAACATAATCTATGGTCTGGAGAACTGTCAGATTTTCATCTAGCAGATCATCCTGGTTCTGGGCAAAATAGCCGGTTTTAACGTTATGTCCTATCTTCAGGAGGCCTTCATGATCGAGCTCTCCGATAATAATCCTGGAGAGAGTTGTTTTTCCTTCGCCGTTACGGCCAACAAAAGCAACCTTTTCTCCCCTGGAGATTGTAATTGCAATCCTGTTAAGAACATTCAGCGAACCATAGCTCTTGGAGAGATTTTCGGCTTCAACCACAACGGTACCCGAACGGGGAGCAGGAGGAAACCTGAGGTTTATCGCGCTGGAATCTTCTTCATCAACCTCTAATCTTTCGATCTTGCCGAGTTGTTTTATTTTCGATTGTACCTGAACTGCCTTAGTTGCCTTATACCTGAACCGTTCAATAAATTTTTCGGTATCCTCAATCATTTTATGCTGGTTTCTGTACGAAGCAATCTGCTGGATCCTTCGTTCTTCCCTGAGAGCTACATATTTAGTCCATGAAACCTTGTAATCGTAGATCCTGCCAAGTGAAATTTCAATTGTCCTGTTCGTTACATTGTCAAGAAAAGCACGGTCGTGTGAAACCAGCATTACCGCACCATGGATATCCTGAGAGAAAAGTTTCAAGCCATTGGATCGATTCTATATCAAGATGGTTGGTAGGCTCATCAAGAAGAAAAAGTGAGGGCTTCTGAAGGATCAGCTTAGCCAGCTCTATTCTCATTCGCCAGCCTCCGCTTAATTCCCGGGTTGGCCGGTCAAAGTCCTTTCTTTCAAAGCCAAGTCCGGTAAGAGTCTGTTCAGCTTCACCCATATAGCTGGAGCCTCCAAGAATCCTGTAGTTTTCCTCAGTTTCGGTAAGCCGGTCGCACAATTTCAGGTAATCTGCCGAATGATAATCATCCCTTTGTGCTATCTCCCGGCTGTATCTTTCAATTTCTTCCGAAAGCCTTAATAAACCTGGCGAATGCTGTAAGAGTTTCATTCATTACAGTTGTTGAATCATTCACTGTCATCTGCTGAGGGAGATAACCGATGGTTACTTCCTTCGACATATCAATAATACCTTTCGTAGGACTCTGGAGACCTGAAATTACTTTTAGAAGGGTGGATTTTCCGGCGCCGTTTTTCCCTGTGAGGCCAATACGATCCTGTTCGTTTATAAGAAACGAAATATCTATTCAGCAGATCAAAACTGCCAAACGAAACCGAAATATCCTGTACCGAAACCATCAAAAAATATAAAGCGCAAATATAGGAAAAGTACGGCAGCCTATGAATAAGAGATTATCCTGAGAAAAGTTATCTTTGTCCCGGCACTCTTAAAAGTGCTTCAGATAAACGCTAATTTAGTCATTAGATGAGATTATTCAGAAGGTTTTGCATAGTTCTGCTGGTTGTTTCTGCTGTTACTTCATGTAAGAAAGAAGAGGGGCCGGATTATAAGAATTTTGTGTCAAAAGATTTTGTTGTAACCTATCAGACCAGCTATATAAATAATCTTCTGGATTTTGCATCCGGAATATATCCTGAACTGATTGATCTGAAACCGTATATATCAAAGACGGTTGACGTTTACAAAGTGATTTATAAAACTGAAACAGAAGGAAAGAAAATAAATGCATCAGGTTTGCTCTGTGTTCCGTCAGAGACGGGTGAGTACCCTTTTTTCTCTTTTCAGAATGGCACCAATACTTTGAATGGTCAGGCTCCTACTGAATATGTTTCGAATCCGGTTTACCAGTTTATTGAAATTATTGCGTCAATGGGTTATGTAGTTGTCATCCCTGACTATCCGGGATTCGGAGAATCAGCAGATATTTCTCATCCATACCTCATAAAGGAACCGACCGTACGTTCGGTGGTTGATATGCTTTATGCTGTAAAAGAGATGGTTCCTGAAGAGCTTTCCGGATCTGATCATCAAAGATGAGCTTTACATAATGGGTTATTCACAGGGCGGATGGGCAACCCTTGCATTGCATAAAGCCCTGGAGCAGGATTATTCCGTCGATTTTAACCTTAAAGGAAGTGTCTGCGGGGCAGGGCCATATAACCTGAACCTTATTTTTGAACGGATATCCGTTAATGACACCTATCCCATGCCTGTTTATCCGGGATACATAATAAACGCTTTTTCAGTCTATGACCAGTTCACAAACCCGGTATCAGATATTCTGAATGAACCTTATGCTACACGTCTGCCTGATCTTTATAATGGCACATTATCCTTTGACCAGATTAACAGCCAGCTGACGACTTCCATACCTGATCTTTTTACATCGGGGTTTCTCTCAGGTTTCACTACCGATGAAAAATATGCAACTGTCCGCTCTTCCCTTACCGATAACAGCATAACAGCCTGGAATACAACAATTCCATTGTTCCTGATACATGGAGGAGGTGATACTACTGTTGATCCATTATCGACTGAAAACATTTATAATGCAATGATACAATCCGGTACCTCGACACAGATATGTAAAAAGGAGATTCTTCCGGGTCTGGATCATGGTGATGCCGTTGTCCCGGCAATGATTAAAGGAATTCAGTTCATAATAGGTCTTCAGTAAGCAAATTGAATAATAACTTCAGATTTGATAACAGCATCAGTTAATAATCATTCAAAGTGGGAAGAAAAAAGGAATTTCCTCTGCTGGAGAAAGTAAGGATCACGGATATTGGTGCTGAAGGAAATGCAATTGCACGTGTCGACAATCAGGTTATTTTTGTGCCAATGCTTATCCCTGGTGATGTTGTTGATATTAAGGTCAGGAAAAAGCGCAAGAAATACATCGAAGGATCAGTTGTAAGGTTCCATGAATATTCGCCCGACAGGATAAAACCACGTTGCAGTCATTTCGGGACATGCGGAGGCTGTAAATGGCAGCATCTCCCATATGATCTTCAGCTCTTTTATAAGGAAAAGCAGGTAAGGGATAACCTGATAAGGATCGGTAAAGTTGATATCCCGGAGATTAATCCGATCATCGGCTCAGAAGATGTCTTTATGTACCGGAACAAGCTTGAATACACATTCTCAGACAGACGCTGGCTAACGATCGAAGAGATCAGATCCGACAATAGTTTTATCAGGGAGGATGCACTCGGATTCCATATCCCGGGTCTTTTTGATAAAGTCCTCGACATTAAGGAGTGCCATCTTCAGCCTGACCCCTCAAATGCTATCCGTGATGCTGTCAGAAGATATGCACATAAAAAATATCTGTCATTTTTCAACCTGAGGGAGCAAAGCGGCTTTTTGCGGAATCTCATCATCAGGAACACAAGCGACGGTAAGGTTATGGTTATTGTAGTGTTCTTTCTTGATGAGAAGGAGAGGATTGACGGACTGATGAATTATCTCGCAGCTGAATTTCCTCAGATAACCTCCTTACTGTACATTATCAACACAAAGCAGAATGATTCACTTGCAGATCAGGTTCCTGTGCTTTTCAAAGGCGAAGATCATCTCCTTGAAACGATGGAGGGCCTTAAATTCAGAGTAGGTCCGAAATCATTTTATCAGACAAATACAAAACAGGCTCTCAGACTTTACAGGGTAGCAAAAGAATTTGCAGGGCTGAAGGGAAGTGAGATTGTATATGACCTTTACACAGGGACCGGAACAATTGCAAATTATATTGCTGATTCTGCCGGAAGGGTTATAGGCATTGAATATATTGAAGATGCTGTCAAAGATGCAGTTATAAATTCTGAGCTGAACAATATAAAAAATACACGTTTTTTAGCCGGGGATATCAAATCAGTGCTGAATGAGCAGTTTATTTCAGAGAATGGCCGCCCTGATGTTATCATTACGGACCCGCCAAGGGCCGGAATGCACGAAGATGTAATAAAACAGATTATCGCCGCATCGCCGGTCAAGGTCATTTATATAAGCTGCAATCCATCAACCCAGGCACGTGATATTGCGCTGATGTCAGAATATTACAAAGTAGTTAAGATACAGCCGGTCGACATGTTCCCCCATACGCATCATGTTGAGAATGTACTCCTGCTTGAGAAGATCACTTTCTAAAGAGGCTGCTTCACAATATGCACCATAAAAATCAGTTTATTTATATAGTCTGTTTGATAACTTTCCTTTTATGGTGCCCTATGATCAAGAAAGACCCGATGATCTTTACACATTAAGTATTCAGGGAGTAGAGGACCATCTTGCAAGCCTTCGCTATGCAGGCATGATTCAGCACGCATTGATGCCCGATCCGGATTTTATGAAAGGGATACTGAGGGATTTTTTTATTCTTTTTCTTCCCAGGGACATTGTAAGCGGTGATTTCTATTATACATTTTCCAGCCGCCAGTTTACCTGTATAGCTGCAGGTGACTGTACAGGTCATGGAGTGCCTGGCGCTTTGATGAGCATACTCGGGATCAGCTTTCTGAATGAGATACTTCAATCGAAGCAAAATATCAGGGCAAACCGTGTTCTGAATAATATGCGGGAGAAAATAATGAAAGCCCTGCATCAGACTGGTTCAATAGAGGAGACAAAAGACAGTATTGACATTGCTCTTTGCATTATAGAATCCGGAGCTGGCAGCTTGCAGTATGCAGGTGCCAACCGTCCTTTGATACGGATAAGAAACGGGGAGCTTTCAGAATTCAAGCCTGACAAGATGACCATCGGAATTGCTCCGCAGGCTGAAAAACCCTTTTCAAATAAAATCATTGATGCACAACCAGGGGATTCGTTTTACCTGTTTTCAGACGGGTATGCTGATCAATTTGGTGAAATAACAGATAAGAAATTAAAATATAAGCAGTTCAAGCAGATTCTTTTATCGGTTACGGGACTCTCAATGGCATCTCAGAAGGAGTGTCTGGAGTATTCTTTTAAAGATTGGAAGGGCAAATTACAACAAAATGATGATGTCCTCGTTTTTGGATTTCAGGTATGAATAATAATGATATGAGGCTTTTGGCTTTCAGAATAAAAAATTTCAGATCAATTCTGGATACTGACTGGCAGAATTTGTCACCTGATAATGTCACATGCCTGATCGGGCAGAATGAATCCGGGAAAACATCGGTTCTGGAAGCGCTTGAAGTCTTTTATTCGGGTGTTATTTCAGAAGATGTCCTCAGGAGTGACCTTTCATTGCCTGAAATAAGCTGCCGGTTCAGTATCCCTGAAGGTTGGCTGTTAAAGGTAACCGAGAATCCCGGAACCGAACTTAAGGAGCTTTTATCAGGACTTACCCAGCTTGAGCTTACCAGAAAATGGATTGCTGATCTCTCCTCTGAGGTAACTGTAAGCGGGAAGATCAGTCAGTATCTCGATTCACTGGAAGATGCCTGGAGGCTTTATCTTGAAGATGTCAAAGTAAAGCTCCAGGAAGAAATTAACAAGATAAATGAAAAAGAATCAAAGATCAATGAGCTTTCTTCCCGTATTGGATTAATGAAGGAAAAGGTCGCCGAGGCAAAAGGTAACAGGAAAGGATTTACATTATTCGGAAAGAAAGCTGTTGACCTTAGTTCTTCTCCTGGTTCACAATATCCTCAGCTGAAAGGTCAGCTTGCTGAATTAAAGAAAAAGGAGGATGAAGCATTAAAAGATCTGATGCAATTTTCGTCATTGAGAAGAGCCGGTGATAACTGGATAAAGCTTGAAGAAAGATGCTCTGCCATCGACCGGCATCTGAGTGATATAGCTGTAAAGCTGGAAGAGAGACACCAGAAGATGACACTGCTGATGCGGCCTGTGGATAACGGCGAAGACCTCGATTGGAACAACATCCTTAATGATTACAGGAAAACCCGGTTTGAGAAGGAGCAGAGGACAGAGGAACTGAACAGGCATATTGCAATGTCGGGTTACCTGATGGAAGGATTAACTGAGGAGCAGTCGGCAAAAAAAGTCATTGAAATTGAAAGTTCATATAAATCCCACCTGAACAGTAAGATCCTTGGAAGTAAATATTTTGAATATTGCCCGGAATTTGAAATGTTCGAAGATTTTGGAAGTCTCCTACCTAACCGGATTGACCTTGCGGATATAATTTCAGGAAATGAAAAAGTTGAAGGGTATAAGGCTGCCCGTAACTTTCTGACCCTGGCACAGCTCGATTATTCATTTTTTGAACAACCCTCAAGCAGGATCCTGAAACAAAAGATTGAGAACCTTAATCATTCCCTGACCTGCAATTTCCAGGACTTCTGGCAGCAGTCGATCGGACGTAACAACAAGATAAATATACAGTTTGAGCTCGACCATTATAATTCAAGTTATGCTGGCAAAGCCGGTAAACCATACCTCGAGTTCTGGATAAAAGATGAAGGAGAAAGACTTTATCCCAAGCAGAGAAGCCGCGGTGTAAGGTGGTTCCTTTCCTTTTATATGGAGCTGAAAGCATCAGCATGCGAAAACTGCAGACCATTGGTTCTGCTGGTGGATGAACCCGGAGTAAGTCTTCACGCAAGGGCTCAGGAAGATGTCCTGAAAGTATTTGAGGATATCAGCCAGAAAATCCAGGTAATATATACCACTCATTCACCTCACCTGGTTGAAATAAATAAGTTGCACCGTGTCCTTGCTGTGCAGCGCGACGATATTGACAGTTACAGGAGCACAACACGCATTCTTGATCCGTTGAGATTATCTTCGGCTACACCCGATACGCTTACCCCTTTACAGAGCATTCTGGGTAATTCGATGAGCAGGGATGGTTTTTCATCGGTTAAGTTCAACCTGGTAGTAAATGACATTGGATCATTTTATCTGCTGAATGCAATAATTCTTTTGACAAGTTTCAAAGGGAATATAAGTATTATACCTTCTACTGATATTTCTTCGATACCATTATTGTGTAATATTCTTATGGGATGGGGCATGGAGTTCGGCGTCCTGCTCTTTGAGAATGAGATGGAAAATCAGATAGAAGATGCCCTTCGAAAAACAGTCTTCAAGACTGAGACCGGCAGCAAGGAAATGATTATCAAGTTTCCCGAGGCATTTCAGAATGCAGAGGATCTGTTATCAACTCTCGATTTCAAGAATTATGTCATAAATTCCCGCGAAGGGATAACTGTCCCGAATTCAGTATATATAAGGGATAAGGAGATACCGAGGAATTTTGTGCTGAGCAGGTTCCTGAGCAATGTAAGGTCGGGCAAGATAACCATCAAGGATTTTGATGAGGAGACTCTCGAAAACTTTAAGCTTGTCACCGACATTCTGAAAGGATTTAAATAAGTATCTCCAGATTTTGCAGTTTATTCATGTTTTCCTATTTTTGTCGCGCATTAAGGTGCTCTTGACCAGATTGGAGAGATGGGTGAGTGGCTTAAACCAGCAGTTTGCTAAACTGCCGTATGGGTAACTGTACCGGGGGTTCGAATCCCCCTCTCTCCGCAAAGCCAAAGCAATCCTCCGCCATCCGGCGGAGGATTTTTGTTTTCAAATGAGGCTGAATAGAGCTTGCTCGTATGAAGACTCATTTGAAAACAAAAATAAAACACGCAGTGTTTGCTTTGGCTTTGCAAGGATCTCCCCCAAGGGATCACGACCGAACGAAGAGAGGTCGTAATCCCCTGTTCCCGCCCCCAACTCCCCGGGGTGTTATTTTGATTTGTTTTCAAATGAGGCTGAATAGAGCTTGCTCGTATGAAGACTCATTTGAAAACAAAAATAAAACACGCAGTGTTTGCTTTGGCTTTGCAAGGATCTCCCCCAAGGGATCACGACCGAATGAAGAGAGGTCGTAATCCCTGTTCCCGCCCCCCCCAACTATCTGATCGGAGCTTTTGATTTGCAGAATTATACCACACTAAAATAAAATTGACTTTGGCTCAAGCCAAAGAAAATTTGTTTAAAAATAAAGGAAGATTACCGATGAACTTTTATCCATAAATCTTGTTAATAGTAATGGATTTCAATTATTTAAATAATCATACCTATGAAAAGTTTATTTAAAAATTCCGTAATTGTTATCCTTTTATCTGGGACAACAATTTATTTTACTTCCTGTAAGGAGGAAGCGACACCACCTGTTGTGACAACTTCCGTTATTTCTGATATTACTTTTACTTCGGCTTCAACGGGAGGCGTTGTAAAAGATGAGGGAGGAGCTGAGGTAACTGAAATGGGAGTCTGCTGGAGCACTAGATTCCCTACTGTAGTGGACTCAAAGACGATAGAGGGGGCAGGATCAGGCAGTTTCACAAGTATTATTACCGGTCTGATGCCGGGTACAGTATATTATGTAAGAGCCTATGCAGTTAATAGTGCAGGCACGGCATATGGTAAAATGCAGATGTTCACAACTGCTATACAAACTGCAGGGACTTTAAAAGCTAATTTCCCCGGGGGAGAAAGGTATGGTGCAGTAAGCTTTGCTGTAGGCACGAAAGTATATTCAGGCTTAGGTTGGCTAGGTACTAATGGCGGCAGCACTGGAATGAGAGATTTCTGGGAATGGGACCAGGCAACTGATATCATGGACAAAAAAAGCAGACTATCCGGGAAATTCAGTAAGCGGAGCTGTTGGTTTTTCTATAGGTACAAAAGGCTATATTGGAACCGGAAACAGCATCACAGGTGAAAATACAAATGAATTTTGGGAATATGATCCTGCAACTAATAAATGGACTGAAAAAGCATCCCTTCCATTGGATGCTGCAAGAAGCAGTGCTGTTGGTTTTTCTATCGGCACAAAAGGATATATTGGAACTGGAATCAGAGGAGGCGGAGACGGTTGGGAAGGAAACTATTACCATCTAAAGGATTTCTGGGAATGGGACCAGGCAACTAATGTATGGACCAGGAAAGCAGACTTGGAAGGATCAGGCCGTTCCAATGCTGTTGGTTTTTCTATTGGCACAAAAGGATATATTGGAACTGGAATCGGATGGGTCGAAGAGGGTTGGATGGTGACTATCTCCTGGATTTCTGGGAATGGGATCAGGCAACTAATGTATGGACAAGGAAAGCAGACTTTGGAGGATCAGGCCGATCCGGAGCTGTTGGTTTTTCAATAGGGAACAAAGGTTATCATGGAACCGGAATGAAGCTCCAGTTCAATTTTCAACAAGGATATCTGGGAATGGGATCAGGCAACTGATGTGTGGATAAAAAAAGCCCTCCTTGCCGGAACTTCAAGAATATCAGCTTTTGGTGTTTCAATCGGGGACAAAGGATATATAGGAACCGGATATATTAATGATTATATTAATGAATTTGAAGATGAGATCTTCTTCCTAAATGATTTTTGGGAATTTGACCCTGAAGAATTAATTGTATTACCGGATAGGTAAGAGAAATATATTTAATTAATACCAGCCGCCGGAGACCAATAATTTCACAGGACAGGCACCTGGCAACTTGAGTTAATTAATTTGGGAAGTGAAATGATTTATGTATGTCTGATTATGTGATTTTGACTATTTTTATATCACATAATTCTGTAAGCATTTCTAAATCAGCATCGATGAATCTGCATAATTTTGAGTTCAAAGCCAGGGCAAAGGATCTTAAAAAGCTGGAACAAGAACTCCTTAAACTTAACCCAGTATTCAAAGGGGAGGACCACCAGACTGACACCTATTTCAATGTTCCCAAAGGCAGACTTAAGCTCCGCGAGGGCAATATTGAAAATGCCCTTATTTACTATGAGCGACCGGATACTGCAGCCGCCAAAGCATCTGATATACTTTTATATAAGCACCTGCCTGAAAAATCTCTTAAAGAAATTCTTTCAAAGACAAACGGAATAAAGGCAGTTGTTGATAAAAAACGAAGGATCTATTTCATTGAAAATGTAAAATTTCACTTTGACACAGTAAATGAGCTGGGTACTTTTATTGAAGTAGAAGCGATTGATGAAAACGGTCAAAGAACCCTTGAGGAACTCGAAAAGCAATGCAAAAAATATTTCACTTTGTTTGATCTTAAAGAATCGGATTATGTAAGCAAGTCATATAGTGATCTGATACTGGAAAGGCTGAACGGATAGAATTAGCAGATCAGGCAGGGAATTCTTCAGGAAGTAAGTTAACGGCAGGTTATTTATTTTCCCGGACAACAGCTTTAATCTATATTTGTATTATAAGATTAATTGTTTCAGACTCATGAAAAGGACCTTTATTTTTATACTGTTTCTAACAGGTTTTATCAGTCCTCTTTTTTCTCAGATGCAGAAAACATATTGCAATCCAGTTAATATTGATTATGGCTATACTCCAATTCCCAATTTCAGTGAGGCTGGCAGGCACAGAGCGACCGCAGATCCTGTAATTGTAAACTATAAAGGTGATTATTACCTTTTTTCAACGAATCAATGGGGCTACTGGTGGAGCAATGATATGCTGAAATGGAATTTCATTTCACGAAAGTTCCTGCGTCCCTGGAATAATGTCTATGATGAGTTGTGTGCTCCTGCGGTTGGTATTATCGGCGATACAATGATTGTATTTGGCTCTACATATACAAGTGAGTTTACTATCTGGATGAGCACAAATCCTAAGGAAGATCAATGGAAACCCCTTGTTGATTCATTTGAGATCGGAGGGTGGGACCCGGCTTTTTTTACCGACACTGATGGCAGACTCTTTATGTATAACGGCAGCAGTAACAGATACCCGCTCTATGGGGTCGAGCTCAGCAGGAAAACAATGAAGCCATTAGGTACAAGAAAAGAAATGTATCTGCTTGAGCCATGGCGATACGGATGGCAAAGATTTGGTGAGTATATGGACGATACATTTCTGGATCCGTTCATGGAAGGCGCCTGGATGACAAAGCATAACGGTAAATACTACCTCCAGTATGGAGCCCCCGGAACTGAATTCAGCGGTTATGCAGACGGTGTAGTGGTTGGTGATAATCCTCTGGGTCCTTTCAATCCTCAGTCAATGCCATTCAGTTTTAAACCAGGCGGATTTGCAAGAGGGGCAGGTCATGGTGCAACATTTCAGGACCATTGGAGTAATTACTGGCATATATCAACAATAGCAATCGCGGTAAAAAACAATTTTGAAAGAAGGCTTGGGATCTGGCCGGCAGGATTCGACACTGATGGAGTAATGTACTGCAATCAGGCATTCGGGGATTACCCGACCTACCTTCCGGCAGGGAGCGAAGATCACCTCCAGAGTCGCTTTACCGGATGGATGTTGCTGAACTATAACAAACCGGTTATTGTGTCATCAACTTTTGGAACATACAATGCCAACAATGCTGTTGATGAAAACATAAAGACATATTGGTGTGCTTCCACAGGTAATTCTGGTGAATGGATCCAGTCTGACCTTGGCTCGGTTTGCAGTGTTAAAGCAATCCAGATCAACTATGGTGACCAGGATGCTGAATTTCTTGGAAAATTACCTGGAGTTTATCACCAATACAGGCTCTTCGAATCTAAAGATGGCAGGAGGTGGAATCTTCTTGCAGATAAAAGTGCAAACACAACAGATGTTCCTCATGATTATATTGAATTGACGGAAACAGTTCAGACACGCTTTCTGAAGCTTGAGAATATACACATGCCCACAGGTAAATTCTGTATCAGCGGATTTCGGATTTTTGGTTCGGGCTCGGGCGAGAAACCCCCTGCTGTTGAGGGATTTACAGTGCTTCGGACTGAAAAAGATAAGCGGAGTGCCTGGTTAAAGTGGTATCAGGTTGACAATGCATATGCTTACAATATCTATACCGGCATAGCTCCTGACAAGCTCTACAATTGTATAATGGTTTACAATTCAAATGAATACTGGTTTAAGGCAATGGATAAAGAAAAACCCTGTTTTTTTGCTATTGAAGCTTTAAATGAAAATGGAGTCGGAGCACGGAGCGAAATTTTTAAATCGGAATAGATACCAATATTCTCCAACTACAGGAATACCGGAAAACCCATAGATCCTGAAAAGCCTTATGAAAAGTACAAATCAAATTACTTCGGCGTTCCGAATAGTCAGCTTTATGCTTTCGGTTATGGTTTAAGCTGCAGGATACGAGTTTTTCAGTTGATCCGGGTGAGTTTGAACTTAACACCGGGACAAATGCAGAAGAATCAAAGAAGACTTTATTTGATTTTCAATAAATCTTGGTGAATTTATTATTCGGTTTTTGCTGGATTTCTAAAGTGATCTAACTCAAAAAGAGAGACATATAAGATAATGTCAAAAATAAAAATAAATATTGTATGTCCTATTGTCAGAATATAAAAAATAGTTATCTTTGCACCTGTTTTACTCTGAAAAAACGGTTAAAACTATATAATCGGAAATTTGACAAAGCAAAGTATTTAAAAACAAAAGAAAAATGAAGAACAAAATTTTAATGGGATTAGCAGCTGTTGCTATGGTTGCAGTCCTTTCAAGTTGTGGAAAAACACCCCAGGTAGAGATTGATGCCGCTAACGCTGCCATCGAAGCCGCCAAAACTGCTGAAGCAGCAGTTTACCTGCCTGCAGAATTTGCAGCTGTACAGGATTCATTGAACGCTGTTATGACTGAAATTGCAGCACAGGAATCTAAATTATTCAAGAAATTCGGCCCTGCCAAAACTAAACTTGCCAGTATTGTAACACTTGCCAATCAGGTTGCTGCAAATACAGCTACAAAGAAAGATGAAGTTAAAGGTGAAGTGGCAAATTTGATGACAAGCATTAAAACTGTCATTGAAGAGAACGGCAAACTTATCCCGAAACTTCCGAGAGGAAAAGAAGGAGCTGCTGTAATTGAACAGATCAAGGCAGACGTTGCAACTGTTGACGCAGCAGTTGTTGAAGCTCAGGGTCTTTTCGATAAAGGTGCATACATGGATGCTCTCAACAAGATCAATGCAGCCAACGAAAAAGCTACTGCTCTTAATACAGAAGTTAAAGAAGCTCTTACAAAAGCCAGGATTAAATTTTAATTCTGAATCGAACGATAGTATTAAAAATCCCCGGGTTTTCCCGGGGTTTTTTTTAAGCTTTAATTGAATGAGACTTAAGAAGGTCTGGAAGAAAAGAATACTTTTTGCTGCTATACTTGCATTAATACCTTTGGTAATAGTGCTTCTCGTACGGCTTGTTCCACAACCTCCCAAAGGAGAAGTTGAATATGCCAGACTCGTCATTTCACAGGCAACTTCGAATAGTGCCGCCATATATTCTAAAAAGCTTTACGGTGAGGCAAAGGCATTATACGATTCCGCAATGGTTAACTGGAGTAAGGAGAATGAGAGGTTCATTTATTTCAGGAATTATGAAAAGGTTGCGAGTTTTGCAGAACTTTCAGCAAAAAAGGCTGAACAGGCTACAAAAGTTTCAAAGAACAATGTGACTGACCTTAATATTCTTCTTAAGCACAAGATGGACTCGCTTAACAAGATGGTCGGAAAGATCAATAAATATTTCACCGCCTATCCTTTATCTGATGAAGTTCGCAACCGGATTTCAAAAGGCAAAATGCTGCTTAAGGAATCTGAGGTGGCTTTTAAGAAAGGACAATTTGCTGATGCAAATAAAAAAATCACAGATTCAGAGTTACTACTTACTGATTCTTACAAAATTGCAACAACCAGCCTGAAAGAATATTTTAACTCTTACCCTGTCTGGAAAAACTGGGTTGATAAAACCATTAAAGAATCCAGACAAAATAAGAGCTATTCCATAATTATCGATAAATATTCAAGAAAATGTCTGGTATATCTTGGCGGAGTCAGGAAATATGAGTATCATGTAGAGCTTGGTAAAAACTGGGTGGGCGACAAGAGGGTCAGGGGCGACAAAGCAACCCCGGAAGGTATGTACCGGATTACCAAAAAATTGGGAAGCAATAAGACAAAATACCATAAAGCATTGCTGATCAATTATCCAAATGAAACTGACAAGGAAGAGTTCAGAAAGGAGATTGCAAAGGGAACGCTCCCCAGATCGGCCAAAATAGGAAGCCTTATCGAGATACATGGCGACGGTGGAAGAGGAATTGACTGGACCGAAGGGTGTGTTTCACTGACTAATTCAGAAATGGATGTTGTTTACAAGATCGCTTCGGAAGGGACTCCGGTTACTATTGTTGGCTCGACAGTTAATCTTAACCAGCTTCTTGATTGAAACTATTCATATATGGAAGATGATAAAATAAATACTCCGGATTCGGATTCCGGAGAAGTGCAGAAACAGGATAATCCAGACCTCTCTTCTCCTCAAAATGTACCGGATACTTCAGCATCTTTTTTTCAGAAGGCCCTGGAGAACGAGAAGCTTATTAAAGCATTAAGAATAACTATCGGAACAATAATTTCCATCGTTACAATACTGATTATCGGAATCTTTTTTCTTTACGTTGTCCCGGGTCTGCAGGAAATTACATCGGGACAAAAAACGGAGTTTAAATACAATCCTGAATTAAAGCAGGATAAAAACTACCTTAAACAGACAGCACTCCTTGCTAAAGACATCCAGCGCCTTTCAAAGAAGTATTCATCATTTACATCAGGTCAGTCATATATTGTAATAAACACCACGGATAACAGGTTCTTCCTGTACAAAAATAAAAAACTTATCAGAGAAGGGTTGTGCAGTTCAGGTAGTTATACAATGCTTAAGACGGAAAGTGAAAAGAAATGGATTTTTAAAACCCCAAAAGGCAAATACCGGATACAGGGTAAAATCACATCGCCGGTATGGAGAAGGCCCGATTGGTCATTTGTCGAAGAGGGATTGCCAATTCCTTCCGAAAATGATCCTTCCAGATGGGAATACGGAGTGCTCGGTAATTATGCCATGAGTATCGGAGACGGTTATCTCATCCATGGAACACTCTACAAACGCTTTCTCGGAATGCCTGTAACCCATGGCTGTGTGAGACTTAATGATGAGGATCTCGAAGCCATATATAACACTCTGAGTGTTGGGTCTAAAGTTTATATTTTCTGATCCTCTCAAAACTCAGACCATTATGGAAAATACTGAAAAGAAGAGATTTACGGGGATAAAGATCACAATGATCGTTACCGGAGCATTCCTGCTTGCTTTTCTTGTTTATTACACCATTTTATCTGCTTTGGCTCCGGCCAGAAAATTAGATGAAATTAAAACCAGAATCGGGTTGAAGCAAACTTCTGATACCAATACAGATGAAAGATATTATTCCGATTCTGCATTTATAAGCCTTTCAAAGGAAAAAGCTTTCCTGAAGGCCAGGATAAGCATGGCTGAAACAGATTCAGTTTATATGACACTGAATTTTGCTGACAGTACTGCAAAACTCGGTATCAGCGGTGTCGAAGTCCATTCTGCAAGGATAAGTGAAATGAAAATAAGCAGAATACTGAGTTCGGGAAATGAATACCTGATTTCGGAACTGTTCTCTTCTCCAATGAGCATTGTTCGTGATCTCGCTACAATCAGGAAAGAACCGTTGATGATTAAAATGGCCCCAAAGGATACTTCTGAATTCAAGCCTGATATTATACCTGACACTTCTGATTATGAGCCGGTAAATTATATTCTGGAAATGGATAATGGTGTACGGATATATATCTACCAGGATAATGACACTATAACCAGGGATAAAAACCAGCTTTTCTTTTTTGATCTTAACGACAGACTCGACAATACCTGGAGGTCCCTGAAGAGTGTGATCCGGTTCAGGATTCCCGAATACCATCCTTACATAAGAATAAGGCTTCCCAAAGCCGATGCCAAAATTCTTTACAGGGCAATCCCAAGGAAGGGTCAGATAGCCGTTTATATGTAGCTGTTCAAAAACAGCACTTCCTCTTTCACGGCTTAAAGCAGTGTGAAACTGTTTATCCGTTCGCTACCTGAAGGATTAATTATTCGTTGAAATCCGAAACTTATTACCAGTCTCCGGAATCTGAAACATGTGAATTGTGTAATAAAGAAAAATAATTCTGTAATATTCCATCAAGAAATAAATCAGACCTTTAATGTTGATTATTAAGTTCCCGGTAGATTAAAGGGATACCATGTCAAAATAAAACGGTCCCTGGTTTTTGCAGGGTTTAACTATGATAAAGAATTTGTTAAATTAATATATCAGATACTATAGTTCTTTTATCACTTAAACTTTAAAAAATGGAATTAGTTGTAATTCTTATCATTGGAGCAGTAGCTGGCTGGCTGGGCAGCACTCTTTACAAGGGAAGAGGCCTGGGATTACTTGGAAACATTGTGATCGGGATTATCGGGAGTTTTGTCGGATACTGGGCATTAGGAAAACTCGGCGTTGATCTTGGCAGCGGGTGGGTTGGTGTCATTCTTACAGGTGCTATCGGGGCAATAATCATTTTGATCCTGCTTAACCTGATATTTAACAGACGATAGCAATATCTGTAAAAAAACATAACGAAGTAATACCAAAGTTACACTTACAACCTCTAAAAACCTTCAAATAATAATTTCACTCAGCAAGTGGGTGGGAGATTGCTGCATATATAAGCCTTCTTTTAATTGCTGGCCTGATCACATTCAACTTTGTTATAAAAGTCTCCAATTTTATTGAATAACTAAATTTTAGTCTAAATTATCATGCTGTTTGTCAAATTCAGGTATCTCAGTCTTTAATAAAACGACACGTACTTATTACTCAAATAATCAACGCTATACACAATAATAAAATCTGCTGACTTAATTTTTATGTATAATCCTCACATATTAGTGTCAGATTTTGACTAACATACACCTTTCATCGGTCAGTGATAGATTCTTGTTTATAAGTCACCTTTTATTGAAGACAGGGGGACAGCATAACGCCCTAAAATAGTCATTATAGACGACAGAAGGATAGTGGAATTTTTCTTGAATACTCGTTTAAGTATATAAAGACCTGACAGAGTAACCAGCATTAATTAAGGTTAAGAAAATTAAAAGGAGAGAGAAGTCATGAAAGCAATTAATAGTATTCCCTCAGGAAAAACAGAAAAAGCATTAATTGGATGCAGAAAATCAATTAAAGGTTTATATAGTTGGTTGTTTAAGGTTTGTATAACTATTTTTCTTTCAATATTTCTCTTTATGATTGTTGCACCCGCAGATGCATCGACAGGCTCATCTAAAAACAAAAAGAGTGAGTGCAGATCCAGGCAAACCAGTTTCAGTTATCCTGTAATTAAGACAAACAAAAAAGATACGTTGTATAATAAAAATCAAAAAAGATCCAGAGACAGGAATTATAGCTTTCCGGTTTAAACATGTCATCTCCATTCACCCAGCCTGGACAACAAGTATATTTAATATCTATCCTTGTCTGATCCATTGAAAAGGGAAGTTATCAAAATGTAATTTCCAATTTTTTATGTAGTTTTGACAGACAACTTATTGCAATAGTTCTTTATCTGTTTAGGAAGTGTTGTGATAATTTGTGTGGCAAATTAACTTATATATCTGTAAATCACATTAATATTTTTTATTTGCCTAATCTGAATCAGACTCAAACCAATTTAATATTACATGTCACGATTTACTGGTATTATAGGAATAATCATAATTCTCGGTCTGGCATATTTATGGTCCAATAACAGGAAAGCTATCAATTTCAGGCTTGTTATTACCGGACTTCTTCTTCAGATCATCCTGGCCGTGTTTATTTTAAAAGTCCCGATCGGACAGGACATTTTCGCCTGGCTTGGGAAAGTAATAAACAAGCTGCTTGATTTTTCGCAGGAGGGAGGATTATTTGTGTTTGGCGATCTTACAAAAGTCTCACAGATACTCCCTCCGGGAATTGTAAGCGCAGGTGTTTTTCTTTTTATCCTTATTCCTACTATAATCTTTGTTTGCGTTCTGGTGGCGATGGCCTATCATGTTGGTATAATGCAAAGGATCGTTGCCGTTCTTGCACGGTTTGTGCACTGGGCAATGGGAGTTAGCGGAAGCGAAGCCCTGTCAAATGTGGCCAGTGCCTTTGTAGGGCAGGTGGAAGCTCAGATTATGATAAGGCCATATCTCAAGGGTATGACCATGTCGGAACTTTTGGCTTCAATGACCGGCAGTATGGCATGTATCGCAGGCGGTGTCATGGCGGTTTATATTTCCATGGGAGTACCGGCTTCTTATCTTCTGGCTGCAAGCCTCATGGCTGCTCCGGGAGCTCTTGTCATTTCGAAGATTGTATTTCCCGAGACTAAAGAGTCGGAGACAAAGGGTGTTGTAAAGCTTGAGGTAAAGAAGCAAAATGCAAACATAATGGATGCAATTTCCCATGGGGCAACCGATGGGATGGCGATTTCAATTAATGTCATCGCAATGCTTATTGGTGTCATTGCACTTGTGGCTCTGGTTGACGCACTTCTCGGATACTTTGGCCTTTTCCTCGGCTGGACGGGAGCATCACTTGATTTTATCGGTCTTGATGTGAATAATCTTAGTCTGAAAGATGTATTCGGAGTATTCTTTTCATTGTTTGCCATTGTTATGGGAGTCACACCTTCCGAATCATTTGAAGTAGGTTCATTGATGGGTACAAAGATGGTAATCAATGAGTTTGTTGCATACTCTGACCTCTCACCAATGATACAGCAAGGTCTTCTAAGCGCAAAATCGATTGTTATAGCCAGCTTTGCCTTATGCGGTTTTGCAAATTTCAGCTCAATAGCGATTCAGCTGGGAGGAATAGGCGTTATGGTTCCGGAACGCAAAGCAGATCTTGCACGACTGGGATTCAAGGCAATGATTTGCGGAACTATGGCTTCATATATCTCAGCTTCACTGGCAGGGATATTGATGTAGGTGGATACCTTTGGAACTGGGATTCCCGCCTCGAAGTGGCGGTATTTTAATAACCTTCAGTGAAACCGGAGCAAGGCAAAGCTAAAATATAAATTGTTGTATTTAAAATTAGCTTATTGTTTTACAATAATTATTGTATGCTATAGAGTAATTATTTTACCTGTTACGATATCCAATTTAACTGCAGAGGGGGGTTGCCTTCGGCGAGCCCTTTAGGAAGTTCCTGCAACTCCAAATTACTCCCGACTCGTTTCACTCGTCTGGTCTTTTTATTTTTGTCCCTTTCTCAAACTACGTTTGGAAAGTTCCAAAAACAAAAATCCCGCTGCAGGCTGCGGGAGTAATTTGGAGGTGCGGAGAGAGGGGGGTTCGAACCCCCGGTCCACCGATTGGCGGACAACGGTTTTCGAGACCGCCGCATTCGACCACTCTGCCATCTCTCCAGTATATTTAGCCGCATTCACCACGGCGTCTATCACGCAGGGCGTGACCATCTCTCCAACCGCCCGTGCGTGACCATCACTCCAAAACTGGTCAAAAATAGCAAATATTTGATTCACTTTTAAGTCCTTCATCTACATTCTGATCATCACCCGCCGCCAACCATAAACCGCATGCCGCATTCCTCACACCTCGCACCAAAAAACATCCATATTTCTTTTGATAGCAGTTTTTTATAGACTTATTTTGCAGGAGGGATAGGAATTAGTAAACAACCTTAATTATTAGCATCGTGAAAAATACAATTAAAATTCTTTTGATAATGGTATTATCCGGATTCACATTTAGCTCCTGCAAAAATCAGCCTGAAATTGATAAGACAAATCCTTTCTTCTCAGAATTCGATACTCCTTTCGGAGTTCCTCCTTTTGAAAAAATAATGGCAAAGCACTATTTGCCTGCTTTTGAAAAAGGGATGGCGGAAAACAGGGAAGAAATAGAGGCAATTGTAAAAAACAAGCAGGAAGCAACATTCGAAAATACTGTGGAGGCTCTGGACAAGGGTGGGGAACTGCTTACCAGGGTGTCGTCTGTTTTCTTCGCCCAGACCGCAGCAAACACCAATGATTCGCTTCAGAATATTGAAGTAGAAATCTCCCCCAGACTAGCTGGCTTCAGGGATGAAATTAACATGAACCCTGAACTTTTTAAGAGAGTTAAATATGTTTATGATAACAGTTCCAAATTCAATCTTACCCAGGAACAGAGTTTTCTTCTTGAAAATCTGTACAAAGCATTTGTACGAAACGGAGCCAACCTGAATAAACAGGATCAGGACACTCTTAAAAAGGTCAATCAGGAACTGTCAGTTCTGACTGTACGATTTGACCAGAATGTTCTTGCTGAAACCAATAATTACATGCTTGTTGTTGATAAGGAAGGAATAGCAGGTCTGCCTGAATCACTTGTCGCTTCAGCTGCTGAGGCCGCAAAAGCTTCAAACCTGGATGGGAAGTGGGTTTTTACAACACAGAGACCCAGTGTTTTCCCATTTCTTCAGAATTCTCCAGACAGGGGACTCAGACATCAGATTTTCAATGCATATATTAATCGGGGTAATAACGGAAATGAATTTGACAATAACAGGGTTCTTGCAGATATTGTAAGGCTTCGAGCCCAGAGGGCAAAGCTGCTAGGCTATAAAACGCATTCCGATTATGTTCTTGAACCCGTTATGGCTAAGAAACCTGAAAATGTCCTGAATCTGCTTAACGACCTTTGGTCGAAAGCAATTCCCGTAGCTAAGAAGGAAGTCGGGGAGATGCAGAAAATTATTGACAAAGAAGGCGGCAATTTTAAACTCGAGCCTTCTGACTGGTGGTTCTATGCCGAGAAACTCAGGAAGCAGAAATATGACCTTAATGACAGCGAGCTAAGACCATACTTTAAACTTGAAAATGTCAGGGAAGGAGTCTTTACTTGTGCATCAAAGTTATTTGGAATTACATTTACTCCAATTTCAGATTGTCCTCTTCCTCATCCTGATGCTGAAGCCTATGAAGTAAAAGATTCAGAGGGATCTCACAAAGGTGTCCTTTATATGGATTTTCATCCCCGCGACAGCAAAGAGCAGGGAGCATGGCAGGAATCATACCGTAATCATCATATTCTTGGCGGGCAGACAATTACGCCGGTGGTTACAACTGTTTTTAATTTTACGCTGCCAGCCGGCGAAATGCCTGCACTGCTGAATATGGATGAGGTTATAACACTATTCCATGAATTTGGACATGCGCTTGATGCTCTCTTTAACCAGAATACTTATAATAAGACCTATGTTGCAAGAGATTTTGTGGAGCTTCCTTCACAACTGATGGAACATTGGGCAACTGAGCCGGAAGTATTGAATATGTATGCAAGACATTACAAAACAGGGGAACCCATTCCTGCGTCTCTTGTTCAAAAGATAAAGAACAGTGGTTATTTTAACCAGGGTTTCGATAATGTTGAAATTCTTGCCGCCTCACTGCTTGATATGGCTTTCCACACGCTCGAAGCTCCTGCGGTTGTTGATATCCAAAGCTTTGAAAAGGAATATTTCGATAAGATAGGATTGATACCTGAAATCATCTCCCGGTACCGAAGCACATACTTTATTCATATAACCGGAGGATACGATTCAGGCTACTACAGTTATACATGGTCGGCGGTGCTTGATAACGATGCATTTGAAGCGTTTAAGGAAAAAGGGATATTCGACGGGTCAGTAGCTTCTTCTTACAGAAAGAACATACTTGAGAAAAATGGCACCATGGATGCGATGGAGATGTATGTTAACTTCCGCGGGCGTGAACCTCAGATTGGCCCGCTGCTTAAGAACAGGGGACTAATATCTCAATAAGAAGTTCTGCAAAGCGCTATTTGAACACGTTTTCGATTTCCTCCAGGGAAACTCCAAAGCTACTGACCGAAGCTTTATTTAAAAGAGTTTTATCACCGGTTATATGTATGGTTATCTGTGTGTGCATAATACCTTCTCCCGGTTTTAAAGCTGCAGCAGGTGATGAGGTTTCAAGTTCATAGAAAGGTCCCATTTGCGATCCATCCTCAAGGGGACCGTCGTTATATGAGTTCAGTGCATCGCCTGAATATGGATCATCCTGGATCTTCCAGGCTGAATTGACATATTCTTTTTCCCCTTCAGGTATTTTACAAATCAGCAAGGTAAGTATGTTATTATCAAAGTCATAACTCCCCATTGTTCCTGTTGCTCTCTTTGGGGGAATTCCTATTTTGCCCCTGCTTTTACCATCAGCCTTGAAAAAAATGATATTACCCGATATTTTCAGACGGTCGGCTGCGATTTTTCCAAAATAACTATCATTCACAGCAACACCCAGTTCATTCACATCACCCTGCTTAAAAGGAATGACTACTGTAACAGCCGGAGAAGGATTGAACATCCCGAGCATCCAGATTGACAGAAGTCCTGACTCTTTCTTCCATTCATTTGTACCCTTGTTTATCAGTTTATTCTCTGACCTGTAGGCAACAAAGTTCAATCCGGTCAGGTCAATGCCGGTCTCCTTTAAAACCTGATCACTGTCCAGAAGAGTTACTTCCCTTTCAATGCCAATATTTAAAGCCGTTCCGCTATAATTCTCAATGTTGACTTCATAAGAGAAAGCGGCAGAAGTATCAGACATTTCAATCAAATTAAAGGGGATCGTATCAAGAAATGACGGTGTTTGCCAGTTTTCAAAAGTGAATTCATCTCCTTTCCTGAAGAAAATGGAATACTGACCTCCTTCCGGGCCAAGCCATAACCTTTCTTCGCCACCGAAAGGATTAATATGAGGCAAAGATCTTCCTGAAGAAATAAGTCCATGGTTTATCCATCCAAAGCTGAATCCCGAAGCTCCCTCGGAAGTGCTGGTCATCACCCTTCCCTGCCATAGGGGCACCAGAGCCAAAGCTGAATTACCTTTTTTTAATTCAATTACCCCGACATATTTTTTAAGGAATTCGAGGTTATAGCCATATTGTTCTGTAGTGTCTCTGATCATTGTTTCCCGGATTTGGTTATTCTTTTTGCCCTGATCCTTTCCAACACAGGAGAGAATGGAAAGCGAAATTAAAACTGCAATTGTAATTTTATTCATTTCATTTATAATTTCATGCTGTTAATTTTGCAGCCAGTTAAAATGATTGCTAATTTATTGATAATCGTTCTATTTTTGTAAGTAGAAACAGCTATAATGATTAAAAGAATTCTTTGCGGAATGACTTCTGAGGAGATCCGGGATTTTGCAGGTTGTGATTATTCTCATGCCGTATCCATAACAAACAGTCTGTATAAAAGAAGGATAAATGATATTTCGCTTTTCCATGGTATTCCCAAAAGAGTCAGGGATAAATTAACTGACATCTCTTATCCGGGGATTTATAAACCTTCAGCTTCAGAAAAATCAACGGATGGCACAATTAAATATCTGTTCAGAAATGATCAGGGTCTTGAATTTGAAACGGTTTTCCTACAGGAAAAAAAAAGAAATACGGTTTGTGTGTCATCTCAGTCAGGCTGCAGGATGGGTTGTCCTTTTTGTGCAACGGGGGAATATGGTTTCAGAGGTAATCTGTCAGCTCAGGATATTTTAAACCAGATCATTGGAATACCTGATTCTGTAAATGTGACTCACGTGGTATTTATGGGAATGGGTGAACCAATGGATAATCTTGACAATGTCCTCACGGCATGTAATATTCTTACGGCTGAGTGGGGTCTTGCTTTAGGTTCAGGCAATATTACTGTTTCAACAGTCGGTATTACAGCAGGAATTACCAGGTTTCTCAAGGAATCAAAATGTAACCTCACATTGAGTCTCTATTCACCTTTTCCGGATGAGAGGGCTTTAATGGTTCCAGCGGAAAAGAGAGATCCTGCTGACAGGATAATTGACATAATAAAAAACTATTCTGCCGGCAAGAAGCGAAGGATGAGCATTGCCTATATCATGATCGGTGGTATTAACGACACGGATGAACATCTCCAGGGATTAATGAATCTTCTTTATGGATCAAAGCTCAGGATCAATCTTATTCCTTATCATCCGATCCCCGGACATAATAATATTTCATCTTCTCCGGGAAGAATACAACAGTTTAAACACGAGCTGGTTATATCCGGAATTTCTGCATCAGTCCGCCAATCGAGAGGGATTGATGTTTCTGCTGCATGCGGACTACTGGCTTCAGGGTTAAAGTAAAAGATTTAATATACTCTCGTTGCATGCAACGCCTGTACGATATTAAGAATTCGGATTAATAAGCTGAAAAAGATATTCATCCATATGACCCTCGGAAGTTTTGATCCAGTCCTTTTTTATTGCTGATTGCACGAATCCGGCTTTTTTAAACAGATCCATGCTTTCGCAATTATTGGCAAGTATATTACAGTACAGCTGGTGAAGCAGAAGTGTGCTGAAACAATAGTCAATCAGACATTTGAGAGCCATTGTGGCGAACCCCTTTCTGCGGTATTTCTCGTTTGCTATGAGAATTCCAACCCCGGCTCTTTTATGAAAGGGATCAAAATCAAAAATATCAATTGTCCCTATAGTTGCATTATCAGCAATATGGTCTATCATAAGGCGCAACTGACCTGTTTGATAAATATCCTTGTGCGAGTTCTCCAGGTAACGTTTAAGGGTATATTTTGAAAAAGGAACAACAGTGCTGCTAATTATCCAGTATGATGCATTATTCTCCCATGAATAAAGCAATTCAAGATCTTCGGGTTCAAGCGCCCGTAACAGGATTTCCTTATATTTCATTAAAACAATATAACCCTGGACTTATTATTAATATGCCTGAACATTTATCTCTCTGATAAAGGCGTCATTATAGTCTTTCTTTACATCCAGAAGAGCTTCTTTAGCTTGTGCTATGGAAGCGTATTCTCCATATACGTATTTATAGAAACCATCATCAGCAACAACTTCTTTAACACCCTTGTAACCTGGGAATATTTTTCTGGCGTCGATTGGACTTCTTGTTGCCTTGAGCTGGATAGTAAATACACGACGAGTAAGCAGAGGCTCCCTTATTGTTTGAGATTCCGGTTGCTCAGGACCAGAGCCTTCAAGATCGTACTGGTTAATTATGTAAGCCTTATCGAGACCGATTCCCTTTAAATAACCAAGGTATGTCACCGCGTCGGACCTGTTATAAAATAACCCAAGTGCATACAGGTTCAGAGAATCAGTTTCAATTGTCCTTACAAACAGCATCTCATCTTTTATCAGATTACTGAAATATCCCGGATAGAGTTTCTCCTTTGTCGCCGTGAGGACAATACTGTATTTAATAGAACTGGCCTGTCTGAGGTACCTTGGAGTATAAGACTCCTGTCTGAGGACAACACCCGTTTTCGGATTGACAATACCGAATGTGACCCTTCTGTTGTATTTCCTTCCTTCAGGATTATCTGTTCCGTCAGGGTTGGAGTTGACAGCAACAAAATTCGATTCGCCGAAGGCTTTCTTTACAAATTTAGCTCCTTCAATTCCTGAAAGGGTGAAATAATCAATTACAGCCTGGGCTCTCTTGTCGGCAAGCTTCCTGTTATAATCTGTGCTTCCTTTTGCATCGGTAAAACCGGCAACTTCAATGGTCAGATCAGGATAATTGATAATTATACTCTTCAAAAATTCCAGCGTCGGTTTTGCCTCATCTGTTATAGTGTATTTGTCAAAATCAAACAGGACATTCTTTATGGAGAGGAAATCACCAGCTGAAACCTTCTCAGGTGTCAACGTTGGATTTACAGACAGATAGCTTCCGGAATAATAAAGAGGCAGACTCAGGCTCATTGTATCGGTATGGTATCCGTCATGACTTATATATACCTCATATTCTCCGGGTTTGATATCAAAATTGAATGTTCCGTCCTGACCAATTGGAATGTTCTGGATTATTTCTCCGGTTCTTAAATTCTTCAGCGTCACGAGTGCGATCTTTGGATCGACCTCCATCCCGTCTTCAAGTTTGATAGTCCCTGAGGTTTTGGTAAGCTCATCTGCAGGATCGACTGCAACCACTGAATAAATATTCCTTATATTGGTTTTTTCATCAAAACGGCTTGCTACAAATCCGGGTGCATTGTTGTTAAGTATAAAATTGGTATTTTCCTGTACAGTATTGAAAGCATAGGGCATTCCTACCGGCTGTGTCCATGTTCCACCCCTGTCAATTGATCTGAAAACATCATAAGCGCCCATGCTTATATGCCCGATTGAGCTGAAAAGCAATGCACTATTTTCAACATCAAAATAGGGTGTGCTTTCATCATATGGAGTATTGATTGTGTTACCCAGATTAACGGGACGTTCCCACGAGCCGTCAGCAAGTCTCTTCGATGTCCATATATCAAGCTCACCTTCACCTTCCGGCCTGTTGCTTGAGAAGTACATCGTCTTCCCGTCAGGGGTAATGAATCCATGTGCCTCCCAGTAAATTGAATTGACATATTTCCCGACGCTTTTTATCTTCGACCATGTCGCACCACTCCTCATACTGTAATAGAGATTCCCGTCTCCGCCGTCATCCATATACATTATAAGCATCTTTCCGTTGCCTGTAATTGAGTTTGTATAAAACCTGTCATATCCTCCAAGCTGTTGAGTGATGTTGGTAGGTTCACCCCATGTCCCATTTTTATAAGAACAATATACCTGGGTTAATCCTTCACTTTTAACAGTAAAAACAAAGACAGAATCATTTTTAGCAAGAACGGGATTGCAGGCTCCGGGATAATCTTTCAGCCATGGAGCGAAATACTCAGTGATTATTCTGAGGGGCCTCTTTTTCATTTCCATTGCATATCTGCAGTTTCTGATCTGCAGGTCAATAAAGTCCTGCTGGTATGTGTCGGCGTTATCAACGTTCTTTTTAGCGTTAGTGAAGAATGAAAGAGCCTGTTGCAGGCTGTCACATCTATGGAATGCGATTGCCAGATACAGATAGGTATCGAGAGGGGCTTTATCTCCGGTTTGCTTATACTCCTTTTCACTTGATACGATACCTTTTGAAGCTTTTTTCAAAAGGTTCAGGGCATCAGTTTTTTTGCCGTCCAGATTTAGATAGCAGATCCCCAGCTTGGCTGCCAGATTGTAATTATCAGGATAAGCTTTAACAAGAGGCTCATACAGACTGGCTGCCTTCAGATAATTCTCATCATAGTAGTAATACATGTCTGCATTCTTGAAATCTCTGAGAAATTCTTTATTTGCAGATCCCTGGGAGCGCAACAGGGTGGGAGCGGTAACCAGAACCAAAATGATGAATAGACTCTTCGTGGGGTAAATGTGTTTCATTTCAGAATAATTTTAAAATGATAGTTCTAAAATTAGTATTATATTATGAAAAGATAAGTAAAATATTGAAAATAGTCTATTTCTTGATCAGTATATCGATCTGCCTGACAAAAGCATCCTTAAATTCCATTATCTGTTTCCTTTTCATAACCGTGTTAGCCTCTGCAGCGGAAGTATACCTGCCATACAGATAATGATACATTCCGTCGATTTCTTCCGTCTCTCTTACACCGGTCAGTCCCGGGAAGGTCGATTTTATATCCAACCGGGCGCTGGTAGCCTTGAGCTGGATCGTAAAATACTTCTGGCTGGGGACAGCTTTTTCTTCCGACATGCGGGTAACTTTCTTAATGAACAGATCATCAGGATAACCCTTGCTAAAAAGATTATCTCTGTGAGCATATGCTTCATCCTTGACTGTAAAAATACCTGTGGTATACCTGTAGAACAGGTCCGATTCATTATAAAATACCTTGATGTCTGAAACGTACCTGAAATAGCTGATATCTACGGGATTATAAAGAGCCATGACCTGTACGGTATAATACAGAATCGTTGTGTCCTGCAAATCATTCTCTGTAACATCATAAACCCTAAGGTTTCTGATCAGAATACTGGAGTCAATTTTATCCACCAGGGGGATATCAGAAAGGTCGAGCTTTTCGTAAATAATCGTTGGGTTTTTGTCAAGAACAATATCTTTAAGGGTAATAACCCTGGAAGGATTATTCATT
Source organism: uncultured Bacteroidales bacterium (assembly GCA_963753495.1). Lineage (GTDB taxonomy): Bacteria > Bacteroidota > Bacteroidia > Bacteroidales > VadinHA17 > LD21. Next base: position 232,677 of record CAVWCO010000006.1, read on the forward strand.
ACAATAGAAGTATCAGTATACTGAGGATAATAGCCATCAGGACCAGTATATACAAGCCTGTATCTGCCGGGAGCAACTATAAAATTATATCTGCCTGTATTCCTGTCAGGATAACCTGTCTCGACTGTGTCGCCTGATTCTTTGTTGATCAGATAAATAATATTCTTTTCATCAAATGTAACGATGGTATCTTTCAGACTGTAATTACCAGATAATTCATATATCCTGTTAAGCCTGTAATTGGTAAGGGTAATGTAGAAAATCTCTTTCTTTTTATAGCCGGTTGTTATAGAATAAAATCCGTTCTCATCGTTGTTGAATGGCTGGAAAAACCTGTCATCATCTGTCGAGTTTATCGGGAAACCCATATTTTCAGGTGATCGCCATGCTGTATCTGTTCCCTGACTCCTGAAAATATCATATCCTCCCATCCCGCTGTGCCCTTCTGAACTGAAATAAAGCAATGAGTCGTTCAATGTTATGAATGGAGTATCTTCGTTATAGATTGTATTTATCGTTTTACTAAGAATAATTGGAGGTCCCCAGTCTCCGGTAGCATCCTTTTCTGAAAGATAAATATCAAGTCCTCCGTTTCCCCCATTCCTGTTACTTGTAAAATAAAGATTATTTCCATCAGCAGAGACTGATGCATGCGACTCATAGAATTTAGTATTAATGTTTTTGTTTAGCTTTTTAATCGGGGTCCACTCTCCATTTACATATTCAGCTGAATAAATATTCCCGTCAAAATTGTCGTTTTTATAGAGAAATAGGATCGTTCCGTCACCATTCAGTGAACATGAAGAGCAATCATCACCGGCTTTAAGTTGTGAATTGATTTCAACCGGAGGCTGCCATTTTCCACTGATTTTTTTTGAGAACATAATTGCATTCAAAAGACCTCTGCGTTCAGTATAAACAATAGTATTTCCGTCAAAGCTGACAGCCGGATTTTCATTAATTGAACCCTGGCTGAAGCCGGGACTTACAAGCTTTTTACTTATTCTGAAGGGATCCTCCTGACCCGTTATAGCATTGTTGCAGGCCTGAATCTGCTGGTCGATAAAAGTGAGATTCCTCATTCCTCCTTTTTCCTTTGTTTCTCCGGCAAGCTTCTTGAAAGTTTCAAACGAGCTGAGCGCTTTTTCAAACTCGTTATTGATCATATATGCTTTCGCCAGAAAAAACCAGACATCAAGAGGGGCTCTTTTTTCTTTATATGAATTAATCTTTGCATCATAGCTTGAATGTTTTGCTGCAGATTCAAGATAGGGGATAGCTTTTGCTTTTTCTCCTGGTATGTTCAGGTAGCATGTTCCGATCTTATACTGAATATTATAATTGTCGGGTCTATCCAGAAGAAGGTAAAGGGGATTTGCCAGTTCATATTCATCAAACAGATAAGATGATTCTGCTTCAGCAAAAATTTTCTTCATCTCGACTTTCGATTGAGCAGCAGCACCGAAAGAAAATATCAACAGAGTAGTTATCTGCAGTAAGAGGCTGAGTATTTTATTCCTGACTTTAATCATCCTAACAAATATAACTATTTTAGGAAACAATGATCAGGCTGCCTTCAATTTTTCTCTTAAATAAAAACAACATCTTATAAAACAGAAAGCCCTGCCTCCGGTTTAATTTGCAAAAAGTCAAAATTAGCAAATATTGGATTCATATTTTCTGCTTGCATAACTTAATTTATACCGGATCAGGAGTATAATTCTCAAGAATTTCTTTTATCCTGTTTATAAATTTACCTGCCAGGGCTCCGTCAATAATTCGATGGTCATAGCTGAGCGATAATATCATAATCTGCCTGATACCAATCACATCACCATCGGGAGTTTCGATAACTGCCGGCATTTTTCTGATTGCACCTATTCCGAGTATTGCTGCCTGAGGCTGATTTATTATTGGTGTTCCGGAGAGGTTATTATAGGTTCCAAAATTGGTGACTGTAAAAGTACCTCCTGATATTTCATCAGGTTTAAGCTTGTTGTTTCTTGCCCTGTCAGCAAGGTCATTTACTGCCCGGGCAAGTCCGGTCAGGTTTTTCTCATTGGCATTTTTAATAACCGGAACAATCAGATTACCATCAGGCAGTGCTGTAGCCATTCCGATATTGATATTTTTCTTCTTTATTATAGTATTGCCATCCACAGAAACATTTATCAACGGGAAATCATGAAGGGCTCTCGCAACAGCATCGATAAAGAGCGGTGTTAAAGTAAGTTTCTGTCCTTCAGCAGCAAGAAATTTTTCCTTTGCGCTGTTTCTCCAGTTGACCATACGGGTAACGTCTGCATCAATAAATGAAGTGACATGCGGGGATGTCCTTTTAGACATTACCATATGTTCGGCGATAAGCTTCCTGACCCTGTCCATTTCAATTACTTCATCTTCCCCTTTTTGTACCTTTTGAATCTTTTGATTCTCTTCCATAACAGGTTCCGGTAACTTTTTCTTCCCTTCGTCCAGCATCTTTAAAATATCGTCCCTGGTAATCCTTCCATCCATTCCTGTCCCGGTTATCTTATCAAGGTCGGAATAGCTGATCCCTTCCTGTGCTGCAATATTCCTTACCAGGGGTGACAGAAACTTGCCCGAAGGGGTGCGGCTTTTCATTTCCCTTGTAACAATAGACTCCTCTTTTTTCTCCTTTCTGTCAGCCTCAATTGTCTCGCGGATCCTTTCAACCTCTTTCTCAATTTTGATTGTTTCTTCAGGCTGAGGTACAATATTGTTTTCGAGGATTGCAATTGTATCACCAATTTTTACCACAGAACCTTCAGCAGCTTTAATTTCTAAAATAATTCCTGCGGAAGGAGCCGGTATTTCTGAATCAACCTTATCAGTAGCAACCTCAACAAGAGGATCATCCTCCTTTACTTCAGCGCCTGCCTTAACAAGCCATTTGTTGATGATTGCCTCTATCACCCCTTCACCCATTGCGGGAAGTATTATATTCATCCGTGCCATGTAATTGTTTTTATAATTTAACAAACAGGAGCCGGATTTGTTTAACAAAACCGGGACCAGTTGAAACAATCAGATCATTGATGGTAAGGATTCCTGTTGTTGATAGCCCTGCCAAGCGTTATTTCATCTGTATATTCCAGTTCATCTCCAATAGCCACACCTCTTGCCAGAGTAGAAAGATATACATTATATTTATCCAGTCTCCTGAAAAGGTAGAAATTAGTAGTATCACCCTCCATGGTAGTACTGAGGGCAAAAATAATTTCGCTGATCCCTCCATTTTTTACTTTCTCTTCGAGTGCATCAATTTTCAGATCGGCAGGACCTATCCCGTCGACAGGCGATATGACACCGCCCAGGACATGATAAATACCTTTATACTGGCGTGTATTCTCAATGGCCATTACATCCTGTATGTTTTCAACAACGCATACCAACGACCTGTCTCTTTTTTCATCACTGCAGATATTACACGTCTCACTGTCTGAAATACTATTACAAACCTTGCAGTAATGGATTTCATCGTGAAGCCTGATAACGCATTCTCCGAATCTTCTTACCTCATCCGGATCTCTTTTAAGAAGATTCATTACCAGTCTGAAAGCTGTTTTTCTTCCAATGCCGGGAAGAGAAGCAAATTCATTAACAGCATTTTCAAGAAGTTTTGAGGGGTACTCCGAGAAGCTCATGTTGAGAGGTTTTAGACAAAAATAGTTCAATTATTACCTTTATACTAAACCTGCCGGTAATTTTTTGTCTTCCATTCTTTTTGCTATCCTTGCAGATTAATTTTCATTTAGATGAAACCAATACTGATCCTTGGTATATTTTTCGCCTATACAGTTCTCCTGTTTGCAGTTACCTGGATCACAGCCCGAAAGGCCAACAATCAGTCATTTTACATCGGCAACAGGATTTCGCCCTGGTTTGTGGTTGCTTATGGTATGATCGGGGCATCGCTTTCGGGAGTTACCTTTATGTCGGTACCTGGCTGGGTTAAAGAAACGCAGTTCAGCTATATGGTAGTGGTCTTTGGCTACCTTTTCGGATACTTCGTAATTGCTCTTGTCTTACTGCCGATGTATTATAAATTGAAATTAACTTCGATTTACTCCTATCTTGAAAAGCGTTTTGGATTCTGGTCATATAAAACCGGAGCCGGATTTTTTATCCTGTCACGAATCCTTGGGGCTTCCCTGCGTATGTTCCTTGTAATAAATGTTCTTCAGATTTTCGTTTTTGATGCCTGGAATGTTCCTTTCTGGGTTAATGTCATGATATTTATTACCCTTATAATCCTATACACCCTGAAAGGCGGCATCAGGACAATAGTCTGGACAGATACGCTTCAGACAACATTTATGCTGGTTGCTGTTGTTCTTTCGGTGATATATATAAGCAGGGAAATGGGGACCTCTGTGTTTAAGCTTGCCGGAACAGTTTTTGACAGTTCAATATCCAGGATGTTCATTACTGACTGGCATAATGAGAGATTTTTTGTAAAGCAATTTCTCAGCGGGATGTTTATTACAATTTCTATGACCGGACTTGACCAGGAAATGATGCAGAAAAATCTCAGCTGCCGGAATTTAAAAGAAGCCCAGAAAAATATGTTCACTTTCAGCGGAATCCTTGTTTTTGTGAATTTTCTTTTCCTTGTTCTGGGGGCTTTCCTTCTTATTTATGCCCAGAGTAAAAACATTACCGTTCCCTTAACAGATGATCTTTTTCCCACAATAGCTTTTAATTATCTGACCCCTGTCGCAGGGATTGTTTTTCTGGTGGGACTTATTTCTGCTGCTTTCCCAAGCGCCGACGGTGCACTGACATCACTCACAACCTCAGTCAGCATTGATTTCCTGGGTCTCGAAAAAAGGGAGGGAATGACAGAAGAGGCAAAAACAAAAGCAAGATATGCGGTACATATAACGGTAGCCCTGATATTTTTTATCTGCATTCTTATATTCAGGTCTTTGAATGACAGGGCTATTATAGACAAGCTGTTCACTATTGCAGGATACACCTATGGTCCGCTGCTGGGCCTGTTCTGCTTCGGACTATTTACAAAAAGGCAGGTAAATGACAGAATTACACCTTTTGTTGCCATCCTTTCACCGGTTACCTGTTATTTTCTGAGTATATATTCTGTTCAATTATTTAACGGGTACAAATTCGGATTTGAATTACTCCTGCTCAACGGACTGCTTACATTTATCGGGTTATGGGTCTTTAGCCATAGAACTGACACTTAAAATATTAATAATCAGGTATTTGCTTTACCTGAAGCCTGATCCTTGCTGCACTACCTCTTCCTCTTCTGTTTCATCAGGTTCCTCTACAACTACTGGCTTTGTTATTACCCTCTTGGTTTTGTAAGGAATACTCCATGAAATATAATAATTAATACCAAGTGTGGTTATTTTTTCTCCGTTTCCATAACCGGGAAGATAGATGGGTTTCAGGTCCTTTCCGCCACCACCTGACAAAAGAAATTTCAACCTGAGAGTCCAACCCAGGCTTAAGTTTCTCAATAATTCAGTTCTGAAACCGGGAGCGGCTTCAAGAAAATGTCCTGTACCTGAACTTTCGGGAATCGAAGAAGAAAATGTACCCCAATAGTTTTCCTGTTCATACGTGGGGGTCATGGAATTATAAATGCTGAGGCCGTATCGCAATCCTAAACCAGCCCAGTATTTTCCTTTTGATATTTCAGGTTTCAGGAAATTGAAATCTACCCCAATCCTGGTAAAAATGCCGCTGCTTTGATAATCGTAATTATACTGTGTATACCTGTAGTCAGCATACCCGCCTTCAAGGACAAATGACATCTTCTCACTTTTATCGAATGATACATATCCCTCCATACTTAGATGATCATTATCATAGATATACATGCCAGGACCGACAAGGTCAAACCCTAACCTGATCTTCAGCGGAAAAAGAACTGTGTCCTGAGCAACCAGTTCAGCAGCTGAAAGGAAAACCAGGAGACTAATAAAATATGCGTATATTCTCCTCATTTACAGTGGTGATATTACGGTTTATTATCAGGATAGTATCAATGTTGTGCTGTGAGAATGTATGCATTTCAAGTGAATGGAAGACTGAATAACCGCACTCTTTTGAGATCAGATGAGGGAAGCTGGAATGATTGAACTCTATTGTGTCATCAATTCCATTTATCCTGATAACAAAAGTGCTGCTGGAGGATGATGAATTCAATGGGAAGAGTGCCGGTTGCAATCCGGAAGCCTTGTTATAGATTTTTTCTGTTTGCCCGAGACCTGAAAGAGTGACGCTGTCGGGTGGAAGTTTCTGTTTTGTGGAATTTATATAGAATGATGCTTTAAGATATGCGTTAGTCTCTTCAAAACATGCTGCTGGTGTACATGATACCAGGTGCAATGAATAATATATGAATATCAGTGCAGGGAAGAAATAAGATAGTCTCTTCATTTTAAAATGAATTTATTGCAACAGATTCCTGATGTATTCTTCAGCTTTCTTAAGAGCTGAGGTTAGACCTGCAGAATTTCTGCCTCCTGCTGATGCCAGAAATGGTTGTCCTCCGCCTCCTCCGTTGATCTCCCCGGCTATCTCTTTTATGATAGCAGTCGCATTTATGTTTTTCCCCTTTACAAGTGCGTCACTTACCATAACCATGAGATTTGCTTTTTCACCGGTTCCGGCTCCAATTACAAGTACTGTATTATCAGATGAACTGCGTATCCGGGAGGCTATATTTTTAAGCATCTCAGCTGAACCGGTATCAATTTTACCGGAAATGAACTTTATCCCTTTGATCAGAATTGCTTTTGATTCAAGATCCATAATTAAAGCTGAGGCTGACTGAGCTTCAAATTTTTCAATGGTTTTTCTCAGAATGACATTTTCTGCAAGAATCTTTTCTACGCTTTCCCTGATGTTTCCGGTACTTTTAAGAAGGGCGGCGACCTCCTCGGTTGATTCAATTTTTTCGTTAATATACTCCTCTGCCCTGGCAGCTGTCAGGGCTTCGATCCTTCTGATGCCAGCAGCTATGCCTCCTTCGGATATGATCTTTATGATCCCGATGCTTCCGGTATTATCCACATGAGTTCCTCCGCACAATTCTATTGATTCTCCAAATCGGACCACTCTTACGGTTTCCCCGTATTTCTCACCAAACAGGGCCATTGCACCCATCTCCCGGGCATCTTTCATAGAGATCCCTTCCGACACCCTGATATTGCTGCTCTCCCTGACGAGCTTATTTGCTGTTTCTTCCACCTTTTTCAGTTCTTCTTTGGTAAGCCTGGTATAATGACTGAAATCGAACCTGAGGCGATCAGGGGTTACGAGCGAGCCTTTCTGTTCAACATGTTTACCAAGAACCGATCTTAATGCATGATGCAAAAGATGTGTCGCAGTGTGGTTGTTTTCAGTCATCTGCCTTTTCTCCGTATCAACTGCTGCATGAAACCTTGCAGATGCATCAGTTAAAATACCATGGCTCAGATGTATTATGGTATTATTTTCCTTTACCGTATCGGATATCTCAATCTTATCCTTGCCGGATATAAGGAACCCTGTATCTCCTACCTGTCCTCCCGATTCAGCGTAAAAGGGTGTTCTGTCAAGTATGATCTGGAGGCTCTCCCTGCCCTTGAATTTTATTTTGCGATATTTTGATATCAGAACGTCATCTTCTGTAACAGCATACCCGGTAAATATTGTTTCCCCGGTCTCCCTGACAATTATCCAGTCACCGGCCTCGACAGTTGCATCTTCCCTCGATCTGCTTTTCTGATTCTTCATCTCGTTCTCAAAACCGTCAATATCAGTATTCATTCCATTTTCCTTCAGGATAAGCTGGGTAAGGTCGACAGGGAATCCGAATGTATCATAAAGCTCAAAGGCTGCCTTACCCGGAAGAATGTTTCTGCCTGCATTTCTTAGTTCTTCAATTTTCTTTTCGATCAGCTTCAGTCCTTTTCCCAGGGTTTTCAGGAATGAGGTCTCTTCCTCGAGGATCACCTTTGCAATATGATCCTTCCCGGTAACAAGCTCAGGATAATTTTCCCCCATAACACCTGCAAGAACTGGAACAAGTTTGTAAATAAACGGTTCTTCCGTACCGAGGTTGTTATAACCGTATCGGACAGCCCTCCTGAGGATTCTCCTTATAACATAGCCTGCTTTATTATTTGAGGGCATCTGCCCGTCGGCTATTGAAAAGGATACAGCTCTGAGGTGGTCTGCAATAACCCTCAAAGCAATATCCCATGTTTCATTGACTCCGTATTTCTTCCCTGTGATTGCAGAGATCTCGCTTATTACCGATTGGAAGAGATCGGTATCGTAGTTTGATTTCTTTCCCTGAACGACCATGCAAAGCCTTTCAAATCCCATTCCCGTATCAACGTGTTTTGCGGGAAGTTGTTCGAGTTTGCCATCCGAGAGCCTGTTATACTGAATGAAAACCAGATTCCATATCTCAATTACGTGAGGGTGTCCTGTATTGACGAGCTTATACCCCGGCACTTTCTTTCTTTCAGATTCATCTCTTATATCGACATGTATTTCTGAACAGGGACCGCAGGGCCCGGTTTCTCCCATTTCCCAGAAATTATCCTTTTTTGAACCCTCGATTATCCTGTCTTCAGGATCGTTAAAACATTCTTTCCAGCAGTTGAAAGCTTCATCATCCCTGGCGACATTTTCTTCAGGGCTCCCTTTAAAAATAGTTGCATAAAGCCGCTCCTCAGGTATGTTAAGCTGTTTTACCAGGAATTCCCATGCCCAGTCTATGGCTTCCTTTTTAAAGTAATCACCAAATGACCAGTTACCAAGCATTTCGAACATGGTATGATGATAGGTATCACGACCCACCTCTTCAAGATCATTATGCTTACCGGATACCCTGAGGCATTTCTGTGAGTTTGCTATTCTCCTGCTTACCGGAAGCTTGTTCCCCAGAAAAATATCCTTGAACTGGTTCATCCCGGCATTTGTGAACATAAGTGTAGGATCATTCTTAATGACCATTGGTGCAGACGTGACTATCAGGTGCTCTTTTGAACGGAAAAAATCAAAATACAACTTTCTTAACTCGTTTGCTTTTAGTGTAAATAACATATTTCAGCACAATAAGTAACTTAATTTTTAGTTTGTAAAATTAATTAATTGTTTTAGATTTGTCAGTTACGGTCAAAAAAACCAGAGCAGTTAATGGCCAACAGGAAATATTTTCTTGATCTATCCGATCTTCAGTACAAACGGGTAAGGTTACCCTGGAAGAAAAAGCTGATCCGCTTTACTTTGGGATCTTTGTTTTGTGTTGCTGTTACACTGTTGTATACAGCCATAATCAATAGCATGTTCGGTTCCCCTAAAGAAAAGGCATTGAGTCAGGAAATTGAAAACATAAAGCTTCAATACTCACTGATGGGACGTGAAATTGATAACTCGGTGAAAATCCTCGATGATCTTGAACAATCAGATGGAAACCGTTACAGGACTATTCTGGATATGGATTCCATTCCTTCCTCGATCAGGAATATGGGAAAAGGAGGTGTTAACAGATATGAAGAACTCGAGGGTTATGATAATTCACTCCTGATGCTTTCATTCCGTACTAAAATTGATGAGATCAGAAACAGATCAACTGTTCAGTATGAATCTTTTAATGCCATAGAGGAAAGAAAGAATGAATGGAAAAGGGAGATGGAATATCTTCCCATGATAAGCCCGGTTAATGTTATTTACAGGCTCGGTGACGGAATGAAATTCAGGGAAAAACACCCTGTTCTCGGAACACCTCAATGGCATCACGGACAGGATTTCAGCGCTCCTTACGGAACTCAGGTTTATGTAACTGGTTCCGGAAAGGTTATTGAAGCAGGATGGAACGGCGGATTCGGCAATTGCATCGTTGTTGATCATGGTTATGGCTACAGGTCAACTTATGGACATCTCAGCAAAATCAGCGTTACTACCGGATTAAATGTAAAACGGGGTGATTTGATAGGTATAAGCGGGAGTACCGGGACTTCCTCAGGTCCTCATTTGCATTACCAGATTGATCTTTACGGACAACATAAGAATCCTCTCTATTATTTCAATAATGATCTTACTGAAGAGGAGTATTTTGAAATGATTCAGACGCTCACTTCCCAGACAAAATTCAGATAATATTTTTCAGTATTACAAATGATCCGGAACCCTGATCCAAATCATCAGGAAGATTTCATAAGTAATTTGAAATATTTATCTTTGCTGGATCATGGCCAACACAAAATACAAGTATAATCCCGACTCCCTGAGCTTTGATAAGATCAGACTGGGAGTGAAAGCAATTTTACTCAGGTCGCTGGCATATATAATCGGATCAATTATTATTGCACTAGTGCTTAATTTCATGTTTGGATTATTTTTTGATTCTCCCAGGGAAAAAACCCTTAAACGCGAAATTGAACAGCTTACACTTCAGTATGATTTAATTCACAGGGAAATGGGAAACCTTGAAAAGGTGATCGACCATCTTCAGGAAACCGACGATAACCTTTACAGAACTATTTTCGGAGCTGAACCTGTCCAGACCACTCAGCGCCAGGCAGGTATCGGCGGGATCAACCGTTATGATGAACTTGAGGGTTTTAATAATTCCAGACTTGTAATTGAAACCACTAAAAAACTCGACGTCATGAGGAAGAAAGTATATGTTCAGTCGAAATCGTTCGATGAACTTATACTGCTTGCCAGGGAAAAAGAAGTCATGCTGAGGTCAATTCCGGCAATCATCCCTATATCTACAAAGGATCTTTCCAGAATTGCATCCGGGTTTGGATTAAGGATACATCCTGTTTACAAAATCAGCAAATTTCATTCAGGGATGGATTTTACTGCTCCTCTGGGAACAGAGGTTTATGCATCGGGTGACGGGACCGTCAAATCGGTGCAGTCGAGCAAAAGGGGTATGGGTAATTATATTGTTATTGATCATGGTTTTGGCTACACTTCAATATACGCACACCTTGAAAGTTTTAATATTAAGGAAGGGAGAAAGGTCAGGAGAGGAGATATAATCGGATATGTTGGCAATACAGGAATGTCAGTTGCACCACACCTGCATTATGAGATCAAACTGAATGAAGTGAATGTCGATCCTGTTAACTATTTCTTTAATGACCTGTCACCTGCAGAATATGAAAAAATGATTGAGATCGCTTCAAAAACGGGTCAGTCATTTGATTAATTTTACTCTGAACCGGGCAAGGGAAGAACGAAGGATCTCATTTATAGAAATATAATAATGCCGTATAAGGAAAAGAAAATAGAAAAGCTCTATTATTCCATAGGGGAAGTTTCAAGAATGATTGAGGTTCCGGTTTCAACTGTAAGATTCTGGGAAAATGAGTTTGACATACTGAAGCCCATGAAGAATAAAAAGGGGAACAGAATGTTTACCGGGTCAGATTTGAAGAACCTGATGATCATTCACAGGCTGCTAAAGGAGGAAGGGATGACAATGGCAGGTGTGAAGAAGAAACTTTCAGGGAAATGGGATGAAGCTGACCATAAATATCAGATAAACGAATCACTTCAGAAGATCAGGGGTATTCTGCTCGACTTACGGGATAATATTTAAATAATACGCCCCTAAATCCCTGCCTGCCCTAAAGAAGACTTTACTAATAGCAACGCAAGACGTGGTTGGGGGCATAAGATTTTCACAGAGGAGAGACAGAAATCCACAGCGAAAATATTCACTATGAAACTTTCAGATCTTAGTAACTATCTTGATTCAGAAATTCCTCTGTCATTTCAGGAAGGATATGACAACTCCGGACTACAGGTTGGTCAGCCTGGAAAAGAGATAACTTCAGCACTGATTGCTCTCGATGTTACAGAAGCAGTAATTGATGAGGCTTTTCAGAAGGGCTGCGACATTATTGTTTCGCATCATCCCCTCATTTTTAGCGGGATAAAGAAAATAACCGGAAATACATCAACCGACAGGATACTTGTCAAAGCCATAAAGAATGATATTGCTGTTTATTCAGCACATACCAATCTTGATATGATGAGTAACGGAGTAAGTATAAAGATGGCCCAAAAGCTCGGTCTGCAGAATATCAGGGTCCTTATGCCTTTAAAAAACAGACTGGTTAAACTGGTGACTTTTCTTCCGGAAGATCATCTTGATAAGGTGCGGGAAGCGATCTTTAATGCAGGCGCCGGAAATATAGGCAATTACGACCACTGTGGGTTCAGTGTTTCAGGAACAGGCAGCTTCAGGGCAGGAGAGGGAACAAATCCTTACACCGGGCAGAAGGGAAAAATACATTTCGCGAATGAAATAAGATTTGAGACAATATTTTTTTCACATCTTAAGGAGAAGGTTATCAAAGCGCTTCTTGGAGCGCACCCTTATGAGGAGGTAGCATATGACCTTTATCCGCTTGAAAATAATAATATTGAGATCGGACTGGGTTGCACTGGCGATTTAACAGAACCGGTCAGCGAGATAAATTTTCTCAACAAGATATCTACAGTATTTCAGGCTCCGGGAATCCGTTATTCAGGGCTGACAGGCAATTCAGTCAAGAAAGTTGCCCTTTGCGGGGGCTCAGGAGCTTCACTTTTAAATGACGCGGTTGCATCGGGTGCTGATGCCTTTGTTACCGGTGACATCAAATATCACACTTTCTTTGAGGCTGATGGCAGGATTTTAATTGTTGATTGCGGACATTATGAATCTGAAAAATACTCAATAGAAATTTTAAAGGACCTAATTGTTAAAAAATTCCCTAAATTTGCAGTCCGGTTTTCAGAAACAAATACCAATCCGATAAATTATCTTTAAAATGGAAAAAGTCAAAACACACGAAGCTGAGATATCTGTAGAGGAGAGGCTTAGGGCGTTATATGGTTTGCAACTAGTAGATTCAGAAATAGATAAGATCAAGACTCTTCGGGGTGAGCTGCCGCTTGAAGTTCAGGATCTCGAGGATGAGATTGCCGGGCTCGAAACCAGGCTTGGAAACTTCAGGGACGAGGTGGTTAGCCTTGAAAAAGCGGTTTCAAAGAAGAATAATGAGATTACCGATGCTGAAGCTCTGATTAAAAAATACGAGGAACAGCAAAAAAATGTAAGGAATAACCGGGAATTTGACTCTCTGTCAAAAGAGATCGAATTTCAGAATCTTGAAATAGAACTTTATAATAAAAAAATTAAAGAGTTTTCTGTTCAGGTGGAAGAAAAGAAAATGGTAATTTCTGAATCAGAGGCAACATTGGCCGACCGCCAGACGGATCTCGAAAACAAGAAAAAAGAGCTTGATGAGATTATTTCCGATACCCAGAAGGAAGAAGAGGGTTTATACAAAAAATCTGAAAAAATAGAGGCTGTAATAGAAGAGAGGCTGCTAACCGCCTATAAAAGGATAAGATCAAATGCAAGAAACGGGCTGGCAGTTGTTCCCGTTCAGCGTGATGCCTGCGGCGGATGCTTTAACCAGATTCCACCCCAGAGGCAGCTTGACATCAGGTCAAGGAAGAAAATTATTGTATGCGAATACTGTGGCAGGATACTTGTTGATGATGAGATAATAAGCGAAAGCCACTTGTAGAACAGGACAAAATGATATTGGAAACCACCTCATACGGGTGGTTTTTTTATTTAATTAACTTTACATTATAATAGTCTATTACTAATTATGACCAACTCGGATTTTAAAACAATGATTCTTGAGGGCATCCCGGAGACATTGCCTGCCCCTAAACCTTATGATCAGAATCTGAATCATGCCCCCAAGCGAAAAGACATATTGTCGACTGACGAAAAGAGACTTGCCATAAAGAACGCCTTAAGATATTTTCCTGTTAAGTTTCACATGATACTGGCTGGCGAGTTTGCAAGAGAGCTTAAGGATACCGGAAGGATCTATATGTACAGATTACGACCTGATTACGAGATCAAAGCGCGCCATATTGACGATTTTCCTCATAATTCGAGGCATGCTGCAGCTATTATGCTGATGATTTCAAATAACCTTGACTGTGCAGTGGCTCAGCATCCTCATGAACTGATTACTTATGGCGGTAATGGCGCTGTCTTTCAGAACTGGGCTCAGTACAGGCTTGCAATGAAGTACCTGGCTGGCATGACTGACGAACAGACACTTGTTATTTATTCTGGTCATCCGCTTGGTCTTTTCCCTTCACATAAGGATGCGCCGAGGCTTGTTGTAACTAATGGAATGGTAATCCCCAACTACTCATCACAGGATCACTGGGAGAAATTTAATGCGCTGGGCGTTTCCCAGTACGGTCAGATGACAGCAGGTTCTTATATGTACATTGGCCCTCAGGGAATTGTACACGGAACTACAATTACCATTCTGAATGCCTGCCGAAAGCTCCGGGTGAATAATAAGAATTCAGACCTGCCTCTTTTCGTATCATCCGGTCTGGGCGGCATGTCAGGGGCACAGCCCAAAGCTGCAGGTATTGCTGGTGTCATCTCTGTTGTAGCTGAAGTCAATCCAAAAGCGATAAAGACACGTTTTTCACAGGGATGGGTGGACGAAGTGATTTCCGATACCGACAGACTTATAGAACGGGTAAATGTTGCCAGGAACGAAAAAAGGATAGTCTCCATTGCATATCAGGGAAATATTGTGGATATATGGGAGCAGTTTGCCAGGAATAGTATCAAAATTGACATTGGTTCAGACCAGACTTCACTTCATAATCCCTGGGGGGGAGGCTATTATCCTGCAGACATTTCATTTGAGGAGTCAAATAAGCTCATCTCTTCTGATCCGGAACGTTTTAAAGAACTTGTGAGGGAATCTTTAAGAAGGCAGGTCAGGGCAATCAATATCCATTGCGAAAGGGGTACGTACTTCTTTGATTATGGGAATGCATTTCTTCTTGAAGCATCGAGGGCAGGAGCTGACATTCTGGACTCAAGTGGAAATTTCAAATATCCCTCTTATGTTGAGGATATAATGGGCCCGGAATGCTTCGATTACGGATTTGGTCCTTTCAGGTGGATATGTTGTTCAAACGATCCGGCCGACCTGGAAATAACTGACAGGATTGCAGCCGAAACACTGGGTAAGATGCTGGTGGACTCTCCACAGGAGATAAAGCAGCAGTTATCGGATAATATCCACTGGATAAAGGAAGCTGCCAGAAACAGGCTGGTTGTAGGCTCACAGGCGAGAATTCTTTATGCTGATGCGGAGGGCAGGATTGAAATTGCAAAAGCATTCAATTCTGCCATTCAACGCGGAATGATATCGGCTCCTGTTGTTATCGGAAGGGATCACCATGATGTGTCAGGTACTGATTCACCCTACAGGGAGACTTCGAATATAAGGGATGGTTCAAGATTTACGGCCGATATGGCAGTCCAGAATGTGATTGGAGATTCCTTCAGGGGAGCAACATGGGTTTCATTGCATAATGGTGGGGGAGTGGGATGGGGAGAGGTTATTAACGGGGGATTCGGGATGGTACTTGACGGATCAGAAGAAGCTGAGAAAAAGCTCAGAATGATGCTTATGTGGGATGTAAATAATGGCATAGCCAGACGAAGCTGGGCAAGGAACAGCGGAGCCATGTTCACACTTGACAGGGAGATGAAAAGAACTCCGGGACTTAATGTGACAGTGCCTTATATTGCTGATGATAAACTCATTGCAGAAGCGCTACAGCTATAGCGACAACACCTTCCTCCCGGCCGATGAATCCAAGTTTTTCTGTAGTAGTGGCTTTTATTGATATGTTATCGGGAAGTGTTTTGAGAATTGCTGAAATGGTTATTTTCATTTCAGGAGTATATGCAGCGATTTTAGGTTTTTCAAGACATATGGTGCAATCGATGTTTCCAACACTATAGCCCTTTTCACTGATTGTATCAAAAGTTCTTTTCAGTAAAACCTTGCTGTCGATATTTTTAAATTCAGGGTCAGAATCAGGGAAATAATGACCAATGTCCTGTAATCCTGCTGCTCCAAGAAGAGAATCACATATTGCATGAAGAAGGACATCGCCGTCAGAGTGAGCAACGCAGCCATATTCAGAAGGTATCCTGATTCCCCCCAGCCATAGTTCAAGTCCTGGCTCCAGACGGTGAAAATCGATACCCTGTCCTATTCTGATGTTCATTGGGGAGAAATGCTGCCTTTCTTCAATGTGCCGATGTCAAAAGCAAGCGAGAACCGGAGTGTCCTGGCCAGAGGGTGATTTGAAACAGTTGGCATAAGGTATGAAAAATCAATGGCGAAGCCCTTAAGCTTGAACCCTGCTCCGGCAGTAAAGTATTTCCTGTTACCCTTGGATTCATGTTCATGAAAATATCCTGCCCTCAGTGCAAACTGTTTATTATACCAGTATTCCGCACCTATTGAATAAGTTATCTCATGCATCTCTTCGGTGAAACCTCCTGGTGCATCATAGAATGAATGGATTATTGCCGTAGGAACGCCAACATCAGGGTCCATACCGTCAACAATTTCTCCATCAGCATCATAGATAGGAGGTGTCGGGACAAGGAGCTTGTTTATATCAAATGCAAGTGAAAGACTGTTAAAATTATCAAGGTTAATGGTCCAGGCTGTACCAAGCCTCATATTCATCGGGATAAAATCGGAAGTCTGACTGTCAGAATAGCTCATTTTTGATCCGATATTCGAGAAATTGAATCCCAGGCCAAACTCAGCATCTTTACTGAACATAGTAATATCCTTTTTGTAATAGCCCGAGATATCTGCTGCAAATGAAGTGCCTGGTTTTGTTGCTTCACCTCCCGAATAAGATCCTCCTGTAAGGTTTGAATATATAAACCTGAAGGCAATTCCTCCTGAAAAATTTTCAGAAAAAAGCCTTGAGTAGCCTACATCAAAGGAGAATTCATTAGGTTTGAATGTTCTTTCAAGGTTTCCGTATTCATCAGTAAACGGAACATCGCCAAGGGAAGAATATACCAGGCTTGAACTTAGGACCTGTTTTGCATCAATCCTGTAAAAACCTGCAAGAGTGGCAATATTTATGTCTGGAACAAGGTTCCTTAACCATGGGGCGTATGATATTCCAACGCCGGCATTCTCCTCAATAAACGCAAATTTAGCAGGGTTCCAGTGCATGCTGAATGCGTCAGGACTTGTTGCCACACCTGCGTCTCCAATTGCTCCGGCACGTGAGTCAGGTGCTATCGTCAGAAAAGGAACCACCGTCTGAATGGCATTAAGTTCCTGTGCATAGGACCTGGCTGCTAACGCAAAAAACAATAAAAAAACAATAATAGGAGTAGACTTTTTCTTCATGCTGATATATATCTTTCTGAGATTTTGCAAATATAAAACAAATATTTCAGTGACTTATTGTGTCCTTGTTAATAAATGATCATTCTCCCTGAAATAGTGGCAGTTTCACCTTTTTCTGTTTTAATTGTGACTCTGTAGGGATAGACTCCCCTGCCTGCCCTTGATCCACCGGCGCTGTTGCCATCCCATTCTATCGGAGCGAGCTGGTATC
The DNA here is from genome assembly GCA_963753495.1 of uncultured Bacteroidales bacterium. Taxonomy (GTDB): domain Bacteria; phylum Bacteroidota; class Bacteroidia; order Bacteroidales; family VadinHA17; genus LD21. The sequence goes on from CAVWCO010000006.1 coordinate 250,185, forward strand.
CGGTGGCAGGTACGGAAGCTTTTATGATCCTTATTAATCCTCCGGTCATATTGAATATTGATACTGTTATATCAAATAATTCGCCGGGTCTGTTATGTTCAGAAGTGATATTTGTACCTGTTGTAAAAGGATTAGGATAATTCAGAAGGTTTTTCAGCACGAATTCCTCTCCGTTTTCGACGAGAAAAATTATCGATTCTTCATTCGAATTATTGAAATTGTCCCAGACTTTTAATGTGACAGTGTGATTTCCCACAGCCAGTTCGGAAAAGTCGTAAATTACTTTTCCTTTATTGTAATTGTCAAAATCGTTTTCATAATAATTATTCAGGATAAATGATCTGTTCCTGTCATTATCAAGCCAGCATAAAAGGTCGTGCCCGAGGCCTGTTCCCGATGTGTTTATTCCTCCTTCATCCTCAATCAGGGCCAGGAGCCTTGGATTCTTGTCGGTTATGCCCCCGCTTCGGAAGAGGGTGTCATTCAGATAAAGCCTGATATCTGGTCCTGATTTATCAGAGTATTCCGTGTCGCTGAATCCACCCACTACAAAATCAGAAAAGTTACCGGTAATATCATAACTTCCATCGGAGGTATAATAACTGATCTTTCCCCGGCCGTAAGAATAGTCAATATCCCGCGGAACAATAAATGTAAATCTGAACCTCCCGTTTTCCACACTGGTTTTGCCGCTGAAAAGTACGTTGTTCTGAAGTTCAAAAAACATTTTCTGGCCTCCGTCGTTTGCCAGAGTCTCAACCTCGCGCGGACTGCCGTAAACCAGCGGTACGATAACACCGTTGAAATCACTTTGCTGATGCCCTGTAAGGTTCTCAATATGACCGGTTACCGTAATCATGGAAAGGGCTTTAAGGGTATCGGAAGTTATTCCTTCCGTTATATTGTTTATTGAGTCAGTGATAACATTACCGTGCCAGGGCCATGATAGGCGAACTGCAGGATCGCCGAGAAGCAGAAAATTCCTTTTGTTGGTATTGTTTCCGGTCCTGTTTTTGGCGATCCTGATAATATCTCCTATTCTCAGGGCATTTCCTTCGGGATCGCGGTCGAAAGCGACAGAAAAAATATTCCTGTTCAGTGCATAGTTCGGCGCAGAATAAACAAGCCTGGTTGTCGACATAAGTGCAATTGCACCTCCCTGTTGATCAAGAAGTATCCGTTCACCGGATGAATTTTTAGCATTGATTTCACCTGTCGCACTGTTTTTGATTATATCATCAAAGCGGCTGAACTCACAGGTTGCGGTAATAAAAAGCGGAAGCCTGGTAATGTTTTTCCACTGGCCTATACTCTCAGGGGTGACCACTCTTTCGTGTCCGAGACTCGTCTCATTGCCATGGCCGATATAATTGAATACAAGAGCTCCGGAATTAATCCGGTCATTAATTGCCTGTGTGACATCTGGATAAAACTGACCGGTTGATGTAGTAACCTGATTATAAGCATCAAAATAGATCTTTTCAATATTTACCCAGGGATCATTTTCTTTAATCAGATCTGCAAGTCCTTCTGCATCTGATATATGGGTATTGCCGTCTTCATCATCGGCAGTAATGCAAACAATATTTTTCCAGTTCCCCTGATTTAAGGGACTGATATACCATTCAATTTTTGAGATTACTATTCCTGCAGAAGCTGTATCAGATACAGGGATACGTCCAATACCAAGATCCTCCGTGCCTGACTCCTCTCCTTCGCCGTCCTCAAGAAGGCCATAAAAGTCATCTGAAGTAAAGGACGAAATTATTACGCTGGAATTCTTTGTCTGGTAAGTTGGTACGAAATTGGTATTTCCCGGTGGCGGTGTTTTGTTGTCAAAGGAACCGTCACCGAATAGAAGGAGATACTTTAAGGGATGGCTTGAGTCCTTTTGAAGAAGAAACTTCATCCTCAGAAAATTCCTTATCGCTGCAATATCGGGAATGCCACCTGAAAATTCATTATAAATCTGGTCAGGAGTAACAATCAGCGATACAAGGCCGCTGTTTTTCAGGTGTATCTCAGAAAGTTTCTCAGCATATGGTTTGAATAAAGGGTGGGTGACAATTATCATATCAGCAGGATAAGAGGCATGGAGATCCTGATTTGGAACAGCTGCCTGTTTTATTATAGGAGTCATGGCATTGCTGCTGCTGAAAGCGACAAAGGTTCTCAGCGTATCGGTGGGTAGCCGGAAGGTAACATTATCCCCTGTCTTTGTATAATTTACATTTCTGGCAGAAAAAGGATCAGAAACATCCCAGATAGTTAATCCGCCCGAAGAACTTTTGATGGTGAATTGTGTAACCATACCATGGCCAACAGATTTTGAATCGGTAAAATGCATTGACTGGCCGTCATAATTATTATTCCTTCTCGCATGGAATTTCACGTAATCAATCCATCCTCTTGCCGAGATATCTCCGTTATTGCCAAATGATACCTTAAAAACAGGTGATGATGAGAGCGGGAAGATTTCGCCTTCAGTATCTGCAGTCTGGGCGAAAGTTCCTGTGGTTGATGCCAGGTTGACACCATTGACCGGGATTTCGGCGAGGACAGATCCATTTTCGCTAAGCCTGAAAAGCGTTGGTGAAGAAGCTCTTGCCAGGACTCTTATACTGTATTTGATTTTCTCAGTTGTTATAATATCCTTAAATCCCGGATTTATTTCGGTCTCCTTTAAATAACTAACCGGCTGGTACCACTCACGGCCTGAATGAATGATATTTTCAGTTTCTATCTCATGTAAGTACAAAGCATCTGAAGCTGATGAAGAGTAATCAGCCTGTAAAGTTGATTCCATGAAAGTTCTGATTCTTTTACCCTGTGTCTGCCCCGAGGTAATAAAATAGAAGGCTGTATCGGAATAGTTATGCCTGATAAAGTTAAAATCCCCTGTCGGATTGTCATAGATCCACCTGTTTGTGCCTTTACCATAAAACAATATGAAATCGCCTTCATTAAAAATCCCATCTGTACCCGTGTCTGCATAAATTGCAATTTCCCTGAGATCATCGGGATTTGATCCGTCATTATAGTATGATAGCTGACCGTAATTGTTACCAAAAATCCTGGGATTTGAGGGATATTCAAGCCCTAATTGCTTCAGTCTTGCATAGTCAATCCTATAGATCCCGTCTTCTGTAACTGCTATTTTAAACCACTTGCCTGAAGAAAGGACCGATGAAGAAGAATAATCTTCTGTCCCTCCTCCGACAACTGGTTTGAAGGAGGAGAGGACAAGAATCATAAATGTTATTATAGCCAGTCGGACCATTATTAACGGCAAAGATAGAAATGTAGTTCCGGTTTTTAGTTTAATTTGCGGGATGAATTCAATTTTAAACAAAATTTAGGACAGGGTCATTACGTTGATATTTCAGTTTTAAGAATTATTATGAACCGAACAGTTCTGGTTTCTATCATTATTTTGATTTTTTCTGATCCGGTCATTTGTCAGGAGACGAATTATGGTCCTGGTTATCAGACCCTCATGATGAACAATCCGGCATTTTCAGGCAGTAATTCAGACGGTATCCTGAGGCTTTCGTATTTTAATTTTTATCCCGGTAACCAATACAATTTCCATTCCGTTTTTATGTCTTATGATTCATACTTTACTCCGCTTCACGGGGGAGCAGGTTTCTATATTTCGAATGATTACTTGGGCGGGATAGTCAATGAGTTAAGAGGAGGACTTTCATACGCATATTTTTTGCAGGCGGGCAGAGACCTGTATATTAATGCCGGACTCTCAGCATCGTTTTTTCATCGCGGCTTTAATTTCAGCAATGCAGTTTTCCCCGACCAGATTGACCCGATGGGTGGCATTTCTGGTTCGTCAGCTGAGCTGATGTCAAATGAAAACAAAACAGTGCTTGACTTAGGGACAGGTTTAATGTTCATATATAAGAATGTTTCCGGAGGATTTGCCATAACTCATCTTAATCAGCCTGACCTAAGTGAGAACGGATCGTCTGCCGAAACGCTCGAACGAAAATACCTCCTGCATTTTCTTGCTGATATTGAGCTTAACAAAGAGAACGACTTCAGAATACTACCAATGGCTTTTTTTGAGCTGCAGGGTAAATTTCTAAGTGCAGGTGCCGGGGCAGCGCTTGAAAACAATTTACTGTCTGTCAGTTCTGTACTGATAATCAATAATAATAATAACCTGGATATTCAGGCGGGGTTTTCGTTTCGATGGGAAAAAATAACCTTTTATTATAATTACAGATTCAATTTAATATCAGGATATGCATTGATGCCTTTTTCGCTTGTCCATCAGACTGGCCTGACTTTCAGTTTGAACAATGTTGAAAAAAGAATTAGAACAGGGACAATAAATATACCTGATATGTAGTTATATTTGATGTCTGAAAAAATGACAATATAAAAGTATATTTTAAGAATCATTAAAGTCATTAAAATTAAGGAGTTATGTATAGATTCAGAATCTTGCCGGTTATATTGGTTGCTGCGCTGATTCTCTTTTCATGCAAGGGTAGCAAGAAAGGCGACTCAAATGTTTCATCCACTACAGGGTGGAAATACAATGATCCTGACAACGGAGGGTTTGAAGTTGCAATCGGGGCAGAGCAGAAAACAGGGCCTGGCCTTGTACTTATTGAAGGGGGTCGTTTTACAATGGGACGTGTGGAGCAGGATGTGATGTTTGACTGGAATAATTTACCCAGGACCGTCACGGTCTCCTCATTCTATATGGATGAGTCAGAAGTGAGGAATGTCGACTACCGTGAATACCTGTTCTGGATAAAAAGAGTTTACAAGGATTATCCTGAAGTTTTCAGGAGAGCCCTTCCTGATACACTTGTCTGGAGGAGCCCGATGGGTTTCAACGATCCATATGTTCAGTATTATTTCCGACATCCTTCATATAATAACTATCCGGTTGTCGGAGTCAGCTGGACAAAGGCAAATGATTACTGTTTGTGGAGAACTGACAGGGTAAATGAACAGTTGCTAATCGATGAAGGCGAACTTAATCCTGATCCTAACCAGCTTAATGAGAAGAATTTCAATACTGAAGCTTACCTGGCAGGTCAATATGAAGGAGTTGTAAATCAGCTTCGTGAAAGCCTCAACCCTAATCAGACCGAAAGGCGTACCAATTTTGAAGATGGATTGCTGCTGCCGTCTTACAGGCTGCCAACGGAAGCAGAATGGGAATTTGCAGCCTATTCTTTAAAAGGTAACACGTTTGAAGAACGGGTTTACGAGAGAAGGATCTACCCCTGGGATGGTCATAACGTAAGGAACTCTGAGAAAAAATACACGGGGTGAAATGATGGCTAATTTCGTCCGTGGAAGGGGTGACATGATGGGTGTTGCAGGAAGTCTTAATGATAACGGAAGCATAACCACTGATGTTAAATCTTACTGGCCCAATGATTATGGTCTTTATTGCATGGCTGGTAATGTAAATGAATGGGTTGCGGATATATACCGCCCTCTTACATCGCAGGATGTCGACGGGTTCAATCCTTTCAGGGGTAACGTTTACACCGACCTCAGGAGGGATGCCAACGGATCAGTGGTTGGGAAAGACAGGCTTGGACGGCTCTATGTTGATACCGTACAGGACATGGATGTTGCCAACAGGTATAATTACCAGAAAGGCGACTACAGAAACTACCGCGATGGCGATTTGCAGTCGTCGATTCCTGCTGGTGCTGACTGGAATATCGATGATGCGAAACAGGGATCTACAAGGATGTATGTTCAGGAAGAAAAAGACTATTTTACACTTATAAATGATAATGCAAGGGTTTATAAGGGCGGATCATGGAAAGACAGGGCATACTGGCTGAATCCTTCAACTAGAAGGTTCCTTGATCAGGAAAGCTGCCGTGATGATATCGGATTCAGATGTGCCATGATCAGGGTAGGAAGCCCGGCAGGACTATAATGGAATAACAGGATTTTAATAATAGCCTCATTATGTATCCATAATGAGGCATTTTTTTAAATTTATGAAAACGGAACAGTTATACAGGATTTTCAGGGAAGAATCAACGGGTATCTCAACCGATACACGGACTATTAAAAAAGGCCAGCTCTTTTTTGCATTGTGGGGCCAGAGTTTTAACGGCAATAAATATGCCATTGAAGCTCTCGATAAAGGAGCTTCCTATGCAGTAATCGATGATCCTGTATATGAAACAGACAGGACAATACTGGTAGATGATTGCCTCCTTGAACTGCAGGCCCTGGCCCAGTATCATCGAAAAATGACAAAAGCTCCGGTTCTGGCAATAACCGGAACAAATGGTAAGACGACAACAAAGGAACTGATCGCTGCCATTATGTCAAAGAAGCTTAAGGTACACTTTACAAAGGGGAACCTTAATAATGAAATCGGACTTCCTCTTACAATATTAACAGCACCTGAAGATATCCAGATGATGATATTGGAAATGGGGGCAAACCACCTGGGTGAAATCCGGACACTATGCAATATTGCCAGGCCTGATTATGGAATTATAACGAATATCGGAACAGCTCATCTTGAAGGTTTTGGTTCTTTCGAAGGAGTGCTGAAAGCAAAAACTGAGCTATATGAGCATCTCAGGAAAGTTAATGGTATAGCATTATACAATGATAAAAATCCGTTGCTGACCGAAAGAATTTATAAGCTGGTAAACAGGGGAGTCCCTTATTCAAATCCTACGGGCGTCGAACTGATAGTTGAAGCGTTACCTTCGGATATGAACCTTGCTGTCAGGGTCAAATATCAGCATAGAATTCATGATATTCAGACGGGCCTCTTTGGAGCCTATAATCTGGAAAATATTTATGCGGCGATAGCAACTGGTCTGTTCCTGGGAGTAGAAATGGATGAGATAGCTGAAGCCGTAAGCAAATATCAGCCGGGCAATAACAGATCGCAGGTAAAAACTACTCCCAGTAACACCCTTGTATGCGACTCTTACAATGCCAATCCAACAAGCATGATGTTCTCAGTAAGATCATTTTTTGAACTAAAAACAAGCAGAAAAGTATTGATCCTTGGTGATATGCTTGAGCTTGGTGAAAAAAGTGATGAGGAACATTTAAAACTTCTGAATGAGATCAAATCGTTTAATCCCGAAAAAGTTCTTCTTGTGGGAGCCACCTTTCAGAAAGTTTCAGCCGGTTTTGGCTTTAATTCGTTCCAGGATCTGTCATCATTAAGGGACTACCTTAAAGCAGAACCTGTTAAAGGTACTCTTATTCTGATAAAGGGATCAAGGAAAATGGCTCTCGAAAAGATATATGATCTGCTGTAGGAGGAGTTCTAGTTAACCTGAGCGGCTGTATCAGGTACAAACCTGATGTTGATAATAAGGACTTCCGATCTGCTTCCTGATCTGACTCTTGGTCCCCAGAGACCGTAGCCTGATGAAACAATAAAGTGAGTATTCCCTTTCTTCAGATATCCATAGCTCAGCTCATACATCCTGGCTGTTATGTAATTTAACGGCCACATCTGTCCATTATGTGTATGGCCCGAAAGCTGAATGTCTATCCCATGCTTTTCCGCTTCACTCAGGTCAAAAGGCTGATGGTCGAGTAAAATAACAGGTTTGGATAAATCAGCTTCGCTGACAAGTTCGCTGAGATTCTTGCGCTCTTTACCATAAAACCTCTTTGAATCCCTGTCCAGCCTGCCTATCAATTGAATACCGCCCTCTATTTCGATTACTTCGTCTTTCAGAATTCTTATTCCTTTACTTTCTATATAGGGGATGGTTCGTTTCGCCCCTCCGATGAATTCATGATTGCCTGTAATCGCATAAAGACCGTCTTTACATTTAGGGCATGTGAAATATCCTAAAAGATCATCCCGCAATACGGGTCCGATCTCTCCGTCAACTATATCACCAAGCAGAAGTACAAGATCAGGTTCCTGCTTCACAAGAATCTCCGATAGCTTTTTCATACTCCTCTTTCTGATAGTACTGCCCAGATGAATATCTGATACTGCTGCAATTCTGATACTATCCAATCCGCCTGCCGGCTTGCTAATTGTTAAATTGTATGATTTTACATGCGGGATAAGCGCATTGACAAATCCACCTGAAATCAGGATAAAGGATAACAGGATAGTTGTAATATATGCCCATTTCCGGAAGGCCATTGTATTACCTCCTGTAACGATACCGGGTATCCGCAGAGCCAATAAAATAATATCGGAAAGGAACAGGAACAGAAAACTGTAAAGAATAAAAGCCATCCAGAATCCGCCGATGATATTCAGGATATCTGATAATACTGAGGAATGACGTGCTTCAAGGATCTTTCCAAGGACAAAGGTGGATGCCAGGATAATAAAAACAAACAGATACCAGACCCTGAAATTATGAAAAGCCTGAATTGAGTTATATCCTTTAATGTAAATATAAATATTTGCAGAAGAGTAGATTGTAAGTACTATTGCCAAAAAGATGATCAACTGGTGCATTTTCATATTAATTCAATTGGATTTTAAGTCTGCTAAATGTTTTTTCCCTTTTGATATAAAACCGGAAAACGATGCTATTGTTCACCAGATGAACCCGTGATTTGCTTATTGTCAGATCACCGACCAGTCTTCTTTTTTCCTTTAAGCTCTTAATGCTTTTATAATAATCAATATGGGCTTTCCATACTGCTTTCACGTTGGCCGGTCTGCCAATTAAGATGAACCTTATTGCAGCTAAACCGTCCAGTAATTTCCTGACTAATATTATCCTGTGCAAATTCTTATCAGGTAAATTTTTATAAAGAAGAAATAAATTATTACGGAAATTGAGATAGGTTTTTTGTACTGATTCATAAGGAAGGGTTCCTCCGCCAACGTGATATACCGTTGATTCAGGAACATAAGAAATACGGTAACCTGCAAGCCGGAACCGCCAGCATAAGTCAATCTCTTCCATGTGCGCATAAAAATCGTCATCAAGTCCGCCGCATTTTATCCATGCTTCCGACCTGACCATCATGCATGCCCCTGTTGACCAGAAAATATCGGCAAAGTCATCATATTGCCCGGAATCTTTTTCGATGTGTTCAAAAATACGTCCCCTGCAAAATGTATATCCGTACTTATCTATGTACCCTCCGGCTGCACCGGCATATTCAAAATGATCCTTTTTATGGAATGATCTGATCTTCGGCTGGCATGAAGCAACATCCGGATTTTTATCCATGAATTTAACAAGGGGATTAAGCCAGCCTTCTGTTACAGCGACATCCGAGTTAAGAAGGACATAATATGTTGCATCTATTTGTTTAAATGCCCTGTTATAACCACCAGCAAATCCATGGTTGGTATCAAACCTGATTACCCTTACATCTTTGAAATTCTTTGATGTCCAGTCTGCTGAGCCATCTGTCGAGCCATTATCCACAACATATACTTCAGTATCCTGACAGGCAGAATACCTGACCACAGATTCAAGGAATTCCTGTAAAAACTTAAGGCCATTCCAGTTAAGTATAACAACAGCAGATTTAATCATCCAAATCCGTTTTTTTATATTTCCACCTGCGGTGAGTCCATATCCAGTATTCCGGATAACCTCTTATCAGATCCTCAAGCCTTTTAACATGCTTTTCAGTAACCTCATATTCCGGCAGGCCTAAGGTGCTCTCAAAAAGTAATTCCATGGTTACTTCATAATATCCCCGCCTGATTTTCTGTACATTAACAAATACTACCGACATGTCGTATTTTGCTGCGATTTTTTCAATACCCAGAAATACCGGAGTTTCCTGGTTCAGGAAAGAAGTATAGTATCTGATCTGACTTTTTGCTGGTGTCTGGTCAGCCATGAAACCGTAAAGTGTTCTAATGTTTCTATTCTTGTTATCCACTATTTTTCTGACAACATGTTTCATTGGTGCCAGTCCTCCATTATTTCTCGACCTCAGCCTGTTTAAAAACCTTTCAAATAATTTGTTCTTGACTGGCTTGTATATGCTGACGGTCTCATATTTTGTATAAAGGGGAAAGATAACTCCCAGCCATTCCCAGTTATTGAAATGGCTGTATACCATTGCCAGATCCCGTCCGGAACTATATAAATGTTCAATCAGTTCAGGATTATTATATTTCATTCTTATCTTTAACTCTTTATTACTCAAATGAGTGAGTTTTAGAGTCTCAATAATAAGGTCGGTCAGATGCCTGTAATAATTTCTGGTAATCAGTTTTAGCTCTTCAGTAGATTTTTCAGGAAATGAATTCTTCAGGTTTTCGGTAACTACTTTTTTCCTGTATGATAAAAGGTAATAGAGTAAGAAATACAATATATCTGAAAATAAATATAAAATCCTTAACGGTAAGAGGGTCATAATCCAGTTTATGCCATAGAATATATAGAATCCGATTGTCCCCATTGAATTGTGTGGTTCTATTTTTTCATAAAACCTTTGATAACTTCAATTAATTCATTATATATAAAATAATTAGACGCAACTGTTTCATCACCGGTAAGACCTTTCATATTGCCCGAGAAATCGCTGAACTTTCCTCCGGCTTCCCTTACAAGAAGCATCCCGGCTGCAACGTCCCATAGTTTAAGGTCATATTCAAAAAAGAGGTCAAACCTACCGCATGCCACATAAGCCAGGTCGATTGATGCAGAACCGAGTCTCCTTAAACCGTGGGTGTTTTTTAACAGATAGGTCAGAAGATTCATATATTGATCGAGCCTGTCAAAAAGATTGTAAGGGAAACCTGTCGCTGCCAGTGATCCGGAAAGTGTCGGAATAGTTGAAACATGGATTCTTTTTCCATTTAACCAGGCTCCTCCGTTTTTCCAGGCTGTAAAAGTCTCGTTTCCTCCGACCTCATGTACCACACCGGCAATTACCTCATCGTTTTCCATAAGTCCTATGCTTATCGCATACGGCCTCACCCCATGGAGGAAATTGGTAGTCCCGTCAAGAGGATCTATGATCCAGTTATATTTCAATCCTTTTTTCACTGAGGTCCCTTCTTCAGCAATAAATCCTGCTTCCGGAATAAGACGGCCAAGCTTCTCAATCAGCATCTTCTCTGATCCTTTGTCGACATAAGATACGAAGTTGTTTAATCCTTTTGATTCAACCTGATTTATATCAAATACATCCGCTTCATTTTTTATGAATTCAGCTGCTGTTTTGGCTGCAACTTCAATATCAGCACAAAGGGTTTTAAGATCAGTCATGTTTTAATTTACTAATTCAACATTCATTCTGCCTGACACGGAAATACCCGTGAGCTTTACTTTAATTACTTTGCCGGTAATGCCGGAATTCCATGGGTATTCAGTACTGAGGTAGTTTCCGGTAAACCCTGTTATCAATCCCTCACGCCTGGTGTGCTCGAATAAGACGTCACAAAACTCCCCGGTATTCAGGTTGCAGAATTCCAGATGTTTTTTTTCAGAGAGCGCTATCAACCTCCTGCTTCGTTTTTCCCTGATACTGAAAGCGACTTTGCCGGTCATTTTTTCTGCAGGGGTCCCCGGACGTTCCGAAAATTTAAAAACGTGAAGGTACGATAGTGGGATTTCATTTATGAAAGCGTAAGTATCTTCAAAATCCCGGTCCGATTCACCTGGAAAACCCACAATGACATCAGCCCCAATACCAGCCAATGGTATTTCCATAATGATTTTCCTGACTCTCTCTTCAAACTTCGCTCTTTTATATCTTCTTCTCATCATGCTCAGCACCTTGTCGGATCCGCTTTGCAGTGGTATATGAAAATGAGGCACTATTTTCCGGCTTTCAGCAGTGAGTCTTATAAGCTCATCGGTAAGGAGGTTTGGCTCAATTGATGAGATCCTGTACCTTTCAACACCATCGACCCTGATCAGCTCCTTCAGCAACGATAAAAATGTTTCTCCTGTCGATTTACCATAATCACCGATATTCACACCTGTAAGGACAATTTCCTTTATTCCATTCTCTGCTATTTTCTCGGCTTCTGCGACAAGCGATCTGATATCCGGGTTTCTACTACGCCCTCTGGCAGAAGGAATTGTGCAATAAGAACATTTGTAATCGCATCCATCCTGTACTTTTAGAAAGGAACGGGTTCTGTCCCCAGCCGACCAGGAAGGAAAGAATCTTTCAGTACCTCTGGTATCGCAGATATGGATCTCAGGGATATTTCTTTTCTCCCTGTTCTTAAGATACTCTGATATATCAAATTTCTCATTTGTTCCAAGCACAAGATCAACACCCGGGATAGATGACACTTCTTCAGGATTCAGCTGTGAGTAACAGCCCACCACTGCAATAACAGCATCAGGTGACTGATTAATGAACTTTTTGATTGCCTGCCTGCATTTTCTGTCAGCGGTATCCGTAACCGAACAGGTATTAATTACATAAATATCAGCCTGTGAATCCGATCTTACCTTTTCGAACTCATCATCAGGAAAAGACCTTGCTATTGTTGATGTTTCGGCAAAATTCAGTTTGCACCCCAGAGTGTGAAATGCTACCTTTCTTTTAATGGTCTTCATGATTAAAGAGCGGTTGTGAAGGCATGCCGCCAGATAACATCTCGATTAGATTATTTACGTTTTGAATCAGAGAGTTTTGTAAGGAAAACATTATTGAATTCAATTTCTTTTCCTTCGCTTTGGAGACAGATATGTCCTTTGCTGGCTGAGATATTGGTGCCTTTATTCTGAAGCACCCCGTTTACATAAACCTCAATCGTATTTGCTTTACAGGTAACTTCCATCGTATTCCATTCCCCAACTGGTTTTTCAGATGATGCCGACATTTTTGTTACGACTCTCGAATTATTCTTCTGCTCATTCATTGTTGCTCCATTCATGCATACAAAATCGCCTGCACTGCCTGATTTTAGCTGGCATTCAAATGTTCTGAGCCAGATCGTATCAGGCAGTTGGGCATGTATGAAAACTCCACTGTTAGAAGCTTCACCCGGATATCTCCATTCCACATGCAGAGTATATTCGGAATAGGAATCCTTAGTTCTCATATATCCAAATGGATCACCTTTAATATGAATCACTCCATTCTGCACCGTAAAAACCTTAGCCGGATCAACTGCAGGATCCTTCAGAAAAAATGACCAGTTGGAAAGATCTTTGCCATTAAACAGCTGAATTTTCCCTTTTTCATTTCTCCTGTTTTGTTTGGTTTCTTTATCCTTTTTTCTTGACTGTCCGCAGATCGTAGATGATGTTCCGCCAAACATTAATAAAACAATTAATAAGAAGAGTAAAGATTTGTTTCTCATGGTTTTATTTATTAAAATTTATATGTAAACCCTAAAATACTCAAACAAGTCTAAAGCAATTTGCTGGCAAGTTCAGCAAGAAAGCTTCGTTCCCCTTTTACCAGGTTAACATGGGCAAAAATATCCTGGTTTTTCATTTTATCAGAAAGATAGCTCAATCCGTTTGATGCAGTATCAAGATATGGCGAATCAATCTGTTCAATATCGCCGGTAAAGACCATTTTCGTACCTTCCCCGGCCCTTGTTATGATAGTCTTGATTTCATGGGGTGTAAGGTTCTGAGCCTCATCAACAATGAAAAAGATACTTGAGAGACTCCTGCCCCTGATGTAAGCCAGTGGTGTAATTACCAGCTTTTCTTCCTTCATCATATCGTTTATCCTTATGAACTCCGGACTCTGGTGGCTGAATTTATGCTTGATTACGGTAAGGTTGTCGTAGAGCGGCTGCATATAAGGATCCATTTTTTCCTTAACATCACCCGGGAGAAATCCGAGGTCGCGGTTTGCCAGCGGAACAATCGGTCTTGCAAGGAAAATCTGTTTGTATCTTTTGTGCTGTTGAAGTGCAGCTGCAAGCGCGAGCAGGGTTTTACCGGTTCCGGCCTTTCCTGTAAGGGATACAAGCTGTATATCAGGATTTAAAAGAGCTTCAAGAGCAAAAGTCTGTTCTGCATTGCGGGGATCAATTCCATAAGTAGTCTGTTTGATTACTCTGTTAAGTATCTTGTTAACAGGATTGTAATGAGCCAGAGCGCTGGCTCCGCTATTCTTCATTATAAAAAACTGGTGCCCCTTCAGTCCTGCTTCAAGCTTAAATTCAGCTGCTTCAACACCTTCCGGAACTTCATACAGCTTGCTTATCAGTCCGTGATCGACCCCTTCCAGCACCTGAATGCCTTTGTAAAGATCGTCGATGTTTGCTACTTTATCGTTCTCGTAATCCTGTGAAATGATCCCCAGTGACTTTGCCTTCATCCGGAGATTGATGTCTTTTGTGATCAGGACAACTGTTTTATCCTTATTTGAATTGCTCACATACTCTGCAATTGCCAGTATACGGTGGTCAGCAGTCCTTTCCGGAAATGACTGGCTGACTTTTTCAGAAAAATCCCGCCCTGTTTCAATATGAAGATTTCCCAGGTTCTCTCCCAATGGTATATTTGCAGTTAAGAGCATATCTCCCGAGAGTTTATCCAATTCACGGGTAAATTCCCGTGCATGAAAATTTATAAGATCATTCCCTCTTTTAAATTTATCAAGCTCTTCCAGAACGACTATCGGTATGATAACATCATTTTCCTCGAAATTGTAAATGCATTTGTAATCGTGAAGCAGAACATTTGTGTCAATAATAAAGAGTTTTTTATTATGTTTCTTCCTCATAGTTAAGTAATTTAAAATCAATAAACTGTATTTATTGAATTGGTCTGTCAGGACAGACGCAAAAGTAACTAAAATAAAGAATACTTTGTTGCGTGTGTTGAAAGTATGTTAATTTGTAAATGACTTATGCCTTGAATCCCTGAGGTTCCTAAAGTGCCTGAAGTGATTTAAGGTTGTACATAAATAACGATGAATAGCGGTGAATTACAATCAGACAATTCAATTTCTTTACAGCCAGCTTCCTGCCTACCACAGGATCGGGAAAGCTGCATATAAGAGTGACCTTATTAACACTCTGGAGCTTGATAAGTATATAGGTGAGCCCCATAACAGGTACAGGACAATACATATTGCAGGGACGAATGGCAAAGGATCTGTGTCTCACATGATTGCCTCAGTACTTATGGAAGCCGGCTTTAAAACCGGACTTTATACATCACCTCACCTGAAGGATTTCAGGGAGAGAATTAAAGTGAATGGTAAAATGATCACTAAAACTGCTGTGACATCATTTGTTGACCGTCATTCACCTTTCCTGATGGCTCTCAAACCTTCATTTTTCGAAATGACTGTTGCCATGGCATTTGAATATTTTGCAGAGAGAGGTGTCGACATTGCTGTTATTGAGACCGGCCTTGGGGGAAGGCTCGATTCAACCAATATTATTAACCCTGTACTTTCAGTTATTACAAATATCGGGCACGATCACATGGATCTTCTGGGTGATTCTCTGGTAAAGATAGCACAGGAAAAGGCCGGGATCATTAAAAAAGGTATTCCTGTGGTCATAAGTGAAACACAGGAGGAAATAAGGAATGTTTTTTTAGAAAAAGCCGGAGAAACCGGGTCAGAAATATATTTTGCGGACCAGAATTTCACTTGTTCCCTGAATGACATGGATTATCAAACTGGTAAGCGGATCTATTCTGTCATGCATAAATTCTCAAACGTTCTGTTCAGCGGCGAAATCAGCATCGGCGGAGATTATCAGTCGAAAAACATTCAGGCTGTTTTTCAGGCATTCATGGCACTAAGAGGAATCATTAAGTTTTCAGATAAGGATATCACCAAAGGTATCAGTAATGTAGTGGTTAACACCATGTTGGCTGGCAGGTGGCAGATTGTCGGAAGGAAACCTTTGGTTATCTGTGATACAGGCCATAACAGGGAAGGGCTGGAATATGTTGTTAATCAACTGCGGATGATTCAAAAAAGAAAACTTCATATAGTTTTTGGCTTTGTCAGCGATAAGGATTTACAATCAGTGCTGCCTCTATTCCCTTCTTCAGCAACCTATTACTTTACCAAGGCTTCTGTTCCGAGGGCTCTCGATGAGAAAATCCTCATGGCTGAAGCTGCCCCATGGAATCTCAAAGGTAAATGCTTCCCTGATGTCAAATCAGCCGTTGCGGCTGCCAGGGCGGATGCATCAGAAAATGATCTGATATTCATTGGAGGGAGCACGTTCATCGTTGCCGATGCATTGTAATGTTTTTTCCCCTTTTAAATCTCAAGATATTCATCCACCTGCTCAAAATTTGCCATTGCAATTGCAGCCGAACTGATAAACTGATGTTGAATTACCCATCTGACAGCCTCCCCGTAGCCTGGTTCAATACCGGGAGATGGTGAATATTTGCCCCCTGAGCATGTTTTCATTGCTATAACTCCGATTCCTTTGTTCCCCGCATCGGTCAGGGCAGCAATAAGCCTTTTCTGATCCCATTCAGAAAACCTGCCGGTGACAGAATGAACAAATGAACCTTTATGATTGAATGGCACCATAATAACATCATAAAAAAGCTCCTTGTTATTTCTTTCATGCAGATTCATTAAATCATTATGAGCTGAGAATCCATGAGCTTTTATCACCCCCTTGCTTTTCATTTCATCATAAAACTTCATCACTTCATCATGGAAAAGCAGATCTTCTTCCGATGCATCATGATATAAAAGGATATCAATATAATCGGAATTAAGAGCTTTTAGACTCTCTTCCAGCTTAAGGTTCAATAAATTACGGATCTCTTCAGAACCTTTCCTGCCTTTCCCGCCTGATGGCAGTTCATTCGGATCAAGCCTTATTTTTGACTGGATGACAACACTTTTCCTGATTCCCGAGACAGCTTTTCCAACTAGTTTCTCATTATTCCCGTTACCATACGACCTGCCGGTATCGATGAACTTAATACCCTTATCAATAGCATACTTAATCAACGATTCTTCGTTTGTCCTGGGTGCTCCGAAACAGATGGGACCGACCATTATACCTGTATTGCCAACCTTGCGTTGGCCGGAAGTAACCACCGGTACGGATAGAGGTGTTCGTGACATTAGTTTTATTCCTGCCATTCCGGCAATTGCAGCTGACAGAAACTTCTTCCGGCTGATTTTTCTTTTTACCATTTACTGTAGGGATTATCGACTGTGATCCTTGTCTTCCTGTTTGAGACACTGAGGCCTATTTCATACACCATTTTTGCAATTTGTTCCATTTTTACAAAATCAATTTTTTCAATAGTGTCGCCAGGTTTATGATAATCTGTGTGCAAACCTGTAGTGAAGAATAGTATTGGAATGTCTTTCTTTACAAAATTGTAATGATCGCTTCTTGAAAAGAGCTGCAGGGGATTATTTCTTCCGCTCAGGCTGTAATCCAGGTCGATCGGTGACTTAATATCAGCATCATTTGCAATGTCAACAAGTTCCCTGCTCTGACTCCCGGTAATAACAAAAACAGCTGATTTATCCGTCATGGGAGTGTCGTCAGTAGTATCAGCTATTCCCCTCACCCTTCCTATCATATCAATATTAAGGTCGGCAACGGTATTCTCAAGAGGGAACAGGGGGTTTTCGACATACGACTGAGATCCGAAGAGACCGATCTCCTCCCCGGTTAACCAAAGAAACAGGAGTGATCTCAGAGGCTTTTTATCAAGGCTTTGAAATGCCTGTGCTATTTCAAGGATAGCAGCACATCCTGAAGCATTATCATCTGCTCCCGGATTAATTCTGTTGCCCTCTTGTCCAATATGATCAGCATGTCCGGAAAATATAACTATTTCCTTTCTAAGCGCCGGGTCGCTTCCTTCGATCCATGCAGCAACGTTATACAGAATTTCCTCACCTGTCTTTGATACTTCTTTAATTTTTAATCTCTTTTCAGGAATAAGGAAGGATTGAGATTTAAGGTTCAGATCAATAGTCCTTTGTAAATCATCAAGAGAATGTCCGGTTCCTTTAAGCAATTCATCAGCCACTGACCTGTGAACAAAGATTATTCTTGGCATCGCAGGCATATCTATTATCAATGGTTTTGATCCTTTAAGATATTTATTGGATTTTAATTCGTTTGCAATTCCCGGGTACTGATTCTCTACAGATGAATATCCTGATTTGGGATCGGAGACAATCAGGATTGCCTTAGCCCTGGAGAAGAGCAGGTTTGTAAGCTTTGCCTGGATGCTCATGAATGATGACCATATCTCTTCTTCAAATAGATATTTTGTACCATCTTCATTAAGAGGTGATCGGGTCATTAAAAGAAGGATTTTCCCTTCAGGAGAAATATTTTCAAGATCATTGTATCTGTAATTATCGGCCTTGATTCCATAACCTGCAAATACCACTTCACCCTCAATTTCAAAATCAGAGGCACCTTCAGGGAAAAGCTGGATCATAGGGTCTTTTATCAGAACGGAATCATTGCTATTACTTAATATGGTTATCGAGGATCTTTCAGGATCAATGAATTTTTTCATTATGGTATATGGCTGAAGATAACTTTTACCATTTGCCGGTTTAAGCCCCAGGAGTCTGGCCTGTGATGCCAGGTAATTTATAGATATCTCAAGTTCCGGTGACCCGTTAGATCTGCCTTTCATAGCCGGTGAAGCCAAAAATGAAACATAGGCTTCCAGATCAGCGGAATTTATCTGGTTTATGCCATTGCTATTTTTCTGTGAGGATAGATTTACTGGGATTGTTATCGCTAAAACAATGATAATCAGGACTATAAAATTTTTTCCGTTCATTGATGCTTTTACTATTTGGCCCTAAAAGTAAGAAAGTTTTTTCTTTTTAAGCTTAAAAGCTCATAATCAGACCATGAAAAGATATAAGCATTAAAACTCTTTTCGAGGGAAGTAGTTAGAATGATTTATTTTTTAGCTTTACGGATCAATTTGAAATCATGGAAAACAGCATATTATTCTGGGTTGTTTTTAATGCTGTCATCTTCAGCATGCTTGCTCTCGATCTTGGCGTCATTAACAGGAGAGCTCATAAGATAGCTTTAAAGGAAGCTCTTATCTGGAGCGGGATATGGATAGCACTTGCCATGAGCTTTAACATATTTGTCCTGGTGGAGTTTGGAAAAACCAAAGCTCTGGAATTTCTGACCGGTTATGTCATTGAATACTCACTGAGCATCGACAATATCTTTGTCTTTATTTTAATCTTCTCATATTTTTCTGTTAAGCCTCAATACCAGCATAGAATTTTATTCTGGGGAATTCTGGGAGCTCTCATTATGAGGGGGATATTTATTTTTGCGGGAGTAGCCCTGATAAACAGGTTCCATTGGATAGTGATCATTTTTGGAGCATTCCTGATCTTTTCCGGCTTTAAAATGCTTTTTCAGAAAGATGAGATATCAGTGGAACCTGAGAAAAATGCCCTTGTAAGACTATTCAGGAAATTCCTTCCGGTTACGGAAACGCTTCATGGGAACTCCCTGTTTGTAAGACAAAATAACAGGCTGGTTGCAACACCTTTATTTCTTGTATTACTGGTAGTTGAATCCACTGATCTGATTTTTGCTGTTGACAGCATCCCTGCAATTCTTGCGATCAGCAAGGATACATTTATTGTATACACATCAAACATATTTGCGATATTGGGATTACGCTCTCTATACTTTGCAGTTTCAGGAATTATGGGGTTATTCAGGTTCCTTAAAGTCGGGTTGGCGATTGTACTTTCTTTTGTTGGTTTTAAAATGCTCGCTTCCTTTTTACATATTGAAATTCCCATTATCCTTTCTTTGGGTATAATTATTTCAATTTTACTTGTTTCGATAATGGCTTCTGTCATTATTAAGAAGAAAGAATCTTTTCCCGATTTATTAAAGTGATGTAGTTTATTCACTTTTAAAGTAAAGTGTTAAATTTACAGCTCAGTTTTGTGAAGGGATTAATAGTCAAATACATTTCTAAGGGCGACTGATAATGGTTTCGCACAGGCAAAAACCGGCAATTCCGTGGTTATTAATTGTTCTTTTCGTAATAATATCTGCCAGCAGTATATTGTTGGGATTGTTCTATTATAAAAGTCAGAAAAGAAGACTGCTTAACGACAAGAACCTGGAACTGTCTGCAATTGCTGACCTGAAGGTAAGGCAGATCGCTCAATGGCGCAGCGAAAGAATAGCCGATGCAATTCTGATCGGCGAAAACAAACCATTTGTAAGACTTTTATATGATTACCTGTACAGCACAAATAATGAGGCTATCCGTTCAGAAATTGTCCCAGCACTGAAATCAGTTACAAGGAACATCGAATATAAAAACATCATTCTTATTGATCCGCAGGGTAGAGTCAGAGGGCATTATCCGGGTCAGGACACTGTAATTGGCGAATACCTTCAAATTCTGCTGCCTGATCTGTTGAAGCTGGAATCGGGAATTCTTACAGACCTTCACGTGGCACAAAATATCAGTTACGTTCATCTCGATCTTGTTATCCCCCTTATCAATACCTGGCAGGAGGATACAACAGTGTTTGGTCTCCTTGCTCTCAGGATCGATCCTGAAGAAATCCTTTACCCGCTTGTCAAAACATGGCCGGTTCCTAGCAAATCTGCAGAAGCACTGCTTGTCAGACAGGAAGGAGAAGAGGTTTTATACCTTAATGAGCTGAGGTTTAAAATGAATTCTAAACTGGTTCTCAGAAAATCAGTTTCAGAGGAAAAGCTTCCGGAGTCAATGGCTGTCAGGGGTGTTGAAGCGACAATTGAGGCTATTGATTACAGAGGTGCCCCAGTAATCTCTGCAATGAAAAAAGTTCCCGGGTCTCAATGGTACCTGACTGCAAAGATCAATCATGCCGAAGTCTTTTCTGCTTTGAATGAGCAGATGACAATGATAATAATAATTATAATCCTTGTAATTCTGGCAATAGGATTATTGCTTGGTATTCTCGAATGGAATGAGAATGCCCGTTTTTACCGCGAGAAATATGAAGCGGAGTTGGACCATATGGCTTTGAGAAAGCACTTTGATCTGATATTGAAATTTGCGAATGACATAATATTCCTGACTGACCGTAATATGGTCATTATTGAAGCTAACGACAGGGCTGCGGAAGCTTACCAGCGCGAAAGGAACGAACTGATAGGTATGAGCCTGTCAAAAATAAGAGCTCCCGGAGCTATCAAAGCTCTTGAGAATGAAAGCAGAATCCTTGAGGAGAAGGGTTTTTCAACATACGAGACTATTCATGTCAGGAAAGACGGAACTCAAATACCCGTTGAAATAAGTGCCCGCAAGGTCGAAATTGAGGGAGTCAAATATTTTCAATCAATATGCCGCGATATAACTGAGCGCAAATTTGCTGAAGAGACTCTGCGCGAGAGTGAAGAGCGGTTCCGCAAGATTTTTGAAGAGAGCCCCATCAGCATAGCCATGACAGGAAAGGACCTGGGCATAATAAGGGCGAATTCGGCTTTCTGCAAAATGCTCGGGTATAAGGAGGAAGAATTGAAATCTGTCACTCTGAGGAATTTTACCCATCCTGATTATATTGCCGGAGATGATGTGTCGTTATTAAGAATGGTCGCTGAAGAAATTCCGGTTTATCATACTGAAAACAGGTATATCCGTAAAGATAAGACTGTTATATGGGGTTCGGCAACAATGAGCATAATCAGGAATAATAATGATGAAGTTCAGTACTTCCTGGCGATGATCGAGGATATAACACAGCGTAAAAAGGCAGAAGCTGAACTGATAGCTGCAAAAGAAAAGGCTGAAGAGAGCGACAGGCTTAAGACTGCATTCCTTCACAATGTATCACATGAGATTAGAACACCGATGAATGCCATTATAGGATTTTCAGCACTGCTTAGCGAACCTGATACATCTGAAGAAGAAAAACATCAGTTCATCGATATTATTTTTCAGAGCGGGAGCCAGCTGCTCTCAATTATTAATGATATTGTTGATATTGCTAATGTGGAAAGCGGCCAGGTTAAGCTGAATATAAAAGAAATGAATCTTAATTCCCACCTGAGAAACCTTGATGAGCAATTCAGCTATAAGGAAAAACCGGATGTAATTTCTATAAACCTTAGTCTGGGACTATCTGATAAGAAGTCCTTAATAATGACTGACAGCACCAAACTAATCCAGATTCTATCAAACCTGATAAATAATGCAACCAAATTTACCAGTGAAGGGCGGATTGACTTTGGCTATTCTCTTAAAGATGGCTACCTGGAATTCTTTGTTAAGGATACAGGTATAGGTATTCCTCCCGAACATCATGAGAAGATATTCGAGAGGTTTTTTCAGGTCGATAACCTCGTTTCCAGAAAATTTGGCGGGACCGGACTTGGTTTATCGATATGCAAAGCATATGTCGAACTATTGGGAGGTAAAATATGGGTTAGCTCGAATCCGGGTGAAGGAACTGATTTTCGTTTTACTATACCTTATATTATACCTGAAAAATCATAAATTCAATATCCTGAGCATAGCAGAAAGGATCTTGGATTTTTGAAAATAGTTCAATTTAAATCGCAGATGCGGAAAATTTAGTACTTTTGTTGCCGGAATCAATTATATGGCAGGGGTTAGCAATTAATAACTTTAATTATTCAGACAAGAACTTTTAATGAAAAAAAGCCCTGATATATTTATTTTCATAATTATTTGTATTCTGACCATTTTTATAACAGGATGTGTCGTACTATTAAGGCCACCGGACGTTATAACATCTGCGGTTACCTTTATCGGTCCTACCAGTGCAACAGGAGGTGGTAATGTGAAAGACGATGGCAACTCTGTAATGATTGTAAGAGGAGTTTGCTGGAGTACCACTAAATCACCCGATATTGAGGACCAAAGAACCACCGACGGGTATGAAACAGGTGAATATACAAGCAACATAACAGGACTGGCCCCCAATACTTTGTATCATGTCAGAGCTTATGCATCGAACCTCGAAGGCATTTCTTATGGCAAGGATTTGACATTCACCACCAGCCCGTTTGGTGTTCCTGAACTGACCACCAAAACGGTGACTGGAATCACTCAGACAACCGCTGTTTCAGGCGGTGAAAATGTCAGTGACGGAGGCGAACCAATTACCGAAAAGGGAGTATGCTGGAGCACCCAGACGGGACCGGATATTACAGATTCAAAAACCAATGATGGCGCCGGAGCAAGTGCATTCACCAGCAATATTGCAGGGCTTACAGGCAATACTACATATTACGTGAGAGCCTATGCGATAAACACCGAAGGCATCGGATATGGACAGGAAGTGCAATTCAAGACTAACCTGCTGTTACCGGTGGTTACTACGGCGGATGTTTCACCAACATCAGCAACAACAGGCTCAGGTGGTGGTACCATTGCCAGTGACGGAGGTTCAGCTATTACAGCTAAAGGTGTATGCTGGGGTTTAACAGCCAATCCGGTTATAGGATCAAACAACTTTACCAACAACGGTACGGGAACAGCCTCATTCACAAGTAATATAACAGGACTTACTGCAAATACTACATATCACGTCAGGGCTTATGCTACCAATGCTGTCGGTACTGCATACGGATCAGACAAGTCTTTCACCACCGATCCATTGACTGTAAGTGATGTGGATGGCAATACCTACGATGTTATCAGGATCGGAACACAGCTATGGATAAAGCAAAATCTAAGAACAGCAAAACTGAATGATAACAGTTCCATACCTCTGGTAACCGGGAATACTGCCTGGAGTAACCTTTCAACCCCAGGATATTGCTGGTACGATTCGGATGCAGGTTATAAGAGCAGCTATGGAGCTCTTTATAACTGGTATGCAGTAAATACAGGGAAGTTATGCCCGGCAGGGTGGCATGTTTCTACTGATAACGACTGGTTAACGCTTGAATCCTATCTTGGCGGTGTAAGTCCTGCAGGAGGTAAACTTAAGGAGACAGGGTACACTCACTGGCTTAACCCGAACACCGGAGCAACAAATTCATCCGGTTTCACAGCGTTGCCGGGAGGCTGGCGGCGGGGAGACAACGGAACATATGAATCTATGGAAGCCTATGGTTTTTGGTGGACAGCGACTGAATACATCTCGCCGGAGGCTTATCACAGAAAGATTTGGTACAATGACGACAAAACATTCAAGGCTTTTGTTCATGAAAAATATGGTATGTCAGTCCGGTGCGTAAAGAATTGACACACCCTTCTTTCAGATTATTCCTGATATTTTATTCTGTCAAACTGTCATTGCAAGAATAGCATCTTAGGAATTTACATTCTGGAGTCAGTCTGTTCTGACGACGTTCGTCATAGGTTTCTTTCATGTGATCAAAAAAATCTTGGTCGGGAACAAAAACTCTGTTTTATTTGCTCCTTAGTTTTGCCTTTATTATAATTCAGGTTTGGCAAAAATGATTTTGAACACAATTAATATTTTGAAAATAAGTTTAAACGTGTATGAAATTCTTCCAACAAATGAAAAAAAATTCAAGTATTTTTAAGTTCGTCCTTCCTGCTCTCTTTATCTGTGGAGTTGTTCTCATTACCGGCTGCAAAGAGGAACCTGTTCTTCCCACTTTGACTACAACCGATGCAACAAGTATTGCTGTAGGTACAGCAATGACCGGGGGGAATATTAGTTCCGACGGCGGGGCAGAAGTTACAGCAAGGGGTGTATGCTGGGGTATAATTTCCGGACCATCGATCTCCGGGCCGCACACATCTGATGGTAATGGTGAGGGTATTTTTGAAAGTAATCTCACCGGTTTAGCTTCCGGTACTTTATATTACGTAAGGGCTTATGCGGTAAATGAAGCAGGGACTTCTTACGGCAATGAAATTACATTTAGTACTATCGCTCCAACTGCTCCTATTCTTGCCACCAGGGAAGTTACCCTTGTAGCTTCCACCTCATGCGTATCAGGAGGAAATATAACATCAGACGGCGGTTCTGCTATTTCGGCAAAAGGCGTATGCTGGGGCACAACGAAAGATCCCACTATCGTTAATAATAATAATAAGACAACGGATGGGACCGGAAAAGATAATTATGCCAGCGACATTACGGGACTTCAGCCCGGAACCACTTATCATGTAAGGGCTTATGCAACAAATAGTCTGGGTACCGGATACGGTAATGATATAGAATTTAAAACACTGGCAGTTCCTCCGACTGTTACAACTGCAACAGTATCCTCAAAATCATACACATCAGCTGTTGCCGGAGGAAATGTCACAAATACGGGGGGAGCTGATGTAACTGCCAGGGGAGTCTGCTGGAGCACAACTTCAGGGCCAGTGGCTACAGGATTACATTCAACAGATGGTACAGGCCCCGGATCATTTGTAAGTAATCTTATAAATCTGAATCCTAATACTTTGTATTATTACAGGGCATATGCCACCAACAGTGCCGGGACATCATATGGCAATGAGTTGCAGGTTACCACAAATCCTGTTACTTCACCTTCGCTTTCGACTAATGCTGTTTCAGGAGTTACACTTTCGCAGGCAGTCTCAGGAGGAAATATTACAAATGATAATGGAGCTCCTGTAACTGTGCGCGGTGTTTGCTGGAATACTACAGGGGACCCTACAATATCCAGTTCAACTCTTACAAACGGATCAGGTACAGGAAGCTATACAATCACTATACCAGGACTGAATCAGGGTGAAGTTTATTACGTTAGGGCTTTTGCCACCAATAGCGCTGGGACAGGTTACGGAAGTCAGATAAGATTTTCTACTTCCGCTTCAGATATAACCGGGAATATTTACAGTACAGTGGTTATTGGAACACAACTATGGATGCAGTCTGACCTAAAGACCACAAGATACAACGATAATGCTCTTATTCCAAATGTAACTGATAATACTGCCTGGGAAGATCTGACATCAGATGCTTATTGCTGGTACGGTAATAACCCATCTGTAACTACTTATGGAATATTGTATAACTGGTACGCAGTCGAGACAGATAAGCTATGCCCGACAGGATGGCATGTTCCAACTGATGATGAGTTTAAGATACTGGAGCGTTTTCTTGGCATGACACCTGCAGAAGCAGATAATACAGGGTGGAGGGGAACCAATCAGGGTACACAATTAAAATCCACCTCAACATGGACCCCTTCAACTGGTACAAATTCAAGTGGCTTTACAGCCCTTGGCGGTGGTTACAGATGGGGTGTTGAAGGTACGTTTGCCGATTTCGGAACCGTAGCATACTGGTGGAGCTCAAATTTGCACTGGAGCGATGCAACAAAAGCATTATATCGCCGTTTAGATAGTAGCGAAAACAGAGTTTATCGTGAGGGAGTTATAAAAGCAGGCGGAAAATTTGTCAGATGCATCACGACTAGACTTTAAGTTAATACGTTAAACAATTAATAACAAAAACGCAATTAAAATTTTAATCTCAAATTCACTTAATTATGAAGAAAGTATTAAATCTTATTGTTCTGGTTTGTTTCCTGGCCGGCATTTCAGCTCTTCACAGCTGTAAAAAAGATCCGGTAATACCGACACTTACGACAACTACCGTAACCGCTGTTACATTAAATTCAGCCTCTTCCGGAGGTAATATCACCGCTAACGGCGGAGCAGAGGTAACAGCCAGGGGTGTATGCTGGGGAACAGCTACAAATCCTACAGTTTCAGGCTCAAAAACAAGTGATGGTACTGATATTGGCTCGTTTACAAGTGCCATTACCGGATTAACTCCCAGTACACAATACTTTGTAAAGGCCTATGCTACCAACAGCGTTGGTACCGCTTATGGAAATGAATTAACTTTTACTACAGCTGCTCCTGTTGGCGCTACAGTTACAACAACAACACCAACTTTTACCGCTACCACAGCAACTGCCGGAGGGAATGTTACAACAGATGGCGGAGCCACTGTCACTGAAAGGGGTGTATGCTGGTCAACCACAGCAAATCCAACTGTTACTACAGGCACGAAGGTTGCTGCAGCCGCAGCAGGTCTGGGTACTTTCACTGTTTCCATATCGGGACTTCAACCTGGAACAACTTATCATGTAGTAGCATATGCAATTAACAGTTCAGCAACCACTTATGGTAGTGATGTAGCTTTCACAACCCTTGCTACAAAACCTTCTGTTACAACTGCTACTGATGCTGATCCGACACAAACAACTGCAACAGTCGGAGGGGAAGTTACATCAACCGGTGGAGCCGCTATAACTGAAAGAGGTGTCTATTGGGGATTGCTGGCTGATCCTTCGACTACTGGTACAAAAGCTGTAGCCACTCTCGGCCAGCTGGGTACTTTTACAGTCGCCCTCTCAAATCTGACTCCGGCTACCAAATACTACATAGAAGCGTTTGCCACTAATTCTCAGGGTACTGAATTTGGAACTGAAGCATCATTTACAACCGATGCAGTAACTTTAGCCGTTCTGACAACAACTGCTCCTGCCTTTGTTACAGGATCATCAACATCAGTAACTGCGGGTGGAAATATTACATCAGCCGGTGGAGGTACAGTTACTGAAAGAGGAGTATGCTACAGTATGACTGCTATGCCGGATTATCAGGATTTAAAAGTCCCAGCAACGGCTGGCGGTATAGGTGCTTTTACTGTTACATTACCAAATCTTGATGAGGGTACTACCTATTATGTCAGGGCTTATGCTGTTAATAGTGCCGGCCCTGCTTATGGCAATGAGTTACAGATACTGACTATGATGTCGGATGAAGATAATAATATATATTCAACAAGAGTCTTCGGCAATCAGGTCTGGATGACTGAAAACCTTGCGACCACAAAGTATAAAGATGGGACTGCTATTCCTACTTCTACCGCAGGAGCATGGCCCACCCTTACAACTGGTGCGTATGCCTGGTATAATGATAACATCGCGAACAAAGACCTTTATGGTGCTTTATATAACTGGTTTGCTGTTGGAACTGGCAATCTGTGCCCGGATGGATGGCATGTAGCTACCGATGCTGATTTCAAAGCTCTGGAAATGGGACTTGGAATGACTTTGGATCAGGCTAATGCTACAGGATGGCGTGGAACAAACCAGGGTGTTCAGATGAAAAGCGCCACCGGATGGACAACCGGAAATGGCACCAACTCAAGCGGATTTAATGCATTTCCCGGAGGTTTCCGATACTATGATGATGGATCCTTTTTCCTTGCAGGAACAATTGCATACTTCTGGACCTCTGATGTATCAACTGGAGATCGATCATTTATGAGACAGCTCGACAGTACCCATGATACTGTAGAGAGGCAAAATGCAGACAATAACGCAGGAAAATCTGTGAGATGCGTTAAATAATATTAATCTGATACAATTGATTCGGAGGCTGTCCTAAATGGACAGCCTCTTTTTTTACTCATAAGGCCTTTAATTGATTCTGACGAATTAACTTCGTTGATCCGGTTCAGGGGGCCCTTACAACATAAAAGCTTCTCCGGATTTGGATGAGATTAATTTTACGGATTAACTTCGTTGATCCGGTTCAGGGGGCCCTTACAACATAAAAGCCGGCGCCAAGCTAAAGCTTGGCGTATCGGTTTTGTTTTTTGAGGTCCTTTTTTAAGCAAGCTTAAAACGTACCTCAAAAAACAAAACCGATCCCGCTTACGCGGGACCGGCTTTTATGCTGTGGGCGATTACGGATTCGAACCGCAGACCCTCTGCTTGTAAGGCAGATGCTCTGAACCAGCTGAGCTAATCGCCCTTAAACGGGTGCAAATATAATCGAGATTTTATTCTCTGCAAAGGAAATGACCTTTTAAATACGAGCTGCCATATTAAAAGAGTGCTTTGCTTTTTGTCTGAAAACGCGGTAAATCCCTCTTTTTCTTAATAATTTCCATAAATATGTTGACAAACTGAAAAAATGATAGGTGACAACTGTATTAGTATAGCATAAATTCACGTTTATATTAATGATAAGTCAAAAAAATACTGGTGAAATACTCGTATTTTAGTTATGATGGATCTATTTGTCTGATATAGTGTGTTTTGTAATTTTGATTTAACCTTGAACCTGACCTTAATGAAACTTCTGGTATGTTTTTACAGACTTCTTGTACCTGTTGCACAGTCGTGGAAAGTACTTAAAGCACCAATTTCCCTTATTCCCGTAATAATAATTGCATCTGCTTCTGAAGTTAGCGGATTGGAGAACGACAGAAATCCGGTACTGCCTCCGGTTGCAATCTGTAAAAATATTTCAGTCCGGCTTGGCGCTGATGGTACTGTCGCGATAACAGGATCAGATGTTGATGCAGGTTCATACGATCCGGATGGCACCATCGCTAACCTGGCAGTTACTCCGGGTATATTCAACTGTTCGCAGATCGGATCTAATTCGGTTACCCTCACAGTAACTGATAATGAAGGATTAACATCAGCATGCACAGCAACGGTTACAGTCGAGGATATGATCCCCCCTGTTATGATCTGTAGAAATCACACTGTCTATCTCGATGCCTCCGGAAACGCTGCTCTCAGCCCGGCTGAACTTAATAACGGATCATCTGATAACTGTGGTGCGGGATTAAATTTATATCTCAGCAGAACCGGTTTCACATGTTCCGATATTGGTACTCCTGCTACGGTTACACTCATAGGGACAGACGCCTCAGGTAACTCTTCCTCATGCACATCCCAGATCACTGTCATTGATACCGTTTCCCCGGTTATAAATGTCAAACCATTTGAGGTAGTACTTGGATCATCAGGAACTGCATCAATTGTACCTTCAGATATTGACAATGGCACTTATGACAATTGTGGTCCTGTTACTTTGACCGTTTCTCAAACGACCTTCAGCTGCAGCGACCTGGGGAAGAAAACTGTAACTCTGACTGCACTCGATTCTCATGGAAATTCATCTTCGCGCAATATAACCATAAGTGTATCTACTACACTTAAAATTGCCGGTATGTCGTTGAGCAGCTGCGACCTCTCACCTACTTTAGCTCTTTTTGAAGCCGATGCAGAAGGAGGCAATGGGAGTTTTTCGTATTTATGGAAAGGACTTAATACCGGATCACAGCCATTTATGGTGATAATTCCTTTCCCTCCGTCCCTTCAGTTTTCAAATACAACCATACTGGAAACGCCTTTTTTCAATAATACCATGGCCACCGGTTTTTATGATATACGTCTGGTAGTAACTGATGGAAATGGTTGCACCGATTCGTCTGAAATAAAAATCTATAAGTCAGGGGCTGTCTTTAATAACCAGACTATGAGATATTCGGAAGCCTGTGAGGGGGAAATAAAGACATATTCCGTAAACTATAAACCCGACGCTATTTATGACTGGTCGGTTACTAATGGCACGATTCTTAATTCTAATCCGGATACAAGCAGGGTAAGCGTCAGATGGAACCTCGGTGTGGTTCAGGGGAGAATTATAACCACTGTTCATGAACCAAATATTCTTTTCGCGGGCGGGCAGTGTGAATCCTCTGTAATTGATACAGTAACAATCATACCGATACCGACACCTGTTTTTAACAACCCATTAACAACTGCATGCTCAGGCTCTGTAAGCACATATACTCTTACCGGTACTTATGCCTACCAGAACTGGACGGTAACCGGTGGTGTTATTACTGCCGGTGGAAAGATGGAAGATAATTATATTACTGTAAAATGGGGTAGCATACCGGCAGGTAGTATTGCGGTTTCGGTAGGTAATAACTCCTCATGTACAGGTTCAGTTGTTATTAATGTTACAGTTCTGAACCTTTCAGGGACTATAACCTCACTTTCAGATATTACATGTAACGGAGGTTCCGATGGTTCAGTTAATGTTGCGGCCACAACCGGAACAGGAACTGCGCCCTATGTATATTCTCTTGACGGAGCGGCATTTCAGCCCGGTGGTACTTTTACAGGTATTTCAGCCGGAAATCATTCAGTAAGAATCAGGGATGCCCTGCTTTGCACATTTGATTTACCGTTTATAATCAATCAGCCTGAGCCTTTATCCGTAATGGTATCTTCTCAGACTGATGTAATATGTTTCGGAGAAAGTAACGGATCAGTAACAGTTACTTCGACCGGCGGAGTGGCACCTTATCAGTACAGAATTAACGGTGGCGGACTGCAAAGTTCAAATATATTCAGTGGCCTGTCATCCGGATCTTATACTATAACTGTACAGGATAGTCATGGATGTACTGCTGATGTACCATGTACAATAACACAGCCTGTATCAGCATTTTCAGGAACAGTTTCAGTATTAAATGTTCTTTGTTTTGGAGAGACAACAGGGGCTATTAACCTTACAATAACTGGTGGTGCAGTACCAATTTCATTTGTCTGGAATAACGGAGCTGTTACTGAGGATATTGAAAATATTTCAGCCGGGAATTATTCTGTTACAGTTACTGATTCGCATGGTTGCACAATTATCATAAGTGCTGTAGTGGGTCAGCCGGCTGCTGCTCTTACAGGTATTATCATTTCACAGACTAATGTATCAGTTTACGGAGGAAATGACGGCTCTGTAATCGTTTCAGGTTCAGGAGGAACTCCGCCATATCAATATAGCATAGATGGCGTCATTTTTCAGGCATCGGGCACTTTCGGTTCTCTGTCCGCTGGTACCTACACCATCGCAGTAAGTGATCTGAATATGTGTTCCAGCAATATAACAGTCACAGTAACACAGCCCGTGATACCCCTTACTGCCAATATAACTTCAAGAAATGATGTCCTGTGCTATGGCAGCGAAAACGGAAGCGTTACGGTTGCCGGTTGGGGTGGTACGTTGCCATATGCCTATTCAATCAACGGGGGAACTTTCCAGACATCAGGTGAATTCAGCTCTTTAAGCGAAGGAACATATACTGTAACTGTCAGGGACGCAGCTCTTGATCTTTATGATGTTTCATTTACAATCACTGAGCCGGAGGCGCTTGAAATAGCAGTTTCAGGGGAAGATGTTCATTGTTACGGAGGTTCGACTGGAAGTGTGACAGCTATGGCAACCGGAGGCACAGGTATCTACAGTTATGAATGGAACACTGTACCCGTTCAGACTACACAAACAGCAGTAAATCTTA
Organism: uncultured Bacteroidales bacterium; assembly: GCA_963753495.1. GTDB lineage: Bacteria > Bacteroidota > Bacteroidia > Bacteroidales > VadinHA17 > LD21. The sequence continues at coordinate 282,150 of CAVWCO010000006.1, forward strand.
CTTCCGGAACATACTCGGTTATGGTTACAGATGCAAACGGATGTCACTTCATCAAAAGAGGTTACAATTTCACAGCCACCAGTGGATATGGTAATTTCAGTTTCACAGGTCAATAATCTTTGCGCGGGAGGAACTACAGGTAGTGCCACTGCAGTTGTGACAGGAGGACTGCTTCCTTATGTATATATGTGGAATTCAATGCCGGAACAGACAAAAGAGACTGCAACTGATCTTCCTGCAGGGAATTACACTGTTACAGTAACAGATAGTTACGGATGTATAAGGACCAGAACGGTCATTATCACAGAACCACAGGCTGTATCGGTTGAGGCATCGATAACAGATGCTTCCTGCCCCGATTCGAACGACGGATCAATAAATATTACGATCAGCGGTGGAACAACTCCCTACGATATAATCTGGTCTGACGGTGTTACTGCTCAGAACCGCTCCGGGTTGGCGTCGGGAACCTACAGCGTGATTGTAACTGACAAAAATAACTGTACAGGTTCCGTTATTGCTGAGGTAGAATCAAACTTGTCATTCAACTGCCTTGTAATTCCACAGATCATAACCCCTAACAATGATGGATTTAACGATGAATGGAGGATAAAGAACATTGACCTTTATCCTGATGCTGAGGTCAGGGTCTTTAACAGGTGGGGCAAACTTGTTTTCGGTACAAAGAATTTATCTGACAATCCATGGGATGGAAGAACAGACGGTAAACTTGTCCCGACTGATTCCTACCATTATATTCTTTATCTGAATGACGGATCAGAACCAAGATCAGGAGTAATAAGTGTAATCAGATGACATGAGCAAAATGTTGAATTATAAATATATGAACCAGATCAGAAGTGTAATCGCAGCCAGTCTCATGTTTTTAATTACTGGAATCTCGGAGGCACAGCAGGTACCAATGTACAGTCAGTACATAATGAACGGATTTTTGATCAATCCTTCTTTCGCAGGCCGCGATGGCTATACGTCAGTCAACCTTACAGTAAGGGAACAATGGACCGGAATGGCTCAGGCTCCAAGCACTTATGCCTTAAGTTTTCAGACCAGGATACTTAAGAACAGCTATATCTCAAAATCGACCTCGGTTAAAAAGAAACTGGTTAAACCAACCAGAGGAGGCCAGGTTGGAATAGGCGCTTACCTGTTTGACGATAATAATGGCATAATGCACCGTACCGGAATACAGACTGCTTATGCGTATAACATTCCTCTGGGAAAAGAAGATGATGAAAATATCAGGAATCTTTCATTTGGGCTTGCACTTATTGCATATAATTATTCTATTAAAACTGAAGGACTTATTTATGACCAGGACGATCCTTACCTGAATAATTATGACAAATCGGTATTCATTCCTGATTTTAATTTTGGAGTAAGCTATTCAACTCCAAAATATTATGCAGGATTTGCAATGACCAACCTGCTCAGGGGCTCTGTTACTTTTTTTAATGAAAGCAAGACTGATTATTCTGAACTGGGCCATTTTTATCTGACAGGAGGCATTAAGATGCCTTTGTCGGAGAACTGGCTGCTTGAACCATCAGCTTTTTTAAAGACATCCGACATGCTGTTCAATGCCATCCAGCTTGATATTACATCAAGGATCTATTATAAGAATGATTATTGGGCAGGAATATCGTACCGGACAAATGATGCGGTAATAATGATGTTAGGAGTGAAATATGACAGATTCTATTTTGCATACGCATTTGACTTTACATTAACTGAAATCAGAAAACAAAGCCACCGGGAGCCATGAATTTTCACTCGCTGTAAAATTCGGAACAAATGCCCGGAGGTATCGATGGATAAATGCTTTTTAAAAGGTAATCTTTAAGCTTGCCGGCACTCTTGTGCTGGTGTTATTATTTTTGACATTTGCAGATTCACAGGAAGGATCAGGTTCTTTACCTGTGAGAATAATGTTCTATAATGTTGAAAATATGTTTGATATACTCGATGATCCGCTGACAGAGGATGATGAGTTCATGCCTGATGGATTGAGGAGATGGAATGGATCGAGGTATAATAAAAAATTAAATTCAGTATATAAGGCAATTATTGCTGCCGGTGAATGGAGCCCTCCTGCAATTGTAGGATTCTGCGAAATCGAAAACAGAAAGGTGCTTGAGGATCTTGTGTACGGTACCGGACTTTCCAATTTTAAATATGGGATTATTCATGGAGAATCACCTGATCCAAGGGGAATTGATGTATGCATGATATTCAGAAAAGATATTGTCAGGGTAATTGAATACAAATCATGGATCCCGCATTCTGTGGATAGGAATGATTTTCACTCAAGGAGTGTGCTTTATGTAAAATGTGCAATTCTTCACGATACAATACACCTTATGATAAATCACTGGCCATCAAAAAGGGGAGGTGTGCTTCCGGGAGAACCTTTGAGGAAAGAGATCGCCATGATGGTCAGGAATGCTGCTGATTCCATATCCAGTGTCATTGCAGGCTGGAGTCGAAAATTATTATACTGGGTGACTTTAACTGCGATCCTGATGATTCTGTTATTAAGATGCTTGTTAAATCAAAGTGAACCGGGAGGTGCACATTTGATCAATATGGCTAAAAATGCTAAATCAACCACTTCAGGGACATACCGTTACATGGGGGCATGGGAGATGATGGATCAGATTATTATATCGGAAGGATTATTAAATTGTTCCACGGGAATATATGCTGATCCCGGCAGGTTTCAGAATCTTCAAACCTGATTTCCTGCTTAAAGAAGGATCCAAAATATCCCGGACTGACAACCTTCTCAACATACGGGGTACAGGTATCAGGGTGGATTCAGCGATCATCTACCCGTTTTGCTTGATCTGGGTGTCAGATAGATCATCTGACAGGAATCAAGTCCAAGTTCCCTGCCCTTCTCAAGCATAAGCTTCCTTGCACTATCGTGCTCATTAGGAATTACCCCGTCAAGAATAGCCTCCCTTATCGCGTTCTTAATAATGCCAACCTCCCTTCCCGGCTTGATTCTGAAAGTATTGATTATCTCATCCCCGTCGACTGGAGGCTGAAAATTCCTTACAGCATCTTTTTCCTCAATCTCCTTAAGCTTTTTTCTGACAAGTCTGAAATTCTCCAGATGCCTGCTCTTTGTCGCTTCATTTTTCGATGTTATGTCAGCTTCACAGAGCATCATAAGGTCATCTATATCATCTCCGGCTTCAAACAGAAGCCTTCTGACTGCAGAGTCGGTAACGATCTCCTGCGACAGCGCGATAGGACGGAGATGCAGATCCACGAGCTTCCTGACGTATTTCATTTTTTCGTTAAGCGGGAGTTTGAGTTTTCTGAAAATTTCGGGGATCATCTTCCCGCCTAAAAATTCATGTCCATGAAATGACCAGCCCGATTCCGGAAGATATTTCTTTGTAAGAGGTTTTGCTATGTCATGTAAAAGAGCTGCCCATCTTAGCCAGATATTATCAGTTTTCTTGCTGATATTATCCAGAACTTTTAACGAATGATGAAAATTGTCCTTGTGAGCCTTGCCATCTTTCTTATCAACACCCTTGAGATTATCCAGCTCGGGAAAGATCAGCTTAAGGAGACCTGATTTTTCCAGAAGTATGAAGCCTCTTGAAGGATGATCGCACATTATTATCTTATTCAATTCATCGATTATCCTCTCCTGCGATACGATGCTTATCCTTTCAGCATTGGCGGCTATTGACCGGAAGGTGGTTTCATCAATTGAAAAATTAAGCTGTACGGCAAATCTGACTGCCCTCATCATCCTGCAGAGGATCATCTGAAAATGTTATATCAGGATCAAGCGGGGTTCTTATGATCTTTTTATCAAGGTCGCCTATCCCGTCAAAAGGATCCAGAAACTCTCCGAACGAATTCTTATTAATGCTGATTGCCAGTGCATTAATTGTAAAATCCCTTCTTTTCTGATCATCCTCAAGAGTTCCTGTCGTTACAACCGGTTTCCTTGAACCGCGGTTGTAAGATTCTTTCCGGGCACCAACAAATTCGATGTCATAATCATTGAATCTGAACATTGCCGTCCCGAAATTTCTGAATACACTGACCTTAATATCAGGTCCGAGCTTTTTTGCAGCTTTTCTGGCAATATCAATTCCGTTTCCAAGCACTACAATATCAATATCTTTGTCGGGATGATCTCTTTTAAGCAGACAATCCCTTACATAACCTCCGATCACCCAGGCTTCAACATTTTCCGATGAAACCACTTCAGAAAGTATCCCAAAGATCTTGTCATTAAGGCATTTATTCATATCCGGATATGCCAATTCATTGAATTATCATGACAAAGTTACAATTAATAACTATTTTTCAATAAATTGTCTCAAATAGCGATTAATGGTACAAAGATTGATCAGTTAATGAACTTCAATCATTTTTGAATGTTATTTAAAATAAAACAATATGTTAGAGCATTTAACAAAAGATACCTTTATCAGTAAGGTTTTTAACTACGAGACAAACAAAGAATGGAAATTCGAAGGTGATAAGCCTTGCGTAATTGACTTTTATGCCGACTGGTGCGGGCCATGCAAAATGGTGGCACCAGTATTGGAAGAACTGGCTAAAGAATTTGAAGGTAAGCTTGATATTTATAAAGTAAATACCGAGGAGGAGCAGGAACTTGCTTCAGTTTTTGGGATCAGAAGCATTCCATCTATTTTATTTGTCCCTGCAACCGGTCAGCCTCAGATGGCAATGGGTGCTTTGCCAAAAGAGACATTTGTTAAGGCTTTTAAAGATGTTCTTGGTATTGAAAAGTAGTCTGTTAATAAAATAGCAGATTTTTGTTTAAAAAAAAGACAAATAGAATGAAACATTGTTTATCTTTAATACGTTATACATGATTAAAGGTAGTAACCAAAAAGGTTACATGAGTTTTTTTCATGGATTTAGGTTTAGGGTAGTAAAGTAGATTCCCGCGGTGCGTTTGTGCCGCGGGTTTTTTTATGCTAGCTCCTTGAAAATAGTATTGATCTCATCCTCGGTCGACTTGAGCTTCTTCTGGCATTGCCTTATTAGTTCTGAAGCCCGCTTTACTTCAACAGATAACCTGTCAACATCCATTTCACCGCTTTCAATTTCCATTAGGATCTTCTCGATCTCATTTACTGCCTCGTTAAATGAAAATTCTTTTTTTGCCATATATCATTGGAATTTAATAAATTATCATTAGTTCATTTTTTACCCACCCCTTCAAACCACCTTGCTGCTTACCGATCCATCGCTGAATCTTGTGTCGATCAGATCATTCTCCTTCAACTGGATCCGCTTCTTGACTATTTTCCCGTTAAGAGATGTAATAGTATAACCTCTTTTCAGGACATTTTCCGGATCAAGTATTTTCAATGTATTATTAAATCCCGAAATCCTGCTGTTTATGTTATTCAGATAATTTTTGTTAATGGTGGCAAGCCTTTGTTTTTCTCTTATCAGTAATGAATCTTTTGAGGATAAAGATGATCTTGCTCCGGAAATAAGCCTCGATTTATGCCTTGCCGGGAAAAGACCTGCTCTCAGAATATAATCCTTGCCGGTATTTATCATTTCGATCAGGATCCCTGAAAGATCCTCTTTAAATTCCGAAATCATCATCCGTGCAACCGGGATTAATTTTAACCGCGAAGCATCGATCCGCATTTTATTGTCTTCAAGGATATTCCGGGCTTTATCAAATATATCATTACTTAATTCAATAAGATAGTTATCTGTATTATTCATACATTCAACCAGAAAGTCTGCAACTGCTGTCGGGGTTTTTAATGATGTGTGAGCTACAATATCAGTTACTGAAAGGTCTTTTTCATGTCCGATTCCTGTGATCACAGGCAGTGGAAACTGCGTAATATAATAAGCAATGCTGTAATTATCAAACCAGCTTAGATCAGTCTGCGACCCGCCTCCTCTGATAATCACAACTAAATCGAATTTTTCAAGCCATGCTGCTATTCTGTCGAGTGCTCTGATGACACCTGCCTCGGTTTCAATTCCCTGCATTGGTGTCTCGTAAAGGGTTGTAATAAATACATATCCGAAATTGTTATCCCTGAGGTGCATGATAAAGTCGGAGTAACCTGCAGCACCTGCCGATGAAATTATAGCTATCCTCTGAGGAACAACCGGGAAATCCAACTCCTTGTTCATCGTAAGAACACCCTCTTCTTCAAGTCTTTTCAGAATCTGCTGCGCTTTTGAGAGCCATCTCGCCGATAGTGAAAGCAGGATCGATATCATTGATTACAAGACTTAATCCATATATCTCATGGTATTCGATTCTTACCCTCACCAGAATTTTCATGCCTTCCCGAAGAGATTCGCTGGTCGCATTTTCAAAAAACGATTTCAGAAACCTGTAACGGCTGCTCCAGATAACTGCTTTAACACGAGCCCTTACACTGTTTTCATCAGGCTGTTTATCAACAAGTTCCAGGTAACAATGACCATTATAGTTTTCCTTCATTTCAGAGATTTCAGCAATCACCCAATACATATCGGGCAATGCCATATAAAGTGAATCCTTGATTATCAGCTGTAATTCGGTAAGTGAAAGTTTTTCGTTCATGGTTAATTGTCGATCTTTATCACCTTATGAATGAATGAGCCACCCTGAGTGTCAAGCCTGATGAAGTAGATGCCATTTCCGAAATTCTCCATATTATCCAGGACCAAAGTCCGGCTGATATAGTTGCTGTAATTGGTTTCATAACAGCATTTTGCCGCTGATATCAAACATTTCAACACTTAACCTTTCCGGGATCTCCCTGAATGTAATTTTAAGTTCGGTATTAAAAGGATTAGGACTTACAACCGATCCTTTATCAGTCTGAAGCACATATTTTTCCTGTAATTTATTTATTACTTCAACTATATCAGGGATCCCGTAACCATAAAGTGAATCTGGGGAGTTATACCTGTCAGAAGCAGAATGAAGCGAAGAAATTATATCATAATTAGTTGCCTGGGGAACTGCCTGCATAATACAGGCACACATACCGCTTATAACAGGGCAGGAGAAAGAGGTTCCTGACGATCGTTCTACTGTGGTTGTTTTAGTCTGGACCGGGACGCTGACACCCTGGGAAACAAGATCAGGTTTTATTCTGTTGTCAGAAGAGGGTCCGGCGGACGAAAAAGAAGAGATTTTTCTGTCCCAGGCAACAGCACCTACTGCCATAACGCTGTCTCCGTCAGAAGGAGCAATAATACGGACCCAGGTTTTATTCCTTTCATTTCCGGCACTGTTCACAACCAGGATACCCTTTGATGCTGCAATGTCTGCCGCCCGGGTTATAAAGGTACTGTTCCCGTCCATATCGGAATACTTATAATCGAGCAGGGGATCATCAAAATTGTAATAGCCCAGAGAGGAAGATATAATATCTGCACCCAGGCTGTCGGCAAATTCAGCGGCTGCTATCCAGAAATCTTCCTCAACCGGAAATTCAGAACCTGTATCTTCGGTTCTGAAAAGCCAGTAATCAGCATCACGGGCTGACCCTTCTATTGATCCGGGAATATCCCCTGCGAGCACAGAAAAAACTGCAGTGCCGTGGTTATGATAACCATATACATTCTGATCATTTCCTACAAAATCGAATGTCCCTTTTATTCCTTTCCGGTTTCTAAGGGCTTCAAGTGATGTTATATTGTCAGCATTTTCAAAGCCCCCGTCAAGAACAGCAATCAGGATACCTTTTCCGTTAAATCCGGAATTATGCACACTCTTTCCGTTTAACATCACTATCGGCTGATCGAATAGCGGGAATTCATCCTGGATCGTTTCAAAATCAAGCTTGTCAGCCACAAGATTTTTTCCTCCGGCATTTTTAACGATTTTTACTTCACTTACAAAGGGCAGGCTTTCCAGATCACTGATATCTTTTAATTCTTCAGTTTTAAAAAGAGCTGTGTTCATCCATCGGGATGCAGAGTGAAAGGTGAATCCGGATGATGACAATCTGTTCAATATATTCTGAAAATACCGGCAGATCTCTTAAGTCGGGCACCTGAATATTTGCCATGGTTCTTCTTTCGACAGCTCTCTCTGAAAGAAGGTCTTCCGGAGTATAGTTATCGATCTCATTTGTTCCTTTATCCCTGAAATAGATCCTGTAAAAGAAATTATAAACTGCCTCTTGTCCTGAATATGAAATCAGTTGAACAAATAAGAGTTAATAGTATGGCAATTATTCCAATTTTAAGCCGATAGGAACAGAAAGCCTCCTTTACCATATTTTCCCCGTTTTTTCCGGATCCTCAATCCTGACCTTGATTCTTTCGAGCGAATCAATATAATCGGATTCATAGATATTTATATCGGCATTGTCAGGGATACCGGCAGCATATTCCATCCTGAACCTCTGTGTGCCGTCTTTTTTATAAATTATCCATTCACCTTCCCTGAGATCGTTTTTGTATTGTCCGGTCATTTCAGGTTTGCCGTTTTCAAAGAAGGCTTCAAATCTTCCATTCAGTTTTCCGTTAGTCGTAATTTGTTTTAAGATTGAGTAGTTCCGTCGGGATAATATTTCAGACATTCCCCATGTCTCACATCATTTTTGTAGTATGATTTTTTCTGCAGCCTTGCCGTCAGGATAATATTTAACTGCAATACCATTCTTTTTATTGCCGGAATATTCCTCCTCACTTATCAGCAACCCTTTTGCAGTTGGTGAGAAAAATTGCCATTTGCCTTCTTTTAGCTGGTTTACATATTTCCCGGTTGAAGCAGCAAGTCCATTCGGGTAATATAGAGTTGCTTTTGCTTCTGATCCGTCATGACTGAAAACAAGCAGAGATTTCAATGTATTATCCTCATAATACCTTTTGAATTCGCCAGCTGGCTTATCATTTTTGAAAAAACCGTCGTACATAATATTCCCATTCGGGTATTTCTTAATCCAGTGACCCTGTTTGTGCCCCTCCTTGTCAGTCTGGTTAATGACTTCTCCCGATTGCGGCAGGCAAAGCCCGGGAAGCATGATTAAAAAACAGACAGCTGCAATTTTAAGGTTCATAAAATCTGGATGAATAATATTTTGTAAAAGTACAAAAAAAAAAAAGAGGCTGAAATTAAAACAGCCTCTTATAATTAAACATTTAATGAGTTTTTATTTTACCTCTTCGAAATCAACATCAGTAACTTCGTCGTTTCCCTGCTGGGTTTTCCCGTTTCCCGGTTGTTCAGGTCCAGGCTGGGAAGTCTGCCTGTCCTGTATTCTGAGCTGTTTTGTACATCTCTTCAGATGCGACCTGCCATACTGCATTCAGTTCGGCAAGAGCTTTATCGATTGCAGGCAACATCCTGTGCTTTATGAGCTTCCTTAAGCTTTGCAAGGGCACTTTCGATTGCTGCTTTTTTATCGGCCGGGACTTTATCCCCGAATTCCCTCAGCTGTTTTTCAGTTGAGAAGATCATGCTGTCAGCGCTGTTTACCTTATCAACTTTTTCTCTGGCTTTGCTGTCGGCTTCGGCATTTGCTTTTGCTTCATCCCTCATTTTTCTTATTTCTTCATCGCTCAGTCCTGATGAGCTTCAATCCTTATCCTTTGTTCCTTGCCTGTTCCCCTGTCTTTTGCAGTGACATGAAGGATACCATTTGCATCGATATCGAATGTGACTTCGATCTGAGGAATTCCCCTCGGGGCTGGCGGAATACCGTCGAGATGGAACTTTCCGATGGTTTTGTTACCGGCTGCCATTGGCCTTTCGCCCTGAAGCACATGAATCTCAACAGAAGGCTGGCTGTCAGCAGCAGTTGTGAAGACTTCTGCTTTTTTTGTAGGGATCGTGGTATTTGATTCAATGAGTTTTGTCATAACACCACCCATGGTTTCAATTCCAAGCGACAGAGGTGTAACATCGAGAAGGAGAACATCCTTGACTTCTCCTGTCAGAACACCTCCCTGAATTGCAGCACCTACTGCCACAACTTCGTCAGGATTAACACCCTTTGAAGGCACCTTTCCGAAGAATTTTTCAACAAGCTGCTGGATAGCAGGAATTCGTGGTTGATCCTCCCACAAGAAGAACTTCACTCGATTTCTGATGCCTTCAATCCTGAATCAGCCAAGTGCTTTTCTGCATGGTTCTATACAGGCCTGGATAAGCTTGTCACACAGTTTTTCAAACTGCGAGCGTGTAAGTGTTTTAACAAGATGCTTTGGAATACCGTCAACCGGCATTATATATGGTAGATTTATTTCAGTGGTTGTAGCACTTGAAAGTTCGATCTTTGCTTTTTCAGCGGCTTCTTTCAATCGTTGAAGTGCCATCGGATCTTTCCTCAGGTCAATTCCTTCATCTTTAAGGAATTCTTCAGCAAGCCAGTCAATAATCATCTGGTCAAAATCATCGCCTCCAAGATGGGTATCTCCGTTTGTTGATTTAACTTCAAAAACGCCATCGCCAAGTTCAAGGATGGAAATATCAAATGTTCCTCCTCCAAGGTCGAAAACTGCGATTTTAAGATCCTGTGATTTCTTGTCAAGGCCATATGCAAGCGAAGCAGCTGTCGGTTCATTTATAATCCTTTTGACATTAAGTCCGGCAATTTCTCCTGCTTCTTTTGTAGCCTGACGCTGAGAATCGCTGAAATAAGCAGGAACTGTAATAACGGCGTCTGTAACTTCCTGACCAAGATAATCTTCAGCAGTTTTTTTCATCTTCTGAAGAATCATGGCAGAAATCTCCTGAGGTGAATACATCCTGTTGTCAATTTTTACCCTCGGAGTGTTATTATCACCCTTTACGACTGTAAAAGTCACACGTTTGATCTCGGTATTTACCTTATCAAATGTTTCGCCCATAAACCGTTTGATAGAATAGACTGTTCTTCTGGCGTTGGTAATAGCCTGACGTTTTGCAGGATCACCTACTTTGCGTTCGCCATTATCCACAAATGCTACTATTGAAGGAGTGGTCCTCTTTCCTTCACTGTTGGGGATAACTACAGGCTCATTTCCTTCCATTACGGCAACGCATGAGTTTGTTGTTCCCAGGTCGATTCCTATTATTTTTCCCATTTTATGATTTTTATGAAATTTCAATTTATGTCTCTGATTAACTGCAATGATTATGCCACTGCCCGACAGGAACATTTTTATGCAAATATGGCATTACTTAAATTTCTTTACCGTCTGTTAATGTGACAAAACGACATGAATGATTTCCGACAGATGTCAGGATAAAAAGAACATGATTGTAGAAATATTCTCCGTAACAAATTAGTAGCTTTGTCATCTGGATTAAAATTAAATAGTTATGTCGGTTTATAAATACTGTCCGAAGGGTTACAACTCATGTTCTAAATGAGATGAAGCTGAAAGGCGAGAAGATCGCCATGCTTACGGCATATGATTATTCAATCGCAAGGATAATTGATGAAGCTGAGATTGATGTAATTCTTGTTGGAGATTCTGCTTCAAATGTGATGGCAGGATATGATACCACCCTGCCAATTACTCTCGACAATATGATATATCATGCTGCTTCGGTGGTTAGGGCAGTAAAGAGAGCCCTGGTGGTTGTCGATCTTCCTTTCGGTACCTACCAGGGAAACTCAAAGGAGGCTCTTGTATCAGCAATCAGGATCATGAAAGAGACTGGTGCTCATGCAGTAAAACTTGAAGGAGGACAGCAGATCATTGAGTCGATTGAAAGAATACTTTCAGCCGGTATTCCGGTAATGGGCCATCTGGGACTGACACCTCAATCAATACATAAGTTTGGTACTTATGTGGTTAGGGCGAGGGAAGAGGAAGAAGCCCGGCGACTGATCGAGGATGCCCGGCTGCTTGAAAAAACAGGCTGCTTTGCCATTGTGCTTGAAAAGATTCCTGCAAGACTGGCAGAAGAGGTTACCGACAACATTGAAAATACCGGTGATCGGCATCGGGGCAGGAGGAAAGACTGACGGGCAGGTACTTGTACTTCATGACATGCTCGGGATAACACAGGAATTTTCACCACGTTTTCTCAGAAGATACCATAACCTTTATGCTGAAATAAAAGGAGCAGTCCAGACTTATATAAGCGATGTCAGAACCCAGGGATTTCCAAACGAAAAGGAACAGTATTACATCATACGCGAATGGTTGAAGTTTTTTACGAGGATAATCACCTGATTGCAGTTTACAAGAAATCTTCCGATCTTTCACAAAGGGATAGGACGGGTGATTCAGCATTGATTCAGAGGTCAAAAAATACTTGGCTGAAAAATATAACAAACCCGGAGATGTTTTCCTTGGGATCGTTCACAGGCTTGACCGTCCGGTAGGCGGAGTGATGCTGTTTGCACGGACTTCAAAGGCACTGGAACGTCTAAATGAAATCTTCAGGACCAGGGAAGTAAAAAAGACCTATCTGGCAATTGTTAACGAAAGACCTCCTGAAGATGAGGCTGTTCTTACTCATTTTCTTAAAAAGAATGAAGCAGCAGAATAAGACCTATGTGTATGATAATGAGGTAAAAGGATCAAAGAGAGCTTCTCTTTCATACAGGCTGGCAGGAAGATCGGAACGCTTTTTTCTTCTTGAAATAGAGCTGCATTCGGGCAGGCATCATCAGATAAGGGCTCAGCTGGCAAAAATCGGATGTCCCGTAAAAGGCGATCTGAAATACGGTTACCCGCGATCGAATGAAGACGGAAGCATATGCCTTTTTGCAAGAAGGCTTGAATTCATTCATCCTGTAAAAAAGGAAAAAGTTACCATAACTGCCCATTTCCCTGAAGGGTGATGTATGGAAGCTTATTCATCAACACTGAAGTGTAAAGAAAATGAGCCGGAATTTCGGACTCATCGATGTCATGAAACTAACGGTTTATACTGATTTCAAACCGAGTTAAAATCAGGTTAATAAGAGTTAAGGAAAAGTTAAATCATACATTGAAATAGGTTAAAACATAAATTTGCATCATGAGCAAAAGCAAGTTTATAGGTCTGATTTTTATGATGCTGCTTTCCCTTACCGGAATTATCTGGGTACAGATGGTCTGGATCAGAAATGCTCTGACATCCGGAATGAAAATTTTAACAGGGCATGTTTTTGTCAGCCTGAATGATGCTGCAAATGCTATTGAATCGAACCGGAAGATGAACTTTTTCTTTGATGATCCCGAGGATATTCAACCCTGGATTCCAGGAGATATTTCCAGCTATTTGAGTGTCGGAAGCTATTCTTCGAATGATGGCAAAAATTTCAACTATAGTGTTACAAGCCAGTCAGTTACCGGCACGATCGATTCATCCGGAAGGATAAGATATGACAAACCTGTTGTTTCAAGAACTGATACCACTTTCAATACTGATTCAGGAACTATAAATATTTCACCCCGGGGATACAGGGAGAACTTAATATCAGCGGAGGCAATGAAGGACAAAATTCCCTTTCAGACCCGGTTCCCGTTAACAGGCAGGAATTTATTGACTGGGTCAGGAAAAGACAATCCGAATTCCGGAATATGAGCGATCAGATGATATCGGAGGTGTACCAGTGGGAAAAGACAATGGAGCTTAATGATGATGAGGTTAATTATGCCCTCAGAGTTCATTTCTATTTTCGGGTATTGAAACTCCTTTGAGTTCGCTATTATTAAAGACGGTAAAGTCCAGGAGGGGACATTTAAAAAATCTGAGAAAAAAGATTTTCTGAAAAGCAACTATATGGTTCAGTTGTTCCCCGACAACATCATCAGGCAGAATCTTATTGTATCGGTGATCTTTCCGGAACGCGCAAATTATGTTCTTGGCTCCATGACCTGGCTTCTTGGCGGATCATTTCTCTTTTCACTGATAATTCTTGCAACATTTGCTCTGAGCCTTTACTTTATTATCAGGCAGAAAAAGATATCAGAGATGAAATCGGATTTTCTTAATAATATGACTCATGAATTCAAGACCCCTATTGCAACGATTTCTCTTGCTGCTGATACTATAACCAATCCAAAAGTAATAAATGATGAAGCAAGCATCAGGCACTTCATCGGCATGATCAAGAAAGAGAACAGCAGGATGAACAAGAAGGTGGAGACAATCCTTCAGATTGCATCACTTGACAAGAAGGAGATTGATTTCAGATTTGAGAATATTTCACTCCATTCGGTCATTGAAAGGGCTGCTGATACAATTGAAATCCAGGTTCATCAGAAAAATGGCAGGATAAACTTCAAACTCAATGCCGAGGAACCGGTAATTTATGGCGACAAGGAACACCTTACAAATCTTGTAAATAACCTTCTTGACAATGCAATAAAATATTCGCCTGAGAATCCTGATATAACTGTTGAAACAAAAAACAATGAAAAAGGAATCATTTTATCTGTTGAGGACAAAGGGATCGGAATGAGTAAAAGTGTACAGAGCAAGATATTTGAAAGGTTTTACAGGCAGAGTTCCGGGAATGTTCATGATGTAAAAGGATTCGGACTCGGACTTAATTATGTCAGAGCAATAATTGATGCGCACAAAGGAAATGTGACTGTTACCAGTGAACCGGGAAAAGGTAGCAGGTTTGATATTTTTCTGCCTTTCAACTGGGAAAACTGAATAAAATATGAAATCCGCAAAAATTTTTCTCGTCGAGGATGATCTGAGTTTTGGATCAGTTCTTAAATCCTACCTTGAATTAAACGACTTCTCAGTTGACTGGGTAGATGACGGGAAGTATGCAGTTGAGCATTTCAGAAAGGGGGCTTTTGATATATGCATCCTCGATGTCATGCTTCCGCATGTCGATGGATTTACAATTGCGGGTGAAATACAGGAAGATCAACAACATCGTCCCGATCATGTTTCTTACTGCAAAAAAGCTCAAGGAAGATGTTCTTAAAGGATACGGATCAGGTGGCGATGATTATGTTACCAAACCTTTTGATACTGAAATTCTCCTTGCAAAGATAAGGGCAATACTTGCCAGGCGCGATTTTCAGTCCGGGACAAAGGATATTTTTGAAATCGGCAAATTCGTTTTCAATGCAAGACTCAGAACACTTACCAGCGGTGATGATGAGAAGAAGCTGTCGCCAAAGGAAGCTCAGCTTGCTCGAGCTTCTAGCTGTGAATCCGAATGAACTGATCAGCAGGGAGATGGCATTGAAAAAGATATGGGGAGCCGATGATTATTTTACAGCCAGGAGCATGGATGTCTATGTCACCAAGCTAAGAAAATTCCTTTCAGAAGATCCGCAGATTAAATATTAAAAATATTCATGGAGCCGGATTTCAACTGATTATCAGGGAAGATCTACCCTGAGGTTATTCCTGCAGAATTGCAGGGGCAGCAGGTAGACTGACGCTTTCAATTACCCGGATCTTTTCTCTGCCTGAAAGAATTATCCTGATCTGCTTGCCTGTTCTCATCTCTTCTTCAGCGATCACCTGCCTGCAATTCCCGCAAGGCGAAATACATTCTGCCGTCAATTCCTTCATCGGTCATGGCAGCTATGGCAATTGCCACCGGTTTATCATCAGGATAATTTGATACAGATCCGGAAATTGCGGTCCTTTCAGCGCAGATACCTGACGGGAAAGCAGCGTTTTCAACATTAGATCCACGAACAATAATCCCCGATTCAAGCCTGACTGCAGCTCCTACCATGAACTTTGAGTATGGAGCATAAGCGTGATTAGCTGCCTCTTTAGCAGCAGCAATAAGTTCCTGATCTTCAGTCACAAGCTCCGCCGGACTTTCAAATTCCTGATATGAAAATGAGATGTTTTTAACAGTTGACATAAGCTCTAATTCATTAATAATTACAAATTTAACAAAATAAGTGAGTTTGGAGTGCCTAAAGTCTGGAGTACTTAGAGTTTTGAAAAGTTTGGAGTGAGCTAGAGTTTGGAGTACTTAGAGTCTAAAAAATGGGAATTAACTTTAAGTACTCTAGGCACTCTAAGGCACTCTAAGTACTTTAGGCACTTCCACTACTTTTTCCTATTTTTACCGGAAAGACAAAAGAGTGATAAGGAAAGCAAACATTATAATTAGGCGTACTTTTATTGGTTGGCTTGATTTCCTGCAGGGTTTCAAAGCCGGCGGCGACAACTCCAGTTTCAGTGACCAGCACTGCCAGGGATTATATCAGCTTATACAGGGATCTGGCCGTTAGTGAGATGAAAAGGACCGGGGTTCCTGCAAGCATTACTCTTGCTCAGGGGATGATCGAATCAGACTATGGACGAAGCACTCTTGCGAGATCGGGGAATAATCACTTCGGAATAAAATGTCACAGCGACTGGACTGGTCAGACAATGAGGAAGAATGATGACAGCCGCAATGAATGTTTCAGAAAATACAGGAGACCCGAAGATTCCTTTTATGATCATTCGGATTTTTTAAAATCAGGTTCACGTTACCGGTCACTGTTCGACCTCGATCCGACGAACTATAAAGCCTGGGCGAATGGTCTTAAGAGTGCAGGCTATGCCACAAATCCGGATTATGCAAATCTGCTTATAAGGAAAATTGAGGAAAATAAATTGTATGAACTTGATAAAGGCTATACTGCAGCTTCTTATAAAACACCTGACCAGGTTCAGCCCCAACAACCTCAAGCGCCGCCAAAACCGGCAAGTACTACTGTCAGTAAGCCCCCCGTAACACAGGAAAGTACAATTACTTTTGGTGATGTAATGGCAAGGGCCCCGAGAATTATGGAGAATAACAGGATCCAGTATATTATTGTAAAGGACGGCGATACCAGGAAGAAGCTTGAGAACGAATTCCAGCTTCTGGGCTGGGAACTGGCGAGGTATAATGATCTTAAGGAGGATTTCACTCCTGAGCCTGGTCAGATTCTTTACCTTGAACCAAAAAGGGACAAAGCTGAAACCGGGATTGAATATCATACCACTTCAGAAGGCGAGACCATGTACATGATCTCACAGAAATACGGGATTAAGCTGAAAAGACTTTTTGAAATGAACAGGATGGCTGAGGGAAGCGAACCTTCTGCAGGACAGAAGATATGGTTACAGGATGATAAAACCAGTTAATTAAAAAGCAACTTGAATTAATTAACGGGAACCGCAAACTCCTCTATTCTGAAACCTCTCAGGAACTCTTCGGTACCAAGCTTTTTTTTACCTTCAATCTGAAGGGTTAATATCCTTATGAACCCTCCTGCGCATGCGACTTTAACAAATGTTTTACCGTCAGAGACCACTTGTCCTGGCAGAAGCAGGTGTTTTACCGCTTCGGGCTGACTTTCATAAATTTTAAAAGAGATGCTCCTGGTTATATTTTTAAAAACAGACCTGGCACAGGGATAAGGTGAAAGGCCCCTTATGAAATTATGGATCTTTTGAGGTTCTTTGTTCCAGTCAACGATGCAAAAATCAGGGAAAATTTTGGGAGCTTTCCTGAGTACCTCGCCCGGGAGCATAAAATCTGACTGATCCCTTGGCCTTATGAAGTTTTCAGAAACTGCTTCAAGAGTTTTAATTACAAGTCTGGCGCCATGTTTCATTAGCTTATCATGCAGATCTCCAGCATTTTCAAACTGGAAATACAGGCACCTCTTCTCTCAGGAGAATGTTTCCTGTGTCAATTTTATCATCAATAAGAAAAGTAGTCACCCCGGTCATTGATTCTCCGTTTATTATCACATGGTTTATGGGTGCTGATCCGCGATATTGCGGCAACAATGAGGCATGAAGGTTGATTGTGCCCTTTACAGGCAACCTCCATACATCTTCGGGAAGCATTCTGAAAGCCACTACAACAAAAACATCTGCTTTAAGTCTTTTTAGCCGCTCGATAAAAACAGGATTCTTAAGGTTTTCAGGCTGAAGGATTGGCAGGTAGTTTGATTCGGAAAAGATTTTTACTGCAGATTTTGTTACAGTTCTGCCTCTTCCGGCAGGTTTATCGGGAGATGTAACCACTGAAACAACGTTATAGCCGTTCATTAACAGTGATCCCAGGGATGCTACCGCAAATTCCGGTGTCCCCATGAAGACTACCCTCAGACTTTTCATCAGAATGGAATCAGATCCTTTTACAAAACAAATCTACAAAAAAAATCAATCCTTTACAATGTGTTTGTAACAGGTCAGATTATGTCCCATTTTATCTGCTTTGGTCTTGAGATAGAATTCGTTATATGGATTTGAGGGGATTTCAAGAGGAACGGTTTCGACTATCTTTATTCCGTAACCTTCAAGGCCTGCTCTCTTTACAGGGTTGTTTGAAATCAGTCTTACCTTACCGAGCCCCAGTTCCCTCATTATACTTGCGCCGACACCATAATCCCTTTCATCTTCACCGAATCCAAGTTTAAGGTTGGCCTGAACTGTATCCATACCCTGGTCCTGAAGCTTATATGCCTTTATTTTATTGAAGAGTCCGATACCTCTTCCCTCCTGGCTGAGATAAATCACAACTCCTTTTCCTTCCGTTTCGACCATCTCCATGGCTTTATGGAGCTGTGAACCGCAGTCGCATCTCAGGGAACCGAAAATATCTCCGGTAAAGCATGATGAATGAAGCCTGACAAGAACAGGTTCATCCTTTGTCCATTTCCCCTTTACCAGGGCAGCATGTTCAAGTCCGTTGCTTATCTGCCTGAAGGGTATGAATTCAAATTCACCGAATTCTGTTGGAAGTTTAACCAGTTCGCCTCTTTCAATTATTGTATCTCTTTCAAGAGTGAATTTAATAAGGTCCCTGATGGCAATGATCTTAATATCAAACTTTTGTCTTAATTTCTCAAGGTCGGGAAGTCTTGCCATCGATCCGTCATCATTCATGATTTCGACAAGGGCACCGCCGGGATGAAGACCTGCCAGACGGGTCAGGTCAACAACAGCTTCGGTATGTCCTGCTCTTCTGAGTACACCTTTCTCTTTTGCCTTAAGCGGGAAAATATGTCCGGGACGGCCGAGGTCAGACGGTTTTGTAACCGGATCAACCAGCGATTTGATGGTAAGGGCTCTGTCTCTGGCTGAAACACCGGTTGTGGTTCCATGGCCTAAAAGATCGACTGAAACTGTGAATTGGGTCTCATGCAGTGAAGTGTTTGTTCCGACCATAAGGTCAAGTTCAAGTTCCTCGCACCTTTCTTCCGGGAGAGCTGCGCAAATCAGCCCCCGGCCATGAATGGCCATGAAATTCACAATTTCCGGAGTTATAAGTTCAGCTGAACAGATGAAATCACCTTCATTTTCCCTGTCCTCATCATCCACCACTATCAGCAGCTTTCCGCTCCTTATATCATCAATGCCCTCTTCAATCGTATTAAGCTTTATTTCCATAATAAAATCAGAATTACTGTCCTTCAAAAGAAGGATTACGTTTTGTACCGATTATAATTAACCTGTACAGGTAGTCCTTTATCTTTCTTAAGAACGCCAGATAAGTATCAATGTTCAATATTACTGAATCGTGCGAAGCTTTATATGTAAGGAACAGACCAATCGGCAGCAGGATATATGTTGAAGCCCACACCCCTGCTGTTGTGCTTACGAGGTTTTCCTCAACCAGCTTCTCTCCCGAAAGTGATACAACATACCATATTACAAAGAACAATACCGAGATAACAGCTGGAGTGCCTAATCCTCCTTTCCTTATGATTGCTCCAAGCGGGGCCCCTATCAGGAAGAAAACCAGGCAGGCAACCGAAAGAGTGAATTTTTTGTTCCAGTTGACCTCATAACGCTTGATGAATTTAACCTCGTTATGAAGAGACTCCTTCTGGGTAGTCAGGAAGTTACTGGTACTCTTTAAATTACCCATTGCTTTTGAGATAACTGTTTTCTTTTCCCTCACAGAAAGAGAATCATAAAGAACCTTTGAATTAAAAGGCAGGTCAGGACGTTTAACTGATTCACCCTGACCCTTGTTATAGGCGTTGCTGTAGTTCCTTACTTCATACAATAACGAATTATTGAATTCCTTATGGTAATCATTTACGCGTTCTGTATATCTTTTATTCAGTGAATCGATATCTCGGGTCAGCTGTGAAATGTTTTTCATAGCAGAGTTTGACTTAAACAGGTCTATTTCAGTTCGTTCCAGATCGAATCCCGAAAGAGACACCACAAGGGTCTGTTCCTTGAATGTATCTTTCCTGAACGGGTAAGTTTTTTCACCTCTGCCCGGATCTTTTTCCGGCATTTCGCTGTAGGAATATCCATTGAAAAGCACCATCGACATGGCGGTTTCATCCAGTGTAACCCTCATATACCCTGAATCAGCATAGATAACGTCGCTGTTCCCTTTATTTTTTCTGTGGTCATAAATATAAATCCTGTCGAGCCGGTTTGTTTCCGGTTCCCTGGAAGTGATTTTTATGCTGAAGCCGTCGATGTCATTGTTGAAAGTCCCTGCCTGGATATTTATATCAGGCCTTTTACGGCGGATATCATGAAGAAGGGTCCTTGCCTGTCTGTTTGAGTATGGAAGGACATTGTTGGAAAAGAAGAAGGAAATAACGCATATAAATGATATCAGGACAACCAGTGGTCTCATAATTCGTTTCAGAGGTATTCCGGAAGATTTCAGCGCCGTAAGCTCGCTGTATTCACCCATATTTCCGAAGGTCATAAGTGAAGCGAGAAGTATTGCGAGAGGGAGTGCCATTGGTACGAATGAAAGTGCAAACTGGAACAGGAGCTCTGCCACGATACCAATTTCAAGCCCTTTGCCTGCGAGTTCATCGACATACATCCACAGGAATTGCAGTAAAAGGATAATAAGCACGATGAAAAATGTAAGGATAAGAGGGCCGATAAAGGATTTCAGGACAAATTTATCGAGTTTCTTCACTACATTTCATTTTTAATGTGCAAAGCTACTGGATTTTTGCCAAAAATTCATATTGTTCATTTTTTGACTCGTCAGAAAATAAGCAAATGAATGCAAAGACATGAAATGGCGCAATGGCTCAAAGGCAAGGAGGTCCTGTGAACCATGAGCCGTGGCGCCGTTGCTCTTTACACCTTTTAAATCCCTAACAATCCGTTTCAGATCATGAAATCTGGGAATCCCAGAGATAGATAGCATCTTCTTTTTCGTCGGGTTCGGCAAAATCGGTAATTATAAGGGCAAGGTCACCTGTGATGTCATGGACAATTATTTTGAATTCAAAATAGTTAGTCTCTTTATCAGCTTCATCATCAATCCATTCAAACCTTACCAGCTTGTTTTCCTTAAATGATTCAAGACGCGCTTTAAATTCTGTTTTGCTCCAGTGGAAGGTAAAAAGATTGCCTTCGATTGTAACATCATCTGCAAACCACTCGCTTAGCCCCTCAGGTGTACTCAAGCGGGAAAAGAGCACTTTGGGAGAGCAGTTAAGAGTATATTCCAGTTCGTATTTTAACCTCATTTTCATTAAGTTGTTCGAAGGCTACTATTCTGCAATATAGAAAAAAAATACCAAAGAAAAAATCATATTGGAATTTTAGCATTATCTGTATATATTTGCACCCGCGATAAAGAAAGGGAGGCGAGATAGCTCAGTTGGTTAGAGCGTCCCGATCGCAGATCGGGAAGGTCCGGGGGTTCATTGGATAGTAATAATTTGGCGAGATAGCTCAGTTGGTTAGAGCGCATGATTCATAATCATGAGGTCCCGAGTTCAATTCTCGGTCTCGCTACAAGGAGTTCAGGATTTTTTACCCTGGACTCTTTTTTTTGTAAATTAGGGATATGAAACACACAGTTTATATTCTTTACAGTAAGGGAAAGGACAAATATTATATTGGCTATTCGCAAAATCCCGAAGAAAGACTATTGGAACATAACTATGGAGCAACACCATCTACAAGACCAGGGAGACCCTGGATAATGGTTTATAAGGAGGAGTGTGATGATAAATCTGCAGCGATCAAGCGGGAGAATAAAATAAAGAAAATGAAAAGTCGGAAATACATAAAAAAACTTATTTCTGAAAATTCAGGTGGTTAGAGCGTCCCGATCGCAGATCGGGAAGGTCGGGGGATCCCCGATTCCATCAGGGCAGGCAATTCCCCCGTCTCGTTACAAAGACAATCAAATGCTTACACATTAATCCGTGCAGGCATTTTTTGTTCATATTATTTATAACTTAACGATTCTAATCTTTAAAATCATGCCTGCATGAAAAAAAACTCAATTGCTTTTTTATTTCTTCTCTTCTCTTCATTTAATTCTTCCAAATGTCAGGATATAAATATTTCAAATTCAATCGATAACAAAAGTTTTGATCCTTCAACAACACTATGGTACAGATCTCCGGCTTCGGTATGGGAGGAAGCCCTTCCAGTAGGAAATGGTCGTCTTGGAGCAATGGTATTTGGAAAATACGGAGAAGAAAGAATTCAACTTAATGAAGAGACATATTGGTCCGGAGGTCCTTATTCAACTGTTGTTAAAGGTGGTTACAAGGTATTACCGGAAATTCAGAGGGAAATCTTTCAGGGGAATCCAATTAAGGCACATAAGCTTTTTGGAAGATATCTGATGGGTTATCCGGTTGAACAGCAGAAATATCAGTCTCTTGCAAATCTAATTCTTTCATTTAAAAATGAGAAGGATGTTAAAAGCTATAAGCGCTGGCTCGATCTTAAAACAGGAATAACTTCTGTTCAGTACACAGTAAATGGGGTTACCTACCTGAGAGAAGTCTTCTCTTCAGCACCTGAGCAGACAATAGCAATAAGACTTACAGCTGATAAACCCGGAAGTGTATCTTTTACTGCCGAGCTCCGAGGTGAAAGAAATGGTTCCATGTCAAACTATGCAACTGATTATTTCAGAATGGATGGAGTTGGAAATGATGGATTGAGACTATCAGGAAAATCGGGCGACTATATGGGTATAGAGGGGAAGATCCGATATGAGGCCAGATTGAAAGCTGTCGCTGAAGGCGGCACTGTGAAAGTGGACGATAGTGACCTTATAATTGAAAATGCCGATGCCGTGACACTGTATATTGTTGCTGCCACCAACTTCATTAATTACAAGGATGTGAGTGCCGATTGCCAGGAAAGGGTAGAGAAATATCTGAGAGGGATTGAGGGCAAGTCATATAACCGTGTAAAGGAAGCTGCAGTGAAGGATTATAAATCTCTGTTCGACAGAGTAACTATTACTCTTCCTTCAACAATGACCTCATTTCTTCCGACTGATGAAAGGCTGAAAAGCTTTGCTGCCGAATCTGATCCTCAATTGGCTTCACTTTGTTATCAATTTGGAAGATATCTTCTGATTTCATCATCGCGCCCCGGGACACAACCTGCCAACCTTCAGGGAATATGGAACAAGGACATGAATCCATCGTGGGATTCAAAATACACAACAAATATTAATACGGAAATGAACTATTGGCCGGCAGAGACAGGTAACCTGCCGGAATTGACTGAACCACTGATTAAAATGGTTAAGGAACTTACTGATCAGGGAGGCCAGGTTGCAAAAGAACATTATGGGGCAAGGGGCTGGGTGTTTCATCAGAACACTGATATCTGGAGAGTTGCAGCACCGATGGACGGACCAACCTGGGGTACATTTACGGTGGGAGGAGCATGGTTAACAACGCATCTGTGGGAACACTATCTCTTTACACTTGACAATGATTATCTGAAAGATGTTTATCCCGTAATCAAAGGTTCGGTTGAATTCTTTATGGATTTTCTCGTTGAGCACCCTAATGGTAAATGGTTAATTACTAATCCTTCCACTTCACCTGAAAATCCGCCAAAAGGACCAGGTTATAAATACTTCTTCGATGAAGTGACAGCAATGTACTATTTTACAACTATTTGCGCCGGTTCATCAATTGATATGCAGATACTGACTGATCTCTTTGGATATTATGTTGAAGCATCTAAAGTACTTGGATTAGATAAGGATTTTGCATCAATGGTTACGAAAGCAAGAGCACGTCTTGTTCCACCACAAATTGGAGCGAGCGGAGCACTTCAGGAATGGTCCGATGATCTGGCTCAGATGGAGGATAAACACCGTCATTTTTCTCACCTTTATGGTCTCTATCCGGGAAATGTTATATCAGCAAAGAGAACACCTGAGTTAATTGATCCCGTTAAAAAGGTGCTTGAACAACGTGGAGATGAGGGTACCGGGTTTTCAAGAGCATGGAAAATGAGCCTCTGGGCCCGTTTATATGATGGGAACAGGGCATACAAAATATTTCACGGATATATCAACGACCAGTGTTACCCTCAACTTTTTGCCAAATGCTATACTCCCCTGCAGGTCGATGGCAGCTTTGGAATAACTGCCGGAATAACAGAGATGTTAATACAATCTCACGAAGGAGTTATAGATCTCTTACCAGCTCTTCCTGATGACTGGCCTGATGGTTCTTTTAACGGAGTATGTGCAAGAGGAGCTTTCGAACTTAAGTTCAGCTGGAAAGCCAAAGCAGTGACTTCAGTTGAAATTCTGTCAAAAGCCGGACAATCCTGCAGGTTATATGCTGGCAAACTCAGGTCTGTAACAAATAACGGGAAGAAAGTAAAAGTCAGAAAATATTCCGATGGTTCCTTGGAATTTGATACACAACCCTTGAAAATCTACAAACTTGGGAAAAATTGAACCAGAAGTTTTCTTTAATCATACAGATAAATATCATTAGATTTGTTGTTGCAACCATAAATAATGTTTAATGAAAATCGGGCTGTTTACCATCAGTTTATTATTGTTTCTGAATAATCTGGTATCATCTCAGGTAATTGCACAGACAGACAAACCTGTTCTAAAGCTTGAGGATATTTTTAAGAACAATATTTATAAGGATAATGGTTACGGACCAGTCAGGTGGAGCAAGGATAGTAAGGGTTATCTGACATTTGAATCTAATAAAGAGGTCGGAGGCAGAGATATAGTAATTTTTGATGCAAAAACAGGTGTCAGGAAAATAATATTTTCCGCGAAATCTTTTATTCCTGAAGGAAAGACCAGGCCTGTAACTGTTTCAGATTATGTATGGTCGGATAATAACACTAAGCTTCTTTTGTTTACCAACACACGCAGAGTATGGAGGTATAATACAAGAGGAGATTATTGGGTACTTGATATTAATTCAGGAAAACTGAGGCAATTAGGCAGATCGTTTGAACCCTCTACGCTGATGTTTGCAAAGTTCTCGCCAGATGGTTCAAGGGTGGCATATGTAAGTAAACAGAATATTTATATTGAAGATATTGAATCAGGAAAGATTATTACTCTTACCGCAGACGGAGGTGGTAATATTGTAAATGGCACATTTGACTGGGTTTATGAAGAGGAACTCGATTGCAGGGATGGATTCAGGTGGAGTCCCGATGGCAAAAGAATAGCTTTCTGGCAATCAGATACCAAAGAAATTGGGACATTTTATCTGATAAACAATGTTGATTCAATTTATCCTGTAATAATTCCATTTCCCTATCCTAAAGTAGGGACTTCAAATTCGGCAGTGAAAATTGGAGTAGTATCTTCGGAAGGCGGTCCTGCAAGGTGGTTTGATATACCCGGGGACCCTCAGAACAATTATCTTGCAAGAATGGATTTTATTCCTAACTCTGATGAGGTCATGATCCAGCAGCTTAACCGGCTTCAGAACACCAACCGCGTCTGGATTGGTAACACCAGCACGATGACGCTTACCAATATTCTTACAGATCAGGAGAAGACCTTCCTTGATATTCATGATAATATTAAATGGCTCAATAATGAAAAGTACTTTACATGGACAAGTGAGAAGGATGGATGGTTACGTCTTTACCTGGTTTCAAGAGACGGAAAGTCAATGAGCCCAATTACGGAAGCCAATACTGATGTGGTAAGCATTAATTGTATTGATGGCAAAGGTGGATATGTTTATTATATTGCTTCACCCAGGAACTATACACAGCGTTATCTTTACAGGAGCCGTTTAGACGGGAAAGGGATTGCTGAAATGATTACTCCTGCTGATAAAGCCGGTCATAATTCTTATCAGATTTCAGATGATGCCCGATGGGCAATTCACACATTTAATAACGCTGTTACTCCCGACAGAATTTCTCTAATAAGTTTACCTGATCACAATGAAATTAGGCTTTTAGAAGACAATGCTTTATCAAAACAGATTTACGACAAGCTGGGGCTGAACCCGAAAGAATTCTTTAAAGTTGATATCGGAGAGGTTGTTTTGGATGCATGGATGATTAAACCTGTAGGTTTTGATCCCTCAAAGAAATACCCTGTCATATTTTATGTATATGGTGAACCCGCCGGTTCAACGGTACAGGATACCTGGGGAGGAGGAGATCTCTGGCACCAGTACATGGCACAGCAGGGATATATTGTTATAAGTGTTGATAACAGAGGTACAAAAGTTCCACGGGGTTCAGAGTTCAGGAAATGTATTTATCGTCAGATAGGGATCCTTGCCTCTGCCGATCAGTCGAAAGCAGCTCAGAAGATTTGTTGATTTAGATTTATTAGAACCATAAATAATGGTAAGTAAAAGGTAATTTTTCACTTTAAATGAAATCTGCCAAAGCCGATGATGCCAAGCATTTTTAACGATGTTATAGGTCCGGTAATGAGGGGTCCTTCCAGTTCTCACACTGCCGCTTCCCATCGCATCGGAATGATTATCAGACAGGTTTGTCTTCCTGAAAATGGGAAGGTGCTGGTTGAATTTGACAGGAAAGGGTCACTGGCAACAACATATGAAGGACAGGGTAGCGCCATGGGTCTTATTTGCGGACTGCTTGGAGTAAGTATCCTTGATCCGTCCATTGTAAGATATAATGAGCTGGCTGAAGAACGCAAATTGAAAATACAATTTCAGATCACAGATTTCGAAGCTTCTCACCCTAATACGTACAAAATCCGGGTTGAGAACAATAAGCAGGAACAATTTCACTTCATTGCCGTTTCAACAGGCGGAGGGATGATCGAAATGCAAAATATTAACGGATTTGAGGTTTTAGTCAGAGGTGACTATTTTGAAACCTTGATTTGTTGTGAATCCCAACCTCCGGAAAAAATTCAGAAGCTTTTTAAAATTCTGAAGAATCGAACTGATCATTCAGAGATCAGTATTACCCAAAAAGGTCAAAATAGTTTTCTGATCAATATAAAATCGAGACACCCGTTACTCATGAAAGTCAAAGATCTTATAAATGACTATGAGAATGTTACATGGATAAGGGGAATTGATCCTGTGATGCCAATTCTTGCCGGGACAAATGAGAAATTACCTTTTACTACAATAGATGAGTTGCTCAAATTATCCGTACAAAAAGGTCTTGATCTTGCCGATCTTGCTATCCTGTATGAATGTGCCCGTGCAGGTATGGATCCTGAAAAGGCTCGCTCTCTGATGCATGATATTGTTTCAAAGATTAAGAACTCCATCCGGGAAGGATTGAAAGGGACGAACTACAAGGACAGAATTCTCGGACATCAGTCTCATCTGATCCTCGAAGCTGAAAAGGATAGAAAAATAATAGCGACAATACAGAATAAGATAATTGCCTATGTGACAGCTTTAATGGAAACAAAAAGTTCGATGGGAATCATTGTGGCAGCTCCTACTGCAGGGTCGACCGGAGTGCTCGGTGGAGCTATTTTCAGCGTTGCGGAAGATTTTTCTGATGATCCCGGCTCCATTGTAAAAGCATTCCTGGCAGCAGGACTGATCGGAGTATTTATTGTTCACAAATATACGTTTGCTGCGGAGGAAGGAGGATGCCAGGTTGAGTGTGGTGCCGCATCAGCCATGGCTGCAGCCGGACTTGTACAGCTTATGGGCGGGACGTCCATGCAAGCAATAAATGCATCTTCATTAGCATTGCAGAATGTTCTTGGTATGATCTGTGATCCTGTTGCTGACCGTGTTGAGGTCCCATGTCTCGGGAAAAATATTCTGGGAGCTACCAATGCGCTTAATGCTGCAAATATGAGCATTGCCGGTTTTGATCCGGTCATTCCTCTGGATGAGGTAATTGATGCAATGAGATCTGTCGGGGAAAGCATGCCCTCATCATTGTGCTGCACCGGTCTTGGAGGATTATCGATGACCCCGGCTGCATTGAAACTTCAAAAGGAGCTAAAAACGAAAAACCTTTAAATTTTAATACTTCTCTTTTGCAACATAAATAACATAGACAGATACATGCAAGAAATGTTATACTGAAGTCTCTAAGGTATAAAAAAATTAGGTTCTTATGGAATTTTTTGACAGCAAGACCATAGCAGATATTGCCTCTCAGTCAGAGTGGGTCGACGCTATGGAAAAGGCATTGCAGATGATTACAACCGGCAAGTTTGTTATGCCAAAGAGGATGCATCTTGATCATGGTGATGCTACATTCCTTCTTATGCCATGTATAACTGATGAATACTGGGCCACCAAAATGGTTTCGTTTTGTCCGGGCAACAAAGAAAAAGGACGACCCTCAATTTATGGGACAGTTGTATTGAATGATGCAAAAACAGGAGAGTCTCTGGCAATATTGGATGGGGGAATGATTACTGCAATGCGAACAGCAGCAGTTAGCGCAGCGGGTATAAGGCATCTGTCGCCTCTGAATAGCCATTCTTTGGGCATAATTGGCACCGGAGTCCAGGGAATTTACCAGGTCCTTTTTGCCTGTTCGGTGCGAGAGATAGACGAGATATGGGCTTTCGACCAGGACCCTGGAAATCTCAAACGGTTTGCAGTTGAAATGAATTTCAGGTATCCCAACATCAGGGTACATCTTACAGATGATTCTGATCATGTTGCTCTAAATTCACAGATTATAATTTCTGCAACAAATTCTCAGGATCCGGTTTTTAAGAATTCAAAAGAATTATTTACCGGAAGGACATTTGTAGGAATTGGTTCTTATAAGCCGGAATGCAGGGAGTTTCCGGAGCAGCTATTCAGGCAGGTTGATCAGATTTTTGTGGATACCATGGACGGTAAAGACGAGAGCGGTGATTTGATAACTCCTGTCATGAACAACTGGATAGCTGACAGAAATATTTTTCCGATAGGCAGCCTGATAGCGGGGAAAATTGTACCTTCTGAAAATCCAACCAGAATATTCAAGACTGTGGGCAGTGCACTTTTTGATCTGTTTGCTGCCAGGCTGGTTTATGAAAAATATATTGATTAAACTCCCTCCTTCCCGGATGCTCCCTCGATTAAGATGAATTTCTGCCGGATATTTATCAGCCACCCAGTGGACGAAAAAACATCACATTTCTTAATTATTAAATAACTTTGGTTTCCATAAATCAGATTACGAAATTATAAGTAATACAGATCATGAAATACTTTTTAGTTGTCCTTTCCCTTCTTACTCTTAAACCTCAGCCTGGCTGGAGCATCAATCCATTTGCAAAATGGACAAAAACTGAACTGGTGCTCGATAACGGGATAGTCCAGCGGACTATAAAGCTCCCTTCTCCTGAAGGAAACTTTGTAACCATCCTCATATAAGCCTGTAAATGGCGATTTTGATTATTTTCTGAAGACCAATACCGATTTTCAGTTTGAAGTAAACGATGTTGTATATTCCGGGAAAGGAAATTGGAAGTTGAAAGATATCACGGACGATTAGAAGATTCAAAAGAGGGAAACGGAGCGTCAGTAACACTTCTTAGTCAGGATAAAAAAGTTGAACTGACAATAAAATATTTACTCTATCCCAATTCACCTGCAATACGTAAAAGCCTTATTGTTAAAAATTTAACAGAAGAGCCGGTAAGACTGGAATCTGTTGATGTGGAAAAGTTAGAAGTTCCCGGATATTACCCGGTTACCTACAGCTGGATTTACCACGATTACGGAAGGAGAAGATATATAGGTAATTATGATGGCGGGAAACAGGATGCACTTATTATAGTGCACGATATGAACACGGAACAGGGTATTGTTCTCGGAAATGAGGCAACTGGTGTTATGAAGCACACTTCAGTATTCTGGGAAGCGCAGGATATCTGTATCGGACTGACTCATAAGAACTCTCTTTTCCCATTCCGAAAATGGATTGAAAAAGGTGAGTCGTTTGAAACACCACAGGTATTTACAATGGTTTATAACAACCAGAAGACACCTGATGAGATCCTTAATATTGCTGTTCCTGATTTTGTGCGCAAGTACATGGGAATAAGGCTTTCAGAGCTTAAAGAGAAACCGACTTTTGTGTATAACACCTGGGAGCCTTTCTATAAAAATATTAATGAAAAGCTTGTAATGGAACTGGCAAAAGCTGCTGCAGATGCCGGTATGAAAGAGTTTATTATTGATGATGGCTGGCAGGACAGTTATGGTGACTGGGGAATTGATTACAAGAAATTTCCAAATGGACTGAAACCTGTTTTTGATTATATAAAATCGCTTGGGAATGAAGCCCGGGTTATGGGTGAGTATCGGAAGCGCCGCACCATCAAGCAAGGTATATAAGGCACATCCTGAATGGTTTGTTACTGATATAGATGGTGATCATACATCATTGCATGCACCCGGTGACAAAGAGAAATTCACTGCATGTTTTGGTACAGGGTGGTATGATTATATTAAAGAAATTTTATTCAAAATGGCTGTCGAATATGGGATTGAATATTACAAGCTCGATTTTGCAGTAGTAACAAGTGCCTATACTTATGATCATACCCAGTCGGGTTGTTATTCGACAAATCACCCGGGTCATAAAGATCATAATGAATCACTTTTTACAAATTATGAGCGTCTCTGGCAGCTATTTGATGAACTTCATGCTGCAAAACCTGAGCTGTTTATTGATTGTACTTTTGAAACACTTGGAGGCACACAGGCAATAGACTATGCCCTGGTGAAACATGCAGAAGGCGACTGGCTGTCAAATTTTGAAGGGCCGCAGGTGAAAAAACTGATATCAGGATCCGGAATATGGCATGGTGGCGTTCACCTGCGATGCCGGCAACTGCACTTGTAATAGGTAATCCACAGATGCAGGATCAAGGATGGGAAACGCATATAAAATCGATTGCAGGGGCTCTTCCTATAATGCTTGGTGATCCAAGAAAACTTTCAGGAGACGACCTGAAGAAATATCGTGGATATGCTGACTGGCTTCAGCTTATGGAAGCAAAATACGGCATAATGAGTTTCCGTCAGGATCTGCCCGGATTCGGAGAGCCGATGGAAGGAATGTGGGATGGTTTCCAGCGGATAAATACAGAAACAAAAGAGGGTGGAATAATTGGTGTATTTCGTCATGGTGCTGTTGATTCAAAACGAATTGTTACTGTAAACTGGCTTGATCCTTTAAAAACTTACCAGGTAAAATCGATGGATGGAAAGGTAGTTGCCACATTAACAGGTAGTGAACTCAAATCTCAGGGCTTTACTTTAACGCTCAATGAGCTTTATTCTGGAGAGCTGTTTGAGATAGTTGAAAACGCAACTGATCCATCTGCCAAACGGGATACTATCCGTCCTCTGGCAAGCCCCGATAAATGATGGTATCATCATATGCTCGACAATGGCATTGGCAAGTACCTGCGAAAAACAGTCGTTTACCAGGTTTAGCACTTAATGAACGACTTTTTTTGTTCGCTTGAAGGATACTTCTTACTTCATTCTACTTGCTTCTCAAGGAGCTCATCTATATAATCTTGTGTAAAGTCATAGTAAATTATAGGAGCACTTGTCGAATCATGCAATCCGGAAACATCAGATTCTTTAATTGGATTATGCTTGGCTGGCCAATTTTTCAGGATACCCAAAATCAAAATATATTATGTAGTTTCCCTTCTCCCAAAAATATATCTTATCCATTACCCATCTTCCTTTTGGTCCGGTGAAATATAGATTTGATATTCTTTTTGACAACCAGTCATATTTTTCTCCCTCGCCAATTAAGGTGGGATTTCCATATTTTTCTCTATATAATTCAAATAATTTTTTAATCTCATTCAGGTCACAATTATATGAAAATCTTTCTTCTTCTTTATTTGACCTGCTGCATAGAGTCAGCTGAATACTGGTTAACCTTTCATCAATTATACTAGTCCCTTTAAGATTAATTTTTGCATAAAGGGAAGGACTTATTTCTGAAAAATCAGAGTATAAGTTTTTTTGTTTATTCCCAAGTATATCTGCAGTTTCAAAATAATGTAGTTCACTGATGTCAAGCAATGAATCTATTGTCCTTTTTACTTTTGAATAGTCCATATCAAGATAAAATCCAAGAAAACCAATTTTCCCGTCCTTGTGATTTGAATCGTATTGTTTAGTATTACAGGAAGTTATCAAATATAATTGCAGAACAATCAGAGCATAAACAATAAGACTTTGTTTATAAGGGATTAATTTCATAAGGTAGGGAATAGTTTGTCAATCTGTTTTCTTTTTCAAAATCATTTGAGTCTGTCCGTCAGACCAGACAGCATCACCCTTTATGCTTGTCTGATTCTCAATCTTCAGCGAAAACAATACTTCTGAATCATCAACCAGGGATTTGTAAGTGATGGAATCATTTTTAACCTTAACCCATATTGAAGGGACTTTATAATTCAACCCGGTAAAGAAAGTGGTTACAGAGTCTTTTTTGATTTCAATGGTTCCATAGGTGTAGCCCTCCGGTGCTTCAGGAGCACTAAAACTCCAGCTGCCAAGATAAGTCGTTTTGGTCTGTGCTTTTGCAGAATGCGATCCAAAGAGCAAGAGAGGCATAATGAGCAATAACAGTAACACTTTGTTTTTCATAATTTTGCGGTTTTGGTTTACTGACTAAACATATATCAAAATTATGCAAAAGAACTAATCAAAACAAAAAGAACTGACTATACAGTAATATCACGCAACATTAAAATATGCAAGAGACTGGAAAAGCATATTGAATTACGATAAATAAATATATGTAAAACAGTAAATAATTTACC
Organism: uncultured Bacteroidales bacterium; assembly: GCA_963753495.1. Lineage (GTDB taxonomy): Bacteria > Bacteroidota > Bacteroidia > Bacteroidales > VadinHA17 > LD21. The sequence continues at coordinate 315,035 of CAVWCO010000006.1, forward strand.
TGTAACAATATATTATCTGCATAAATAATGACAAGAGTCAGCTGAATGGAATGGGATTACAATTGCTTTCAGACAGAACTTCACATTAATAAAAAAGCTATGTGCCGGTTTAAGACAATAACAGAATCCTGAATTTCGTTTGAGTATAAGTACCAGGTTTATTATTGTGGCAAATATTTCTTAAATACTTTATGCGATGATAAAATCAATTAAAAGGATCCTGAAAAGGATTAATTTAAGCATAATCCACAAGAGGATTGAATCAGGCAGAGTAGTCTACTTTGAAAGCCCTCTGGAGGAACTCGCGTTTAAATATATTCCGGACAAACCCGGGAAACCTGATGAAACAGGGAAATACTATGCCAAGTTCTTTGGTCAGGATGAATATGAAATAAATTCTGATTCAAGTTCCGTTTTCCTGGCTGTAAATGAAGGAATGCTGATAAGCAAATACAGGTACGACAGGTATCATTTAATTGAAGGGATCCATTGGAAAAGGGAAATTAAGACACCTGCAACGTACAATGCTGTAGGTACTTAATACTTAATAAATGACAGGTTGACCATGAAGTTGTTGAAGAGTGTATCAGCCAATCTCAACTTCTTGATAAAACACGGATTTGTTATTCTTCTAACTTCAGGTTCCTGGCCACTTCACTCCAGTTTATTAGTTTCAGGGAATTGTTCAGCAGATCACCATAGAAGTTAAAGTCTTTTGTTAGTGGATTTCTATCCTCAAAATAGGTCTGAAGCTCTTTGGTAAGCTCATCCTCAGTGAGGGTTTTGGCTTTATATTTCCAATAATTCATCAGACTTTCATCAGTCTTTATCCAGATAGCCAGAGTCCAGGTTTCCTTATTCCCGTAGCCGTTAAAATTCTCTGTACTCATAATTCAGTATAATACAATGTTTGGTAATACCTTTTTGAAAGAGTAAAATGATGCACATTTTTTCAATCTCCTAAATTAGGGATTTTATCAATAGATTTACCGGCCTGAATCTTTTGTGAATCGTTGAGCTGCATTTCATGCATTTGTTTCTCTAATGACAATACAGGTTTTTGATTGAGTCTTGCCAATCCTTTCTCGGGACGGTCGAGGGATGATATTAAAAACATAACAACTCCGAAAATGATAGCAAGGAAAACGTTAATCCTGAAACTTCCTTTTCCCGAAATACCAAACTGATAACCTATTGTAAACATTGTAAAGAATGCGATTATCATAAGAATCCATATAACCAGCGGAGGTATCCGGTATTCAAACGTCATGGTAATACGCTGATTAAAATTATCAAAAAGATCATTTACTGATTGTGTGAAGAGTGCATATACTTCTGAACTCCGGTCCTCATCTGCAAGTTCTTCAGCGTAATCCCATAGCTTGTTAAGTATCTGCTGAGAGCCGATTAATGCTGAACTGAGTGTTGATGTATCCCTGGCAAGTTCAGCACGGATATCAATATATTCAATCAGCAGTTTTTTGGCATCAGAGCGCATAGGTTCTTTTAATAATCCTGCCCGCAGGTAAGTTGTCCGGATGTTTGTAACCTCATCCAGCAACAGTTCCTTTCGTGCATCATACCGGTTGGTGGCAATCTGAAATGTAAAAGCCAGCATGAAAGCCAGAAGGGCAAATGCAGAGCCAACAATAGTGCCGACCGGAGCATGCTGCAATTCGTCCTGATCCTTTCTGCGGTAAATACCAAAACGATGACCGATTATAGTCGGTATCAGTACAACAAAAAACGGGATAAGGAATAATCCGGCCAGATCGAGAATAGTTTTGAAATTCATATACTTATGTCTTTAAGTTTAATGAAATTAAATTTCCTGGGAAGTCCACTTAAATATAGTTATAATTATCTAAGCGGGAATTGGTATTTTTTTTAACTTCCGATTATTGCTTCAGGATATTTATTGCTGACTTTATGACCATGAAAGCCATTATAATAAAGACCTTTACAGTATTAGTATTTTTATACTTCTGGCTTATAAATCACCGGTTTGACTGATGGATGATAACTCTGGTTCTGTTTTTCAAAGGTTAATTGTCTTTGGGCGATATTATTGAGAAAAATTTCCTGACAGAAATTATTTCCCCCTCTTCGTTAATTCCCTGCACAATGATTTCATATTCCCAAACAACATCTGATGTCCAGAACTCAACCAAGACCTTACCTTCTTTATCAGGCTTAAGGAACGGATTCCAGTATAATGTATTTCTGAAATCAGGAATGGAACTCATTCTTCTTTCATCTGAAGAATAATCAGGCATGGCAAATGACAATACGGGATCTATAACACTGTAGGGAAACCTGATCATATGATCCGGCAAAGGTATTGATCTGAAATCTGCCGATTTTGTGACAACATTCACAATCCCCGGGAAAAAGTAAGTTCCTATTGCATATTTATCCTTGATGACATCAATCTTTTCGACGTCCTGGGGATCAAGGCTGGCAATTATTGCTGCATCAGTAATTTTTACCCCGTCTAAAAACAGATCAGGTGATAGTTGATAAGTGTTTTCATTGATCCGGTTAGTTATCAGGATTTCAAAGACAGAGTCTCTTTTTTTCAGCGAAACTCCTGGCAGCAGTTCAAAAAAAACCTCTTCCATTCTCGGAAGGCTCACATAATCGGCCAGTATCAGCTCAATATCAGGGTTGCCATAAAATCTGACAGGTCTTAAGTGCGCAATATTTGATTGTAATGCGTTTCCTGCTTCAGCAATCCCATATATTTTCCTTGTCTGATAATTCACATTCCATTCCTCGATAATATCCGGAAAAGGTTCCCTGTCTGATTTAACCGGAATGGCTCTCTTTATATACTTATCGGAAAATGGTGATTCAAGCAGGATTTTCTTCTTTTTTCTAATATCATCAGGCATGATTATCAGATCTTTAATGTCCTGGTCAATATTTAACCTGAAGTTGAAATCACCATTCTTGTCTGTTTTTGCATATTGAAATTCCGGCTCCCTTCCAGGCATGATTAATAAAACTGTTTCTGATTCAGGACTTATTGTCTTATCATCATTGCGTAAATTTCCTGAAAGAAAATGTTCTCCTGTTTCTGGCTGATATTTAAAATCCGGAATCTGTTCTGATAATACCATGTCCCAGTTTATCCAGATGCTTCTGATATTCTGAAGTAAACTGTCAATTTGCTCAGATGATAAATCATTTATTCCGGAAAAACCTGATTTAAAAAGGCCGAATTCCGTTCCAAAAAGAAGGTAATCATTAAGACTGATCCCTGAACTGTTGCCTGACCGTGCTATCACTGAGACACTTAAACTGGCTTCATTATGAGTTCCTGATGATCCTTTTTCTAAATTAAAGTCAAGAATTATTTTTTCCCTTGTACTGTAACTTTCTGCTGAAGATATTGATACTTCTGCTGATTCTGGTTCTCGTGAAGGGGTATAGTTATAATTTACACAAACCGGCAGACCTTTGGAGTCAAATACAGTTATCTGATTGATTCCGGGAGCCAGGGTATTCCCGGGAATAATAATGCTGGCCTTATTATCCACAAATCTTTCTGAACTGGCAAGATCAATTTTCCCGTGAGTCTGAATGAACAGGTAAAACAGATTGTCGTTCAGCAGGGCGTAATTATCATCGCTATTTGCTAACAATTTCCAGGTCGCCTTTTTCAGGGTCCCTGGATATTAAGTCAATACTGACACCTGTTTTGTCAGACATTTTGGTCTCTTTTTCCACTGATACATCTGAACTGGTCTTCTGCACATATTTATTGCTTCTTAATGCATTGTATACTTTAATGTCCTTAACAAAACAGTTATAGGGAAGGAAGTTTTTCATCCAGTTTGTATAAGCTCTTAAAGAATAATTACCGGTGCTTAAGGTATCAGGCAGTTGAAGTTGCCCCGGGCCGGAACCATTGTTTATAAGGAACCGCTTTTGAACAACAGGCCTGTTTTCGGAGTTCAGTAATTCGATATATACAATTTTGCTTCTTTTTGATGGTTTTAAGTTTTGTCTTTCAAAAAGGTAACAATTTGTCCAGATGTATTCGCCTGCAATATATTCCTCTCTGTCGGTGTGCAGGTATATCTCTTCCCATGGTACAGCATAAAACATAACTCTGAAATTTTCCGGTCAGGTAATCAATCATATTCTCCTGAACCTGACATAACAAATTAGTCCCTGTCAGAATCTGAAGTATAAAAAAAGCAAACGGTTTGATTAATTTCCTGATCACAATATTGCTCATAACTTTCTTATTCAATCACCGATCCAGTAGGGAGGTTTACTTATTGTGCCCCTTGTAGTGCAATCGGCACAGCCTCTTTTATCTGTCAGTATTCTCACTCTCGGACTTCCGAAGCCCCATGATCCTGGCGGATTATCGGAAATCACCCATACACTTACATCCAGTCCCCAGATTTCAACTTCTCCATATACAGTATCAATGGGACAATCAGGGTACTGGTCGATAATGCCTCCAAAATCATCCTGTATGAAGATCCTTTTCGAGGATTTTGCAGAGACACTGAAATATCCAAGTACATCTTCTCCGGGATTTTCAACACAGAAAATATTACTCGGAACTGATGCAGGAATGATATCATAAAGTCCGCCAGTCTGATCAGTAATATTCTGTATTTTTTCCCAGTAAACATATTCATCTTCACTTAAGGAGTATTGATTGACCGAGATGCTGTATTTCCTCAGCAATCGGTCGGTAGTGTTTGAAATATAAGTAACAGGGTGCCGGATTATTCTCGATTCATCAAATGCAGCTGTACTTTTTATATTGATTGTCGTTGATGTGTCAGATACCCAGCATTTAATTTTTTCCACAGGCCATAAAAGCCTTAGTACCCAGGTTTCGTCAAAATCCCACCGGTAATATTTGTTAAGGTTTTGAGGATCATGCGTGTCGAGATATATCTGACATTCATCAATACCTCCATAATTTAAATAATCCTCCTTAATGATTAGTTTTTCATAATAGATGCTATCGATTGGAGGAACAGGTATCATTTCAACCGGATAAGATTCATAATTAAGAGAATTTGTACCATCTCCTGCAGTAATATGCAAAGTATAAACTTCCCCTTGCCGGCCTCTGAATGATGCAGAGTCGCTTATGTAGTTTCCTGGTGCATTTTCATTCAGCCAATACCAATTTCCTTCATTATCAGATATACTGACAAAACACCCGCTGAGTGGCTTTGCCTCACTTTTTTTACCAAAAGGCATCGATTTTGATAACTTAACAGTATTTATCCCGGGCTGATCAGTTATCAAGCCTTCAACAACAAGAAGTTCCTTTTTCTCATCTGTTACAGGAACAAACTCTGTGATGCATCCTGTCAGAAAAACAAACAGCAATATTTTGATAATCCTTGTCATTTTTCAAAAGTCAAAACTAAAAGTCACTGAGGGAACCGCACTTGCAAACACTGAAAGCTGATATCCCTTTATTTCATCACCTTCCCTCTGGAAATAAACTGAATAGACATTGTTTCTTCCAAACAGGTTATAAACCGAGAATGTCCAGTAGGGATTTGCTATCTTATGCAATTTGAGGCTTCCGGCAATATTGAATGAGAGGTCTAATCGTGAGTATTCAGGAATTCTGTATTTATTCCGGTCAGAATAATGGACCAGAAGATCATCGTACAAATTATAGGTTGCAACAGGATATGTAACCGGGCGCCCTGTACTCCAGGTATAGTTCGATGAAAAGCTGAAACGGCGTGAGAAAAGGTAATTCAGAGTAATTACGAGATCGCTGGGCTTATCAAAATTCGAAGGGAACCAATTGCCGTCATTAATTACCTCTTCTTTAAGCGAGCTCAGACTCCTGATAAAAGTCCTCGAATAGGTATAGCCTAATGAGAAGAGGAGCTTCCCCTGCGTTTTTTTCAGCAACAGCTCAAGCCCATAAGCTTTCCCCTCTACATTTACCAGATCCTGCTCAATGCTTTCATTCATTAATAACTTTGCCCCTCCTTTAAAATCGGCCATATTCCTTATCTTTTTGTAATAAACTTCTGCTGAAGCTTCGATACTGTTGTTTGAGAAGATCTGATAAAAACCTAGTCCGATCTGATCCCCGATCTGCGGCTTTACATTGTAATCACATAATTTCCAGGTATCTGTTGGCGAAATCGACGTTGTATTTGACAGGAGATGCAAATATTGCCTTGTCCTGTTATAATTGACCTTTAACGAGTTTGTCCCTGATGTCCTGAAGTTAAATGAAATTCTGAATTCAGGTCCCCCATAGATTTTGGATACTTCTCCCTGTCTGAAATTCAGAGTATCAGTTATGGTTGAACTGCTTTTAGAAAATCCCGGACGATAAACATATACAGTTCCCGGTCCAACTGCAAAATAAGATGATAATCGGACTCCGGTATTAACTGACAGATAGTCTGTTACCTTGAATTTGTCCTCAAAATACAGGGAGCCCTCATAAGCTTTTTCCCTTTCGATATAATCAGGTGTTACCAATGATGAATCGCCTGCAGGGATATAGCTTCCGGGGAGCACGCTGTACCTTCTCAGATCAAGTCCGAAATTGATTTCATTTCTCCCGGGAAACCAGTTAAAATCAGCCTTAAAATCTGTACTGTTTATGCTGTGGGAAAGAATAAACGACTCAGGCTTATGCTTATAACTTGAAACATCATATTTGTAAAAACTGTTATTCAAAGCGAATGATGAAAAGAACCTGCTGTTAAAAATATGCCGCCATTTTAATGAAAAGATACTATTGTTGTATCTGTACAGTGAATCGGAACCAAACCGGAAAGTGTCATGGCTGAAATATGATGCAAATTCCAGCTTGTTAAATTTATTTATATCATAAGTGATCTTAAGGTTAAGATCATAAAATGATGCCTTGCTTTCCCTGAGGGTTGGATCTTTCATCAGGGTGAAGATCCAGTCGGAATAGGTAGTCCTTGCCGTAAAGATATAGCTCAGGGTATCTTTGATCAAGAGGACCTTCAAGCATCAGCTGTGTTGTTATAGGACTGATCCCGGCAGTGCCGTGGAATTCTTCAGCATTTCCATCAATAGTACCGATATCAAGGACTGAAGAAATCCTGCCGCCATAACGTGCAGGAATACCTCCTTTATATAGTGTTGCATCTTTAATTATTTCAGAATTTACTGCTGAGAAAAAACCGAAAAAGTGAGATGCATTGTAAACCGGAGCGCCATACAGCAAAATAAGATTCTGGTCTGCCGATCCTCCCCTTACATTAAAACCGGCCGAACCCTCGCCGACAGATTTTACACCGGGAATTAGCAGAACACTTTTTACAATATCGGATTCCCCAAGCGAAGTGGGCGATAATCTGAAGGAAGTAAGGTTTATCTTTTCAACACCAACTTCAAATCGCTGAAGTATCATGCCTTTCTGAGCTGAAATAACCGTTTCTTTTATAGGGATAAGAGTGCTTTTCATCTCCATATTAAGTTCTCCATTTCCAAAAAGGTTAAGATTGATTAATTTCTCTTTCATTCCCAGGAAGGAAAACTGAAGTGTATTAATCCCCCTTGGCAGTTCAAGTGTATAAAATCCGAAATCATTTGAAACAGATCCGGCCATATATTTCTGGCTGAAGATTGTAGTACCCGCAAGGGGCTCCTTTGTATCACTGTCGGTTATGTATCCTGATATTATTACTTTTCCTTCCTTATACCTCTCTGCCGGATTCCCTATTTCTACAAATGTATTTCCGGCTTTTTGCTGGTTGTCTTCAGGTGTTGAATAATCTGAAGGCGGAATAAATCTGGTCTCTTCATCATCAGAATTATAAGAAACTTTAATTGCAAAGTCTTTGGTAAGTATTACATTTCCGCGTTTATCAAAATAAAAATAAAGAGAGGTTCCCCTCAGTAATTCAGTGAGCAAATCTGACAAGCTGTATTTTTCGGGATAGAGGCCCAGCTTAAGCTCCTTCACCCATTCCTCCTTATAAAAAAATTTAATTTTCAGATGAGACTGGGCTGATGCAACAAACTCTTTAAATGAAAGATCTTTATAATCTGTCGGTGACCATTTTTTCTCCTGACCATATACAGGGTAAAAGAGAGTCAGAATCAGAAACAGTATCAGGATCTTCAATTTCATCATGGATAATCTATCGGTTCAACGAATCCGTAAAACGCAGAACAGGTATAAAACTTTCCGGATCATTCTTCGAAATCCTTAATTGATTCTTTTTGATAAAATCCCTGACTGCCTTTTTATCTTCGTCATATATCTTAATAAGGTCATTTTTACCTGTCAGAGGATAAAATAAGCTATCTTTTAAAAGGTAGATCCGTGTCAGCTGATAGAACTTATTATTTTCACCCTTTGCTTCAAGTTTTTCAATCTTTTTAGAATACTTTACATAAAGTGTAGTTTTACCCTTGTAAAGAACATTGAGATATCCATTCAGGTCCGAATTGGTGCTGTCGTGCATTTTAATAAAACGGTAACTTTCATTCCGGAAGATAATTGAGAAGCTGTCAACCATCTCCTTATTCAGCTGAAGAATTCCAACAGGTTTGTAAGGGGTCAGAATTTCATCTTTAAAGATATCGTACAGGATCATGACATCAGAGTATGTTCTGCCTCTCATTATGACTTCTCCCGGCAAAAACTTTTTTGAAAAAAGGAATTGATCTTCCTCTACCATTGAATAATAATTTCGCCAGACTCTTCCGTTGAAAAAGGATTGATTATCAGGGATTGTATCACTTTGGGAGGCATATACTACTTGAAAATCAGGATTGACAGGACACATTCCCTGAGCTAAGTCTATTAGAAATATGTTAAAAATGATTACAAGCAATAAGTCAGTTCGGTTCATACATTCCCCTCATATAAAAATGGTTGCGCAGTCTGGCAACCAGAATTTTTTCTAAAATGAATTAAATCCCAGTTTTTTCAACCCCTCCGTGACCTCCGGACAATCCATGAACAGCTTCCACAGTAATCCGCTCCGGTAATTCTCTATCATAACCACTGCAGGTCCCTGATCAATAGCCAGGTATCTCTGAGGGTACCAGTTGTTTTGTTCGCTGAATGCGTCATAGAATCCGTAAATCCCCCACACTTTTTCCCCGTAATGAAAATAAAAGTACCTGATTGCATTGATTGATTGCTCAGGAGTATAAGGGATTGATGATATTGCCGCTGTGGGAGATATCACACCAAGATCATTTGCATCTCCCGGAGCATGTGCAGCATAACCGTTAACCGAATAACTTGCTGTAAGTCCCCAGCAGTTTTCACTGTAACCGGCAAATTTCTTCGGATTACTTACGCACCACTGCCAGTTAATAAGGGTATGGTTCTTATTATGCCGCCAGTAATCCGCATACTTGTCCTTAAGGTTCCCTGGATCCAGTCCAAGATATGAATAGTGGGACCAGAACAGCGGCCCTCCGTACTCCTCAGCCCCGTTATGTTTGAGTTCCAGTATATATCCGTATTTCTCCCGGTCGGTTTTAATCCCGCCATCTCTTGCCCACCCTTTGTGATATGCCTCTGCAGATACCGGATATGTGGGTGAGGAGGCAGCCAAAACATACATTATCAGGCATTCATTATATCCTTCAACCGCGAAATTTATTTCCCAGCCGTAATCAGGAGACCAGTGCCAGTAAATAACATTCTCCCCACCTTTGGTGAACCAGTTCCATTCAACCTCTTTCCAGAGCCTGTCAATATCTTCTGCAAGTTTCCTTTCGGCTTCGTTCCCATTAATAAAATACTGTCTTACTGTAAGAAGTCCCTGTACAAGGTAAGCTGTTTCTACAAGATCAGCTCCGTTATCTTTAGGAGAGAATGGCTTTACCCTGCCGGTTTCTCCGTAGAGCCAGTGAGGCCAGGCGCCATGAAACCGGTCAGCATTCTGAAGGAAAGTGACCATTTTCCGGAACCTCCCAAGTCCTTCTTCCCTTGAAATAAATCCTCTCTCAATACCTGAAAGGATCGCCATCATCCCGAATCCTGATCCTCCTGAAGTTATCACATTCATGTCATTTTCGGGATAAACCCCGTCAACATGAAATCGCTCTCGGGCCATTCCTGAGACCGGTTCAGCGCCGTCCCAGAAATACTGAAAGGTATTATACTGTACAAGTGTCAGGAGTGAATCATCGGACATTTCCGAAACCGGTTTGGCTTTCTTATTTCCGGCGTTATTCAGGCATGATACCCCCGAGATCAAAACTGACATTAAAAGAATAATAGCAGTCTTCAGTTTCATAAGTGGTTCCTTATTTATTCCAAATTATTACAATCAAAGCAAGCTAAGATATGATAAATTTACTAACGAATTTAAACCTGTTTTTAATAAGCTGGTTATTAATAATATGCATTTAATTTTGCCTTTCGGGTGAAAAAAGTGTCTTGAGGGAATACAATAAAAATCATTAAATTAGCAACACCCGGTTCTTAATATTCATTTCGGTTAAAGATTAAACTAATAAAACTAATTCCAAGAATATGAAAAATAATAACATTAACACCCGTCGCAGCTTTATAAGAAATGTAACTGTCGGAGGGGCTTTAACAGCACTCGGTTCCGTTACACCATTTTCTTCATTATCAGCTGCAGAACCTAAGAAAAAGATCAGCAAAACGTTATCACTTAACCTCGGATTACAGGAAGGTGTGACCCCCGGTGGATCACTTTCTGAGAAACTCGACTTTCTCGAATCTAACGGCGTTTTTGGCCTCGAAGTAGGGGGTGGTAAACTTTCCGGCAGGGTAACAGAAATTCAGAAAGCCCTTGAAAACCGTAAAGTGAAAATTTCAGCAATATGTGCCGGTTTTAAAGGTTGGCTGATCTCAACTGAGGAAAGTGAAAGGAAGAAATGTATCGATACGTCGAAGGAGATACTGACTGCTGCCGGCGCTCTGGGTTCCTACGGGATGATTCTTGTACCAGGATTCAACGGCCAGCAGCCGTCTCTGCCATTTGTGGAAGCAAGGGCCATCCTTATCGACCAGCTGAAAGAGCTTGGTGAATTTGCAGTTAAAAATAATACCACTATAATTCTTGAACCGCTTAACAGGAAAGAAGCATGGTTCCTTCGCATGGTTGCCGATGCAGCTTCAATCTGCAGGGATGTTGATAACCCTGGAGTCACATGCATGGGCGATTTCTGGCATATGACCTGGGAAGAGACCGATGATATGGGAGCATTCCTGTCGGGTCAGAAATATCTGAATCATGTCCATATTGCCAGCCGTAAAACAAGGAATACTCCGGGGGAGGATGAAGGAGACAACTATATCACAGGCTTTAAGGCTCTTAAAATGATTAATTATCAGCATTATGTGAGTTTTGAATGCGGCACAAAAGGTGATAAAAAAATAGTTATTCCTGCTGCCCTGAAATTACTGAGGGAGCAATGGGATATGGCGTAGTTACACCTGAGCAAATTTCAGACACAAATAATTTGAAAAATTAAATCTTATATGAAAGAGATATTTTTGTTTTTGCCTCTTATTCTGCTTGGTTATTCATGCAGTATTGAACAACCGGTTACCAGCATCCCTCTCGCTGAGCATCCGCGTCCCGATTTTGAGCGGAGCGCGTGGCAGAACCTTAATGGTTACTGGCAGTTTGCACCTGACTCATTAATGGCAGGCGAAAAAGAAAACTGGCAGGAGAATCCGGAAAAGTTCGCTTCGAAAATCCTGGTCCCTTTTTCATGGGCAAGTCCGATGAGCGAGGTAAAGCTTCCAAAAGTTAATGCCGGATGGTATTCACGCGAGTTCACGGTTGGAAGCGGAAAGGATTGGAAAGGGAAGAACATGTACCTCATTTTCGGGGCAAGCGATTTTCGGACAAAAGTGTGGGTTAACAATCAGTATGCAGGTGAGCACAAGGGAGGATATGTGCCATTTGAATTCGACATTTCACCCATGCTTAAAAAAGGGGTCAACAGGCTTGTCGTAATGGTTGAGGACGAAGAGCTCGATAACCGCCCTTCGGGAAAACAGTATTACGGCAATGCCAAAGGAATATGGCAGACAGTCTATATAGAGCCCCGAAGCGAAATTTATATCTCCGGGATCCGCTTCAATCCTGACATCGATGAGAGCCAGGTTAAGGTTGAAGTCCGTTTATCGGCGCCGGCAAAAAAAGAAATGAAGTTAAAACTGACCGGGAAGGATAATAATATTATGTATGAGGCACAGGTAGGAGAGGGTGACATAAAAACCAGTTTCCTGGTACAGGTTTCAGATATGAAGTTGTGGACTCTCAATGATCCTTATCTGTATGAGGTAACGGCATCACTTGTTTCTTCAGATATAATAGACGAGGTGAACACCTATTTTGGCATGCGCAAGTTTTCAGCAGTCGCGATACCAGGCAAAGACTTCACCTATGTAGCTCTTAACAATGAACCGCTTTATCTGAAACTGACCCTCGATCAGAGCTACCATCCGGAAGGATTTTATACATTTCCTTCCGATCAGTTCATGAAGGAGGAGATTATGCGGGCTAAAGTTTTGGGATTGAACGGACTGAGGATCCATATTAAAGCTGAAATTCCAAGGAAGCTTTACTGGGCTGACAAGCTGGGACTTCTGATAATGGAAGATATTCCAAATTTTTGGGGTGAACCGACCCCTGAGGCAAAAGCAAACTGGGAGTATATTGCTGAACGCGAAATAGAGAGAGACTATAACCATCCTGCAGTATTCTCATGGGTGCTGTTTAACGAGACCTGGGGGCTTTTCAGCAAAGATTCTGTTACAGGAAGGCGGGAGTACACTCCTGAGACACAGGAGTGGGTACGATCGTGGTATCATAAGGCGAAAGATATTGATCCGACCAGACTTGTGGAAGATAATTCGCCATGCAATCTGGATCATGTGGTTACTGACCTGAATACCTGGCACTCCTATAATCCGGCAAGGCAATGGGCAGGATTAATGGATGAAGTAGTCAGCAAGACCTTCCCTGGTTCATCATATAACTACATCGGTGGTAATGTCCAGGGGAATGAACCTATGCTTAATTCCGAGTGCGGTGCAGTATGGGGTTACAGTGGCAGTACAGGCGACATTGACCTCACATGGGAGTATCATATTATGATGAATGAATTCCGCAGGCACCCTAAAATTGCCGGATTCCTTTTCACTGAATTCCACGATGTCATTAATGAATGGAATGGTTATTACCGCTTTGACCGCACCAAAAAGGAATTTGGTTTTGAAGAATTATGCCAGGGAATGACAATGAGTGATCTTCATCGTGACATTTATGTTGTTGCAGGGAACGATTTCTTCAGCATATATAAAGGAGGTGAAACAATCAGAATTCCCATCGGTGTAAGTGCATTTACAGACAGAATTCCGGGTACCCTGAAAATTGATTATGACATATCCGGATGGAATGAGACTGGTGAGAGATTTGACTGGAAGAATGGAGAAATAGAGGCCAGGGCAGAACCATTCAGTTTTGTTCCCCTTGAACCCCTATCGATTCAGCTTCCGGATGAGACCTCACTGATGATTTTTTCTGTGGCCCTGAAAGACGGAGAAGGAAATATTCTGCAAAGGAATTTTTTCCCTTTCCGGGTTAATGGAAAGAATGCAGGAGATGCCTATACTATTTCTCACTCACCCTCATCATTTACTGACGCTTCCTGGAGCATAAAGCATCTGGCTCCCCAGAAGGGAAGGAAAGTATGGGGGATGGGTTCGGGCTTTTTTGAATATGAGTTTGCTATTGCCTTCCGGTCTTGATACAAACAAGCTTGGATCTGTTGAGTTCATTGCTGAACTGGCTGCCCGCTATCCCCAGGAAAAATATCTTGAGGAAGGCGTTGCTGAAGGTATTGGGATGACAGTAGTCTCAAATAAGGGGACTATCCCGGGGTATGGGAAAAACAGCTATCCTCAGACCGATGAAAATTTATTCAGTTCAAACGTTGTAATCACTGCTAACGGCCAGAAAATAGGAGAAAGTCTGCTGCCTGATGACCCTGCTGATCACCGCGGATTGCTGTCGTGGATGAACCAGGAACCAGGCTGGGCCTGGGGTAGTTCTGACCGTAGCAAGCGGTGGCTGCTCGATGAGGCTGGTTCATATGGTTACCTTGTGAAGGCAAAACTCGATAAAGCTGCGATAAGGAAGGCAGTGGCAACCGGCAAAGTGGTTATAAGGCTTCAGGTAGATGAATCGGGTCCGGAACATGGCGGGCTTTCTGTTTATGGCAAAGAATCGGGAAGATTTCCTTTTGATCCTTCCATAATAATAAAACCCGAGTAAAAACTTACCCGGGTTTTATGAATATCAATTTGTAGTAATTCTTATCAGATAAGAATATTCCTTGCGTACTGAACACAGGTTCTGGTCTCTTTCACTGCGTTTGACCATGGTTTGACATCATATTCAAGTTCAATATCGCAATGGATCGGCCATTTGTTCTTTTTAATAAGCAGAAGAACATCGGCCAGAGGTACCTCACCCTGACCCCAGACCTGGTTAGTGTTAGCCGGATCAGTCTTCGGGCCGGTCTTATCCTTGATATGAACAGCGAAAATCCTGTCGTGATATTTCTCGATTATGGTATTGGGATGGATGCCTGTAGATCCGAAGAAGTGCCCTGCATCGAAATTCATCATAACAGCCGGGGAAACTGCCAGGAACGGATCATAGCTGAATCCTTCAGTTGCAAACTGCATGTGGTTGTGGAATATGGCATACATACCATGTTTCGCCGCTATCGGACCAAGTTTTTTAACGGCGTCTTCACCGATCTCATCCGTAACTCCTTTGGCACCCATTGCTTTAGCTGCTTTAAAGGCATAATCAATCTCCTCATCTGACCAGCGTCCCGGAGAGAATTTCACGATGTGAATTTTGATACCAGCCTGGTCGAAAGTTTTTTTGGCTCCTTCAACTTTTGACATTGGCAAAGCAAGGCGCCATGCTTTGAGATCCTCCGTATATTTGGCTCTTGCAGCTTCCTGTTCAGGAGTTAAAGGCTGACGCTGGGGGCGTGCAGCAGCAGGAGCACCAGCAGCAGGAGCACCAGCAGGTGGAGCGCCAGCAGGTGGAGCACCAGCAGGTGGAGCACCAGCCGCCGGAGCAGCCGCCGGACGAGGTCCAGCCATGCCTGCCATTGGATTTTTTGGAGCGCCAAGATAATCTTCAAGGTCTCCGCTCATCAGCTCAATGGAGCTGATGCCGCACTCTTTGCAATATTTAATTATGTTCTCTACGCCTCCCGGCATACTGCGCCAACTGTAGGTTATTGCACCTATCTGTACTCCGCCAAAATTTGAATTTGGTTTATCGGACTGTGCCGTTACCGGGTAAGAAGGATTTTTAAAGCCATAAGAAAGGGGAACTACAGAGAATGCAGCGACAGCTGCAGTGTTTCCCAGGAATTTCCTTCTTGAAATACTGTTGTTTGATTTGATGATCTTTTTCATAAGTTATCTGGTTTAAATTCTGTCAATCAGGGTATAAAATTAAACAAAAGTTCATCGTCTTATTCAGGGCAATAGTTAATTAATACTAAAAGTGGCGATTTCAAAAAATTTGTACCTGCTATTTGTAAATTTCAAAATATTAGGCTAATTATGTATCAGGAAGGCTGTTTGTAGAATTCGATTCTTAAAACTGATAATTGTTATTATTATGAAACTGAAAACCAGTGTAATCCTGTCATTAATGATGTTCCTGCAATATTTTGTATGGGGTTCGTGGTATGTAACCATGGGAACATTCATGACCAAATTTCTTGGTTCAACAGGGATACAAATCGGAGCAGCTTACAGCGCTCTGGCAATAGCAACCATGATCTCTCCTTTTTTCGTTGGTATGGTGGCAGACCGCTTTTTTGCAGCACAGAGGGTTATGGGTGTTCTTCATATTATCGGTGGAGTACTGTTGTTTTTGGCTTCCAGAGTTACAATGAACGGACCTTTTTACTGGGTGATACTTCTTTATTCATTAGCTTACATGCCCACCATCGCCCTTTCGAACAGTGTAGCATTCAGGCAGATGAGCGATCCGGGAAAACAATTTCCTGTTATAAGGGTTTTTGGTACAGTGGGGTGGGTAATCTCAGGGTTTATGATAGCATTCCTTGGAATTGAACAAACCCCGACCACATTTTACATGGCTGCTTTGGTTTCTTTCGGATTGGGATTGTTCAGCTTTTTCCTGCCCGATACTCCCCCTCAGGCAAAAGCTCCCTCTTCAGCAAAATCAGTTATGGGGATTGATGCATTTATTTTATTCAGGGACAAGCCATACCTTATATTTTTTATTGCTGCAATCTTTGTCTGCATCCCGCTTTCATTCTATTTTGGTTTTGCCAACCTCTACCTGAACCAGTCGGGAATGGAAAATGCAGCCGGCAAAATGGTTATGGGCCAGATATCAGAGGCCCTGTTCATTCTCGCAATACCATTTCTTTTTAACAGGATAGGCGTGAAGAAAATGCTTCTGATCGGAATGAGCGCGTGGATATTACGATACCTCTGCTTTGCCTTCGGAAATATGGGTGCTAATCTGTGGATGCTTTATGCCGGAATTATTCTTCATGGTGTCTGTTATGATTTCTTTTTTGTTACCGGGTATATGTATACCGAAAAGAAATCGAACGAAAGGATTAAGAATGCGGCGCAGGGTTTATTCACTTTCGTCACCTATGGTCTGGGTATGTTTATCGGCACCTGGTTCTCGGGTTTTGTAACAACTTACTATTCTGCGAACCAGGTATATCAATGGAGGAGTATCTGGTTTGTGCCTGCTTATATTGCTGTTGCGGTTTTAATATGCTTTATTTTCTTCTTTAAAGAGAAGAAAGAGATTAAAATAGCGGAGTAGAACTGATTAACTCAGGTTGCTGGTTGCTGGTTGCTGGTTAATTTGTAACCACACACCGCACGCCGCACACCGCACGCCGCAAGCCGCAAGCCGCGAGTTCAACAAGCAACAAGTAACCAGTAACTTAGATTAGTTGCTTATCTATTTCAATGCTGACCGGAACCATTCCGGGTGAAGATGCCTTAAGTGTAATTCTTCCTCCTTTTGTTTCTGATTTAACAATTACAAGGCATCTGCCATGCCATGCCTTACGTTGGGGAAGTTGATAACTCTCGAGGCTTGCCGGATTGGCGTTTCCTGTTGCCAGAATTGTACCCGGTCCATCAATAGAAAATGAAATCAGGTTTTCTGCTTTAGGATTTCGAATTCCGTTTGCATCAGTAAATTCGACTGTAATGTAACTCAGATCCTGGCCATCTGCTCTTATTTCCGGCCTGTCGGCCGTTATTTTGATCTGTGAAGGTTCTCCTGCGGTTTTCAATTCCGAGATGCTGACCTGTTTTTTCCCTTTATAACCTGCAGCTTTAAGAATTCCCGGCTGATAAGGGACCTGCCATACAGCCATATACTTTGTTGAACGATTAGTTGGTTTTTTCCCCAATGATTTGCCGTTAAGGAAGAGCTCAGCCTGTTCACATGACGAATAAACATTAACTTCCATGGGTTTACCTGCATAATTATTCCAGTTCCAGTCATCTATTGCATCAAACCAGTGCCATTTTGACCAGGATTGTCTTTCGGGATTTAGTTCAAATGAAGGTTCAGGAGGAGTGACCCAAACCGAAAGCTGATTTTCTTTCCAGAGAACATCCCGGTAATAGGATTGAGGACGTTTCCATCCGCAGATATCGATATCTCCGCAAAAAGCAAGGTTCCAGGGGAAAAAATCCTGTTTTTGCCAGTAACCTCTCCATCCGATGCTGGCTTCCCCGATATAGTCAAAAGCAGTCCAGACAAAATCACCAATTACAAACGGATTGTCTGTCACATCCATCCAGCTGCCGAATGCTTCAAGGGGATAAGACTCCGATCCATACATAATACGTTCCGGAAGGCGATTATGATCCTGGGCATAAAGGCTTTGCTGGTTATGATCTCCTCCTGATGCATAATTATATCCTGCGACATCGAGAGTGGCAAAATATGGATCCTTATCCGGCTTAAGATCATTCACGGCAGAAGTGACAGGACGGGTTGGATCGAGATTACGAATAAAGTCACCAAGCTTTTTTGCAGTTTCAACAACTTCAGGCTTATGCCTGCCAGGTATCTCATTGCCAATGCTCCACATAATTACCGAAGGATGATTCCTGTCGCGAAGGACCATGTTCTCAATATCCTTCTTCCACCAGTCAATAAAATACAGATGGTAGTCGCCGGGATTCTTCTGATCGCTCCACATGTCAAAAGCTTCATCTATAACCAGCATTCCCAGCCTGTCGCATGCATCAAGAAATGCAGGAGAAGGAGGATTGTGTGCGCATCTTATTGCATTGAAACCACTGGCTTTAAGCAATTCCACCCTTCGCTCTTCAGCCCTGTCGTAGGCTCTTGAGCCCAGCGGTCCGTTATCGTGATGAACGCAGCCTCCCCTTAGTTTAAGCGGGTTTCCATTTAAAAGGAAACCATTAACAGGATCAAATGATATTGACCTTATCCCGAAGTATGTATCCGTCTGATCTGTCAGCTCACCATTTTCATAGATTTCAGATACAGCATTATAAAGGTTTGGTGATTCGTTTGACCAGAGCAGAGGATTGATCACCTTTAATTCCTGATTTAACAGACTGCTTTTGTCTGGTTCAACTGTTGCGGATGTTTCAATTTCTGCCACCTGCCGGGAACTTTTGTCAAATATTTTTGTGACAAGTTTAATGGCGCTGGTCTCTTTACTTTTATTGTTCAGGGTAGTTTTAATATTTACCAGCGCCTCATTATTTGTTACTATGGGTGTTGTGATATATGTACCCCAGTTATCAATATTAACAGCTGAAACAACCTGAAGCCAGACATGCCGGTAAATGCCGGATCCTGTGTACCAGCGGCTGTTCTCTCCCTCATTTTTAACCTTGACGCACATGACATTATCTTCTCCGAACTTCAGCTGGCCGGAGATATCGAACCAGAAACTTGAATAGCCATATGGATGATTCCCCAGTTTCTGGCCATTCAGCCAGACTTCAGCATTCATATAGACACCTTCAAAAAGTATTCTGAAGTGTTTGTCTTTCTTTTCTGCCGGTATTGCAAATGTTTTTCTGTACCATCCTGTTCCTCCGGTCGTAAAGCCTCCATTTACCTGGCTTATTGCATTGATGCTGAATGGTGAATCTGTACCTGGCAGATCTTCAATGCTCCAGTCGTGGGGAAGGTCAATTTTTCTCCATTGTGAATCATCAAATTCAGGATTTTCAGCTCCCTGAGCTCCTCCGGGATGAAAACGCCAACCGGAATCAAACAGATTGTTATTTTCACTCAAAGACTGAGATGATATCTGATTAGCCGGAATTACTAAAAGCAAAACCAGCCAGAATCTTATTATATTCCGGATAATCATATTAATCTGTTTTAGATTTCCTGAAATTAGCTATTATGATTGAAGAACTTATTTCTTTAAATTAAGTTTATAAGTCCCCCTGAGTGCAAAGACCATATTTCGTTCGCTATCATCTGAATCTGCATCTTCAAAAATCTTGGTGATTCCGGGTATAAACCTTAACCCTACACTAATTTTTTCATTAATCTGATAACCAATTCCGAGTGGGATACCCATGTCAAATATTTTCATATAATCCTTAATATCATCGTTTTCATCTTCGTATTTCTCCTTTGCACTCAATAAAATACCAGGTTGAAGTCCGGCTTCAGCAAAAAAGCCGCTTTCGTGCAGATATCTTACCACAATCGGGAAATTTAAATATAAGAGATTGACTTTGCCTTCCATATCATAACTCTCTTCTTCCCAGTTTGCTCCCTGAGTTGAAATATTTGCCTCTGCTCTTAAACTCAACGGATCGCTGAAATTATAAACAGGCATTATTGCTCCGGCCTGTATTCCATATAGACCTTTCCAGCTATCACCGCCTGTAATACTTGATCGTGTTAATCCTAAAACAACATCAAGCTGTGAAGCACATGGTTGCGAAAAAATAGTGCAAACCAGGATAAGATTCAGAATGACAATTGATTTTTTCATACGGCACTTTTTATTGGTTAATTTAAAGAAGGATTGAGTGAAATTATTTTTTGTATATTATAAGTTAAGTCAATTGATATACATTAGGTTGTTTTAGAGATTTTCTGTTAATTCATAAAAAGCTAACCAAATTTACATATAAATTAATTTATTGGCAAGTTTTTCAGGAATAAACCTGTATGACTCAGATATGAAAATAACGCCGGATGCCTTAACTTTACTGAAAAATTTTGACATGATAGTAACATGTGTTCATGTAAATGTAAAACCTGAAGCCATAAATGATTTTATTGAAGCTTCGGTACTAAATCACAAGGGATCTGTTAATGAGCCAGGGAATCTCAGGTTTGATATCCTGCAGCAGGCAGATAATCCATGCCGTTTTATGCTTTATGAAGCATTTGAATCGGAGGAGGCAGTAGCAATCCATAAAACATTGGATCACTACATCAAATGGCGTGATACTGTAAAGGATATGATGGCTGAGACACGATACGGTGTCAGATACAATATTCTGGAACCTGAGCTGAGATCAGAATGGTAACTCCTTTCCAGTTTTCAAGACTGCCCCTGATTAATTTCGGGCCAGGCAAAATAAAACTTCTGCCCGGACTGATTAACAGGTACGGATCTGCAATAATCCTTGTTACAGATCAGAAATCATTTATGGATACATCTTTTTCCTCTGAATTGCTTGAATCTTTAAGGAAGCTGGAGATCCGATACCATCATTTTCCCGTTTCCGGGGAACCTTCTGACGAAATTATCGATTCAGCAGTAAGTAAATATATGGATGAATCAGTTGATGCAGTGGTTTCAATAGGCGGAGGAAGTGTTCTGGATGCAGGGAAAGCTATATCTGCAATGATGTACAAGCAGGAACCGGTTTTGGAATTTCTTGAAGGTGTCGGAACCAGGGAACATCCCGGAACGAAGCTTCCTTTTATAGCATTGCCGACCACTTCCGGCACGGGAAGCGAAGCGACAAAAAATGCAGTGATCTCCCGTATAGGTGTGAATGGTTTTAAAAAGTCGTTGCGGCATGATAATCTGGTACCTGATATTGCAATTGTTGATCCGGAGCTGACCATCAGCTGCCCGAAGGATATAACTGCAGCCAGCGGTATGGATTGTTTCACACAGCTGACTGAATCATATCTTTCCGACAAAGGAAGCAAATATACTGAGGCCCTTGCCTGGGAAGGGCTTCGGGAGATAAAATCATCACTTTTACAAAGCTTTCATCAGGGTAATGACATTAAGGCAAGGAGCGGGATGTCGTTTGCAGCACTGACATCCGGGATTTGTCTCGCAAATGCCGGACTGGGTGTTGTTCACGGATTTGCTTCATCAATAGGGGGAATGTTCAGTGTTCCGCATGGAGTTATTTGTGGTACTCTTATGGCTGAGGCAAATGCAGTTACTTTAAGAGCAATTCGAAAAAGCAACAATAATCCTGAAGCTTTAAAAAAGTATGCCAGTCTGGGAAGGCTTTTCCTTGATAATGAGGGAAAGACGGACGATTATTATATTGATGGGTTTGTTGATTTTCTCCGTAAACTTACTTTCCAAATGCAGTTACCAGGTTTGAACAGGTATGGGATTGAAGAAAAGGATATCGAAAAGATTTGCCGGGTAACAGAATTAAAGAACAATCCTGCAAAACTGAGTCCAGACGATCTGGCTGAGATAATCAGGGAAAGACTATAAGGGTCATGAATGAAAATCAGGCATGGTTCAGGTTTTATGAAGAGCTGAATGATTTTCTTCTTTCGGTCAGCAGAAAGACCTCCTTTTTATTTTCATTTAAAGGGAATCCGGCAGTAAAGAATGCAATTGAGGAGCTGGGTGTTCCTCATGCTGAGGTTGACATGATTCTGGTGAACGGCAATTCTGTCGATTTTTCCTACAGGTTAAGAAATGGGGACAGGGTATCGGTTTATCCGGTTTTTGAAAGTCTCGATGTTTCAAATGTCCAGCGTTTACGTCCAGAACCTCTCAGGGAACCGAAGTTCATACTTGACGTTCATCTTGGCCGGCTGTCAAAGTACATGAGATTATGTGGATTTGATACACTTTTCGAAAGAGATCTTAATGACAGGGAGATTGTCAGTATTTCAGTTTCGGAGCGAAGAACAATCTTAACCCGCGACAGGGATCTTCTCAAGTCAAGACTGGTAACCCATGGATACTGGATCAGGTCAAGAGGATCAGAGGAGCAGTTGAAAGAGGTACTCAGACGGTTTGATCTTAAAAATGACCTCAGACTGTTTACGAGGTGTCTCGAATGCAACGGAATGATGCATGATGTTCCCAGGGAAGAGATTATTGATCAGTTAATGCCGAAAACAAGGGATTATTATTCTGATTTTAAAAAGTGCGGAGGCTGCGGAAAGATTTACTGGGAGGGATCACATTATGAAAGAATGAAAAAGTTCATTCAAACTGTTTGCGATTTTTAATATTTTTACGTAGAGTTGTCGAAACTAACCAATCACCAATCACCAATAACCAATCACCATGAAAACTAAAACCTTTGCAATGACTATCCTTATGGCCCTTCTGTTAATAATTTCACAGTTGGCCCCTGCACAACTTCCGAAAGAGACTGAAGCTCAGAAAACGCAAAGAATGAAATGGTGGACCGATGCACGGTTCGGGATGTTTATACACTGGGGACTATATGCCCTGCCGGCCCGGCACGAATGGGTCAAAAACAGGGAGCGACTCACAGATGCCCAGTATCAGAAGTACTTTGAGAACTTTAATCCCGATCTGTACAATCCGAAAGAATGGGCCAGGATGGCAAAGGAAGCAGGGATGAAATATGTAGTGCTGACAGCCAAGCATCATGAGGGCTTTTGTCTGTGGGATTCAAAATTCACTGATTACAAATCGACAAACACTCCCTTTGGGAAGGACATAATACGGGAATATGTCGATGCATTCAGGGCGGAGGGCCTTAAGGTTGGATTTTATTATTCGCTGATTGACTGGCACCATCCTGACTATACAATTGACAGGAATCATCCTCAGCGTCAGGAATATGACACTGCTTACACCAGGCTAAATAAGGGGAAGGATATGAATAAATACAGGGAGTATATGAAAAACCAGGTCAGGGAGCTGCTTACCAATTATGGTGAAATAAGTATTATCTGGTTCGATTTTTCATTTCCCGGAAAGAATGGCAAAGGCCATGCTGACTGGGATTCTGAAAATCTGCTGAAACTTGCCCGTTCGCTTCAGCCCGGGATAATTGTTGATGACCGGCTCGACCTCAGGGATGTCGAGGGAGGCTGGGATTTCACTACTCCGGAACAATATAAAGTTACAAAATGGCCTGAGGTAAATGGTAAGAAAGTCCCATGGGAGACATGCCAGACATTTTCGGGATCGTGGGGCTATTACCGTGATGAAACCACCTGGAAGAGCCCTGCTCAGCTTCTTGAACTGCTTACAGAATCGGTGAGCAAGGGAGGAAACCTTTTACTGAATGTAGGACCGACGGCAAGAGGCACATTCGACAGCAGGGCACAGGAGAGATTAAAAGCAATGGGTGAGTGGATGAAATATAATAACAGATCGGTATACAATTGCACCGAGGCTCCTGCCGGTTTTACAGCTCCTGCAAATACACTTATAACATATAATCCGGATACTAAGAGGCTTTACGTGCATCTTCTGGCCTATCCGATGGGCTCACTGACACTTACGGCAATGGCTGATAAGGTAAAATATGTTCAGTTCCTTCATGACGCTTCTGAAGTGAGGTTCAGTGCAGGAAGCAATGAGACAAAAGATAACATTAATCTGCAGCTGCCTGTGTTGAAACCGCCGGTTGAAATTCCGGTGTCTGGAGGTATATTTGAAGTAATTGCCAGGTGCTGGTTGCTGGGTAGTTCCAAGTACCGAGAACCGGCCGAGACGTAATTAAACTTATCGTATCATAAACAACCACCCTTTCCCAAAGTTCTTCACAATCTTCGATGAACTTAAGGTGGGTAGGGTGGGTTTGGTATATATCCTGGTCTGCCTTGTTCCTGAAAGTGGTCAGCAGTGAATATGAGTATGTAGTATCAATAACACCGCGGTCTGTCGGGGCGGGTACTCCAAGATGATAATCGACAATGGTCTCGACTGTCACAAGCTTTTTAAGCGCTTTCTCAAATCTATCCCGTGTCTCTGTTGTAACAGGTTCTTTCAGCCAGAAAAACACATGATGGACGAAAGAGCTGCCCAGTGCATCCTTTTCACTTCCTGAACATGATGTAACTGTTATCAGACCTGTTGCAACCACACCTTTGGCTGACTTTTCAATGAAGCTCCTGCGATTCTGTATTATCATATTTCAATATTTTTAAATTTCAATCACTAAAATGGTGTCGGTATCATCCAGTACTTCATCCGGAACCGAGATTGCAATCCCGAATGTATCCTGCTTGAATTTTATTTTAGTATCTGATTTGAAAAGGGTGATGCTTTTTACCTTCTTGCCAAAATCAGGAATGAGCAGGTTGTTGTCCTCCGGGCTTAAAATATGGACATATACCTTATTAGCCTTCTGAGTTGTGACACCCCAGGTTCTGGGGCTGACAGGGCCACCGCGGGTCCCATAGATTGTTTCTCCGTATTTTTCCATCCATGTGCCGACCTCTTTAAGGGTTTTGACAAATTCAGGCTGGATTTTGCCGTTGGGCATCGGACCCACATTCAGAAGGAAGTTTGAATTATATCCGGCAGCCTTTATTAGATACTGGATCAGGTTTTTAGTTGATTTGTAGTTTTTGTCCTGAAGGTTGAATCCCCAGGAGTTATTCATCGTTTCGCAAGTTTCAAACGGAAGTTCTCCGATCTTCTGTTCAGTATTGAACCCGGTGGTCTGATGACCGGGAAGATCTTTCTCGAACATCTGGAAGTCCTCACCGGCAAAAGGAGCAAGATGGTGATTATTACCGATCAGGGATGCAGGCTGAAGGTTGTGTATAAGGCTGTAAGTTTTTTCAAGCCTCCAGTCGGAATCCTTTTTATCCCAGTGTCCGTCGAACCAGATACCTCCGATCTCACCGTAATTTGTCAGGAGCTCTGTAAGCTGGCCATCCATGTAATCAAGATATTTGTACCAGTCTCCTCCTTCCGGGCGTCCTGATGTTTGTCCGGTATTACCCCTGGGAAAATAGTTTTCCTGGAACCAGTCAAGGTGTGAATGGTAGAAAAAGAGCTTAATACCTTCTTTTTTACACTCTTCTGAAAGCATCTTCAGGACATCCTTCCCGTATGGAGTACGGTCAGCAATGTCCCAGTCGGTAAGTTTCGAATCCCACATGGCAAAACCATCATGGTGCTTGCTGGTGATTGTGATATACTTCATACCTGCAGCTTTTGCAAGGACAACCCATTCTTTGGGATCGAAGTTTATGGGATTGAAGAATGCAGGCAGTTTCTGATAGGTCTGCTTGTCGATCCGCTGGTTGTTCATTACCCATTCACCATCGCCAAGGACGCTGTAGACTCCCCAGTGGATGAACATCCCGAATTTTGAATCCTGAAACCATTCACGGGCTTTCAGGTTTTCAGGGGCCGGAGTATAAGCCATTTGGGCATTAGTATTTAATGTAAAAAACAACAATACCGGAAGAAATAATCTAGTTTTCATATTATCATATTGTTTTATGTGAAGATAGGATAATTTTTATTCGAGCGAGCCGATGACCTTCTCAACTTCATTCAGGATTTCGCACGATTTTACAAGTTCCTTCATAGCAGTATGATCAGGGTAGAGTGGCCTGTCAATATCCAGGAACTCAACATGCTTTCTGATGACATCTTTAGCAGTCTGGACTCCTGCACCGAATTTATATTCCTCTTTCCTGAAATCAAGCGCCTGTGCTGCGGCCATGAATTCAATTCCCAGAATTCCGTATGCACAATCGAGTATCTGGTTATTCTTTATTGATGTGTTCATTCCCATCGAGACAAAATCCTCCTGATCGGCGGCAGCAGGTATCGACTGTATCGAAGCAGGCACCGACAGGATCCTTTGTTCTACAATCAGGGTATCAGCCGTGTATTGACTTAGCATCATTCCGGAGAACATCCCGGCACCTTTTGTCAGAAAATCCGGCAGACCAACACTCAAAGCCTGGTTGTTAAGCCGGTTCATCCTTCTTTCTGACATAACACTGACCATGGTTATACATGCTCCAGCCATATCCATCGGGACGGACACAGGTGATCCCTGGAAATTGGCACCGGAGATTTGCATATTCTTATCCGGGAAGAATATCGGGTTGTCACCAACTCCGTTAAGTTCTATCTCAACCTGCGATTTTGCATAAGCAAGCATATCATGAGCAGATCCTATCACCTGCGGTGTTGATCTCATCGAGTATGCATCCTGCACCTTCGATTTAACCCTGCCTTCCTTCAGGTCGCCCCCGGAGATGCATTTATTGATTGCATTTGCACTTCTTACTGCACCCTTAAATCCCCTGACTTCATGGAGAAGGGGAGTGTAGGGCTTCATGTTTGCCTTCAGGGCTTCAAGCGACATTGAAGCAGCTATTTCAGCCTGTTTAAGCCAGTTATTGGCATCAACCAGCCAAATTGCACTCATTGCTGTAAGCATGTTCGATCCGTTGATAGCAGCCAGACCATCACGGGCCTGAAGCCCCGGAACCGGAAT
This sequence comes from uncultured Bacteroidales bacterium, assembly GCA_963753495.1. Lineage (GTDB taxonomy): Bacteria > Bacteroidota > Bacteroidia > Bacteroidales > VadinHA17 > LD21. The sequence goes on from CAVWCO010000006.1 coordinate 341,775, forward strand.
GCCCGCTTTTTTCATCGCTTCTGCTCCATCAAGGAGCTCCCCTTTATAGTAAGCTTTTCCCTCGCCCATAAGAAGCAAGGCAATCTGTGACATAGGAGCCAGATCGCCTGATGCCCCTACAGAACCTTTCTGGCAGACAAAAGGAGTAACACCTTTATTCAGCATTTCAACGAGTGTCTCAGTGATCTCCAGACGGTTTCCGGAATTTCCGTGTGCATGGACATTTATCCTGCCAAGCATTGCGCCCCTTACTGTTTCGATAGATGCCGGATCGCCGATACCTGCTGCATGATTATAGACCAGGTATTTCTGGAAATCTTTTATCTGATCATCATTCAGAACTATCTCTGAAAACTCACCGATCCCGGTGTTCACACCATACATTATTTCATGTCCGGCAATCTTTCTTTCAAGCATAGCACGGCATACATTTATTCTGTTTCTGGCTTCCGGGTGAAGCTCCACTTTCTGTCCGTGACGGGCAACATTGACAACATCCTTAATGGTGAGATTATTACCGGTTAATATTAGCTTTTCCATATATATTATTATGATATTATTGTGATATAACTATGATATTAAAACAGCATCAATACTATTCTTCAGGCGAAAAATTGGATATTGAGATTTCCGGGGGATATCAGCAGAGTCCGGAGCGGTTGATTTTTATCTTGTATTCAAGAAGCCATGTATGCTGCATAACTCTGAATCTTTATTCCAAAATTAGAGTAATTATTTTAACAAGCAATTACTGAATCTGGTTATTTGTAAATCAATCCCCCGGATTTTATATATTTATGGAAAAAAAGTTATTATAAAATCCGTTGTGAATTCAGGTTGTGAGTTCCTGCAAAAAGTATCTGCAGAATGAAAAACAGAAGATTACTTGTAACAATTTTATTTTTCTCTCTTCTAATTGGCTGTTTCCAAAAACAAAAAGGACTACAAGCTGATCATGCGGAAGCACCAGAGCCTGGGGATAGCAGCTATATTTTTGATGGTAAATCACTTACGGGTTGGGAGATAACAAATTTCGGACCGCAGGGACCGGTTTTTATTTCAGATGACCAGGTAGTGCTTGGCATGGGCGATGGCTGCACCGGGATAACCTGGAAAAAGGAGTTTCCTTCTGTCGACTATGAAGTCACTCTCGAAGCAAAGAGGGTAGATGGCAATGATTTTTTCTGCGGGATGACTTTCCCGGTTGGCAAAGATCCCTGCACTCTCATTGTTGGAGGATGGGGAGGCACAGTTGTGGGATTAAGCAGTATAAACGGGATGGACGCTTCAGAGAACGAAACCTCTACCCTGCGGCAATTTGAAAAGGAGCGGTGGTACAGAATACGGCTCAGAGTAACCGGAGAGACCATTCAGGCATGGATTGATAATGAGATCGTTGTTGATTTTGCAATCGGCAACAATTTCCTTTCGGTAAGACCTGAAGTTGAATTGTCAAAACCCTTCGGAATAGCGTCATGGAGAACAACAGCGGCGATACGGAAAATAAGAGTATCTAAGATACAAAATTGAAGAGATTGCTTCGTCCCTGATACCAGGGACTCGCAATGACAGCAGACTCTATCTGGCTCCCCTCCCTGAGGGGCCGGGGGTGGGTCAAAGGAAAGATAATAATAAAAAGTAAAAAGTATGAGGAAGTATGCAATAGTTATCCTGGCAACAATGCTCGTCGTCTCCTGTAAGACCAACGAGTTGTATATAAATGTTCTGCAGCCGGCTCCGGTGACTTTGCCATCCGGAATAAAAAAAGTGGGCATAATCAACCGGAGTATGCCTACTGATGAAACCACTCTTGTCGAAGCACTGGATAGAGCATTGTCTCTTGAAGGAGCTGATCTGGACAGGGATGGCGCATGGGAGAGCATTGCAGGATTATCAGAGGAGTTACAGGCAAATGAGAGATTCAATGAGATTAAGTTGCTGAATGATATTAGCTTCAGGGCTTCAGCAATCGGAGCATTGCCTCCTCCCCTGACCGGAAGACTTGTTGATAGTTTGTGTAATGTTACAGGAACCGATGCTCTTTTCGCCCTGGAACGATTTGACACTGATACCAGGGTGGATTTTGCCACGCCTGCTGGTAATATTGAGACACCTCTCGGGAATATTCCGGTAATAGGTCTTGAGGTTACAATGGAGACATTTATCAAAACCGGATGGAGGATTTATGCACCGGCCGGCTCAGGTGTCATTGATGAGATAAGCTTTACAGAGTCGCTGGTCTACAAATCGAAAGGCAGCAATCCGGTTGCCGCAGTGGAAGCCCTTACAGGACGTATTGATGCCATTAAGGAGGTGAGCCGTAATGCCGGCAACAGATATGCAATGAGGATACTGCCTTACAGACTGAGGGTTACAAGGGATTATTTTGTCAAGGGAACAAACAATTTCGAGATTGCCAAAAGAAAGGCCCAAACAGGTAAATGGGATGAGGCAGGAAAACTCTGGGAGGTAGAGACCTCTAATCCGGATATGAAAGTTGCGGGACGAGCTTGTTATAACATGGCCATAATCAATGAGATAAATGGCGATCTTGATAGTGCCATTGATTGGGCTCAGAAAGCTTATGAGGATTATAATACAAAACAGGCACTTGATTATATCAGGATTCTTGAGAACAGAATGTCGAAAAACGAGCTGCTGAAGATACAGGAGAATAAATAAAGCGGATCCCAGACCACACACCATAAAATTTAAAAACTATGCTAAAACCATTAATTTCATTTGCACTGCTATGTTATGCAGCGTTAATCCAGGGTCAGAATTACAAGCCAGCCTGGGAATCCCTTGATAAACGACCGGTCCCGGGGTGGTTTGAGGATTCAAAATTCGGGATTTTTATTCACTGGGGTGTTTATTCAGTACCTTCGTGGGGTCCTACAGGCGACAGTATCGGGGTTTATGATAAATACGCCGAATGGTACTGGAACAAGCTCCTTAACACTGGCAGCAAGGTCAATAAGAACTTCCGGAGGTTTCATGATGAAACTTACGGACCCGACTTTAAGTACCAGGATTTTGCCCCCATGTTCAAAGCCGAATTGTTTGACCCTGACCAGTGGGCAGCTCTTTTTAAAGAGTCCGGAGCAAAATACATTGTCCTTACATCGAAGCATCACGAAGGGTTTACACTCTGGCCAAGCGCGCAGAGCTGGAACTGGAACAGCGTTGATATTGGCCCGCACCGCGACCTTTGCGGCGATCTGACAGCCTCAGTCAAAAAACAGGGGCTGCATATGGGTTTTTATTATTCACTTTATGAATGGTATAATCCCATTTACAAAAGCGACCTTAATAAATATGTTGACAATCACATGATTCCTCAGATGAAAGATCTTGTCACGAGATATATGCCTGATATTCTCTGGACTGATGGGGAATGGGACAAGACCAGTAAGGAATGGAAGAGCGAGGAATTTCTTACTTGGCTTTACAACGAATCTCCTGTAAAGGAAAATATTGTTGTGAACGACAGGTGGGGAAGTGAGACCCGCAGCCTGCATGGCGGGATTTTTACAACCGAATACGGACTGGTCGGTGAGAAAGAAGGAATTGATGAAACCAATGTAAGACCATGGGAGGAGTGTCGGGGAATAGGCACATCATTCGGATTTAACAGGGCTGAAAACCTTGAGAGCTATTCATCGGCTGATGATCTGATTAAGCTTCTGGTCTCAACGGTTGCCGCGGGAGGGAACCTTTTACTTGACATCGGACCTGCCGCTGATGGAACAATTCCTGTAATAATGCAGCAACGGCTTGTCGAAATCGGCAAATGGTTGAGAGTCAACGGGGAAGCAATATATGATACAAGAGCTTTTATCAGGAACAGCACTGATAAATCAATAAATCCTGCTGCCAATGAAAAAATATTTTTTACAAAAAAGAATAAAGATCTCTACGTTATTTGTACAGTATGGCCAAAAAACAATATAGTCCTGAAGGGTCTGAATTCAACGGGAAGCCAGAAAGTACAGCTACTGGGCTCCGCGAGTCCGGTCAGTATGAAAAGCTCCGGAGGAGATACAGTGATTGTTCCTCCGCGACTCACTCCTGACGAATGCCAGAGTGCATATGTTTTTAAGGTCAGCAATATATTAAAGTAGCTTTATCATTAATGATCATTAAATCAGCAGACCAATCAAATAATTCAGGCAATTTTTCTATTGCTTTTTCAAATAAAAATCTAAATTTAAGGTCTTAAAATTCTTAACTATGAAAACTAATTTATTATTCCTGTCAGTTATGATTGGAACTCTTGGGCTTTTTTCATGCTCCGACCTCAAAAAAGAATCAGTCGCGGCACCAGTGCAAAAGACAGATATTTCGGAATTTCTGGGTCAGTGGACCATCGATATTGAAGGCGGTTCCGTCGGATGGCTTGAAGTCAGGAAGGAAGATAACTTTCTCGATGCTGATGTCCTCTGGGGCGGGGGAAGCGTTCTTCCTGTTTCAAATATTTTCCTGGCAGGTGACCACACTCTGTTTATCCAGCGTTCAAATGATGCAGTAAGGAAGAGTGATGGGAACAATAACCCGGTAAGGACACAAGTAGTTACTTCCTGGATGGAGATCATAAAAAACGGAGATAAAATAAGCGGAATTCTTTTATCGCCACGCCGTGACGGATTAAGTGTAGATACTACACTTTTTGAGGGTAAGAAGCTCCCTGCTGTCCCACCTGCGCCCGATCTTGCAAATATTAAATTCGGAGCCCCTTTGAATTTATTTAATGGCAAAGACCTTACTGGCTGGAAATTAATAAATGAAAAGCAAACAAACGGATTTAAAGTTGTTGACGGAGCTCTGGTCAATGATCCGGTTCAGACGGAAGGATCTCCTCATATAAGTTATGGAAATTTGAGAACTGTTGATGAATTTGAGGATTTTAACCTGAAACTGGAGGTAAATGTCCCCGCCGGAAATAACAGCGGTGTTTACCTTCGCGGGATGTATGAGATACAGGTTGTGGATTCATATAAAAAAGAGCTTGATCCGCATAATATGGGTGCTGTCTACAGCCGCATCAAACCCTTAACAGCTGCAGAAAAGCCTGCCGGAGAATGGCAATCGATGGATATAACTCTTTGCCAGAGGCACGCAACCGTTATACTCAATGGTGTTAAAATAATTGATAATCAACCTGTCTATGGACCTACCGGAGGAGCGATCAAGTCAGATGTCTTTTCTCCCGGCCCGATTTACCTCCAGGGCGATCATGGCAAAGTATCATACCGGAATATTTTGCTTACCCCGATTGTCTATTGATTAATAAAACTGACCGGAGAGTTGCATTTTTGAGCCCCCCTGACAGGAATCAGATTTATGGTTCTTCAAAACCTGAAGTATACTGCTTATGAATAACCTCATGAGGCAATTTTTTATTTTGTTCTCTTTGTTCTTCCTTTCAATCGATTCCATGTCATCGGTTCCAGGCGGGTTGGCGATGTCTGATACTATTGAATTGCAGATCCTTAACAATGGAAGGGCGTGGCGGAATCTGTACTATAAAATAAAAGGAGATCAATTCCTTTATTCTCCGGAGTTTCTTCCGGGGAGTGTTACGATTGAAGGCAGAACATTTAATAATCTTAAACTTAAATATGATATTTATAATGATGAACTGATAATGATAACCGATAATGGAATTATTATTCAGCTTAACAAGGAAATGGTAGCCTCCTTCAGCGTGATATTTGACGATGTCTATAGTTTCAAAAAGCTTGAAGCTGATACTTTGAATTCACTATCAGGTTATGTGAATGTCTTGTATGATGGAAACACTTCATTATATGTAAAATACAGAAAGGAAATACTGCAGCTTGCTGTTGAAAACAAATATGATATGTTTAATCAGATCAACAGGATATATGTTAGGAAAGATGGTGTTTTATCCAGAGTAGATTCAAAAAGGGAATTTCTGAATCTGTTTAAAGATAAAAAACAACAACTGCATACTTTTATAAAAGCCAATAAATTAAAGCTTTCGAGAAAAAATCCTGCGAGCTTTAAGCCTGTAATTGAATATTATGATACACTCTGAAATTAGTATTTTTTAAATGAAACTGAAGGTTCTTCTTCTTCTGCTTACTTTGTTTTTTTCATTTCTGCTGCATGCACAGGATGACCTTAAGATCACATGGGATTATAAAGATCTTTCCTTCAATGAATTTGTGGTCAAAGCAGAGACCAGTTTAAACTTAAGATTCTTTTTCAGAGAAGACTGGGTAAAAGATCTCAGTCCCGGTGATTATCCCGGAATAAGCTCATTAACTGAATTTCTGAACCTTATTTTCAGAGATAAATCGCTCTTTTACTACATTGACGAATCACGGAATGTTGTGGTTACCAGGAATTTTGCGGTTAAAGTCTCCCGGGACCCTGAATCGGGTGACCAGAATTACATTGCTCCTACCGAATTTTACGATTCACAGGATAAACAGAAATTATCGGGAAATATATTTGTTGACATAGGGAACCCTGCTGAAAGGTACAGAACCGGAAATGTGAGTATATCGGGGTATATTACAAACAGGGATTCGAAGGAGCCAGTGGCAGGTGTGACAGTGTATATTCAGAAGCTTTCGATAGGAGCAATTTCGAATGAATATGGTTTTTATAATATCAGTGTTCCGCGAGGGGTTCATTTACTCTATTTTTCTTTTATCGGAATGAAAGAAAAGCAGGTTAATGTAAACCTGTATGGCTCCGGGGAATTGAATATAGAAATGAACAGCATGCTTATTCCTTTGAAGGAGACAACTGTTTCTGCTCAAAAGAATGTGATTTTTCAACGCTACGAAGTTGGCGTCGAGAAGGTCAACATTACATCCTTCAAACTGCTTCCCACTTCGATGGGTGAATCGGATATTATCAAGGGTGTATTGTTGATTCCGGGAGTCCAGTCAGTGGGAGAGGGCTCAGCCGGTTTCAGCGTAAGGGGAGGGTCATCCGACCAGAATCTTATACTCTTGTATGGCGCCCCGGTTTATAATACCTCTCACTTATTCGGCTTCTTTTCAGCTGTTAATTCTGATATTATCAGAGATGTTACTTTGTATAAAGGAGGAATACCTTCGCGATACGGTGGAAGAATTTCTTCTGTTCTCGATATCACATCAAAAGAGGGCAACAGGAAGGAATTTGCAGGCAATGCAGGTATCAGTCCCATTACTGCGCACCTGATGGTTGAAGGTCCCATTATAAAGGACACACTCACATATATATTGACGGGCAGAACAACATATTCAAATTACATACTGAAGATGATCGATGATCCGTTTATAAGTAACAGCAAAGCTTCATTTTACGACCTCAATGGCAAGATTACTTACGACATCAATAAAAACAACAAGATTGATATTTCGACATACCTGAGTCACGATTCTTTCCAGTTCAACTCAGACACAGTTTACAATTACGATAATAACATCATCGCACTTAAGTGGCGCCACTTCTTTAACAGCAGGTTCTTCTCGACATTATCACTGAATAACAGTAATTACAAATATGATGTATCGAGTGAAAGCATTCCCGAGGAAGGGTTCGTTTTATCACACAAAGTAAGCAGCACAGGATTCAAAGCCGATTTCAACTGGTACAGGGGCAGGAATGAAATTAATTATGGCCTTGATTTGACCCGGTACTCAATCCTGCCGGGAAGCTATCAGCCGGCAACCGATTCCTCCCTCGTTATGCCAAAGTCGATTGAGAAGGAAAAGGCTCTTGAGGCTGCGGTATATATTGATGATAAATTTATACTGACTGATAATATATCGGTAAATGCAGGTGTAAGAATATCCTCATTCTTTGCATTTGGACCCAGATCAGTGTTTGTTTATGATCCTGACTTTACAAAAAGCCTGTCGACAGTGGTCGATACACTTGATTTTAAATCAAATGAATCTTATAAAAAATACTGGGGCCCCGAATTCAGAATCTCTTTTAATTTCAGGACCTCAACCAGAAGCTCATTTAAAATCAACTATAACCGGACACGACAGTACATACATCTGCTATCCAACACCACCTCCATTTCTCCAACCGACACATGGAAGCTGGCCGATTATTATCTGAAACCGCAGGTAGGTGACCAGGTCGCCCTGGGGTTCTACCAGATGCTGTTTGATAATGGTATTGAAACCTCTCTCGAAGTGTATTACAAGCAGATACAGAATATGCTTGATTATAAGGGCGGAACAAATCTGATAATGGCTGATAATATCGAAAAGGATCTGGCTAATGTTAAGGGGAAAGCGTATGGACTTGAATTATCATTGAAAAAAGGTGAGGGCAGGATCAGATGGAGCCTTGGTTATACATATTCCAGAACCTTCCTTAAAAGCACAGGCAAATTCAGTGATGAAATAATAAATAACGGGGAATGGTTTCCTGCTAACTTTGACAAGCCTCATGATCTGGTTGCGACATTTAATTTCCTTTTCTCCAGAAGATTCAGTTTCTCTGGCAATTATGTCTGGAGCACAGGCAGGCCAATAACTTATCCTATTGCCACCTATTATATGGGTGACAAAATGCTGATTCATTATTCCGACAGAAACAAATACAGGATTCCTGACTATATGCGGCTCGATCTTTCGGTGACACTCAGTGGTAACCTCAGATCAAATAAGATAGCCAATCCTCACTGGATCTTTTCAGTATACAACCTGCTGGGCAGAGAAAATGTTTATTCCATATATTTTCAGAATATGAATAAAATAATCAGTGGTTATAAACTGTCAGTTTTCGGGCAGGCTATCCCATCAGTGAGCTTTAATTTTGATTTTTAAAAGTTATGAGATCAAAAATATATATAACCATTTCATTCATTCTTCTGATAATCAGTGGATGTATTACACCATTTCTACCCGAGACTGACGAAGATCCTAACCTGGTGGTAGTTGAAGGATTAATTACTGATCAGCCGGAGGTAAATATGGTAAAACTTTCAAGGTCTATGCCGCTGGGAAAAACTGCAACATTGAGGCCGTTGAGGGGATGCATAGTGTCCATTACTGATGATGTTGGAAACAGGTTCTATCTGAATGAATCAAATACTGCCGGGACATATCTGACTGACCCATCGATATTCCGGGGGATTGTGGGACGTAAATACACCCTTCACGTCAATACGAATAATGCAACCGAAACACATTATACCTATGAATCACTACCAATTGAAATGAGGCCTGTCCCACCCATTGACACTCTTTATTATGAGAAAGTGGTCATTCACGAGAAGGATGAAAATCATCAGTTGGAGGAAGGCAGTCAGGTATATCTTAATGCTTATGATCCGAAAGGAGAATGTAATTTTTACAGATGGGATTATGTTGAAACCTGGAAATTCCTGCTTCCCTATTATGTTCCTAACCAAACCTGCTGGATAACAAACAATTCGAGTGATATCAACATTAAAAATACTTCCATTCTCAGTGAAGACAGGGTAACACGTTTGCCAGTGAAGTTTATTTCAAATGAGACTGACAGACTGGATGTAAGATACAGTATTCTGGTAAATCAGTATTCGGTAAGTGAGGATGAATTGTCTTACTGGGAGAAACTGCAGAATATATCAGAGGATGTCGGTGGTCTGTATGATATTGTTCCTTCATCAATCCCAGGTAACATATTTTGTATTGAAGATCCGGGTGAACAGGTTCTCGGTTATTTCAGCGTTTCAGCAAAAACATCAAAAAGGATCTATATCGATGAGTCTTTCAGGGGACTTCCAAATCTTTACCGGGAGTGCCCCGCCGATACTCTTGGTTACAATGACCCAATCATTGGACTGAACAGCAGCGTATGGGTAATCGTTGATGATCCATATAATGGGTTTAAAGTAATCACTTATACAAAAGGATGTGCTGACTGCACCGTGAGAGGAACTACAATAAAACCGGATTTCTGGACCGATGCCAAATAGCAAAATACATACCAGTCAGTTAAAATTGAAATATCGGAGGTTGATCTCCGCATATATTTTATTTTGCCTGTTACCCCTGAGTATTTCGGGTCAGGTACAGAATAATATTCCGGATATGCTATCTGATAAATTCATGAAATATTGCAATTCATTTCCCCGGGAAGAGATATATGTTCATACCGACAGGGAGGAATATATTGCCGGAGAAAACGTCTGGTTTGCAGCATATCTTTTTGACCGTCGCAGCTCAAAGCCATCAGACGGAAGCAGGGTTGTCTATTTTGAAATACTGAATGCCGAAAACAGGCCCGTGGTGCAGAAAAGAATCAGTCTCGATAAAGCATCCGGTTCCGGGTATATGAGTCTTTCTGACACTTTGAGTGCAGGCTATTATACGATAAGGGCTTACACCAACTGGATGAAAAACTTTCTTCCCGGAAACTGCTTCAGCAAGAAACTGGCTATCTACAATGCCATCAGCGGTAAGAATTTTAAAAGAAATTCAAATCATACAGGTGAATGGTTTTCAGAGACTGAAAGGACTAAAAATCCGTCGCCGCCGGTATCCGGATTGACTGTTGAAATCAGTAAGCAGAATCCGGAAAGCGTTGAACTGATCATCAATGCTGACAGAAATTTCAGGTCACGCGAGGGAAATACCTGCTACATTATTGTTCAGACACACGGTATAATTAACATTAAGCGAACAGTAAACCTGAATGACGGAAAGATTATTATTGATCTTCCGCGTATCCTCCTTATTCCGGGCATAAATCACATTGCTCTGTTTAATGCTTCAGGAAAGCCTGTTAATGAACACTTTATTTATACTCCTTTAAAAGAAACAGGGCTCATTTCTGTGACATCCCCCGACAGCATTAATATCAGAGAAAAATTTTCAATTGATATTACAATCAGAGGAGCAACAGTCCAGCCAACAGGTTCTCAAAATTTAAGTGTCTCAATAGCTCCGCCGGGTGAGAACGCTTTCCCTGATATTGGTGAATATATGATCTTCGGTTCAGAGTTCGGAGTTATCCCTGATGATATCCTGAGGTCAGGAATTGATAATATTCCGGCCGAAACTCTTGATAAATATCTTTCCTCGATAAAAAGCTCCTGGATTAACTGGGATGCAATAATATCAGGTGATGTCCCTAAGATTAAATACAGAAAAGAGGCAGAAAATCATTATATCTATGGAAGGCTGATAAACAAAAACACCCAGAAACCGGATGGGGACCAGTACCTTTTTCTCTCGATGCCGGGTAAGATTGCAGCTTTTCAGTATGCCCTGACTGACATAAACGGAAATTTTGATTTTACTGTTCCGCTTGATAACAGGAACAGAGACCTGATAATCCAGCCTGAAGAAGTAGAAAGAAACAATACAATAAGAATTGAGAGTTCATTTTCGAATATTTACCCTGATATTGCCATGTCTCCCGACACAATATTTAAGGAGACGCCTCAAAGTATTTCAAAACTAGGGGTAAACTACCAGGTAATGAAGATATACCGGTCGGAAGATTTACCGTTGAAATCTGAACCGTTCCTGTTTACCGGCGGAACAAAAAGATTTTACGGGAAACCGGATGTTGAGCTTTTAATGGATGATTACATTAAACTCCCGGTAATGCAGGAAGTCTTTTTTGAACTGGTGCCAGGGGTCTTTATGAAAAAGAAAAAAACTGAGTACGAAATAACAATTGCAGATCCCGTTGAAAACAAAGTATTTGATGAACCTCCAATATTACTCATTGATGGGGTGGTAATCCACGACCCCGACATAATTGCTAATCTCGATCCGGAGCTTGTTGAAAAGATCGATGCTGTTAAATCACGCTATTTTGTTGGTAATTACCTCTTTCATGGATTGGTTAATGTAATAACCCGGGCTGGCGATTTCAGCAATGTCCCTCTTCCGGATTATGCAGTCAGATTACCATACATAGCAGCTGATCAGTCTGGATCATTCCCTTTAGCTGACTATACTTTACCGGAGAACAAAAAAAGCCGTATTCCTGATTTCAGGAATACCCTGTACTGGAACTCTTCAGTGAAACCTGATAGGGAAGGAAAAGCAGAACTTGAATTATGGACTTCTGATTATAAATCTGATTATGAGATAAATATTCAGGGAATTGCAGGGGACGGCAAATTTATCTCTTTAAGAAAGAAAGTCAAGGTTAAATAAATCACTATTTCATGGGAACAGGCCTGTCGGTCATCTGCAAAGTAAACCTGCTTCCTTTCATAATATCGTCATGTGTCAGTTGCCTGGAGGGATGTACTCCTCCGTTTTTGGTAATAACCCTAATGTATTTGCTGCCTGGCTTACTGCCTACTGCGCTAATAAGAAAAAATTTTCCATCAGGCAGATATATCTTTATTTCATCAAATGACGGGGTAGTAATGACATACTGATTTGAAGCCGGGCATACCGGGTAGAAGCCCATCATGGAAAAGACCAGCCACGCTGACATTTGTCCGGCATCCTCATTTCCGCTTAATCCTCCCGGATCTGTTCCATACTCCTCTTCTATTATGCTTTGGACTATTTCCTGTGTTCTGGCCGCCTCTCCGGCAAGAGTGAAAAGATATGGTATCTGATGCCCGGGTTCATTTCCATGCCAGTAATGACCGCCCTTAAAAAAGGAATCCAGTTTGGAGGTGAAAGCTTTTTCTCCCCCCATCAGTTGTATGAGTCCGGATATATCATGAGGCACGTACCAGGTATACTGGAATGGAGTACCCTCGCAAATAAAACCGGCTTTAACGTTTGGATTAAAAGGGTCTACCCATTTTCCGCCGGCATATCTGCCACGCACAAAACCTGTCTGGCTGTCAAAGACATTTCGCCAGTTGTGAGATCTTTTTATCAGGATCTCATAATCATCATTCTTTCCGATACCTTTTGCAAACTGCGCCAAAGCATAATCATCGAAAGCATATTCAAGAGTCCTCGATACCTGTTCCCGTTTATGAAAAGCATCCCATACACTGTCCTCCAGCGGGATATACCCGTATTTCAAATAACTGGCAAGTGCTCTTCTCCCTTTCCCGTCAATGTATTCCTCAGGCGGCGATTGATCGAATGCATTCTTTCGCATGTAGTAATAAGCTGCATCGGTATTAAAGTCATTTATACCTTTCGCAAATGCATCTGAAATCATTACACTCGCATGATCACCGATCATAGCTGCAGTGTAATTTGACCATGCAGGAAATATCGGCATCCATCCTCCCTGTTCCGCTTTGGCAACCAGCGACCTCACCATGTGAAGAGTTCTTTCAGGTTCGAGTATTGTCATAAGTGGATGAAGTGAACGGTATGTATCCCATAAAGAGAAATCATCGTAGTAATCAAAGCCAACTGCTTTATGTATAAGCGTGTCCTGTGCGAAACCCGGATAACTTCCATCGACATCGCTTACAATGCGCGGAAGCTGGTAACAATGATAGAGTGCAGAATAGAATTTTTTCATGTTTTCTTCAGTCCCTCCTCCGGGCCTGACTTTCCCAAGCGTTTTATTCCATTCATCTTCACCAGCCTTCCGGAGTTTGTCAAAATCCCAGTCAGGGATCTCCTTATCGAGGTTCATGCGTGCATTCCCGGGACTTGTAAAAGATGTCCCGATCCGGACATTAATCGTCTTCTGATTGCCGAAGCTAATTGCTATCTGCTGATCATTACCAAGCTTGTCAAGTGTTTCAAATGGTTTGTCAAACCTGATCACAAACCAGCCGCTGAACCCTGCCGGTTGTCCTGATCCCTGATAAATCCGGTGAACAGGATTACAAAGAGTAATCTCATTCTGGTCCCTGTTAATCCATAATCTTCCAAGCTTCTCATCACTGTTTACCCTGATAAAAAGACAGCTTTTATTTTTCCCGGGATATGTGAAGCGTAAAATACCCGATCTGACTGAGGCTGTCATTTCAGCCACAATATTGTAATTATCGAGAAGAAGCCTGTAATATGCCGGAGAGGTAGTCTCGTTCTTATGATTGAAACGTGAGACAGGAGGTGTTGAAATAGTATCGGTAATGGCTGAAGTAAAAGGCATTATCGAGGCGCTGCCATAATCCTGTGTGCAGCTTCCGCTCATCCAGTGGCTTCCCCTGAATCCGGTAATATATTTATCATTGTAATAATAAGGGGAAATGCATTTAAGCTCTGTCAGCCGGGTTTCAGGTGTCCATTGTGTCATTCCAAAGGGGCGGCCAACTGCCGGAAACGTCTGTCCCCTGAGCTCTGAACCTGCTTCACTATGTTTCCTCGCACTTTCAGTTGTTGCCGGAGCTGTTCCAATGAGGGTGTTTACGTACTGGAGAGGGGTCTGGGAATATAGCGCCGATCCGGTTATGAAAAGCATAATGGTTTGTAAGATCTTCATTAGTCAGCTCTTTAAATATTAAGAAAAAGACCTTTGTTTTCAGGTAATGGATAAAATCTGGTCATTCACATTATCAGGCTCGAATACTTTTTTCCAATCTTCCCTGATGAATTCTTTAAGCCCTCTTTGAAGAGCTTTATTCGCAGCATCAGAGAATACTGCTCCCGGGAGTTCATTGAAGAGTACAGCCATCTGGATTCTCAGGTGGCCAAGAAGAAAGTCCCTTGCTGCATCGGCAGGTACCCCTCTTTTAATTACCTCATTAAGTCCCTCTCTTACAACATAAATGCAGGTTGATGCCAGGGTTTCAACCAGTGCCGGTTCAAGAAGTCCCATCTGTTCTGCTGTTATCCTGTGCGATCTTGAAACAGGTGCATAAAATGTGCGGGCAAGGTCTTCCCCTTTTTTGTAATCCTCTTCATCACCTTTTAGCAAAGCGCAGACAATTGACTGTTTTGCAGCAACTCCCCCAAAATGGTCCTTCATGTTTTCCATTTCAGGCTCCCAGTTAAAAATTGAGGGGTGACACGGATGGGTAATAAAATAGGAGATATCTTCCCGCTTATACAATTTCCCGGCAAGAGCCGCTGCCGGATCAAGTGTGATGGCCAGGGCCCCTTCTCTCATTGATGGTACGATCTCTGCAGATACTTTTTCCAGGGAAACATCAGGTACCGCAAGAATTACGATATCAGAACCGGGTATACAGAAGCCTGTTTCCGATACTCTGATCCCTTTTTCCACGAGCCTGGCAACTCCTTCAGGATTTATTTCATGGTATGAGACAACATAATCTGAATTCTTAAGATTATGCGAGAGCCGAAGCCCCATTTTTCCTCCTGCGCCTACTAAAGCTACTTTCAACATTTTCTTTGATTTAATTGTGTTAAATGAAATCTTTAACTATGATATTTTTGCCGCTATGAGCCGATTCATAAGCCGCCCACACCAGCCTGACAGTTTCAAAATTATCATCTGCAGTTGTTTCTGCCCTGCCATTACCAAGCAGGTCCTGCAGGATATCATTATTACATGCAACTATGCCGGGAGGCTCGGGTTCAAGTCTTTCCGTCTGCCAGTCGAATTTTTGCATGGTCATCTTCTCATAAATGGTTTTATTGCCGGTGGTAATGGCAAAATTGTAATCGGGGTCGAGTCTCACACTGCCTCTGTCGCCTTCGACCACCAGCAGCACCTGGGGGAAGATCTCTCTTTCAAGGGGAGAGCTGAAGGAAATCTGCTGGACACAAATCATCCCGTTTTTCATCCTCAGCAACGATGTTGCCACATCTTCTCCCTTGATTGTGGGATTTATTGTTTGAATCTGTGTATAGATCGTTTCCGCTTCGCCAAAAAGGTAACGAAGGACGTCAAACTGATGCGATCCCTGATCGGTAAGCGCAAATTGCTCAAGTGTGGCAAGGAAAGGCTGTGTTTCAAACAATGGGAATGCAGTGTTCCATAATGAGTTGCACCTGAATGGTTTGCCGATAACACCCGAGTCGAGTATCTGTTTCATCCTCCTTATCTGGGGCTGCCATCTGTAATTCTCATGTACATAGAATTTAACGCCTGCCTCACGTGTAACCTGCATCATTTTCTTCGCGATCGCGAATGAGGGAGCCATTGGTTTCTGACAGATAACATGCTTTTTGTGTTTAGCGGCCAGCTCAACGAACTTTAAATGTGTGTCGACATCGGTAATGATGTCAATGAAATCGAGTTTCTCATTTTTCATCATCTCTTCCGCATCGTCGTAGGTGCGGGGGATTCCGAAGCGTTTTGCAAGGCTGTCGGCTTTCTGTTTTGTGCGGTTATAAAGAGCTACGCATTCCGCACCGTCCAGTTCCTGCCATCCGCCAAGCTGAAACTGCGACCAGAAGCCGCAGCCTAATATAGCAAATTTCAGTTTTTTCATAGGATTCTTTATATATAATTTTAATTTATCTGCGACGATCTGCGAAATCAGCGGGAGAATAAAATGTTTTCCCGCAGATCACGCAGATTTACGCCGATTTAATACTCAGATTAATAATTACAATTGATTATAGATTTAAGGTATTCAATACTTTCATCGGCCCATTGTTGCTCCTTTTCTTAACGTAACTTCAATGCTGTTTCCGGAGGGGTCCATAATTCAAGGACGGCACTCTGACAAGGTCCGTTCTGGAGATGCTCTGAATAGAAGATCCGGAATATTAAGCATCCCTTTTCCTGCAGGTCTGCCTTCAATAACCAACCCCATCTTATGAGATGCCCTGTATATTGTAAAATCCTTCATATGAAGATTTATTGTATATGGCATGAGGATATCAGAAACAGTTTCAAATCCTTCTCCGGCTCCCATTGAATTTACAGAATCGAGACAGATCCCTACCCATTCACTTCCAACCGATTGGATTATCTTTTCGAATTCCCTGGCTTTAAAACGATCGTGGTTTTCTATGGCCAGTTTTATTCTCCCCGATTTAAGTTCAGGTATTAAATCCCTTATAATACCTGTTACTGTATGAATGTCAGGTTCAAATCCCGCACCATCAATAACCATTCTCAGTATTGGTGAATTGAGTATTTTAGCAGCTTCCAGGCACTTTAATGTATGTTCTGGTGTGAGTCCGCGGCCACCCATTTCGATTGCCACATTCCTGCCGTTAGCATATGTTCTCAAATCATCCAGATCTTCTCCGGAAAGATTTTCAAGTGGCAGATTATCTGCTATCTGAACAAGGTTTAGTCCGGCGCGGAAAGCCTTGTCGACAAGACCTTTGGCCGAAAGCGATTTTGCAGGCATAGAGCCTGGTACGCCAATTGCCCACGTATAAGTGTATGATGACAATCCTAACCGCATCATTCAGTTTTTTTTGATCCGGGAGCAGGATATTTTTTTGATGCATCATCGAGTACCAGAATCCAGTCGAGATTTTCACCGGGAGCCGGAGTGTTGAAAGTCTGGGTACCGGTATTCGGATATCTGGCAATCATTGTTGCCTCTCCGTTACGCGGGTTAAACCACCATGCAACAACTTCCTTGCCCTTAATTACATCCATTCTCACCGTGAATTTCCTTCCAACCGGGGCATAAATAAAAGCATAGGTTCCATCCTGATCGCGTGTTGCAACAAACCTGTATGAACCGGCTCCGGGGATCGAGGAGGTTATTTTATCAGGAACAATTATTGAATTATCGGGGATGCGTGTAAGTACCGGCCTCGATTCAATAAGCAGTCTGCCGTATTTCATCTGGCCTGCACCGGGCTGATCAATTGCTTCGTACCATGGCATAAGCGGACGGTTAATTGGATTCTTGTCAGGTGCATACATCTGCCATACAGAATGATGTCCGTAAGTATGGCCGAATGCCCCACCGAAGAGGTCCCAGTAAAGTGGCCGGCGCACATCTGTTGCAGTCGAATGTCCATTCTTATCGGGATTGAAATCTACAGGATGATCTTCGTATATAGGCTCGGCATCAATAACAGGTTTTGCGGGAGTCAGCCGGTAATCTTCATACGTCATGTAATAGCGTTCTGTATAGCTCTGGCTATGACCATTCTGCCTCATATTGAAATCGAGCCATGGCTCATTTGGCAGAATCTGTGCAGAACCCTGGCCTCCGGTGGGATGAAAGCTGATAAGGTGCGATCCTTTGTCACCTTCATTTAAACCAATTGCCATATTTACAATTATCTGGCGGTGCAGTTCAATGTCTATCGGTCTGTCGCCTCCCAGGATCCAGATAATATTTGGGGAATCTTTATAACGCTCACTAAGAAGTTTTCCATATGCTCTGGCATTCTCAGGGTTGAAGATCTGAGGCCCTTCACCCCATTTCTGATTCCATTTATCGCCCCATGTCGGCAGCAATCCGATAAAGATTCCTTTCTCTTCTGCTTTCTTAATCACCCAGTCGACATGTTGCCAGTAAGGTTCATTAAGTTTTAACGGATTGTTATCGGTCAGTGGTTTATTCCCTTCAGCATTCGGAGTATTGAGCCCGTCAAGTTCCGCCAGTGCAACTGCCTGGATTACAGTGAATCCTTTCGCCCGGCGGTTTTCGAGGTACTTTTCAGTTTCTTCCTTATTCAGCCGATGGAAAAGTTCCCATCCGGTATCGCCCAGATAGAAAAAAGGTGTTCCGTCTTCAAATACAAGAAAATGTTTATTCTCAGATACTTTAAGTTTTCCATGTTTCAGGTCAACTGATGGTCCCTTCCAGAGGTTTTCCTGGGAAAAGGAAAATAAACTGCAGAAGATCAGGATAATAATTAGAAAAAATGACTTGTTCATAAAATAGTATCTATTAAAGTGTTAATTAAAGGTTATTTGGTTTTATTCCCCCTTTGAAGGGGGGGCAGGGGGATGTGGATTTAATCTCTTTACATCCCCCCAACCCCCTTCGAAGGGGGAGTTTACTAAGCAAATCTTGAATATACAATTAATCCCAGTCCGATAAGATAGCATACGAACATAAGTGTAAGAAGTCTGCTGGTTCCTACCGGGGCATCCTTAAACTCTTTCCATACAAAGATTCCCCAGATTGCAGCAACGACCGGTGCTGCATTGCTGAGGCCGTAGGAGATCGCAGGACTTGCAGCACCCACCGACATAAAACTTACCGAATTGCCAAGGCACCAGATTGCACCGCCCAGCATCCCGAGGAGATGAGTACGCAATGGTGCAGCGAACCATTCTTTCATTTTAACGGGTTCTCCCTGTACAGGTTTTGCCATAAAAACAGGATTCAAAACAGCTGTACAGATCAAGGCTCCAATCGAGAAGAAAACCACAGCAGTATATGAACTTATCTTGCCGGCTTCTGCAGGTGAAAAATCAGTCGCCATTGATGAAGCTACAAACCTGTAAAAAAATGCTATGCATAGTCCTGCTGAGACTGAAAGGAGAATTCCCTTCAATGTTGGCTTTTTCTGTTGGGTGGCAAGTTTTTTATATGATTGCATGCTCATTATAATAGCCAGTATGATAAAAGCTGTGCCTCCGAACAGAAATGCAGGGCTTCCCTCAGGTTTTCCAATATAATTAATAAGTATCCCGAGTGTCCATCCTATCCCGCCTCCTATTGGAAAGGCTACCGACATGCCAGCTATTGAGATTGCAGCAACAAGCAGCAGGGTTCCCAGGTTCCAGATAACTCCGCCAATGGCTGCCGATAAGAGATTCTTCGGATCTGCCTGCTGAAGATCAGGAATGAAACTGCGCCCTTCATTGCCATTACTTCCGAAAGTAAATGCCATAAGCAGAGCAAACAGTAATATTCCGATAGAAAAATCCCAATAATAGTGCTCAAAACGCCAGCTTTTCCCGATTAGATTCTGAGTGTTTTGCCACGATCCCCAGCAGATCATGGCAAGTGCACATAAAAATACTGCAAGTGTGTAATTCTGAACGAGTACCATGGTTTGGGTGTTTTTAATTTTAAAAGTAAGTATTTATTATAAAAAGATCAATGTTTTCTCCATCCCTCTATGAAGTTTACAGAACAAGGCTCCAGCTCAAAGGAGTTTTGAGATTTTATTATTCTTTCGTTTTCAATTCCTTTCCATCTGAAGTTCAGCGCAGCTTCAGAAAAGCTTGCCGCACTGAGGGTCCTCATTCTGAAAAGTCCTGAACAGCACTCCAGTTGTATAGACCGGACTGACCCTGAGAAATTCACAAGCATTATCCTTGCCTGTTTTCCGTCGGAAAGAGCAAGGCAATCGACCAACAGCGGATTTGAGCTGATACTTTTAACAATTTTCAGGTCTTTATTTTCCATCAGGTATCTAAAGACATGATAAACAGGGAATATCATTCCCTTTTTAGCCGGAAAATACTCCGGCCAGACTGAATCAGACTCTCCCTGAAACACTCCTCTCTCACCTGCAGTTTCATAATATGTGATACTTTCCGCTCTCTGTTCACACAGGTATTTAAGGCTGATTGCAGTCCAGCAGGCTCCGAAAATAGACATCTGGCGGCTATCGATCTGCGGCGGAGCCTCCTTCGTTAAAGGATGAAGTTCAATAAATTCATTATTGGCATTAAACCTCCTCTGAATGGTTACAGGCGAAATGATTATTCCTTTATTCCCTGAGAAGGCATTAGCACTCAGCACCGAATAAGCCTGTGCTTCGAGATTTTCGACAAGTGTCAGATTATCAGATGCATGTTCTTGAGGATGAATTGAATAGCAAACAGAATCATTTCCGGTATCTCCTGGCCTGTTC
The DNA here is from genome assembly GCA_963753495.1 of uncultured Bacteroidales bacterium. Lineage (GTDB taxonomy): Bacteria > Bacteroidota > Bacteroidia > Bacteroidales > VadinHA17 > LD21. The sequence goes on from CAVWCO010000006.1 coordinate 362,345, forward strand.
CTGTTTAACTGTGCAAAGTTTGCATTTGTTCCTGTAGCTATTCTGGCATCAGGATTTCTTTCCCTCAGAACAGGGATGATATCCCTTGCCAGACTATCTGGAACAGTAGGAAGAGATTTATGATATAACAGTATTGATTCAACAGGCAGCCTTCTCCTCAGGTACCAGTCTTTAAAGTTGTTAAACTGCTGTTTTGTATTATCATCGAAGAAGAGGGCCAGTTCAAGACGGAAGCCAAGATCAGAGGCTTCCTGGCTTCCGCGTTCGGCTTTGAATTGCCATCCGGTCATGTATAAATGAAGATCGACTCTGTAATGGTCAAACCTGATCGCCCTGATAATCTTAACTTCAGCTGAAGTTAACGGATTTGAGCGGCTTGTCTGACAAATACCTATGGAAGGCAGTCTGAATGACTCTTCGGGAAAGAGTTTTACATTGATTTTATTGGCGACTGAATCGGAATTATTAAATGATCCATTAACATTTAAGGATACTCTCTGCCGGATCCTTGTCCCCTTTTCAATAAGGGCAGGGTAAGGAACCGAAAGCGGGGTTGAATATGTTTTATACGAAGCATCTGTCCAGTTTCTCTGGTCTTCTGTTTCAAACACCTCACCCTCAAAATCAAGTTTGCAATGAGCCTTGTCTGAAATCCATTTCATCGACTTTATATCACTGAAGATCTGATGCGGACTTATCTCCTCCGGAAATACTGATTGTTCTGAGGAACCGTCACTATGCTCAATTATGCAGTTTAATCCGGCACAGTTCCTTATCGGATGAAGTACACAGAATCCTATACGGTTCTTTTCAAATTTTTCAAGTGCAATTCCATCCATGAAAAACTCCACACTACTATCACCACGGCCTTCAATAACATATTCAGCTGAGAAATTGATCTCCCCGCTCTGATAAAGGCAGCTGAAAGATATCCTGAAAGTGTCTTCATTTTTTTCTATCTTCTGATCCCTGATCAAAGGAGCAATGGTCAGCCAGTTTCTGTCACGGACTGCGGCATAGATCATGCGTATAATCTCATTGCTTCCTGATGAAATATATCTCAGAGCCCCATTTCTGAAATACATTTGCAGATGACCCGCATTAAGCAATAATTCACTGGTATCTTCATCAGCCTTACCGGTCATTTTAATTTTTTCCGGCAGTGATTCCAGATAATCCTTTAATGTATTCATTACATTTAAAACTTATAATGTGTCCAGGGTTCTCTGTAATCAGATAAAGTGTCAGGCTGCCTGGGTATTTTTGGAACGACTGATGCCATTCCTGCCCCTGCAGCTGTGAGTACAGATGTGCCCATGAATTTTCTGCGGTCCATATAAAAGTTGTTTCTTGAGGGAATTGTTAATAATTTAACAGAATAAATCGGAATTAACCTTACATAAAAATACTATGAAAAATTTACATCTGGCATTGATTTCTGCAATAGTTGTCGGTTTTTTCTCGTGTCAGGTTAAATCACACGTGAGTGATCTCATTTCTGATACCATTATTGTGAGTGATACAATTCAGTATCATCCGGTGAGGGTTAATAAAACGGACGGATCAATCCTTCCGTGGTTTTCCGCTGACAAAGGTGCGTCATACGATACAGTAATGATGCTTGTATGGCACTTCTGGAAGAATATGGAGGTTGATTCAAACGGATTGAAGTATTATATGAACCACCAGGTATGGAGGCCTGAGCATGATTTGAGAGGGCTGGGAGGCGATCAGATAAATATGGCGCTTTCGTCGTGGGGATTACTTTATGCATATACCGGATATCCTGAAGTCATTGATAATATGAAATATATTGCTGACACCTATCTTGAACGATCATTGTCGGATCGTGCAGATAAGTGGCCAGATATACCATATCCCTACAATACTGAAGTCCATTCCGGCAAATATGACGGTGATATGCGTAACGGCAGGGGAATAACACAGCCCGATAAGGCTGGGAGCTTCGGTTATGAACTCGTCATTCTTTATAAGATAACCGGAGAACAAAAATATTTTGATGCTGCTGTTAAAATCGCAGAAACACTTTCGGCACATATTGTAAAAGGAGACAGTGCAGAGTCCCCATTGCCATTCAGGGTAAATGCCAAAACAGGTGAAACAGGCTCTTTATTCGATAATATGGGATCCGGGGAAAAAGTGAAACCGGCATTGTATACTTCTAACTGGACAGGTACGATTATGCTTTTTGAGGAGCTTGCAAAACTTGATACGGCTAAGAGACTTAAATATAAAAGCAGCTCCGTCACTCTTCTCAATTGGATGAAAGAATATCCACTTAAAACCAATAAATGGGGGCCTTTTTTTGAGGATATCCCCGGCTGGAGCGATACCCAGACCAACGCCATCAGCTTTGCAATGTTCATTTTGCAGCACAGGGACCTTTTCCCGTCATGGAAAGAGGATGTAAGAGGTATTATTGACTGGACATATAAAGAACTTGGTAATCATGAATATGAGAAATACAAGGTAACTGTGATGAATGAACAGACTGTTTACCGTGTTCCTGGCAATAGTCATTCATCCAGGCAGGCATCAGTCGAACTCATGTATGGAGCTTTATCAGGAGACACAACCTTTGAAGATAATGCAATCCGTACTCTTAACTGGGCAACCTATACCGTTGCTTCCGATGGCCGGAACCGTTATATCCGCGACGATATATGGCTTACAGACGGGTATGGTGATTACATAAGGCATTATCTCAGGGCAATGGCGGTAAAACCAGAACTGGCTCCGGCTGGCGAAAACCATCTGCTTGGGAGTTCTTCTGTTATAATCTCAATAGTCTATTCTAAGCGTTCGGTTGAGTATGTAACTTTTGATAAAGAATCAGTCGATGTGTTGCGTCTCAACAGGAAACCCTCCAGGGTAATTGCAGATGGAATTGTACTTCCGGAAATTAAGGATCCATCTGATAATGGCTGGACATGGAGTGCATTAAGCAGCGGTGGTGTACTGAAGATCAGCAAAAAACATCAGAAGAATATAGTTATTGATTTCTGATTCTAACTTTCACGATGTGGATTATTGAACAATTAAATTCTTATTTTCTGCAAATCGTCATAAGAACTATTTGTATGTTTTTTTGTTTGATGAATACATTAATTAAACAAAGTATATGAAAAGGATATTATTTATTGTAACAACCTTAATTTCTGTTTTTATTATTTCGGGATTATCACCAGCGAAAGCTCAGGTATTAATTGACCTGGAGTCGGGAGTTGTATTTTCAGGATATAATGATGTGAGGATCCCGGGTGATGAGGGAACTCTATTTTCCTTAAGCCAGGAACTGGAGGCTGCCCCAAAGGTGTTTTTCCGTTTAAGGGCAGGTTATACTTTTGGGACACGTCACAATTTATCATTGCTTTATGCTCCCCTTACGGTGAAATCTGATGGTAGTATCAACAGGGATTTGTTTTTTGAAGGCGTTGTTTTTCCTGCCAATACAGCTCTTATTGGATTTTATAAATTCAATTCTTACAGGCTGACATATCGCTATGATATTGTTGAAAAACCAAGATTTGAATTCGGACTTGGATTTACTGCAAAGATCAGGGATGCAAAAATTTCTCTCTCTTCTCCAAGTCTTTACAGTGAAAAGACCAATGTAGGATTTGTCCCGATTATAAACTTCAGACTGGAATGGAAAGCAGATGATAAGTTGTCGCTTCTTTTCGAGGGAGATGCACTTGCGGCACCACAGGGAAGGGCAGAGGATATTCTTATTGCAGCAAAATACAGGCTTTCAGATCGTATAGGATTAAGAGCCGGATACAGGATTCTTGAAGGGGGTGCTGATAATGATGAGGTTTACAATTTTGCATTGTTCCATTATGCAGTTGTGGGGCTGACATTGAATTTGTGAAACTGATATTTCAATCCGGGAGCAAAGATGCCCTGCGCATTGCCATCAGGTTCTGATGAGGAGTGAGTACTGTTATTTCACATCCGGCTGCAAGCAGATATTTCTGATCTTTATATTTATCCACAAGCATTTTGGAAAGGATATAAACTTCTTCCTCTGATTTATCCTGGACAAGAACCGGATTAATATTTCCACCTATAACAATATTATTTCCAAGTATTTCTCTTCCTTTATCGAGATCTACCTGCCAGTCGAGATCAATAATATCTGTATTAATTTCCTTCAGGGATTCAAGAAGATGGGTCGTATCGCCACAGATGTGAAGCTTTACAGAAGCTCCGCAATCGTGTATATACGAAATGAGTTCTATGTGCCTTTGTTTTAAATAAAGGTCATAGCGTATCCTTGTCGATTTGTGAACATATTGCATCGCCTATGCCTATCAGATCACAACCTGCCTCTATCTGGGCTTTTGCAAAATCCTTTGCTGTAACCATGCATTTGTCCATCAGGGCATTGGAAAAATCAGGATCGATCATCAGATTCAGAAGCATCTCGCTGACACCTGTCAGATCGCAGGCTTCTGCCAGAGGACCCTCAATCCAGCCGCTCACCGGCACTGTTCCTTTGAGTAATTTCTGAAAATATTCAGCACCTTTTATCCTGTCGAGAGTCCGCTCACTTTTATATACATCCGGCCTCTTCAGGTTTATAACATCATCAATGGTTTTTACTATATGTTCCAGACATCTGGGAACTCCTTCATCAATAAACTCTACCGGTGCACCAAATGCAGATGTTTCGCGGTAAGGATCGGAGATAAGTGATACCATGTCGGTATCAAAGTATTCCATTGCCCGGATATTGCTCTCAACCAGAACTTTATAATCAGAAGCAAATTTACCGTAAGTTGTATTATTGAACCTTGCAGCAAAATGCATTAGGATCGGGCGGAAGAATACTCTTTCCTTTTCTTTTTTGCCTGCAAGAAGATCACTGTAAAGCTCTTTTTTATTCATTTGCCAGTCTCTTTCAGTTCAATGCCATTTAAATTTATCTCATTCATTTCAATTCCCGGAAGTATTAAGCTCTTTTCTGCCAATATACCGTCGCCGGAACAGTTTATATTTCTTGAAATGTATCCGTTTTCAATTTTCAGAATTTCCCCGTCAAACTCATAAATACTTTGTGAATTGGAATGTTGAGGTTAAATTTAACCTGAAATTTCTTTATTTTGAGAGGATATTTTAAAAAGATCATTTTAATTATCAGATTATGGCAAGATTTTCAAGAAGAAGGTTTATCGGCAACGTTGGAATATTAAGCAGTGCTGCAGTTCTATCCCCTGGTATTCTGGCACCTGATTCACAGGAGCAGAAGGCTGGCAAAACAGCTCTCCCCTTAAACAGAAAAGTAAAAGTGGGAATTATAGGATGTGGAAGTGTTATGAATTGTTGTTATACACCTCATCTTTTAAGCTCCCCTTATGCAGAGATAGTAAGCGTTTGTGATATTAAGCCTGAAAGGGCAAAAGCTGCTGCCGAAAAATTCAAGATTGCAAACTGGTACCCTCACATTGATAAAATGATCGGAGGAGTTGATTTTGATCTGATGGTTACATTGACGGATATGCAGGAACACGGGAGGCTGAACAGAATTGCGATTATGGCAGGAAAACATGTCTGGAGTGAGAAACCGATGGCTAATACCTACCGGGAAGGGCGTGAATTATATGATCTGGCAAATTCAAAAGGATTAAGGATATGGGGGGCACCTGCTGTGGTAAACAGCCCTCAGTTCGCATTTATGGCAAAACAGGTCAATGAATCCAGCCTTGGCAGGATTGCTGCTGCCCATGCTCACTACGGCCACACTGGTCCTGACTGGTCCGCTTTCTTTTATGAGGAGAATGGAGGAAGTATGCCTGATCTGGGTGTATATAACATTGCTTCGCTGACAGGTTTGCTGGGGCCTGCAAGATCTTTGGTTGCGATGACAAATATTATAACTGCAGAAAGGAAAGTCAATGACAAAGGTCTAATCCGGGTAAAGGCAGAAGACAATGCACAAATCCTGCTTGAACACACCACCGGGGCATTGTCTCATATTCAGTGCGGATTCAATTATTTTGATCCCTACGGTCATGAAGGCGCGGGGCAGGACAGACCAACGATTTCCATTGTAGGATCGAAAGGTAATATGCACCTGATAGGATATGACTGGCATCCGATACGGATCGAAATGGCAACCGAGAGTCAGCCGGAAACGCAAAAGCTGTGCACTGACAGTAGTACTTATGTGTGGCAGGAGGGCGCATCAGCAATTTGCGAAAGTCTTTCTACCGGTAAAGAACCTCTTATCAATGCCGAACATGCACTTCATGTTCTTGAAATAATTGAAGGTGCCAGGGAATCGCAGGCAACTGGCAAGCGGATTTCACTGAAATCTGCTTTCAAATGGCCGGTGATATGACCTGTCGCCATGTGCCGGGTGCAATTTGCTAATTTATCGCATATGCCCTGACAGCGATCAATGGTTTCCCGGGTAAGGGTATTTCAGCAATCCCACTGAATTCACCCTTTACAGGTGCTATAGTCATGTTCCACAAAATGATGATCTTTTCATTTTATATGCATGTTTATCTGGTTATTTTTAATGCAAGGTCTTCACCTACAGGCGGAGTTGTAAAATGGTATTCACCGCCATCATGCTTCGTGATAAGGAATCTGGTACGCTGACCGGTTACCGGATTAATCCATTGACCTTTATAATTACCGGCAGGCAATTCGAACGATATTTCAAATCTGTTAACAACCTCACTCACCGGTTCTGAATTGATTCTGTCAGCTTGTTTCGAATTATTCAGATAAAGAAGATACTGTCTCTCCCTCTTCAGCGAGAATTCTAACTGTTGTGCTTCCTTCAGGAGTGGTTTTAAGCAGGTTGTTTGATGGTTTCATACGAATAAAATCAAGCTCTCCGAAAACATCTTTCAGTAATTTAAGCTGATTGCGCAGATTTTCCCCTCCGCCTCCGGGCTGACCAGGAGCGACAACAAAGCTTCCGTCTTCATTTTCTGCAGTAAATGAGTAATCCAGATTATTAAAAAGTGCACCGCCTGCAGTAAGAAAATCCCAGCCTTCCGTCCTGTATTTGACATCTTCAATACCGTTGAAGCCTGTTTCATTATCTCCTATTGGCTTGTTTAAAGCCATAGTTCATCTCTACGGTCACAGGGGGTTTGGCATAATGGAAATTAAAAATAGACACAGCCGGATTAGGATTCTCAATTTTTAGCTTTCCGTTCTGGATGTTCTGGGAAATAAGATGCTGAAGTGGCAATTTCCTTTCAGTTTCAAACATGAAGTTCGTCATGTGTTCCTCCCATGCATCGAGTGCCTGCAAATCACCGAAATATGGTTCATTGCATACTTCATAATACAGATTGTCAAAACTATTGCATTCTGTGAGGATCTTCCGGACCATCTCTTCCTGGATTTTAAGAAGCTGAGGATGTCTGAGCGATAAAATTTCCTTATGATCCGGTATTGGTTCCAGATTATTGATATTGTTTGAGTAATAGAGCGGACTCAGTTTCCATTGAATTGTATCATAGAAATTGGAAAAGAGGTCCAGTTCCACAACAATGTTACGTTTACCGGCTTCTGAGATAAAGTCCTTAAGGCGGGTAAAATAAGCCTCATCCCACTTTGTCAGGTCAAACTTGTTGCCGCCACCGGGATATCCCGGCTGGTCACTGCGGACCCATGGACAAATGAATTTCTCCTTACCGGGAGCCAGAGTGTTCTTTGCAATTCCGAATGCACCCTGTGGTTCAACATAAATCCCGGAAAAAGTCCTTGTAATGTTCAATCCTTTGTCTGAAAGTTCATCAAGATACCTGATGTAATCGAAATCAAGATTCATAACAGCACCGTAATGCTCGGTCGATCCGACAAGGATTGCAGGCTTGCCTCTGAATAGAAAATAGTGCTGATTATCCGGGTGAAGGCTCAACGGAGAATATTCATCACTGCATGAGAACAGCATCAATAGCAGAAAAATGAAAAGGAAGGTCTTGTTTTTCATGGTTTCATTATTTTTCCCCGAAAAGCTTTTTAGCCTCATCAAGCATTGCGGCAGTCGCAGTAGCGCCACATCTTGAAATGCCTAACTCCTTATATTCTAACAGAACTGCAAGCGTTCGTACACCACCGGCGGCTTTTATTTTTACTGAGGGGGCTGAGTATTTTCTCATCAGAGTCAAGGTCATGCGCAGTTGCACCAGTATAAGAGTATTTGCCATCAGTTCCTTTTACAAATCCAAAACCGGTTGAAGTTTTAACATAATCAGCCCCGGCTTTTGAGCATATTTCACAAAGCCTGATCTTTTGCTCATCCTTTGTTATAAAATCTGTTTCGAAGATTACCTTGGTAATTGCTCCATACCTGTGTGAGGTATCAACAACAGCTTTTATCTCTTCTTCAATATAAGCCCAGTCTTCCTGGAGTGCTTTGCCGATATTGATGACCATATCTATTTCAACAGCACCATCTTTGCAGGCGGTTTCAGTCTCAAAGACTTTGACTGGTATTGAGGAGTTACCTGCGGGAAATCCTATCACGCACCCTACAAGCACATCGCTTCCCCTGAGATGCTCCACTGCCTGTTTAACCGCATAAGGCTTTACGCAGACTGATGCGACATTGTATTTTCTGGCTACCTCGCATTCCTTTCTTAAATCGTCATCTGTAAGAGTCGGGTGAAGAATTGAATGGTCAATCATTTTAGCGATTTCTGTAACTTTATTCATATGACTAATTTATTTAAGATATAAATAGATATACTGGAAATAAAAGGAAATAAGTAGCATCGGATTTTCTAACTTGTAATCCAATAATCTTCAAGGATAAAGTTAAGCGAATTATTTTTTATACTTTGGTGTTTGAAAAAAATGAAAAATCAGAATTATTACTCTCAGTTTTATCAGAAATAGTAAATTAGAACGAAATCAAATATACTATATGGAAAAAGCAGAAAGATTTCTTGGTGCGCATAAATTAAGAGCCATTGATGTCAATATGGATAACCTGGTTGAATTGTTCCATTCAGAAATGCTGAAAGGACTAAAGGGCGAAAAAAGCTCTCTCAGAATGATTCCGACTTATATTGAAGCAGAGAATGAATTCCTGAAGGAGACTCCTGTTGTCGCTATTGACGCAGGAGGAACCAATTTCAGGGCTGCTCTGGTAAAATTCACCAGCCTGGGAAATCTTGAAATTGACCAGGTTATCAGCGGCTTAATGCCCGGTCATGACAAGGAAGTTTCGAAGAAAGAGTTTTTTGATATTATGGCAGGATATATCAGGCCATTGGCTGAAAAATCGGACAGGATAGGATTTTGCTTTTCCTACCCTACAGAAATTTTTCCCGATAAGGACGGACGGCTTCTTCAATTCTGCAAGGAGGTTCAGGCTCCTGAAGTTATAGGGCAGATAATCGGCAAATCACTGCTTGAAGCTTTGGGTACACCAGAAAAGAAGATAGTCCTGCTGAACGATACCGTGGCAACTCTCCTTGCAGGAAAATCAGCCTCATTTACAAAATCATACGATTCTTATATTGGCTATATACTCGGAACTGGTACAAACACATGTTATATAGAATCAAACAGCAATATCCTTAAGAATCCGGAACTTGACAAAGGCAAAAGCATGATTATCAATGTAGAATCAGGTAATTTCGGAAAAGCCCCAAGGAGCGACCTGGATATTGCTTTTGATAATACCACTATGAATCCTGGTGATTACACTTTCGAAAAGATGTTCTCGGGAGGATATTTCGGAGGTCTCTGTCTTAACGTACTGAAGGCAGCTTCAGCGGAGGGCTTATTCTCAGGTCCGGTATCCGGCAGGCTGAACAACATAACAGAGCTTTCTGCTGAAGAAGCAAACAGGTACGTCTCAGGTGCAAGTTCTCATGACAATATTCTTTTAAAATGCTTTATTGCCGAAGAGGACAGGAAAATCAGTTCATTTATAATTGATAGCTTAATTAGCCGTACTGCCCGACTTGTTGCTGCAAATCTGGCTGCGGTTGTCCTTAAAACAGGAAAGGGAACCAGACCGGAAAGGCCGGTATTAATTACCATTGAAGGGACCACATTTTATAAGCTCCATAAACTTAAAGAGAGGTTTGAGTCTTGTTTTTATGAGTACCTGACGGAGACCGGAAAAGATATGTTGAATTTACCGAAGTTGAGCAATCGAGTCTTATTGGTGCTGCTCTTGCCGGACTAACTGACTAATAACAAATTGAAAGGAGGTTATATGAAACTGGGTTTTGTAAGCGCAATATTGCCGGAACTGAGTTTTGAGGAACTTGTTGATTATGCTGCCGATTGCGGCTATAAATGCATTGAAGTCTGTTGCTGGCCTCTTGGCAAAGCTGAAAGAAGATATGCCGGAGTTACGCATATCGATGTCGATAATCTGGATGAGCATCAGGTAATAGCTATTAATAATTATCTGAAAAACAAAGGAATTGAAATATCAGCACTGGGTTATTATCCCAATCCTCTCGATCCTGATGAGGAAAGAAGCAATTTCTATATATCCCATATTAAGAAAGTCATTGATGCTTCTGCTATGCTGGGTATAAACAAGATAAACACTTTTATCGGGAGGGATAAGAACAAGTCAGTGGACGAGAACTTTGAAAAGTTCAAAAAGGTCTGGAAATCGCTGATCCGGTATGCTGAATCAAAAAAGGTCAAAGTGGGAATTGAAAACTGTCCGATGATCTTTACAAATGACGAATGGCCGGGAGGTAATAATCTGGCGACAACACCGGCTATCTGGCGGCGGATGTTCAGTGAGATCAAAAGCGATTATTTCGGGCTGAATTTTGATCCGTCACATCTTTTATGGATGCAGATGGACTATATTAAACCTCTTTATGAGTTCAGCGATAAGTTATTCCATATTCATCTGAAAGATGCCAGGGTTTATCGTGACAAACTGAATGATGTCGGAATAATGGCAACTCCGCTCGAATTTCATACTCCCAAACTTCCCGGGCTCGGTGATATCGACTGGGGAAAATTCATTTCCTCCCTGAATGACATCCGGTACAAAGGTCCGGTATGTGTGGAAGTCGAGGATAAAACATTTGAGGGATCAATAGAGGACCGTAAATACTCACTCGTTCTTTGCAAACGGTACCTGGATAAGTATTTATAATTAACCAGACAACCAGTAACCAGTAACAAGTAACTTTCAATAGCCAAACCATATGAAAATCAAAAGTCCCGTATTTATTATTTCAGCAGGAATCATAATGATCTTCTACGTTATATCCTGCACCAGCAAACCGCAAAAGGCAGAAAGAAAAGTATTTACACCTTCCTTTACTCCTGAGATGGAGTCTTTCACCCAGTATCAGTATCCCGACTGGTTCAGGGATGCAAAATTCGGAATATGGGCGCACTGGGGTCCGCAGGCTGTTCCACGCCAGGGTGACTGGTATGCCAGGAAAATGTATGAATCGGACATTTTGAACCGCCAGACCAATGAGCCAACAGGAAAACCCAGCAGGGAATATCTCTACCACCTGGAGAATTATGGTCATCCTTCAAAATTCGGTTATAAGGATATCATTCCTCTCTGGAAAGCTGAAAATTGGGATCCCGATCAGCTTATGGCGCTTTATAAAAGAGTTGGTGCCAGATACTTTGTGAGCATGGCTACACACCATGATAATTTTTTCCTGTGGGATTCCAGGATCCACCGGTGGAATTCCGTTAAAATGGGTCCCATGAAAGATGTTGTTGGATTGTGGCAGCAGGCGGCAAAAAGGGAAGGATTAAAGTTCGGGGTCTCGGAGCATCTCGGAGCCAGCTATACCTGGTTTCAGCCAAGCCACGGAGCTGATAAATCAGGTCCTATGAAAGGTGTCCCTTATGATGGTGCAAATCCTGAATACCAGGATCTTTACCACCCTAAAACTGCTCCTGACGATTTTGCCTGGTACACAAAGGATTCTGTGAACCATCAGAACTGGCTGGCAAGTATAACTGAACTGATCGACTTATATAAGCCTGATCTGCTTTATACCGACGGAGAATTGCCATTCGGCGAGGTTGGAAGGAAGATGCTGTCGGGTTTCTATAATCAGGACATTGTCAGGAATAACGGAATGCTTGAAGCTGTTTATACCTGTAAACATCTTGAATCGCAGGGCAGATGGGTAAGGGATATAGAGCGCGGTGCTATGGATTCGATCAGTGTCGATCCCTGGCAGACAGATACCTCGATTGGTGACTGGTACTACCGGACTGGCCAGAAATACATGACCGGCAATGAGGTGATCCAGATGCTTGTTGATATTGTGAGCAAGAACGGGAACCTTCTTCTTAATGTGGTTCAAACTCCGGAAGGTGACCTTGAGCAGGATGTGCTGGATATTCTTGAAGAAATTGCCGCATGGACGCCGGTTAACGGTGAAGGAATTTATGGCACCCGTCCATGGAAAATTTATGGTGAGGGACCTTCAATGGAAAAACAGGAAAAGGGGAGATTCGGCGGTGTAAGGGATGTGAGGCCCTATGAATCTGCTGACATTCGGTTTACGACCAAAGACGGAATTCTTTATGCATTTTGCATGGACAAACCGGTTGATGATATTAAAATTTCTTCACTTGGGATAAATTCAAAACTTCCCGACAAAAAAGTAAAAAGTGTTTCAATGCTGGGAAGCGACGAAAAACTTAAATGGAATCAGCAGGAAGATGCCCTGATAATAACGAAGCCTTCTTTGCTTCCCGAATGGAAGGTTGTTGGTTTCAGGATTGAGTTCAGGAAGTAAGGAATAATTTATAAATGAATTGCTTATCTTTAATTGGTCCCGGATCCAACTGATTCGTTCCGGCTCACCGGCAGTTTTTATTTCAAGTTTCAGAGTACCCTTATTGTCTGAAGGGAACCTGCAATCTACAGTAAATTTGTGTTCTCCGTTACCGATCTTTAAATCATCCTTATTTACCTGAAGGGTCTTTAATACCTGCCAGTTCTCTGAATAAAGCATAACCTCGTCACCTCCTTCGTATTTCAAATTTTCCCCAGGTTTGATTTCAAACTGAAGCACTGTTCCAGGGCGGTTGTCAATTTCAATTGAGATATACTGTGCAGGTCCGTCTTTGACAGTAAGTATGAAACCAATGCTTTGTTCTGTAAAGGGATTGTTGAAAGTAAATGAAGTTGAAACCGGTTGTCCCGGCTGAAGTTCACGATGCATGTGTTCATATCTCTTTACTTCATAAGGAATAAGGAGCCACTGGTTCTCTCCTGAAGATTCAAGGGTGAATTCATTCTTTATATTCTCCATCCTTTTTTTCTGGTCTGCATTGAACGCCCCGCTCATTCTGGCTTTTTCCCATTCCCTTATTTTGTCAAGAATCTGTTCTCCGGAACCGTTCTTTTCAAAAACAGAAGCACTTGTTACAAGGGCATAACCTGCATCAAATGCTGCACTCCTGGCAAGCATCCACTCTATATCCTCAATGCTGGTGGATGGCCTCATGCTGAACCATCCCAACATGCAGGGAATATAGTTCCTTCGGAAATAATCCTGATTCAGCAAACGATACTCTGTCTGACTTTCGCGGAAACCGGCATACCATGGCTCACCCCAGTTCATCCTGGTAAACATGTGCCAGAAATAGTGTCCCGGAGTGCTGGCATCCATTATATAATCATTCTTTATTTCAGGTTCAAGGTTATCGTACCAGGTCTTCACAAAAAGCAACTCACCGTATTTCCCCATGCCTGTTGAGCTATTTCCTTCAAGCCCATCGAATGAAATCTGTTTAAGCCCGGTTTTATTGAACAACCCGGCAATCCTTTTTGAAACTTCGGCTGAAAGATCATTATCCGTCAGGAAAACCTTGTATGCATGATCGGCAAGTTTTGATATTGTATCCCCTTTTGTCAGTGAAGAAGCAGTCGGTTCCAAATGCTCCCCTTTCACATCCAAGCAGTTGCCATGGTTCGGATTCGGAGACCTTTTCATATCTTATAAGTTCATTTCCGATAAGGCAGGCATGCAGCGTGTTGTTTTGCATCTGGTTGAAGAATGATGGATCTGAGATACCTATGTTGGTTTCGTCCTTGGAAATATCTCCAGTTAATAGAGTGCTGCCGACCTTTGCCAGTCTTTTATCAGGGACAGGTGTCACATATGGGTCGTTGGTTGTAATAAAATTTGACAAAGTATGGGCACCTACCCTTATTCCCTGAGATGCTGCTTCATCAACAATGACAGCGAGATCTTCCCAGGTCATATTGTTCCTGAGATCGAAATGTCCCCAGTTTTTAAATGGTTCTCCATGGTATAAATATTTCAAACCTGCTTTTTTTGTCAGCTCAATAGCTTTCCGGTAAGTTTTCTGGTGTGAAATCCTGGATAAGGTATGCTGAAACAGCTCTTTTTGATCGTTTAGCCCACACTCCGTCAAGCAGCGGATGCGGCAATCCTTCAGCCAGTTCGATCTCCTCGATCACATCAAGCACTTCCTGAGGTTTGCAGCCGAAAAGAGCGATTTTAGAACCAGTAATACCTCCATCATCAAAAGCGGGAGCAATATACTTTTCATTCTGCATGGATGAAACTATCCTGTCTCTGGCCCGTGAACGGGTATAGGCATTAAGAGAGCTCCCGTAAGGTTCCGGCCTGGCTGTATTTCCCCGGTACAAAATATGTACTGAATCAGCAACATCGACCAGACTGGTTGTGGTAAAGATGTCATAACCCGTAAAACTGTCATCTTCATTATCAGGATATCCGCCCAGAGTACGGGGATTAAGCGCCTGGATCCCAATAGCAAAGGATGAGTCTCTGACAACTCCGATCGATTCACCGATAGTTTCCTTTATATTAGTTTTAAAGGGTCCCCATAAAACTAAATCAACCTTTACAGTATCAGATAATTCCAGGAGTTCAAAAGTCAGATAGGATTTTTTTGTTTCTGCCTTTATTTTTGCTGTTATCCCTGGACTCTCCATAATTAAGAAGAAGAATGTCATCAGTTATTGAAACCGAGGTTGGTTTGTAAAAATTTCCATCAATTCTAAGCGACAAAAGAAAAGAGGGTTCCTTTGTGGAAAGATAGTCGATTCCGGTATCTCTGTTTTTCAGACCAAGCAGGTTTCCTCTGCTGCCAAATTCAACAATAAACTTTTCAGTTTCCAGCCTGTAAGATTTCTGACAACCGTAAAATGTAACAATTGTTACAATCAGCAGTAATTTGCAAATATTCCTGGCAGAGTTCATATTATAATGCTTTGGTCTTAATATGTTGTAAATTTTAAAGTTATTAACTATTGTCGGTTTTAGCAAGTTAAAAAGAGGGTACCTGTCATTCCGAGCGCCAGCGAGGAATCTCCTGCCAATTAGTCCGGGTCGTCTTTAATGCGTTAGTCTTATCCCCTGTATTTATAATTGGTTGTCATTAGTAGCAAAGCCAAGGATTTAATAGTTCTATATATCAATTGGTTAAAGAATGTAGGTATTAGTAGTTCTCCGCAAGTGGGACGAAATAATCTTTTTGCATTTCTGCTTTCAATCTAATTTTGGATTTCCAAATTAATTCCTTTAAATTATCGCTTCATTAACCTTTAAACGTATATGAAGCGTCAACCTGCTATATTCCTGTTAATTATCATTTTAATATCTTTTCAGGAATCAGCTTTCAGCCAGAAAATTTATGTTTCTCCGGCCGGAACCGACACCAACCCGGGAACTGCTGACAAACCTCTCGCAACACTTACAGCTGCCCGCGATAAGGCCAGGGAGTTAAGGAAAACAGCCAAACTTAATGTACCTCTTGAGATCATTGCTGCAGGTGGTGAATATTTTATGTTGCAGCCTCTTTCGCTGACTACAGATGATTCAGGGACACCGGCTTCTCCCCTGGTATTTAAAGCAGAGCCAGGGACAAAAGCAGTTTTCAGAGGGGGAATTCAGGTTTCGGGATTTGAGAAAGTGAGTGATACATTTTGGAGAGCTTTTATCCCGCAGGTCGCTTACTATGATTCATATTTTGAGCAGCTTTATGTTAATGGCCGCAGGGCCGTCCGCGCAAGAAGCCCCAATGACGGATTCTTCAGGGTTGGAAATGTCACTGAAACGGTGCTGGAAAAAGGTGAGGGCCGGTCGCCCTGAGCTTGCAGTTCAGAAAGTGGAACTTGACACTCTTGATAATACAGCTTTTGATGCATTTTCCAAACAGGATTTTCAGGATGCCCTGATAATCTTTTACCATAACTGGGATAATACCAGGAAAAGAGTTACCGGTTTCAGCAAAGAAAGCTCATCAGTATATTTAGCCGGAGAGGGAATGAAACCCTGGAATCCCATTAATAATAAATCCCGTTACCTGATTGAGAATTTTAAAGCCGCCCTTGATTCTCAGGGTGAATGGTTCCTTGACCGCACAGGTTATCTTTATTATATACCTCTTGACGGTGAAACTATAGAAAATACAATATTTCATATACCTGTTATCAAAGAGTTTATTTCAATACAGGGTGATCCGGGTTCAGGTAAAAAGGTCGAAAATATCAGCTTTGATAATCTCGTATTTGAAATTGCTGGGTATAAAACACCTCCCGGCGGAGATGAACCTGCTCAGGCTGCAGCTCCTGTTGATGCTGTTGTTACAGCCGATTTTGCAAACAATATTGATTTCAGGAATTGCGAAATTGCCCATACAGGCACTTATGCATTCTGGTTTCGCAGGGCATGCAGTAACTGCACTGTAAGTCAATGTTACATGCACGATCTCGGGGCAGGAGGTGTAAAGATAGGAGAGACTCAGATTCGTCAGGAAATGAGTGAGATAACAAACAACATCACAATCGACAATAATATCATCAGGGACGGAGGTCATGTTTTCCCATGTGCTGTTGGGATTATTATTTTCAATGCAAGCGACAATAAACTGACCCATAATGAGATAGCCGACCTGAGGTATTCAGGTATTTCTGCTGGCTGGGTATGGGGTTATGCTCTCAGCCCTTCGAAGCGAAATACGATAGAATTTAATCATATCCACCATCTTGGCTGGGGAGAACTATGCGATATGGGAGGAGTATATACTCTTGGAGCTTCAGAGGGAACAACTGTTTCAAATAACCACATTCATCATGTATATTCATTCGATTATGGAGGGTGGGGACTCTATACAGATGAGGGATCATACGGTATTGTAGAGGAGAACAATCTGGTTTATGCGTGCAAAAACTCAGGATTTCATCAGCATTACGGAAAGGAAAATATTATCAGAAACAACATTTTTGCCTTTAATATAAGGTCGCAGCTTCAGGCAACAAGGGTTGAGGAACACAGGTCAATCTCCTTTACCAATAACATAATCTATTTTGATAAGGGGACTCTTCTTAGCAGCAACTGGCATAAATTTAATTTGTTAGCAGATAACAATATGTATTGGGACACAAGAACAAAAGATATTATGTTCGGCGAGAAGAATTTTGCAGAATGGAAGAAATCAGGTAAGGATATCCATTCAATTATTGCTGATCCGCCTTTTGTAAATCCGGCAGCATTTGATTTTCAGATTGAAAAATCACTCGGTTGCCAGAAAGATAAATTTCAAACCTTTCGATTATTCAAAGGCAGGAGTTTACGGATCTGAGGAATGGAAAAAGCTTGCCGAATTTGATCCGGATCTTGCAGGGAAATTCGATAAAATGACAATTGGGATGTAAAAATCCTATTGCTGCCAGGAAAAAGTGGCAACAGAGCCTCCGTTTATGCTTGCCCTGATGCTCTTTCCCCCGTAATTGACCTGAAAGCTTTGGTTTTTTTCTGAATCATTCAGAACAATCAATACTATTTTACCTTCCGGTGTTTTAAATGCCACATTGGGAAGATTTTCAGGGATATTGCTTTTTATCCTTACAGATCCGGGATTAACAAATTTTGATGCGTGGGCAATTATGTAATAAGCCGGATTCCGTGTTACAGAATTTCCGTCTATTGTTATTGCTCCAAGACATTCGGTACATCCGCCGTCGGTATGAGGATCCTGTTTGGGATCTGCTGCAAGGTTCCATTCAATAACGTTTTTACACCAGTTCCTCACAGCTCCGATGATTAGAGTTCTTACATGCCATCTCAGATCATCCGGGAAGTTGCCGGGTGCTCCCACCCATTGTTCGGTAAAATATAGATTCTTGTCCGGATGCGCTTTTTTTACCTCTGAGATCGCGTCAACCTTGCCTTCATACATGTGAAAAGCAGTTCCATCAATATACCTTCGGGCATCAGGATCATTGAGAACCTGTATCGGGTAGTCAACCCTGTTTGGATTGTGATCGTAGATAATTATCTTAGCGTCAGTACCTGCTTTTTCAAACGCCGGTCCGAGGCTTTTTTTTATAAAATCTGCCTGTTCATTTGCCGGCATGAACATACTGGGATTGTTCCCCGGATGCAGTGGTTCATTCTGGATCGTAATGGCATCAATTTTTATTCCTTCCTCTTTCATTCCCAGAATATACTTCACAAAATAGAGAGCATAAGCATCATAATATTCGGGTTTAAGACTTCCTCCCTTTGATTTGCCGTTTGTCTTCATCCACACCGGAGGCGTCCATGGTGAACCAAGGATTTTTATTTCAGAATTTATAGCAAGAATTTGCTTTAAAACAGGTATAAGATCCTTCTTCTCCGGTTCAATACTGAATCTTTTCATTTCAGGATCTATCTCTCCCTCTGGAAGATCATTATAGGTGAAAACCCTGTCGCTAAGATCAGATGCACCGATACTCACTCGCAGATATGATACTCCGATTGAGTTTTCACCCTTTCCAAAGAGCTCATTCAGCAATTTATCCCTTGCTTCAGGATCCATGGCATTAATATGAATAGCGCTTCCCCCGGTAAGGGCAAATCCAAATCCCTCCATAGTCTGGTATATTTCAGAATCATCCACATTAATTGTTACCATATCATTTCAGATCTCTTTTCATGAATTAATGGGATCTGCTTCTGAAGAAGGGAAGATTTATCAGGATTGGTCAGATACCAGTCAACCTGCTCAGTGTTCTGACTGCAGGCATTCGGGATTATTAATAATAATACTGACCAGACTAATAACAATTTAGTCTTTAATAACGGTTGGATGCTAAATTCTCTCTTATGTTCCATCTTACCAGATTTTAATATATTTGATAGGGTTGTCAGATTTTCAAGTTACAATTATAATATGAAACCTTCCCTTCAAATATATTAATTTGTATAGAAATTCATTAATATTGCAGATATAGTTGATAAACTGAGCATTAATCTGAATTATATGAAAACGCAGACGAATATTAATATTAACAGGATGGTCCAATGGTTGATGACTTTTGTGCGTATTATCATCGGATGGCATTTTTTATATGAAGGTATTTCAAAAATTATTACAGCCGGATGGAGTTCCGCACCTTATCTTGCAGGTTCGAAATGGATCTTTGCACCGTTATTCACAGCTTTGGCAAACAGTCCCTCGGCAGTGTCTGTCATTGATTTTATAAATATATGGGGAATGATACTTGTCGGACGGGGCTGATACTGGGATTGTTTACAAGATGGGCAAGCCTGGGCGGAGCGCTGATGCTCTTTTTCTATTTCATCGCCTATCCTCCGGTCCCGGGTTATATGTTTGGAGTTCCTGTGGAAGGCAGCTATCTGTGGGTAAACAGGAACCTTATCGAATTATTTGCACTTTCAGTATTCATTTTTATTTCACCTGATTCCCATTTCAGTCTCGACAGGCTGATAGGCCGATGGAAGGATGAAAGAGCCCGTAAACCTGTCGGTGATATGCCGGCCGATTCAAGAACCGGAGTAGGACGACGGGAGGCATTGCGTGACCTGATATCAATTCCTGCTCTTGGTGCTTTCGCATACGCTCTGTACAGGAAAAAGAAATGGGACAGCTTTGAGGAGAAACTGCTTTCCATCGAAGGTATGGATGCAAATTCCGGTGCCACCCTTTTGAAATTCAATTATTCAACACTTAAGGATCTTAAGGGTGAGGTTCCGAAAGGTGTTATTAAGTACAGGGACAAGAATGGAAATCCTGCAGATTTTGAACTCAGCCGCCTTCTTATGGGAGGGAACCTGATCGGCGGATGGGCCCACGCAAGGGATCTTATATATGTCTCAAAACTTGTTAAGACATATCATACAGATGAAAAGGTTCTCCAGACACTTGCTCTTGGTGAAAAATGCGGTATGAATGCCATCATTTCAAATCCTCAGATGGGAAGGGTTTTTCAGAAATACAGGCATGAATTCCGTGGGAAAATCAAATTCATTTCGGATTGCGGTACAAATCTTGATTTTCAGCAGGGTATAGCAATGTCTCTTGCTGCCGACTGGGACGCCCTTTACTGCCAGGGTGAAATTACCGACCGGTTTACAAATCCCGAATGGGACGATCCGAAGAAAAGAACTGCTAAATGAGCGGATGGAACTAATCAAAGCCGGAATTGAAGAGATTCGTGCAAACGGCAAGCCTGCCGGAATAGGCGCTCACAGGATCGAAGCGATTAAAGCATGTGTGGATTATGGTATAAAACCGGATTTCTGGGTCAAGACCTGCCATAGCTATAATTACTGGTCGGCGCAGACAAATCAGGAATGGAACGACAACAAATTTGACTTTGATCCCGAAGAGACCATAAGATATATGGGGACGCTGAAGGAACCATGGATTGCATTCAAGGTTCTTGCTGCCGGGTGCGATCAAACCCGAGGAAGGTCTGAAATATGCCTTTACCAACGGTGCCGATTTTGTATGTCTGGGAATGTACGACTTCCAGATTGTTGAGGATGTCAATATAGCGCTTGGTGCTCTTTCTCAGGCAATTGAGCGTCCGCGTCCGTGGATGGGATAAAATATCTTTATGAAACCTGATAGCATGTTCCTTAAAGGAAGATTTATTGCGGCAGGTTTATCAGGATGTGCTTTGCTGCCGGCACAACAGATCAACAAGCCTAATGTAGTTCTTATAATAACCGACGACCAGGGTTATGGTGATTTCGGCTTTACCGGTAATCCTCATGTAAAGACCCCTTGCCTCGACAGGCTGGCCGCTGAGAGCATCAGGTTCAATAACTTCTATGTCAGCCCCGTCTCTGCACCAACACGATCAAGCCTCATGACCGGACGCTATTCTCTGCGAACAGGTGTCAGGGATACCAATAACGGCGGGGCTATGATGGCGTCATCCGAAGTGACAATCGCCGAGATTCTTAAAGGAGCAGGATATGCCACCGGACAATTCGGAAAATGGCACCTTGGCGATAACTACCCGTCTCGTCCAATAGATCAGGGTTTCGATGAGTCGCTCATGCACCTGGGAGGAGGAATGGGACAGCCCGGCGATATTACAACATACTTCAGGGGCGACAGCAGCTATTTCAATCCAGTACTCTGGCATAACGGATTGCAGGAATCATATTCAGGCTATTGCTCTGATATTTTTACTGATCAGGCAATCAGGTTCATTGAACAGAATACGTACAAGCCCGTTCTTCTGTTACCTGGCTTTCAATGCCCCCCATACCCCCCTTCAGGTTCCCGAAAAGTATTACAATATGTACAGGGATATTGACCCTTCCCGTGGGTTTGAAAGCGACAAAAGACCATTCCCGGAGATGAGCGAAAAGGATAAGGAGGATGCAAGGAAGGTGTATGCTATGGTGTCAAATATCGATGATAATATTTCCAGAGTACTGAAAAAACTGGATGACCTCGACATCAGCAGGAATACTGTTGTCATTTTTATGACCGACAACGGCCCTCAGCAAAGTCGCTATGTAGCAGGCATGCGCGGATTGAAAGGCTCTGTCTACAGGGGCGGTGTGAGAGTTCCTTTATTGATCAGGTACCCGGGTGGCGGGAATGGAACATAAAGAGATTGACGCAACAGTTGCTCATATAGACCTTCTTCCTACTATTGCATCGATCTGTAAAGCTTCAATCCCCGTCGACAGGAAAATAGATGGCATCGATCTTAAACCCCTGATTAACGGTAGCCAGAGTGAATTAAAGGAATTAACTGACAGGTCTCTTTTCTTTTACTGGACACGGCACTCTCCGGAACTTTACAATAACACAGCGTTGCAAAAGGGAAGATACAGGCTGGTCGGTAACACCGGTTACAATGCCACACCAGTCATGTTTGAACTTTTTGATATAATTAAAGATCCTTACGAGAGTAAGAACATTGTGAATGATCAGCCTTTGGTTGCTGCAGAGATGAAGGCTGAACTTGACCGGAGATTCAGGGAGCTTGTAACATCCGTCAACATGACTGAAAAGCAGGATATTAATGTTGGGTCTTCGAACGAAAACCCTGTCATCCTTAACCGTAATGATGCCGACGGTCAGTGGGGAGTGTGGGAACAGGAGGAGGCCTACGGGACATGGCGTGTTATCATCAGTGAGGGAACATATAATCTGAGGTTCAGGTTTATAAAGCCATTGCCGGCAGGAGGGCGCATGATGGTGGAAACAGGGTCGGTGATTAACCAGGTTAAAAATGATATACCTGACGCCAGCTTTCTGGAGATGAAAAATGTATATCTTAACTCTGTGAAGTGCGATTTTACTCCGTTCTACCTCGTGGGCAGTAGAAGAATTTTGCCATTATGGGTTGAAATTGAGAAAATTAAATAAATCTATTGGACCTTGTTTTCATCTGCAACGGTGACCGTCACTGGCAGTATAATCCAAATACTTTGTGTGTCCTTCGTATTATCCTTTGTGCGACTTAATGGTAGAATAGAGTATTACCACAGAGCCGAAAAGCTGCCACTTAGTATTGCAATGGAATTAAGCAAATTAATAGATGATTTCTTAAAAACTTAACTTTTTAAGGTATTCCGCAGCCGACTTCAGGCAGGCCATACCATCGGGAACATTATCCCTTTCAACCATGAAATGTTTGATCCCCTGTTTATCGGCTTCCCTGAAAACTGCCGGGAAATCAATTATTCCCGAACCCGGACATTCGAAATCCTTTGCTGTTCCGGGGGCCATATCCTTGATATGCAGGATGTTATATCTTCCTGCGTATTTCTTCATCAATTCCACAGGGTCAGAACCACCTTTTGCAGCCCAGTATATATCGAGTTCGCATTTAACAAGAGAGGGATCGGTATTTTTCATTAAAAAGTCGAAGGGAAGTCCTTCTTCCATGGCAATAAATTCCTTGTCGTGGTTGTGCCAGGCAAATTCCAGCCCGTTTTCATGACATGTTTTGCCAAGTATGTTCAGGCGTTCTGCACTCTGCTTGCAATCGGCCAGACTGAAAGGTCCTCCTGTAAACCAGGGCCAGTAGACAACAGCAATCCCTGCCTTAAGTTTTTTAAGCAGCTCAAGGCTTTTTTTAAGCTCCTCTTCTGACGATTTAAATTCGAAGCCACCTGCAACAAGCATTAAACCTGTCTCCTTCAGGTAAGCCAGGAATCCTTCAAGGCTCTCTCCTGAGAAATTGCCTGTCTCAATTTCAGTATAGCCAAAGGAAGCAGCTTTCTTAAGGGCCTCTTTCCAGTCGGCCTTCATTTCTTCACCTATTATTCCGGAGATAAATCCGAAGTCCTTCAGATTCTTTCCCTTTACCACTGCAAAAATATCACCAGCCAGGGGTGAAAGGATCAATGCTGCTGCAGTGCCTGAGATAAATTTTCGGCGTGTTATCATATTATTAAGATTAGATTTTTGGAAGGGTCCATGGTTCGCGATATACCGGTTTAATTAGTTTGTTGGCTGCCTCACTGTTTGTGAACCTGTTGTTTGCATCATCCCACATAAGAACAGGTTCTCCTGTTCTTGCAGCTATATTGGGGATGTGTACATGGAGAGCTGCAGCCCGTCCTGTTTCCGGCGGACAGGCCGGTTTTGCGTCTTCCCTGATGCTGGCAAGAAAGTTCTTCACATGATCCCCGTGAGATTCCTGTCCCTCATTAAAGCTGTAATCGGCAGCCCTCGCTTTTTTAGCTTGTCCATCCCACTCAGGATATACTTTCATCTTGTTTCTGTCGACCGTAATTGTTGCATAATCACCGATAATAGCCAGCCCGTATGGCATATCCCAGGGAGCCGGACCGCGCTGAACGCCTCCTGTAACATCATAATGGATCATGAAATCCTTATAAGGATAGATCACCGACATTGAGTCGAAGGTTTCGCGGCTTCGTGCTTCATGGAAGGTGTTGGCACCGTAAACCAGCGCTTTGGCTGGCGGGGCATCCAGACCTCCGGCCCATAAGCCTATATCGAGCAGGTGAACTCCCCAGTCGGATACCAGGCCTCCGCCGTAGTCCCAGAAATGACGCCAGTTACCATGAAATCTTGACCTGTTGAACGACCTCGACGGCGCCGGTCCGAGCCACATGTCGAAATCGATACCCGGAGGAACCGGCTCGTCCGGAACTATCTGCGAACCTGCACCGTATTCAAAGTTTGCCCAGATATTGATCTTCCTCAGTTTGCCTGCTGTACCATTTCGCAGCAGTTCAATTGTTTTCTGAAATATCGGACCGCTCCTTTGTTGCTGTCCGATCTGTACTACCTGTTTATTGTAATACTTTCCCGCCTTAACCATGATGTTACACTCTTCAATGGTGTTTGCCATTGGTTTTTCAACGTAAACATGCTTGCCTGCCTGCAGCGCATAAACAGTGATCAGGCAATGCCAGTGATCAGGGGTACCTACTATCACAGCATCGATGTCCTTCTGCTCAAGTACTTTCCTGAAATCTTTGTACAGTTTTGGGGTCTGGTTGAATTTCTTAAGTACCTCCGCTGCCCTTTCATTTAAAACGGTGTCGTCGACATCGCATAGTGCAGCACATATAACACCCGGGTTTGAGAGGTGATGCTGAAGAATCCCAAAGCCCATATTGCGGCAACCGATCAGTGCTACTTTCAAGGTGTTGGTCGTCTGAAGTGTTGTCGTTTGCTTAAGGTCTGGTATTCTTGATGTTATGCTAAAGCCGGCTGAAGCAAAAGCGCTTTTCTGAATAAATTTTCTTCGGTCCATTTTGAAATTTTTAATATGAGTATCGGTAATGATGAATAAAATCTATTATTCTGAATGAATAAACCACCTTCCCAACCTTCCCTCGCGGAGGAAGGTGCAGATATTCAGCTATTTAATTCCCTTGGTTGAAATACAAAGGGAGTCATTTCACAAGAGAAAATGGAAGTTGGTTTATAGTCTTGAGAATTATTAATCATTCCTGGTACTCATCTTTTTTAATAACTGGTATAATGCTATAATTCTAATTTATTGAAAAGGTATGAAAAAAATATTTAACGAGGAATTTATATGAAAATAGTTACTTTTAATGAAATAGGAAACAAGCGTTTTGATTACTGATAGCTACTTAGCTGCGGTCTGTATAAATTAAAAACAATACAAATGATTGTAAAACAGAATTTTATTCCGGTTTTTCTGACAGGAATTACTGCTGCTTTTATTTCCTGTAATGACAAGCCTTCCATGCCAAAGCCGAACATCATCCTGATCCTCGCCGACGATATGGGCTGGGGTGATTTAAATGCAAATGGGAACGAACACATATCGACACCTGTTCTGACCCGTCTTAAATCGGAAAGCCTCAGCTTCGACAGATTCTATGTTTGTCCTCTATGTGCCCCGACCCGTGCTGAAATGCTCACCGGAAGATATTTTCTCAGAACAGGGGTCTCCTCGGTTACCAGAGGGTATGAGAATATGAGAAGCGACGAGATCACCATTGCCGAAGTATTGAAAGATAACGGCTATACGACCGGCTGCTTCGGGAAATGGCATAACGGCAGGTACTGGCTTCAGCATCCAAACAGGCAGGGCTTTGATGAGTTTGTGGGATTCCCGGTGGGGCATCTTGGTTATTATTTTGATGCTGAATATCTTCATAATGACGAAATTGTAAAATCTGATGGCTATACAACAGACTATTTTACAGAGAAAGCACTGGAGTTCATTGAAGGGAGAAAGAATCAGCCCTTTTTGTGCTATGTGCCTTACAATGTGCCACATTCGCCTTTCCAGGTCCCTGCAGATTATTTTGACAAGTACCGTTCAATGGGGCTCGACAGCACACTTTCATCTGTTTACGGAATGGTGGATAATATGGATTATAACATCGGACGTATCATTAAAAAGCTCGACGATGAAAAGTTAACCGAGAATACCATAGTTATCTTCTTTTCCGATAATGGTCCGAATACCGACAGGTATAACGGCGGTATGAAGGGCCGGAAAGGCTCAGTTGACGAAGGTGGTGTGAGAGTGCCTTTCTACATTAAATGGCCGGGAAAAATAAAGCCAGGTTTGACCAGGCAGCTTGCCCAGGATATTGATATTATGCCTACAATACTGGGCCTCTGCGGAATAGATTTCATGCCTGATAAACCTGTTGATGGAATTGACCTTTCAGGAATTATTAAAGGAAAAGTCAGGGAATTTGACAGGCTCATATTTTCACGGCAGGGTAACCAGGTACTTGAAAATTGCAACAGTTCAGTCAGAAATGACCGGTATCGTCTGGTCCTGACCAGGAAAGATACTCTTCTTTTTGATTTGAAAAATGATCCGTCGCAAAGCATAGATATATTTGATATTGAGACTAATACAGGATTACTTCTGCTTTCTGAACTTGTTAAGCTGAATAATGAGCTGGTTTCGGCCTACCAGCCTGTAACAACTATTGAAGCCGGTTTCAGAGAAGAAATGAGCTTTACTTTACCTGTCCAGGATGCCGCTCTATCGGGAAAAATTGAATATTCGAGTATCCATCCCAATCAGTCACACACTGAAAACTGGATCGAAGAAGGTGATTCGATTTTCTGGTCTCTTAATATAAACACTGCAGGTACATATGCGGCCGAACTTCAGTATGGTTGTCAGGAAGGTAAAACCGGAAGCAAGTTTATATTAAGCTCAAATTCAGATTCAGTTAACTTCACAATTGACCAGCCCTTTAATTCTGAGATACTACCTGACCGTGACTATGTCAAGCGGAGTGAATCTGTTGAAAGAACCTGGGCCTGGATGAATATTGGTCACATAAACCTTGTTAAAGGACCTGAGAAAATCACCATAAAACTTCTGGAAAAAAAAGATTCAGAAGCCGGGATTATTAAATCTGCAAGATTCATTAAGCAGTAGTCTGACAAGCTTATACAGAGTCCTCTGATCCAAAAGTCATTCATTTTGTTAATGATCAATGCAGCATTCTGGCAGTTACTCTCCTTTAAGCTTCATTACAAGCCAGTTATTAAGTGCTTCGGTTTGTTCCGGGAAGGTCCAGTGACCTGTCTCCTGATACAGATGCAGTTCCTTTGGTGCTGTGATCACATTATATGCTGAATACATGGAAGTGGGAGGGCATGTGATATCGTTGAATCCCCATGTGTAATAGCCAGGTACCTTAACTCTTCTGGCAAAATTTACAACATCATAATAGCCAAGCGTCTCCACTTCTCCGGGTTTAGGTTCAGCATTACGGAAATAGTGAGGCCATCCGCCTGCTCTTTTATTCAGGTAACCTGTATGGTCACAAAGTGCCGGATAGAGGGCAGCAGCATATTTGATGCGGCTGTCGAGTCCGGCGGTGACTATTGTAAGTGCACCACCCTGGCTTCCGCCTGTAACTGCAATATCTGAACCGTTATACTCCGGAAGAGTGCAGATGAAATCCACTGCCCTGACACATCCGACGTAGACCCGCTTATAATAATGGGAATTGGGATCATTCATTTTTATTGAATTATAGCCAGCCAGGGCTCCACCATTCAGATCGAAATATACCTGGGGATCGAGGTTTACCGGTAATCCGTGTATTCCTATTTCGAGGACTATAAATCCATGCCTGGCAGTAAGCGGATCGCCAGAATATGGCCGGATACCTGCACCCGGCACTTTCAATATTGCCGGATACTTACCAGGTTTCTTCGGCATGGCAAGCATGCCATATATCCTTGATCCTAAACGGTCATTCTGAAAGCTGATGTGATATACATTGGCTTCACTTGTGCAACGTTCCGGTAATAGTGTAATACGGGGATCGAGATCCAGTTTTCTTGCTTCTGCAATTGCATTGGTCCAGAATGTTTCAAAGTCCTCCGGATCTTTAACTGTAGGCCCGATCTTCTCAGGCTCAAAAGCTGCCGTAGCCAGTCCTTCATATCTTCTGCCTTCAACAACAGCCCATAATCTGATCCGGTAAAATCCCGGTTCCTTCATTGTCCCGGAAAGCTCCAGCCGGCCATTCTTCAGAATAACACCCTCCTTCTTTATATCAGGCAGCATCTCAGGTCCTGCTTCATAATCGACAATGACATTTTCAAGCAGGTTGCCAAATTTAAAAACCTGAACAGTAAATTTTGCTGTTTCATTCACTTTATAGGTCCAGTCAACGTGGTCGGGTGCTATAATAACTTTTATCAGTGGTGTTCCGGACTGTGAGAACAGGTTCAGACATGCCACTGAAATTAAAAGCGAAAGTGAAAAATATTTTTTCATGGATATTGAATTTAAGAATTAGCTGCAAGGTAAAAATAACCACATTCAATTATATATTCAATTGTTTTAAAAAATAATTAATATAACATGAACCTGCAACAGTAAACCGGACAATTAATTAAACCACTAATGCACAAATTTAAAAGTGAAACAGAGTCTGGCTTGTAAAACTGATATAGATTGTATCTGTAAACTATTTTACAGTCAGCCTTATGCTGTCCATTATTAGTTCATACTGTTTTATCTGATCATAATATTCAGAGGAATTAATGAGATTCCTGACTTCTTCAGGATCATTTCGCAGGTCATAAAACTCCTTGCTGCTGTCGGGCAGTTCATAGTAGTTAATGAATTTATAAACGAGACTTATCAAGCTTCCGATTTTGGAAGTCCCGGGATGTTCAAAACGATGCTCATAAAAGAACTTGTCACGCCATAACGGTTTTTCCTCCAGCCAGGTCTTCTGCAATGCTTCGCCCTGCATGCCGGCATCCTTTTCAATTCCGGCGAAACGCAAGAATAGTAGGAGCTATATCGATATTAAGGGCAATGGATCCTCAATTATTCTTGCCTTTGTTTTCTTCTTTTTCCATAGGATTATAAATGAACAAAGGAATCCTTACAGATTCCTCATAAGGGAACCATTTCCCAGCAAGTCCGTGTTCACCCAGGAAGAAACCATTGTCACCCATCATGATAATTATCGTATTGTCTCCAATACCAAGCTCTTCAAGTTTATAAACTATATTCCCAACCACATCATCCACGCCCTGTATCAAACGGTAAGTATCCCCTTACGCTTTCCCTGAAGAGAGTGTCTGTTTCAAAACAGATCTGCCATCTCCGCCTCGCTTCATTATTCAGCCTGAATTTTTCCGGGAACATTTTCCAGTATTCATCACCACCCGATACCGGTCTCGGATAATCAAGATCCTTGTAATAACCTGAGTATTTTTTATTATAAATAAATTGCCGTGGATCTGAATCCTCCACATGTGGAGCTTTGAAGCTTACAGAGAGGCAAAATGGACCTGTTTTTCCATATATTGAAAGAAATTCTTCGATGCGGCCATTGACTATATCAGTATAATGGGTCATCTTACCTGTTGAATCATAATTCTCATACCTGGGCTGTATTACTCTTTCGCAACCCCAGTAATCATATTTATCAGAAGGATGCCTCTTAAGCCCGACACCATACTTGCCTATAAATCCAATTTTATACCCGGCCTTATTCTTCAGAATGAGAGGATATGTTTTTGCGAGAGCAGAATCGCTGAAGTCGGTATTAAAATCTATTATTTCATGTCGCGAGGCATATTGTCCGGTCAGTATTGTTGCCCTGCTGGCACACGATATTGATGTTGTTACATATGCATTTTCAAAAATGATCCCCCTTTGAGCCAGCCTGTCTATATTGGGTGTTTTAATATAACTATTACCGGCGTAACCCATTGCATCATAACGATGGTCGTCTGTGAGAAGGAATATTATATTTGGCCTCGTTTCCTTATGGTCACAACTGCTTGTAAATGGAGCCAGAGCCAGGGGGATACATGAAAGAATTGTGCTTCTTTTCATCTGATGGTTTTAAAGTGAGGAACAGCTATTGCTTTACACCTTGGGCACAGGAGGCCAATTGATTTTTTAGCAAGCAGAACATGATTAAAAAAATCACCCGCCGCGACTGGTTAAAAAGATCAGGAGGAATTACTTCCTTCTCAGTCCCTGCCAGCCCGTGCTCACCAGAGAATCAATAATCGATTGTCAGTATCCTTCCCTTTGTGAAATTAAAAAATGCCTCCTTGTTTGCCGTCAGAATCCCTTCCCTGAGATCTTCAGGCTTCATTCCGACAACATTCATACAGGTTGGACAGGCATAGATTTTTACTCCCTTTGACAAAAGGATTTCGATATATTTGCTCAATGGCTCAAACCCTTCCATTGTAAGATCTTTAGCATCCTTTTTTACCAATTCAACTGCATGAATGTCGAGATAAAGGATCACATCCTTGTCATCAGCCATACCTGTAGCCATTTTGAAAGGCATCAGTACCCTGTGAGGATCATTGTAGCATTCAGTAACATGTATAAATACACCATCCCGGAATGTCTGTCCGGCAACCGGCGCAGGATCCTGGCTCTGAACTGGTTTATCAACTGCTGTCTGGTTGCATGATATTAACAGCACCAGACAAAAAATAACGGATAAAAATTTTTTCATAGGGTTTTATTTTAAAAGAAGGTTAAAGTGATGATATCTTTGGTAATTGTCAAATTTGATCCAGCTTTCGAATTAGTTTTAAATATCATTATTTTCTTTGAAAAGAACTGCCGTTAAGTATTATTATTTTTAACTTTCAATTTAAGAAATAATCACATTGGCGTCCATTTTAATGTCATAAATAATCCGATAACAAAACTTTACCGTATAACTACATTAAATATGAAAAAACTTGCATTTGAGATGCTGCTGATTTTAACAAGTCAGCTTTTAACCGCTCAGAATTATCCTTTTCAGAATATCAGTCTGCCTGAAGAAGACCAGGATCAAAAATCTTATTTCGCTGATGACTCTGGATGAAAAAATCACCTGCCTTTCGACAAGAATTGCTGTTCCACGTCTAGGCGTGAAGGGAACCAGGACAATTGAAGGTTTGCATGGCCTCGCATACAGCGGCCCTGCAAACTGGGCGGTTAAAGGACCAAAAGCTTCACCGACAACAACTTTCCCCCAGGCCTACGGGCTTGCCCAGACATGGGATACTGAACTGATGCAGAAAGATTGCTGACTGGCAGGCCACGGAAGCAAGGTTTCTGGCCCAGAATATAAGGTTCGGAACAGGAGGACTGGTAGTGTTTGCACCTAATGCCGACATGGGTCGCGATATACAGGTGGGGAAGGACCGAAGAGTGTTTTGGAGAGGATCCCTTCCTTAATGGTGCGCTCGTTACTTCTTTTGTCAGGGGACTCCAGGGAAGCGATCCCGTCTACTGGAAAACGGCTTCGCTGATGAAGCATTTCCTCGCCAACAGCAACGAGAACAACCGTACATACAATAGTTCCGATTTTGATGACAGACTCTTCCGTGAATACTATTCCTATGCTTTCTGGAAAGGAGTTGTGGAAGGAGGATCACAATGTTTTATGGCAGCCTATAACAAGTACAATGGCATCCCTTGCACTGTTCATCCGGTATTGAGGAATGTAACGATGAACGACTGGGGACTGAGGGGAATTATTTGCACCGACGGGGGAGCCTACAGGCAGCTGCTGACAACCCACGCTTATTATCCTTCGCTGGAGATTGCGGCTGCAGAATGTATCAAAGCAGGAATAACAGTATTTCTGGACAATTATTTGGCTCCGCTTAAGGAGGCTCTGGCTAAGGGCCTGATTACGGAAAAGCAGATAGAGGAGGCTATTTATGGAAATCTGAGAGTTGTCCTGAAGCTTGGAATGCTGGATAATTCACCTAAGAATCCATATACTGGCATTGGAATAAAAGATACCATAGCTCCATGGACAAAACAGGAAGCCCGCGATATTGCCAGGCTGGCAACCCAGAAATCAATTGTTCTGCTGAAAAATCAAAATTCACTTCTTGCCGCTTCAGAAGGAAAAAATAAAATCAGTTGCAGTTATAGGTCCATCGGCAAATAAGGTGATCTCCGACTGGTATTCAGGTACCCCTCCTTATAATGTAAATATCGTGGATGGGATCAAAAATGCTCTCGGGAATGATATGATTGTCAGGTTTGCAATGAGCAACAAGGCTGATTCTGCAATTATTGCAGCAAAGGAAAGCGACGTGGCAATAGTATGTGTTGGGAACCATCCTATCAGCTATGGACTGGGCTGGGGACAGAACCAGGTTGCAAGCGACGGACGTGAGGATGTTGACAGGCAGGCCATTTCGCTGGAGCAGGAGGACCTTGTCAGACTGGTTTACAAGGCCAACCCAAATACAGTTCTGGTCGTAGTATCCAGTTTCCCTTATGCTATAAACTGGTCGAAGGATAATGTTCCGGCGATCATTCATGTTAGCCAGTCGAGCCAGGAGCTGGGCAACGGAGTGGCAGATATCCTGTTCGGGAAAGTCAGTCCTGCAGGAAGGCTTGTTCAGACATGGATCACATCAATCGATCAGCTTCCCCCGATCCTCGATTACAATATCAGGAATGGCAGAACTTACATGTATGACAAGAACATACCACTTTTCCCGTTTGGTTACGGGCTTACCTACACGAGCTTTAAATATTCGGATCTGAAAATTGACAGAAAAGACCTTTCGGGAAATGAGACAGTAAATGTAAGCTTCACTATTCAGAATACGGGAATTATGACAGTGATGAAGTGGCTCAGCTGTATGTAAGCTTTCCCGATTCAAAGGTTGAAATGCCGGCAAAGGCCCTTAAGGGATTTGCAAGGGTATTTATCAGAAAGGGAGAAACCAGAACAGTCTCCATACCACTTAAGGCGGATGATCTGAAATACTGGGATACTGTCGGCAATAGATGGACTCTGGATCCCGGAAGGATTGATTTCTTTATCGGTTCTATCCTCTGCCGATGCAAAGCTAAAAGGAACATTGACTATTAAAATGATATCAAAATGATATCAAAATGATATCAAAATGATATCATAATGATATCAAAATGATATCAAAATGATATCAATAAAGTTCTTCTCTGGCAGCAGAAAAAATTGTATCCGGTTATCACTCATTGGATAATACATACCCAATCTTTGAATCTTCCCGTGGCGGATTACCCTGTTGAACTATCCCCCCTCCGGAATACTGATTTGATTGTTCCCGGTAAGCAAATCTCCTCCCGTCGCGTGGATTAAACCAGTGTCACTGTCAAAGTTGACCTTCCGGAAGAAATATATGCCAGAGCCTTACCTTCAGGGAGATAAACAGCATATATTTCTCCTGTTTTTGCAAAGCAATAATCGTTATTATCATTTGTAAGTTCGTCGGCATTTTGCATTTCTGGAAATGGAAGATAATTATGAAAGAAATCGAGAGCGACTTTTGTCTGATCCCAGAGTTTTTCGCGGCTGCGCCAATCTTCACAACTCAAGTCTGAATGAGGGATATCTGTATCCGAAATACCACTCAACACCGGCCCCGCCTGCCATCAAATTTCCCCACAGAGCACTTTATACCTTATTGTATCATGGGCAGGATCAACTGCGTCAGGCAGGGCTCCCTTCCAGTGCTGTCCTATCTCATCGATGCAGACAACCCATTGATGATGTGAATCCGCCGATTGTTTTAATCCAGTATTTTGCATCGTCATGCATGTCATCCACATTGCCGCACTGGATTGACGGACCTTCAATATTTTTAAATCCAAGATAAGCCGTCATATCCTTTCTCCTTTGTTCACGGATCGGAATGTGTGTGCACGACAATGAAATTATCATAAGGATCAGTATTCCTCATAAAATCTGCCATAATTTTTGTGTCATTGTAAGTCTGCCCGTAAGGCGACCATTCAACCGGATTATGTTCTTCGCCAAGGTTCCAGGTAATTGCCAGATGATGCGAAAAACGTGCAATCAATTCCCTTAGATATAGTTTCCGCTGAACATCGAGATATCCGCAATCGAGAAGGCATTCATTTTCAGTTTCCTGTAGTACAAAATGCATCATAAGACCCAGCTTATCAGCATGAGAAAATACAATTTCCCATTGGTCGAGCTTACTGCAGTCGAAGCGGTAACGCTCGTTCCGGTCAGTGTATGGCCATACATCCTCACCATCACCCAGAATATTAAGCGTCAGGAAGTAAAAGCTGTTCATTCCTTTGGATGAGAGATAGTTCAGTGCTCCGATTATTCCCTTTCCCCTGCCGTTCTTCCACTGAGGATCGCCATCTTTCCAGTCAATGATATGAGGTTCATACACATGCAGACCGGAATTCGGATCAGCTTCTCCGCTTCTGGACTTGTTGCTGCCGCCATAATATGTGCCGTCAAATTCCCTGTAACCCAGAAAGTTTTCGGGACTATCGGCACCTCCTTTAAGGAAAATTTCACCGGTCCCTGAATGTTTCAGATAACGTGTACCGTCATATCGCAGTCTTCCCTTTGAACGGAAATCCATGACCAGCTTTATCAGTCTTATCAATAGTAATTGATCCGGTTTGGCCATCCATAAAACATTTTTCACCAATACTCAGATCCTCTGCAATAGCAATATTTTTTCCCTTCAGAAACCGGACTTTGTAATTCCATGTGCCGTCATTTGGGGGACAAAAATGCACCCGCCATTTATTGCCTTTTCCGGCTGAGGTCTCAGCTGCATTTCCATCGGCAGCAAAATAGCCAGGAACATTAATTTGTTGCTGTCCGTCAGAGAATTCAATATCGAGACGGTAATCGGTAAATGGATTAATCGTGTCATATTCATATGATTCCGGTCCTGTGAAAGTAAAGGTGATATTATGCCATTCTTTCAGCTCGCCTGTAATCTGAACCTTAGGAGAAAAATCACACGAAAACATTAATGAGCATGTTACGGCGATAAAAAGTCTGTTACTAAAATGATTGATTATTTTCATGGGACAGAAGTTTTTAAAATATACTGTTCTTAAGTTTTATAAAAATATAATTTAATTTAATTTTCATCTCCTTTAGGGAAGATGAATATATAAACTCCTAATTAATATTTAATTGCTTTAATATATTAACATTTTCGATTAATATTGCGCAAAATATTTCCCAAAAAGGAATAAAAGATAATAAATTGAAAAATTCTGAATGGATTTACGGAAGAATTGCTGTCAAGGTTGGAAGCAATGTAATTACTCAGAGTGACGGCTCGCTGAATACAGGAAGGATGTTACGCATCGTGGAGGATGTTGCAGTACTCAGCAAGCAGGGTATTGAGGTAATTCTTATAACATCGGGAGCAGTTGCTGCAGGAAGAAGTTCAATCACTCCGTCAAAAAGAACAAATATAGTAGCAGCAAAACAGATTTGGGCTGCCATAGGTCAGGTAAAACTTATGTCGAACTATCAGTTCCTGTTCGGCAAATATGGCATTAATGCAGGGCAGCTTCTTGCAACAAAAGAGAGCTTCGGCGACAGGAGGCATTATCTCAATATGAAAAACTGCATCACTGCAATGATTGAAAACAATGTTCTTCCAATTGTAAATGAAAATGATACAGTATCAATAAATGAGCTGATGTTTACCGACAATGATGAATTATCCGGAATGATATCATCCCTTATGGATTGTCAGGCACTTTTCATTTTATCAAATGTTGATGGCATTTATAATGGTCTCCCGGGAAGTGAGAATGCTGAAATAATCAGAGATTTCGGACCGGACTCCGCCAATCCTGAAAATTTCATAACGTCCTCGAAGTCAGGATTTGGTAGGGGAGGCATGCTGACCAAATATTGTACGGCAAAGAAAATTGCATCGGAGGGGATAGATGTTTTTATTGCGAACGGGAACCGTGACTCGATTGTAACCAGTATTCTGAAAGGCAAAGAAGTTCCATTCACGCGTTTTTCAGGCAGTAACAATAAAACAAACGGTGTTAAAAAATGGCTGAACCATTCCGACACATTTGCCAAAGGTGCAGTAGTTGTAAATAAAGGAGCAAGGGAAGCGCTTCTTGGTGAAAAAGCATCAAGCCTTCTTATGATTGGAATTATAAAGGTTGAGGGTTTTTTTAAAAGCGGCGATATAGTCAGCATCCTTGATGAGGAAGGTAACAGCATCGGGCTTGGGAAATCCCAATATGATTCCAAACGGGCAGAGGAGAGTATTGGTGAAAAAAGGAGCAAACCATTTATTCATTACCATTACCTTGTTGTAAATGAAGAAATTAAGAATAATGTGCCTGTCTGAACCCGTTTTACAGATAATATAAGCAAAATGGACCTGACACCCCTGTTTAAAGATATTTTGAAAGCAAGCAGGACTTTGGTTTCACTTGATCCGGAAGCTATTGACAAAATCCTGATGGAAATCTCAGGAGAGGCAATCAGAAATTCCGGCTTAATCATAACCGAAAATAATAAGGACCTTGCCTTAATGGAAAAGAGCGATCCGAAATACGATCGTCTTTTATTGACCCGGGAAAGAATAATGGATATTGCAACTTCAATGGAGAATGTTGCCCGCATGCCGACTCCGCTGGGAAGGATCCTGAAAAAGCACCAAAGGCCGGATGGTTTGGAAATATCAAAAATATCAGTCCCTTTTGGCGTGGTTGGAGTGATTTATGAAGCAAGGCCGAATGTTACTTTCGAAGTATTTTCATTATGTTTCAAATCGGGAAATGCCTGCATTCTTAAAGGAGGAAGCGATGCAATAAATACAAATTCCGCAATAGCCGGCATAATAAAGGAAGTTCTTGCAAAAAAGGGGATTGATCATAATATCCTTACTCTTTTATCAACAGGCCATGATGAAACAAAACAGTTGCTGACAGCCCGTGATTATGTCGACCTTATTATCCCCAGGGGAAGCAGGGGTTTAATCGATTTTGTCCGCGAAAATTCCACGATACCCGTAATAGAAACAGGAGCAGGTATTTGTCATACTTATTTTGATGAATCAGGAGACAGGGAAATGGGAAGAATCATAATACACAATGCCAAAACCCGCAGGGTAAGTGTATGCAATGCTCTTGACTGCCTGATAATACATGAAAGGCGACTGGATGATCTTTATTATCTTGTTGAACTATGTTCCGGTTCTTCTGTTATTATTTATGCGGATGAAAAAGCTTATCAGGCTCTGGATGGAAAATATCCCTCCGGATTATTAAGAAGGGCTTCGCCTGAATCGTTTGGGACAGAATATCTGTCTTATAAAATGGCAATAAAAACGGCAGACTCATCCGAAGAAGCATTATCGCACATTGAAAAATACGGTTCAAAACACAGTGAGGCGATAATTACAGAGGATCCGAAAGAAAAAGAGAATTCTTCAGGCTGGTGGATGCATCTTCAGTTTATTCAAATGCTTCAACGGCATTTACTGACGGGGCAGAATTCGGACTTGGCTCTGAAATAGGGATCTCAACACAAAAGCTTCACGCCAGGGGTCCGATGGGGCTTGAAGAGATAACTACCTATAAATGGATAATTGATGGTAACGGTCAGATAAGAAAATAAATACCAACTGAAACTTTTAAGATGAGTTTTGACATTGATGTAATTAAATCTTTTTATCAGTCACTCCCGGAAAAAATTCAGGAGATCAGGAAGAGACTGGGACGTCCTCTTACGCTTAGCGAGAAGATCCTGTTCAGCCACCTTGCTGAAGGATCTCAAATTGCAGATATCAGGCGCGGAACAGATTATGCCGCTTTTATGCCTGACCGGGTTGCCATGCAGGATGCCACGGCTCAGATGGCATTGCTGCAATTTATGGTAACCGGAAAAGAGCGGGTGTCAGTTCCGTCAACTGTCCATTGCGATCACCTTATTACAGGCAAATCAGGTGCAGGGCCGGATCTTAAGTCAGCTCTTGGAACTAACAATGAAGTATATGAATTTCTTAGTTCAGTGTGCAGCAAATTTGATATCGGATTCTGGAAACCGGGAGCAGGTATTATTCATCAGGTAATTCTTGAAAATTATGCATTCCCGGGAGGTATGATGATCGGGACTGACTCACACACGCCAACTGCGGGTGGTCTTGGAATGATTGCTCCGGGGTAGGAGGTGCAGATGCTGTTGATGTAATGACAGGAATGGCCTGGGAACTGAAATTTCCGGAGATCATCGGTGTGAAGCTTACCGGCTCTCTCAATGGATGGACATCAGCAAAGGATATTATCCTCAAGCTTACAGGAATGATTACGGTCAAAGGCGGAACAGGTTCTGATAATTGAATATTTTGGCGAAGGGGCCCGGTCATTATCATGTACCGGAAAATCAACAATCTGCAATATGGGTGCAGAAACCGGCGCCACCTGCTCCCTTTTTGGTTTTGACAGAGCGATGGCAGATTTCCTGCTTCTACTGGAAGGGGTGAGGTGGCTGAGCTTGCATCCAATCAACAGGATAATCTTACCGGTGATGCCGAGGTATATGCAGAACCGGAAAAGTATTTTGATCAGGTCATTGAAATTGACCTATCATCCCTTGAACCATACATCAACGGGCCGTTTACTCCCGATCGTGCAATCCCTGTTTCGCAAATGAAAGAGGAGGCTGCGAAAAACGGGTGGCCTTTAAAAGTTGAAGCGGGACTTATCGGATCGTGCACCAATTCTTCGTATGAAGATATTTCGAGGGCTGCATCAGTAGTTAAAAACGCAATATCACAAAAACTGACCCCAAAGGCTGAATTAATTGTGATTCCGGGATCAGAAAGAATCAGGGTCATCGCGGAACGGGACGGATTTATGGATATTTTCCGGGAAGCCGGGGGTGAGGTTTTTGCCAATGCCTGCGGACCATGTATTGGTCAGTGGGACCGAAAGGGATCTGATAAAAGCGAGGTTAATACGGTAATTCATTCTTTTAACAGGAATTTTGCAAAACGAACTGACGGGAATCCTAATACACATGCATTTGTAGCCTCTCCTGAGATCGTTGCTGCAATTGCCATTTTCGGGCAATCTCGCATTCAATCCACTTACTGATACATTAATGAATTCAGAAGGCAGGGAGGTAAAATTATCAGAGCCTGAAGGCATTAATCTTCCTCCCGATACTATTTCCGGAGCGGAAACCGGATACCAGGAGCCCGTCAAAAACCGGAAATAGAAATGAAATCATTATCGCTGCTGACTCTGAAAGGCTTCAGGCTCTCGCCCCTTTTAAAGAATGGGATGGTTCTGATTTTTCTGATCTGCCCCTGCTCATTAAAGCAAAAGGCAAGTGCACTACCGACCATATTTCAATGGCAGGCTTCTGGCTGAAGTATCGCGGTCATCTTGAAAATATCTCAAATAATTACATGATAGGGGCAGTGAATTTTTTCAATGAGAAAACAAATTTGGTCCTTAACCAGTTAACAAAAGAGTATGATCATGTTCCTGCTGTTGCCAGGGCATATAAAACTGCCGGAATCGGTACTGTTGTTGCCGGGGAGGAGAATTTTGGAGAAGGATCTTCGCGAGAGCATGCTGCAATGGAACCGCGGTATCTGAATGTAAAGGCGGTAATCGTAAAATCTTTTGCCCGTATACATGAGACAAACCTTAAGAAACAGGGGGTTTTAACACTGACATTTTCGGATAAGGACGATTATAGTAAAATAAGGGAAGATGACAGGTTTGATATAACCGGATTAAAAGGTTTTGCTCCCGGAAAGCAGCTGGACATAGTATTAAAACATGCAGACGGGAGCATAGATAGCCTGAAAGCAAACCATTCTTACAATGAGACTCAGATTGCATGGTTTAAAGCCGGAAGTGCATTGAATATTTTTAGAAAATCGAGTAAAAAATCTTAAAAAACACAAAAAAACTACACTGTATGTCTGAAAAAATAAAACTGGCTGATGGAAAGTTGATGGTACCTGACGAACCGGTGATCCCTTTTATTGAAGGCGACGGAACCGGACCTGATATATGGAGAGCCTCTGTGAGAGTCTTTGATGCTGCAGTTGAAAAAGCTTATAACGGTAAAAGGAAAGTAGCATGGAGGGAGGTTCTTGCTGGTGAAAAAGCATTCAGGCTGACCGGCAAATGGATGCCTGATGAGACACTTTCAAGTTTCAGGGAGTACCTTGTAGGTATAAAAGGACCCCTTACAACTCCTGTTGGCGAAGGAATGCGCTCATTAAATGTTGCCTTGCGTCAGCTTCTGGATCTTTATACCTGCTACCGGCCGGTAAGATATTTCAGCGGAGTACCCAGTCCTGTCAAGACATCCTGAAATGGTTAATATGCATATATTCAGGGAGAACACCGAAGATATTTATGCAGGTATTGAGTATATGAATGGGGAACCGGGAACCGAAAAACTACGGAATTTCCTGATAAATGAAATGGGTGTGAAAATATCCGCTTCCCGAACACCTCTTCAATCGGAATAAAACCTGTATCAAT
Source organism: uncultured Bacteroidales bacterium (assembly GCA_963753495.1). GTDB lineage: Bacteria > Bacteroidota > Bacteroidia > Bacteroidales > VadinHA17 > LD21. The sequence continues at coordinate 402,891 of CAVWCO010000006.1, forward strand.
CGAAGGAACCGAACGTCTTGTCAGGCAGGCTGTCAGGTTTGCAATTGAGAAGAGGCTGCCGTCTGTCACGATTGTCCACAAGGGTAATATTATGAAATTCACTGAAGGCTCTTTCATGAAATGGGGATATGCTCTTGCAGAAAGGGAATTCGGACAGGATGTTTTTACCTGGAAGCAATACAACCGTATTTCGGATGAGCAGGGTGAGGAACAGGCAAAACGGGCAATGAAAACAGCAGAAGAAGGAGGAAAAGTAATAATCAAGGATGTTATTGCCGATGCTTTCCTTCAGCAGATACTTACACGGCCATCAGATTATTCTGTAATTGCCACACTGAATCTTAACGGGGATTATATTTCCGATGCACTTGCTGCAATTGTCGGAGGCATTGGCATTGCACCCGGAGCTAACATAAATTTTGAAACCGGTCATGCAATTTTTGAAGCTACACATGGAACAGCCCCAAAATATGCCGGTCAGGATAAAGTCAATCCGGGTTCGGTAATTCTGTCTGGCGCTCTGATGTTCGACTATATCGGATGGGAGGAAGCGGCTGAGAGTATATATAAAGGTCTTGAAAGAACTATTCAGAGCAAGAAAGTAACCTACGATTTTCATCGTCTTATGGAGAATGCAACCCTTTTAAAAACCTCTGAATTTGCCGACTCAATAATCTCAAACATCTGAATTTACAGGGAAAAGCCCTGTCGATAATATGTGAAGGAAGGAAGCAGGTCCGACCAAGTACTATGTCCCGGCATATACAAGCAGTGCCAGACCTGCAAGATAAGCAAGGAACATTAGCAGTATAAGCCTGTTAACCGGTTTGGAAGCTCCTTTGAATTCTTTCCAGATGAAAACGCCCCATAGGGCGGCGATCAGGGTGGCACCCTGTCCCAGACCGTAGGAAATTGCATAACCTGCTTTCCCTGAGGCAATAATGCTCATTGCCATTCCGATATTCCAGATCACGCCTCCCAGAACACCTGTCAGGTGTACACCTGCGCTTCCGGCAAAATAATCTTTAAAGGAGAGGGGCTTTCCTTCAAAAGGTTTCTTCATTATCAGATAGTTAAACAGGAAGTTGCTGATAAGCACACCGAGTGCAAAAAAGAAGACTGCAGAATAAGGTGTCAGCTTTCCTGATTCAGGATTGGCGAAATCAGTAACCATGGAACTGGCAACAAACCGATAGAAAAGAGCCATCAGTATTCCTGCCGAAACAGACAGCATAATCCCTTTTCCCGATACTTTCTGCAATGAAGCGCTGTGTTTCTTATATGCTATTGCATCAATGATAATTGCAGCTACGATAAAAGCTACTCCGATAAAAAGGAGAAGCGGATTGCCTTTCGGCGCAAATATGTAATTGATAATCACTCCAAGTGCAAGGGCAATACCGACACCGACGGGAAAGCAACCGCCATGCCTGCTATTGCCATAGCTGCCACAAGCAAAATGTTCGAAGCATTGAAAATCACCCCGCCAAGCATTGCTTTAAAGATATTTCCCGATTCAGCCTGCTTTATGTCCTGGATAAAGCTTCTTCCGTCCTGTCCTGAGCTTCCGAGAGTAAACCCCAGAAGTAAGTGAAAACAGGACTATCCCGATCACATAGTCCCAGTAAAAAAGTTCAAACCGCCAGGATTTTCCTGCAAGTTTCTGGGTGTTACCCCACGATCCCCAGCAAAGCATTGTTACAATGCAGAGGATTATAGCTAGTGAGTAAGATTGTGGAATGAACATTAGTTTAAAAGATAAAAGTATAAAAGTAAAAAGTATAAAAGTTCATAAAAGTTTGGAGTGGCTAAAGTTTTCTGTTATCACCGTTGAGCGCAGAGTTTCGCAGAAGTACTGAAGTCTAGTCATTTATAGCTTATTTTTCAAAAGAAAATTTAAAGTTTCATTCTTTTTTGGAGCTGTTTTAAAAATGGTTGCCGAAGCTGATATAAACCCTTGATCCTGCTGACTCCGGTCGTTTTTCTCCCTTTACAACAAGCCTGACTGTATGATCGCCGGGCTTAAGGTTCAGTATATGCCAGATGCTTTCGGTATGCTGCTGATTAGCAAAATAATAGTAAGTATCAATTGTCCTGTTCAGATTGCCATCAACAAAATATCAGCTTTTCCGCCGTCCCTGAACCAGTTTCCGGTCAATGAAATCCCTGTTCCATTAAAGTTTATTTCAAGTTCATCGCCTGGCTTTATCTGACCATATTGACTGTTTTTGTACCTGACCATCCCTTCCGGAAACTTCATATGTATTCCATTTCCCTTTCATTTTCCATGCCCCTTTTTCAAAAACAGAAATTCGTTTATCAAATACAACATCCGGAAATGCCACTTCAAGTTCAGGGGCAACAGGATCCTGAATCTTAATCATGATATTTTTATTTCTGGCAATATCCGCCGTTTTTAGTGATCAGGTCATTTGCATACTTGTAAGTTGAAGCTACAGCTGAGTTGAATGAATAGGATGTATGGATAAAAAGTGAATCACCCAGTGCATTGACTCCCTCCTGCATTTCCACTGGAAGTCCGTTGAATCCTTTTATCACTCCAAGAACAGCAAGTGCATTTGAAGGATTACAGTCGGAATCCTGACCGCATCGGGTTGATATCTCAAGAGTTTTCAAAGGATCGCCATTCCCGTAAAGCAATCCCATAACAATATAGGCTCCATTTAGCTTTGCATCAATATTGAAGGTCGATCCTGCTCCGCATATATCAACATCACCCCATTTTGCTTCAAGCTCCTTCCATGAAGCTTCCCAGTCATCAGGATACTGGTTATGGAGTTTTATAACATCCCTAACAATTTTATAATAATCGCTTTCTGAAGGCAATGAAAGGAGTGCTTTTTCAATAATTATATTTGAAATCTGTCTCGAAAAAGCCTCTGCATAAAGGGCTGCAACAAAAATTCCTCCATAAACGCCATCGCCATAGTTCATAATACGTCCAATTTTATCAGCAATCTCCGATGCGGTACGGGGCATTCCCGGGCACATAAATCCTATATAGTCGGCTTCAATCTGAAAATCAATATCATCGGCATGGATATTATATTCCGGAGTTCCTGACAGAGGGGCAAAGATGCTGTCGTAATAGTTCTTCCTTGCCTGCATGTTTGCATGCCACAGCGGGATATCCTGCTTTTGCAAACATCTCCTGGTATTTTTTTGCAGGAGCATCAATCCCGTATTTATCCATCGACATCAGGAATGTAAGCTGAACATAAATATCATCCTGCCACATGCTGCCCCTGATATCGGAAGGTTTCCATTTTATTGAGTCGGAATATATTTTACCCTGCGCCCTGAATTCAGTTGGTGCTCCATAAGTAACACCAATCATTTTCCCTGCCCAGCCTCCGGCGATTTTGTCTTTGAGAACATCAGGCCTGATTGATTTTAAATCCGGTGAAGAATCCTTACAGGAAGTCAGAATTATCAATGCCAGGAATAATGCTGAAACAAAGATGATTCTTTTCATAGACTTATTAATTATTATAGTTTACACTTATCTGTATAGGTTCCAAGTAAGAACATTTGAACGTACGAATGTTGAATTCAGAAGTTCTTATTTCATATTCGTGTATTCTTCATTCTTATTCAATGCTCTTTTACGGGGTAGGGGGGTGTGAAACCGGAACATGCATCATTCTGTCTTCAATAAACCTTGTAATTTCGGGTACAGGCATCTTCTGAATTACATATTGTGTTTTCCTTCCGGATCATCCTTCCAGCTGTTACTTCCATCGGGATTAACAATTATGGTTCCCCTTTTTGTGTCGAAGAATCCTTCTGTTCCATAGACACCAATCAGGACAGCAGTCTCATCCCAGCTCATCCGTCCGTTCTTATCCTCTTCAGACATGGGAATGCTGATCCTGAAAACATCCTTTACCGGGCTGTTCTGAACAGGTGAACTCATTAACCGCAAGCCTGTCAATATCTCTTTTCCAATTTCGAAGCCGGTAAAAATTACCTCTCCCGGCCAGTTTTCAAAGACATATTTTGATGAACTGAATCAATGAAAACATTGAATTCTCTTCCTTCGGGAAACCTGCCGGCCATAGAAACCAGCTTTTTACTTTTTTCTTTACCAGTTCATTTCCGATAATGGGCTGATTTCATCGGGTTCTGACTTAAGAAGGCCGCATAGGTTGGTAAGGAATCCGACAGTAACAATTGTTACACTGTTATCAGGCTGATTTTGAAGTATTTTCCTGTATAATGATACTGCATCCTGAGCATCAGAGGTTGATTTGATCTGTATGGGGATATTTTGCAACTATTGAGTCGGCCCAGTGTTGCCAGGCTTCCATATCAGCACCTTCACCCTTTGGGGCACCGATCGGCAGCTCAGGTCTGTTGAAATACCGGTTTATTACTTCAATTGAAGGGGCAACAAGCTCATGTTTGTTAGATGATATTGTCGCAAGTATCTCTGCTTTTCCGCTGTCGGCCATAGCATGAAGGAATGCAAGTGCCCCGACATCATCATAATCAGGACCGAGATCGGTGTCGAAAATGATTTTAACAGGCTGATCCCCCTTTTTTTGTACCTGGTTTGAACAACTGCAGAATATTGGAATAAGAATCAGAAAGAAGTAGGTAGCAGATTTTCATATGATATTAATATATTGGTTTTATATGTCGAAGGGGCGTTGCATGCAACGCCCGTACAATTCATGCTGCCCATTGGGATAATTTCTTTTCTGTAATGGTGCTGAAGCCTGTGCTCCCATCCGTGTAACTGAAATTGAGGCAGCAGTATTTGCAAAACAACAGCTTCCTCAAGATCGCTGCCTTCAGAAATCGCCACAGCAAGGGCACCATTAAATACATCACCGGCAGCAGTTGTGTCCAATGCCCTGACCGGCACAACAGGGATCAGCTTTGAAACCTTATCAGTCAGAAGATAAGCTCCGGCAGCGCCCATTGTTATTATCACATTTTTAACTCCTTTCCTGATAAGCTTTTCAGCAGCTTTTTCTGCCGAAGAGGCATCTGTTACCTTTATGCCTGTCAGAAGTTCGGTTTCATTCTCATTCGGAGTTATTAAATAGAGACAGTTTAAGAGGTCGTCTGAAAGCTGTTTTGCCGGAGCAGGATTTAATATTACCCTGTTACCCCTTTCATAAACCTTTTGAGCAACAAACTCCACAGTGCTTACCGGGATTTCAAGCTGCATAAGATAAACATCTGAAGGATCATTTCCATAACACCTCTTCGTCGATATCATATGCCGACAGGGTCCCGTTTGAACCTGGTGCAACAACTATGCAGTTTTCTCCGTTCTGATCCACCATGATTAATGCTATTCCTGATGGATTTTTCGGGTCCTTTACAATATACCTTGTATCTATTCCCTCAAAATCAAAAATATGCTTTACCTGTTCACCGAAAAGATCATTTCCTGTTTTTGTAACAAATGTTACATTTCCATTAAGCCTGGCAGCGGCAACTGCCTGATTTGCACCTTTCCCTCCGGGATTCATCATAAAGATGCCTCCGATAATGGTTTCCCCCGGAGATGGAATCTTTTTTGATTTCACCACCATATCGGTATTAGAACTTCCAATAACAATTATTCTGTTCATTATTATATATTTGGTCTAAACTTTTAATATAAAAATCTAAGATATAATTTTCTTCTTAAATATGTTTTTAAATCATTCTTTAAAAATAAATAACCTGTCTGCCGGTGTCAGACCAAATAATATATTTAAATCAATTATAAAATAAATTAGATTTTATGGAAAAAAAGATAATAACATTTGGTGAGATTATGTTGCGTCTGGCAACACCTGAACATCAGCGATTTACTCAGGCAACATCCTTTAATCGCAACATTCGGAGGGGGCGAGGCCAATGTTGCAGTTTCACTTGCCAATTACGGATTAAATACTGAATATGTGACCCGACTGCCTGAAAATGATCTGGGGCAGGCAGTCCTTATGGATCTGAGAAAACATAATGTCGGCACAAATCATATAATCCGTGGCGGCGGGAGGTTGGGAATTTATTTTCTTGAAACCGGAGCAGTTTCAAGACCAGGCAAGGTTATTTACGACCGCGCAAATTCATCAATTGCAGAGATTAAACCCGGGATGATCAACTGGGATGAAGTATTCGAAGATGCTTCATGGTTTCACTGGACAGGTATTACTCCGGCTATTTCAGAAGGAGCGGCACAGGTTTGCCTGGAAGGTATTAAAGCCGCAAATCAAAAAGGAATAACTGTTTCATGCGATCTTAATTTCAGGAAGAATCTCTGGAAATGGGGAAAGAATGCAGGAGAGGTTATGCCGGAACTGGTAAGCGGTTGCGATATAATACTTGGAAACGAAGAAGATGCGGAAAAGGTATTTGGAATTAAACCGGAAAGAGGGGATGTCTCCAGCAGGCCATGTAAGTGCGGATGAATATAAATCGGTCTGTATAAAACTAATGAAGCAGTTCCCAAGGGCAAAGAAGGTGATAATAACACTTCGCGGCTCAATAAATGCAGACCATAACTCATGGTCGGGTGTTCTGTTTGACGGGAAGAGACTATTTGAGGCCCTGAATATCAGATAACCCATATTGTTGACAGAGTAGGAGGGGGGGATTCTTTTATGGGTGGATTGATTTACGGTTTGTTCACCTGGCCTGGTGATGATCAGAAAGCTCTGAACTTTGCCGTAGCTGCATCGTGCCTTAAACATACAATTCATGGCGATTACAACCTTGTCTCTGTCTCCGAAGTTGAACAGCTTATGAAAGGTGATGGATCGGGCAGGGTAGTACGCTTTTTCTTAACGCAAAGGTCAGGCTTTGTTTCTTTTTAAAGCAATGATCGTTAATATCGCTGAAACGAAGAGGGAACCTGCCATGAAAATATAAGAGGCCCCAAATCCTCCTGTAGTGCCATTTAAATACCCCACAATATAAGCACCAACAAAAGATCCTAAAGCACCCAGACTATTTATCAATGCTATAGCACCGGCAGATACGTTCCGTGGTAAAACTTCAGTAATTACTGCAAAGAATGGTCCATATGGTGCGTACATTGCTCCGCCTGCAATAACAAGCAAAATATATGATAGCCAGAAGTTGCTTGTACCAATCAAGTACGAACCATAAAAGGCTAAAGAGCCGATAAACAGAAAAGGCCAGATAAACGATTTTCTCTTTAATGTTTTATCGGAGAAGTAGGATGCAGTTAACATACTTATAATAGCCAAAAGATAGGGAACTGATGCCAGCCATCCGGTTTTTACTATGTCCGAGTCAGGAGCTGCATTAATGATTGATGGCAGCCACATAACAAATCCATAAACGCCAATGCACCATAAAGCATATTGGAGGCAAAGTAAAATAACGACCCTGGATCTGAATGCAACAGCGTAGTTTTTAACTGGTTTAATCGATTGTTGCTCAATATCCAGTTGTGCCTGCAAATCATGCTTTTCGTCATTTGTTAACCATTTGGCATCTTCGGGCCTGTCTACAACAAGCCGCCACCACAAAAATGCCCAGATAATAGCCGGAAATCCTTCCAGGATAAACATCCAGCGCCAGCCAACTGAGTCTACTAAATAACCAGATAAAATAGACATCCATAATATTGTTGCAGGATTGCCAAGAATCAGAAAAGTATTGGCTCGTGAACGTTCGGATTTTGTAAACCACATGCTCAGAAACACCAGCATTGAAGGCATAACGGCACTCTCAACAACACCCAGCATAAATCTGATAACAATCAGTCCATTTACATTACTAACCATTCCGGTTGCCATCGCAAGGGCTCCCCAAAGAATTAAGGACCAGAATATTAATTTTTTGGCACTTTTTCTGGCAGCATATAGTGCACCTGGTATCTGAAAGAAGAAATATCCCAGAAAGAAAAGCGATCCCAATAAGGAAGACATTGCTGCAGTAATATTCAGATCTTCAGCCATTCCCCCTGCAGCTGCGAATCCAAAATTTGCCCGATCGAGATAAGCAAGACTATATGTGATAAAGGCAATTGGTATTAACCGGTACCACCGTTTTCTTGAAAACACATTTCTCATTTAAATCAGATGATTCAATCAATCTAGCTCCACAACCTGTCGTGTGAACGTTTCTCATCCCATTCAGGAGTAGGTTCGAAATACCCTTTAGCTTTCGGATGCAGATGTTTCTTAACTTCCTCATCATTCAGCTCTATTCCCAGTCCGGGTGAATCGAGCGGAACATTGGCAAATCCCTTTGTGATCATCGGTTTGATCCTGTCACCTTTACAAGGTTTTCCCACCATGGAGAATCAACACTGTGATGTTCAAGTGCAAGGAAATTCTGTGTAGCTGCGGCACAATGTACATTTGCCATAAAGCAGACAGGTGAACCGGCCATGTGCATTGCCATTGCAACTCCGCACTCTTCGGCATAATCTCCGATCCTTTTGGTCTCAAGCAGTCCGCCTGAAGTTCCAAGATCAGGATGAATGATATCAACAGCCCTGTGCATCAAGCAGAGGCTTGAATCCGCCTTTCAGCATATAGATATCTTCGCCGGTGCAGGTAGGTGTTTCAAGGGCATCTGATAACAGTTCTCCATTGGTCGGTATAGAACCATGGAACCATATCTTCAAGCCATGCAAGCCTGTATTTATCCATGGCTTTCCCGAAACGGATCGAATTATTAATATCAAAATGTCCGAAATGGTCGGCACAGAGAGGCATTTCATATCCGACTGCATTTCTGACCTGTTCAACATATTCTGCAAGACCTTCCAGTCCCTTGTCGGTGATCTGAACCTGGGTAAAAGGATGCAGAGTATTTCCATAGCCCATATATTCCCTCAGATCATACTGACCGGTTGCCCCGTTCCAGAATTTGTTATTTACAAGTGAATCGGGCATCTTTGGCAACAACATGAATCCCAAGATCCATCTTAAGCCAGGTAAATCCCTGTTCTTCAACACTTTTTTTCATTGTCTCCGCAAATGCTGCGGATCGCTTGCTCCGGGGGTATCGGCATATAGCCTTATCTTATCGCGGTATCTTCCTCCGAGAAGCTGCCAGGCCGGAACACCATAAGCTTTCCCGCAAAGATCCCAGAGGGCCATTTCGACTGCGCAAACTCCTCCTCCCTGACGGCCATGATATCCATACTGTCTGATTATCTTGAAGATCATCTCAACATTACAGGGATTTAGTCCCAGGATCCTGCTCTTCAGCAATAAGTGCATAGCGTTCGTCAGCACCATCCCTCACTTCTCCAAGCCCGTAGATTCCCTGGTTCGTGTCAATCCTGATAATGCCTGTGCGTCCTACATTGCCTATCACTGCAACACGCATATCGGTTATCTTAAGTTCAGATGGACTTGAAGCCCGGCTAACTTTGGAAGTGGTCTGGGCAATAGTGTCTTCCAGAGAAAGATGCATCAGACCTCCAAGAGCAATCCCTCCAAGAGCAGTCTTTTTAAGGAAGTTACGCCTGCTGTTATCGGTTGCTGGATTAATTAATTTCAGCCTGAATAGCTTCTGACTTTCAGCTTTTTCCGATAGCTTATTCTGATTCTTTATTTCCTCAATTATTTTCTTCATAATAATTTTTCAATATTAAAACTATCATTCTGTTACAGCATCCAGCACAAGCACCCAGCACCTAGCACACCAGCAACCACCAATCATCAAGATTACCAGTTCCTTTCTTTAAAATAATTATCAAGCTCTGTTTTCGTCATTGGCAGCTTTCCCGGATAGTTATTCAGCCAGTCAGTAAAATCCTTCTTTATTTCATCGGTCCACTGGCTGTCGATCTGACCTGGCTTATACTTTCCTTCCTTAAGCCGGAGGTGTCCGAATTCATCCCGCAGGGCAGTGACTTCAGAAGTAATAACAAGATCTTCAACAAGATGGGCAGGAATGAAAATAACTCCATATTTTTTTGCAAGCACAACATCTCCCGGCAGAACAGTAGCCCTTCCGATACGGACAGGGGCATTTATTGAGACAAGGCTCATCTGCATGAATATACGAAGGATCAGATCCTTTTATCCACCCGTTGAATCCCTTTATCTCGCTTAAGGCCTTCCTGGTCTCTCACGGAGCCATAAAAGATCACTCCTCTTTTTGATTTTGCATAGATTGAATTGCCCAGATTGTCACCGATAAGTGTTCCATCAATAATTTTACCATAGCTGTCGGCAACATAAACATCACCATTCAACCAGTACATCAATTGGCCATGAGTTTGTCCCGCCCTGCTGAGCCCGGTTTTCGAGTTTGCCCTGCTCTTTTACATATTTTTCAAGATCAGGTCTGAGCGGCATATACTGTGCAGTAACTACACGGCCGGTCATAGGTTCATCAGGATTTATGATCTGCCAGTCATTTTCAAACTGGTTCTGATAACCTTTGTTCCTGAGAACTCCCCATGCTTCTTCAATTGAAATGTTTTTCAGTCTTTCGAGGAGAGCATCTGAAACTTTAGGTCTGCCGTCGGGAAACCGTTCCCCCTTCCATTCGGAGGTGAGGGCTTTGATATATTCAGGTGATGAGCCTACATTCTGGGCACCTGCAATAAGGCAGGTTAAAATGAATGCTGCGAGCAGGGGAATCTTTTTAGTCATAGGTTAAAGGTTAAAATTGGTTAGTTAAATTTAACAAATTTATCTTACATAAAAAGTTCTGTTTCCTGACAGACAGGAAATGATTTTAAAATTCTTATATTGGATTTTTAAAATACTACCCATAAATATACCTAAGACATCCAGATTATGAACAAAAGCTTCTTCTTCCCTCTCTTTTCATTTTGATAATTTTCTCTTCATGCAATAAAGAGAAACCAATGAAAACAATTATTGATGAATCACTGGCTTTTTCAGTCAGGCAATACAGCCTTATGGCTGATGTGATGAAGGAGAAGCCTGATCTGCTCCCCAGAACAATTGATACCACCGGTGCACTCGTTACATCCAATTCAGGCTGGTGGACAAGCGGATTTTTCCCGGGATGTCTCTGGTATCTTTATGAATATTCAAAAGATGAAATATTAAAAGATGCTGCAGTACAAATGACTTCAAGGATTGAAAAGGAGAAAAACAATACAGGAACCCACGATCTTGGATTCATGCTCTATTGCAGTTTCGGAAACGGATTCAGGCTTACCGGGGAAGAGAGTTACAAGGATGTCATGCTGACCGGTGCAAAATCACTTTCCACACGTTTCAGGCCGGATATCGGATGCATTCAGTCGTGGGGGAGCAGAAGGGGATGGCAATGCCCCGTTATTATCGATAATATGATGAACCTTGAGTTTCTTATGTGGGCTTTTAACCAGACGGGAGATTCAACTTATTATAATATTGCCGTCACTCATTCCGATACAACTATTAAAAACCATTTCAGATCTGATTTCAGTACCTGGCATGTTGTATCATATGATACAATTTCCGGAAAAGTGGAGACAAAACAGACTGCGCAGGGATATGCTGACGGATCGGCATGGTCGCGCGGGCAAAGCTGGGGACTCTACGGATATACAATGATGTACCGGGAAACAGGTCTGCAGAGATATCTGGATCAGGCAGAGCATATTGCTGATTTTCTTATAAATCATCCAAATATGCCGGAAGATAAAATTCCATACTGGGATTATGATGCACCGGGTATCCCTGAAGCAGAAAGAGATGCATCTGCCGGGGCGATAATGGCATCAGCGCTTATTGAACTCAGCGGATTTGTCGGGGCAGGACAAGAAAGTTCAGTATCTTGGCGGTAGCTGAAAAACAGATGAGGATCCTGGCATCACCAGCCTATATGGCCAAAGAAGGAGAAAATGGAAATTTTATCCTGATGCACAGTGTTGGATCTCTTCCTGCTAAAAGTGAAGTTGATGTGCCGCTTACCTATGCTGATTACTATTTTATTGAAGCTTTGCTGAGATACAGAGAATTGCTGGATTAAAAGCCCTGGAGTTGTTTAAAAAGCTTAAATCCATTAACCGCAAAGTTCTCAAAGTATTTACGCAAAGGCCGCAAAGAGGTAAATTTAAGAGTTTTAACTTTGTGTACTTTGAGCCTTCTTAGCGTGCTTTGCGGTTAACGAAGATTTTTTCAACAATCCCAAAAGAGCCCCCTTCAGGGGGTTGGGAGCTAGAAGTCGATCATTGCTTTCATCACTCCGTCGTGATATCCGGCAACCAGGTCAAAAGCCTCTTTTGTTCTTACGAACGGGAACCGGTGGGTAACCATGTTTCCGACATCGATTTTCCCGTTGCTCATCATTTCGAGTGCAGCTTCAACACAATCGACCTGACGCCTGATAAACTGAATGGAAATTTCCTTGCGTCTTGTGTTGTCAACACTCAGAGTCCATTTCTCGAATTCAGGAATTCCGACAATAACAGCCTTCCCCCCGGCTTAAGAATATCTATTGCCTGATCGACCGCCTCCTGCTGACCGCAGCATTCAAAAACAATATCCAGACCAAGAGGTTCCTTTTGTTTTATGGTTGTCGGTTATGTTTTCTTTATCCGGATTCCCGGTCCATGCTGCCTTCTCCTTTGAAGCTATTGCAAGCCTGGAATCAATTTTATCCGTAACATATATTTCCCCGGCTTCCCCTGCTTTTGCTGCCAGCATGACGCTCATTCCTATTGGTCCGAATCCGAGGATGCCTGTTTTGGAATCTTTTATTTGCCTGCTTTTTTAACTGCATAAACACCAATTGCCAGAGGTTCGGAGATTGAGCCATGGTCGGGAGTAAGGTTTGCGGGGAGAGGAAAACAGCTGGTTTCAGGCATAACAATATATTCTGACAAAACCCCTTCAGCCTGTCCGGGACAACCCAGGAATTTAAGGTTCCGGCAGGTATGATGCCTTCCTGACAGGCACTGGTCGCATTTTCCGCACCACATTGCAGGTTCAATGGCAATAAGATCGCCTTTCCTTACCCGGGTTACTCCTGGACCTGTTTCAACAACTTCACCGGCACTTTCATGTCCGACTGTGAATGGATACTTAACTATCTGGGAACCGATATGCCCCAGAGTGTAATAATGAATATCGGAGCCGCAAATGCCCACAGTAAGAATCCGGATCTTAACATCGTCAGGATTCATCAGAACGGGATCCCTGACCTCTTTCATTTCCATCTCCCGGATACCGGTAAGCATCATTGCTTTCATAAAAATTGATTTTAAATTGAAACAAATATAGTATCAAAATATAAATCCTTTGTGTTACTTTGTGATGAAACGGCTTAAGTGCGAAGGCTTTGTGGTAAAAATACTTAACCACTAAGACTCAAAGGATAACACAAAGTATTCACAAAGTAATAATAAACCGCTATGAGAAATATTTATACAATCGGAGAAACGCTATTTGATATAATATTTAAGAATGGTCAGCCTCAGGCAGGCAAAGCAGGCGGTGCAATGCTGAACAGTTCGGTATCGCTCGGCAGGATCGGATTGCCGGTATCCCTTATAAGCGAATACGGGGATGATGATATCGGAAGAATCATTGACAAATTTCTTAATGAGAATGGAGTTTCAACATCATTTTCTGACCATTTCAAACAGGGAAATACTGCACTGGCAATCGCTGTACTGAATGAGAGAAATGATGCCAGTTACACTTTCTACAAGAACTATCCTTCGGAGAGGTTCGGGATGGATTTTCCGCGGATTCAGAAGGATGATATTATCCTGTATGGTTCTATTTATGCCATAACCAGGGAGATCAGATCAAAATTCATCGGTTTCGTTAAGTCAGCTTCCGACGATGGAGGGATCCTGTTGTACGATCCTAATTTCAGAAAAGCACATGCTTCAGAACTTGATGAATTAAGACCGCTGATCATCGAGAATATCAGTATGGCGAGTATTATCAGAGGCTCAGATGAAGATTTTCAGAATATTTTCGGGGCTTCCTCTCCCGAAAGAGCCTGGGATGTCATAAACCAATACTGTGGTTGTATGGTCTATACCGCCAGTAGTGAAGCGGTTTATGTAAAAACCCTGAATTTTGCAGGCAGGTTCTCTGTAAAACAAATAAAACCGATAAGCACTATCGGGGCCGGAGATAATTTCAATGCCGGGATGATAGCGGCAATCTACAAAAATGGAATTACAAGGGACCAGCTGGCAGTTATGGGAGAAGAAATGTGGTCAAAGGTTATTTCAACAGGAGTGGATTTTGCATCAGATGTGTGCATGAGTTATGAGAATTATATTTCGGATGAGTTTGCAGCAAAGCTGAAATAAAGATTGAGATATACTCTGTATTACGATAAGAACATACACAGAGGACACATGGAAGTCACAGAGAGACACAGAGATTTTTTCAAATGGGTTTTGCGTTTGCGAGAAGATATTTCTCCGCCTCGAGATTCCAGATGAAATCATTTTCGGCAACTATCTCGTGCAGACCTGCATAGAAAGGATCGTTTTTGCCCTTTTCCCCAAGCGCGTAAAGTGATACGAGCGGCATGGATATATTAGTGTAGATAAGCTTTTTTCCTCCGGGAATCTGGGGGAGATTCAATGTAGTATCAACAACCGCATCAAGACCTCCTACATGGGTGATCATCACGGCAGGATTTATTTTCCCCTCGGACATGAGTTTAAGGGATTCCCTCATATCATCGGTATTTCCGCCTGATGTTCCGACAATATGGGTAAATGCATAATGGACATTATAAAAATTAAATTCAGCTTTAAAATCAGGATTTGCAGGCCCGGCAAAGAAATTAAGACATCCGTCAAATCCGAGAATGGCATCACCCTGTTCAACAACCTGTTTTACGGGTGCAAATACAAAGACATCGTCAAATCCTTTTCCTCCTGTCAGATCACGCAGATGTTTTACAGGATTCTCTATTTTGCCTGTATTGACATAGAAAAGTTTGATACCCTCTTTTATGGCATGTTCAGGAGGGAAAAGGCAGGCTGCCCTGGCAAGCCTGTTGTCGTCAATATCAGTAACAACCAGTAATCCGGGTTTCCTTGTCTGGTGCAGGGCATAATCGATGGCTCCAAGTCCCATGGGACCAGTCCCGGCAAGTATTGCCATATTCCCGCCTTCCCTGATTCCCATATCATGGTTATAGGTGCCCGGCGGAACATGGTAGCTGGCATGAAAGCTCCGACGATGCACGACATAGGTTCAGATAATGATGCCGGGTAAAATGCTTCACCATCATATTGAAGAAGAGAGTCGGCTTCCATCACAATATCCGGAATGATAACATGGGTGGCATCACCACCGATAAACCTGTAAGAATATCCGGGAGCATCAAGTGTTCCCATATGATTCATAGCAGGCTGAATTGAAAATTTCTGCCCGGCACTGAATTTATCCTTCCATTTTTTCCCCACTTCCAGTATCACCCCGGCAAATTCATGTCCGATGATTGTGGGATTTATGTGAATATCATCCGGTACCCGTTTATGTTCAGCTCCCTGCAATGCAGCCTTATGCGACGACATACAGATGCTGTCGGAAACGACACTGGCAAGGATCTCATCCTCCTTTATTTCAGGAAGATCAAATTCCTCGAGACGAAGATCTTTTTTACCGTAAATTCTTACTGCTTTGGTTTTCATAGTCAGTTTGCTTTTTTAACACGGAGTTTCACGGAGTTTTTACAGAGTTTCACGGAGAATTTACGATTTCGCCCTGCGCCCTGTGCCCTGTGCCCTGCGCCATTATCCCAGCATCACCTGCCCACCGGTTACCGGCACTGCCTGACCTGTTTCATACTCCTGGTCAATTATGTATAGCAATGCTTTCATAAGATCTTCAAGCCTGCAGCCACGCTTCAGGGGTACCTGCTCCTCATAGAATTTTCTGACATCATCAATAGTTTTGGCTCCGGGAACCTTCCCTGTATTAAGATATTGAACGAAAAGCCCGTTTTTCGGATCGGACCATAACGGCCCCTCATAGAAATTACCGGGACAGATAGAATTGACTTTGATCCTGAAAGGAGCAAGCTCGAGGGCAAATGACTGTGTCAGACCTATCCCGCCAAATTTGGCACCGGCATATGCGAAAT
This sequence comes from uncultured Bacteroidales bacterium, assembly GCA_963753495.1. Lineage (GTDB taxonomy): Bacteria > Bacteroidota > Bacteroidia > Bacteroidales > VadinHA17 > LD21. Next base: position 418,935 of record CAVWCO010000006.1, read on the forward strand.
TCCTGTTGCTGCCCCGGAGTCCCGATTTTGAATTTATCTGGATGATATCCGTAAAATAACCCGGGATTTTCAGCATTCTGTAGCTTTCATCACTTCCGAAGCATATTTGGTGCAATAGAAATAACCATTATAGTTGATGCCGGTTGTTCTGGTGAAAATTTCAGGTTCCATTTCATCCAGTCCCCCAGCCTTCAGTACACCGGCATTGCTGATCATAATATCGATTCCTCCGAACTCACTTACAGTTGCTTCAACCAGGTTTTTTACCGAAGAAGGATCGGAGACATCCGTTTTAACAAATACTGCTTTATTGGGCGATTTAGTTGACATTGAGACCCGATACAAACTTATTGCCGGATTCCTCATTCAGATCAGCAATAACAACATTAACCTTTAACCTGAATAAGGCCTCCGCTATTCCTGCTCCAAATCCCTGAGCACCTCCTGTAATAACGGCTATCTTATTATTAAGCTTGTTCCCCTGGTTTGTATTCAGGGATACCTTTCTCCTGTAGTTCTCAACTTCCCATTTGTCAATAAAAGCAGACTGTTCCGGAGTCAGGAATTTTGTTCCCCCGCAAAGGGATGAATAATAGCTTACTTTTATAAAATCCTCAAACACATCCAGTACAGACTCGGCTGATGAGGGTGAGTCTCCAACAGCAAGTATACCGGCATTTTTTATTATGAAAACAACAGGCAGATATCCGTATTCATTTTGAAAGCGGGGCAATTGCTGCTTAATCGAATCCAGGATTTTTTCAGCTGTTGAACATTGTTCAATGAACAAATACCTCGTTTTGCAGTAAACAATGATGTCAGGTGTTAGCTGGCAGGGAAATCTTATGGAATTCCTGCTGGTTCTGATAATACTTTGCAATAAGGGTATTATGCCTGTATCTGATGACTTTGGTCTTATCCGCAGACAGGATCATCCGCAAGGCAGGAAGAACTTTGAACAACACAGGATTAAACGGAAGGTTATTAATATCATTAAGACGACTGAACTGGCTTTCAATAGCCTTGATAATATTTTCATAGATCTTACGGATCTCTTCCGTTGTATCGGCACTGACAAATGATCCGTGATTCTCAAGCAGAATAATTTGAGGATCAGACGAATATGTGTCTCTGTAGTTTTTTATTTCTGCCTCCAGTTTTTTAAACAAAGTATAACCGGGATCGGTATACGGGACAAATAATACTTTTTCTCCGAAAAGCTTAATGACAAGGTTTTTTGCATTCCTGCTGCATAGAATCCCGTTGATCAGTGTGGGGTGCAGGTGGACTACGAATTTATACCTGATAAGTTCATGAAGTGATGTCTCGACTGATGGTCTTCTCTTCTGTCCGGGATCAATAATGACTGCCAAAAAGATCATTTTTAACCTCTTCCTCCCGTATCACCGGATCATCAGAATAGGTCTTCGTGCTGATAATATGCAGCTTTTCCCTGCTCAGAGCAACAAGCCCATTCTCATCAAGTTCAGCAAGAGCCTTGCCGCTTGCTTTTATCCAGATTGTTTTCTCATCCTTGAATGATGTATTACCACCACCTGCAATTACATATTCTTTATTGTTCCCGTAAAATCTGGATATTTCTATCAGATCATTGAGCTCACGGATTCATAGTCGTTGCTTTTAGTTAAAAAGTACTCTATAACCAGTTGTCCCAGTATTGTCAGGTCTTCTTTCTGTTGTTTGCTGTGTTTCCCATCAGGTAAAACATAGCCCTGCCTGCCATCAGCTCTCAGATACTGATGTGCGGCAATAATACAGGCACCTTCCCATGCGATCTTCTTCAGTGATTCATCAAGGGGTTCCCCGCCTCTGGCAGTGACAGTAAGAGGTATCATTTCCGGATTGTTATGTTCAGTTCCGAAGGTTATGATAAATCCTTTTCTGTCAAAAAACTCAACGAAATTTCTCAGTATTCTGAGATCATTTCTTCCCGGTATCAATTCTATGCATTCAATACCCAGACGGGTCAGGGTAGAATAGAGTTTCTCCGGATCACTCTCGAACTCTGTATATTTACCAGAGGGATCGTCAAGAAGTACAGGGTAGCATGGTATTCCCCCAGCCCTGATGATGATCTTAATAATCTTGCTGAGTTCCAGAAATGAGCTCTCTTCCTCTTCCACAAAAGCCGGACCGCCGGCTTTAAGAAGATTCGAGCGTATCTCATTCTCGAGTGCTGATGGATTCGAAAGTCCGGCCTCTGATTTTTTCCCACCGTAAAGAGATTCTATAAAATCAAGCTGATCCCCTGGTGTTTTATAATTCTCTATTGCCAGATATCTGATTGCTTTTGCCAGATGCCTTTCACGGACAAGGCCACGAGTGAACCTTCTTCTAATCTCCTCATAGGAAATTGTAACTGAAGGATTAACATGACTAATCAGATGATTCAGCTTGCTGGTCATCTCTTTCATCTGGTTCTGACTCTCCCGGATGACAATATTAAGCTGAATTTTCTTAAACCATCCGGGATTAAAAGGGTAGTCAAGTCCTTTTCCGCAGAAATAAATCCGGCCGGGATTTTTCGGATCATTGATTCTGATGCCCTTTTTTTGTTCCTCTTTCAATAATCCAATAAATTCGATGTTAAACAGTGGAAAGATCTTGTTTTTAAGACAGCCTTTGTTAAACTCATCATATCCGTCAGCAACATTAAAATCATTTATTCCGAGCAGAGTTATCTTCTCAGCCTTTGCCATTGAAAAAGCTGTTTCCAGCTTATCAAAGGCGCTGAATGACCATGGGGAATGTATATGGTTGTTAGCTTCCCTGAAAGGAGGAAGATTTCTGCCATTCATTATTTTTTTCAGTTCGAGATATGATGGGAACTCCGACAGGAAATTAATTTTCACTTCTTCAGATTTTTGTATCTATTTAATATCACCTGAAAATTTATCTATTTCTCTTATTCTGGGTTTGGTAAGCTGACTTTTCATCTTTGTCATTTCTACTATCAGCGTTATTTTTGCTGCATTCTCCAGCACTTCGAGTTTATCGAATGCCTGAAGAAGTCCCTGTCCTGTGGTAAGTATCCCATGGTTTTCGAGTAAAAGGACATCAGATTTTGCCGTACTCTCAGCTGCGAGAGACGCCAGCTGTTTTGTCCCCATCAGTGCATAGGGTACAAATAATGGCTCCCCGCATATGGCCCTTGCCTCTGCGGTAAGATTAGTGTTAATCTTAAACTTTGTTGCTGTAAAAGCTGATGCAAATACCGGATGAGCATGAACTATAGCTTTCACATTTTTATTTTTCCTGTAAATTGAGAGATGCATTTCAGTCTCTATTGATGGTTTCAGTGCCGGAATCAGGTTCTCTCCCTTAATATTCAATATCCCGACCTCATTCCATCTCATCCTGCCTTTATCGGTAGCCGATGGAGTGATCAGAATTATATCCTCAGATATCTTAAGGCTTATGTTTCCGCCTGAGGTGGTCGTAAGTCCCTGCCTGTATAGCCGGCGCATAAACATTGCAATCTCTTTACGCTCTTTTTTATAGTTTTCAAAATTACTCATAGTTCAATTTTACCTGACCAGATCTGCTATTCCTGTGAGCACATACCGCGGACGATAAGGGAAATTGTCAATTTCGTTCTGATTCGTTATCCCACTCAAAACCAGCAGGGTATCAATCTCTGATTCCAATCCGCACCTGTATGTCGGTATCCATGCGGTCACCTATCACAATGGCATCTTCCCTCCTTACTCCGAGCTTCTTCAGTGCTATCCTCATCATGAGCGGATTGGGCTTACCGACGAAATATGCTTTCTTTCCGGATGCGATTTCGATGGGTGCTATCAGAGCTTTTACAGAAGGAGAAATTCCAGTTTCGACCGGCCCGCTGACGTCAGGATTTGTACCCACCAGACGGGCGCCTCTTATTACAAGGTTTACAGCCAGTTCTATCTTTTCAAAATTGTAACTGTTGGTGTCGCCGACAACAACATAATCCGGATTTACGTTGTTCGTAGTATAACCTATACTGTAAAGGGCATTAATGAGTCCTGCATCCCCGATCACGTATGCACTCCCTTTTGGTTTCTGGCTTGCAAGAAAACCGGCAGTGGCAAGTGCACTGGTGTAAAAGTGCTCTTCGCCGATATTAATTCCCAGTCTTTCCAGCTTTTCATGCAGCTCTTTCGGAGTCCTCTGACTTGCGTTGGTCAGAAAAAGGTAACTTTTGCCTGAATCTTCAAGCCACTTCAGAAATTTTGTTACCCCGGGCAGAAGAGTATTGCCATGATAGATAACACCATCCATATCAATAATAAAGCCGGATTTGGACTTTATAGTCTCAATAATATTTTCCATTTTTCTTAAATTGTCATGTAAAGATATCAAAAAGGAACTACACCCCTTCTTTATTGAGTTTTAAAGACCTGCCTGCCGAGTGATCTGTTTTGCTTTTATGGCCTTTAAGAGGGATGATTTTTTCGTGAATTGCATCGACGATCCAATCAGGCTGAGGAAAGAAAAAGTCCTCCATCTCATGTGCCGGTATGATCCAGTTCCTTGATCCGACTACCACCGGGGGAGCATCGAGATCGTCGAAAGCAAGTTCAGTAATGGTCTGTGCCATCTCTTTAAGGAATGAACCGCGTGATGATGCATCGCTTGCAAGCAGGATCTTTCCGGTCTTTTTAACCGAGTTTAATACCGGTTCATAGTTAAAGGGAACCAGGCTGCGTGCATCAATTACCTCGGCGTTTAATCCGTAGTCTTTAAAGAGTGTATCAGCTGCTTTCAAAGCCGGATATAAGGTTGCCCCGATAGTCAAAATAGTCAGGTCATCTCCTGATCTTTTAATGTCAGGTTCTCCAAAGGGTATCTCATAGTAACCCTCAGGAACACCTGAGGTGTGAAACATTTCCCCGATATCATAAATCCTCTGACTTTCAAAGAAGATTACCGGATCGGTTCCCTGCAAAGCGCTGTTCATAAGCCCCTTTGCATCGTATGGAGTTGCCGGGAAGACTACTTTTAAGCCAGGAATATGTGCAACAAGCGATGACCAGTCCTGTGAATGCTGGGCTCCATATTTCGATCCTACTGAAACTCTGACAACTACAGGCATACTGATAATATTGCCGCTCATTGCCTGCCATTTAGGCAGTTGGTTGAATACCTCATCACCTGAACGGCCCAGAAAATCGCAGTACATTATTTCAGCGATCACACGACCGCCGCACATCCCGTAGCCAATTGCTGTCCCTACTATCGCTCCTTCAGAGATAGGAGAGTTGAAGAGGCGGTGATAGGGGAGTGCTTCGGTAAGGCCGCGGTATACTGCAAAGGCTCCTCCCCAGTCGCGGTTTTCCTCACCCCAGGCTGCCAGTGTCGGGTCTTTATAAAAACGATCGATAACTGCTTCAAAAATTCCGTCACGCAGCTGGTACAGTTTTGCTTTCGAAACTGCTTTCCCCTCCTTATCCTTATAAAACCTCTCTTTATTCTTTATTGATTTAACACGCGGATTTTCTTCCATGGGGATAAGCACTTCAGGTATTCCCTCTTCCATCTTATCAATAGACCGGTTTGAAAACATCATACTGCCTATCGCGTCGGGATTGCCTGAAAGGTCAAGCCTTGGAGAGGTTTCATCGTCAATAGCAAGCCTGAGAATATGTTTAAGCAGGTCGCCTGCTTCATTCCTGATCTCCTCAAGCAGTATCGGATCGGCGATCCCGGATTCTGTAAGCTGGTTCCCATAGGCAATTATTGAATCCTCCTTCGTCCATGCCTCAATTTCTTCTTTCGATCTGTATGATGAAGCATCTGATGGTGAATGTCCGCTTATCCTGTAAGTGAGTGTATCGAGAAGAACAGGGCCCCTTTTTTCCAGAAGGATCTCTTTTTTGCGTCTGAATGCATCAATAACAGCCAGCGGATTGTACCCGTCGACCCTTTCTGAATGCATCATTTCCGGATTGACTCCGGCACCAATTCTTGCAAGAATCCCGTATCCCATTGTCTCACCCATGGTCTGGCCACCCATTCCGTAAAGGTTATTCATGAAGTTGAAAATAAGCGGCAAGCCTCCCCTGTAATCGCCTTTCCATAAGGTACTGTACTGATCCATGGTGGCAAATGTAATACCTTCCCATACTGGACCGCATCCCATTGATGCATCACCAATATTGCATACTACAATGCCATTCTTCCTGTTAATTTTTTTATAGAGGGCAGCACCAACAGAAATATCTCCCGAACCCCCGACTATTGCATTATTGGGATAAATTCCAAAAGGAGTGAAGAATGCGTGCATTGAACCACCCAGTCCTTTATTGAATCCGTTTTCGCGGGCAAAGATCTCAGCCAGTGCGCCGTACAGCAAAAAGTGTTTTGCCAGCTCCCTGACAGGTCCCATGAAATCTTTTTTCAACAACTTTGAGGGCTTTGCCTCCGAAGTAGGCATTCATTATTGTATAGAGGGTCTCTTCGTCAAGTTTGTTAATAGCCGAAAGCCCTTTTGCAAGTATCTCACCGTGACTGCGATGTGAACCAAAAATGTAATCATCAATATCAAGGTTGTAAGCCATTCCCACTGCTGAAGCTTCCTGACCGATCGAAAGGTGTGCCGGTCCGGGGTGATTGTAAGCAATCCCCCTGTATTCATTTGTGGTTTTTATCAGGTTCAGCATGGTTTCAAATTCCCTGATAATTACCATGTCGTGATATATTCTTATGAAGTCATCGGTGGTAAAGTTGCTCTTCTCCTCATCAATTGATTTTTTGTACTGGTTTACAGGAATTTTCCCAAACTCGATGAATTGCGGTTTACGTACATCATTTGGATTAATGTTCTGACTTTTAGGCATATTACTGGTATACTGAAATTTTTCAATTTGTTCTTTTATCTCTTTCAGGAAGAGTGTTGCTGGTCCTCCGTCGACTGATCTGTGATCGTATGTCAATGATAATCCTATATATGGAATAAATCCAAAGGTATTATTACCAAGATCGGCCGGCCTGTATATTATTGTACAAACACCAAGGATCGCACTTTGAGGAAGATTTATTACCGGTGTGAAAATCTCAACACCATAATTCCCAAGATTCGAAACAGTGAACGATGCCGCTGTACTCTGAATAAGCTCGGGACTTATGCTTCCTTTCCTGCATGCCTCAGCTGCTGATTTAAGTTCCAGCGAGAGCTTTACAGGATCCATATCATCAGCGTTTTTAATTACCGGAACAATTAATCCCCTTGAAGTATCAACAGCAATACCCAGGTGAACTTTGTTGAAAATCTTTTTACGGTCCTCAAGAAAATGGCTGTTAACCTCAGGGAATTTTTCAAGAGCTCTTATCACGCACCAGCATACCATATCGTTTAAAGTAATATCCTGCTGTCGGGTTCCGCTTTGTATTTTATCCTTGATTTTTCTCCTTGCCTCCAGCAGATTCCTTACATCGGCACTCATATGGTGAGTGAGTTGCGCAGAGTTCTGAAGTGATGCGTGCATTGTTCTGGCAATAATTTTTCGCAAGTTTGAAAGTGGCTGTTCAGTATATTCATCAGCAGATTTATAAACATTCTCAGTCTGTACAGGGGATGATTTAAGAACTCTTTCAACATCGCTGCAGATAATCCTTCCGTTTGGTCCTGACCCTGGAATACCTGAGTAATTCACTCCTTTTTTATCAGCAAATCGTTTTGCACGGGGAGATATTCTGATCTTTGAATCACTTTTTTCACTCGCTGTTACTGAGTTTTCTGCAGCAGAAATAGTTTTATTGCTCACCTCTGATTTATAAGTGGTATCCTTTTTATCTGGATCACCGGCTTTAACGGGCACATTATAATCGACCTTCTCGCCTTCATTCCCCAGGAGAGCCACATTCGCAAGAACCGGAACTTCTGCACCGTCGCCATAAATGACTTCGAGAAGTGTTCCGTCGGCAGGTGATTCAACATCAAAAGCAGCCTTGTCGGTTTCATAGGAAAAAAGAAGATCTCCGGTTTTTATCGTGTCTCCCTTTTTCTTGAACCACTTTGTAATAATGCAGGTTTCAACCGATTGGCCCTGTTTAGGCATTATAACTGGGATAGCCATTCTCTTGGTTATTGGTTAGTTGCTTGTTGCTGGTTGCTGTGTTAATACTTGTTACTATAAGTTGAATTAATATAATAATAAAAAAAACTTGATATAGTTAATTATTATGCGGTTACAAAAATAAAGTAAATAACTTGTATTTACAAGTGAAATATATTATATTTACAAAAAAATTAAACAAATGCCGCCGGCAGGTACAATTCCTCAATACAGAAGGCTTTACGAAATGCTCCGCAAGCATATTGATGATGGTGTTTACAGGGAAGGAGACTTGTTGCCATCCGAAAATGAGCTGTGCCAGCTTTACGGGATGACCCGGCCGACAGTACGTCAGTCGCTCAGCTATCTGGCAAATGACGGTTACATAAGAAAACATCAGGGTAAAGGGAGTATCGTTCAGCATCCTCCGCAGGAGATCGGCATTCTGTCAGTTTCAGGGACTACTTCAGCCGTTGGCGGCAGGAATCTGAAAACCAGAATTATTGTAAAGCCGGGTCTGATACGGTGGCCCGGGAATTTCATGTTTCCATTGACAGAGCTTGAAAAAGAATCGGGTTGTATTTATATGGAAAGACTCCGTCTGCTTGACGATATACCCATATTTTATGATATCAGCTATATAGCAAATATTAATCTGCCGAGGATCACTGCAAGGCAGTTTGAGAACAGATCGCTTTTCAGGATACTGAGAGAGAATTATCATATTGAGATAAAAGGCGGGGAACAAAGGATCAGAGCCATTTCTGCCTCCCCTAAAATCAGCAGGTTCCTCAAATTATCAAAAGGCCAGCCGGTTTTGCATCTTGAAAGAAAAATGGAAACCAGTCTCTTTGGTTTATTCCTCTACTCTTCCATCTTTTGCAATACGGGAAAATATTCGATCTTCGGCAGATTCTGAGAATTTATCATTCTGGTTCATTGCGAATTGAAAAAAAATATAATTTTATGTCAGAAATATCTCAATCGGAGAAGAGTATTATATAATCAATAATCGAAATTAACCAAAACAGAAACTAACTTATGAAAGATCAGAGAAAACTATGGTCAAGGCGTCATTTCCTTGGTTCAGCCGCTGCCGGAATGGCCGGAATGGTAGTCATTCCAAGTCTTACCACATCCTGCAAGGGAAAGACTAAAGCAAAAACCGAAGCTGGTGCAGAAGATGAAATCGCTCTTGGCTTTATTGGTATGGGACAACAGTCGATGTTCCTTCTCAGCGGATTTCTCCAGGTACCCGGTGTGAAAGTTCTTGCGGGTTGCGATGTTTATGGCATCAAACGCAAGCGTTTTGAAAAGAGGGTAAACGAGTTTTATGCCAAGGCAGGCAGGGAAGTTAAGATTGACACTTATGAAAAGTATCAGGATCTGCTTGCAAGACAGGATATTGATGCTGTGGTGATAGCTGTTCCTGACCACAACCATGCGATGATAGCTATTGCCGCCTGCAAAGCCGGAAAGGATGTCTATCTTGAAAAGCCGATGACCTTCACAATTAAGGAGGGGCAGGAACTGAAAAAGGCGGTCAGGGAAAACAACAGGATACTTGCGGTTGGCAGCCAGCAACGTTCCAGCCCTGAATTCCAGCATGTTGTCAATCTTGTCCAGACCGGAGCTCTGGGTAAGATAACTAAAGTCAATGCATATGTTGGTGCGCCTCCGACGCCTTATAATCTTCCTGAAGAGCCGCTTCCTGCCGATCTTAACTGGGATCTCTGGCTGGGACCTCTTCCCGCTACAATTCATTACAATAATCAGCTTGATCCTCTTATCTCGCTCGATCCTGAAAAGAATGAAGAAATTTGGGGTGCATGGCGATGGTACAAAGAGATGGGCGGAGGTTTTACAACCGACTGGGGCGCTCATATGTTCGATATCGCCCAGTGGGGACTGGGAATGGATAAAAGCGGACCGGTTGAGATATCGCCGATCGGCGACGGTACAGAGTTCATATCATGGAAATATGCAAATGGTGTCGTAATGACATCGGAACCATTTGATGACCAGCTGACGAAGGGTGTGAAATTCTGGGGAGAAAACGGGTGGATTGAGGTTTCCCGCGGCAATGTCAATACATCTGATCCAAAGTTTAATCTTCCTGCATCGGCAGCTTCAACAGAAGAGGGTCCTTATGAAACCCGGATTCCTCACCAGGCAAACTTTATCGAGTCTGTAAAACTGCGGCGAGATCCGGCAGTCCCTGTTGAGATAGGCCACAGCAGCTGTACTGTTTGCACACTCGGGAATATTGCATGTGACCTTAAAAGGACAATCAAATGGAATCCTGAAACGGAAACTTTTATTGATGATGCTGATGGTGAAGCAACAAAACGCCTGCATTATGAATACAGGAGTCCCTGGAAGTTGGTGTAAAGATTTGGGATAAAACCAAAAAGAGGCTGCACAATCGTGCAGCCTCTTTTACTATAGTTCTGAGCAAAACTTATTCTACTCTTCTTACCTTGATAGCAACAGGCCCTTTTTCTCTCATTTCAATCTCAAACTCTACCGCCTGTCCTGTCTCAAGTTCGGTCTGAGGAGCCTCCAAACCTGAACGATGGATAAAAATATCCTTTTGATCTTCAGTCTGGAGAAACCCATAACCCTTTACCCTGTCATACCATTTAACAGTACCTTTCATAGTTTTTGAGTTTTTGTCTTCTATCTGTAATTATCCCTTCTGTTTCCGCCACCGCCTCTGCGGTCGTTATCACCACCGCCTCTGAAATTACTTCTTCTGTCAGTCCTTTCAATAGATTCGTTAACAATTATTTTCCTGCCCTGAATTTCAGCACCATTAAGTTCCTCAATGGCCTTCTTAGCTTCGGCTTCGTTGGGCATCTCAACAAAACCAAATCCTTTACTTTTCCCAGAGTATTTGTCAATAATGATTTTTGCGGATCCTACTTCGCCATACTCTTCAAAGATTTCTTTTAATTCTGCTTCATTCATTTTAAAATGAAGACTTCCTACATAAATGTTCATAATTCAATAATTAAGTAAATAAAACAGTAACAAAGGTCATATTTATTTTTGATATCTGAAAATAAAAACTTATAATATAATTGATTTTAACTGCTTTTTGGCAGAATGAGAACCTGAGTTGCCATAAATCACCAATAATAATGCCATATTGATTACTGTATGATGATTTTAAAACAACAGGCTTCGGAAATTGTTCGGTTTATGCAGTTATTTTATTCCGGTTCACGGATTCTTTAATAATTCAGTAGCCGGATCTTGTTATTTCTTATTACGGATATAAATATGCCTGATATTATTCTGACCGGAATCTCTCTCATCAATTTCAAAATCAAGCGATCTGATCAGAGGGGTCAGCTTGGTAAAACCATAATTCCTGGGGTCGAAATCAGGTTGTTTTTTAAGGATCAGATTGCCCACATCTCCAAGATAAGCCCAGCCGTTTTCATCGGCAAGGTCAGTAATTGTTGAAGCTATAAGATGTTTTGCTTTGAGTATCTGACCCTGCCGATCACTCTCATCATTCCTGGTCTTACTCCTGGCAAGTTTGCCGGGTTTCTTCTTAACAACATAATTATCAGTCACTCCGGGTGATGAATTAATTATTTCCAGATAAATGAATTTATCACATGCAATAATAAAGGGCGATGGGGTCTTTCTTTCACCAATACCTATAACTTTCATCCCGGCTTCCCTTAACCTTGTCGCCAGACGAGTGAAATCACTGTCGCTCGACACCAGGCAAAATCCATCTACCTTACCGGAATAAAGGATATCCATGGCATCGATTATCATTGCAGAGTCTGTCGAATTTTTACCTTTTGTATAGCCGTATTGTTGAACAGGCGTTATGGCATTCTCCAGAAGTACTGATTTCCATCCTGATATGGTAGGTCTTGTCCAGTCGCCATAAATTCTCTTGAACGTTGGAGTACCGTATTTTGCAATCTCTTCCAGCATGCCTTTGACATTTGAATGAGGTATATTATCGGCATCAATCAATACAGCAAGTCTAAGATCATTTAAAGTTCCCATAATTGTATTCTGAATTTTGCGCAATTTACTGATTATAATTATGTTTTTACGATGCCGTTACAGATTTAACGGAATGTTAGCCTCAGCATTTTTTACCCTTCATCTCACTGATATCGAGACGCAGGATAATCGTTCTGTCTAAAACATCCTGTTTATAGGTAAATTCAGCTCTGTCAGAATAATTCGACATTATATAGTTAAGTCCGAGCTTCTTTTCTTCTTCTTCAGTGATAATTTTAATATTTGCCCCATCCGACTACCGATCTGTAGCTCATTCCAAAATCACAAGCATTTTCACCCTTTTCAAGCTGGTGGTCAGTGTCGAATTGAAAGCATACAAAATTATTTTTTCTTATTATTTCCAGTTTCTTTCCCTCTCTGGCACAATGAAAATAAAGTTTTTTCCCGGCTCCTCCGGTATAACCAAAGTTCATCGTTACAATGTAAGGGATATTGTTGTCTGACAGTGCAATCCTGCATACATCACAACGTGAGATAATTGACCCGATTTCATCAATGTCTGTTATTTCCCTTTCTTTTCTTCTCATCTTTACGGCAATTTGAGTTTTTCTGCATTGATGGATTAATTCTATTCCCGGTTTTGTTCTGTTTAACGAAACCATAAAATTTTGATTAAAAATAAAGAATATTATTAACTTTACGCGATTCAAAAAAGAGTCATAATCTTAAAATTAATATAATGGGAAAAGGTGATAAAAAATCCAGGAGAGGTAAAATCATTCTTGGAACCTATGGAGTCAGACGCCGTAGAAAAAAAGCTGACAAACCAGAGATTAAACAGGTAAATAAACCGCAGGAGAAGGAATTAAAAGATAAGAAACTGCTGAAAGAGAAAAAGGAGGTCCCTGAAGTTAAAGAAGTTATTGAAGTAGTCGAGGCTAAGGAAGTTAAGACAACCAGGGAAGTAAAGGAAGTCAAGGCAGAGAAACCTGCAAAGACTGCAAAAGAAGCTACGGAATCTAAACCAGCCAAAGAGCCGAAGAAAGAAGTTAAAGCAGCTGAACCTGCCTCAGAAGAGATAAAAGAGGTCAAAAAGACTAAACCCGTTAAGGAGAACAAAAAGGTAACTGAAACCAAAAGTTCCGAAGAGAAGGCGAAGCCAAAAGCCCCTAAAGCTTCTAAAGAGAAAAAGCCATCGAAGTAGACAAAACCTGAAAAATAGGGTCAGTACTAGTTCTGCTTTCTGACAACCAGCCACTTATAATCTTCAGGATCTATACGTGCATTTATTATAACTGGCTTATTTATCTTGAGCGCATCGTTGATTGCTGTTCTCATGCTCTCATCTGAATCAGCTAAAAAAACCTCAATTCCGAAAAACATCTCTGAATCAAACAAATCTCCGGAATAAAGGCTGGTTGCGTACGGAGATAGGTTTTGCCACGATTGTTTAAGCTTTATCAGGTTCAGTTCTCCATCTGAAAGAACTACCGTTATAACAGGAAGATTATATCTCCGGGAAGTAATTATCTCTCCTGCCATCATAAGAAATCCGCCATCGCCTGTAACGCACACTACCGTTTTTTCCGGATTGATAATTTTAGCTGCCAGGGAAGCCGGCATACCGAATCCCATTCCCGACCATCCGTTTGTCATTATGATATTCTGTCTGCCTGATGTCTTCCAGAATTGACCTGCAAGATGGAGATGGGAGCCTACATCAACAGTCAATATAGCATCCTCAGGAAGCTCCTCCTGCAAAACCTTTAAAGCAGTTACAGGGCCGAAATGATCAGTAAATCCTTTAAATACGGCAGCTGTTTCGTCGCGGACGGACTGCAATGAGGTTTTGTCGAAGATAATTGAGCTGTGATCCAAACGGTTAAGAATGCTGAACCACTGGTCAGGGGTGCCGGTAAACTGCATAACATTATCAAGGAGCGGCAGATCGGTCTCTTTTGTGCCGAAATGGATCAGAGGCACATCCGGCATCCATGATTCATAATTGTATTCGACCGGGTCATAGCCCACACCAATAACAAGATCAGTTTCTTCATAAATATCTTCGAGGTAATCGCTTAATGCATGGAACAGGACACCTGCGTAACAAGGGTGATCTTCGGTGAGCAAACCTTTTGCCATGGGCGTCAATACGACCGGTAACCTGAATTTCTCAAGGAAGACAGTCAGCATGCTTCCGATTCCATATCTTGCAGACGTTAGCCCGACAGCTAGTAATGGCTTTCTGGATTTTTCAAGAACTGACATTATCCCGTCAATATCATTGTGATATACTCCTGTTTCAGTTTTTGCAGCATATCCGGAGGCATCTGCCACTTCGTTGCCGGCAATATCTGAAGGGAGCCCGATATGAACCGGTCCGGGATACTCTTCCCTGCATATTTTAAATGCTTTTTGAATAACCTCAGCTGCATTATCCGGAGTAAGCCTGAAAGTTGCTTTTGTTACAGATTCAAAGAGTTTCTGATGATCTATATTCATCTGGGCAGTCCGGTTAATCATTTTATCATCAATCTCACTGGTGAAAATAATTACTGACGATCTGTCGAGAAGAGCTCCACCGGCTCCTGTAGTCATATTTGCAGCGCCAGGTCCGAATGTGGCATGGCATACGCCGGGAACTCCTGTCAGTCTGGCCGTTACATCAGCCATTATCCCGGCTGCTGCCTCATTTGAAGTAAGGATAAAATCAATACCGGCCGATCTGAAGGCTTCCATATAAGGTATTGACGGACCGCCCGGAATGCCAAAAACATACCTGACGCCGTTCTTAAATAATTGATCAGCAATGTATTCAGCAACAGTCATATTAATTTGAATTAAATAATAGACAAATCTATTAAATTAAATCCTTATGGCACCTGACTGGAATTTGCTTGAAAAATGATTTTTTTTCTCATATTTGCGGCCTGATTATCTCTAAGTGTACAGCAAAAGGAATACGGTATTCTGGGCTATCATTGCATGCCTTCTCTGGTCAACTGCCTATGCAGGCATCAAGCTTGGACTTCAGTATGACACTCCTTTGCATTTTGCAGGAATAAGATTCATGATATCGGGATTGATGATACTACCTTTTACTGTGAAACCAGCATTATATTATAGAATTTTACGGGAAAACTGGAAGGTTGTAACAATGGTTATGGTTCTTCAGACGCTGATCAATTATTCCCTGTTTTACTTTGGAATGGATCTCGTTCCGGGAGCTCTTGGTGCGGTAATAGTGGGATCCCAACCGCTTGTAACTGCAGTAGTTGCTTCAATGATGCATAACGAAGACAAACTTAACAGACCCAAGATCATCACTATAATATTTGGTATATCCGGAGTTATTCTTATCTCTGCAGGAAGGCAGGCCTTCAGGTTAGGAACTGCAATTGAATTTCTTGGAGTAATAATGATCCTTTTCGCAAATATTGCAACAGCCGTGAGTAATGTGGTCGTTTCGCTTAAAAGCAAGGGTATGAATCCATTGGTTTTAAGTTCTTTTTCGCTCGGAACCGGAGGTTTGATCCTGTACCTTTTTTCACTGCCCATTGAAGGGACTGTGCAGGCTGGCAAACCTCTTGTTTACTGGCTCGTACTTGTCTGGTTAAGTTTTATGTCAGCCTTCGCGTTTTCATTATGGTTTAAGCTTCTTCAGCGACCCGGGGTAAAGGTATCGGAGCTGAACCTGTGGAAATTCATAATTCCTGTCGTTGGGGCAGTTTTGAGCTGGCTCCTGGTACCCGGTGAAAATCCTGAATGGCTTACAATAACAGGGATGATCATAATAACAGGATCGCTCGTCCTTTTTTATCTTAATACGAGAGTGGAAAAAACTGAACACATAATTCCGGCAGTTAAATGAAAAGGAGACTTACAGCACTGGCACTGCTTGCAATATTCTGGCTGGCATTCTTTTATTTTGCCAGGTTATTATTTCTGATCATTAATAACAAAGAGGCTGCCAACCTGGGATTTAAAGTCCTGGCCGGGGCCTTTACCCATGGAGTAAAGCTTGATATTTCAACTATCTCATATATTTTCGTTTTCCCATTGCTTGGATGCCTGCCTGCCATCTGGATCAGAGGAGACTGGTACAGGCATTTTATGAGAATTTATACCTGGTTTTTACTTTTTATCTCCTCTTCGTTAGTCATAGGAGATGCAGTCCTGTATAATTACTGGGGCTTCCGGATGGACTATACACCCTTTATTTACCTTAAAACACCACAGGATGCCGCAGCCTCAGTTACTACGATGACTATTATAATTGTCTGTCTTACTGTTATTTTTATAACAATACTTTTCGGGTACCTGTATAATAGATTTGTTGACAAATTGTTTTCAGACTCCGGAGATATCCGCTATAAAGTTCCGGCAACATTCTTTTTCATGCTGTTATTTGGTTCACTGATAATTCCGGTCAGGGGCGGATTTGGACTTCCAATAAATGCAGGTACAGTCTATTTCCATAAGAGTCTGTTTGCCAATCATGCTGCAATAAATGTTGTGTGGAATGTGGGAGCTTCATATTTCAACCGGAATCCGGAAACCAATCCTTATTCATTTGGGGACTTAAACAATGCCATCTCATTGCGCGATTCACTGACTATCAAAAAAGGAGATACCCGGAAGGTACTTGATACTGAAAGGCCCAATATAATGATCATTATTCTTGAAAGTTTCGGCAACAGGCTTGTTGGTCCCCTGGGAGGTGATTCACTGACCACACCCTGCCTGAATAAACTGATTGATGAGGGTCTTGTGTTCTCGGATTTTTATGCATCCGGAAACAGAACCGATAAAGCCCTGCCTGCAATACTTAATGGATTTCCTGCCCAGCCTTCAGTCTCAATAATCAAGGATCCAAAGAAGACCCAGTCGATGGTAAGTCTAGTGAAGATTATGAACGGCCATGGATATAACAGTTCGTTCTGGTACGGTGGGGATATAAACTTTGCCAATTTTCACTCATTTGTTATAGCATCGGAGTTCAGCCGGATAATAACTATGGATAATTTTGATCCGTCAAATTATAATTCAAATTGGGGTGTCCACGACCATGTATTGTTTCAATCGCTTCAGGATTCCATGGAGACAGTTAAAGAACCGTTTTTCAGGGTTGTCCTGACGCTTTCAAGCCATGAACCTTTTGAAGTACCTATGGAGCCTGTCTTTCAGGGGAAGGATGAGCTGACAAAATTCAGAAATTCAGTTTACTATACCGATAAAGCAGTGGGAGATTTCATAACATGGGCAAAAACCAGAGGCTGGTGGAAGAACACCCTGGTAATTCTCGTGGCTGATCATTGCCGAAGGAATTCCACTAATGATCTTGTCTATTCTCAGGACATTTTTAAGATACCCATGTTATGGTTAGGCGGAGCCCTGAATGAAACCGGTAAAAGAGTAGAAAAGCTTGGCAGCCAGGTTGATATTTCTCTGACATTACTGAACCAGCTTGATATTCCCGGTGATTTTCCTTATGCAAAGGATCTGCTTTCGGATGAATCAAACTCTTTTGCCTTTTATACATTCAATGAAGGATTTGCATTTTTAACAGACAGCTCTACTGTTATTTATGATCATAAACTTGGAGAGCCTATCATCAGGACAGGCGTTAATCAGGATCTCACTGAAAACCTTGGCAAAGCCTACCTCCAGGTCCTGTACGATGATTTTATGAAGAGATAAAACTCCCTCTGGTTTTCTTTTGGGTCTTTTCCATCTGCTTATTGTTCTCTGGTTTATAGTTAAAACCTCCATTTAATTGCATAAATTTGTATGTATGGAGGTAAAACCAGTTAAAATATTCACAACCGGCAATTTTCCGCGGTTAAGATATGCAGCCGACCTTATTCTGAATGAGATACTGGGTTTATCGTGGGATATAGTTACTGACAGGCGCAAGCTCGGGAAATTCCCTGTAATCAACTATTCTGAGGAAAAGATTCCGGATTCTTTCAGAATTAATCCGGTTCCGATCCTGTTTGAGAAAGGAGTCAGGCCGCAGGAGATTGTTGTTGATGAATTGAAAGGAGTTCCTTCTTTCTTTAGTTGCCGGGGTGATTCGGACTTTCCGTTTGACATCTTTGCTGCCACCTTTTATATGGTTTCCAGGTATGAAGAGTACCTGGAGTTTAAGCCAGATAAGCATGGCAGGTTCTGTTCATCCGGATCGCTTGCATTTAAACATGGATTTATTGGTATACCGGTTGTTGATATGTGGGCCAGGGAACTTGCAAGATCACTTGTAAGAAAATTTCAGATATTGACATTTAAACGCAGCGAATACAAAGCTCTTGTTACATTTGATATTGATGAACCGTTTGCCTACCTGGGAAGGAATATGATTGGCAATATCGGAGGTTTTCTGCATGATTTTGCCTCACAATCAAAAAATGCCCGAAATAGAATGAACTGTCTCACAGGAGGGGAGAAGGACCCTTATGATGTCTTTGATTATATTACAGAATCAATCAGCCAGAACAAGACTGAAGCCAGATTCTTCGCTCCTGTTGGGGATCCTTCAGATTTTGATATTAATCCTTCGTGGAAAAATAAAGAATACAGAAACCTGATAAACAGGATTGCAGGCAAATTCAATATCGGAATTCATCCCTCTTTCAAAGCTTCGGTGGATCATTCTCTCATCATGACGGAAGTTCAGCGCTTTAAAACAATACTTAAGAAGGAGTGCCTGTTGAGCAGGTTCCATTATCTGAAGATTGCCATGCCTGGATCTTACAGGAATATCAGTGATGCAGGCATTACAGAAGACTATTCAATGGGTTTCAGCGATGAACCAGGTTTCAGGGCAGGAATTGCCCGGCCTTTCTGGTTTTATGATGTAATCGGGGATAGGATAACGGATCTCCGCATATTTCCTTTCCAGGTTATGGACGCAACTTTTAAAGGGAATAGAAATTTGAAGGCAGTCGAGGTAAAGGCTTCAATAAGCAATTTTATTAAGCAGACCAAAAAAGCAGGTGGTTTGTTTATTAGTATCTGGCACAATACAACGCTTCAGGATACAACGGAATGTAAAGAATGGCGTGATCTTTTTGAATTCACCCTCAGGGAACAAATGCCATAATGCAGTAAACCCCAACTATTAACTTTTATCTTCGCTCGTCTTCCTTATCAGAGTTTTTCCAGTTCTATTTCCTCGTCGTTCCTGACTTCTGACATTTTCCCGTTTTCAAATTTGATGGTTCTGGCGCTGAATTTTTTTACGATTGTGTAATTGTGGGTTGCAATAATAACTGCTCTTCCGGTATTGCTAATATCTTTAAGCAGCCGTACAATGCCTTCAGAAGTTTCAGGATCGAGGTTACCTGTGGGCTCGTCGGCAAGGATTATCTCAGGCTCATTGAGCAAAGCCCTTCCAATCACCACACGCTGCTGTTCTCCTCCCGAAAGCTGGTGTGGCATCTTGTAGCCTTTCAGGTTAAGCCCCACCTTGTCAAGAACTTCATTTATCCGCTTGTCGATTTCAGCGTTGTCTTTCCATCCTGTAGCCCTAAGAACAAATTCAAGGTTGTCATTGACCGATCTGTCTATCAGCAGCTGGAAATCCTGGAAGACAATTCCTATTTTTCTTCTTAGGTAAGGGATCTCCCTGTTTTTTATCACCGCAAGGTTAAATCCGGCAACAATGCCTGTTCCTTCTTTCAGGGGCAGCTGCGCATTGAGGGTTTTTATCAGGCTTGTCTTGCCGCTTCCAACCTTGCCAACAAGGTAAATAAATTCACCTTTGCTGACATTCAGATTTACATCTGTCAAAACAAGATGATCCTGCTGCCAGATATTGCAGCCGGTTAGTTCAATGATCCTCTCCTGAGGCTGGGAATCCTGCATTTATCCGATATTTGCAGTACAAAATAAAGAAAGAATTGATAAATAACATTTAACTGTTAATAAAATCAGTAATAAAGGCCTGAGGCCACCGTTTAATAGTTGTATTTTTGCCAGTGCTGGATAAAATCGATTTTTGTTATATATGGCTAATTATTAGAATGTTAATGACAGAGGAGTAATTCTGTCGTTAGATGCATTGCAATAATTAACAGCCGAAAAATATAAGTTATGAACAGTAAAAAAGCATTCTTGATTTTCAATTTCTTTTTTGCTTTAATTATTCCGGTCATATCTCAGGTATCTTTCTCGGGCGATGACCTCAGGTCGGAATTCAACAGGGCAATGGATTTATTTAGTAAAGAAAAATATGCAGCGGCGATAAGGATTTTTGATTCTTATATAGAGAATGATAATCAAAATGATGCAGTAAGTCTTTCCGAAGCTGAATATTTTGCTGCCCTTTCTGCACTGAGGCTTTTTAATCCTGATTCTGAATACAGGATGACAGCATTTATGGCAAGGCATCCCGAGAGTCCCAGGCTCAATGAATCCAGGCTTGCCCTGGGTGATTATTTCTATCAGAATAAAAGCTACAGGAAAGCATGTCCTTACTATGAGACTTGTCAGAAGGCAGGAACTGGATAACGAAAGGCTGCCGGAGTACTTTTTCAGGTACGGCTATTCACTCTATGTGAACGGAGATAAAGCAAAGGCGCTGATGATGTTTTCTGAAATAAAGGATATCGATACTGAATATACTGCACCTGCTCTCTATTATTTTTCGCATATCGCATATGAGCAGAAAATGTATGAGACTGCACTGGAAGGCTTTGTTAAGCTTAAGGATGATGAGACCTTTGGTCCGATAGTCCCATTTTACATCGCACAGATTATGTACCTGAACAAGGATTATGACGGGATAATTGAGATTGCACCGGATCTTCTTAAATCAGCACCTAAGGAAAGAGCAATTGAGATGTACAGGTTCATAGGTGATGCTTATTACAACAAAGGAAATTATCAGGAGGCGTTGCCCTATTTTGAACAGTTTAATGCTGGTGCCAAAACCAGTGCAAGGGAGGATAAATATCAGCTTGGATACTGTTATTACCAGTCGGGGAAGATAGACCAGGCAATAAAAATTCTTCTGGAAACCGGAGCTAAATCAGACTCACTGAGTCAGAACATATGGTTCGTACTTGGCGACTGTTATTTGCAGAAAGGTGACAGGAAAAGGGCTCAGTTTGCTTTCGGACAGGCCTCAAAAATGGATTTTGATGCCAAGCTGAAGGAAGAGGCTCTTTTTAATTTTGCCAAACTATCCTATGAGACATCATCTTCCCCATTTGGTGAAGCAATTGAAGCATTTCAGGAGTATATAGAACTTTATCCCGGCTCCGATAAAATAGAAGAAGCCTATAATTACCTGGTATCGACATTCACAGAGATTAAAAACTATAAAGCAGCTCTTTCCGCTCTCGATAGAATAGGCAATAAAGACAGCAGGCTTGAATCGGCTTACCAGCGGGTTGCATTTTTCAGGG
Source organism: uncultured Bacteroidales bacterium (assembly GCA_963753495.1). GTDB lineage: Bacteria > Bacteroidota > Bacteroidia > Bacteroidales > VadinHA17 > LD21. The sequence continues at coordinate 440,401 of CAVWCO010000006.1, forward strand.
GCCTTGAATTATTCAAGAACATGGAGATTGACCAGGCTGCAGGCATGTTCGACAGATCGCTGAAATATGAAAAGTACAACAAGGAGTTCAGGGCAAGAGCTATTTACTGGCGGGCTGAGGCAGATTACAGGTCAGGAGATTATGAAAAAGCAAAAACCGGATATGAGCTGTTCATGGGAATTCCAGGATCAATGCTCCTTTCTGAGGCTGACCTTGTCAGGTATAATCTGGGATATACTTATTTCAACCTTAAGGATTACAATGGAGCGCTTACTCACTTCACAGCATTTGAATCGGATGCTGTTAATGCAAAGCCTGAAGTTCAGCTTGACACAAAACTCAGAATAGCCGACTGTTATTTCATCACAACCGATTATCCCAGGGCTATAAGCTATTATGATAAAGTCATTGCAGCTGGCAAAACAGATGCGGATTATGCATTATATCAGAAAGGATTCTGTCTGGGCCTTACCAATAATCAAAAAGGCAAAGCTGAAGTTCTGACCTCACTTACAACAAGATATCCCTCTTCATCCTATGTCCCGAATGCTATTTATGAACGGGGAAGGTCATACCTGGTCCAGGAGGATTTCAAACGCGGGGAAGCAGATTTTATAAATATCATAGCCAATTATCAGTCAAGCCCTTTTGTCCCAAGGGCTATAGTCCAGCTTGGATTGCTTTATTATAACCAGGGAGAAAACGAGAAATCTGTCGCCCAGTTTAAGAAGGTAATTGAGAATTACCAGTCGACACCTGAAGCAAGATATGCCCTTACCGGACTAAGGAATACTTATGTGGAAATGAACGATGTGGAAAGCTATTTTGCTTATGTAAAATCGATCGGATATGGCGATGTGAATATAACTGAGAAAGATTCCCTTCTCTATATGTCAGGTGAAAATCTATATATATCCGGGAAATGCGACAGGGCATCGGAAGTTTTCAGAAATTACCTTCGTGATTTTCAGAATGGAAGCTTCAGGCTGAATGCGCAGTTTTATCTTGCCGAATGTCTCAATTCATCAGGAAAAAAGATGAGGCACTGGGCTTTTACAAGGAGGTCATAAATGTTCCGAACAATCAGTTTCTGGAACAATCACTGATTGCGGCATCGTCTATACTTTATGAAAACGAGGAATTTTCAGTCTGCTTTTGATTATTATGAGCGGCTTGAAAAAGTTACAACAGCTTCAGAAAAAAAACTTATTGCCCTGAGAGGTCAGTTAAGATCAGCTTATCAGGAGGGAGATGCCCAGAAAAGCATTAAGGCCTCCGATAAGATTAAGAATTCTTCGAATATGCCGGAAGAGCTGACCCGCGAGGCAATATTTGTCAGCGCTAAAGCCCATTACAGCCTTAATGAATTTGATGATGCCCTGAGAGATTTCCGGAAAACAGCAACAGAAGTGGTCAGTATTGAAGGGGCCGAATCGAAATACAGGGTTGCTGAGATTCTTTTCAAAAAAGGCAGTGACTGCGGAATCTGAAAAAATTGTTACTCAATTTATTGATCAGAATTGTCCTCATCAGTTCTGGATGGCTAAAATGTTCCTGCTTCTTGCCGATATAAGCATCAAAAAGGGCGATACGCTCCAGGCAAGGGCAACTCTCCAGAGTCTGAAGGAGTATTATACAACTGATAATGATGGAATTCTGGATGAGGTTAAAGAAAAAATGGCATCACTTGATGCAGGAAACTGATAGTATATTTTAATCTCTTTTATCACAGAAATATTTGAATCATTAGCGATTAAAAATTTGAAAATGCTGATATGATGAAAAGAAACATAATAATTATATTTCAGATAGTAATCTTCTTTTTGCCGGTTAATGCACAGGTTACCAATAAAGAATCGGATCTTGAAAGAGAGGTTACATTATATAATCCCTATAAGCCTTCGCTTGCCGATGCAAGGAAAAAAAGCTTTCTGCCCGAGATAATCGATACGGCAACAGTTAATCCTGTCTTCAGCTACGACGTGATATCAAAAGCCTATAGCCCGACTTATGCTATAAGTCCCATAAAGTCAGCATCGCTTCTTTCCGATCCTCTTCCCAAATTATACAAAAGCTATGTGAAAGTCGGATTTGGAAATAATAATACACCGCTTGCAGAATTGAGCATTACCAATCTCAGATCAAAGAGTTCTGCTGTCGGTTTTTATGCAAAGCATTATTCTTCAAATGGAAAAGTTCCGCTGGAGAATGACCAGAGAGTATTTGCAGGATTCATGGATAACGATGTTTCATTATTCGGCAAAAAATTCTTCAGATAAGAGCTCCCTTGATGTATCGGCAAATTTTCTTCAGAAAGTACGGTATGCCTATGGTTATAACACTGAGGAGCTTTTTAATTTTAACAAGCAGGACATAAAACTGAATTATTATGATATTGGAGGCAGTTGCTTCCTATAGTTCACTGAACCTTGACTCAACCGATCTTGCTTACGACTTTGGCCTTTCCTATGACTACTTTCATGATACAAAGGAACGGACAATGAATCATGTTGGTTTTTCCGGTGCGATGTCAAAGCTTCATAAAGGATTTTATATAGGATGGGCATTGGAGATAGATCATTACAGGCTTTCTGATTCTATTAATCTTGAACCCAAATATATACTGTCGTTCAATCCGTATGTAAGGAAGAGTACAGGGCAGTGGAATTTCAACATCGGGGTCCGGCTGGCTGTTGAGCAAAACCTTACAGATTCACCAAAAATTTATTTCTATCCTGATGTTAAACTTCGGGTTCAGTATTGTTCCTGAATATATGAGATTTTTTGCCGGACTGGGAGGAAAGCTGGTAAACAATGAGCCCCTGAATGTAATACCGGAAAATCCTTATATGGTTCCTGACGGTTCTATTTTCAGAGTCCCGAATACCAGCCATTCGGTGATAATCTCAGCCGGATTAAAAGGGAATAATGGACTTGGTGGGAACTACCTTGCTTCAGTTTCATATTCACTGATCAACGATATGCTTTTCTATTCGAATGTTGTTTATCCTGATACTGCAGCGAAAGTTGAGAGAGGAAATCATTTTATTATCCTTCCTGATGATGCAGAAATTTTTAATATACATGGTGAATTGACCGGTCTGATCTTCAGATAAGATGTCGTTCAGAGCTACAGGAAACTATTACAACTATACCCTTTCCGGTAACGATTTTGCCTGGAATAAGCCTAAATGGGATGGCAAATTTGGTTTATCTTATAATTTAAGGAATAAGATTATTGCAGGTACTGAACTTACGGCTATTGGCAAGAGAAAACTGGCGATCAGCCAGAGCCCGACAGGCTGGATGACACTTAGCTACTTCATGATATTGAAGAGCCATTGCAAATCAATCTTAGTCTGAGCGCTGAGTACCGTTATACAAAAATACTCTCATTCTGGGTTAAAGTAAATAATATCTCCTGGAACCGTTATTACGAATGGGCTTATTATCCTTCCCAGATGTTCAATTTCATGCTTGGGTTCAGTTATAGTCTTTAATAGCAGATATGAGGTATGGGGTACGAGGTGTGAGGTGAAATTACCTTCTTCACTGATGTTTCAAAAGCCAATTTCAACTGACCGCAAGACTGCATTACTGCATGACTGCATGACGAACATAGGAACTGTTAATTTCTTTAACAAATTGTGCATTACTTTTAACTTGTTTTAACTAATAAAACCGAGTTAAATAGGTATCTTTGTTCGGGTTAATTAAAAATCATAAAATCAATTGTTTAGGAAGGCAAACCAGATGCCGGAAACAGTAATTAGACTAACTTAAAAATTGTTTATTTAATAATAAGGAACGATGAGTGAGAATGAAAAAAAATTGCAGGAAAGTGCTGATTATTCTGCAGAGAGTATTCAGGTGCTGGAAGGTCTTGAAGCTGTGAGGAAAAGGCCTGCAATGTACATTGGTGACATTGGGGTAAAAGGGTTGCATCATCTTGTTTATGAGGTTATTGATAATTCGATTGATGAGGCTCTGGCAGGATATCTGTTCAAGGATTGATCTTATAATTCATGAAGATGGTTCACTGACTGTCACTGATGACGGCCGCGGAATACCGACAGGCATGCATGAGAAGGAACAGAAATCAGCCCTTGAGGTGGTAATGACAGTACTTCATGCCGGAGGAAAATTCGATAAAGATTCGTATAAGGTATCAGGTGGACTTCATGGCGTAGGTGTTTCTTGCGTAAATGCCCTTTCGAGCCATCTCTGATAGCCATAATAATGAGGGAAGGCAAGATCTTCAAACAGGAATATGAAAAGGGAAAACCGGTTACCGAAGTGGAAGTAATTGGTGAAACTGACAAATCAGGAACAATAATAAAATTCAAACCCGATTCGACAATTTTCCAGACAACTGAATTCAACTTTGAAATACTTGTCGGCAGGCTGAGGGAACTGGCATTCCTTAATAAAGGAATACTGCTGACAATTAAGGATCAGAGGGAACTTGTTGAAAACGGTAACGGAGGAAAACCACGCTATGAAGAGTTCCAATCAGAACAAGGACTTAAGGAATTTGTTGAATATCTCGATGCAAACAGGGAAAGACTGATTGAAAAGCCTATTCATATTACATATGAAAAGACTGAGATCCCGGTGGAGATTGCCCTTCAGTACAATAATTCATTTTCTGAGAATGTTCATTCCTATGTAAATAATATCAATACAATTGAAGGAGGAACGCACCTGGCAGGATTCAGAAGAGGACTTACCCGTACACTTAAGAAATATGCCGAAGATTCAGGGGCCACTTCAAAACTGAAATTTGATATTAACGGAGATGATTTCAGGGAAGGACTTACAGCTATAATTTCAGTGAAGGTTGCGGAACCACAGTTTGAAGGACAGACAAAAACAAAACTTGGCAACTCCGAGGTAATGGGAGCTGTTGATCAGGCTGTCAGTACAATGCTTACAAACTACCTTGAGGAGAATCCTAAAGATGCAAGGATAATCGTTCAGAAAGTAATTCTTGCTGCAACAGCCCGTCATGCTGCACGTAAAGCAAGGGAACTGGTGCAGCGCAAGACATGTGCTCTCAGGTTCCGGACTTCCCGGTAAACTGGCCGATTGTGCCGACCGGGATCCCGCAAAATGTGAGTTATTTCTGGTTGAAGGTGATTCTGCAGGCGGAACAGCAAAACAGGGCCGCGACCGACGTTTCCAGGCTATTCTGCCTCTCAGGGGAAAGATCCTGAATGTTGAAAAAGCAATGGAGCACAGGATATATGAAAGTGAAGAGATAAAAAATATTTTTACTGCTCTTGGAGTCAATATCGGAACTGATGAAGACAGCAAAGCACTCAATACATCAGGATTAAGATATCATAAAATAATATTATGACCGATGCCGATGTTGACGGATCTCATATCAATACACTTATTATGACTTTCTTTTTCAGATATATGCAGGATCTTATAAAAGGGGGATATTTGTTTATTGCAACGCCTCCGCTTTATCTTGTAAAAAAAGGGAAAGCTGAACAGTATTGCTGGACCGAAGAGGAACGTGACTGCTGCTGTAAATGAGATGGGCCAGGGAAAAGAATCTTCAGTAGGCATCCAGAGGTACAAAGGTCTTGGTGAGATGAATGCTGAACAGCTCTGGTCAAACAACCATGAATCCGGAAACAAGGACACTTAGAGCAGGTTACTATTGAAAGTGCGGCAGAGGCTGATCATATATTCTCAATGCTTATGGGCGATGAGGTACCTCCGAGAAGGGAGTTCATTGAAACTCATGCAAAGTATGCCAAGATAGACATCTGACAGATTTCATCTACCGGCTTCAGAGAGGTGATTCAGAGGACTTTAAACACCAAATGGTTTTACTCTGATTTCAACTGCATTATACTTGCAGACTTCGCTGCAGCAAAAACATCTGATACATTTATTATCAGTAAGTACGACATGGTTATCTCTGTCAGGATGCATGGCAATTGCATTCTGCGGGCAAATTTTTATGCATTCCCTGCACCCGGTACATTTATCATGGATGAAAACAGGTCTCCGCTCAAGTTTCCTTAGAAACTGCATCCTGTTTTTCAGAAATTTAATTGAAATATTTGTGTTCAGCGTGATCAGGAATTCTTTTAAAATCCTTTCTGACCAGTCTGTTCATAGCTGGTCCGTCATAAATTATTTCATCCGCTGAATGAAGCCAGATTCCCCTTGCAAGCGCTATCCTGTTGGTCGGAATGTCTTCGGGATTGTACCCGGCAATCGTACTGGCCTTTATATCAAGTGCCAGCGGATTTGAAGAACCAATAAGAACCTCTGTCCTGAAAGGAGTACCCTGTCCCGGACCATGACCTTCCATACCAATAATACCATCCATCAGGAAAAAATGAGGCGTCAGAGCTTCATTAAGATCAACAAGAAACTTACTGAAGCTTTCTCTGTTCTGATATAAAGCATGCTGATTGGCTTTACTGAATCCGGGAACAAGTCCAAGAGTATTTTTAATTGCACCGGTGAAATAGACCAGTTCATGATTTTTCAGCTTTGGAAGCGAAATTATCAGATCAACTTCCCTGATAACAGAAGCAATTCTGATATTGCCGTTTTTTAATTTTATACCCGAAGGACTATTTAAGAAATTAATCCATTTTGTTCCTGTCTTTTCACAAACAGCTCTAATTCCTGATTTATCAGGACTGAATCCCCTTAGGTGTACCGCAGGTGAATCACCTATTAACACTTCAGCTCCCTCAGACTGAAGATACCTGATCATCGCCTCAACCACAACAGGGTGAGTACTGATGCATTTTTCAGGTGCACTATCAGAAAGTATATTCGGCTTTAAAAGAACCTTTTTGTTTTTCAGCTCCGGACCTTTACAGGTTTTGTAAATATATGAGATGTGGTTATACACTTCCTGAAAATCATAATCTTTACATTTTCTTACTGCAACTATATTGTTCATATAACAAATTCAATATTATTTGTACAATATTACTTCCTTCAGTATTTCTTCGATCCCTTTAATGATTCTTTGCGACGGACCTGTGAAGTTGTTTATTATTATGCAGAATGCCAAATCTTTACCTGAAGCAGTCGTTAAGTAACCAGCATAGCTCCTGACTCTGGTCAGCGAACCGCTTTTTGCTCTCATTCTATTGTCAAAAACAGGATCTCTGAAATAGCTTTTCAGTGTTCCTTCCTTTCCGGCTTCAGGCAGCGAAGAGTAAAAGTCATCACTGTACTTTGCATTGTTCCTCATATAAATCAATAATTCTGAAAGCCCCCTTGAAGTAATTGCATCCAGGGGTGACAAACCGCTTCCGTCTTCAAGGAACAGACCGCTATTGCTTATTCCCGAGTTTTTCATGAACCTTGACAGAACATCGATTCCGGCAGCTGTTGTTCCGCTGTTTCTGAAGACCTTGCCCATTTCCTTTACCAGATGTTCAGCATAAAGATTCACGCTTTCATGATTCAGGATCTTAATAATTTCTTTAAGGGGAGGAGAGACCACCTCAGCTATACCAGTAACCGTTTCAGATGATAACCCTGATCCGATCCTTGTTGTTGAAGGATCATCCGATATATCAACTCCCATTGAATCAAGCATATTGTCAATAATTTCTGCCAGCAATAGTGGCGGATCGCTGACAGATGCTTTAAGCACAAAATCATCCCTGTTGACCGGAATAGTTCCTTCAATCCAGCCATAATTACTGTAAGGAGCTCTGAAAACGTATCCTTTGTCGGTATTCCCTGAAGCTGTCAGCTTATTCGACAGTTCAAACCTGCAAACTTCAGGTGCAAATCTGGTAATGACCGGTATCGACCCATCTCCGGAGGTCCTGAAATGTATTTCAATTGTGTTGTCAAAGACTGATAATCCGTATGCACCTGCCCCGTAATAATTTCCGGCATCCTCCCAGAGCCATTTAGCAGGTACCGGCTGATAATCATATCTTGAATCATCTGTTATTATACCCCCTGCTATCTTCTTAATTCCAAGATTTTTGATCTCAGTCACCCAGTCTGAAAGGAAATTTCTGTAATGGTCCTTGAAATATTCTGATCCAAGCGCAGGATCGCCACTACCGTTGATTATAATATTTCCATCGAGCCTTCCGGCCTTTTTATTCAGGTTCCCGGTATATCCGATTTTTGTAGTGAATCTGTATTCAGGTCCAAGCAATTCGAGTGCTGCTGCTGATGTGAATAGCTTTAAAACAGATCCGGGGATCAGACTTTTTCCTGAATTATACTCAGTTACCGTTTCGGCATTTGACAGGTTTAAGACGCAAAATGACAAAGATGAATTAGCCATTGCGGAATCAGCCAAGAAGCAATTCCAGTGCTTTCTCCTGCCCCGATAAAAGCTGGGAAAGTATCAGAAACTGTAAACAAATGAATCTTTTAAGCATGAATATCAGGCTTTATTTTGTTCCAGGGTAGATAAGAGGCCGCATGCTGCCTGAATATCAACTCCCCTGCTTGCCCTTATTGTTGTAAGGATTCCTTTCCTGTTCAGAGCTTCCCTGAAATCTGACATTGCCTTCTCATCCGGGCTCCGGAACGATGATCCGGGAACGGGATGAAAACGAATAAGATTGATCCGGCATTTTATACCGTTCAGTATCCTGGCAAGCTCCCTGATGTGAATGCGGAGAATCATTCAAACCTTCAAAAAGGATATATTCAAATGAGACCCTTCTCTGGCTGTTGAAATCGAAATTCCTTATAATATCCAGAACCTCTCTGACAGTATTTGTTCTCTGGATCGGCATCAGCTTTCTGCGTTCCTCATCGAAAGGGGAATGCAGGCTGACAGCAAGATGGCATCTGCTTTTTTCCAGAAATTCCCTTATACTGTTCAGAATACCGACTGTGCTTACCGTTATCCTTGTCGGGCTCCAGCCATAGCCCCAGTCGCTTGTCAGGATTTCAAGGCTTTTAAGCACTTCTGTGATGTTATCAAGCGGTTCCCCCATTCCCATATATACCATATTGGTCAGCTGTCTGAATTCAGGCATACTGCGGAACTGGTTAAGAATTTCATTTGATGAGAGATTGCCCTGGAAACCCTGTTTCCCGGTCATACAGAAAATGCACCCCATTTTACATCCTGCCTGTGACGAAACACATATTGTTGCCCGGTCATCGTCAGGGATATAGGCAGTTTCTATAAATTTATTGTTCCAGTACTTTGTAGAGATATTTTTTTGTACCGTCAGTGCTTGTTGAAAAACTTACAGGGGCTGAAAGGCCAATTTCATAATCATTTGAAAGAACCTCTCTCATTTTTTTTGAAAGGTTTGTCATTTCATCTATTGACTGAATCTCCTTCTTGTAAAGCCAGTCGGCGATCTGTTTCGCAGCAAAACCGGGCAAACTGACACGCTTTGTTACAGCTATCAGCTCATTAAGTGTTTTTCCGTAAAGTTTTTCCTTCTGCATAACAATATGGTTAAAGCTTCAGGTTAAGCTTCAGGCTCAATGGTAACTGTTAACGAAAGTTTTTTTACTTAACCTGTTGCCTGTCGTCCGAGATCAATCTGAAACCATGACCATATGAATAAAGCCTTATTCTGATTAAATTTCATTTTTCCTTCAAAAACAAAAGTCGCCGGACCGCAAAGCCATATATCAGAAATCTGATTTCCTTTAACATCAAACTCAACACTTAAGTTTCCACCCCTGGTTCTTACATTTACCGGGCTGCTGACAAAATGTCCTGACAAAACTGAAGCAATGGCAGAAGCAGTGACACCAGTACCGCATGAAAGAGTTTCATCTTCGACTCCTCTTTCAAATGTTCTCACAAAGATTCCATTACTTTCAGGTTCAACAAAATTCACATTGGTTCCGCCAGGCTGGAAATCTTTTGACCGTCTGATCTTCCTTCCTTCATTAAAAACATCGAAATTGTCTAATTCTTTCGTGAATACTACATAATGGGGTGATCCGGTATTGATGAAATAATTTCCTGCAACAGAACGTACTTCATTTACATCATTCATTTTCAATCTTATCAATTCTCTCTCCGATTCTGCTTCATGAATCCCGTCAGCAGCCATGAACCTGAGCTTTTTTCCTGCAATTCCTGATTTTAAGGCAAAATCAGCTGTACATCTGCCTCCGTTTCCGCACATTGTACCAACAAATCCGTCGGAATTGAAATATTTCATTTCAAAATCAAATCCTGTCTTATTGTTGATAAGTATCAGTCCGTCGGCCCCGATGCCAAATCTCCTGTCGCATAGTTTATTAATCAAAGCTGAATCATCAGGATTAAAAATCCGTTACGATTGTCTATAATAATGAAATCATTTCCGGCTCCCTGATATTTGTTAAAAGCTATTATCATCAGTGTTAAAGTGTTGTTAAATATTTGTAATTAATCATAAACAATGGAAAAATGCATGATCTTTGTAAAACAAAACTGTCTGAAAACGGTTATAAAGATATTAATCTTTTATTAAGGCATAATATTTGAAAATCCGTATGAAACAAATAAGTGAAATTAAATTAAAAAATTAATAAGCTATGAAAGCGAAATATTTATTAGGAGGTTTGTTTATGGCTCTTTTGGGAGCAGCTATTGCTTTGTTTGCCTATACAAAAATAATTGAAAAGCCTTCAGGTGACTCTTATCAAAGGATAGTTCAAGTGTTGAAGTCAAGGAATGCAGAGGCATTTCTGACATCTCTTTCAGATGCAGGAGGGACAGATTGATTTTACCTATGCTGCAGAACAGACTGTTCATGCTGTGGTCCATGTCCATACAAAAAGCATGGTTGGACCGCAGGCAAATAATCCGATTATGGAGTGGTTTTATGGAGACCGTTATTCAAAACCCAGGGAGGTAGCAGGATATGGTTCAGGAGTAATTATTTCAGCTGACGGATACATAATTACAAATAACCATGTTATTGAAGATGCTGAAAATGTTGAGGTTAAACTGAATGATAACAGGACATTCACAGCTGAGGTTATTGGCCGTGATCCAAGCACTGATATTGCACTTCTTAAAGATAAAAGCAGATAATCTTCCATATATAAAATATGGTGATTCAGACCAGCTGAAGCTTGGTGAATGGGTACTTGCAGTAGGAAATCCGTTTAATCTTACTTCGACTGTAACTGCAGGTATTGTAAGTGCAAAAGGAAGAAATCTTGGAATTACTTGACGGTGATTACAGGATCGAATCATTCATTCAGACAGATGCTGCACTTAATATGGGAAACAGCGGAGGAGCACTTGTTAATACAAAAGGATTGCTTGTAGGAATTACATCTGCAATTATTTCTCCCAGTGGTGCTTATGCAGGAAACTCATTTGCAATTCCGGTTACAATAGTTAAGAAAGTTGTTGAGGATCTGAAAGAATTTGGTGAGGTTCAGAGAGCTATAATTGGAGTAAATATAAAGGATGTTAACTCAGAAGATGCTGAAAAACAGAATCTGAGTGAAGTTAAAGGGAGCCCTTATAACAGAATGTATTGCAGATGGATCTGCTGAAGAAGCAGGACTGAAGGAGAATGATATAATTATAAAATTTGATGGTATGTCAGTGTCAACACACTTCTGAACTGCAGGAACAGGTTGGAAAACATCGTCCGGGTGACAAGGCAACTGTTACCTATATGAGGAACGGGAAAGAGAGTTACTGTACCTGTTACTCTGAAGAATGTGCCGGAAATACAAATGTGGTTACCCGCGGAATGGAGGGGGAGGAGTTGTCTTTGGAGCACGACTTGAATCACTTGGATCATCTGACAAGGAGAGATTTGAATGTTGATTATGGTGTAAAAGTCACTGAACTTAATGATGGAAAGTTCAAAGATCTTGGAATCAAAAAAGGATATATTATTCTCAGTGTCAATGGTAAAAAAGTAAAAACTGCATCTGAAGTACGTCAGGCAACAGATAATGAAACGATCTTAAAATCAATCGAAGGAATACAGACTGATGGAACAATCTTCAGCTACTCAGTTCAGGCAATTAAAATCTGGTAATATAATTAATTGTTATTACAGGGGATTTATAAAAATAAATCCCCTGTTTCACAACAATATCGAATTATATTTTGTTATTACATAATAAAGCAATATCTTTGCGGAAATTTTTTCGGAGGCATAATGAGACAGCTAAAGATTACCAAATCCATAACAAACAGGGAAAGTGCATCACTCGACAAGTATCTGCAGGAGATTGGTAAAGAAGAGTTGATATCGGTAGAAGAAGAAGTTGAATTGGCTCAAAGGATAAAGAAAGGAGACAGGGCTGCTCTTGAAAAACTCACAAAAGCAAATCTGCGTTTTGTTGTCTCTGTTGCAAAACAGTATCAGAACCAGGGATTAAGTCTTCCCGACCTTATCAATGAAGGAAATCTTGGGCTTATCAAGGCTGCAGAAAAATTTGATGAGACAAGAGGATTCAAATTTATATCCTATGCTGTATGGTGGATCAGGCAATCAATACTTCAGGCTCTTGCTGAACAATCAAGGATTGTAAGGTTACCGCTTAACCAGGTTGGTTCACTTAACAAGATCAATAAGGCATTTTCAAAGTTTGAACAGGAGAATGAACGAACTCCTTCACCTGAAGAACTTGCAGATGTACTTGAACTGCCAAAGGAAAAGGTTACAGATACACTTAAAGTATCAGGACGACATGTATCAGTTGATGCTCCGTTCATTGAAGGAGAAGATAACAGTCTGCTTGATGTTCTTACAAACTCAGATTCACCTGTTGCTGATAAGCTTCTGATGGATGAATCTCTTTCAAGGGAGATTTACAGGGCACTTGCAACACTTACTGAAAGGGAAAGGGATATAATCAGATTTTTCTTCGGAATAGGATGCCAGGAGATGACACTTGAAGAGATAGGTGAGAAATTTGGACTTACACGTGAAAGAGTCCGTCAGATAAAGGAAAAAGCAATCAGAAGATTAAGACATACTTCACGAAGCAGATTATTGAAAGGTTATTTAGGGTAATAGATTATTAGGGTTTTATGAAATGTTAGAGACGTTGCATGCAACGTCTCTTTTTTATGCTCCTGAATCCCATGAAAGGGGCAATACAGGAATAAAAATGAGCCTCTGGGGGAGGCTCATTTCTTTTGAAAGCTCGCTTGCATGGAATGTGCGAGCAGGGAAAATTGTTTAATTGTTAAATATAAATTCCCGGAATGATTCCTTCAGCCAAAACCAACAAATCATCCAGTTTGACTAACAGGAACCTTATTCTAAAAAACATTCAGAGTTTTTAAAGTATAAATTATTGTCCGCTTAAAGTATGAATAATCAACATCGCAATAGTCTAAGGGATTCCCTGTGATATTACGCATAATCGGGAACTTATTGAAAATATTAAAATCAGCTAGTATATTAAACAAAACCCATGATCATTGTATATCCGGTTATTCATCAAAATTATTATGATATATTTAATGGAAACTCTAATTTTATAATGTTAAATTGGGTTAAAAAGAAGAGTAACTTTTAAATAATAATCAGGTAAACCAGTAAGAAATCAGACCTGTGAGATATTTAATATCTGTCATAATTGTGTTTTATGGAATGAGCTTTAATGAATTACATTCCACCTGTAAGTTCAAGGAAACTTTTATCAGTCTGTTTTTTTTGCCACAGCAGGAACCATTTTATTTTCAAAAGAGTGTTCCACCAACAGTGAAACTCCGGGGAAATATTGATCTGAGTTTTTTTAGAAACCAGCCTGTTGTATCCCAGTACAGATTCAAACTGGTACCTCCTGACGGAGGAGCAACTGTAATAGACAGAAATCTGTTTAGCTGGTCTGCCTGGATTAGTTTTAATTTTATTGAAATAGTAATTCCTATTCTTGATCGTGAGGGGGGATATAAACTTGTTATTGAGTATAAAACACCTCAAAATAGTGAGATTTCGAAGTTCGAAAAGCCTTTTTATGTTTACAGAGCTAATATAATGGTTGGTGCTGCAGTTGCTGAATCTAAACCAACCACTGCAGCAGATAAGCAACCACCAAAAGTTGCAGCTGCAACTGAAAAACGGCAGTAAAAACACCTGTTGTTGCAAACAAACCGGCAGCAAAAACACCACCGGCAACTATTAATGCACCAACAAAAACAATTCCGGTAGCCGAAAGAATTACATATTCAAAAGGTAAAAATAGATCAAAGGCAGATTAAACTGGCAAGGATAGAAACAAAAGAAGTTAATACAGCTGCAATCTCACCTCAGGTTGGAAATATATTTAATGAAGCTTCTGTGGAACCCAAGAGCTGATAAAAATATCAATACGGCGGATTATAACAAGCTTCTTGCTGAGGCAATCGAAAAAAAAGATGAGCTTTGTTCAGAAAATCAGTTCAGAATGGCGCTGGAAGTGAAATTACAGGAGCGGACGGGGGAAATGTTTTTCATCTGATTGATGATAAGCTTGCTGATGAAGAAATCGTTTCTATACTAGCTAAAAATGGAATTTCAATTGACGAAAAGGATAATTATGGTAACTCTCCATTGCATAATGCTATCCTTTCGGGAAACAATGATTATGCCCGAATTTTAATTAATCAGAGAGCAAACTTGAATATAAAGAACATTTTAGGACTATCTCCCCTGCATGTTGCAACATTTCTGAATAATGAAGAGGTTGTTAATCAAATGCTTATTAAAGGCGCTGAGATAGATTTGAAGGGAAATTCAGGTTATACCCCATTACATATTGCATCCGAAATGAATCATATTGGATTGGCGAAAGACCTTTTATACATGGGTGCAAATTTACGGATTAAAACAGATCAGAAGCTGACTCCGAAATCTATCGCCAGAATCCAGGGTAATAATGAAATTGTTAAACTGATTGGCAAAAAGGGTTCATATACTGTTAATCATCTGACACCGGCTTCAGAAAACAGCAAAATCCTGAGCAAGTTCGTCCAAACATTACCCCAAATATGATTTCAAACTTCCATATGATAATGATTTGGTAAAAAAGAGACATTCCAAAATAGTATTGCAGGCTCTTTCAATCCCGGTATTTGTCATAAGCACTGCCGGCTTTAGCCTATTTTAAATCGGAAGCAAACAGCTATTATTCATTATACAAAATTGCTGAAACCGAAGAGATGGCCAGAGATCTTTATAACAAAGCCAGCAGATATGATACATTTGCCTATGTTTCGGGAGGTATTTCCCTGGCTTCCATTTATGGATTTATCCATTCAGGCATCAGGAAGAAACATATCTCCGGTGAAATGCGTAAAAGATTCGACTAGATATTAATGATTTTCAGGTACACGTTTATAACATCTAAAACCAAAAATATGAAGTGGGGATATATTCTTTCCGCAGTTACTCTGATAATGAGTCTCTTCTTTTCGGGTTGTAACAAAGAGGAATTCACCTGGGGTCAGGAAATAGGGGATATTACCTATTCGGGAAATGCAGTAATTCTGGGCGTGGATGAACTCGCATTAATTAAGGATATTACTGCTGATCAGATAATCTTCAGTAAAAAGTCAGGGAAGATAGAAGATATAACAGATATGAGCGTACTTGTCATTGGGATCTCGGATAAAACCCCTTATGGTTCGTTACGGAAGGTTAACACTATCAATATGAACGGGAATGAAGTTATTCTTGGAACTACCGATGCCCAGTTGACTGATGCTGTAAAAGAAGGTACAATTGTCCTTCAGGAAGTACTTCTTGAAAAGAACTTTACTTTAAAATCTAAAGTTGATGGTGTTGAATTAAAAGGACCTTATAAATCCTTTGATGGCCTGGCTGTGACTCTTGATGATTTCGACGTTTTCAGGGATGGGACAAAGGTCGCGATTCTCAATGGGGCGGTTGGCATAAGTGCTGAGATAGATATTACGATTAAGCTTAAATCAAATGCTATTCAGGAAATCAGTATTATTTCAACTCTTGATAAGATTGACGAGATAACGATCTCTTCCAATAGTGCATTCAGTGGTGAAAATGAGCTTATCGCAGCTGAATTTATTCACTCCCCGATAGTTATCAATAATCTTGTCTTTGTTCCGGAGGTATCAATCGTGTGTGGCTTTAATGGAAACATATTGAGTGAAGTAACTTCAGGAGTCAGACAGGATAGAACAATCACTTCCAAATTGAGCTATAAAAACTCTTTATGGTCAAGCGATCCCTTAGTCCATTCTGAAGCATTTGATTTCACAACACCTCAGCTTACTGATAATTCAGATCTGAAGATATTTTCTGGTCCTGAAATAAATATCCTGCTGTTTGGTGTTCCGGTTCAAACTATAAAATCAACCGGGTTTTATGCATTGGAGGCTGAAAAAAGCAGCAACCCCCAGTGGCGATTATTTATCGGGAATGATGGTATGAATTCCGTCCAGGCTGATATACTAGGAACTCCTGTGGATTATTCCTCAAATATATCCATTCAGGCATCGGAGATAGGAAATTCAAACTAGTGCTTGATCATGTGCAGAATTCCCTGATCCTTACCATCACTTATCCGTGATAAAATATTGTCCAGCCTGTAATCCTGCCACATCTATTTCAATGATCTGGTTAGCCTGAGTATCATAGAATTCTTTTGTCTGAAGTATCAATCCCTGAACACTGGCAATCGATATCCATATTTTCCCCGGATAATCATCGCCAAAGTATAAATAGACGTGATCATTTACTGGATTAGGATATAAGTTTAATATTTTCAAACTTCGAAATGTTCAGATTAGAAATCCTCCCTTTTTGTTCGATAATTATATTTAAATCGTTCCCGGAATTAATAATATTCAGAGGCGCTGATTTATTGATTACAGATATATTTTCCATGTAAGTTACCCTGACAGAGGTATTGTTTTCCTTTACAGCTTTGAACCATAAAGAATTCTCCTTAACTGACCAGTCCGCATTGGATTCAACTATGATTGAAAATGATCCGGCATCAGATTGACCTGTTTTTATTGTGTCGTTGTTAAGAAGCGGTTTCCCTTCAGGACCAGTTAGATTAAGTATTACAGGCACGAGGCTGAAGTTAGCCAGCAGGTTTCGGTTGGCACTGACCGGAAAAGTATAATTGGCGCTTGTTGAAACTGCAGCACCCCCTTCAATCCAGTTTACAAACTGGTAGCCTGATGATGGCACTGCAATAACAGTAACTGAAGTACCGGAAGTAAATGTACCGCCTCCACTGACAACACCACCGGCAACCGGACTTGCTCCAACAGTGACTGTATAGGTTATCCGGGTGAAATTGGCAACAAGGGATACATTTGAGGTTACAATAAATGTATAGCTTGAATTGGAAGAAACAGAGGTTCCTCCCTGGGTCCAGTTAACAAACTGGTAACCGTCTGCAGGTGTCGCAGAGACTGTTGCTGAAGATCCTGAATTGTATACTCCGCTTCCACTTGCAGAACCACCGGCGGTTGGATTCGAAGATATGCTTATTGTATAGGCTATCTGACTAAAGTTAGCCAGAAGAGTCCGGTTTCCGGTAGCAAAAAAAGAGTAGGTGGAATTTTCGGAAACCACCGAGCCTCCCTCTGTCCAGTTAACAAACTGATACCCTGATGAAGGTGTTGCGGTGACTGTGGCTAAAGAGCCTGAATTGAATATTCCTCCTCCAGTTGTTGTACCTCCGGCTGCAGGGCTCGAAGATACACCAATTGTATAAGTGATCTGGCTGAAATTGGCGACAAGAGTCCTGTTTGCCGTAACCGTGAATTCATAATTTGCGCTTGTTGATACAGTTGAGCCCCCTAAAGTCCAGTTAACGAAACGATAACCCGTTGCAGGTGTCGCAATAACCGTTGCGGTTGATCCGGAATTATATGTTCCGCCACCGCTTGTTGTACCTCCGGCTGCCGGGTTTGAAGATGTGCTTACATTAAAAGTTATTGGGTTGAAGTTGGCTACCAGACTCCTGTTTGCCGTGACTGTGAATGTATAACTCTCACTTGCTGAGACAGGAGTGCCGCTTTCTGTCCAGTTAACGAAACGGTAATCTGATGCTGCAGTTGCAGTTACTGTTACCGAAGAACCTGAAGTGTATGTTCCGCCTCCGCTTGTTGAACCTCCGCTTGCCGGACTCGATAGGGTATTAACAGTAAGATAGGTAATTGATTGAAATGATGCAACAAGAGTCCTGTTTGCATTAACTGTAAAAGTATAGGTTTGGTTGGTCGAAACGGGAGCACCTGCTTCTGACCAGTTTAAAAACTGATATCCCGATGCAGGTGTTGCGGTAAGGGTAACTGAAGTTCCCGGAATAAATGTGCCTCCTCCACCTGTTGTTCCTCCTGCTGCCGGGCTTGAGGATGAATTGATAGTGTAAGTTATCAGACTAAAGTTAGCGACAAAAGTTCTGTTAGCGGTAACTGTGAAAGTAAAGTTCACATTTGTTGAAACCACTGTACCGCCTTCAGTCCAGTTGGAAAATAAATAACCTGCAGCCGGTGTTGCAGTTACAGTTGCTGAACCGCCATGACCGTAGGAACCTCCTCCGGTCGTTGTACCACCTGCAGCCGGATTTGATGAAGTACTTATTGTATAGTTAATTATGCTGAAATTTGCAACCAGAGTCCGGTTACTGTTTGCGGTGAAACTATAGCTGTTACTGGTTGAAACAACCATTCCGCTTTCGGTCCAGTTGACAAACTGATAACCGGTTGCAGGTGATGCAGTGACAGTTACAGATGTGCCATGGCTGTAGGTTCCTCCTCCACTCGACGATCCGCCTGCAGCCGGACTCGGGGAGACACTTATGGATAGTTTAATAAGCTGAAGTTAGCAACAAGAGTCCTGTTGGTGGTAGCGGTAAAAGTGTAGCTTATACTTGTCGAAACAACAGTTCCACTTTGTGTCCAGTTTATAAACTGATACCCTGTTGAAGGGGTTGCAACAACTGTTACTGATGAGCCATGAACTGTATGATCCGCCTCCTGCGGTTGAACCACCTGCTGCAGGACTTGATGATGTGGTTACTGTATAGATAATCAGGCTGAAGTTTGCTAAAAGTGTGCGGTTTGCAGTTGCAGTGAAAGTATAGCTTGGATTCGTGGAAACTGCAACTCCGCTCTCAGTCCAGTTTATAAATTGATAACCTGTTGCAGGTGATGCAGTTATAGTAACAGATGTCCCGTAGTTATAAGTCCCGCCTCCGCTGACAGTGCCACCTTCAGCAGGGTTTGCTGATGTACTTATTGAATAGCTTATGAGATTGAAATTAGCTACAAGTGTACGGTTAGCTGTTACAGTAAAAGTATAAGTGGCACTTGTCGAAACAACAGAACCACCTTGAGTCCAGTTAATAAACTGATAACCTGTTGCCGGAGTTGCAATAACTGTTGCAGAAGCGTTGGAATTATATATCCCGCTTCCGCTTGTTGTACCACCGGATGCGGGACTTGAAGAAGTAGCTACTGTAAAAGTTATCACACTAAAGTTTGCTGTAAGATTTCGATTGGCAGAAATAATAAAAGTATAGTTAGGATTGGTTGAAACGGATGTTCCACCTTCAGTCCAGTTTACAAACTGGTATCCCGAGGCAGGTGTGGCAGTAACTGTCACGGAAGTTCCGGTATTATATGTACCGCTTCCTGTAGTGGATCCACCTATTGCAGGGTTTGAAGACGTGGAAACCGTATAGGTCCGTAAAAAGTTTGCAACGAGTGTTCTGTTCGCGGATGCCGGGAAAGTATAGCTGGAATTAGTTGAAACCTGGGTACCAGCCTCAGTCCAGTTTACAAATACATAACCTGCATTTGGGGTTGCTGTTACAGTCACAGATGTTCCGGAATTATATGTTCCGCCTCCTGTTACAGTACCGCTACCGGCAGGACTTGCCGAAACAGCTATGGTGTAAGTTGCTACAAAGTTAGCAACGAGTGTTCTGTTCGCGGATGCCGGGAAAGTATAAGCTGGAATTAGTCGATACCTGGGTACCAGCCTCAGTCCAGTTAACAAATACATAGCCTGTATTTGGAGTTGCAGTTACAGTCACAGATGTTCCGGAATTATATGTTCCGCCTCCTGTTACAGTACCACTACCGGCAGGACTTGCAGAGACGGCAATGGTGTAAGTTGCTACAAAGTTGGCAACGAGTGTTCTGTTCGCGGATGCCGGGAAAATATAGCTGGAATTAGTCGATACCTGGGTACCAGCCTCAGTCCAGTTTACAAATACATAGCCTGTATTTGGGGTGGCAGTTACAGTTACAGATGTTCCCGAATTATATGTTCCGCCTCCTGTTACAGTACCGCTACCGGCAGGATTTGCCGAAACGGCAATGGTGTAAGTTGCTACAAAGTTAGCAACGAGTGTTCTGTTCGCGGATGCCGGGAAAATATAGCTGGAATTAGTTGATACCTGGGTACCAGTCTCAGTCCAGTTAACAAATACATAGCCTGCATTTGGGGTTGCAGTTACAGTCACAGATGCTCCGGAATTATATGTTCCTGCCTCCTGTTACAGTACCGCTACCGGCAGGACTTGCCGAGACGGCAATGGTGTAAGTTGCTAAAAAGTTAGCAACGAGTGTTCTGTTCGCGGATGCCGGGAAAGTAAAGCTGGAATTAGTCGATACCTGGGTACCAGCTTCAGTCCAGTTTACAAATACATAGCCTGCATTTGGGGTGGCAGTTACAGTCACAGATGCTCCGGAATTATATGTTCCGCCTCCTGTTACAGTACCGCTTCCGGCAGGACTTGCAGAGACGGCAATGGTGTAAGTTGCTACAAAGTTAGCTACGAGTGTTCTGTTCGCGGATGCGGTGAAATTGTAGCTGGCATTAGTTGATACCTGAGTACCACTCTCAGTCCAGTTAACGAACGAATAGCCTGCATTTGGAGCTGCAGTTACAGTCACTGATGTTCCGGAGTTATAGGTTCCGCCTCCTGTTACAGTACCGCTGCCGGCAGGGCTGCAGAAACGGCTATAGTGTAAGTTGCTACAAAGTTAGCTACGAGAGTTCTGTTCGTGGATGCGGTGAAATTGTAGCTTGCATTTGTTGAAACCTGAGTGCCACTTTCAGTCCAGTTAACGAATGAATATCCTGCATTTGGAGTTGCCGTTACAGTCACTAAAGCTCCTTAATTATATGTTCCGCCTCCCTGTTACAGTAGCTACCTGCAGGAGTTGCGGAAACGGCTATTGAATAGGTAAGTCTGCTGAAAGTTAGCTACGAGTGTTCTGTTCGCGGACGCATTAAAATTATAGCTTGCAGTTGTAGAAACCTCAATACCACCATCAGTCCAGTTAACGAAAGAATATCCTGTATTAGGAGTTGCTATTACAGTAACAGAAGCACCTGAATTATATGTACCGCCGCCACTGGTCGAGCCACCTGCAGGCGAAACAAGATATGTTATTGAATAGGTAATCTGGCTGAAGTTAGCTACGAGTGTTCTGTTCGCGGAGGCAGTAAAAGTATAGCTTGCAGTAGTAGAAACCTCAATACCGCCATCAGTCCAGTTAACAAATGCATATCCTGCATTAGGAGTTGCTATTACTGTAACAGAAGCACCTGAGTTATATGTACCGTCGCCACTGGTCGAGCCACCTGCAGGCGGAACGGAAGATGTGCTTATTGAAGAGGAAACGGGCTGAAATTTGCAACGAGTGTTCTGTTCGCGGTCGCATTAAAAGTATAGCTTGCAGTTGCAGAAGCCTCAACACCGCCATCAGTCCAGTTAACGAACGAATATCCTGCATTAGGAGTTGCTATTACTGTAACAGAAGCACCTGAGTTTCATATGTACCGCCGCCACTGGTCGAGCCACCTGGCAGGCGGAACGGAAGATGTGCTTATTGAATAGGTAATC
>CAVWCO010000007.1:0-216012 GCA_963753495.1 uncultured Bacteroidales bacterium
TCACTTCCTCCTTCCCGGATCATGAATCATAATGTGATCAATTATCTTCATTTATCTTTCGGAATAAAGATGAATTACGTGACCAAGCATTGTACAGTAAATAAACATGATCAGGAACTGGAAAAGCATTATGCTGGACAGCCATTCATGCTTGGGGCTCAATGTAAGTGAAAATAACACATAAATCAGGTAGGCAATAAAGGTAATAATGAACGATCGCCCCCATCTTTTAGTGACAGAATTAGTCTTAAGTTTCAGGATATTGTGCCTCAGCAATATCCAGATAAATGCAGAAAAATAGAGATACCTGAATGTGAAGTACAACAAATGGACTGTATGCTTTGATTCACCCAGATAGTTTCGCTCCATCGAGAACATAGAAATATTCGGATAGATGAAAAAAACAGCACTGACCAGGCTTACAACCAGTAGTTTGTAGGGTGAGTACTTTTCAAAAAAATCAATTTCCTTATCCTCTTTGACAAAATCCAATATTCTCATTTATTTTGTTATTCCTTTGTATAGTATTCAAATACAGATCTAGCTATTATTATTCATTTACTTTGTGAATCCTTTGTGTAATCCTTTGTGTTCCTTGTGGTTAAATTTTTTTACCACAAAGTCTCTCAAAGGTATCGCCAAGTAACACAAAGGAATACAGCAACTTATGGATGTTTATAATTAATCAGACTAGATGAGTATTAAAAAAAATAATATAATCACTTAGCAACTTTGACACACATTAACCGGCTTTGATCCCGGATCAGGAGCTTGCCATTAGCAAGTGCCAGCGGCGCCCAGTTTTGAGTTGGAAATCTTTGATCGCCCGATTCACCTTTGAGCAGTTCTGCTGTTGCAATGGGTTTAAAAGCTGAAGGATCAGGTTCAATAAGATACAACTTGCTGCTGCCATCGGTGACAAGCAACAAACCATCAGCGACAATTAAACCACCCTTATCAAATAACGGAGCCCTCATGGTTTTCCATTTAATCTGACCGTCAATACTCATACAAACCAGGCCGTCTTTTCTTTCGTTTGTTGAATACTGAGCATAAAAATAGTCGTTATACAGAACCGGAGGCTGAGTATGTGCGCCAAAATCAGGATTTTTATAAAGTTCTGTAACGCCGTAGCTGCCATCTGATTTCTTCTCAACTTTTATCATTGCCGCACCTGCCTCATATCCTCCTGAAATCAGTACTCTGCCTTCACCTGCATCAATTGCACCGGGTACAGGAATTCCACATTGCCAGTTAGTATATTCCCACAGGATCTTTCCCGTCAGCGGATCAATTCCAACAACTTTGCCACCTTTGGCGCTTTCTCCGCGACCAGCCGAAGCGGTTATCATAACAACATGGCTCTCTCCGCCGACTTTTACGATTGACGGGCTGACATATCCGACAGGACCAAGAGACGGCGTTGTCCATTTAACTTTGCCAGTGAGCTTTTCATAAGCCACAACACCTGCCTGAGGTGCCTGAGAGGCCAGAATAAGTAAATCACCATAAACTAACGGACACTGAGTAATTGCCCATCTCGGAATTTCACCCCCTCCAAAATCTGTCCAGACATTTTTATTCCAAACGGGTTTGTGTGTGTTGATGTCAATACAGTAAAGGTTTCCGTAAGGACCGCAGGTATAAATCCTGTTACCATCAAAGGCAGGTACACTTCGTGAGCCCGGAAACATAACAGATCCGGGAGCTTCATAACCAAAACTCCAGAGTTCTTTTCCGCTTGAAAGGTCAAAACACTTCAGTTTATCTCCAGTTTTGTCATCCCTGTCCAGTAAATAGACCTTACCGTCTTTGACAACAGGTCCGCCAAAACCTATGCCAACATCAGCAGTCCAGAGAACTTCCGGTCCTTTCTGAGGCCAGGAACGTAAAATGCCCTTCTGGTCTGACAGGCTATTTCTGTTGGGTCCCAGATACTGGGGCCAGTCTTGTGCTATGACATTAACCATACCAGCCATTAATATAACCAGCGTAAAATGGATCTTAATCTGTTTCATTTTCATCATTCTTTTCATTTTTAAACAGTAAATTAATTTCACGTAAATTTTAAAAAATCTTTGAAATTTACATTATCGGTTTTTATCAGGACGCAGATTAAGCGGTAAAAAGAAAAAAACAGACCTGATCACGAATAGAATACAGGTACGGTGTCGGATTCAATCTGTCATTTTTGTTTTTTATTCAGACATCCCTGCCTGAAATGGTTTTTCTTGATTTGATCTGCCGGATCAATAGTGTCCACTAAAAATTAAATATCGTTCTTTGAAATCATGAGTACATTTTGGTTGTAGAGCTTTTATACCCAGTGTCGATTTGAAATGAGATTGCGCTTTGATTAGATCAGTTTAATATTATTTTGAATTACCGTTGCTTTAGCCAACGGTATATCAGCCTCACTATAAAGGACTTTAGTCCTTTATTTTGGGCTAAAGCCCGAACTTGGGAGGTATCTTCATCCGTTGGCTAAAGCCAACGGTAAATGAGTTCAACCTTAAACGCCACCTTGACAAAATATCTCAAAACTAGCTATTTACAAACTAAACTACCATGATATCAAAGAACTATATTGTATGCTGTTGAAAATCAATTATATTTAAGTGGACACTAATGATTCTAGATATAAATTCATCAATTATTTTACTACATAATCTTTATTGAAAGAATAAGTCAGACTTATATTCCAGATGAAGTCTTCACCAAAAGGTATTTCTGTCTGAATAGTCTGGTTTATCAGAGATGAGACTGTAACAGGGAAATTCCGTTTGGCTAAAGTCAGAGTTGCGTTAAAGTAATATCCGTCATTTTCATCCATTTTCAGATAGTATATCTGTGGATTAAATCTCATATAAAACTTATCCGAGAGCCTGATATCAGAGAAATAAAATCTAAAACCAAGATAGTTCGTGTATTTTACTCCATCGTCCTGGAGGCCAAAGGCTGTCAGGTAATACATTCCAACACTGATGTTTTTTGTTATTGTGTAAGTAGGTACTATTTCACCCGCCAGATAACGTTGCACCATAATGATTTCCTGTGGAACTGTATCATAAGGAAAAGTAACGGTAGTGAAAGCAAATGCCGGATGTGCACCAATGTTCATCCGGAACTTTTTGCTTTCCACTATTTTATAACGCCACCAGAAAATAAATGACCAGGGTTTACCTTCAAGTGCAAACCGGAACTGCGGTTCAAAACTTAGTCTTTTCTTTCCCACCGAAAGATCAAATATAGCTGCAGGCTTACCCAGTGTTAGATTGGGTATTATTGAAATACCTTTATTGGTAACTGTAACCGCCCCGCCAAAATGACTGGGAACTTTGGTACTATCAGTTTCTGTGAAAAAGAAACATAGGCAATATTAAAAAGAACAAATAATGATACGAGTCATTTTTGTTGAATACCATGCTTTTTTACTTTTCATCTGCTTGTCATTGTAATATTTTCATTTTGCAAAATAATTTAATTTTTGATTAACAAAACAACAAATTTCAAAGCGTTAATTACGATATTCAAATAATTTCCTAATTAATAGTCTCTGGTAATTGCTATGATGTATCTGTCGTTCTGGTGTCGGTTGCATGGGTGTTATACGGGTATCGTCAGGGTGTCGTAGGGGCGTTGCATGCAACACCCCTACAATCATACATAAATTAATAAAATAAATAATATTTGCAATATAGATTAATAAATTATATTAATAATGTCATATTACTTACGAATTATATAATATTTTGATTAAATACTTTGATTATTTCAAATCAATTATTATTTTTGCACTCAAATTTTCCGAGTCAACCCTTAATAATTGACTTAACAAGTAACAAGCAACCAGCAACCACAAAAAAAATTATGTGCGGAATTATAGGAGTATTCGATCTGAAGGTTAACCATATGGAGCTTAGGACTTCTGTCCTTAAAATGTCGAAAAAGGTCAGACATCGCGGTCCCGACTGGTCAGGCATATTTTGTTGTGAAAAAGCGATACTGGCACACGAACGGCTGGCGATAGTGGACCCTCAATCGGGCGGACAGCCTCTTAAAAGCAAAGATGGGAACCTGATCCTTGCTGTGAATGGTGAGATATATAATCACCAGGAGATAAGGAAACGCTATGAGAATTCATATGAATTTCAGACTCAGTCCGATTGCGAGGTCATCCTGCCGCTTTACCGCGATAAGGGACCGGCATTCCTTGAGGAAATGAACGGGATCTTCGCATTTGCTCTGTACGACAGGGAAAATGACTGTTACCTGATTGCAAGGGATCACATTGGCATTATACCTCTTTATACAGGACGTGATCAACATGGTAATTTCTATGTTGCCTCAGAACTGAAAGCTCTCGAGGGTATCTGTAACAAAATTGAAGAATTCCTTCCAGGTCATTATCTCTACAGCAGGGATGGAGTGATGAAAAAGTGGTACACCCGCGACTGGATGGACTATAGTGCGGTTGAAAATAACACTACATCAATAGATGATCTGAGATCAGCCCTGGAATCTTCTGTCCACCGTCAGCTGATGTCTGATGTTCCTTACGGGGTGCTTCTTTCCGGGGGTCTGGATTCCTCAATTATTTCTGCAGTTGCAAAGAAATTTGCTCCAAAGAGGATAGAATCGGGCGATAAGGCTGAAGCCTGGTGGCCCCAGCTGCATTCCTTTGCAATCGGACTGAACGGGTCACCCGATCTGGCAGCCGCCCGTAAGGTGGCTGATCATATCGGAACGGTCCATCATGAAATTAATTTTACAGTTGAGGAGGGGATTGATGCTGTCCGTGATGTAATTTATCATATAGAAACTTATGATGTTACCACTGTAAGGGCATCAACGCCCATGTATCTTCTGGCAAGGGTAATAAAATCAATGGGAGTGAAGATGGTTCTTACAGGTGAGGGTGCTGATGAAATATTTGGCGGATACCTTTATTTCCATAAAGCACCCACTCCCAAAGCGTTGCATGAGGAGACAGTAAGAAAGCTCAGCAAGCTCCATCTTTATGATTGTCTCAGGGCAAATAAATCGCTTGCTGCCTGGGGTGTCGAGGGACGGGTTCCATTTCTCGACAAGGAGTTCATGGATGTCGCAATGAGGCTGAATCCCAGAGATAAAATGACATCGAAAGAACGGATCGAAAAATGGGTCCTCAGAAAAGCTTTTGAAGATTATCTTCCGGCAAGCATAGCCTGGAGACAGAAGGAGCAGTTTTCAGATGGTGTCGGCTACAACTGGATTGACACACTGAAGGCTCTTACAGCAAAGGAAGTATCGGACGAACAACTTTCAAATGCCAGATACCGGTTCCCGATTAATCCGCCAATGTCGAAAGAAGAATATTTCTACAGAACAATATTTTCGGAGCATTTCCCATCCGATTCCGCTGCATCATGCGTTCCTTCTGTACCCTCGGTGGCCTGCAGCACAGCCGAAGCACTCGCATGGGATGCATCATTCAAGAACAATATTGATCCATCCGGACGGGCGGTGAAAAACGTACACGTCGATTCGTACAAATAAATTCTGACACTGTCGGATATGTTGTACGGATTGATTGTTGTACGGGCGTTGCATGCAACGCCCCTACTATTTTTCAAATTAATCATCTGATTATTTCAACTATTTTTCTAATTTCGTCAATAAATAACCCTGCATTTAACAACATTATTTCCCTGTAATGGAAATGGATGACTATGATGATATGAAAATTATTCTCTGGCTTATACTGTTCCTGGTTTTCGGAATAGTGATTATCGCCTGCAAGCCAGTACCCGTGGAATATATTATGACTGTCAACGGACCTGAATCGCCTGGTAAAATGGGTATAACCCTTGAACATGAGCATATCCTTGTCGACTTCATAGGCGCTGACAGCACCGGATATTTCAGATGGAACAGGGATTCTGTTATTGAAAAAGTATTGCCGGTTGTCCTGGAGGCAAAAGAAAGAGGGGTAAAGACAATTATCGAATCAACTCCGGCATGGCTTGGCCGTGATCCTTTGTTACTTAAGTCTCTTTCACGCACTGCAGGTATCAATTTCATAACAAACACAGGTTACTATGGAGCTGTAAATAACAAATATATTCCCGAAAGCTTTTTTCAGATGAATGCAGAGGAGCTTGCAGATTTATGGATAAACGAATTTGAGAAAGGGATTGAAGATACGGGTATAAAGCCGGGATTTATTAAGATAGGGGTCAATCCGGATGATACACTTCTCCGGATGCACATATTAAGATCATAACAGCTGCCGGCTTAACACATCTTAAAACAGGTCTTGTAATAGCCTCGCACACTGGTCCGGATAATCCTGCCTTCGCACAGATTGCAATTCTGAAAGAAATGGGTGTCGATCCTTCTGCCTTCATCTGGATTCATGCCCAGGGCGGAACACAGGAAGGAAATATCAGTGCTGCAAAGGATGGAGCCTGGATTTCACTCGATAATATCCGGAAAAGAGATGGTGCCGAAACCGGCTCCCATGGGACTGTTGAGTGGTATGCTGCCAGAATTATTGAAATGAAAAAAAATGGGCTTCTTTCAAAGGTACTTATTTCCCACGATTCAGGATGGTACGATCCGGCTAAACCGGGAGGAGGTACGATTAACGGGTATACCGATATTTTTGATTATTTTATACCTGTCCTGAAAGCAAAAGGAATGACGGATGATGAAATTGATCAGATCCTTGTTAGGAATCCGCAGGAGGCATTTAAGATAAGGATCAGGAATCTGTAAATTACATCCCCCTGAACCCCCAAGTTGGCAGTCAGCAGCTTGGCAACTGCCTGATCAGTATATAACCAGCACATAACAATCACAATTCACAATGATAAAACCCCAAATTCCGCTCACCCTTTGTGCCTCCCTGGCCCTCGCAGCCTGCTCTCAGGTAAACAAAGAAAAACAACTTCCAAACATAGTATACATTCTTGCCGATGACCTTGGTTACGGGGATCTGAGCTGTTATGGCCAGCAGAAATTCTCAACACCTAATATTGACCGCCTTGCAAGACAGGGAATGCTTTTCACGCAGCATTATACAGGATGCACTGTCAGCGCTCCTTCCCGTGCAAGCCTGATGACAGGGCTTCACACAGGACATACACCCATCAGGGGCAATAAAGGATGGGAGCCCGAAGGACAATGGCCTCTTCCTGCTAAATCATTTACTGTGGCTGAAATGCTTAAATCAAAAGGCTATGTGACCGGCGCCTTTGGAAAGTGGGGACTGGGATATATCGATACTGAAGGAGATCCGAATTCACAGGGTTTTGATGAATTCTATGGATATAACTGCCAGAGCCTGGCACATAATTATTATCCTGATCACCTGTGGCATAATCATGAAAAGATACTTATCCATGAGAATGACAGCGGAAGAACAGGTAGTCTACAGCGCTGATCTGATACATGCAGAGGCACTGGACTTCATTGAAAAGAATAAGGATAAACCTTTTTTCCTTTTCTACCCGACCACTATTCCTCATGCTGAACTTTTTGCAAAAGAGGAATATATGGATATTTTCAGGGGTAAATTTGAACCTGAAAAATCATTCAAAGGGACCGATGATGGCCCGAATTACAGGCTTGGACCCTATGGTTCTCAGCCTGAAGCACATGCGGCTTTTGCGGCAATGGTGACCCAGCTCGATGATTATGTAGGCGAGATAGTCTCAAAACTTCGGAACTGGGACTTGAAAAAAACACAATCATAATCTTTGCATCCGATAACGGACCTCATCTTGAGGCCGGAGCAGACCCTGATTATTTCAACAGCAATGGTCCGTTGAAGGGATACAAGCGCGATATGTATGAAGGCGGCATCAGGACCCCGATGATCGTAAAATGGCCTGGAAAAGTAAAACAGGGATCTGTTTCCGATCATGTGTCGGCTTTCTGGGATGTGATGCCAACACTGGCGGAAATTTCAGGTGTTACAGCCACCTGGAGGAATAGACGGAATATCATTTCCTCCCGAATTAATTGGAAAAAAGCAGAAGGAGCATGAATATCTCTACTGGGAATTCCATGAGCAGGGTGGTAAGATGGCAGTAAGAATGGGAGACTGGAAAGCTGTGAAGCTGAATGTTGACAAGGTCCCGCAGGGCTCAACTGAACTCTATGATCTGTCATCAGATGAAGGGGAAACAACTGACTTGTCGGCATCAAATCCTGAAATTGTTAAGAAAATGGAAGAACTCATGAAAGCAGGCACATACAGCTTCAGAAGTGTTTCCATTTGCATACGAAAAATGAATAATCGATAACTGTCACTTAATTGGTTTATTAAATCGACCTCTCCCTAAATCCCTCCCCGGGAGGAATTTAGTTTCCCGCTCTAGGAGCACGAAGGGGGTGAGGCAAATGAAAGTCAATGATGAGAACAAAAAAAAGTATTTATTGGCAAGTTCCTTGGATTTCTTACCATTGGAGCATTTGTCCCGCTTTCAGTCAATCAGCTGAAAAACCTAACATAATTATCATTTATGCTGATGATCTGGGCTATGGGGATGTCAGTTGTTATGGTGCAACCAGTGTAAAAACACCAAATATTGACAGGCTTGCCAGTCAGGGACTTAGGTTTACGAATGCCCATTGTACCTCAGCAACCAGCACTCCTTCGCGGTATTCACTGCTTACAGGCGAATATGCCTGGAGAAGAAAAGGGACCGGTGTTTTGCCCGGTGATGCCTCCGCTATAATTCAGCCTGGACGGGTAACAATTGCTTCAGTCATGAAAAATGCCGGGTACACAACAGGAGTAGTTGGCAAATGGCATCTGGGACTGGGACCTGAGGGTGGCCCTGACTGGAATGGGGAAATCAAATCTGGTCCGCCGGATATTGGCTTTGATTATAGTTTTATCATCCCGGCAACAGGTGACAGAGTGCCATGTGTATTTGTTGAGAACAGGAGAGTAGCCGGACTTGATCCTTCAGATCCGATAACTGTGAACTACAAGGAAAAAACCGGCAATTGGCCCACAGGCAAGGATAATCCTGAACTTCTGAAAATGCATCCCAGTCACGGACATGATATGACAATTGTGAACGGAATAAGCCGGATCGGCTATATGACCGGAGGCAAATCAGCGCTCTGGGTCGACGAGGATATTGCTGATATAATCACTGCAAAGCAGTAAAGTTTATTGTAGAGAGCAAGAACAACCCTTTCTTCCTGTATTTTGCAACACACGATATTCATGTGCCGCGAGCGCCAAATCAGCGTTTTGTTGGTAAAAGCGGAATGGGGCCAAGGGGAGATGCCATTCTTGAATTTGACTGGTCGGTGGGAGAAATTATGAAGGCAGTTGACCGGCTTGGGTCTTGCACCAAACACACTTATAATAATTACCAGCGATAACGGACCGGTTGTCGATGATGGGTACAAGGATCAGGCCGTTGAACTTCTCGGATCGCACAAACCTGCCGGACCTTTGCGGGGAGGAAAATACAGTGCTTTCGACGGAGGTACAAGGGTTGTATTTATTGTCAGCTGGAAAGGAAAAATTAAAGCAGGCACTTCGGATGCACTCTTCAGTCAGGTTGATCTTTTGGCATCCTTTGCAGCGCTTGCCGGGCAGGTTTTACCTGAAGGAGCTGGTGGCGACAGTTTTAACAGTATTGACGTTTTGCTCGGCAAATCAAAAACCGGCCGGGAATGGCTGGTAGAACATGCTTCAAACGGAAGATTATCAATCATTAAAGGTGACTGGAAGTTCATTGAACCCGGACCGGGTGTAAAAGTTCAGGTAAATACCAATACCGAAACAGGAAATGATACAGTGCCGCAGCTATATAATCTAAAAACAGATATCGGGGAGCGGAATAATTTAGCCTCTGAAAATAAAGATATTGTTAAAGAATTAACAGAACTCCTGCAAAATATTAAGAAGAGCAAATAATTTTTGAGTATAAAAAAATTTAAGAATTAACCACAGAGTATCACTGAGTTCGCACGGAGTAACACGGAGTATTCTGAATTAAAAAATTCTTAAAACTCTGTGAAACTCTGAGAAAACTCCGTGTACCTCAGTGGTTAATAAGAATTTAATATTATGACTTTAAAATCGACTTTTTGTTTTGGACTTTCTTCCCTGACTGCATTAAATGCAAGTTCCCAAAAGGCAGAATCGTTCAGACCCTCCACACCAAATATTGTCCTGATCCTCATGGACGATATGGGTTATGGTGACATCGGCAGGACAGGTGCAAATCAATATTAAGACTCCCAACCTCAACCGTCTTGCAAACCAGGGAATGCAGTTCACATGGTTCTATTGCCCGCAGGCTGTGAGCAGTGCTTCGCGTGCCGGACTGCTTACCGGCTGTTATCCCAACAGGGTTGGCATATCAGGGGCTCTGATGCCCTGGGCAACTAACGGGATCAATTCCGAAGAGACAACAATTGCAGAGATGCTTAAAACAAGAGGGTATTACACAGGTATCATTGGCAAATGGCACCTTGGACATCATAAGGAATTCCTTCCGCTTCAGCATGGATTCGATGATTATTACGGAATTCCTTATTCCAACGATATGTGGCCTGTCGATTTTGACGGAGTCCCCATTCATCTGAAGGATACAACCAGCAACAAGATGAAATATCCTGTATTACCTCTGATAAAAGGTAATGATAAGGTGGGAGAGGTCCGGACTCTTGCTGACCAGGATAAGCTTACAACTGATTATACGGAGCGTGCTGTCAGGTTTATTGATGACCATAAATCAGAACATTTTTTTCTATATATTCCTCATTCCATGGTACATATTCCCCTTGGTGTCTCAGATAAATTCCGGGGTAAAAGCAGCCAGGGATTGTACGGAGATGTGATGATGGAGGTCGACTGGTCGATAGGGGAGATCATGAAGGCTCTGGAGCGCAACGGACTGGAAAAAAATACGCTTGTGATCTTCACAAGTGACAATGGTCCATGGCTGAATTTCGGGAATCATGCCGGAACAACCGGAGGTTTGCGCGAAGGTAAAGGGACAAGCTGGGAAGGAGGACAGAGGGTTCCATGTATAATGAGATGGCCGGGAGTGATACCTGCCGGGGAAATATGCAATCAGCTTGCTTCCTCAATTGATATTCTTCCGACTCTTGCTGCCATTACAGGTGCACAGTTACCCTCTCTCAGAATCGATGGAGTAAACATCCTGCCTCTTATGCTCAGTGATGAACTTGCAGTTCCGCGCCATGAGTTTTATTATTACTATGAAGTAAACAGTCTTGAGGCAGTGCAGCTGGATTTCTGGAAGCTCGTTCTTCCCCATAAAAGCCGGACTTACAGAGGGATGAAGCCGGGCGTTGATGGCTGGCCGGGCCCTACGGGTACTGAGACAGTTACTGAACTGCAGCTGTATGATCTCAGGCGCGATCCTGGTGAATGGTATAATGTTGCTCAGTTCTATCCTGAAAAAGTTAGAGAGCTGAAGGAACTGGCTGAAAAGGCAAGAAAAGACCTGGGGATAACCTTACTAACACACCGGGTAATAATAGAAGAAAACCCGGATCAATTAATTAATATATTTGTTGACTAAAAATTAAAAACTTACACAGAGTTACACTGAGGATCACTGAGTTACACAGAGTTACAGCTTTGTGTACCTCTGTGTAACTCTGTGAAATCTCCGTGGATCTCTGTGTAACCAAAAAAATATTGCATGATGAATTTAAGATCTTTACTCGGAATCAGCGCTGCTACACTATTAGCAGTAAATTCTGCCGGTCAGCAGCAACAGAAACAACCTAACATCCTCTGGATATCAACAGAAGATCTCAGCCCTCACTTTGGATGCTATGGCGATAAGGTCGCGAAAACCCCAAATATTGACCGTCTTGCATCGCAGGGAATACGGTACACAAACGTATTCACCACTGCCGCTATCAGCGCACCCTGCAGGGCAGGAATAATTACAGGTATGTACCAGACATCAATAGGATGCATGCATATGAGGACAACTTCCTACAGGAGGTCGAGTGGAGAATCCTGTTGAATTTACAGCTGTTCCTCCTCATTATGTAAAAGCATTTACTGAATATATGAGGGCTGCAGGGTATTATTGCACCAATAACAACAAAACTGACTATCAGTTTTCTAAAGATCCTGTTCCGGCAAGTATATGGGATGAATGCAGCAGAACTGCTCACTATAAAAACCGTCAGGATAAAAACCAGCCTTTCTTTGCTGTTTTCAACTGGACAGGTACACATGAGAGCCAAAACTGGGACATAAGCAATGTGAAAACCGATCCGAAATCAGTCAAAGTACCTCCTTATTATCCTGATAATGAAATAATAAGAGTCAATATTGCAAAAATGTACGATAATATTGCAAGACTTGATTCAGTTGTTGGTGTTTTACTTAATGAACTTGAAAAAGAGGGAGAGCTTGAAAATACAATTATTTTTTTCTGGGGCGACCATGGCGATGGCCTGCCTCGAGGCAAAAGATGGTTGTATGACTCAGGACTGAACATCCCTCTTATCATCAGATTCCCTGGAAAAACAAAGGCAGGAACTGTTGATGACCGGCTTATCAGTTCAATCGATTTTGGTCCAACTGTTCTTTCACTTGCCGGAATACCGGTTCCGGCCCATATGCAGGGTATCCCATTCCTCGGGCGACCAGGAAGGGCATGAGAGAGATGCTGTATTCGCTGCCCGCGACAGGGTAGATGAATCGTATGACATGATACGTTCCGTGCGCACAAGGGATTACCTCTATATTCGTAATTATTACCCAAACGAACCCTTTCCGATATGGATTCCCTACCTGAGCAATATGCCGATATACAAGGAAATGCTTCGTCTCGATGCAGAGGGTAAACTGACTGGTACCGCAGAAGAGCTGGATGGCTTATTCGAGGCCTCCTGAAGAACTCTATGATGTCAATGCGGATCCGTTTCAGATTAACAACCTTGCTGATGATCCGAAGCTTAAACAGATCCTGGATGCTCTGCGGGATCGTCACAGGCAATGGACCCTGGAGACCGGTGATATGGGGCATCTGAATGAATCAGAAATGATCGAACAGATGTGGCCGGGAGGGAAACAGCCTGTTACAGATGTTCCTTATTTTATAATAAATTCACCTGAAGAGCGTCATACAAAAAATTATCGTCAGGGTGGAACATATTCATCACCGATGACACTTGGATTTTATTGCCCGACTCATGGGTCATCACTAGTATATACGTTTGAAGAAAAAGCAAATCCTCACTGGTTGCTCTATTCCGGACCGTTGCATCTTAAGCCAGGAAGTTACAATATCAGGGTAAAGGCAGTGAGGTATGGCTACAAGGATAGCGAAGAGTTAAAAGGTTTATTTATAATCAAATAGTAGATAAAGCGGTATTATCGCAATCAGGATTCCGTCGGGTATCACTTGACTTCTTAACCGATATTGCTTATTTTTATGTAATCAAATATTTAAGTCCTGATCATAAGATTATAAGGTAGATCATTTTTCACCTCTATTCTTAAATAAATCAATTATGACAATCTGGTCATCGGAAATAAAGGAACTGGAGAGACTACATAATTCTTTAAAAGATAAGCATCCTAAGCTCGAACTGGAACTGGGAAAACTGATAAAAACCGATGATGAAAATGTGGTTTTGATCTATTCCAGAAGATGTCTTGAGGTAATCATTACGGATTTAAGCGAACGCGAGCTGAACAGACCTCGTGGTACTGAACCCCTGAAAGGCATTATCGATAAACTGAACAGGGAAGAGAAGGTTCCGGATAACATCGTGGTCTCGATGCAGAACCTGAACAGCCTGTCGACATTCGGCGCCCATCCAAAGGATTTTGATCCACGACAGGTTAAACCGGTAATTCTTGACCTTGCAACTGTTATTGAGTGGTATCTTAAGTATACGGGGATTGAGGAATCCATTGTAAAAGAGACTGTTGTAGTTCAGGAAAAAAGTAAAGAACAGGACAGCTTCAGAAAAACACCGATTAAACCGTGGAGACGAATTTATCTAATTACCGGTATACTGGTTACCGTGGTTGTTATCATTGTATCAATGATAGTTTTAAACATAACTGACATTGGTAAGCAGGTCCGGACCGAGTCAATTAAATCAATGATTATCCTTCCGTTCACCAACTATACAGGCGATGAGACAATTGAAACTCTGGTTTCAGGTATGCATGCCTGCCTGATATCGGATTTAAAGAGGCTCAGCGGATTACGGGTTATAAACACCACCACTTCAAATGCATATAAAAACGCTGGTAAATCAGTGCATGAGATTGCTGATGAGCTTAATGTTGAAGGAGCAATTGAGGTATCGGTATTCGGGGTCACGTGACAGTGTAATAATCCAGGTAAGCCTTATCAGTGCATTTCCGGAGGAAGAAATATTATGGATCAGTGATTATAAGGAGGAAAAGAGCCAGATACTTAAACCTCTATAACCGTATTACAAGGACAATAGCAGATGAGGTGAATATCGAACTTACGCCTGATGAAGAATGTTTACTTGAAAGAATCCAGGACAGTTGATCCGGAAGCCCTGGTCGCCTACATGAAAGGTCAGTTTCATTGGGAACGGCTTGGTACTGAGGACCTTGATAGCGCACTGCAATATTTCCAGATTGCCATTGAGAAAGATCCTGACTGGGCAGAACCTTATGCAGGCATGGCAATGACCTGGAATGCAATAGGAGGCTTTGCATTCGGACCACTGACCGAAGCATACAGAAAATCATCTGAATATCTGAAAAAGGCTCTTGATCTGGATCCAGAATTCAGCTAATTCACACTACGTAAAAGCGGTATTGACGGTATGGCCCGGATGGGACTGGGAGACCGGCGAAAAGGAATTTCTTAAAGACTCTGGAGCTTAATCCGAATGATGCACTGGCCAGATCATATTATGCACACCTCTTGATGATACTCAGAAGAACCGATGAAGCTGTTTATCAGGCAAACCTCGCACTTGCCCTTGATCCTCTCAGACCTCTGGTACTTGGATTATACGCACGTGTGATGTGGTATACCGGCGACATTAAAGCGGCTCTGAAACAATCTGAAAAAGCACTCTCAATAGATCCTGACAATAACTTTGCATTTGAGGCGGTCACAAATTCCTATTTAAGCATTGGGGATACTTTGAAATGGTATGAGAGATACAGAAGAAGAATATATTGGTCAAATGAGAAGTATCTCGTTTACCTCGATAGTCTCTTTAACAAAGATGGCTATTTTGCAGTCATTGAGGACAGAATAAAAGTAAATGAGGAAGTATATAACAGAGGAGGGAGCATTTCATTTACAGGACAGGCAAAACGGTATCTAATCATGAAGGAATATGATAAAGCCATGGATTATTATGAAAAAGCTTACGAGGAAAACTTTTGGATGCTGGCCTATGTCTCCCTGGTAATTATTGAGCATCCCGAACTGAAAAATAACGCCCGTTATGTCGCACTTCTGAAGAAAATGAATCTTCCGCTTAAATAACTTTAATTTACCAATCAACCCCTTGCCCTAAAATCCCTGCTCCCTGCAATAACGACACTGCACCATTATGCCATTACGCCGTTATGCCGTTATGCCATTACACCGTTTTTTATTCCTCCCATGTAAATGCCTCTCTTATAAGCTCCAGACTTTTTGGTACAGCAATCATCGGATCCTCATTCCCTTCAAATTCTACTGATACATATCCCCTGTAATCAACCTTTCTGAAGATCTCAGCAACATGCTTATAATCAATATCCAGAGTGTACCATTTACCACCTCCATAATATGTCTTGGCCTGGATAAGGAACGTCTTTGGTGCCATTTTTTCCAGCTGTACATACTGATTTTCAAGGAAATTTCCTGTATCAGAAGTTATCTGCAGCCATGGTGAATTAATTGCATCAACAATCCTTAAAACACCATCGGCTGTGCGCCCAAGGCCCCAGTGGTTTTCAAGACCCAGAACAACACCGCATTTTTCCGCCGTTGAAATACATTGCCCTATTGAATCGATCACCCATTCAAAGCCCTGATCATCAGTGTACCCTGGAATATTAGGCTCAATCCCTTTATTTGCCATCAGATCATCAAATGATTTGGTAGTATTCCACCTGCCTGTATTCAGTCTCATGGTCGGAATCCCAAGCTGGTAAGCAAGTTCTATCTGATGGATGGTTTTAGCAATTTCGCTATCCCTGGTTTTCTTTTCAGGAAAAATAAATCCCTGGTGTGTTGAAAATCCCATAATATCGAGTCCTGAATGAAAAGCCTGCCTTTTCAGTTTCTGAAGATAGCTGTTCTCTTCCGACTGCATCTGCATTAACAGGAACTCAATTCCGTCAAATCCCATTGCAGCAGCTTTATCTATGCAATCT
This sequence comes from uncultured Bacteroidales bacterium, assembly GCA_963753495.1. Taxonomy (GTDB): domain Bacteria; phylum Bacteroidota; class Bacteroidia; order Bacteroidales; family VadinHA17; genus LD21. The sequence goes on from CAVWCO010000007.1 coordinate 16,385, forward strand.
TCGATCGGAGAATTTTCCTTTGGTCCGTTAAATTGCCAGAACGAATAGGTTGATACTCCTATTTTATTTCTTCGTATCTTTTTTGGAGTCGAATTTACCTCTTCAGCGGGTGTCTGCTTCCCTCCGGTGCAAGAAATTCCGAAGCCTGCAGCTGCTGTCAGGATGGATGCTTTCTGAATAAATGAACGACGTGATGAATTCATAACTATTTTTATTCTAAATTTACAATAATTATTGAAAGAAACAGCCTTATGAGAAAAATTCACATTTATGCATTTATCACTCTGCTCGCGCTGATATCATGTCAGAAACAGACAGGAATGATTTCAATCCATCGTTCACACTTATCGCCTGCGGAAAAAGTGCAATTCAATTCTTTTGTCGACTGCAATATGGCGGAAGCATGGATAGGTGATACTTTCAGAATATTCCCGGGCAAATATGGCGAGGATCCTTTATGGGGCGATGCAAGGGATCTGAAATTCTCTGACGGGAAAAATGCACCTGATGCATTCGATAACGATTCTTCAGAATTCACAAGTCCCCTAATGCCTGAAAATGTTCCTCCGGGAAGTGCAGGACTGCATGGAGCAGTATGGTTTGAGACTATTTATCAGGATAAAAATGATGTGAGCGGAAGGACTCTTTATGCAATTTATCATAACGAGAATTATCCATCGACTCTGCCTTATGATTCAGTAACCGGGGAAGGATACAAAAACAAAAACTGGCCCCAGGGTCTGCTTGGCCCTGAAAGTCCTGCAGCTGTTTGCCGGATAGGCATTATGAAATCAACCGACGGCGGCAGAAGCTGGGAAAACAAGGGGATTTTCATTGAAGATCTCGATTCTCGTCTCATTTTAAAGCCTCATAATACATCAAATACATTTGCAGGAGGGGTCGGTGATCCTTCAGCAGTCGCCAGCGGGGATTATCTCTATCTCTTTTACGGAGAATATGGATATCCGGGAGTTTATGACGAAGATACCTACGACAGGACGACAGAATGGAAGGGCCAATGCATAAGTGTGGCCAGAATTGCCCTTAACGATCTGGATGATCCCCGTGATAAGGCAAAACGTTGGGACGGAGCTGATTTCACGATACCATACAATAGCTTCGGTAAACCTGTGGCATCGATTCAGATTCCCAGGGAAGAGGGCGGGGGACCGGCATCTTCGCCCGAAGGAGGCTTTCACTGGGGACCATCAGTCAGCTGGAATACTTATCTGAATTGCTGGGTAATGCTTATGGGTCATGTTACAGGATCTTCATGGAAAGGGAGCAAGGTATTTATTTCATTTAATAAGAATCCCGATTTCAGTAATCCGGCAAGTACCCAGGAATGGTCAAAGCCAAAGCTTCTGTTTGAAAAACCAGGTTATACACTATGGTATCCATCTCTCCAGCCGCTGAATACGCCCGAAGATATTGCAAATAAGACAACTTGTCTCCGGCTTGGTAAAAAGGCAAGGTTTTTTGTAAAACGATTGAATCCTGCCGGTGACGAATATGCTTCAGAGCATATTATTGAGTTTATTAAGGAATAGGTCCTACTCTATATTGTCACCTCATGGAAACTGACTTTAGTGTCATTAAGCCATGCAAATTTAGGAAAATCGCTAAGGCTGGTATCAATAAAAATATTTTTAAAATAAATCCTTTGTGATATCTCGACAGATTCAAAAATCTTTCCATCAGAAAAGTAATACTTTTCACGAAATATTACAATTACATAATCGTTTTCGTTTGCAAATTTTATCTGATATGCATTTCCGATTTTTGCTTTGTTAAGAAAGTCAAGGTCAGATGCGCTCGGAAATAAGGTTGTATTGAATTCAAACCTTCCTCCCTCGGAACCTGAGCAGTATATTTTTGTGATTGACCCTGAAACAATAGCCTTTGTTGCATCTTTTGTATCATATTTCGTTCCGTCATCCACTGTCAGAGTCTGATCGGCATCCACTATAAGAGAAAATACAGGCTCTTCGGTTTTTGCAAACTTCGTTTTATCACAGTCATCGTTCTGGTCAATCAATGACTCGCATTTGGGAAGGCTAATCAGGAGAATGATCAGAATAACCGTCATTTTCTTTGGAGTCAGCTTTTTCATCTTACAGTAGATTTTATATAATGAGATTGGTGGAAATTCTGGTATAACTGAAAGAGATTTAATTCTGAATAAAGTCTATAAAATATTCACTGTGCTGTATCAGTCAGACTAAATTTAACATTTTTTTTATTCTAAATACTAATTCTTTTGACAAATAACTCAATGATTTGATGAATGACTGGAAATATTCCATTTAGTTCATTGTAAACACATAAGCTGGTACTGGATTTCAAGATCTCCATGTACCCCGTTGTGCCGCTATTACATTGTGGCTTTAAGCCTATAACTTGTAAATTGGCTTTCCCATGCAGCAATTCTTGAATTTCTTCCCTGATCCACAGGGACAGGGATCATTACGCTCTGGCAAAACGGGTTTGATGACCTGATTTTCCTTATTCCTTATCCAGTTCATCACATTTGAAGGGGGGCGCTTGTATTTAAGCTCCTCTGCCATGAATTTCATATATGGCTCAGCGTGTTTAAAAAACAGCTTATACCCTTCGCAGAGGTAGTTTAAACCTGGTTTACCATCGGGGGTAAGAAGAAATCTGTGCTTTGGGGCATTCACCATGACAGGCATATCTGACCTCACACTCCAGACAGTAACGGGGTAATTTATTCCTTTTGTCAATCCCGAAATCGAACTGTTGTTGTGATTTGACAAGGTCAATCATAGGTGTTTCTGTGATATTGCCAAGAAAATACTCCGGATACACAAAATGATCACAGGAGAAAAGATCTCCGTTATGTTCCATAACCAGAGCATCGCCACAGGTTTCAGCAAAGACGCATAATCCTGGAGTCTCTCCGACATAATTGGCAAGAGTGGCATCAAAAATCTGAACAAAATACCGGGCAACATCATTTCTTACCCATTCATCAAAGACTGTAACAAGGAACTTCCCGAAATCGGCTGGTCCGACCGACCAGTCTGTCACTTTCGCATTCTTTTCATGTACCGGAGCTATAAGCTGCAATTCATCCGGTGTCCGGTGTTCAGAAATATGCTCAACAACCGGAAGAAACTGTATAAAACCGCTGCCGATCTTTTTAAGGAATCTGTAGGTTTCAGAAGCATAATGTACATTGTAATCATTCACCACACTCAGGGTGTTGAATTCTGTTTTGTGTTTTTTAAGCAGCTCAACTCCCTTCATAACTCTTTTAAATGTTGCACCGCCCGAAAAAGTTCTCCTGTAACGATCATGATTATGTTCTGCACCATCTATTGAGATGCCAACAAGTATATTATTGTCTGTAAAGAACTTACACCAGTCGTCATTGAGCCGGGTACCGTTAGTCTGAAATGCGTTTTCGATTTTCTTGCCACCTGAATATTTCTTCTGAAACCCAATTGCTTTTTTAAAGAAATCAAGTCCCATGAGGGTAGGCTCTCCACCCTGCCAGGTAAAAGTAACTACCGGTATCTGTTGCGCTTCTATAAATTGTTTAGTAAAATTTTCGAGCAGCTCATCCGACATTTTAAGCTTCCCGGCATCCGGGTAGAGTTTATTTTTTTCAAGATAATAGCAGTAGGTGCAATTAAGATTGCAGGAGGGCCCTGCCGGTTTCAGCATTACATGAAAAGCATTGGGCCTTTTCAGTTTAAGTGCGTCTGCAAACAGAATGCTGGATTTCATGAAGGTACAATTGGCTGTAAAAATACAATTATAGTCAAAAAATCCAAGATTAGATTTTGCTCAAATATTGCAGGTGCGGTCTAAAACGCATGTAAAAAATACTTAGAAAGGAATTCTGAATAATCATGGCCAAACCAGGCAAATAAAATTGCGGGTATAAAAAAAGAGTTGTAACTTTTACCTCATTATGTGATGTTGAGTTGAAAGGTTTATTTACTAAAGCCTGACCTATGAACATCGCTTGCAAGGTGTTGCTTGCTGTAGTTGTCTTGTTTCCTTTTAAGCATGCTGCAGCCCAGAAAACCATTATTCCTGAACCAAACAGCTTCCAGGGCAAGTTTCTCCATTATCCCATTACAGAGCCTGGCGCTGATATTTCAACAACAAGATTATTTTTTGACAGCAGAGGCTTTCTCTGGTCAGGAACTTTTAACGGACTCTACAGGTTCGACGGAAATCAAAACAAAAACTACTGGTTTAAAAGTTTATCGGGCTCTTCATTAGCCGGTCATTTTGTGTCGGGCATTCTTGAAGACAGCGCGGGAATAATGTGGATCGCGACCTATGGCGCACTGAACAAACTTGACCAGAAGACCGGCAAAATAGATCAGTTTATGCCTGATTCCGCAAATTACATGAGCAATGATAACCGGATCAGATATATACAAGAAGACAGATCAGGCTTGCTGTGGATAATAACAGCAGGTGATATTTTTACATTCAATAAAAGCACCTCTCAGTTTAAAAGATATCAGTTTGATGGTGACCAGGATTTTTCATGGACAACAAAATCAGGTAGGTTCCTTGAAGATTCCGGAGGGAGGGTATGGATTGTATCATCTCATGGTCTTTACAAATACGGCAGAAAAGAAGATAAATTCACTATTTACAGGTATGATCCTGAAGATCCTTTATCTATAAGCAGTAACCATGTGTCATGCATTGCTGAAGATGCCACAGGCGATCTATGGTGTGCTGCAACAGGTGGAGGTTTGATCAGAATTGCTGACGCGGAAAACGGTATATTCGAAAAGATCATATTCAATTCTGAAACCGATCCTGAGCATAAGCTCGATACTATTGCAACACTTCTGACTGACAGAAATGGCCTGATATGGATCTTCGGTGACGGTATCTTTGCCAGTTACTCTCCGCAAACAGGGGAAACAAAAAGCTACCTGATAAATCCTGTAAATGAAATTTTCAGGAACTCCAGGGGTGGCAGGTTGCTTTTTGATGATGCATTTCAGGATGATGATGGTTCAATATGGTTTCTTCAAAGGCAAGGTATCGTATTCAGATTTGAACCGGAGACTGAAAAACTAAGGTTATTTGGCGTCCCAAACTGGATAATTCTCGATTGGATCAGAGATAAAAGGGGTTCAATATGGTTTGGCTGTGCCAATGGAAATACCTGGAGGCTTATGATGAGCTCTCTACATTATCAGTCCTTCAGGGTTCCTAATATGTTTAATGTGGCAAACTATAACAATCCAAGGATAGCTGAAGACAACAATAAAAGGATATGGCTTGCCCTATCGACAGGGATTTACACTTCAGATTTTAATGAAGACCTGGACTTCAATCCGGAACAGATCAGATTGCCAGCAGGAGATACAGTCGTTAATTGTATTACTAAGGATCGTTCAGGAAATCTGTGGGCAAGTCTGGCTAAAAACAGGATTGTGATATTAAACTCAACTGATAATTCATATAAAACATTATATATACCTGGAAATAAAGAAGATTATTGTTTATAATATAATTGAGGATAAGCATGGAAACCTCTGGTTTCTGTCGTACAACAATATATTTGTATTGTATGAAGGGACTGATGAGATCGAATCTTTTATTATTGATAACGATGAGTTGACAGAAGTACTGAAAAGCGGCATCTATGATATTTGTATCGACAAAAATGATGAAATCTGGTTTGCGTCATTCAGTGACGGTGTTTATAAATATAATCGCGAAAAGAAAACAGCTGTAAAGTATTTATCAGACTCAGAAACGGATCTTATATCAGGCGATTATTGTATAAGGGTAAAAGAGGACAGCAATGGCAGAATATGGATACTATTTGCCTGGAACGGACTTTTTCTTTTTAATCAGGAGACAGAAAAACTGGTGCCTGTAAAATTAATGGAGAAAGTTCCGGCAGGCATCACTTTTTCAGATGTTTTTATTGAAAATGATAATACCCTGATGGTAAATCATAACTATGGTCTGACTTTATTTAATCCGGATTATAAGAATCTACGTCAGATTCTCTTCATCCAGCAACCCGGCAGTTATTGCTCGATTCAGTTGAGTACAGGTCATATTCTGAATCTGTCAGGGCCCGAATTGAAGCTATTTAACGACACTATTCCATTAAACAGGATCAGACCTGAGGTTCATCTGACCGGGATCACTATTAATGAAAATGATCTTCATACCATGCTGCCTGAAGCGGGATGCATTGAATCACTTAAGGAAATTAAGTTGAATCACAGACAGAATAACCTGAGGATTGATTTTGCAGCAATTAACTTCCTCTATTCTGAAAACAACCGGTACAGATATTTTATGTCGGGTATTGATAAGGATACAGTCCTGCTAAGTAATTATCATCCTGTTGAATACAATAATTTAAAGCCAGGTAATTACAGATTCTGGTTTACAGGTTCAAATAATGACGGGATATGGAATGCGGAAGGGAAGTCTTTAGATATCCGGATCATTCCTCCTATGACCAGTACCTTACCGGCGTTCATCATCTATGGTTTTATTTTCCTTTTCATTACAGCATTATTTATGAGAGCGCATTTCCGCCGGTTAAATGCTGACAAAAAGAGACTGGAAGACGAGGTACATGCCAGGACACTGGAATTAGAAAAAAAGAACGAGCAGATAGAAGAGCTTGACAGGATGAAAACACGGTTTTTTACGGAGATATCCCATGAGCTTAGGACTCCGCTTTCATTGATAATGGGACCGATTGACAATCTCATTACAGAAAACGGAAGGATTGATGATCATAAAAGATCGGGACTGATGGAAATGATCAGGCGAAACAGCCTCCGACTTTTAAATCTTGTAAATCAGCTACTCGACATCTCGAGAATCGATGCAGGAAAGATGAGGATAACCCTTGCGGAGTCTGATTTGCTGAAAACTCTCCGGATCCTTATTTATGAATACCTCTCGACTGCCGAAAACAGGAAAATCAGGTTTGTTGTGGATATTTCGGACGAATCCTATATAGTTCTTTTCGATAAGGACAAGATTGAGAAAATAGTTTCCAACCTCCTTTCAAATGCTTTTAAATTTACGCCTTCCCAGGGAAATGTTATATGCAAGGTTGAAATCAAAAAACCTGAGAATAACGGATCTCCTCCTCTCCTTGTAATAATGGTCCAGGATACAGGTGTTGGAATAACCAAAGAAAACCTTGATAAGATTTTTGACCGTTTCTATCGTGTTGAAGGCGAATGGGAGAAAGACGGCCGGGGAACAGGCATTGGTCTTTCATTAACCCAGGAGTTTGTGACCCTTCTGCATGGGTACATTGAAGTCACAAGCGAAAAAGACCTGGGTTCAACATTTACTGTTACAATTCCGGTTGGCAAGGAGCATTTATCGACTGATGAATATGTAGTGGCCGATACTCATCCTTACAGCAGCGGCATACCGGAAATTGATATTGATCACCACACTATACTTAAAGAAGCGGAATCGGCCTGTAAAAAGTCGCAAGTCCTGATAATTGAGGACAACAGTGATCTGCGCGATTTCATTAAAGATAATCTCTCAAAGGATTATCATGTTTATGAAGCCGGAAACGGAAAGGCTGGTATAGATATCGCATTTGCAAAGATCCCTGATCTGGTGGTAACTGACATTATCATGCCTGATCTTGATGGCATAGAAGTTTGCAGAAAGCTGAAAAATGATGAAAGAACCAGCCATATACCCGTAATAATACTATCGGCAAAAACAACTCAGGATAACCGCATGGAAGGATTTGCAACCGGTGCGGATGAATATCTGAGCAAGCCATTCGATATAAATGAGCTCAGGATAAGGATTTCAAATCTCCTGGTGCAGAGGGCCAGGCTGAGGCATAAGTACGGATTAATTGCTGAATCCGGTGATGATGGCGGTTCATCGGCCACTGTCGATGATATGTTTATGAGAAAGGTCAATTCAATCATCAATGAGAATATTAAAAACTTTGATTTCGATGTAGGGGCATTGCAGGAAAAGCTGGGGATGAGCAGGATCCATCTCTACCGCAAGCTTAAGGCACTTACAGGCTTATCGCCGAGTTCGATAATACATTATCACCGGATGAAGATAGCAGCAAAGATGATCCAGGAGAAAAAAGCGAATCTTACGGAGATTGCACTCAGTATAGGGATTTCAAATCCATCTTATTTTTCGAGGTGCTTCAGGGAGTTTTACGGGGTATCGCCAAAGGACTTTATAAATCAGCCGGAGGAGGTATTGAAAACACATAATTAGCCGGACGGAAGTTTGATAAAATCTTGATATAAATAGAAATACATTGATAAACATTGATATACATTGACATACATTGAAATACATTGATATACATTGAAATACGTTGATATCCGTATAAATAATTGACTTTTGATTTTAACGGGAATATCTTTGTATTATATTTTTCAATAACCACCAATTTGTTCTGATCAGATTAAACATAACTGCAATTAAAATCAATCAGGAGGGAAATAAGATGAGATCCATATTAATAACAATCTGTTTCTTAATAGGTGCCTGCTTTATTAAAGGTGGGGCATTATCAGCTCAGGAATCAACGCAATGTATTGCTCTGATTACCGGATTAAAAGGCAATGTCATGGTGAAAAAAGCCGGAAAAACTGATTTTGTTAAAGTATTATGGGGCACACAGCTATTTTCTGGTGATCAGATAAAAACTGATCCCAAATCTGAGACAACCCTTACATATATAAATGGAATCATTTCCGGGGTGGGACCTGGCAGCATTGTGACAGTTTCCACGGGTGATCTTGCTAAAACCGAACCAGCCGGAAATGTAAAAAAAGTGTCATCTGCCATGATGGTTAATATGTCTGCTTTGACTTCCGGCAAGGATACCAAAAAAGATGTTGGTGCACTTGCAGGTCTCAGAGCAACCGACAAAGAAGAGACTATCGAACTGACATCTCCGTACAACACCTTCATCAGAACCAATCTGCCAACCTTCTCATGGGTTCCCAGGAAACCTTATGATAAATTCGTTGTAAACCTTTACAACAGCAAAGGTCTTGTGTGGAGCAGGAAAGTGGATAAGAGTCCTCTTCAGCTTTCTGAAAGTGAAAAAGGACTTGATTTTGGCGAGACCTATTTCTGGAATGTGGAAGGAGAGGATCTGCTTGAAAATGAGAAATCATCAAATTACAAATTTTCAGTACTTTCTGTCGATAAATCTAAAGAAGTACTTGACCAGGAGGCCATGATAAGGAAAACCTTTGATAATGATTCTGACAGCAGCAGTCTGCATTCATTTCTGGGAGCTTATTATATGAATCAGGGATTGCTTCAGGATGCCATAAATGAATTTCAGATAGTCTCGGGAATTAATCCTGATGCTCCGCTGCCTCATGAAATACTGGGATCATTATATTCAGATGCCGGGAATAAGGATAAGGCGATTGAGGAGTTGCAGAAGGCACTTAAATTGTCGAAGGCAGAAGAGAAGTGATAAAAGGTGCTGGTTGCTGGTTGCTTGTTGCTGGTTGTTTGGAAATGTCAATAAATTATGAAATCCTTTACAGATTTTTGAGTATATACAATACTATTCTGTAAATCAGCAACTAACCAGCACCCAGCACCCAGGAACCAGCAACGTAATATAAATATTACATAACCATCATGAGAAGACTTCCTTCTCCGCCACAACATGGGATAAAATTTATTCTTTTAGGTACTGTTTTTGTTCAGTTCCAATATTCTGGATGCCCAGCAACTTTCACGTGATGAGCTGAATTCTGAATTAAGGAAAGCATTGGAGCAAAATGACGATTCACGTTCCCTGTCTCTTATTAAAGACAACAGGCTCCTGATAAAACCATTTGTTGACGGACTGATCAAGGAAAGCATAACAGCTGAACTAAAGGGAAAAACCGCGAGGCAGAGAAATTACAGGCAATGAGCGCAAATGCCGCAAAATATTTTGAAAACACCTTTGGGGAGAAGAGTCTTTCGATTGCTGTTAATTATTTAACAATATGGACGAAAGAGCAAAAAGAAAAGAAACTTGTTGCTGATAGTCTATATACATTTGGAACACAGATACCGTCTGAAGGGATGAGTATGATAAAGCAATTGAGTTTTTCAAAAGGCACTTGGAAATTTATGAAAATATAGGTGATGAAAGGGGAGAAGCTGAAGTATTGGGGAGTTATGGCGCTGTTTACTTTAATATCCGGGAAATACGAAAAGGCTCTGGAATATTATAAGGAAGCACTGATTAAACGGGAAAAAGTAGATGACATAGTACTTACCGGTAATACGTTAAGCAGCATCGGTTCAGTTTATTTTGAATACTATGAGGATTTTGACAGGCTTTGAAATATCTTGACCGGGCTGAGGCTATACGGATTGAAACAGGAGAAACAGCCGCTCTGGGAAGAACATTACAGGTCAAAGCAGGTGCCCTTGAAAAAATGGGGCAATTTGAGCAGGCTCTGGAGTACTTTAAAAAATCATATGAATTAAACCTGATTTCAGGAGATAAAAGACTGGCGGCTCAAGCAATGCTGCATTCCGGACAGATCCTGAATACTAACGGGAAATATCCTGAAGCATCGAATCATCTTGAAAAAGTCACTGGGATTTACAGAGATCAAAAGTTAAGGCAGGGTGAAGGCAATGCTCTAAGTCAGATTGGATTTGTCTATTCAAACCTGGGTGATTTAAATACAGGCAATTGAGAAAATAAGTGAAGCAGCTAGGGATATATGAAGGAAACAAATGACACTGAAGGCCTGGCAGGTGTTTATAATCATTTTGGAATAATTTTACAGGACGCAGGAAGGTTTGAGAAAGCTCTGGAGTATTATAACAACTGCTCATACAGGATATATGCTGCAACTTGAATGACATTGCAGCCTGTACTGCCTGTAATAAGCAATATAGGTACGGTCTATATGGATAATGAAAGATTATTAGAAAAGCAGAGGAGTATCATACTGAGAGGTCTTCAGATAAGCAGGGAAACTGAATGCAAAAGTCGAGGAAGTGGATTACCTTCTAAATCTGGCAAATGACCAGACAATGCTATGTAAAGCTGGATGAAGCTGAAATATAATTATGACGCTGGCATCTGAAATTGCAAGATCACTGAACAATCCTGATCTTGACTGGAGAATAATTATCGGGAATGGCTGAATATTATGAATCAAAAGGCGATTATGAAAAAGTAGTTGAATTAAACGATTCTGCATTAAAATTACTTGAAGGACTGCGCAATACATTACAAACCGGGGAACAGAAAGCAAGTTATATGGCCAGTGAGAGATATGTCTATGAGGACATAATCGACCTGCTTGCAACACTTCATGAAAAGGATATGACAAAAGGATATGATAAGCTTGCTTTCCTTTATGCTGAACAAAGTAAATCGCGTGTTTTACTGGATCTCCTTCGCAGCAAATCATCTGCAGAAAACTGATGCAAAGTCACAGAATGCTGATCTGCAGGAACCTGAACCTGTTTCGATCGATGAGGCAAAGCACTGTGCCCCGATAAAAATACGGTATTACTTGAATATTCAGTAGGGGACAGCAGTTCATGTCTCTGGGTCATTACCAGATCGGACCATAAGCTTTTTAAATTCCCGGCCGAAAAATACTTCAGGAACAGATTGAAACAATCAGATTTTCATTACTCGATCCGCAACAGGGCATTTCGGAGTTCTTCACTAATGCCGGCAGTATTCTTTATGAGGAGTTGATAAAACCTGCAGAGTCATTTTTATCGAAAAAGAGCAAGATTGATAATAATACCGGATGGAGTATTGAATTATTTGCCTTTTGAGGTATTGTTGACTGAAAATAACAAGTCCAAATGCTGAGGAGCTTCATTTTCGGATCTTCCATTTCTTGTCAGGAAATACCCGGTCAGCTATGGGCAGTCAGCAAGTGTATTAAAGACACTTATTTCAAAACCTGAAGAAGCAGCAAAGCAAAAAGCAGTTGGCAAGAGGCTGTTGGCAATTGGGGATCCATTATATGAGGATACTTTATTCAACACCAGGGTTAAATACCCAAGGCTTGAATACAGCGGAAAAGAAATTGAAAATATTGCGTCATACTTTGCGGCAGGATCTTCTGAAATATATCTGAGAAACAAAGCGACAGAAGAAGATTTGAAGCAGAATACTGAATTAAACAAATTCAATTATATACACTTTGCAACTCACGGATTAATTGACGAGAACCAAACCTGATCTGAGTTCACTTGTCCTTACCATGCGGAAAGAATTCAGGAGAGGATGGATTTCCTGCAGGCTGCCGAAATATTTGATATGAAGCTGAATGCTGATCTGGTTGTTCTTATCGGCCTGTCAGACAGGTCTCGGGAAGCTTGTCCGCGGTGAAGGGATGGTTGGTCTTACCAGGGCATTTATGTATGCAGGAACTCCTTCTGTACTTGTAAGTCTGTGGAGTGTTTCGGATATGTCAACCGCTGCTCTGATGGGAGAGTTCTATAAGAATCTGATAAAGAATAGGCTCAGCAAAACCGATGCCCTGCGCAAAGCCCAGCTTACTCTGATGAGTGATGAGAAATATTCTCATCCGTTTTACTGGGCGCCATTTGTTCTGATAGGGGACTGGAGGTAGGAATTTGCGGCATGCGGCGTGCGGGTGCGGTACGCGGCAAAAATGCGACATGCGGTATAAGGAGCATGTGAGTTTCTTCACTTCACGACTTCGTTCATTCTAAGACTTATGAGTCTATTGTGTGTAAATCACATATTGTTTCAGGTAATATAACTTGTTGTATTAGGTATATAATTTATTGTTTTACAATATGTATTTACTACTTTTTATTCTTTGATATTAATCAACTATGCACTTTGATACGTTTATGTAAATTAAATCATAGAACCACAAAGGATTCACAAAGTATTCACTAAGATACACTAAGGGTAAATTATAAAAGATAAAACTTCTAATACAACCACTATTCATATTAAGTCATATTCATGACTTCTTTTTAAGCCCCTGGCAGGGCTTAAGTTTTCTGTTATCACCTTTCCGCTAACAGCTTTTTTAACTTCCGTCTTCGGTCTTCTGTCTTCTGACTTCCGTCTAAATAATTCCACCCCTCACCCCAGGAAGAGGATTTTTTTGTATTTACCGTCATTGCGATCCCGCTTTTTTACAAAAAAGCGGGAGAAGCAATCCTTCTCTCCCTGATACTTTTTCTCTCCCGTTTTCCGACCCCCAAAAACGCCTTTCCGGGCAAAACTGCCGTTTTTTGCATAAAAATGTAACAAAAGTGCTAGTTTTTGATACAAAAGTGGTAGACTTTGTCATATCCGCTGTCGTAACTTTATATAAGAAATTGGCAAAACCTGTACCTGAATGCGGATTTTTTTCCATGTTAACAGACCGAAGTCAGAAGACGGAGTCGGAAGTCGGAAGTCAGAAGTAATATTTTCTTCCTTCGGACTTCCGTCTTCGGTCTTCTGTCTTCTGATCTTAAAAATTCAAAAACTAAAATAATCCAAAATGAAAACCCTGAAAAAGATTTTTAGCCTGACCTGCTGGCTGGTATTTGTTTTCTTTTTATTCCATCAGTCAGAAAGCAAATCCCAGGTAATGAAGATGTCGGCAGAGGAGCTGACAAAAGAATCGACTGCTGTTTTTTATGGCAAATGCACCGGAAAAAGATGCGAATGGAACGAGAACAGGAGCATTATTTACACTTATGTCACTATTGTTCCCGAGGAGTATATAAAAGGCAACCTTGGATCGCAGGCGGTAATTGCGGTTCCCGGGGGCAGGGTTGATGATATAATCTACGAAGTGTCGGAGATGCCGGTATTCACTGAAGGAGAAGAGGTTGTTGCTTTTATCTGGACCAATCCCTCAGGAAAGAATCTCGTTACCGGAGGATTCCAGGGTAAGATGAAGATTGAAAAGGATAAGAACACCGGAAAGAGAATGGTTCTGGGGGCGGGCAATATGGATAAGATGGAACCACAAACTCAGGCTCCCGGGACAGATCAAAAAGGCTGAAAATATGCAGCTTGAGGATTTTGTTGGAAGCTGAAAGGTTATGCAAAAAACTGATTTAGTAGTGATTGTAATCGTTATAAGAATGATAACATGAAAAAAAATATTTTTAAGATAGTACCGGTAACTGTAATGATTCTATCATTCTGGGGAAACCTGTATGCTCAAACATGTACAGTTATGGGTCATTTAAAAGAAGGCACTTTGGGCAATCCAATATATAACGCTAATGTCAGTATACTGGGGACAGAGATAGGAACTTTCCCGACTTCTGATGGGCTTTACGTTGTTAATAATGCCCCCATTGGTGAAATCACTGTGATATTGTCTCAAACTGGTGTGACACTATCCACAAGGACCATTTATACACAAACAGGAAACACTTATTGGATCAACTTCTGGTTAGCTGCAGTTATTGATGTTGATGGAAATCGGTACAGTGCAGTTGAAATAGGCACTCAGGTATGGATGGGAGAAAACCTTAAGGTAACACATTTGAAGGATGAAGGAACTACGGAGATTCCCAATGTAATGAGCCCTACCGAATGGAGTACTCTAACACTCCGGCTTATTGCGCTTATAATAATGATGCCAATAATATTAGTACCTATGGTCTGTTATATAATTATTACACAGTAGCAACTGGTGATTTATGTCCTGCCGGCTGGCATGTACCATCAACCGGGGAATGGGTAGAACTGGTAAACTTTGGGACAGATTCATTGCATGCTGGTATAATACTTAAAGAAGCTGGTAATGCCCATTGGAATACAAGTGAGGAAACATATGCTACCAATGAAACAGGTTTTACGGCACTCCCTGGAGCTCTACGGTCTAACATCGGGAGTTGGACCGATTATTGGGGAGGACTTGGTGACAAAGGACTATGGTGGTCAACATCGAGATATTATGGTGCTGCTGAAAAACCTCATGGAATCGCATCATGTATAAAGGCAATGCATATGCTTATATAAACGCTTCAAATTGGAAATATGGTTGTAGCGTACGCTGTCTGAAAAATGTTGATCCAGTTGCTACGATTAGTGGGTCTACGACGGTATGTCTAGGTTCAGTAGGGCCATTCATAACTTTTACAGGTATTGCTGGCGCAGAGCCTTTCACATTCACTTATACTATAAATGGGGGAAGCCCTCAAACGATTTCAACCATAACTGGAAGAAGTGTGTCACTTTCAGTTCCTACAAGCTCATCAGGAACTTATACATATGCAATTATCAGTGCTCAGGATAAATATGGAACTGCCTTACAATCAGGAAGTGTTGTAGTTACAGTTGATCCTAATGCTACTATTACTTTAATTTCAGAAGGAATTACCGCAGCATGCTTAAATAACCCTTTAATTGATATAACCTATTTTGTGTCGGGTGGTGGAACGGGCGCAGCAGCTACGGGGCTACCTACCGGGCTAACCGGAGCATATAATGAAGGATTTTACACGATAAGTGGAACGCCTACAGTGTCAGGTACCTTCAATTACACAGTAACAACAACAGGTACATGTTCCCAGACCTCAGCTTCAGGTACTATTACAGTCAATCCTGTACCTGCTTTATCTGCTGTAGTTACCAATGTAACATGTACAGGCTGCAATGATGGTGCAATTGATCTCTACCACTTCCGTAGCAACACCAGGTTATACTTTTCTTTGGGAAGGGCCTGAAGGCTTTACTTCAATCCTGGAAGATCTAACATATTTAAATGATGGAGTTTATGATGTAAATGTTTCTGATGCCAATGGATGTACTGAATCCCTTATAGCAAATGTTTTGAATCCCCTTAGAGTGACCAATTCTTTGGATGATGGGGAAATTGGCACCCTGCGATATGCATTAAATTATGCTAACAGCCATATCAATGTACAACAAGAGCCGGATAAGATTATTTTTGACATACCTGGTGAAGGTGTTCATACAATCCAACCAATAACTCCTTTACCAAACATTTCTGAATCTGTAATAATAGATGGTTATACACAGCCTGGATCTGTAAGAGCAACTACATCATCTGCAGCAACTCTGATAATAGAACTTGACGGAAGCTTTATCCCTAGTGAAGAGAGTTGGCAAATGGGATTAACACTTTGGGGAGGCAGTAGTATAATAAAGGGCTTGATGATCAATAATTTCGGAGATGCTGGAATTCATATTGAGGGTCACCTGGACCAAACAGGAATTACACCCTGCTTTAATAACATTATTGAAGGCAACTTTATCGGAGTTGACTATAATGGCGAACCAAAAGGGAACAAAGTAGGGGGGATTAGGATTTGGCGAAGTACCGGAAATGTTATAGGAGGCGACAATCCTGAAAACAGGAATGTAATAACAGGAGGACCGACAAATCAATGGGGTGAAGGAACTTGGGGCATTTTAATTCTTTTACCCGAATCATCTGGTAATATAGTTAAAGGCAACTATATCGGAATCGGACCGATGGGGAAACCGGATTTAATACCGCTGAAGTCGGCGTACGTATTAATGAAGGTGCACATGACAATATTCTGGGTCCGTTGAATGTCATTTCCGGTAATACATTGGCTGGTATTCAGATGGAACCTCTGGATGATAGAAACTCTCATGATAATTTAATTATTGGGAATTATATCGGTACAAATCACGACGGAACTATTGCTGTTCCAAATGGCAATGGAATAAGGATTTTTGGAGCTAAAAACAATACTATCGGCGGAGGCACATCTGTTGAAAGGAACATTATATCAGGCAATACCGGATATGGAGTTGATATTAATCCTTCAGATATCTTTCCAGGTTCAGAAAATAACATAACCGGTAATTATATTGGTCTTAATGCACAGGGCGACTTAAAAATTGAAAACGGATTTGAAGGTATCAGGATTATTACAGCGGATAATCATATCGGAGGGATAAATAGCGGTGAAGGGAACGTGATCTCTGGTAATATGCGGAAATGGAATCCGTATTGAAGGATTAACAACCGGTAATAAAATTGAAGGAAATCTGATTGGCACCAATGCTTCAGGAAATGCCCCACTGGGGAATAATCAGGGTGTTCATATTGATGGTTCCGGAATAACTGTAGGAGGTACTTCACCCGGTTCGCGTAATATGATTTCAGGAAATAATAATGGTATACTTTTAGGCAATAACGCATCTGGTAATTTAATCCAGGGTAATTATATTGGTACCGATATATCAGGTATTATGCACTTCCCAATAAATACCAGGGAATAAACAGTGATGGAGGCCACGGTAACATAATCGGAGGAACTTCAACAGGTGCCGGAAATTTAATTTCCGGAAATGATGGGTATGGTATTTGGCTGAACATCCTTGATGATGGTGATCCTGAAACAACGAATCTATTCAGGTTCTGGAAACATTTCAAGGTAATATAATAGGCCTGAATGCATCAGGAAGTAAGACTCTTAAAACAAAGAGTTCGGAATCAGGATAGATTCAAAGAGTAACTTGTTGGTGGTCAGGAAGAAGGTGCCCGGAATGTTGTTTCCGGAAACGGTGCAGACGGCATCATGATTTTTGGCCTCAATGGCACAGAAAATCTTATCCAGGGGAATTTCATAGGAACAGATCCTACAGGGAATATACCAATTCCAAATGCAGGTGCTGATATTCAGGCTTAATAATTGTCCCAATAATACAGTTGGAGGAACCACAGAGTCATCAAGAAATGTGATACTAAAAATGGATGTCGTTAATGAAGGTTCAAAAAATAATGTCATAGCAGGCAATTATATTGGTCTGAAAGCTGATGGAACCGGACCTATTGTTAATACATCTAACTGGGCCAGGGATACTTATATCTGATGCCTCCAATAACACTATCGGTCCGGGCAATGTTATTTCAGGTGTTGCAAGAGGGATTTTTATCACTGAGTACTTCGGTATTGAATCAGTAGTTACTTCAAATAACAAGATAATTGGAAATTTATCGGTACAAATGCTGATGGAAGTGCGGCAGTTGGTAATCTGGAGGAAGGTATCCGGATCGAGGACGGAGCAAAGGACAATATTATTGGACCGGATAATGTAATTTCAGGTAATAAAGGTAACGGATTAAGTATAGTTGGTCCCACAACAACCTCTAACCATGTAGTAGGCAATTATATGGTACGATAAAACCGGAAAGATCTCAATTGGCAATAACATTGGAATTGGGATTTATAATACATCAGAAAATATAATTGGTGGAAAAGTATCTGAAGAAAGAAATATTATCTCAGGAAATAATAGCCATGGGATTGAAATAATTTTCACCAAGTATAATCCGCCTGCTGGAAATACAATACAGGGCAATTTCATCGGGCTGAATGCTTCAGGCAATGAGGCACTCAAGAATAACGGGTGCGGAATGTGGATTTACGCAAATGGAAACATGATTGGAGGTAGTGAGGCTGGATCTGGAAATGTGATATCCGGGAATTGCGGAAACGGAATATACATTTGGGGACAAATGATAAATGAAACTGAATACAATTCATCGAATAACATAATTCAGGGCAATCTCATGGGCACGGATTATTCAGGATTGAAACCTATTGGAAACGAACTCAATGGAATTACCCTTGGTCATTATTCAGGCGATAACCTGATAGGCGGCAATGAAAAGGGTATGGGCAATATAATTGCATTTAACAAAATAGAAGGAGTTTCATGCGTCGGTAATCGTGGAAATGTATATGGCAACTCAATTCTTGCCAATTCAATCCATTCCAACGGAGGCCTAGGAATCAATCTTGGTGATGACGGAGTAACGGAAAATGATGATGGAGACACAGATACGGGAAGACTGATCCCGGACCAAATAACCTGCAAAACTACCCTGTTATTGACTCTCTAAATTTCACTTCAAACAGTGTCTTCGTTATGGGACATCTTAATAGCCTGGCTTATAAGGAATACACCCTGGAGTTCTTCGCCAGCAAAGTGCCTGACAATACAGGATGGTGAAGGACAGACTTTCCTTGGAAGTGAGACAGTAGCAACAACCAACAGTTCAACAGTAAGCTTTTCCAAAACATTCCCCAAGAAGCACCGGCTGGGGCGATGTGATAACTGCCACCGCAACTGATGCCGATGGAAATACTTCTGAATTTTCAATGGCAGTTGGAGGGCTTAAGGATCAGATGATTTCTACAGCCGACTGGCCGTTCCGCTTCCTGGTCAATGAAGAGGGAATACCCAGGATCACCGATGGTTCCGATATAACTGCTGTAAGAGAATCATTCAACACCTGGGAAAACATCCCAACCGCAAAGATCGATTTTGAGGATGGAGGTACAACAGCCATGCGAAATGCTTCGGCAACAGACGGGATGAACCTTGTCAGCTTTACCGACGAGCAGTTCCCGTTCCCGAAAGGCGTACTGGCAATGGCTGCCAAAACATTAAGAGTCAGTCCAGACGATGATGTGGCATATATTATCGATGCTGATATTGTTGTAAATCCTAAGTTTGTGCTTAACGATGTGGGAGTAGGGTACAGCGGGATAAATGAAGGTTATTATGATGCCCAGAGCATTATAACGCATGAAATCGGGCATGTTCTTGGATTAATACATACGGGAGTTGTTGATGCAACAATGTTCTTTATGCTCGACAAAGGAACCGATGTCCGGAGCCTTGAGCAGGATGACAGGTCATGGGCAAGCTATAAGTATCCCGGAACAACTTATAACTCGACTTTTGGCTCCATTTCAGGCAAGAGTTACTTATGGTGAGGATCCCTGCACAACCACCGGTAGCAGGAGCTCTTCTGATTGCACAAATGACTGCTGCAGGTTATTCTGTTCATGCATATAGTGATGCAGATGGTAACTACACTGTACCTGGTCTTCCGGCAGGTAATTACAATATTTACGTTCAGCCGCTTGACGGGGATGTAAATGGTTATCCCCTGAAACCCGGTAATATAAGCACTTACATTTATTGCAATACAATCTATACCGATTATCCGGGTGAATACCTTGAGCGCTGGAGATTCGGAGGAGTGAAACAGAAGATGAGACGCCACTTGCAATTAGTGTTTCGCCGGAGATCTTCCGACATCTGTTATCGATATTGTAACCAATAAAGACCTTACACCTCCTGAATTTGTATCGGTAAGACCCACCAATGTTCTTGATGACAAGGTCAAGGTCATGTCCGATTTCCTTATCAGGTTCACTGAACCAGTCGATATGGCAACCTTCACTGATCAGACATGCTATATTGAGCTGAACGGGAAGAAACTACGGAGGAAGCTATATTCCTCTGGCTGACAGCCTTTATATAATATACTTTAATCCTGGTTCCGAGCTCGAATTCAATCTCACTTACACTCTTAATCTTACAGATGGAATCAAGGATATGAAAGGAAATCAGCTTCATCTTACGACTGCCCCGGCTCCGATAACTTATACATTTACTACAGTCGGCAAGAGACGAGAACACCTCCGGCAATATACCAGCACATCTACCGGTAAATGAAGGCAGATAGTGTTTTTGTAACAGCTAAGATCAAAGTCCTTTTCTCAGAATCCATGAATACTGAGTCGGTCAATGATAATTTTGCTCTTTCATGGGAAGAAGGGGATCCTGCTGTTACAAGAAAGGTTGACGGTGCGATAAGCTGGGATAATGAAAAAAGGAATCTTACATTTACTCCATATGCCAGTCTGAGAGAAGATGAGGAGTACACTATTTTAATTTCGGCTGAAGTAACCGACCTCTCGGGAAATCAAATGGGTGCAGATTCCATATCTGTTTTTGAAACTGTTGAAGATGCAGCTCCGGTAGTTATATATCTGGGACCTAAGGATGATCAGGAGGATGTTACAATCGAAACGCCCATTGTTGCTGATTTCTCAGAACCGATCGATCCGTCTTCAGTCAGCACCTCAACTTTCTCCCTGAAAGTTGCCGGTTCAGAAACCGGAGTAACAGGTACTTTCGATTTTCTGAACGGAAATTCCCGGGTGGTTTTCAGGCCGGAAACCAATCTTGAACCCAGTACAGGATACGAAGTTCTGTTAACAACCGGGATCAGTGATGTATCGGATAATGTCAGGATCATGGAAACCCCATACTCATCAGCCTTTACTACTGCTGCTGAACCGGATATCACCTCATATCACTTACCTTGATCCGGCCAATGGAAAAGCGGGCAGTGTTGTGACAATTGCAGGGTCAGGTTTCGCTCCGGAAACGGAGAATAATACCATCTCATTCAATGGCATTACTGCTTATGCCAGAACTGCAACGCTCAATACCCTGACAACTGAAGTTCCAATGGGAGCCCTTTCAGGTCCTGTTACGGTAACAGTTAACAACAGGATTTCAAACCAGATGCAGTTTACTCTTATTCCTGATTATGAAAATGATCCGACTGACTATGTTGTTACAAATAAATCACTGGGAAGCGGTTCTTCAGGCGGTTCTGATATAGGAGGTGAAGGAGAGGCCGTGTTTGCAATGGTTACCAATCCCGATGGCAATCTGGTTACACGTATCGGATTAGGCACATGCTGCACCGGAGAACCAAAACAATAAATGTTGGTCTTTATCCACTGAAAGTCGATATTGATCCGCAGGGAAACAGAGCGTATGTAACCAATTTTGCTTCTCACGATGTTACAGTAATAGATTTGAGCGATAATTCTGTTGTTAAAACAATTCCCGTCGGGGAAAATCCTTTTGGCGTGGTTGTCACTCCCGATGGAAAGAGGGTCTATGTCTCCAATACCGGTTCAAGTGATCTGTCGCTCATTGATGTCGATCCTTCAAGCGGCGGATTTGATCATGTTGTTGCCAATGTCCCCATAGGATCGAACTCCGGCGGTGTTGATGTCACGGGCGACGCGGGAGTTGCCAATGTCCGCACCGGATCAAACCACGGTGATATTACTGTTACCGGTGATGCAGGCATGGTACTGGTTACAGGTGACTTCGGACTGTGGATAGTGGACTCCGATCCGGAAAGTGATGATTATAACAGCGTTATAGCAAATGTCAGCTCAGGTACCAAAACAAATGATGTTACCGTCACGGCTGATGCAGGATTTGCAATAGTTTCAACAGTCGATGGAAGTCTGCTGATAATTAACCTGCATCCCGAATACGATGATTATTCCGGGGCAGTTATTGCCAACGTTCCTACCGGAACAAAAGTGTCGGATGTTCAGGCCAGCGCTGATGCTGTATATATTTACGCAACAGATACTGAAAATGATCAGATCCTTGTTTACAAATTCAGTCTTGGCGGGAGTGGAGCTTCAGGCGGTTCAAGTGCCTCAGGGATAACTCTGATACCGCTTGATCCGATTCCTGTTGGTGATGCACCTGTTGGACTTGTAATAAGTCCGGCAGGGGATAAGATCTATACTGTCACAGGGGATACTATTATACGATATGTTACTACAATCTCGCTTACTGGTCTGGAAATCTCACCTGAGAATAGTATTGAAAGCTTAATTACCACAGTGCAGACATTGATAAACAATAACATCATCAAACTGGGTGTTGGAAATGAGCTTGTCAAACATCTGACGACTGCCCTTAATTATGTAGCTGCCGGTAACAATAAGAGTGCCGTCAGCAGCCTTAATACATTTATCGTGAAGGTGCAGGATCTTATAAAGAGCAAACAGATTACTTCAGCGGTAGGGCAGCCGCTTGTAGATGCAGCGAGGGCAGTTGTCATCCAGCTTGGAGGAAAACCCAAGTCGGGAGATGATGCATTCAGCTTCACAGATATTGAATCTCCATCTGATGAGGTAATGATTACCGAAACCAAACTCGGTGTAATCTATCCTAATCCTTCAAGGGATGGAATTACAATTGATTACGAGATTGCTGAAGATATGAAGGCAGGCAAAGTGTCAATAAAAGTATATGATGTACTCGGCAGGGTTATAGGTAACCTTGTAAATGAAACCATGGAGCCTGGTCGTTATTCAACTACATGGAACGGCCGTCATGAAAACGGAACTCCTGTATCGCGGGGAATCTATTATATCCGGTTCAGTGCAGGTAAAACGTACGAAGTAAAACGAATAATGCTGGTAAGGTAGAATAGGTTAGGGTGAATTGTTGAATGCAGTAGGGGCGTAGCATGCTACGCCCTTACCATTTCACATATTGTGCACCGCAGTTATTCTATGGGTATGTATATTTCGTGGTACGGGGCGTAGCATGCTACGCCCTTACCATCTATTCAATGATTTCCTTCAGCTGCCTGATGGCGAGCTCTTTCCGGTGTTTTATTGCTGCATTGATTTTTGCAGTATCAGTCTCCAGATCGATATAATTCTGCCATTGCGCAATACTCTTGTTTAATCTGCCTGCAGCTTCATAAGCTCTGGCCAGGAAGAGATTAGTTTCAGGTTCTGATGAATTAAGATTATAAGAAAGCTCAAGGTATTTCAAGGCTGAATCAGTTAGACCCTGCAGGAAATATGCATTTCCAAGGTTTTTATAAACAAGGTAAATATATTTTGATCCCGGGAAGAGGTCTTTAGCCCGGTTCAGAATTAGTATCGCAACTGTTGGCTGATCAAGTGAATTATAAAGCCTGCCCAATGCACTGGATGCTGCAGTATAAACGGTGTCCGCCTTATACGTCGAATCTATTCTGATCGCTTCTCTATACCATATGATTGCTTGTTTATAATCGTTCTTGTCATCAAGTGCAAGGGCAAGGTTATAAGGAGCTCTGCTGTTTTTTGGATCGAGACCAATAGCTTTTATTGTCTGACTGATTGCCTTATCTAAATCACCTTGTTTGTATGTAATTACAGCCATATTGCTCCATGCATATGAATATTCAGGATCACTTGCCAGGGCCAGCTCCACTTCCCTGTGTTGCAGCTTCAAGGTCGCCGCTTTTGAGAAACATTGTGGCATTGTAATTATGAGTCATGGCAGCCTCTCTATTCTTATCTCCGAATCCCAGGAGTCCAACAATTTCCTGCTTATAAATAACAAACAAGCCTAAAACAACGATAATAATTATCGGAAAAGCAAGCTTTTTTACCAGTAATGGCAGTACTTTAATGAGCGAAAGTTTTCTGGCTTCCTGCAGCTGAGCCTCCAGATCAGATACTTTTTGCTGAAGGTCACTATCAGCAGCCATGGAAACAGTAGTAGTTTTGGTTTCAGCGAGCTTTTTATTCTTTACTGTTCTTTTTTCAGTTACTTCCTCTGGCTCCGGCTCAAGATCACGCGTTACTTTAATCCCTTCAGGAGTGATATCATACACCCAGGTCAGAACGACTACAAGGAGGAAAAAAATTATAAGAAGTATCAGAACAAATGTTACAGTCCAGTCGGGTAAGCCGAGCCTTGGGAAAATGGTGTCGGCAGCCTCCAGTATTGCCCAGGCTACGGCAACATAAACGAAAACAGCTTTAATAACCTTGCGTCTCTTAAGCTCATTCCAGAAATTGAACAGATCAGGTGGCTTCTTTGGCATAAAATGAGAATTGAAAATCGTGACTAAAACAAAGTTATACCTAAATACTGAAAATAATCCATCGATCGTAAAGGATATTTTTCTTATTTTTAGGTAATAAACCTAATTCACCTGTATGAAAAGAAGAAAATTCCTTGAAATGGCATCATTTGGTTCAGCTGCAGCTGCGACTTCGCTGTACTTTCCTCAGTTTTCACAGGAACGTAAGATAAAAACCGGTCTTATAGGTTCCGGATGGTATGGGATGGTCGATGTAAAAGCCGCCTTAAAAATCGGCGGAGTGGAGGTCATCGGGATTTGTGATGTCGATTCAGAACATCTTACCAGCAGCGCAGATGAGATTGAAAAACTCCAGGGCGTCAGACCTAAGACCTTTAAATACTACCATGACCTTCTCGATATGAAAGGGCTTGAAGCAGTATTCATCGGGACCATTCCGCACTGGCATGCACTGCAATTTATTGATGCCTGCAATAAAGGTTTAGATATATACTGCGAAAAGCCTCTTGCTTATGATATTATGGAAGGATTAGCAATGGTAAAAGCTGCGAATAGAGCAGGGAATATTATCCAGTTAGGATTCCAGCGCCGGCAGGCTGATTCATTTAAAAAGGCAAAGGAACTTATTGAAGACGGAAGAGATAGGAGAGGTGCACCAGATTGTAGCCCAGATACACTACAATCCCGGTCCTCAGGATACAAAGATACAACCTCCGCCGGCATCACTCGACTGGGAAGAATGGTGCGGTCCTGCTCCAAAACTCGATTACAGACCGAGCATCGGACATAAATCGTGGAGGCTGGAGAAGGAATATGGAAACGGACATCTGGTCGACTGGGGAATACATCATATAGATATAATCCGCAAAATAATGGGTGAGGGTATGCCTTCAGAAATATTATGCAACAGGAGGTATTATGGCCCTGAAAGGGCAGATCACAACTCCCGATACACTTACTGCCAGGTTTGAATTTCAAAAAGCACCGGTAATATGGCAGCACAGGCTCTGGGGTAATGGAGATGTGACCAGGGAATTCAATAACGGAATTTTCTTTTATGGTGATAAGGGGACAATCTTTGCCGAAGATTCAAAAGTTGTGATATTCCCGGCAGGCAAAGATGCCAAAAGGGAAGATCATGGCGATACCCGCTCCGCTAATGCAGGAAAAAATGGTTGAGAATTTCCTGGATGCTGTCCGAAAAAAGGATCCGAAACTTATTTCCTGCACACCTGAAGATGCATTCCAGTCAACCGCAACCGTTCAGCTGGCAATGATATCATACAATACCAGGTTCTGTCGTAAGGTGGAATAAGGAGACAAATGAAATTGCCGGAAATCCTGCTGCATCAGCTTTACTGAAAAGAAATTACCGGGGCAAATATGTACATCCTTAAAATGAGATTGAATCCGTCTTCGCATAAAGCTCGGCGGACACATAAAAAAACCAGTTGACCGGAACTTTTTAATATGAACCAGTCAACTGGTAATTAAGCACTAAACTAAACCTAAACCTAACCTAACCTAAACTAACCTGCTCTGAATCTTAACCTTAACATCCTCCTGGCAAAATTCTGCCGGTAAAGAATCTGGTTATTATTATTTAACTATTTCAACAACAGCATATTTGGTTATTTTCCAGAACTCCTCAGGATTTGTAATTGAAATGTAAGCTATTTGCTTATCATTTTCTTTTACAAGTTCATATGAGCTTGACGGGTGCTCGGTAATTAGTCTGACATCTTTGGAGTTTACAGGGATGGTTGTTATCTGGTGATATCTATTTCTGTGAATAAACTGTCAGAAAAATCTTCAACCAGGAACTGTTTTCTTCCGAGTCCTATAAATCCACCGTCCTTGATGACGAGACCTTTTTCTTTCAGATCCTTATAGGTACCCGAGGCAAGAAATGCCTGGTGCAGCTTGCCAGTCTGAACATTTATAGTTTCAACCTTCCTTGTAATGGTATCATTCAATGCTACCACATGATCATTAAGCTGTCCGATCTCAGAATCCTTTGTGACAAGGGTGGTTTTCAACTCAGCTATTTCACTTTCATATTGTACCATTGATTCTTCAAGACTTGCAATCCTTGTCTGCAGAGTCCCTTAATGGTTCCCCCAGATGCCTTTAACTGGGCATTCAGGCTGGCAATTTTCTTTTTGTTTTGCTCGATAAGGGTATTGATTGACTTAATATCTTCCAGTATCTGTTCCTTCCGGTTCTTTGATACTTCAGTATCTGACGAGTTTACAGAGATTAACTTCTCCTTCTCCTTAATCACATTCAGATTTTTTTCAATCTCATCGAAGGAT
This sequence comes from uncultured Bacteroidales bacterium, assembly GCA_963753495.1. GTDB lineage: Bacteria > Bacteroidota > Bacteroidia > Bacteroidales > VadinHA17 > LD21. Next base: position 43,197 of record CAVWCO010000007.1, read on the forward strand.
AACAGCCATTGGTTGATCATTGAATCACGTGCAGTAAGCTGCTCTGTAAAAGTGATCTTCTGATCTTCCATAAGGGCGAGCTGGGTACTCTTTTCCTTTTTATAGAATGACCATACAAGCACACTGAGTATCATCAGAAGGACAATACTTATTATCCCTGTGGTCAGAGCGCCTTTTGTAATGCCTTCCTTTTTTGCATTTTCCATTTTTCTTGTAACGACCGCATTTTCACGTGATGTTTTGGGGTCGTAGTTAACTTTGTTTTCCATTTTTTTGCCTCCTTGATTAAACTTATTAAACATTTTTTTATCAGATCATTTAAAATTTGAGTTTTAAAATTGTTCCAGGGTGATTGCCAGAATCCGGGACCAATTATGGTTTACAAGCGTGACACTTACAAACCACAGGCCGGCATCAATAATAATTCACAAGTATATTATTTATGAACTATTTATAAATTAATTGAAATTTATGAATTGTTCAATTTGGGAAAACAATTCTCATTTTGAGAAAAAAAGGAAGATGAAGCAGTATCAAAAGCATTATTTTGGATACTTATTCACTTTGTGCAACTTTGTGGTGTAATTCTGATCCTTTGTGGTTTAAGATTTAAGACTTAACCACAAAGGTCCTCAAAGGTTCTCACAAAGGTACACCAGGGATCTCTGAAACAATCTCTATATAGCAAACTTAAGATTTATTGTCATTATTCTTTTCTTCCTTTAGCATCCTGTAGATAGTTGAAACACCAATATCGAGTTTTTTTGCTGTCAGGCCAATGTCATTATTAAACCTTTTCATTGTAGCTTTGATAATCTTCAGCTCGTATTCGCGGAGTGTCAGATCTTCGCCTGATAATCCGGAAAATGAATCCCCGTGGTCAAGTGCAAAGTCAGAGGCTTCAATCTCTTCCTTTATTGACAAGGTGACAGCAAGTTCAATCAGAGATTTCAATTCACGTATGTTCCCCGGGAAAGAATAACCCATCAGTTTTTTCTGTGCTGCCGGTGCCAGTCTTTTCAAGGGATATTATTTTCATTGCAGAAATTCTCAATGAAATGCCTGGCCAGTATGAGTATGTCATTCCCCCGGTCGCGCAACGGAGGCAACTCGATAGGTAACCCTAAGAGCCTGTAATACAGGTCTTCCCTGAATTTTCCTTTTTTCACTTCCTCCTTCAGATTCTTGTTTGTCGCAGTAATTATCCTGCAGTCGGTTTTTACCGGTTTATTGCTTCCGACCCTTACAATTTCTTTTTCCTGCAATACCCTTAAAAGCTTTGTCTGTAAATTCAGTTCCATTTCTCCGATCTCATCAAGGAAAAGAGTACCCCCGTCAGCTTCTTCAAAGCGGCCTATGCGCCGCGAAGAAGCCCCTGTAAATGCACCTTTCTCATGACCAAACAATTCACTCTCTATCAGTTCGGAAGGGATGGCAGGAACATTGACAGCAACAAACGACTTGTCTTTTCTCCTTGAATTATAATGAATGGCTTTTGCCACAAGTTCTTTCCGGTTCCGGTTTCTCCCGAAATAATCACAGTAATATTGGTATCCAGCGCTTTCTCTATCAGCTCATAAACACTTTTTATGGCCTGGCTTTCTCCAATTATAGTCTGACTGAAACTATATTTTTTCTGTATCTCCCTGCGAAGGGTTGAAATCTCCATTTTCAGGCCGATGTCCTTTCTAAGGTTCTGTACAGTGTTAAGAAGCCGTTCCTTGATATCAGTCGATTTGGTTATGTAATCATAAGCTCCCAGCTTAAGCAGGGTTACCACCATATCGATATCTTCCTGTTCCGAGATCAGGATTACCTGGACATCGTTATTTTCCTGCCTGATCCTTTTAAGGACTTCAAGTCCTGAAAGATCAGGAAGCCTGTAATCGAGGGTTACAATATCGGGCGATTCTCCAAGGCAATTCAGGAAATCCCTGCCATTGAAAAAACTTTTTACTTCATAATCAGGGTTTAAAGACAGAGTGTACACTAAAAGCTTATTATACCATTCATTGTCTTCAACAACAAAAATCTTCAATGGCTTTTCATTCATAAATGATTGATTACCTGATTACAGATAAAATAAACAAACTGCAAATTAGTAAATAATGGCCGGATTTGTACAGAATTTCAGTTCATTTTTGCGATATGTTCATTTAAATGCTTGCTGACAGTCTCAAATTCCCTGATAGATTTCCCGGTAAGCGTTTCAAGTGATTCGGTAATGACATTGTTCCGGATTCCTTTCTCTATTTCATTAAGCAGATTGCAGAGATCCGTTGCTCCGATATGACGGCATGGCGACAGCAATTTATGAGCCAGGTTCGCCACTGATTCATTATTTCCTGAACTGACTGCCTCCTGCATTTCTGACAGCCCTTTGCGGGTAGTGTTAATAAAAGAGAGAAGCATCTGCTTTACAAATTGTTCATCGCCTCCCGAAATATGATAAAGATTCCGCAGGTCAATTTCATTTTCATCAGCCGGTTCAATAATCTCAGATTCTCCTGATCCGGGAAGTGCAACTGCATTATCATTTTCAATGAACAGCCGAATAGTTGTAAGCAGCATTTCTTCGGTAAATGGTTTTGAAGAAAAGCATTCATACCTGCCTTTTTGTATTTCTGCAAATCGTCATTCACTGGGGCAGCTGAAACAAAAACTATCGGCATATCCGATTCCGTTATTTTCATCTCTTCACGTATAAACTGGGTGGCATTTACATCCGTCAATCCCTGGCATCCGGATATCCATAAACAGCAGATCGAACTGTTCTTCTTTCAACAATTCAAGTGCATCCATACCGTTTACTGCCTCGCGGCATTTTACATTCCATCTGTCGAGTATCTTTCTGAAAAGCAGTCTGTTATATTCTTCATCATCCACAATCAGGATTTTCAGGCCTGAGATCTCCTGAGGAATGGAAGCCGGCTTTACTGATATCAGTTTTAAGATCTCTTTTCATCACCGGTCAGATATGGTATCCGGCATACGATTTCAGTTCCCTGGTTTTTCCTGCTTTTAAAGTCAATTGTTCCATGCTGCATTTCAACAAGTTTCCTGACAATAGATAATCCCAATCCGGTACCGCCGTATTTACGGGTAGTGCTCATCTCCGCCTGGGTAAAATCTTCAAAAATGATCTTCAGTTTTGATTCGTCGATACCAATGCCTGTATCTTTGCATTCCAGGATAAGATCAATTTCGTCCCATTGCTTTTTGATACAGCTTACCGCAAAATTGACTTTGCCATTCTTTGTGAATTTAACTGCATTGCTTACAAGATTAATCATTATCTGCTTAAGCCGGTAAGGATCACCTAATAGTACAGGTGGAGTATCCTGACTTATTGAATAACTTAGCATTATGTTATTTTCTCTGGCCTTGTTTTCAAACAACACATAGACATCTTCAAGGATCTGACTGATCCTGAAGTTCACTTTCTCAAGCACCAGTTTGTTATTCTGCAGTTTTGAAAAATCGAGGATATCATCAATAATTTTTAAAAGATGATCAGAAGATGATTTGATGATTTTCAGCGACCTGGTGGTATTGTCGTTTAATGATTCGTGCAGCAGCTGGTCGGTAAATCCTGAGATAGCCGTTACAGGCGTGCGGATCTCATGGCTCATGTTAGCCATGAAAAGTTCTTTTGTCCTGGCAAGTTTTTCGGCTTCATTTTTTGAATTCTCAAGCGCAAGCTGGTAGGAATAGGCTTTTCTGACAAATCTAATAATGATAAATAGTATCAAGTATTGCAAGCAATCCACCTGAAATCGACAGCATTACAAGCCATCTGTAGGTGGTACCGGCTATTTGATTGGCTGCAACGGCTTTTTCCTCAATGAGATCATAAACTTCATTCTCCATCTTGGTCATCAGGTCATAAAACTTCTCCCTTATTTCACTGCTGTTGGCTGCCAGCTGCGATTCCTGTGTAATTAATTTTCCTTTGGTTGTCCGATCCTGCTCTACCACTTTATTGAGACTATCAGCTATTGCCTGTTCATCAAGAGGGCTCTCAGGAGTCCGGCTGAAAACCCTTTTGAGTATCCCTTTTTTCTGGTTATTTTCTGAAGCAATACTCAGCTGGTCAGATAACTGCCCCAGGTATTCCGTGACCTGGTCATCTTTATAAAGAGCGAGCAATTTGTTCCAGATAAAGATATTCTCCTCAATAAGCCTGCTTATTGTATCGGTTTGCAGCAGCAATACCGAATCATTCCCGCACTCAGCTCGCAGGGTGCTTACTTTTTCATCAATATTGGAAATAACAGTGTAATATGGCTTAATATCCGACGGGTCTCTTGTAATTGTGTAGATCCTGACGCTGTTTCCGGCTTTTTCAAGGTCCGTTGAGATATCGCGGATACTCAGCAGTCTTAATTCAGGATTATCATCGATCCGGATGGAGGATACGATTAAAGAAAGATTCCGGTAGAGGAGATAGCAGGTTGCCGAGAGCAGGATCACGGCCAATATCATTATTACCCCGATCTTGAGCTGGATTGAATTTTTTTCCATCGATCTCTTAACTGAATCATTCATCAGTCAAAAGTAACAGAAAATTTGTTTTCAATATACTGCTTCAGATACAGGCTGCAAAGGGCCGGGGCAAAATTGTCTTTAACAACAAAATAATCATAGGGGACATTGGTGCTTATATCTTTGACAGCTTTTGACTGTGACATAAGAACAACCATTGTATTTGTCGAGTGTCCTTTGAGCATTTCTATAATCCGGGTGGCGTTAATATTATCTCCAAGATAATAATCAACAAAAACTATTGTGTCTTTGCAGTCAAGCTCATTTGATTCGATTCTCCTGACATACTCATTCGCATCAGTAAAAGAGTAGAGGACAAGCTGGTGCTTGCCTTTGAATAATAAGGAGTTGACACTTTGCTGAATTGCATTCGACAGCACATTGTTGTAATATTCATTATCATCGATCACGAACACATTTATAGTTTCCTTCATTTCAGCTGCTTTAATATTCCGGAGCTGTAATACCAACAATGTGCCAATTATCTGCACTTAAAAGTAAAAAATCATATAATATTGATTATTAGTATATTAACCCGTATCATGATTTTATCTATAAATTCTGCGGTGATAATTTTTTCTCAATTTGAGAAACAGCAGAATTCTTTGTCTCTTCGCCGATTATTTTTCGCAGATCTCTTTAAGTTTTTTCAATGCTTCAGGCCATGTTGCTGCAAAATAGGATATGTAATCCACATGAACATCCACGTCAATTTTAAGCAGGGTGGTTCCTTCAACTCCGGTAAAGGTGTAGTTTTCAAGAGCCCCTGCCCACTGATCGACTTCCGGCCCGCAAAATATCTCACTGCCATCCTTAATGACCCCATAATGCTCAATGCTCACGAATCTGCCAGGAATATTCTCTTTTATCCTGCTTACCATCCCGCCGGTTCTTCCATCACTGTCGGTTCCAAGGAAGAGTATTTTTGAACCCTTTTCCCATGATCCTATATAATGAGAAGAAGGGTTGAAAACTGATGTCCATTCAGAGTATTTCTTATCATCAAGCATATACTGGTAAACCTTTTCAGCTTTTGCATCAATGTTGATTTCAAAATGCATTATTTCCTTTTTTTCCGAAGCTTCAGTATATTTCTTGAAGTTATCAAGAATAGCCTGCCATCCGGCTTCCTGCATTTCTGTTGTGTTTGTCTGTTCAGCTTCAAATGCTTCCGTTACAGTTGTCACATTTCCCCTTGGAATAAATATTACCTGTACATTCCTGCCATCATCAAGTACGTATTCAATTTGCCTGTAATGCTCAACTGTGCTATACTTTCCAGCAAAGTCAAAGCCTGAACTGCCATCCCTGGCTTCCATTCGTGAAAGAAACCTTCCACCTGCCCTCAGATCATTTTCTGCCCTGGGAGTGTGCCAGTCGTCAGATGCATTATTCCAGTTAACAATGTGTTCCGGACCTGTCCAGAACTTCCAGACTTTTTCAACCGGAGCGTTAATTGTTGCCTGAACGGTGATTATTGATTTTTGCGCTGTTGCCATGGTAATAATATCATATGGTTACAATCAGATTATTAAACAAATCTGACATGTGGATTGTTCAGAATTTCTTACCCTGACTTAAGTAAATCATGTTTGGGATAAACAGGATTTTATTTTTGATACATTTGACATGATGATTCAATCTTTTTCATAATTGCCACTTGAAATGTCAAATACAGTTCACAGGATATATCTTATTATAATGGTTTTAATTGTTGGATTAACTCTTATTGTCCTTACAATTAATGGATTACAATATTATAAAACAGTAATCGGGGAAAGAGTCTATCATCCCGATCATCTTATTTTAAAACCTAGCGGTTCGTTAGGCCATGGACTGGGAATATTTGGCTCTTTGTTTATAATAGTGGGAATCAGTTCATATATGGCCAGAAAAAGATATCGGTTCCTGTCAAGAATAGGATTATTAAAGCACTGGCTCGAGTTCCATATCTTTTTATGCACTCTTGGACCGGTAATGGTTCTGTTTCATACTTCATACAAGTTCGGAGGATTGGTTTCGGTAAGCTTCTGGAGCATGGTAGCGGTATTCCTGAGCGGAATAGTCGGCAGGTTTATTTATCTGCAGATACCAAGGTCGATTGAAGGAAGGGAACTGAATCTTAGTGAAGTCAGAGCCATGAAAAGCGACCTTACTGAAATAATTAAGACATCCCATAACCTTGGAGAAGAAAATTACAGGATCATTGTTGATTCTGTCAGAAACAAAACCAGGATATATCATAAATCACCAATTGTCCGTTTAATCAGAAATAACTCCGATGACCGGAGATCAATTAAGGAGGTTAAAAGTGCTTTGAAGAACAGTAATCTTCCGAAAACTGATTATAAAAAGATTGTCTCCCTGGTGAAATCAGATATTACAATCAACAGGAGGATCGAAAGGCTCGATTTGATGCAGAACCTGTTTAAATACTGGCATGTCGCCCATTTACCTTTTGCCATGGTGATGCTGATAATCATGGTAATACATGTTGGTGTAACAATACTCTTTGGATACAGATGGATCTTTTAGTTATGGAACTTCTTTCTGAAAATATCCTGATTTATTCGCTTACTGCCATATTATGTATTGTTGTGGTTGCTATTTACCTCAGGAAGAAAAGCAGAGAATCAAGAATTGTTGACGAAAAGATTAAAAAAGCAAAGGAGGAAGGATTACATGAACCGGTCTCACTTCACCCGGTTGTCGATGTAAATTCGTGTATAGGGACCGGTGCATGCATAGCTGCCTGCCCGGAGAAGGATATTCTGGGAATAAGAAACGGGAAGGCTACTATCATTAATGCGTCCAGATGTATCGGTCACGGAGCCTGTTTTCATGCCTGCCCGACAGAAGCCATTTCTCTGAGTATAGGAACCGAAAAACGCGGAGTGGATCTGCCTCATGTAAGCCTGAATTTTGAAACAAACATTCCGGGTATTTATATAGCAGGAGAATTGGGTGGTATGGGCCTCATAAAAAATGCTGTCGAACAGGGCCGCCAGGCGGTTGAAAACATAGCAATGTCAGTCAGAAAAGATCATAAAGCATCATTTGATCTGATTATTATAGGAGCCGGACCTGCAGGAATTTCAGGATCACTTGCAGCCAGGAAACTTGGATTGAAGTTTCTGTTACTTGAACAGGATACTCTTGGGGGAACTGTCTATACCTTTCCCAGGAAGAAAATTGTGATGACATCACCGATGGATCTTCCCCTTTATGGCAGGATAAAACTCTTTGAAACAAGCAAAGCTGAGCTTCTCGGTCTCTGGCAGACTGTCCTGAAAAAAAACACTATTGAAGTTAAGGAAAACTCGAAAGTGGAGTCTGTTGTCACTTCAGATAATATCTTTCATATTACAACTATGAAGGGTGAAGTCTATACTTCAGCATCAGTGCTTCTGGCAATAGGAAGAAGAGGCACTCCCCGCAAGCTGAATATACCCGGCGAAGACAAGGAGAAGGTTGCTTACAGGCTCCTTGAATCCGAAGAAATATCTGGTAAACATATTATCGTGGTTGGAGGAGGTGACTCGGCAGTTGAATCTGCTCTTCTGCTGGCTGATAAAAACCATGTTATCCTTTCTTACCGGAATGAGGCCTTCAGTCGTATTAAACCATTAAATAGTGCTTCATTAAATAAAGCAATAGCTGAAGGAAGACTTGACGTCCGTCTTAAGACAATTCTTACATTTATTGATGATGATTTTGTTTACCTTGCTTCAGAAAATGAAAAGGAACCTGTTAAACTTAAGAACGACCTGGTATATATCTTTGCAGGTGGAGAACTTCCGACACAATTCCTCGAAAAAGCCGGAATTCAGATAACCAAAAAATTTGGTGAAACTGTTTTGAAACATTAAATTAACACCTTTTGAAATGCGGATCAGACAACACCGGTTCGGAATTAAAATAGTTCAGATGTGTTTGCCATGCAGATAAACAGACTTAAAATTAAAGGATTTATACTCCTGTTTTTTTATACAGCTTCCAGCTTGTGCGCCCAGCTTTCTCCGGGAGCATTATCCGATCCGCATTCGCATCTCGAAGGAATTACAAAGTGCACACAATGTCATGTCCTGGGCAATAAGGTTTTAAACGAAAAATGCCTTGCATGTCATACCGATATTCAGTCAAGAATTAACAATAAAAAAGGATACCATTCATCATCTGTTGTAAATGGCAAAGAGTGTTACACATGCCATAGTGAGCACAATGGTAAAGATTTTCATCTTATTCGGCTTGATGCCGCAAAATTCGATCACTCACTTACAGGATATCCCTTATCAGTTCCACACGCAGCAAAGCAGTGCCACGATTGTCACAACCAGAAATACATTGCTGAACAAAAGCTTAAAGCGAAAAAGGGAACCTACCTCGGGCTGAGCAGTAATTGCCTGAGCTGCCATGAGGATTACCATATGCAGACTCTTTCATCTTCGTGCCTGACTTGCCACAATCCTGAATCATTTAAGCCTGCTGCAAAATTTAATCATAATAGTGCCAGGTTTCAGCTTAATGGAAAGCATAAGACAGTTGATTGTCTGAAGTGCCACAAAAAGGAGATCATAAATGGAAAAACTTACCAGGAATTCAGAGGCGTGATATTTAATAACTGCACCAGCTGTCATAAGGATCCTCATCAGAACCAGTTTGGTCAGAATTGCCGTCAGTGTCATAATGAGACTTCATTCAATACCGTGACAAAAGGGCTGAACAACTTCGATCATAATAAAACAAATTTCAAGCTTGAAGAAAAGCATCTGAATGTTAGTTGCAGCCAATGTCACAAAAAAAGCTTTACAGATCCGCTGAAGCACGATCTTTGTTCAGATTGCCATTCTGATTACCACGACGGCCAGTTTGTAAAAAACGGATCGGCACCCGACTGCTCTCAGTGCCATTCAGTCAAAGGATTTTCTAACTTCTCCTTTACCGTATCACAGCATAATACAAGAGCATTCCCCTTAAAGGGATCACATAATGCAGTTCCCTGTTTTGAATGCCATAAGAAGCAGGAAAAGTGGAGTTTCAGGAGTATAGGATTAAAATGTTCCGATTGCCATAATGATATTCACAAGACATTTATTCAGACCAGGTATTATCCGGGATCAGATTGCAGAGTCTGTCATAATGAAAACTATTGGACTGATGTATCTTTTGACCATACCAGCACCGGATTCAATCTGACAGGTGCACATAAAAAGCAGACGTGCAAATCATGTCATCTTAAACCTGATCCCTCTGGCATAGTTCAGCAAAAGTTTTCAGGATTATCAATGAGCTGTACTACCTGTCATAAAGATAACCATTACGGGCAATTTACAAAAAATGGTATTACAAACTGCACCGATTGCCATGGAACGGAAAACTGGAAGGCTGTGGGGTTTGATCACAATAAAACAGCCTTTAAACTTGATGGAAAGCACATAAGTGTACCCTGTGCAAAGTGCCATAAACCTCAGCAGGAAGAAGGAGCTTTATATGTCAGGTATAAACTAAAAGAATTCAAATGCGAATCGTGTCACTTATAATAATTTGCGGTCTGTTTTTCTTTTTCAGGCAACAAACGGAGCATCCCCACGGAAAGGAGTTTAAGCTGAGCTGCAGTATATGCCATAGCCCAAAAGGATGGACTCTGGACAAAGAGATTTATTCGTTCAATCATAATACCACAAAACTGCCCCTTACAGGTCAGCATAATTTTGTCAACTGCAAATCATGCCATCCGACCCTTGTATTTGCCGGTGCAGCAACCGACTGTTATGGATGTCATACCGATATACATCAGGCGACTGTCGGGCAGGATTGTTCCAGATGTCATACAACTTTTTCATGGCTTGTGACAAATATCAATGAGATTCACCGTTACAGCCGTTTTCCGCTTCTTGGAGCACACATGACAGCTGATTGTTCCGATTGCCATCAGTCAGAAAGTATGGTAAGGTTTGATGTCCTGGGAGTCAATTGTATTGACTGTCACAGGGAGGATTACATGGCAACCTCAAATCCCAATCATACAGAGGCAGGATTTTCAGAGGATTGTTCCGTTTGTCATCCGGTTAATTCATTTCAGTGGACCGGGGCAGGATTTAATCACAGTTTCTTTCCGTTGACTCAGGGCCATTCCGGTCGTGAATGCGCAGAGTGTCACACCTCAGGAACATACTCTGATGCAAATCCGGAATGTAACTCCTGTCATCAGCAGGATTACATTGCGACTGTCAATCCTAACCATTCAGCCATGGGATTCCCGGTTACCTGCAATTTGTGCCATACACTTGAACCCGGATGGAAACCAGCAACATTTACTGACCATGACAATCAGTCATTTCCGATATATTCCGGAAAGCATAAAGGTACATGGACTTCCTGCACTGAGTGCCATGAGAATCCTTCAAATTATTCTCAGTTCACATGTATTTCATGCCATGAGCATAATAAAACCGACATGGATAACCAGCACAGAGAAGAAGGAGGATATTCCTACAACAGTGCGGCCTGCCTTCAATGTCATCCAAGGGGAGTAGCAGATGATAAAAAATAACTATGAAAAAAATCACTGCTATATTCTTGACTTTCTTTGCTGTTATTGAATTAAACGGACAGCAGGCAGCTGAAAATTTAATTGGTAAGGTATCCTTTATAAGCTCACAGAATATATATGTGAAGTTCAAATCGACATCAGGTATTTCGGTGGGAGATACTCTGTTTCTTACTTCCGGAAATAAACTTGTACCTGCCCTCGTTGTAAACAATCTGTCATCTGTTTCATGTCTTTGCAGTTCAATTACTGACCAGAATATACCGGTCGATCATATAATTATTGCCAGAGCAAGGAGTGTTAAATCCAGTGATCAATATGTCGAAAATATAATTGCAGAAGAAGTAGTGCCGGAACAGGGAAATAATGTTGATTCCGTTAATCTGCAGACCGGCGAACCAAAAAATAGTCAGGTTATACAGGGAAGTATTTCGGTAAATTCCTATTCTGATTTTTCAAACACAGAGGTTCCTGGTTCACAACGTTTCAGGTACACATTGTCACTTAATGCAGCTAATATTTCCAAATCAAAGTTTTCCGTGGAAACTTATCTTTCATTCAGACATAAATCAGGTGATTGGCAGGAGGTGAAGGATGATATTTTCAGCGCGTTAAAGATCTATAATCTTTCGTTGAGATACGACCTGAATAAGTCAACCAGTTTTAGTATCGGACGAAGAATAAATCCCAGGATATCAAGTATGGGGGCTATAGATGGCATACAGTTTGAGAAATCCATCAATAAATTCTCCTTTGGAATAGCTGGCAGGGAGCAGACCCGATTACCAGAATTACAGTGTTGATCTTTCTCTCTTTCAATATGGTGGTTATCTGGCATTCAACACCGGAAATAAAGGAAAAAATTCTGAGAGTTCCCTGGCATACATTGAACAGACCAATAATTTTAAGACTGACAGGCGATTTCTTTATTTTCAGCATTCAAACACATTTATAAAGAACCTCTGGTTTCTAAGCACTGTTGAGCTTGACCTGTTTAAACTTGAAAATGATGTGCCATCATCTGCGCTGGATCTTACAGGAACATATATCTCTATTTCTTACAGGATAACAAAGAAGGTTTCTGTAAGCGGCTCGTATGATGCCCGTAAGAATGTAATGTATTACGAAACATACAAATCGTATGTTGACAGGTTACTTGATAATGAGTTGAGGCAGGGATTCAGATTACAAGGAAACTGGCGGTTTTCGGATTATATGATAATCGGATTGCAATCGGGTTACAGGTTTCTTAAGAGCGACCCGCATCCTTCAATGAATATTTATGGATATTATACATATACCAGGGTTCCGGGGTTAAACCTCTCAGCTACAATATCCGGATCGTATATGGAGTCATCTTTTGTTAATTCAAAGATTGCCGGGCTTACCCTTTTAAAAGATTTCCGGGGCGGAAAAGTGCAGACAGGAATGGGTTACCATATGGTTGATAACAGACTTCCTGAAAGCCAGGTAGATATTATCCAGCATATTGGTGAAACGAATCTCTACTGGCATTTTCTTAAAGAAATTGTCTCTTTCAGTTAATTATGAAGGAACATTCGAACCAGAAAATTCATATAACAGGATTTACCTCCAGATAAGAAGCAGGTTCTGACTAAAGTAAGGAAGTGAATTATCATTCAAAATAAGCAAGGTATTCTTCCAGTTCATAAGATTTACATAATCCCCTGAACTCTTCAAGAAGTTCAATGCTAAAAGGAACGCCCTTATCTTTTCTTTCAATCCAGGTATCATGTTCTTTTTCACCTGCGGTATATATCCGGTTCTGCCCGGGCATTTTCTTTGAAGCCCTGAGCTCCCTCAGGATATTTCCCGTCGTCTTTTTAAAATCCTCAGGATCAGTAAAAGCATTTATATCAATAGCAATAAAGAAATGGCCGAGAGAGTAGGGGACTTTCTTTCCGTCTTTCAGTCCGGTAAGCATTTTCATGTATGCACCTTGCTGCAGTGCAGCTGAAAGGATCTCTACCACTGTGGAATAGCCATAGCCCTTGTATCCTCCGGTCTCTTCACCAACTCCGCCAAGCGGTGTCAATGCAGCATGACCTGCAATAAGATCTTTAAGTACCTGCATTGAATTGGTTTCACTATTACCATTCTCATCAATCACCAATCCTTTGGGCAATTCCTTTCCCAGCCTTGCATAAAGCTCCACTTTCCCTCTTTGTATGATTGAAGTGGCACAGTCGAGCAAAAACGGGAAATCCTCATCACTTGGCATACCAAAGGTCATGGGGTTGGTGCCCAGCATGTTTTCCACCCCGAAAGTGGGAGCAATAGAGGGACGTGCGTTGGTGCCGGTGATGCCTATCATATTCTCCCGAACAGCCATAAGGGGATAATATCCGGCAATCCCATAGTGAGTTGAGTTTCTTACTGCTACCATTCCAATGCCATACTTTTTTGCCTTCTCAATAGCAAGCTTCATCGATTTATAACCAATTACCTGTCCCATCCCGTTGTGCCCGTCAACTACGGCAGTTGCAGGGCTCTCCCTCACTATTTCGAAATTTGTTACGGGTTTTAGAATGCCTTCCCTGATACGGTCAAGATAAATGTTCTTAACCCTGTTAACGCCATGTGAGTCAAATCCCAGTTTATCGGCCTGCAGCATTACATCTGCAACTATTTTTGCATCATCATTGGGAATACCTGCTTTGTCCAATATTTTCACCAGGAACTTCTCCAGGAGATCAAAGGGAATAAATTTTTGGTTCATAATTAATTCTGATTATTAATGAGGGTTTATTTTCCGATGCAAAAATTTTTAAATATGTTCCCAAGTATCTCATCAGTGGTTATTTCACCGGTTATCTCACCCAGGAAATGAATAGCCTGCCGGATATCGATGGCTATCAGGTCATCAGGAATATTTTCGGCAAGCCCGTCAATAACCCTTCCCAGACTTTCAGAAACGTGCCTCAGAGCTTCGTAATGCCTAAGGTTAGTAATTATTACCCCTTCATGGCTTAAAGGCTCCCTGTCGAGTATTTTACCCAGTTTTGAACGAAGTTTGTCAAGACCTGTCAGTTTTTTTGCAGAAATGAACAGTAGAGAATCGTCAATGTCGAGGTAAATATTATTTTTAAGATTATCTATCGAAGCCTGGTCTCCCTCGTCAATTTTGTTAATGAGAACTACCAGTCGTTTTTCAAAGCCGGTGATCTTCTTTCTGATCGAATCAGCTCTCTGATTTATCAGAACGGGCGATTCAGAGATTTCATCTACCAGCAGAATAACCGAAGCCTGCAATATTTTTTCATTTGTTTTTCTGATTCCAAGTGTCTCTATTATATCTGAAGTATCACGTAAGCCTGCAGTATCTATAAATCTGTATTCTAATCCATTAATAATTATCGTGTCCTCTATTACATCCCTGGTGGTACCGGGAATTTCCGATACAATTGCCCTCTCTTCATTCAACAGTGCATTGAGCAAGGTTGATTTACCCGAATTGGGCTTTCCTATGATGGCGACAGGAATGCCATTTTTTATGACATTGCCAACACTGAATGAATCAGCAAGCTTGTCTGCAAGATCCCTGACTTTCCGAATTATTGAACCAAGCTCTTTCCTTTCGGCAAATTCAACATCTTCCTCCCCGAAATCAAGTTCCATTTCAATCAGCGAAGCGAACTTCAGCAGTTCTGACCGGAGCTTGCCGATTTCGGAAGAAAATCCTCCCCGCATCTGATTTACCGCAATCCTGTGAGCAGCTTTTGTGCCTGATGAAACAAGGTCAGCAACTGCTTCGGCCTGCGAAAGATCCATTTTACCGTTCATAAATGCTCTCTGAGTGAATTCTCCGGGTTGTGCCGACACAGCTCCTTTACTGATCAGTAATTGAAGGATTCTGAAAATAATATATGCTGATCCATGACAGGATATTTCGATTGAATCTTCTCCTGTGTAGGAGTTAGGAGATTTATAAATATTTACCAGGACATCATCAATGATTTCATTGCCATCCCGGATTTCACCATGGATAATCTTAAATCCGTCCTGCTCTTTAATATTAAGACTTTTATCAGCAGGGAAGAAAATACTTTCACAGATATCGAAGCTCAGCGGACCGCTTATCCTGATCATTGAAACAGCTCCGCCTGATGCGGTAGCCGGGGCACAGATGGTCTCTTCTTTCCTGAACATCGATTAATTTCTTTCAGTGGTAAAATTAGGAAACTTTGGCAGTTCGCAGGAAAGCCAAGGCTAAAATTATTAACCGTCAGTTTTTGATGAGAAAAAGTCTGGGCTTAGGAAAGACAAATTACTTTACCCTGCTGATAAATCTGATATTGTTTCAGGTAAATATTTTACTGTTATAGGTATATTAATTATTGTAATACAATATGTATTTTTCAATATTTAGATGTTCCTGATTGCCAGGTACTGGTTACCGGGTGGTTAATAGATTGATTTATAATCACCTGGCAACCAGGACCAGACCCAGGACCAAGCACCCAGAACTACCTTTCAAGGTTCTGTACAGTGAAGTAGGAATCATCAACCTTTATACCCTCGTTAATTTTGGTGAAAAGTATCTGCGATTTACGGTTTGTAGCCAGGTTGGTTGCAACCATATCCTTTACCATAAACTTTCCATCTGTCAGAGGAAAAATGCTCTTTATTTCAATTATCTTAAACAGCTCATTATCGAAATTATAAAACTCCATCTTCTGAACCTGGTTATTGTTAATGCTGACATAGCTTAACTTCCTTGAGTAGCCGTATTCATCAGCTTTATCTTCATTGACAGGGGTGCTTTCAATAATCCACTGGTTATTTGTACCGGATTCCTCAAGATGCCTGTGCGTAAAGTCAGAAACGGAAGGAGATGCCATGTCGGCGTTTGAGAACTCTGAACTCATAAAACTTTTACCCTTTTCCGTAGTCACGATCCTGCGTGTTTTCTTTAGTGCCGGAAGATATATCCACATCTCATCCGCAATGTTTTTATTGTCAAACACTAGCATTGATGTTCCCTTAACATCAGCAGGCTCAATAAACCTGATAAACCTTTTTTCCAGTCCGTCGGGATAGCTTTTGGAGGTCATTGATATGGTCCTGTTCCGTATCGAACCGCTTTTTTCAGTAATGGTAAGATTGATATTTGCACTTAAGGAACCGGTGATGCTTAGATCCCGGCTTTTATTCATTATCTGAAGGGCGTCAGGCTGTTGAGCTGCTGCTTGTAAAAGCGGCAGTATTAACACCAGCAATAGTGCTTTCTTTTTCATTTTTTCTTAATTTTTTATTTCCTGTTTCAAATCCAATAAAGCCCGGCTTATATTTCATAAGGAAGGCCGGTATAATTACGAGGGCCCCGATAAGGCACGATCCGATAGAAATTATAACCAGGTAGCCGAAAAACCGGATCGAGGTGAATCCTGAAAATATCAGTGCTGAGAATCCTGCCATTACACTGAAAGCATTAATAATTATGCTGCGACCGATTGTCTTCATTGTTGTTGCAGTTGCTTCGGGGTAAGATAGTCCATTCCTGACCTGCTGGTTAAAACACCATATGTATTGTATAGTAAAATCGACTCCAACACCGATCATAATAGATGAGAGGAGGGCTGTGGCTGCATCCAGGGCTATTTTTGTATATCCCATAAAACCAAACAGGATCATTATGGATGCAATCAGGGGAATAGAACCGATCAGCCCTCCTTTAAAAGATCTGAATATTAAAGCTAACAGCAGAAATACTGTAATAATAGCGAAACCCAGTGATGAAATCTGGCCCTTAATGATAGACTGAGCAAAGTCAGCCATGATAAGGGCATATCCTCCAACGCTTACTTCAGCCGGGAAATTGGAAGTCAGTTCTGAAATCTTCGATTTAACTGAATTTATGATATCGTTTTCAGGTTCTGACATTCTGATAAGAATATGAGCTCTGGAATTTTCGAGGTCCGTCAGTTGTTTAAAATCGTCCGGACTGCCACTCATGTTGTAAAGCTCAAACATTTGGGCAATAGCTTCGCGTGTTTCCGGAATGGCATTATATCCTTGTTCAGTACTTGTGTAGATAGCTTTGCTCATCTCTCTGACAACCTGAGATATACTAAAAACATTTCCAACTCCATTTTCCTGTTCAATTTCCCTTGTAAGAATATCAATCCTTCTCATTATTTCAGGATCTTTTATATCTCCTTTTATCATAACAGAAATTGATTGTGATCCTCCGAATTTTGAGTTTATAATTTCCGAAGCCTGTCGAATCGGATGCTTACGCGAAAAGTAGTTTTCCTGATTTGTATTTATTCTGAGGAGTAAAATTCCTGAAGAGATTAAAAGAATAACGATTGCAGAAACCAACAGTATCCTGCCGGGATAATTTACAATTAACCCTGATAATCTGCTCAGGATTTTCTCAAATAACCTTGTTTTATCGCCAGCATCCATTTTTGAAGTAAGACCGGTTCCACTTACAAATATTAAAGACGGGATAAGAAAAGGCTCATCAGCAGAGCAACAGATACCCCTGCAGCTGCAAGTAAACCAACTTGCCTGGCAGGAATGATGGAATGGGTCAGGAGTGCTAAGACACCTGCAATAGTTGTTAGTCCGCTAAAGAGAATGGGCATATTCAGTGAATTCAATAATGTACGGATCAGCTCTTTTTTCGTGGTTCCGCGATGAACTTCTCCCAGCTCCTGAAACCTGGCGACAAGGTATATCCCATAGTTATTTGCAACTGCAATAAGAATAACCGGTACGAGAAGTGTAATAATTGAGATCTTCCAGCCTGATCAGGGGTATTAATGCCATGCTGAATGCAGTTGTTAGAACTACAACACTGAATGGCATATATACATTTCGCCACGATCGGAGGTTTAGCTTTAGGATTACAAGCATAATAATAAGTGAGACAGGTATTAATATTACTCCCTCCCTGCTGACATCCTTTAATATGCTTTGCCTTATGTAGGGGAGACCTCCTTTTGTTATTTTTGTTCTGCCAGGATTGGAATTTATAACTGAGTCAATCTCATGAAGAGTTGTTTTCTCAGTTACTGAATTGTTTATTGTTGCAGTAATGGATGCTGTTGTAAGGTCTGATGAGACAACAATACCATTGGCAAACCTGTTTTCAAGGATACTTTTACCCAGTTGTCTTAACTCAGCTGTATCAGAAGGGATACCTTTTATCAAAGGATCAACTGTCATCATACCTTCCTCGCTTGAAATGCTTTTAACAGTAAAGGGTGATATCCGGCTGCTTACTCCACTTATTCTTGAGATGGATTTATCTATAGCTTTGATTTGATTTAAGTTATCAGTCCGAATAATATTGTCATCAGTAAACATTATAATAACCAGGTCCTGTACTCCAAATTCACTTTCGATCTTATCTGTCTCAATTCTTGATTCAATTGATTGTGGTATATAATTTCTCATTTCAGGATCAACTTCAGTCCCCGGAATCAGCAATACTGATACTGCTCCGGTAAGAAGGCAGAAAAGGATAATGACCCATCTGATATTTGAAAATAAAATCTGTCATAATTTTAAAAATCAACTCTCAGTGAAACATAGACACCATTCATAAAATCATCGATCAGATCGAAAAGCGAATCTTTCATCCCGCTATAGATTTCAGCCCCGATAGTAATTGCCAAACCATCGGCCGGTTTTATTTTCATTTCGGGAATTATCAGGAGATCGCGTGAAGTAAAATTATAAATTGTGAACACGGAAGGTAAAAATTTACCATATAACATTTCGGCTTCCACCCGCAGTCCGGCAGAATGATAGTACTCATTTAACTGATAATTATAGAGCCTGTTAAACGCCCCTACCTGCTGCTTTACATAAGCTTCAGGATCAAACTCCGGAATGGCGAACATTGCAGCCATCTGCGAAATATCGATACCAGTTCCAATGATGGGATCAACCTCTGAAGGGTGCAAAATCAATAATGTATTTTCCGCTGTATTCTCCGGTAAATCTCCAGATTCCGGTTGCCCAGTCAACCCCGGCAACATACTTAATCTCAGGGAGGGGAACATATTCATCTGTTTCATAGGAAAGCAGAGGATCTGACCAGGCTGCCTCTCCGCGAATGCCCACCGGACCGGCTGCAGTTTCAAAATCAATTCCTAAAACCCTGATCTTATATGGTTTTTCTGACAATTCGAGATACAGGTACCGGAACCGGCTGACTGAGGTCGAGGTTAAATGTTGTCAATGCTATGCCTGGCATCGGATCATAGCCATTGAACCATGAGAGGCTCCAGTCGAACATCTGAAACCGGAAATCAGTCTTAAGTCCGTAACTGAACATCCCCTTATCAGTCTGGAGGGATTTTAGCTCATTAATGACTACATAATCGGGGAGGGGGATCGGGTCAACAATCAGTACCGAAGCTCTGTAGTAGGGAACTATTACAGCTTCAAAATTTACTTTTTCCCAGGGAGAATAATCAGCAGATAAAAGAAGGTTTCCCAGGTTCATATCCTCCCTGTCGGGTGATCGTACAACGAGATCCTGGGGAGAGAGCTTCGAAGTCGGATTTGTAAAATCACAGCGGCCCCATTTGATTATTTTCTGCCCCATCTCAAGGTTCCATTTTTTACCATTGACACCCACCCAGGCTTCACGGACATCAAATTTGGTTACCGGCTCCTGAAACTCGCTCCCGTATCTGAAGCGGAGATCTGCAAATGCCCTGAAATTATTATCATTCCCGGTTTTAAGATTCAGTCCGATATCGGAAAATGCACTTGGAACATATAGTTTATCATCAGATTTATCAACCCAGGTATAGAATCCTCCTCTGACAAATCCGCCCGGTGTTATACCGGTTGAGCTGGTCTCAGGGTCATTAACCAACAGAGTATCCTGGCCGCAGGCAAGTATGCTGATAAAAAGGAACAGCCCAGCTGATAACAATGCTGCCTTCATTATTGTTATTTTGCCGCAAATAAAAGCAAATAATAAAAACGCGTCGTCTTATCCGCTTATAATGTACGTCAATTGCTGATAGTTGATGTCCGTCCCGCTGAGATCGGACTAAAGTGTTTATTGAGTTATCCCTGTCTTTTTTTCCCTGTACTCACTGGGGGTGAGGCCGGTCTGGCTCTTAAAAAAAGAGTTGAAAGTGGCCTTCGAATTGAAACCGGCATCGAGGGCGATTGCCAGAATGGTATAGTGATTGTATTTCGTGTCGCTGAAGCGTTCAATAACCTCTTTCACCCTGTATTCGTTAATGAATGTGAAGAAATTCCTTTTATATTTTTCATTCAGAACCTGGGTGATATGATGCCGGGGAATTCCTGTTTTGGCCGACAGGTCATGTATCGTCAGATCACCATCAAGAAATGGTTTGTTTGTTTCCATGTAAGATAGAAGCTTCTTCAGGTATTTATCTGCCTGAACATCTTTCAGTCCACTCCTTGAATATCTTTCAGTCTCTCTTTTCTCATTATTATCCTGGGGGACCTCTTCCCCGAAAATTACAGGTTGTTTTATCCCGTAAAAACTGTAAACAATTGAAAATAATGCAATAAAACCAAAAATTACAAAATACGGATCGAAAGGGATGATGTTTCCTATCATATTGAGTCCGCCAAGGATGAATAAAATGAAATTGGCAACATAAAAGCTTATTGAAAGAATCTTAAGCCAGTTCAGTGTTATCTTCCGGGAAGTAAAAGAAACCAGGTTTTTCAGATTATCCTGGTGATGCTTTATTTCAATAAATGACAGCGTGCTGTAAATAGTAATAGAGAGTAAATATGAAATGGAGTAGATGATTCGTAATGAGATTAATTTATCGGGTCTGAAGAAGCTTCGCAGATCCCTTACAAGAGGTTCAGACCGGAATATTACGGATACGGTAAAAAAGCTCAAGAAAGGGAATGAAATGCAATAATGCCAGCCAGTTAAATTTTCTGTCCGGACTGGTCATAAACCGAATGTAGAGATATAGAAGGGGTCCGTAAGTAAATGTTATAAATGGGAAAGAGTACATCTCTATTACGGTACTGTTGATCAGTGCGAAGATCATTTCAATGCAGATAAGGAAAAGCCAGGCTGCCATAAGCCTGTTCGCAATATTATAAGGCTTTTTGGTTGAGATCAGCAGGCCTGCAAAGAATGATTGCGAGATTCCGATATAGAGTACTGGCTCGATATTGACCATTGAAATCCAGGATCAATGTTTTATAATTTCAAATATAGCTAAAAGGAATAAATAAATAAGGTATATTTGATGTTCAGGATAATATAAGAGCAGGTGGACAGCCTGAATATTATCTGTTATATTTCATTATATATCTGATTTTTATGAGTATTCTGTTAAATAAAAATTCACATGTCCTTGTACAGGGATTTACAGGCAGTGAAGGAACGTTTCATGCATCTCAAATGATTGAATACGGTACCTCTGTTGCCGGAGGCGTAACTCCCGGAAAAGGGGGACAGACACACCTTGGACTGCCGGTCTTTAACACTGTTAAGGATGCTGTAAAGGTAACAGGAGCGGATGTTTCTGTAATTTTTGTGCCACCTCAGTCAGGTGCCGATGCTATAATGGAGGCTGCAGCAGGAGGCATCAGGCTGATTGTTGCAATAACCGAAGGTATTCCTGTATCTGATATGGTTATGGTAAAGGAATATCTGAAATCATTCAATTGCAGATTAATAGGTCCGAACTGTCCGGGTATTATTACCCCAGGGGAAGCCAAAGTCGGAATAATGCCGGGATTTATACACAACAAAGGGAATGTTGGAATAATATCAAGGTCAGGGACACTTACCTATGAAGCTGTTGATCAGGTAACGAAACTGGGGATGGGACAATCGACCTGTATCGGAATAGGAGGCGATCCGGTTGTCGGCACCACAACCCTCGATGCCGTAAAGCTTATGATGCAGGATGATGAAACTGAAATTATTGTAATTATAGGAGAGATTGGCGGTACAATGGAGACCGATGCTGCCGAATGGATAAGAACCATGGAACCAAACCGGTCGTTGGTTTTATTGCCGGTCAGACGGCTCCTAAAGGCCGCAGAATGGGTCATGCAGGCGCCATAATAGGAGGGAAGGCCGATACCGCAGCAGCGAAAATCGAAATTATGAAGGAATGCGGTATCCATGTTGTTAATTCGCCTGCGGATATCGGGGTGACGGTGGAAATGGTTTTAAAAACAAAAATCAAATAAGACATGCCATGGAAATAAGGACATGCCATGGCATGTCCCTATTTGATTAATTTAATATATTTGCACGAATTTAAAAAAATCACCATGAAACTACTCGAAGGAAAGACGGCTCTTATAACCGGTGCATCAAGGGGAATAGGAAAAGCTATTGCCATGAGGTTTGCACTGGAGGGAGCATCAATAGCAATAACAAATATTGCTGAGGATGAAGAATTCATGAATGCCATTGAGGAGATTAAAGCTCATAATGCTAAAATCAAAGGATATATTTCAAATGCATCCAGCTTTAAGGATTCACAAAGAGTTGTTGATGAAATTGTTAAAGATTTCGGGAAAATAGATATCCTGGTTAATAATGCAGGGATAACTAAAGATACTCTTCTGATGAGGATGTCTGAAGAACAGTGGGATGCTGTAATTTCGGTAAATCTCAAGTCAGTTTTTAACCTGACAAAGGCAGTGCTTCAAACGATGCTGAAGCAGAAAAATGGCTCGATCATTAACATGAGTTCGGTCGTGGGCGTTTCAGGAAATGCCGGACAGAGCAATTACTCGGCTTCCAAGGCCGGGATCATTGGATTTACAAAAAGTGTCGCCAAAGAGCTTGGTTCAAGGAATATCAGGTGCAATGCCATTGCTCCGGGATTCATTCTTACTGAAATGACTGATAAATTACCTCCTGATATAAAAAGTGACTGGATCAATAAAATACCATTAAAACGTGGAGGAACCCCTGAGGATGTGGCAAATACAGCTTTATTCCTGGCATCGGAACTGTCTTCTTATATAAGCGGACAAACAATTCATGTGTGCGGAGGTATGTTAACTTAAAAAATTTATTATATTTGTGGTACCGCAGGGTGCCTATCCTTATAGCACGAGGAAATGCAGCGAGACATATTTATTCCACACTTATTTTAAACAGGCGCCCTGCTTCTTTTTTTGTAAATGCCTGCTGTTTAATGCATAACTTTATTTTTTTCCTGATCATTTTTATCCCGGTAACCGGTTTTATGCTGGAAAGATACCTTGAGTATCTGAATGCAGGAATGCGCTCTGAAAAACTGCCTGAAAAGCTCAGGGGCATCTGTGATGAAGAAGAATACAGGAAAACCCAGCTGTATGAAAAGGATAACCTGAAACTCTCTTTCTGGTCATCTTCTTTTAACCTTGCAATAATCATTGTAATGATAATTGCAGGCGGATTTGCATTTCTTGATAACATATCCAGGTCAGTCAGCAATAACAGTGTGGTTATTGCCCTTGTGTTCTTTGGTATAATAGGTTTTGCCTCGGATCTTCTTAACCTTCCATTCAGCTGGTACGACACATTTGTAATAGAGAAGAAATACGGTTTTAATACAATGACCATCAGGACATATATAACAGATCATCTGAAGTCATGGTTTATTGCCGTTCTTATAGGTGCTCCGGTTCTCGGACTGATTACCTGGATATATTATAAAACCGGTAAAGGATTCTGGCTTTATGCCTGGGGACTGATAACTGCATTCTCAATTTTTATAAATTTCTTTTATTCCCAGCTGATTGTACCTATTTTCAATAAGCAGACACCTCTTATAGATAGTCCGCTCAGAAAAAAAATTGAGGCTTTTGCTCAAAAGGCCGGATTCAGGCTTAAGAATATTTATATAATTGACGGTTCAAAAAGGAGCACAAAAGCCAATGCTTACTTCTCAGGATTCGGCTCTAAGAAAAGAATAGTATTGTACGATACTTTGATAAAGGAAATGTCGGATGAAGAAATAGTTGCTGTTCTTGCACATGAGATAGGGCACTACAAGAAAAAGCATATACTCAGGAGTCTGGTTTTTTCAGTAATCCTTACAGGACTGATGCTTTTTCTTTTTTCACTGGTGATTGACAGCCCATTGCTATCAGGGGCAATGGGAGCTGAGCTCCCCAGCTTTCACCTGGGCCTTATAGTATTCGGAATACTATATAGCCCTCTATCACTCCTTATAGGGCTTGTTACAAATTATATTTCCCGAAGAAATGAATTTGAAGCCGACAGGTTTGTTCATGACAATTATGATCCGGGAATACTTGCCGGTGCTTTAAAGAAGCTGTCAGTGAAGAATTTGTCGAACATGATCCCGCACCCGGCCTATGTATTTTTCCATTATTCACATCCCCCCTTGCTCGAAAGGCTGGCAAAACTGGAATGAATTTCTATATTGCGGGTTGCGGATTGCGGATTGCGGATTTATTTTTTAAATTCGCAATCGAAAATCCGAATTCCGAAATTTGAATATGCCTCCTTAGCTCAGTTGGTAGAGCAGCTCATTCGTAATGAGCAGGTCGTGGGTTCGAGTCCCATTGGAGGCTCGATTGATTGCGGATTGCGGATTTCGGACTGCGGATTTGAGATTACAGATTTTATATTAAGTTTGCATTTGGAAATCCGGAATCCAAAATCCGCAATCCGAAATTATTAAAAGCGGGAGTAGCTCAGTGGTAGAGCATCAGCTTCCCAAGCTGAGGGTCGCGGGTTCGACCCCCGTTTCCCGCTCTCACCTCCGAAGCCCTGGTGAAGGAGGATCTTTCCCGACATTGCTTTAGCGACGTCGGGTCTTTTTTTCTCAATTTTAGTTAACTTTGGTGCCAATTCTCCTAAAATATGAATGCAGAAATAATTACTATTGGTGATGAGCTGCTTATTGGCCAGACAATTGACACTAATTCAGCCTGGATGGGGGCTGAGCTGAGCATGGCAGGGTTCGATATAAAAAGAAAAATTTCGATCCACGACAAAAGACCTGATATTATCAATGCCTTGTCAGATTCGGTGGGTAAATCTGACGTGGTGCTGATAACCGGTGGTCTGGGTCCGACCAGCGATGATATCACCAAAACTACTCTCTGTGAATTCTTTAACACCAGGCTTATTACGAATAATGAGGTGCTGCTGATGGTGGAAAACATGATGCGCCGGCGGAATTTTCCAATGAATGAAAACAACAAAAGACAGGCAGAAGTGCCTGAATCATGCAGAGTCCTGACAAATGGTGCCGGGACTGCTCCTGGAATGTGGTTTGAAAAGGATGGAACTGTTTTTATTTCAATGCCAGGTGTTCCCGCCGAAATGAAATATATTATGAATGAACATGTTCTGCCGGCATTAAAAAAGAGGTTTACTACACAGGTGATACAGCACAGAAATATAATGACCTATGGGACACCTGAGGCAAAACTTGCTGAAATGCTTACCGGGTTTGAAGCTGAGCTTCCGGTAAATATTAAGCTTGCATATCTGCCTTCATCCGGGATTATAAAGCTGCGATTAACGGGAACAGGAAATAACAGGGACACTGTTTCGGAAGCAATCGGCATTCAGGTTAAAAAACTCTACAGTATTATTCCCGATCTGATATATGGAGAGAATGAAGAATCGCTGGCAGCGGTTATCGGAAAGCTGTTAAGGGAAAGAAGAAAAACACTCTGTACAGCCGAGAGCTGCACAGGAGGTAATATTGCTCATATGATTACAGGTGTCCCCGGAAGCTCTGATTATTTTACCGGCTCCGTTGTCGCTTATAGTAACAGGGTAAAAGTCCAGTTGCTTGGGGTTGATAAGAATGCTGTTGACATTGACGGTGCCGTCAGTGAGAATGTTGTAAAAAGAATGGCTGAAGGTGCGAGGAGGTTGCTTGATACCGATTTTTCTGTTGCTACATCGGGTATAGCCGGCCCTGCAGGAGGAACAGACGAAAAACCTGTCGGAACAATATGGATTGCAGTAGCTTCAGATTCGGGCATCATTGCCGAAAAGCAATCTTTCGGTACTGACAGGGATGCCAATATAACACGATTCTCATTCGCCGCCCTTAACCTGCTCAGAAAGCAGATTCTCAGAGGATAACTGATAATTTAATACTATGTTGAAAAAAATTGACATAAATAATTTGGTTAATCAGATAAAAATCACGTATTTTGCGCTTCATTTTTTAAAAGACATTAATTAAGTAGTAATAAGCACATAAATGTCAAAGATTTGTCAGGTTACAGGAAAAAAAGCGATGGTTGGCAACAATGTTTCGCATTCAAAGAGAAGGACTAAAAGGAAATTTTATCCTAACCTTTTTGTAAAAAGATATTTTCTTCCCGAAGAGCAGAGATGGATTTCTCTTAAGGTTTCAACTTCCGGGATGCGAAATATTAATAAAAAAGGACTTACTACAGTTCTGAAAGAAGCAAAAGAGAAGGGTTACATTTTGAATTATTAAAATAATATCAGGAAATGGCAAAGAAGGCAAAAGGTAACAGGCAGCAGGTTATTCTGGAATGTACCGAGCACAAGGAGAGCGGTAAGCCCGGGAACATCAAGGTATATTACAACAAAGAACAGGAAAAATACCCCTGACCGTATGGAAAGGATGAAATACAATCCCATTCTGAAAAAACATACACTTCACAGAGAAATCAAATAATAAGATAACACTATGGCAAAGAAAGTAGTTGCATCTCAAAAGACAGGAACCGGAAGACTTTTTACAAAGTGCATCAGGATGACGAAATCAGAAAAAACAGGTGCATATCAGTTTAAGGAAGAGATCATTCATAATGATCATATAAAAGATTTTTTCACCAAGAAATAACTTTAACATCTGTAAAGAAGATAAACAAGGCTTTCTTCCACGCTGAAGAAAGCTTTTTTTATATTTGATAATCAATAAATTATTTCCATCAATGGGTTGGTTCGGATTTGGAAATAAAGAAAATAAGGAGGTTCTTAACAAAGGTCTTGAAAAAACAAAAGAAAATGTTTTTTCGAAATTGTCCCGTGCCGTAATAGGCAAATCGAAGGTGGATGAGGAGGTACTCGACACTCTTGAGGAAGCACTGGTATCATCAGATGTAGGTGTTGACGACAACTCTGAAGATCATCGAACGGATTGAAGCAAGAGTATTAAAAGACAAATATCTGAATACCAGCGAACTCAACACAATACTAAAGGAAGAGATTGTATGCTCTTCTGGAGAAAAATACCTCAGGTCCGGAGTTCAGTTTCAGTTCCCCTCTTCCTGCATCGCCATATGTTATAATGGTAGTGGGAGTTAACGGATCGGGCAAGACTACGACAATTGCAAAAATGGCCTATCAGTTCAAGAATGCAGGGAAAAAAGTACTTCTCGGCGCTGCTGATACCTTCAGGGCTGCAGCTATTGACCAGCTGCAGATCTGGGCCGACAGGGCAGGGGTTCGGATCATAAAGCAGCAGATGGGGTCCGACCCGGCCTCAGTTGCCTTCGATTCAGTTAAATCAGCTGTTGCAGGGAAATATGATGTTGTCATAATTGATACAGCTGGCAGGTTGCATAACAAAATGAACTTAATGACAGAGCTTTCAAAAATCAAACGTGTGATGGAAAAAGTAATTCCGGATGCTCCTCATGAAGTTCTTCTGGTGCTGGACGGATCGACCGGTCAAAATGCATTTGAACAGGCCAAACAGTTTACAGCTGCTACAAACGTTACTGCGATGGCGATAACAAAGCTCGACGGCACAGCCAAAGGAGGAGTGGTGATCGGGATATCAGATCAGTTTAAGATACCTGTCAGATACATCGGTATGGGTGAAAAGCTTGATACCTCCAGATATTTAACCATACGAATTTGTGGATTCTCTGTTTACTGTGGATAATTAAAAATGTGTTGTGAAGTCTGATACGCAAAATAAAAAAATCAATATTGTAACCCTTGGCTGCTCGAAGAATACTGTTGATTCTGAAAAGCTTCTGAAACAGATCGAGGCAGGTGGTTATTCCGTTATCTATGATCCTAATGACACCATCAGCTGAAACTGTCATAATCAATACATGCGGTTTTATAAATGATGCAAAAGAGGAGAGCATTGATACTATTTTGCGCTTTGTCAAAGCCAGCCAGTCGGGCCGGATAAAAAATCTCTATGTGATGGGCTGTCTGGCTGAGAGATACATGGATACACTGAAGAGTGAAATACCTGAAGTAAAAAGATATTTCGGGGTAAACAATATGAATGATATCCTCCGGGAGCTGGGGATAAGTGTGAGAAAGGACTTTACAGAAAGGACTCTTACAGGTCCGCCTCATTATGCATACCTGAAGGTATCTGAAGGGTGTGACAGAAGCTGCGCATTCTGCTCTATTCCTTTGATCAGAGGGAAATGCATTTCGCGACCCGTTGAGGAGCTTGTTAAAGAAGCCCAATTTCTTGCCGCCGGAGGTGTTAAGGAACTTATACTTATTGCCCAGGATTTAAGTTATTACGGACTTGATATTTACGGCAAGCAGAAAATATCGGTTCTGATTTCCGAACTGCTTAAGATTGAGGCATTTGAATGGATAAGGCTTCATTACCTTTATCCGGCGAATTTTCCAATGGAACTTATTCAGTTTAATGAAGGAGAACAGGAAGATCTGCAGGTATATTGATATTCCAATCCAGCATATCTCGGATAAAATGCTCGGATTAATGAAGAGGTCGCACAATGAGAAGGAGACAAGGGAATTACTGAAGAAATATCAGAACAGAGATTCCTGATGCAGCCATCAGGACAACACTGATTGCCGGTCATCCCGGGTGAGACTGAAAAGGAATTCAATGAAATCAGGGATTTCATCGCGGAATTCAGATTTGACAGGCTTGGAGTATTTGCTTATTCGCATGAAGAGGAGACGTATGCTTTCGATAATTACCAGGATGAAATATCAGCAAAAGTCAAAGAGTCAAGGGTTTCAGAGCTGATGGCTGTTCAGCAGTCTATTTCAGAAGAGCTTAACCGGGAGAGAACCGGGAGAGTAATGAAAGTGATCATCGACAGGAGGGAAGGTGAATTTTTTATCGGAAGAACCGAATATGACAGCCCGGAAGTTGATAATGAAGTTCTAATCAGCACTGAATATAATCTGGAACCCGGTAATTTCTATGATATACATATAACAGGTTCAGCCGATTTTGATTTGTATGGAAAACCGGCTGTCCTCCTATCCCCCTGAAGGGAGATTGAAAAAGAGGCCCCTTTAGGGGGTTGGGGGCATGCAGCCTCTTTTTTCTTCTGGATCTTTATCTTAATCTCCGATTTAACTGTATTAAATCCAACATGTATTGTATCTCCCTCTTTCAGTTCAGCCTTTATAAGAACTTCAGCCATCGGATCCTCAAGATATTTCTGAATTGCCCGTTTTAGGGGCCTGGCTCCATAATTGGCATCAAATCCTCTGTCGGCAATATAATCCCTGGCTGATTTGCAATCTTAAGCTGATACCCAAGCGATTTAACCCTGTCGTACAATCCTTTAAGCTCAAGGTCAATGATTTTATTTATCTCTTCCTTACCAAGGGAGTTAAACATTATAACATCATCGATCCTGTTCAGAAATTCAGGTGCAAAAGTTTTTTGAAGGGCTTTCTGCAGTATGCTCTTGGTCTGCTCATCCCTGGTTGCTTTTTTGGCATTGGTATCAAAACCTATACCATGGCCAAATTCAGCTATCTGCCTGGTTCCTATGTTTGAAGTCAGGATGACAATGGTATTCCTGAAATCGACCCGGCGTCCGAGACTATCGGTCAAGCTGGCCTTCATCAAGAACCTGAAGCAAAATATGAAAAACATCAGGATGTGCTTTTTCAATTTCATCGAGAAGTACAACTGAATAAGGTTTTCTCCTGACTTTTTCGGTTAGTTGTCCGCCCTCTTCATAACCAACATATCCGGGAGGTGCTCCAACCAGTCTTGATACGGAGAATTTCTCCATATATTCGCTCATATCGATCCTTATCAGATTATCGGTTGTATCGAAAAGGAACTTGGCCAGAACTTTTGCAAGCTGGGTTTTTCCGACACCTGTCGGACCAAGGAAAATAAAAGTACCGATGGGTTTATTCGGATCTTTCAGTCCGGCCCTGTTCCTCTGAATTGATTTAACAACTTTATGAATAGCCTCATCCTGTCCGATAACGCTTCCGCTAAGTTCATCTGCCATTTTAAGAAGTCTTGTACCTTCTGTCTGGGCGATTCGCTGTACAGGCACACCTGTCATCATTGCAACAACTTCTGCAACTTTTTCGGCATCAACGGTTTCACGGTTCACGGCAAGTTCTTTCTCCCATTTTTTCTTCTCAAGGTCGATCATATCGAGAAGATCTTTTTCCCTGTCACGGAAGCTGGCTGCTTTTTCGAAATTTTGATTTTTAACAGCCATCATCTTTTCTTTTTTGGTATCCTCGAGCTGGCTTTCAAGAGTGAGGATTTTTTCGGGAACAACGATATTGGAGATATGAACTCTTGATCCTGATTCATCAAGGGCATCAATTGCCTTATCGGGAAGATGACGGTCGGATATATATCTGTTAGTAAGCTTCACACAGGCATCAATTGCATCATCGGTATAGATGACATTATGATGCTCTTCATATCTTTCCTTAATATTATTAAGGATATGTATTGTTTCTTCGATAGAAGTAGGTTCAACAATTACTTTCTGGAATCGTCTCTCAAGGGCTCCGTCTTTTTCAATATGCTGACGGTATTCATCGAGGGTGGTTGCTCCGATGCATTGAATTTCACCTCTTGCAAGTGCAGGTTTCAGCATATTGGCTGCATCCAGGGAGCCTGTAGCTCCTCCTGCTCCTACAATAGTATGAATTTCATCGATGAACAGTATAATATTGTCATTTTTTGACAGCTCATTCAGAATGGCTTTCATTCTCTCCTCAAACTGACCGCGGTATTTTGTCCCTGCAACTATTGAAGCCAGGTCGAGAGCAACAACTCTTTTATTGAAAAGCACCCTTGAAACATTTTTCTTTGTAATTCTTAATGCCAGACCTTCAGCAATTGCCGATTTACCCACTCCTGGTTCACCAATAAGTACTGGATTATTCTTTTTTCTTCTCGACAGGATCTGGGCGAGTCTTTCAATCTCTCTTTCACGTCCCACAACAGGATCAAGCTTGCCTTCTTCTGCTGCTTTTGTCAGATCAATACCGAAATTATCAAGAACAGGAGTATCTGACGAAGGTTTTGGAGAGGAGGGAGTTCTGTCCTTTTCCCTGGCCGCCCCCAAATGACTGGCCCTCATCATCTTCCTCCCTTGGGAAATCAGCTTTTGCAGATGGTGAAGATGCTTCCACCGGCACGCCTGACAGACTGGTAATCGACATCCAGTTCAGACAGGAATCTTGTGACCAGTGCATTCTCATCCTTAAGTATGGCAAGCAAGAGGTGTTCTGAATCTATAGTACTGCTTTTAAGTGCTTTAGCTTCAAGATATACAAGTTTCAGAATTCTTTCAGTGCTCCTCAGCAAAGGTATAATCTCATGATCAGCAACAGGTACCGGACTCTCTACTTTGATGCTCTTCTCAAGAGATCCTTTAAGTACAAGGAGATCTATACCCTGATTTATCAGTATTTCTACTGCTACACCTTCACCATCCCTGAGGATACCCAGAAAAAGATGCTCGGGGCTTATATGGCTGTTCCCCAGCCTTATAGCCTCCTCTTTGCTGTAACCAAGGATATCCTTTACCCTTTGTGAAAATTGTGAATCCATATTTTAAGTCCTATTTTTAGTGAATATTAGCCGCAAGCCAATTTGTCAGATGACGTCCGACAAAAGTGCTGATGGCGATAAAATCAAAGTTAAATTTAATACTAATATCTGCATGGCAATTTTCATGCCCATTTATAAACAATTAATGTTAAAAAGTCAGTATTATGAATAGTCAAAAGTAACCAAATAATCACTACTTTCGTAATCAAAACAGCCCTTTAAGAAGGGCATTTATAACTATTTAATTATAAATTATTTATGGCAGAAAGAGAGAGGATTATTCAGGTAAATATTGAGGAGGAAATGAAGTCGGCCTACATTGACTATTCAATGTCGGTAATTGTATCGAGGGCTTTACCTGATGTCAGAGACGGATTAAAACCGGTTCACCGCAGGGTGCTTTTTGGAATGTCGGAGCTGGGAGTGCTTATCAAACAGGCCATATAAAAAGTCGGCAAGAATAGTAGGGGAGGTACTTGGGAAATTTCATCCCCACGGCGATTCTTCTGTATATGATGCAATGGTGAGAATGGCGCAGGACTGGTCGCTGAGATATCCGTTGGTTGACGGACAGGGGAACTTCGGATCAGTAGACGGCGACAGTCCGGCCGCAATGAGATATACGGAAGCAAGGCTGAAAAAAATTGCAGAAGAGACACTTTCGGATATTGATAAGGAAACCGTTGATTTTCAGCCGAACTTTGATGATTCGCTTACTGAACCCGTGGTTCTGCCAACCAGGATTCCCAATCTTCTGGTAAACGGCGCATCAGGAATTGCTGTGGGAATGGCAACAAATATGCCGCCCCATAACCTTTCCGAAATAATTGATGCCACAATTGCATTCATTGATAACAAGGATATCACAACTGAAGAACTTCTTGAATTTATAAAAGGGCCTGATTTCCCGACAGGAGGTATTATTTATGGTGAGCAGGGTATAAAAGATGCCTGCGAGACCGGCAGGGGAAGAATTATGGTCAGGGCCAAAACGGAAATTGAGATTACCCATTCGGGACGGGAATGTATTATTGTGACGGAAATTCCCTACATGGTAAACAAGGCGGAAATGATCAAGAAAATTGCCGACCTTATTAATGAAAAGAAACTGGAAGGCATATCCTATATTAATGATGAATCGGACCGCAATGGCATGCGTGTTGTAATAATCCTGAAAAAGGATGCCAGTGCAAATGTCGTACTGAACAATCTTTATAAATTATCATCGCTTCAGACATCTTTTAATGTAAACAATATTGCTTTGGTTAAGGGAAGACCAAAGATGCTTAACACAAAGGAACTTATTGATCATTTTGTCAGGCACAGGCATCAGGTGGTTCTGAGAAGAACCCAGTTTGAACTCAGTCAGGCAGAGAAAAGAGCCCATATCCTTGAAGGCTTGATCATTGCAAGTGATAATATAGATGAAGTCATTGCAATTATAAAAGCTTCAAAAACTCCTGAAGAGGCCAGGGAAAAACTGATGGAAAGGTTTAGTCTGTCAGATGTACAGTCAAAAGCTATTGTCGAAATGAGGCTCAGACAGCTGACCGGACTTGAACAGGACAAGCTGAGGGAAGAATATAAGGAAGTTATGGCCCTGATAGAATATTTAAAGAATGTTCTTGCAGATGTCGGATTACAGATGAAAATTATCAAGGAGGAGCTACTTGAGATAAAAGAAAAATATGGCGACACCAGACGCACTGAAATTGTTCCCAATGCTGAAGAATTCAATCCGGAAGATTTCTATGCCGACGATGAGATGGTGATCACCATTTCGCATATGGGCTATATTAAAAGGACTCCTCTTACCGAATTCAGAAGGCAGAACAGGGGCGGAACAGGTGCAAAAGGAGGAGGAACACGTGATGAGGATTTTATTGAGCACCTGTATATTGCGACAATGCATAATACAATGCTTTTCTTTACAAGGAACGGAAAATGTTACTGGCTTAAGGTTTACGGTATTCCCGAAGGTTCACGGACCTCAAAAGGAAGAGCAATGCAGAACCTGATTAATATTGAACCTGAAGATAAGGTGAGGGCATTCATAAACGTAAAGAATCTTAATGACTCCGATTACATAAATAATAATTTTATTGTCCTCTGCACCACAAAGGGTATTATTAAAAAGACCTCTCTTGAAGCATACTCCAGACCGCGGACTAACGGGGTGAATGCCATTACCATCAGGGAAGGAGACGAGCTTCTTGAGGCCAGGATGACTAATGGGAAGCACCACATTATGCTGGCTGTCAAGTCAGGAAGAGCCATAAGGTTCCCGGAAGTATCGGTGAGACCCATGGGGAGAACAGCATCGGGTGTCAGGGGGATCAGGCTCGCCAATGATATCTCTGATTTTGTTGTTGGTATGATAACTATTGAAAATAAGGAGAAAGAAATTCTTGTTGTTTCTGAAAAAGGGTATGGAAAAAGATCCGATATAGATGATTACCGAATTACCAACAGAGGCGGAAAGGGAGTTAAAACAATAAATATTACAGAAAAAACAGGATCATTGATTGCATTGAAAGATGTAACTGATAATCATGATCTTATGATTATCACACAATTTGGGAACATCCTGAGAAGCCCTGTTTCAGCCTTAAGGATTATGGGAAGAGCGACCCAGGGCGTCCGGCTTATTAACCTGAAAGAGAATGATATTATCGCATCAGTGGCCAGCGTGTTCATAAATGATGAGGAAGAAGCCCCTGATAATGAAAATATTATACAAATTAATGAAAATGTTGAGGAAAATGGCAAAGAATTTGAAGATTAGGGAGTAATGTTTTACATTTGAAAAAATATTTAGTGAAAATTTAACAAGAATTATAATTATGAAAAAGTTTTTTCTGCTAATTGCAGTTGTTTGTATTTCTGCTGGTGCTTTTGCACAGAAAGGCAAAGTAACGAGTGCCATGACCTTTATAGAACAAGGTGCTCTCGATAAAGCCAAGGAATCGCTTGATCAGGCAATGACAAATCCAAAAACAATGAACTGGACCAATACCTATTTTACTAAAGGAAAGCTTGCTCAGGCTGTTTTCAAAACAGAAGAACCGAAATTCAAGGAATTTTATTCGGATCCTCTAAGTGAAGCTTATACTGCATACGAAAAATCAATGGAGCTTGATCCAAAGGGAGGAACAAAAAAGAAAATTATAACCGGAATGGTATATAATTCGCTTGCTCTTGATCTATATGCCCAGGGAGGAACCCAGTTTGAGGCAAAGGATTATGAAGGAGCTCTTAAATCGTTTGAAACTCAGATTAAGATAACTGAAAGTGATAATTATGTGGGGATTACCGACACTGGGATGTACTATAATGCCGGCCTTGCAGCAATGAATTCCGGAAAGCATCCTGAAGCTATCAAGTATTTCGAAAAATGTGCGGAAATGCAATACCTGGGCATAACTCCTTACTACCAGATTTCCCAGAGTTATCTTGAAACCGGCGATACACTAAAAGCTGAGGAGTTGCTTAAAAGTCTTCCTGACAAATTCCCGGGCGATAAAAACATTAATTTGCAGCTCATTGACCTTTATATCAAGGCAGGTAATAATGATGAAGCCTTAAAATATATTGGGATTGCCAAAGCTGATGATCCGGAAAATTATAGTCTTCATTTTGCCGAAGGTATTATTTATCTGAACCAGCTAAAATATGATGAGGCGATTGCAGCACTTGTTAAGTCAGTGGAACTGAAGTCGGATCTTTATGACAGCCAGTATGGGCTGGGAGCAGCTTATATCAACAAAGCTTCGGATATGTTCGTAAAAGCCAATGACATAATGGATGTCAATAAATACAATGCAGCGATTGAGGAAGCAATGAAAGTCTTCGGACAAGCTCTTCCGTATATGGAAAAAGCTCTGGAACTGAAACCTGATGACATATATGCCATGAGAAGTCTGAAAGAATTGTACTACAGACTCAAAATGACTGATAAGTACAATGCCATCAAAGCCAAACTCGATGCAATCGATAAGCAGTAAGCTTAAATTATAAACTGCAATAAAATATGTTAAGAAGCCTTTCCGTTTAACGGAGAGGCTTTTTAATAAATTATGCGCTGTTTACACAATTAAAACTTCGGTGACCAATGAGAAGAATAACTATAGTTTTCTTTCTTTTAGGCTCTCTTCTGTTTAATGGCTGTTCAGGGAAAGATGATCCGGAACCAGCTGAAAAGGGTAATATAATTGTTCTTATGTATCACCGTATCGTTCAGGGAGATGCAACAAATCTCTACGAGCGGAGCGTTGCAGATCTTGAAGCAGATTTGAAATATCTTTTGGATAATAAAATTAAAGTGCTTACTTTCAATGATTTAGAAGCAATATCAATTGCAGGGGAGATGCCTGATGGCCATTCAGCAGTTATTACATTTGATGATGGCGATAATTCATGGTATACCCTTGTGAGGCCATTGCTTTTGAAGTATAAAATGAAAGCCACATTTTTTCTCTGGACATACATGATGGGTAATGATTCGTTTCTGACATGGGATGAGGTGGCTGATATGAGCAATTATACTATGGATGGTGGGGAGCGGCCATTTATCTTCGGATCGCATACATATTCTCATCAGTTTCTTCACAAGAATAAGGATGAATTTCCGGGGGAGGCTGAATATAATGCGTTTCTTGACTATGAGCTTGGAAAATCAAAGGAGATTATAGAAGATCATTCTCCCGGATCAGTTGCAATTCTTTCTCTGCCTTATGGGGATGGAGCAGGGGATTCCGAAATTATTGCGGCAGCCGCAAGAAACGGATATAAATTTATCAGGACATCGATCTGGGCGGCAATTGAAAATTCAGATTTTGATTTGTTTGTTATTCCAAGTCTTCCGATGCTCGACAGTACCGACCCTGAGCTGATCGGCTATTACCTGGGCATATAATCAAAATAAATTAGTTATTTCAACAGGGCAGGGGATCATGGTCTGAATATTTTACCATTAGATAAAATGTAAATTATTCTATTTTACATAATATTAATTATAGGAAATAACAATTTTTCTGGAATTTTCGTCCGGCTTCGCTGGTTAACAAAAAAACAGATATGAGCCGAAGGATCATATCTGTTTGGTCTGACCTATTCTTATTTCTTATTTCTGGTTTCTTCTTTGATCCGCTGTATATGCCCGCGCCCCAGTCCCTTGACTTCGCAACCAAGCTGGAAATATCTCCTGATATTGTCATCCGACAAAATCCCAAAACAATCGATTATAGCTGCAGGATGGCCAATTGTTTTTACAACTTTATCAGGATTCAGATTAAGATATGTTTTGTGTGGAACTGCCAGAATAACAGCTTCAGCATCTTTTAGAGCTTTATCGAGATTTTGTTCGATATGAATTTCTTTCAGTTTTTCCTGGTTTCTGAAAAACCTTGATTTACTCTGTCCGATTCCCGGGAAAGTATCCTGCTGCTCAAATTCCCACCAATGCTCAACATAAGGATCATGCACACGAATCTCGGCGCCCATTTCAGCCAGTTTCCTTATTACAACTTCGGAGCCGCTGTAGCGTGTATCGCCAACATCCTCACGATATGCTGCGCCAAGAACCAGAATATCAGCTCCGGCAATCGGTTGTCCCATGTTACGAAGAGCATCCCTTGTAAGCTGACCGACATGAAGTCCTCGGGTATCATTTATGTCAATTGCCAATGGCGTGATTTTGAAGATATCATCCTCAAAACCAAGGATATGCTTGTATGCCCATAATCCGAGTCCACCGTCTTTAGGCAGGCAGTACCCTCCTATTCCTGGTCCGGGGAAAATCATATTACTGTGCGTGGGGCGCATTTTGATAGCTTTTATTACTTTCATAAGGTCCACGCCGTTGCGTTCAGCAAATAGGCTCCATTCATCAAGAAATGCCAGTATTGTTGCCCGATAGCTGTTTTCTACAATTTTAGCGGTCTCTGATTCAATTGGCCTGTCCATTACAGTAAGCGGGAACTCTTTGGTATTTAGTACCTCAGTTAGAAACTTCTCCACCCGTATTTTTGCCTTTTCGTTAATTCCACTGCAAACCCTCCAGAAATCGCGGATACTTGCAACATAATTCCGTCCGGGCATGACTCTCTCATAACTGTGAGCCAGCAAAGGATCTGATTTAATCCCGCGTTTCTTAAATACTTTTTTCATTATCGGATAAGCCACCTGTTCGGTGGTTCCCGGGGCCACAGTGGTTTCGATCAGCACAAGGGCTTCTGCCGGAATGTGCTGGGCAATTACATGCAATGATGCTTCCAGTGCAGCCATATCGGTCTGGCCGGAACGAACATTGCCCAGATCTTCCTTTATGTAGTCACACTGAACATCAACCACAACAACATCGGCCAGTTTCAAAACATCATATGTGTATGTAGCCACAAGAGTCTTCTTCTCATTCACGCACCTGGCTATCATTGGATCCACTTCAGGATCTTCAGCCTTTACAGGCGATATACCACGGTTCAGCAAGGGTATTTTCCAGAAGCTCCGTGCGCTGGGACGCTGCATTCCTATCACAAATTTTGATGGCTTCCCTTTCTTATCAACGGTATCGGCTACAATCGCTGCCATAACAGCGCCAACGAATCCCACTCCCATCACTACCACAATCTCCCGGTTCTTCGCACGCTCTTTTTCAACGCGCTTTTTAAGATTTTCAAATTCGGTTTTGTAATCTTCAGGTTTTGGCAGGGGAAATTTTTCACCGGCCGGACTAATTGAAAAGTTCTCACTCATATAGCTTTAATACTTTAATTATTTATTATAATATTCGGGGTTTCTGATTTACCTAAATTAATAAAAAGTAACACAGATTTACTAATACGTATATTTTATTCTGTTATTGCGTCCGTTTCCGCTAATAAATCAACTTTTAGAGGAATTTTGTTAATAAGTGGTTCACATCTGAAGTTCGCTGACTTAATATTAAGATATGAAAATAATGTAAATTGCAAATGAGTTTTGTTGCAGTACAGTTATCGCACTATGTTATTATCAGGATATAATAAGTTCATATTCAGTATTTTCTCAGAAAGTAAAGATTATATAATCCTTACGGTGTATGCTTTGAAATTTGGGAAAAGCTATATATCCTTCCTTCAGATTAGTTATGCAAGAACAGATAGTTCAGGAAAATATCTTCCATCATTTGAATTCAGCTCCAGATTGAAGGTTATAGACAGTACTGACTGGGATATTAATTTTTCGAAAGGCCGTATTATCTTTAAAGAGGACGCTGTTAAAATTGAGTTTTCTTTTGACCTGGTTATGCTCTATCTGAATTATTCATGGGATAGGCAAACTTCAAATCCGTTAAATGTACTTGGAAAAGTAAATTCAGAAGATAACCAGGTAGTATGGAGTTCTTTCGATTATCAGAGCGTTGTTAAAGGTAATTTCGTCACACCGAATATCAGTTCAGAATTTATTAATGCATCAGGAAATATTGACCTCGTAAAATCAAGAAAGGTTACGCTTGGTACTAATTATCTTATATGGAGTCGGTTACATGACAAGGAAATAGATTTGGCTTATTCTTTTATTATGAAAAAAGCGCAGAAATCTGATTCAAAATTGTCTCTCCTGCATAATAAGAAACTGATACAATTTTCAGATATTGAATATCAAGTCAGCAAAGAAAAAGTATCTCGGAAATCTTCAGTTAAGTACCCGGACAATATCCTACTCACAGCAGACAATGATGAATACCAGATTTTAGTTAAAATACATGATCATTCGGAAGTAATAATCAATGAGATGCTAAACAATATTGACTTTGTCGGAAAGCTATTTTCTTTACTTTTCAGACGTTTGTCGGGAAATCCTAAAGGTTTGAAGCTTCGCGCCAAAGCTGATATTGTTATCAATAACCGGCTTACAAAAACAGAATATAAAGGAATTGCATCAATAAGCGATTATGTAAGCTTTATAAAGTGATGCAAGTACAAGCAGGGAGCCGTTTCTGTTTGCCTTCAATCATCTTTTACCTATTATTTATTCAGGACGATTCACATTCTTATGATGCCTTATCTTCCGATAATCAGGATATTCTCCCTGCCAATAAGTTTCTGTCCCTGAGAAATCTGTAAAACATAATACCCGGAGGCAAGGTTATTAATATCGAAACTAATATACTGATAACCCTGGCTATCAGGTAAAAATTCATTATTAAATACTTTTCGTCCCAACAGGTCAATTATTTCAATTCTTATCTCACCGGAAAAGGTAAGATAAAAATACAGGTTCATCATGTCCCTTACAGGATTGGGAAATACCAGAATACCCTGTTTAGACGGATTCTCCGAAACACCTTCTGCAAACATTATATTGGCGTCAATCCATGTTACCCTGTCGGTGACCCAGTTCTTTAGATAATCTACTTCATCCTCATAAGTCTCTCCGATAAAATAATTGGGCCAGACATATTCTCCAATAATGGGCCATCGTTCAAAATTTCGGTCAATTGCTTCTCCAAGGTAATTAATTGTACTATCCAGATAAGTCATGATCGAGTCGGTGCTGAATGCTCCGTTTCTAAGTACCTTCCATCGCGAGATAAATGCACTGCGATAGCTTAAGTCTTCCATCAGGCGTGCCCACCAGTGCATTCTCCCTCCATATTCATCGGGATATTTTGTATAGAGCCAGATATCTGTTTGCAGATTAAAATCAGTATAATCTTCATTCCCGTAACACAAATCGAAATCCCATAGCGGACCCGCATGTAACTTACCTCCTTTAGAGTCTTTATCCTTATAAAAGAAAGTGCTGAAACGATAACCATCGACATTATTGGTCAGCTCCTGAATAATCTGAAAGTCAACAAAGGATTTGACATCAAGATATTTTCGGAATCCGGCAGAAGGATCCGAAAATAATTCTCCGTTAAGTGAATTCTCAGTGTCAGTAAGAAACTTTTTAATGTAGCTTTTCTGCTCCGGAACTATCTCATCAAAATCCGGGTAAACGTAGGTAAACCTGTAATTGTCAGAATTATGATAGTGAATTGCTGGCATGATTGTGAAATATTCCTCTTTTCCGATATCAGCTGTCTTATCCCCCTTAATAATATATCCTCCGGTAAGATCGTCCCCTGCGACCTCGTCAGGCTTAAGCTTACTTATGTCAACCCTGTTGCTGTCGCGTTTAATATTCTCCATAAGCACATAAACGCCGTTATATTCCCCATTCAGATAAACCTCACAGAAACGGTTGCGCGGCTGCCATCCGCCCAGTTTACCTCCAAGATGAAATGTCAGGGAATTGCGCAGCATGGTTTTATCAGAATAAGGTGCATAAAGAACCCAATCTTCTTCTGCAGGCATTCCAAGAAGACTTGCTGAAGTATCAGATCCGCCTTCCGTTCGCAGTTCTATCAAATAGCTTTTTTTGGGAAACATCCGGGAAGATTGGCCCCGGATCTCAATATTAACATTTCCCTCATAATCTGTTCCGTCCTGAAACTGATTATTAGTGTTTCCTGGTCCGTTATAAATTACTTTCAGTCCGGCAACGATCCTGGGATCATCCTGGATAATCTGCCCCCTTGTATCAATTACCACCAATGGCAGATTTGATGGTTCTGCCACCTGCGAATCGAGTTCAAAACATGTAATTGCAAGAAGAAGAAAAATAATGATTTTCCCTGAATAAATATTGCTGATAGGCATCATCAATTATGGTCTACACTGTTAGGTTCTTTAACATTCATTTTCAATAATTTATTGCATCACAGGGTTTTATTTTTAAAAAATGGTTTTAAAAATAAGTAAAATACCATGATCCCTTTTGAATAATTTATCAACAAATACGCTTAATTTGTAATAGCTGATTTACTATTACCAAAAAACAAATGGAACAGATAAAACAATCAACCATGGACTTCCTTTCTGATCTCAAAATGCATAATGAGAGAGAATGGTTTATGAAGAACAGGAAAAGATATGATGACGCAAAAAGTAATTTTGAAACGTTTGTTCAGGCTGTGATTGAAAGCCTGGCAGAATATGATCCGATCCTTAAAGGTCTTGAAGCTAAGAGCTGTACTTACAGGATAAACCGGGATATAAGATTCTCGAATGATAAAACGATTTATAAGACTCATCTTGGTGCTTTTATAGTGAAGGGAGGCAAAAAAAACGGCGACCGGTTTGCAGGATATTATTTTCATGTTGAACCCGGAGGAAACAGCATGATTGCAGGCGGTGCATACATCCCTCCAATGCCCTGGCTTACAGCGATCAGGGAAAAAATTGATGAACAGGGAAGCGACTTACTGAAAATCATTGAAAATAAAGAGTTCACAGGATATTTCGGAAAGCTTGAGGGAGAAACTTTAAAGAGCGCTCCAAAGGGTTATTCCAGGGACCATCCGTATATCGAATTTCTTAAACTTAAGAGTTACCTTGTTACTAAAATGATATCCGACAGGGAAG
Source organism: uncultured Bacteroidales bacterium (assembly GCA_963753495.1). Classification (GTDB taxonomy): domain Bacteria; phylum Bacteroidota; class Bacteroidia; order Bacteroidales; family VadinHA17; genus LD21. The sequence goes on from CAVWCO010000007.1 coordinate 85,502, forward strand.
TTGTGAGCAGGGATTGTTTTGACCTGGTCATCATGGCTTCAAGAGCTATGAAACCTCTGAATGATTTCTTAAACGATTACTAAGTTTCTGATCTCATTTTGTACAAACCGTAACCATTACAGTATCGAATCTTAAAGAGCCATTTGTATAAGACGATGCACCTGTGTTATTTCTTTCATATTCCCTGATTTCGTCCTCTGATAAGTCACATTTAACCTGTACATCGGAACCCGAGTGAGAAAAAGATTCTTCAGAATCTTTAATTGTAACGGTAATTGTTGTTTTGCAATCATAACAGCCTGAATCCTTATTACAGGAGAATAATAAAACAGCTAAGAGAGTAAAAAAGAGTTTCCTCATTACTGATGGCTGCTTTAAGTTTTGGATCTTGGATATCCAGGGATCTTCCTTATCCTGAGATTCAGGGGTGTAACTTCGAGATACTCATCATCTTTTATCTGTTCCATCGATTCCTCGAGTGAGAACTTAAGCTTTGGAGCGATCTTAAGGCTTTCGTCCGAACCTGAAGCTCTCATATTAGTGAGCTTCTTACCTTTAATAACATTGACATCAATATCTTTTGGCCTTGTGCTCTCCCCTATTACCTGCCCTTTGTAAACATACTCACCTGGATCTATATAAAATCTTCCACGGTCCTGAAGCCGGTCAATTGCATAACCTGTCGCCATTCCCTGTTCAAGTGATGTGAGTGACCCATTCTGTACAGGTAAAATATCTTCGCCCTTAAATTTATCGTATGCCCTGAATCTGTGATGCATAACAGCTTCTCCCGATGTGGCTGTCAGCATATTGTTCCTAAGGCCTATGAGGCCTCTTGCCGGAATATCAAATTCAAGATGGATAAGATCTCCCTTAGGTTCAATTACAGTCATCTCCCCTTTTCTGATTGTCACCATTTCAATTGCTTTTCCCGACATTTCATTTGGCAGATCAATTGAAAGAGTTTCGTAGGGTTCATGTTTAGTGCCGTTAATATCTTTATATATTACCCTTGGCTTACCCACCTGAAACTCATAGCCTTCTCTTCTCATTGTCTCAATAAGAATTGAAAGGTGCAGAATTCCCCTGCCATAAACATTGAATGTGTCTTCCGAAGTTGTCTCTTCAACTTTAAGAGCAAGGTTTTTTTCAGTTTCTCTGAAAAGTCTCGTTCTTAAATGCCTCGATGTAACGAATTTTCCTTCTTTGCCAAAAAGTGGTGAGTTATTTATTGTAAAGACCATGCTCATTGTAGGTTCATCAACTTCAATCCTTTGCAACGCTTCTGGTGATATCAGATCAGCAAGGGTATCCCCTATCTCAAAATCTTCAAGACCTATGACAGCGCATAAATCACCGCACCTTACACTGTCAGTCCTGACCCTTCCCAGTCCTTCAAAAACATAAAGTTCCTTTACTCTCACTTTTTTTACAATCCCGTCTTTTTTACACAGGGTGTAGTCATTCCCAATAACAATTTCACCCCTGAAAACCCTTCCAATTGCTATTCTTCCGACATAGCTCGAATAATCAAGCGAAGCAACCTGCATCTGAGCGGTTCCTTCAATATATTCAGGTTCAGGTATCTGTTCAAGAATTGTATCGAGCAGGGCTGTGATATCGGAAGCCGGAGTTTTCCAGTCTTTGCTCATCCATCCGTATTTTGATGATCCGAAGATGGTCTCAAAATCAAGCTGTTCATCAGTCGCATCGAGGTTGAACATCAATTCAAATATGTCCTGCTGAACTTCGTCGGGCCTGCAATTTTCCTTGTCCACCTTGTTTACAACCACGATAGGTTTAAGTCCCAGATTTATGGCTTTCCCAAGCACAAACCTGGTCTGGGGCATCGGTCCCTCAAAAGCATCAACCAGAAGCAACACACCATCGGCCATTTTCAGCACCCTTTCAACCTCCCCTCCGAAGTCAGCGTGTCCGGGAGTATCTATGATATTTATTTTAATCCCTTTATAAGTTACTGAAACATTCTTCGATATTATCGTAATGCCTCTTTCCCTTTCCAGGTCATTGCTATCAAGAATCAGTTCCCCAACCTCTTTCCTTTCATCCAGAACCTTGCACTCCTGTATAATCCTGTCAACAAGTGTGGTCTTTCCGTGATCGACGTGTGCAATAATCGCAATATTTCTTAATGACTGCATAAAAATATTTAAGACCTGCAAAAGTAATACTGTTGACCGGATTAATGTAAAGATCATTGAAAATTAATTTATATGAAACCCACATGGTTGACTTCGATCACAAACAAGAATGAATATAATTCATTGTCCACCGGGCGAATCGAGCTTGACGAAGTCAATCATATGAGGTTCCATCAGACCATTAAAATAAATTATATACTGATGAAAAAATTCATATATTTAGAGAAATTTAAACCTTGTCCCAATGAAAAAACTGATTATCACCATTTTCTTGTCAATTATGACTATACCGATTTTAATTGCTCAGAAAGGTCTTGAAGTTGGAAGCAAAGCCCCTGAATGGATGTTTAAAGATGCAGACAAAAAGGAATTCACGATGGATACATGGGCCGGTAAAGTATTGCAGGTAAACTATGTAGATCCTGATGAACAGGATCTTAATGAGCCATACAATGAAGCTGTCGACAAGGCAGTAAAAACAGATAGCCGAATAGACAGTGTTTATTTTAAAGGAATCGGGATCGTTGACACCAAATCGACCTGGAAACCTAATGGTCTTATAAGAATGATTGCGGGCAATAAGGCAAAAAAATACAAAACCACCATCCTCTTTGACTATGAAGGGACGCTTCACGAGATATGGGGCATGCCAAAAGACAGTTACAGTGTTGTCATTATTGATAAGAACAGGATTTGCCGTGCAATTTACAAGGGGAAGATTGCTGAAGAAGATAATGAAAAAATAATTCAGCTAATCATCGGACTAACAAAAGAATAGTTTTAGATAACCAGCCTTTTTGAAAACTCTGTGAAGCTCTGTGGTTCTCAGTGTTCCTCTGTGTAAGTTTTTAAACCATTTGTTACACAGAGTTCCACTGAGAAGTCATGGAGAGACACAGAGTTTTAATTTATGCCGAACATGATAATCCCGAATCTATTAATAGCTGATCATTTAATTTCAGTTATATCGGAAATATCTTTACCCAGTCTGGCCTTTATCCTTTCAAGATCGTTTTTAAGAACAGCAATTGACTGAAATATCTGTTTTTCAGGAAGGACTGGTTCCGGAAGCTCATTGCTAATATAATTCACGAATTTCCATATCTCCTTTACCTCATTTATATGAACATCATATGGTTCATAAAGGGGATTCAGGGAATAGAGTACAAGTTTTCCATCCCTGGTTATGTTATTTTCAATGATTTTGAAAACAATACCGTCATTCATAGTAAAAACAACATAAGCCTTTCCGCTCTTTATATCCATCCAGTCTTGCAGAAATTCTCCGGTAACCCATGATCCGTCAGGTATCGGCAGCATTGAATCACCCTTTAGCTGGAATGTCCTGTACTTTCTCTTGTCAGAGAGAAAAGGGAGTGTAAACACGGGAAGTTCTCCTATATATTCAGGATCGGCATAACCTGTTGTATAACCTGCTTTTGCCTTTTCGGCAACAAGCTCAATATTTTCCCTGTTTTCTGAATTTACTGTTGTTGTAAGAACTCTCAGGTTGCTTCCCCTGACATAAGCATCATATCCCCTTTCCAGTTCTCCAAGCTGGCTTTCGGACAAACGTGTCATATCGATTTTCAGGAGCGTATCGATCGACATGTTAAAATATCCTGAGAATGATACAAGAATATCTATTCCGGGCTGGGCCACGCCGTTCTCATACCCGCTGAGGGTTGAACGTTTCAGGTTAAGGGCAACAGCTACATCATCCTGTGTTCTGCCCCTTCTTTTTCTTAAAAATTTTATGTTGGAAGTGAAGTACATAAAAAATATTGATTATATTGTAATCAAAGATTTGATTAATTTCTAATCAAAAGTAAAATTTAATTGTTATATATACAAGGATTTTTATATTTTTTTTATGATGAAGCAGTAAAGAGAATATATGCAGGGCTAAAGCCCTTATTCGGGTGGTATCTGATAACCCCGGCATTAATGCCGGGGTTTGAGGAAAAAATCCAGCCCGGGCTTCAGCCCAAAATATTCGATGGTTTTTAATTAAACGAAAAATGTTTCTTGCCGGCAACATAGACCGATCAGTTCTCCATCTCGACATGGATACATTTTTTGTTTCAGTCGAGAGGATTAAGAACAGCAGGCTTATCGGAAAGCCTGTCATAATCGGCGGCATGTCGGACCGTGGTGTGGTATCGAGCTGCAGCTACGAGGCAAGGAAGTATGGAGTAAGCTCAGCCATGCCTATGAAAATGGCCAGGAGCATGTGCCCCGATGCCATTATTATACGAGGCGATATGGAATCGTACAGCAACTATTCACACATTGTTACGGGGATAATTGCTGAAAGATCACCGCTTTATGAGAAGGCATCGATCGATGAGCACTACATCGACCTTACCGGAATGGACCGTTTCTACGGATGCTGCAAATGGTCGCACGAACTGCGGCAGCTTCATAATAAAGGAAACCGGATTACCCATATCTATCGGCCTTTCAGTTAACAAAACCGTATCAAAGATAGCTGCAGGCGAAGCAAAGCCAAACGGGGAGAAAGAGGTAAAAAAAGAGATAGTCCTCCCCTTTCTTGACCCGCTGTCAATAAGCAAGATCCCGATGATAGGCCAGAAGACTTATCACGTACTTCGCTCGATGGGTATTGCAACAATATATACCCTGAGGAACATCCCGGCTGAGATGCTTGAGAACCTGATGGGCAAAAACGGCATCGAGATATGGAAAAGAGCCAACGGGATAGACTCCACACCTGTCATCAGCTACTCTGAACAGAAATCGATAAGCACGGAGCACACTTTTGAAAAAGACACCACCGACATTGTCCGGCTGAACCAGCTGCTGGCAGGAATGGTTGAAAAAATTGCCTTTGAGCTCGGAAACAGGAAAAGCTCACATCATGCGTCACGGTAAAAATAAGGTATTCAAACTTTGATACTCATACCCTTCAGAAAAGGATACCATATACCTCTTTCGACCATGTGCTTTCAGATATAGCAAAAGAGCTTTTTGGCAGACTCTACCAGCGGCGCATGCTCATCAGGCTTATCGGGATCAGGTTCAGCCATCTGGTAAGAGGAGTTCAGCAGCTTGACATGTTCGATGACACTCCTGAAAAGGTAAGCCTTTATATGACAATGGATAATATCAGAAAACGTTTCGGCCGCGATGCAGTGCGCAGAGCCGTCGGCGTGATGACTATAAAGGAAAGGGAGGAAAAGGCCCTTAAACAGCTTGAAAGTACACTGAATGAACAGAAAATGATGGAAGAAAGACTGAAAGGGTATATGATGTAGGGGGCTGGGCATTGAATTGAAGGATCACCTCCTGGAGGCGTAAGGGCGTGGGTTTAAGAAACAAACATCCCCCTACCGCCCTTCAAAGGGGGAATTAAATCCTGACGCCTGACGCCCGATGCCTGAAGCCTTAAAAAAATGTATCTAAACTGCCACTCATATTACAGCCTTCGCTACGGAATGATGTCCGTGGAACAGCTTGTGCAGAACGCTATTGCTGCAGGTGCTGCGAGCATTGCCATGACTGATATCAACAATTCAACAGGGATACCTGAATTTGCAGGCGAATGTGTAAAAAACAACATTAAACCTGTGGCGGGAATTGAATTCAGAAATGACAATGAGCTGCAATATATCGGTATAGCACGTAACAACAACGGATTAAGGGAACTGAATGAATTTCTTTCAAATCATAATTTTGAAAAAACGCCCCTCCCCTTTCCGGCACCCGGGTTTTCTGAAGCATATACGATATATACCCTTAAAAAAAAACCTGGCAGAAAACTGTTTGATAATGAGCGTATCGGAATAAAACCAGGTGAGATCAACCGACTGATCACACTTCCGGAATCAATTGACAGGAATTCAATGGTTCTTATGCAGCCCGTGACATTTGCATCAAATGATGAGATTTTTATCCATAAAAGCCTCAGGGCAGTCGACAATAATATTCTTCTAAGCCATCTCAAGCCTTCACAGTGTGCAGGTGAAGATGAGTTTTTCAAAACACCGGATCATCAGAAATATCTCCAGGATGAACATCATTGGATCGTGAGTAACACAGAACAGGCTGATTGATGATTGTTCTCTCGATTTTGACCGTGACAGCCTGAAGAACAAAAAGATATTTTCAGCAAGCAGGTACGACGACAAGCTTCTGCTCGAAAAACTGGCATGGGACGGAATGATATACAGGTATGGCAAACAGAATACTGAAGCAAAAAAAAGAATCCAGCATGAACTGGAAATCATTGACAAGCTGGGTTTTTCGGCCTATTTTCTCATTACCTGGGATATTGTAAGATACTCGATGGCAAGGGGATTTTACCATGTCGGCAGGGGCAGCGGCGCAAATTCAATAATTGCTTATTGCCTGAAAATCACTAATGTTGACCCGATTGATCTAAACCTTTACTTCGAGCGATTTATAAATCCGAAACGAAGCAGTCCTCCCGATTTCGATATCGATTATTCATGGAAAGAGAGAGATGAAGTAATAGATTATATTTTTAAGAGATACGGTTGCAGACATACCGCCCTTCTCGGAACCATGAGCACTTTCAGGGGAAAATCAATAGTGCGTGAGCTCGGGAAAGTACATGGACTGCCAAAGGAAGAGATTGACTCCCTTATTGATAATCCGTCGTCAGAAGCCAACAGGAATGAAATAACCGATATTATTTTTTCAACCGGGCTAAAAATAGCCGATTTCCCCAATATGAGAAGTATTCATGCCGGTGGCATCCTGATCTCCGAGGAGCCTATTACATGCTATACGGCACTTGACATGCCCCCCAAAGGCTTTCCTGTGACACAATGGGACATGTACACTGCTGAAGAGATAGGTTTTGAAAAGCTTGACATTCTAAGCCAGCGAGGTATAGGCCATATACGCGAAAGCGCCGAGATAATAATGCGGAACCGGTCGGTTGATGTTGATGTTCATGCAATCCAGAAATTCAAGAATGATCCGAAAGTCAAGGAATATCTGAAAACAGGCGAAACAAAGGGATGCTTCTATGTTGAAAGCCCTTCGATGAGGGGACTCCTTCAAAAACTGCAATGCGATGATTATCCGACGCTTGTGGCCGCAAGCTCAATTATCAGGCCGGGTGTTGCACGTTCGGGAATGATGAGGGAATATATCTACAGGTTTCATAACCCTGATAAATTCGAATACATCCACCCTGTAATGAAAGAACAGCTTGAGGAGACATTCGGGGTAATGGTTTACCAGGAAGATGTGCTGAAGGTTTGCCACCATTTTGCCGGCCTCGATCTTGCCGATGCCGATACCCTCGCCGGGCCATGAGCGGCAAGTACAGGTCGAAACAGGAAATGCAGAGGATAGTTGACAGATTCTTCTCAAACTGCCGTGAAAAAGGCTACAGTGAAGAGATCACAAAAGAGGTCTGGAGGCAGATCGAATCGTTTGCAGGTTATTCATTCTCAAAGGCACACTCAGCATCTTATGCAGTTGAGAGCTTTCAGAGCCTTTACCTGAAAGCCCATTTCCCGCTTGAATTCATGGTGGCGGTAATAAATAATTTCGGAGGATTTTACAGGACATGGGTATATGTTCATGAAGCAAAAAGATGCGGAGCGACCATTCAGCTGCCATGCGTAAACAAAAGCACATATAAAACAACTATTTACGGAACAGATATTTACCTTGGCTTTATTCATATTCTGAGCATCGAAGAAAAACTTGCAAGATCGATCGAAGAGATCAGGAAGACCGACGGCCCGTTCAGTGATCTTAACGATTTTGTTGAAAGGGTTTGTCCCGGACTTGAGCAGGTAATCCTTCTGATAAGGGCAGGGGCATTCAGGTTTACAGGAAAGAAGAAGGCTGTACTGCTGTGGGAGGCCCATATGATGATGAACAGAAACAAGCATGAAAGTATCCGCCCGCTCTTCTCCCATCCTGTACGAAGCTTTACCCTGCCCGACCTTGTTCACGGACAGTCTCGATGATGCTTATGATGAAATTGAGCTGTTCGGTTTTCCTGTTATCGGTAAGCTGGTTCGACATGCTTGAAACATCATTCCGGGGTGAGATACAGGCACGCGATATGATCAGCCATGTCGGGAAAAAAGTCAGGATGGTCGGTCACCTTGTCACAATCAAATATATTAAAACAATAAAGAAAGAATGGATGAATTTCGGATGTTTCATTGATCCTGAAGGGGACTTCTTCGATACAACACATTTCTCACAATCGCTGAAAAACTACCCGTTTAAAGGCAGCGGAACATATCTGATCCTGGGCAAAGTGGTTGAAGAATTCGGATTTCCATCGCTTGAGGTTGAAAAACTGGCAAAGCTTCCGGTAAAACCCGATAAAAGATACTGATATCGTCAGATAACTCATTGATTCTGATCATCCTGCCCAGCCTTAACTCTTCATGCGCGTTTCTGAAAGCTGATGCATCCGACAGAACTGACATCTTTTTAAATCCGCTTATCCAGAAATAGATAAACAGCGGGATGAATGCCGATAGAAGAACAGGTGAATTTCCCATCAGCAGGAAATTATATAACCCATGAAAAAGAAAAGGCAACAAGAAATGCAAGAAGAAGAAATACAGGTTTCCGGCTGGCATCAAACTTTGCAAGACTGAAATAGTATCCCATAACAACTCCAAACAAGTGCATGAGCCGGGACTGCTGTAAGAGCCCTGATAATTCCTACTCCGTAACCACCTGAAAAAACATAAAGGATGTTTTCGATACCTGCAAACCCCAGAGCTATATAAACTGAATATACTATGCCGTCAAACTTTTCATTGAAGTTCCTGTTGTTCCAGAAAAAGAAGTAAAAGGCCAGGAATTTCATACCCTCCTCAGTCAGTCCTGCCACGATAAAAGCCGTATAGGCTGCATATGAAATTCCTTCAAGGTTCTCCGATGGAATGGTAAGAAGCTTCTCAATCACCACTACAGGTAACACAATTAAAATACCTGCCAGCAAAGCTTTGAATAATACAGACAAAGGCTCTTTCTCATATTTGTCCCTGCTGTAAATATATAAAGCAATGATAAAAATGGGTGCCAGAGAAATGAATAACAGATTGTTGACCATTGAATTATGTATTTTGTGATGCGAATTAGTATTTTATGTTTTGTATTATCTGATACAAATCATTCAATCACTGGTTTGTCTGGAAGCTTTGAGAACTCCTTTTATAGATTGTATTTTCCGTATGATACCATAAAGAACATCATTGTTGGGAACCATTATTTTCAGGGTTCCTTCGAACATTCCTTCATCCATGCTGTAATTGAAGTTCCTGACATTCAGGTTGTAACCTGCTATTATATCTGCAATTTTGTTACCAATTCCGATGTCTTCAATACCTGAAACCTTTATTGTAGCACTGAATGTTGGAGCGCCTTTTGTTTTGGTCCACTTTGCAATTACAACCCGGTAAGGATATCGGGCTATCATATTATGGGCATTGGGGCAACCTGTCCGGTGTATCTTAATTCCTTCGTAAATTGTCACAAATCCGAAAATAGAATCGCCGAACACCGGATTACAGCATTTTGCCATTTTATAATCAAGTCCTTCTACCCTGTCCTCAATTACCAGATAATCAGAAAACAGAGAGCCGGTGGTTTCTTTTATTTCCTTATCCGGAATTACAGGATCCTGGACGACAGCCTCAGGAGATTCACCTTTTAATAAAAATTCTTTAATATCAAGCAGATCTATTTTCCCCGATTCGATACTGCAATACAGATCTATTGCGTTTTTATATGAGTAATGGTTAATGAGGTTCTGAATCGTGGAATCACCGTAGTTCATTTTCCAGTTCTTCAGGCGGCGCATCAGAATTTCTTTGCCATCAGCAGCTGCTTTTGTTTTTTCCTCACTCAGAGCCTGCCTGATTTTGGTTTTGGCCTTGCTGGTAACCACAAATGAAAGCCAGTCCTGTTTGGGCTTCTGATTTTTTGATCGTAAAATTGAAACATGATCCCCATTTCGAAGGATATACCGAAGTGTCACATTTTTCCCGTTTACTTTTCCCCCAACACACGATGCTCCAACGGCAGTATGTATATCGAAAGCAAAGTCGAGCAGCGTAGAACCTGCCGGTAGCTGCCTCAGGTCACCTTTCGGAGTGAACACAAAGACCTCTTCAGTGTATAATCCTGATTTTATCTGGCCGAGAAATGAGTCATCCTCCTTTTCTGATGTTTCAAGAATCTGGCGCATTTTAGTAAGCCAGGTATCAAGGCCTCCCTCCCCCTTTATTCCTTTATATTTAAAATGTGCTGCAAGCCCTTTTTCTGCAATTTCATCCATCCTGGATGATCTTATCTGGACTTCAACCCATTTACCCCTTGGACCGACAACTGTGGTATGAAGAGACTCATAACCGTTTGATTTTGGCACTGAAATCCAGTCACGCAGGCGGCTTGGATTAGGTTGATAAAGATCGGTCACAATTGAATAGACTCTCCAGCAATCTGATTTCTCATTTTCCTGGCTGCTGTCAATTATTATACGGACTGCAAAAAGATCAAAAACCTCATCAAATTCCACTCCCTGCTTTTTCATTTTAAGCATTATGGAATGTATTGATTTAGTGCGGCTTTTAATATTGAATTTAAAGCCTTGCTTTGTGAGCAGTTCGTCAAGGGGGGCAGAAAACTCCCGAATAAGCCTGTTTCTTGATGCTGTTGTTTGTTTGATCCTGCTGTCAACAAATTTATATTGATCAGGCTCAAGATATTTGACGGCCAGGTCCTCCATCTCCGATTTAATATTATAATAACCCAGCCTGTGAGCCAGCGGTGCATAAAGAAAATAGGTCTCGGATGCAAGGGGAAGCCTCTCCTTTTCAGAGGCATTATCCAGATTACGCATATATTCGAGCCGTTCGACCAGTTTTATGAGGATCACTCTGACATCATCAGCAAGGCTAAGGAGCAGCTTCCTGAAAGTTTCTGCCTGGTAGGATGACTGCAGGGAGTCAATTCCCGTTATTCTGGAAAATCCCTGCAATATCTCAACGACTTTTTTACCAAACTGCTTCTCGAGTTCCTGCTCTGTGATTTCAAGTTTGTCATATGAATCGTGCAGGATAGCTGTAATAATAGCAGTGAGTCCAAGCCCCATTTCAGCTGCTATAATATAAGCAACAGATAAGGCGTGCAAAACTACCGGTTCGCCTGTAATGGTAACTTTATTGTTGCAGGCACTTATTGCAAGGTCAAGTGCCTGACGGATCTTCGTCTTATCCGCTGATGATAAAGTACTTCCAGCGGCTTTAAGAAGTGCTCGGTAGGCAGTATTTATTTTTTGCGTTTCCAATTTCAAATACTAACCGGGATTTAATAAAATCCCTGAAAGTAACTAATTTAGATGCACTTTAACAATTATTAAAGTCAATAAATTTGAATGATGGCTGCCTGACAGCGGGCAGTGAATAGGTGTAATTATGAAAGATGATCTTCTCTGCCGGTTTATTGAAATTACTTCCTGGGGGGATCCTCTTCCAGCTTTTCAAGATCTTGTAATTCATCAATACCGGTGCTTTTTGACAGATCAGTTATCATCTTCATATCAAGATCACCCTTTATTGAAATAAGTGTATTATCATTTGGGCCTCCGGTAATAACTAATAGCTCCGAAATTACATCTCCCTTTTGCTGAATCAGGAATTTTGTCATATCACTGCCTTCTTTAACAACCATAAGTTCTTCATATACTGAAAGATCAAGTTTTTTGGTGAGCTCTTTGTAAAAATTCACATTTTTATTAAGGAGTGAATCTTCAACGCTGAGGATCCTGATTGACTTTAACCTCCTTATAAAATCGCTGCCTTCATTGTCTTCTGTATTTTTCCCGGCAAACAGGCCCAGCAATTTACTGGAGATATAGACTGTCGTAAAACCCTCCTTCTCTGAATATTTGTCAAACATTTCATCGATCGCATTAGTCTGAGCCTGCAAAATTGTAACCATGCAAATAGCTGTGGTGAAGAGAATTAGCTTTTTCATATCTGGTGATGTGTAATTGGTTAATTGAAATTCGTTAATTATGATTTAGTTTTTGTCAGTGGTGCTGTCAATTATATTTCTGGCCTTGCGAATTTGTGCAAGCGGTTTCATTTTTTCCTGGAGGGTTGATGCAGATTTGTTGATAGTTTCAAGGCTTTGCCTGGTTACTTCCTGCATCGAACTCATCCTGTCGAGAGCTTGTGTTCCTTTATTAAGCCGGATTGAGACTCCATAGAGTATTTTCATAGTTTCTGCATAAGCAATTTCAGGATCGGAAAAAGTATCTCTCGGTTCTGATTTATGAATAAAAAAGAAATAAGATCCAATTAGTATCAAAATTACGGCAGCAATTGAGGTAAAAATCCCGAATGCTCTTCTTCGCTTCTGGTTTAATGACACCTCACCGATTGAATCGAGTGCGGCAATTATTTTTTTCTCAAAAACCAGAGAGGGTTCCGGGACTATGGCTGATTTTAAAAAATAGCTGAATATCTCTTTTTCATTAATCAGATCTTCAGGGATATCGCCAAGGCTGAAGAAGTTCTTAAGATAAACCTCTTCCTCCACGGTACTTTCTCCTTCATAGTACTTTTCAAGCAAGCGCTTAATTTCCTCAGATTTCATGGTTGTATTTTATGTATTCCTCCCTGACAATTTTTCTTGCCCTCGAAAGATTTACTCTTAATGTATTGATATTCAATCCGGTTTTTTCTGCGATCTCCTCATATGAAAGCTCCTCAATATCCCTGAGTTGAATAATCTCCCTGTATATTGGGGGGAGATTATTAATTATTCTTCTCATTAACCGGGATGTTTCATCTCTCTCCAGCTTCAAGTAGGGAGATGGTTCAGTATCATGATAAACAGTAAGGGGATCCATGTCATACTTTCCCATATGCTTCTGCTTCCGGATCTGGTCAATACAATAATTTTTTATCATTGTTGCAGCCAGGGCTTCCACACTCTCATATTCTTCCAGTCGTGAATTCATTCTCCAAAGCTTAATAAATACCTCCTGCACAGCATCCTCTGAACCTTCCTGATCTCTGAGTATCCGGTAAGCATATCCGTATAGTTTTCTGCTTGTTGTATGTACAAGGTAATCGAACTGAGCCCTGGTCATTGACAGAGAATCTTATTTCCTTCCTGACAAAGATAAACACATATTCAATTAGTTAAGATTTGACAATAGATCCGTCCCATGATCTTTCCTTGCTTCAGAGCAGAAATCTTCAGCTTCCTTTATTGTAATTCTTCCTTTTAGCTGGATTATAAAATTCTCTTCTCCTCCTGATATAAGCAGCAGTTCTTTAATAACATTGCCGTCGCTGCGCACATACATACGTAAATCCTGGTCAGATTTCTTTACACCCAGGAATTCTTCATAGTCCCTCCGGTTTATATCCCTCATTACCATTTCATAAAAGTTTGCAACCCTCATGTCTTCGTCTTCCTGCACGAGTATCCTTATTTCATTGACCTTCCCCGGCCATTGGTTTTCTTCACACCTGTTTTTATCAGATTTCAGAAGATTAAGGAGATCACCGTTTATAGTAAAAGAGACAAAACCATTATTATCAGCATATTTAGCAAATAATGCATCTATTGATTTTTGGCCATAAATTGTTGACATCAGTACAGCCAGAATTAAAATTCCAAGGATTCTTTTCATAGCAGATAAATTTTGATTTTTTAACAAGAGCATTTATCAGTATGACGTACATGCCGGGAATTCATTACAAAAAACAGAATAGAAATTCAACAGGCTGGTAAAAAGAGTAATTGCATCAGTGATTATGTAAGCGTGGAATACCTGTCAAACGAATAAATCGATCCTAAAGTCGCCAATTTTAAGGTCCTGACTGATGATTTTTCTTTTATCTGGCAAACTGGATTAAAAAAGGAACATAATTTTTGTATTAAATCAATTTTCTTCTAACTTTGCCCCGCGAAAATTGGGGTGACGATTCAGTAGATCAGTTGGCAGAGCATCCCGCCTTGCGGTAGGGTTCTGGGTTCTTTAAATATGATAAATTGATTCAGTAGCTCAGTTGGTAGAGCACATCCCTTTTAAGGATGGGGTCCTGGGTTCGAGCCCCAGCTGGATCACAAAAAGACAACCGCAAGGCTGTCTTTTTTTATGACCTATTCATCCATGATGGGCTATCCTTGAACTTTAACAGGCAATCATATTTTCTTCGTTGACACTTATAATCATTATGTTAATAAATACTTTTATACGCTGCTCAGATTTATAATACATTTGATAATTAAAATCATTGTTGGTTGGATTAAAATGATTTTAAATAATACAATCACCTTAATAAAATTGATCAGATATGAGAATCGTAATCAAAAAAGACCTGAGCGAGGCAGGTAAATGGGCAGCTTCGTATATTGCAGAAAAAATAAACAAGGCCAGACCAACCAGGGAAAAACCATTTGTGCTTGGTCTGCCTACAGGATCTTCTCCTCTGCCAATTTATAAGGAGTTCATAAGAATGTGCAAGGCCGGTGATTTATCTTTTAAAAATGTAATCACATTTAATATGGATGAGTACGTAGGCCTTGAAGAAAATCATACCGAAAGCTACCATTATTTCATGTTTGATAATCTGTTTAACCATATTGATATCCCTAAGAAAAACGTCAATATTTTAAACGGAAATGTAAAAGACCTTGAAAAAGAATGTACTAATTACGAAAAAAAGATTAAAGCAGCCGGAGGAATCGATCTGTTTCTTGGAGGCATTGGTCCCGATGGCCATATTGCCTTCAATGAACCCGGTTCTTCACTCAACTCAAGGACGCGAATAAAAACTCTGAGATACGACACGATTCTGGTAAACTCGAGGTTTTTTGGCGGAGACATTACAAAAGTGCCAAAGCAGGCTCTGACTGTTGGTGTCGGAACCATTATGGATGCCAGGGAAGTACTGATTATAATAACGGGATATAATAAAGCCAGGGCTCTGAGGGAAACTGTTGAGAGTGGTATCAGTCACATGTGGACCGCTTCAATCCTTCAGATGCACCAAAAGGGTATTATAGTGTGCGATGAGCCTTCTACATCTGAGCTTCACGTAGAGACTTTAAAATATTTTCTGGATATTGAAAAAACGAATTTTGAAAATCGGCAGTGGTAAATTTCAGGTATTTGCCATCATCCGGGCATAAGTTTTTGGTATCTCCGGGCCCGGAATTCAAGCTCCTCTAATTTTTAACAGCTCATCCAAGTTTATCCCGTCATTTGAACCGGAGCACACAAATTGCCATCCCCATGTTTTATTCTCGTTAAAGATCAGTTCCTATTTAGATTTATCCTGGAAATTTCGGGGATTTCTACTCAACCGTTCATATTAATTGAATCCAGATATTCAGGCCGGAGTTTTTTTTATTGACACTCATTATTAAATACATAAAAAAAACTATATTTGGTATTGCCATCTTAATGTGTACCTTTTTTAGCCATAATTGCTTAAATATTAAATATTTATAGCATATTTTTTCTATTTATCAGAACCAGTGGATTCAAGCTTAACAATTAAATATATTAAAATGGAACCAGAAGAGATAAAACGAAGGGTTAAAAAAGTAACTGCAAGGGTGCTTGAGATTGATGAATCTGAAATATCGGATAATGCAAATTTTTCTTTCGATCTTGGCGCATCTTCACTGCAAAGTATCATGTTGGTAGCCGCCTATCAGGAGGAATTCAACATTGAAATGGATGAACAGAAATCGCTGGAAATCCAAACCATCTCAGAGGCTTCTGATTTCATATGCACCTATATCAATTGACCGACCTGCCATTTTCTTTTAGACTGGTATTCAATTTTGGTATTAATACTTTTTTATTCAGACTTTCGAATCTTCGGCCGAAATCTTAAACTGATGGACAAATAATTCCAATAAACAAGTGGCTACAAGAGCAGAAATCCACAAGCAAAACCTTGCTAAAATCTTTAATCCGCAGATCCATTGCAGTTGTTGGAACCAACAATGTAAAGGGTACAGTTCCCTATGATATTCTATTTAACATACTCAAAACAGAATTTACAGGGATAGTGTTTCCTGTCAGTCCGGGGGAAAAATCGATATGTTCCATAAAAGCATATAAATATGTCCTGGATATTACCGACCCTGTTGATCTTGCCATTATAGTTTTTCCAAGTGCAGTCTGCCATATGGCTCTTGAACAATGCGGACAGAAAGGGATTAAAGGTGTCGTAATCATTTCAGCAGGTTTTAAAGAAGTTGGAGAAAAAGGTGATGGAACGTGAAAAACAGCTCACGACAGATCGCCGAAAAATATGATATCTCAATAATCGGCCCAAACTGCCTTGGTATAATCAATACCGATCCTGCTGTCAATCTAAATGCTTCTTTTGCCCGCAAGATGCCGGAACAGGGTAATATAGGCTTCCTGTCGCAAAGCGGAGCCCTATGTACAGCAGTACTTGATTATGCCTTTGCTAAACATATAGGCTTTTCAAAATTTATAAGCTTTGGTAATAAGACGGATATCAGCGAGATAGACTTGATCTATTACCTGATGGAGGATGAAAAAACCAGGGTAATTTTATTATATCTGGAAGAAATTACGGATGGCCGTGCACTGATGCAGGCTGCACGTGATGTGACGAGACATGAGCGGAAAACCTATCCTTCTCCTCAAATCAGGCCGCACAGAGGCAGGGGCTTCCGCTGCAGCTTCACACACCGGATCGCTGGCCGGAAACGATGAAATATATGATGCTGCCTTTAAGCAGGCCGGAATAATACGATGTGATGATATTGAAGAAATGTTCAATATTGCAATAGCTTTTGCATACCAGCCGGCTCCGCGGTCAAACAGGGTTGCCATAATTACCAATGCCGGTGGCCCCGGAGTATTAACAACTGATGCAGCCATACACGATGGACTTCAACTTGCGATATTCTCTGAAGAAACTACCAGAGAATTCCGGAAATCGTTGCCTTCAACAGCAAATATTAAAAATCCTGTTGATGTGATCGGCGATGCCCGGGCCGACAGATACAACATTGCAATGAACGGAGCTTTCAGAGATGATGGATGTTGATGCAGTTTTTGTAATTCTGACACCACAGTCAATGACAGATATTGAGACAATTGCCCGGGAGGTGGTTAAAGTATCTGTGCAATATTCGAAACCGGTCTATTCCTCTTTCATGGGCGAAGCTGATGTAGCTCCGGGTGTAGATATTTTACTTAAAAACAAAATTCCTCATTATATACTTCCTGAGTCAATGTGCAGAAGTTTCTCGCGAGTCTACCGTTTTTACCGCGACATTGACAAAGACCTGCACTCACAGCATGTTTTTACAGATGTAGATTCAAAGAGCAGTTCAGTCAATACTTGATGATGCCATTAGTAAAAATCACCTGTATCTGCCTGAAAATGAAGCCGAAAATATCCTCAGGATATATGGATTCCCAATAGTTCCCGGGGCACTGGCAAAATCACCGGAGGAAGCAGCTGTAATTGCTCAAAATATTGGATTTCCTGTCGTATTGAAAATAGTATCGCCTGATATAATTCATAAATCAGATGTCAAAGGCGTAGTGATAAATGTGAACATCAGCTGAAGAAGCCAAAAAGACCTTTGAAGAGCTTACTGGCCATATTTTGACACGATTAAGCCCGAAGCCAGGATAGAAGGAATACAGATCAGCAAAATGATCACAGCTGGAGAAGAAGTAATCCTCGGAATAAAGAGAGATCAGTCATTCGGGCCTGTAATAATGTTCGGACTCGGGGGATTATATGTTGAAGTATTCAAAGATGTAAGTTTCAGAATTGCCCCGATTGACGATGCAATTTCAGATTCAATGATAAAGCAGACAAAATCATACAAAATCCTTAAGGGGATAAGGGGAAAAGCACCTCGGGATATTACAGCTATTAAAGAATGCCTCATAAGACTAAGCCAGCTTGCTCTCGAATGTCCCCAAATTAAAGAGCTGGATATAAATCCTTTGATTGTGCTTGAAGAAACCAAGGGATGCTATGTTGCTGATGCACGAATTATGCTTCATCATTCAACAACAAACTGATCCCAAAATAGTCTATTAACAATCATTTAAAATTTAATTTATGAGAGTAATTATTAAAAAAGACCAGACCGAGACCGGGAAATGGGTAGCCTCGTATATTGCCGACAAAATAAAGAAAGCAAATCCCACAATTGCAAAACCTTTCGTTTTGGGATTGCCAACGGGATCTTCCCCGATACCAGTCTACAAAGAACTGATCAGGATACATAAAGCTGGAGAAATATCATTCGAAAATGTTGTTACTTTCAATATGGATGAGTATGTGGGTCTTGATGAAAATCATACTGAAAGCTACCATTATTTCATGTATGATAATCTGTTTAACCATATCGATATCCCAAAGAAAAACGTCAATATCTTAAACGGAAATGCCAAAGACCTCGAAAAAGAGTGCACTGATTACGAAAAAAAGATCCTGAAAGCCGGCGGAATTGATCTGTTTCTAGGAGGAATTGGACCCGATGGACATATAGCCTTTAACGAACCCGGATCATCACTCGCATCGAGGACAAGAGTTAAAACATTGAGATATGATACGATTGTGGCAAACTCCAGATTTTTTGGCGGGGATCTCAACAAAGTTCCGAAGCTGGCGCTCACAGTAGGTGTTGGAACGGTAATGGATGCCAATGAAGTAATAATAATTATTACAGGACTAAATAAATCCCGTGCTCTCAGGGAAGTCGTTGAGGGAGGCATAAGCCACATGTGGACAGCTTCAATTCTTCAACTGCACCAGAGAGGGATCATTGTCTGTGATGAGCCTGCTACCTCAGAACTGCATGTAGAAACGGTGAAGTATTTCATGGATATAGAAAATTCCAATTTTGATAACCGGAACTGGTAAGATAGAGTCAAATGACCTGTCTTGCTATCAGATATGGTCTTTAATGATATGATATACAGGCACTTAAAAAAAGAAGAAATAGATACACTTCTTTCTAATGACTGCGTTGCCGAGGATTGGACTTCTGTTACTGTTAAGGAAGAGTTTTCTGCTGAGAATATTAAAAACACGCGGTTTGAGGGAATTGTAAAACTGGGTATTTCTACAGGAAGGATTGAATTGGAAAATAACATCTTCAAAACTTGCGGAATATATAGTAGTACTATAAACAATTGTGAAATAGGGAACCATGTTTTTATTTCTGACGTCAAGGACCTATCGAACTATATTGTCGAAGAAAATGTTGCCATTTATAATGTCGGCTCAATTGCAGTAAATGGTGAATCAACATTTGGAAACGGAACTGAAATTGAAGTTTTAAATGAAGGAGGCGGACGAGAACTTCCAATCTTCGACAGGTTATCATCTCAGATAGGGTATCTCACGGTCCTGTACCGGCATGATAAAGACTTTACAGAAAAAATACTAGGCCTGATTAAGGATTATTGTGAATCAAAGCGATCAATCAGGGGAAGGATAGACACCGGAACAAGGATTCATGATTCTCTCATAATCCGTAATGTTCTTGTGGGAAGCCATGCTGTAATTTCAGGAGCAAGCCTGCTTGAAGAAGGGACCATTCAAAGTTGTATTGAGGCACCTGTATTTATTGGTGCCGGAGTAACAGCCAGGAATTTCATTATTCTTTCGGGATCAATAATTGATGGAGGCGCCATACTTGAAAAGAGCTTTGTTGGTCAGGGTGTAAAAATGGGTAAGCAATTCTCAGCTGAGAATTCAGTTTTCTTTGCCAATTGTGAAGCATTTCACGGAGAAGCATGCAGCCTGTTTGCCGGTCCATACTCCGTCACCCAT
Organism: uncultured Bacteroidales bacterium; assembly: GCA_963753495.1. Taxonomy (GTDB): domain Bacteria; phylum Bacteroidota; class Bacteroidia; order Bacteroidales; family VadinHA17; genus LD21. The sequence continues at coordinate 105,516 of CAVWCO010000007.1, forward strand.
CATAAATCGACGCTGATGATAGCCAGCCTTGTATCGTTCTTTAATGCCGGAAGCGGAACTAATCAAAGCAATCATATGTACAAGCTTGGACCTTTACATCAGGGTATTCTGGAGAGGGGTTCCAAAACAGGCTCATTTTCATATCTGTTACTGCCAGCCCATATTGGCGCTTTTTCAGTTGTAATGGGTAAACATTATTCAAATTTCGACACTTCAGATTTTCCTTTTTCGTATATATCAGAAGAAAAAGGGAAAAGCGAGCTAACTCCGGCAATGAACCTTTTTACTGTTGGTACCCGCAGGGACGTTGATAAATGGCCTGCAAGAGACAGAAGAAAGGATCGTGATAAACTGGATCTTATCCATTTCGATCTTTTCAGTCCTTATATTATTGGCAAAATCATCAAAGCAATCAAGATTCTTGATGAACTTGCCGAAAAGACTGATAAAAAGCAGGATTACGTTTCGTATAAAGGAATAAGCATTCGCCGGCTTCTTTTAAAAACAACCCGGAGGTTTTACGACACAGCTTTGAAAGTATATGTAGGCCAGGAGGTGGTAAAGCGCATAAAAGGTCTGGAAAACAAATCATCTTTGACTGAATTGAAAAATCTGCTCGCAGTGGATGGAAATGAAGGAACAGGCAAATGGGCTGATATATGTGGGATGTTAACACCTGTCAGCAAAATGGATAAGCTCGTTGATTCGGTAAGGACTTCCAGGATTAAATCGGTTGATGATTTACATCAAAATCTTACTTTGATATTTGAAAATTATGAGAAATATGCATGGCAATGGTGTGCAGAACTCATTTATGATCAGACAGGTGAAAAACCTGAAATTATATCAATAGATGGCATTATTCAAATCATATCAGACTGGAGATCAAGTGCAGTAAAGCTTAACAGCATGATCCTGAAGGATGCTGAAAAAGAATTTGATCCTGGCAGCAAATTAGGTTTTGGAATCGATGGTGACGCTGAAATACGGGACAGAGATTTTCAAGCCGTACGAGGTGAATATGAGAACAATAAGTTTGTAAAAGGAATTCAAAAAGAGTCAAAGGATATTGAAGAGGAAGCTGACAGGCTGATTGGAATTCTCCAAAACATTACAAATTAAAGCCTGTTATCTTAACACTGGGCTCCTCCCGATCACAAAAAAGCTGCACAAATGGCAGCTTTTTTTATTCTGGCATATGTATTATGTTTTATTTCGAAGTTACCTGCTTCCATCTGTGAGGTCTTGGTAGGTCTAGTTGAATATAATTCTCCATTCCATATATATCTTTGTGAATATCTCTGTAATAGAATTCGTTTATATATTCCTCTGTTTCAAAGATTTTTCCATCTGTACAATAGGCTTTGAGGTGTGCCTTAACCATAAGATAATCATTCTTATTATCAAATGTGAAGATGTATGGTTGTGGCAGAAAGAACCCATTTTTTAGAGTCTCTTCGCTCATTTCCTTAGGGAAAAAAGTTGGGTTGAATGAAAAGCCCCCACTTACTTCACCAAGGCAATATACTTTTGTGATTGTGCCAGTGAATACTGCACTTTTGGCTTTATAAAGACGCTCAAGCTCACCTGGCAATGAATCATTACCAAAGATAAGTCGCAGGTAGATGTTAGGTTTCTTAGCAGGTTTATTACACCCTTGCAATTATCCTCTTCAGGATCAAGCAAAGCACATGCATCCATGGTAAGAAGAATCGTAAAACAACCCAACAATGCTAATTTGATTAGTGTTTTCATATTAAATCATTTCTAGATTTAGGAATGACTAATTTATACAATCATCTGATAATTAGCAAAATATTTTTCCGGAAAATGAATAAAAAAACCTAAGAGAATGATTATTTTGACAAAACCGGAATTTGACGGTTTATGGATTCTTCAAGGGATATCAGAGTCTCAGTACGTACTACTCCTGTAATATTTTGAATCTTATCGGTCAGAATATCGCGAAGATGTTCATTATCGTGGGTATATACCTTAAGAAACAATGAATAATTTCCGGTGGTATAGTGGCATTCTATGATCTCAGGAATCTCTCTGAATTTCTGGATAATGTCACGGTAATGTCCGGGTTGATCCAGATAAACACCGATATATGCACAGGTTTTAAACCCGACCAGGGCCGGATCTACTTTAAATTCCGAACCTTTTATAACGCCTATCTTGATAAGCCTCTGAACACGCTGATGAATTGCGGCCCCTGAAACATTGCATTCCCTGGCAACCTCCAGATACGGGATCCTTGCATTTTTAGTAATAATATCAAGAATCTTCTTATCCAGAGTGTCAATATTAATATTTTCAGTCATTAATAATGGTATAGATTAATAGAAAATGATTTTTTGTAATTAACACTTACAAATTTAAAGTAAAAACAGAAACTTTTACAGTACAAATAGAATTCTTTTGTACATTAGGTATAGAAAAAGTATTTACCCTGTCTTTTTACCCCTGAGTACGATTACCTGTTTATCAGCCCTGTTATATCTCTGATATCGCTGAATCCTTTATCAGTCAGATAGTCTGATATGCCATCTATAATTTTAACCGAGATTTGCGGATCGATGAATGAGGCTGTCCCGACTTCTATTGCACTGGCACCTGCCAGGAAAAACTCGATTGCATCATTTGTGCTCATAATACCACCCAATCCTATTACTGGTATTTGAACAGCCCTCGCAACCTGCCAGACCATCCTTAAGGCCACCGGCTTGACGGCTGGCCCGGAAAGTCCTCCTGTAATTGTCGACAGGGATGGTTTCATGGTCTTAATATTGACTGACATCCCAAGCAAAGTGTTTATCAGCGATACAGAATCAGCGCCTTCTTCTTCAGCAATTCTTGCAAAATCGACAATATTGGTGACATTGGGAGAAAGCTTGACAATAATTATTTTTGAATATACTTTTCTGACTTCTTTTATAACCTCTCTTGCCGAATCGGGATTTGTTCCGAAAGCCATTCCTCCCATCTTTACGTTAGGACAAGAGATGTTAAGTTCGATGGCAGGAATCTTATCCAGTTTATTAACTCTCTCTGCCAAAGCGATATAATCTTCTATATAGCTGCCATTAATGTTAACAATCACATTTGTATCATAACCTGATACTTTAGGGTAAATATTCTTTTCAAAAAAGTCGATTCCCTTATTCTGCAGACCGACGGCATTAAGCATACCTGCGGGTGTCTCAGACATTCTTGGATAAGCATTGCCTTCCCTGGGTTCCATGGTCGTACCTTTCAGGATTATTCCACCCAAAACTGATACATCAATAAAATCATCAAATTCCGATCCGTAACCGAAAGTTCCGGAAGCTGTTATCACAGGGTTTTTGAACCTGAGCTTTCCTATTGAAAAACCAAGGTTTACCATTTCAAATCCTTAATGTTAAAAACAGGACCATCGATACATGTGCAAAGATTACCGCTGACAGTACTGACCACACAGCACAGACAAACCCCAAAACCACATGCCATAAGGTTTTCAAGAGATACTTCGCACGGAATGCCATTCGCAGTACAGTAGCCGGCAACAGCTTTCATCATCGAGTCAGGTCCGCAGCAGCTGATATTATCGAACCGGTGCTCTTTTAAAACAGAATGATCGGTAACAAATCCCTTTTCACCCCTCGATCCATCTTCTGTAGTAAGATATACCTTGCCTATCGCAGCATATTCATCATACTCAATTATGCGGTCACTATTCCGGAAACCTATAAGTATGGATGGGTTATAACCATTTGATTTTAAATATTTTCCAAGGAACAGTAAAGGAGCAACACCGCATCCGCCGCCAATAAGGAGTATATCAGAATTTTCAGGCGGAAGGCTGAATGAATTTCCCAGAGGATAAATAATATTCAGTATTTCTCCGGGCTTAAGTTTTGAAAGCCTCCTGGTTCCTTTTCCGGCAATCTGAACAAGAAGGCTTATTGTGTTTTTATCATAATCAACATCATGAATGGAAAGTGGTCGCCGAAGGAATGTTTCAGGGCTGTCTTCAACTTTAACCTGAACAAACTGCCCTGGTTTAAGGACCGGAAGATAATTATTCCCTGAAAGCTCGAGAATAAAGAAATCGTTATTTATTTTCCGGTTTTCCTTAATGATGAAATCATCAATTCTCTTTGCCATCAGAAGCCTCTTTGGCACAAAGATAATTAATGATCTGCTATCCGGAAAATATGATCATCTTTTCCGTGGAAAAAATTCTTCAAAACTTCCATTTTCATAGAACCAGACAATTTTTATGACATTAACGGCTTCTTTTTCAAGGAATGCTGATGAAAAGGTCTCATTATCCCGTCCATGAATGGATTCAGTAAGTTTCTTGTCCTTTATAATCGTTTCCTCATTAACCTTAACAGCTTCATTAATATCAATGCTGCTGAACAAATCCGCCATTCTGGGCTCTTTATACATCGATCCTTTACCAAATATCAGCCAGTCGGCCGAAAGAAATGAATATTTTTCAAGCATTTTGATCACAAAATCGAGACTTGGATTATTCCTTCCTGATAATATATGGGAAATACCTGAAGGCTGAACTCCAATTTCTTCAGCAAATTGAGCTGAGGTTTTATTTTCATTTTTTAAGAATTCAAGAATTCGTTCTTTCATGATCTGTAATTTATATATTACAAATGTAAATACTAATTAGTTTACATTTATAACTATATTATATTTACAAATGTAATTTGAACTTAATACCATATTCATACTTTATTCTTTAGTTTTATATATAATTGCATATCAATGCTATATAAAACATTAATGCATTATCTTGTACTTGAGTTTAGGTATGTATATATCTGATAAATAGTATTATATATAATAATATATGGAGTTTCTAAACAAGTTTTAAGTTATTTTTTGTATAAATATACATATCTATGTAAGATATTACTATTAAATATGCTGATATACTGTATTTTATATATTATTAATTTGATTTAAATAAAATATTACATTTGTCAGTAATAATTATGTAAATTTATATTGACACAGGTAAATTTATCTGTAATCTTACCGATTGACATTTGTAATTAGTCTCCTGAATTGTATCCAGGATAATGGAGATCTTTATAAATTTTCTGCCAGGGTACCTGATTTGAAATTTTGGGGATATTTTCGGGCATTAATTCACCCAATACCAAATATTGAATTGTGGAGCAGTTAAGGAAATTAAAAAATGTCTTCTGTTTGAGACGTGGGAGCTGAACCGGAGAGTCTCAAACGAAATAGCAAGCTTCACTCTACCCCTGGGAGCAACAATCAATATGAACGGAACCGCTTTATGAATGTGTGGCAGTGATGTTAATTGCACAGGCGAATGGCATAGACCTTACTTTCACTAAGCAGCTTATTATCATTTTTACAGCGCTGCTTGCTGCGATCGGGTCTGGCTGCTGTAATTATAGCCAGATCAGAAGGAGAAACATTGAAAATATTATATTTCAGTTGCTGCACGAACCTTCACAACCTGAGTCATTGCCATGGCTGCCGCATGATGAACAGGAATGAGCCGTCCCTGCAATTTCCTGATCGGTGGCAGACCTGACATCAATAATCTTCCCGGTGAAAGAAAGGGTCAGTCCGGCCATCGGGTGGTTGAAATCCATCTTTACGTACGAATTACCTATTTCACATATAACTCCTGTTATCTGGTGACCTTCTGAATCGACCATGGGAACCACATTCCCGATCCTGCAAATTTCCTCATCAATTTTGCCGTCTTTCTCAAAAACCGTGGAAGGGATATCTATTATCATATCCTCTCTTTTTTCACCATAAGCATTTTCAGAATTCAGAACAAAACTAAAATAGTCACCTTTTTCCAATAATGATATATTTGATTCAAATTCAGGAAGTAACCTGCTTGTACCAAAAACAAATTTAAGCGGATTCTCAGCTTCCAGAGCTTCAATTACCCTCCCTTCATTATTATTTTCTCTCAACTCATAAATAAGTGAGACCATTCTGTTTTTTTCAATTTTCATACAAATACCGGTACTGATTAAAGTTGTGCAAATATAGTATAAATGGTGCAAAGTCAAAAAGGCGCAAGGGTAAAGAGGTGAAAAGGAAAAGGTCAGAACATGAATGAAACACGGATTTCAGGATTGCCGTAGATACCGTAGCCGGAATCATCAAATGCCCAGAGGAACGTAATGTTCATGGATGATCGCGGGCCCAGCATCTGCCTTATGCCTCCGCCTGCAAGAAATGTATTCAGCATGAATCTGCCAGATTCATAAGGAGGTGATTTGAAGAAAGCGGATTCGAGACTCAGACCTTCATATTCTCCATGCAGAAACAAACCAAGGTGAATTCCAAGAGGAAGGAGGTTATTCAGATCCTGAAGAAATACTATTTCAGTATAAGCTTTGCCTCCGTAAATTGTAGTGCTGCCATAGGGATCCTTAAAATACCGGAAATTAGGTCCTGCAGCCACAGCTATCCTTGGCAGAACCCATAAGCCAATAATTGGGGAAACATCAATATTTGTATAGCTCCCAAACATCAAACCAATATTGCCTCCAAAGAAGAGCCTCTCTCTGAGGGGAGGAGCTTCCTGGCGTACCTGCTGACCATATGCCATTGTAAAATAAGCAAGTATCAATATAACTGACAATCCTGCCCTTCGGATTCCACATAACAGGTCATATCTTTTGATGAAGAATGATTTCATGTTAACAATTTTGTAGCTTTACAAAAAGCATAACAAATAAACGAAAAAAACCATAAATAAAATATACTCATAAAATGAATATAATTATAAACGGCGGATCACGGGGAATAGGAAAGGAAGTTGTCCTTAACCTGGCAGCAGATAAAAATAATCAGATCCTTGTTACCGGAAGGAATGAAAATCTGCTTAAAGCTTTGCAGGAGAGTTGTCCAAATGAGAATGTTTCTTATCTCACGATGGATATCTCAGTATTTGAAAAAGAGACAGAAGCTGTTAAGGATCAGATTTATAATCGTTTCAGCAGGGTTGATATCCTGATCAATATAGCCGGCTTTCTTGTGGTGAAAGATTTTTTAAAAATCTCAGGTCAGGAAGCCCGCAATATGATGGATACCAATTTTTTTGGACCGGCAGCACTGATTAAATTGCTTGTCCCGCTTATGCCGGCACGATCGCATATAATTAATATTTCAAGCATGGGAGGATTCCAGGGCAGCTCAAAATACAGGGGCCTCTCCTATTACAGCGCCTCAAAGGCCGCATTATCATGCCTTACCGAGTGTCTTGCAGAGGAGCTTCTAGAAGCGGGGATAGCTGTTAATTGTCTGGCACTGGGTTCAGTACAGACAGAAATGTTTGAGAGTGCTTTCCCCGGTTTTAAAGCTCCTTTAAGCCCTGTTGAAATGGCAGAATTCATTTCATATTTTGCCCTTAACGGAAACAGGTTCTTTAATGGGAAGATCCTGCCGGTGGCTGTTAATAATCCTTAGATTATGAATATGTCTTTATCTCAATCTTCCCATCCAGGGCAAGTAATCCATTATAAGCCAAAGCTTTTATTTCATCTTCGCCCGGGAAAACTGCAACATCGGAAATAAATTCCACCATCTTTTTTATCCCTTCTACATGCGACGACTGATAGGCCAGACCGCCGGTAAGGATGATAGCGTCGACTTTCCCTTCAAGCACAGCTGCCATTGCTCCTATCTCTTTTGATATCTGGTAAATAATTGCCTCACTGATAAGGACGGCATTTTTATCTCCGTTTTCAGCCCTCGTGCAAACTTCGATAAAATTGTTTGTTCCCAGATAGGCCACAATGCCTCCTTTACCAGTGATCATTGATTTTAATTCCTGATGTGTATATTTTCCGCTGAAGCAGAGGTCGATCAGCTGACCTGAAGGAAGCCCTCCTGAACGTTCAGGAGAAAAAGGACCATCGCCATTAAGAGCATTATTGACATCAACTACTCTTCCTTTCTTATGTGCTCCCACACTTATTCCTCCTCCCATGTGTACCACAATAATATTCATTTCCTCATACTTTCTGTTAACCGATGATGCATAAGTCCGTGCAACAGCTTTCTGGTTAAGGGCATGAAAAATAGAAATACGCTCAATTGCCGGATGACCTGAAATCCTTGCAACAGGCTCAAGTTCATCAACTACAACAGGATCAACAATATATGCATTTGCAGAGGGTAATGATGAAGCAATCTCATCTGCGATCAGTCCACCTAGATTACTTGCATGCTCCCCGAGAATTCCGTTTCTCAGATCATCAATCATTTTCTTATTAACTTCATAAATGCCTGATTCAATAGGCTTTACCAGACCTCCCCTGCCAACTACAGCTGCTAATTCAGAAAAATTTGTCTGTCTCACAGTCAGTTCTTTCATTATCAGGTCTTTTCTGAAATGAAATTGATCAGTAATCTTTTGAAACCCTGCCAGTTCATCAGCAGAATGCCTAAGGGTCTTTTCAAAGATCAGTTTTTCTTCCTCAAAAAGGGCAAATTTTGTTGATGTGGAACCAGGATTTATTGCAAGGATCAGCCGTTTGGACATTGGAGTGGATTTGAATTTAATTTATGAATCATGAAAATACTGCTTTATGCCATAAGGCAGGAAAGTGCAATGCAATAAAATTTTGATTTTTCACTTTCGCTTCTTGACATGACAACAACAGGTTTTGCTGTTCCCCTTATAATACCTGCAAGTTCACCCTGTGCAAAAAGCATCAGCCCTTTGTAAAAAGGATTGGATGATTCAAGAGACGGAAAAAGAAGTATATCTGCATCTCCATTCACAGGAGTGTCAATTCCTTTTATTTCAACACTTTTCTTATCGCAGGCAAGGAAAATATCGAGTGGACCATCCATAATGCAATTCGATATTTGTCCATCACTTGCCATTTTGCACATGGTCTTATAATCAGAAGAACTCTGAAAATGACGGCTTGGTTTTTCAGAGGCTGAAATCAGGGCAATTTTAGGTTTTTCTATACCAAACCTTGATGCCATTTCAATTGCATATTCAGCCAAGGATGATCTTTTGCTCAAGTGTTGGAAAAGGTATAACTGCCGGATCAGTGATAAACAATAGTTTATGATAAGCAGGTAACTCAATTGCGCAGACATAGCTAAGGACTGCACCAGGAAGCATCAGTCCTTTCTTCTTATCCATAACAGCCTTCAGGAATTTATCAGTTCCTACCAGGCCTTTCATCACAATATCAGCTTCTCCGGACAGGGCCAGCCTTACTGCCTCTTCAGATGCTTTAATCTCATCATCAGCATCAATCAGTGGAAAAGAGTTCATAATCGATTCCTGCCTTGCGGCAGATATGCCTTTATCTCTGATGACTGCCCAATCATCACAGCATCGGCAAAACCATAGTTCACAGCTTTATGAATTGCTCTGATTGTATTGATATCCTGGGCCCATGCAACTGCAATCCGATGCTTTTTGTTAAGCGAAAGCACCTTTTCAACCATCTGGTCAAGCGATCGGATCATTCCTGTCTATTTACTTGCAGCTGCTGAAAGAAGGATACTGTCATATTTTGCCTGTTCCGAATCAGACCTTGATGTGAGAACGATAGGAACCTGGGCTCCCAGAATAATAGAAGCAACTTTTGCTTTTGCAAAGAAAACCAGTGACTTATAGAGGACATTACCTACTTCAATATCAGGCATAATAGAAGATCCGTATCTCCTGCAACTTCACTCTTAATACCCTTATGCTGAGCACTTTCAAGGCTGACGGCATTATCGAATGCAAGGGGGCCGTCAATAATGCAGTTCCTGATCTGTTCACGCTGATTCATTTTTGAAAGCAATGCTGCATGGAGAGTGGCTTCCATATTTTCGTTAACCATTTCGACAGCTCCCAGAACTGCAACTTTTGGCATCACATATCCAAGCCTGTTAAGAAATGAAACTGAATTATTTACAATGGCAATCTTATCCTTCAGGTTTGGGGCAATATTCATTGCCACATCAGTAACAGCAATCAGTTTATGATATGTATCAACCTCAAAAAGGGCAATATGTGAAAGCAGATTACCTGTTCTCAGTCCCCATTCCTTGTTAAGGACACATTTCAGAAGTGAGGAGGTTCCTACCTTGCCTTTCATAAGTATATCAGCCTGCTTGGTGCTGACCATCCTTACTGCCATTTCAACAGCCTTGTCAATCTCGGGTTCATGGATAATTCTTAAACCTGTTATATCATAGCCGCTTTCAGCACATATATTCTGAATTTCCTCTTTATCACCAATAAATATAGGTTCAATAATATCATCTTTCCATGCTCTTATTACAGCACCCAGCGAATGCTGATCCTGTGCAGCTGCAAGCACAAGTTTCTTTCTTGGTTTACCTGCCACAATACCTTTAAGGTCGGACATGCTTTTTAAAACCATGGAGCTGCATATTTTAGAATTATTAATTAAACTGTATGATGCTCAACAATATACTTTGTATCAGAAGCTATAACAAATTCTTCATCAGTGGTTACTGCCATTACCATAACTTTTGAATCAGGTTTAGAAATTATAATATCCTTTCCCCTGACCCCATCATTAGCTTCAAAATCAAAATTAATCCCGAGGTATTCCATATCCGAGCAGATCATTGCCCTCATTTTAAAATCATTCTCTCCCACTCCGCCGGTAAATACAAGAATATCGAGTCCGTTCAGCACTGCAATATAAGATCCGATGAATTTCTTCACTTTATAAGCATACATATTAAGTGCAAGAAGAGCTTTCTCATTGCCTTCAGCTGCAGCAACCTCAAGATCGCGCATATCAGAAGAGAGCTGTGAAATACCGGCAACCCCGCTTTTTTTATTTATCAGATTATTAACTCCTGTCACATTAAGATGCTCTTTATCAGCAATATAAATAAGAACTCCCGGATCAATTTCTCCTGTCCTGGTGCCCATAATCAGTCCGTCGACAGGGGTAAATCCCATTGAAGTATCAATTGACCTGCCATTTTGTAATTGCGGTAATTGAAGCGCCATTGCCAAGATGACAGGTAATGATTTTCAGATTTTTACATTCAAGACCAAGTAGTTTTGCAGCTTTTATTGCAACAAATTTATGGCTTGTGCCATGATAGCCATATTTTCTTATCTTATATTTTTCATAATATTCATAAGGCAATGCATACATATATGCATAATCAGGCATAGTCTGATGAAATGAAGTATCAAAAACAGCCACCTGAGGAACACCGGGAATAAGTTTTTCAACTGACAGAATACCCTTCAGGTTAGCCGGATTATGAAGCGGGGCAAGCTCGCTGCATATCTCTATCTGCTTCTTTACATCATTATCAATAAGAACGCTCTCCTTGTAGCTTTCTCCTCCGTTAACCACCCTGTGACCTACAGCTTTAATCTCATTAACATTTTTTATAACACCATGTTTCGGGATCGGTGAGCGCGGCCATCACAATGTTTATTCCTGTAGTATGATCAGGAATATCATTTATTACCTTATAAGGTTCATCACCAGTTGGTTTATGAGTCAGAATACTGTCATTCAATCCAATGCGTTCGAGAAGCCCTTTTGCAAGCAATTTGCTTCCACTGGTCATATCGAACAGCTGGTATTTGATTGAAGAGCTTCCGCAATTTAGAACAAGGATAATCATTTGAGTATATATATTAAGTTAATCTTAGTAATTTTATTTCTTTCCGGCTGCCTGGTTTGCAGTAATTGCTATCATGCTCACAATATCACTTACAGAACAACCGCGTGAAAGGTCATTTATAGGGGCAGCCATTCCCTGAAGAATCGGACCGATAGCTTCAGCGTGTGCCAGCCGCTGAACAAGCTTATATGCAATATTCCCGCAATTAAGGTCAGGAAAAATAAGTACATTGGCATGACCGGCAATTTTACTTCCCGGAGCTTTTTTCTGCCCAATAGCTTCAACAAGTGCAGCATCGCCCTGAAGTTCTCCGTCAATCATAAGGTCAGGGGCCATTTCCTTTGCAATTTTTGTTGCACTGACAACTTTATCAACAAGTTCATGTTTTGCACTTCCTTTTGTGGAAAAGCTCAGCATGGCAATCTTCGGTTCAAAACCGCCGATGGCTCTTGCAGTATGTGCTGTAGCAACTGCAATCTCGGCCAGTTCCTTATCGTTGGGATTTGGATGAACTGCACCATCAGCAAAAATAAGAACACCATCTTCTCCGAAAGCTTTTATCGGGAAGTATCATTATAAATGCCCCTGAAACTACTGAAATACCCGGAGCTGTCTTAACATAATGAAATGCAGGACGAAGAACATCGCCGGTTGAATGATCCGCCCCTGATACCTCACCATCAGCATCTCCGTTCTTTATCATCAGAACTCCCAGATAGAGAGGATCTTCAATAAGCCGGGAAGCTTCTTCCCTTGTCATCCCTTTGTTCTTCCTGAGTTCAACCATCATATCGATGTAATGTTCTTTCTTATCATGCGATTTGGGATTTATAATTGTGGCTTTTGAAAGATTCTTTAAACCAAGGTTGGCAGCATGTGATGTAATTTCCCCGGGATCTCCGATAAAATAATCTGTGCCAGTCCTTCCGCAATGGCGATATCTGCTGCCTTTATGTTTCTTTCTTCATATCCTTCGGGAAGTACAATCCGCATATTATGTTTCCTGGCATTTTGCTTTGATACGATCAATTAATTCCATTGTATATCAGTATTTATAAATTTTAAAACATTCTGCTCTAAATGTAAGAAAAAAAAGTCCGATAATACAATTAAGTATATCATGATTATTTTCAGAATACAGGTTTTTTCCGGAAAAATAATATCCCTATTCCTTTTGATAAAAAGATGATAAAATCATTTTCTAAATTTGCGGCTTAAAACATGAAACAGAAATGGATTCTTTTATAACCAGGCTGAATTCTCTAAAGGAGACTCTTGATGGTGACCTTAAATATGACATGATTACAAAAACAATCTATGCAACAGATGCATCAGATTATAAGGAACAGCCAACAGCGGTTGCATGGCCAAAAGGGGATTCTGATATGAAAAAGATACTTTTATTTGCCTCAGAGGAAAAAATAGGAGTAACAATCAGGGCAGCAGGAACATCTCTTGCCGGTCAGGTTGTTAGTCCAGGTATCATTGCTGATATCTCGCGGTACATGAACAGGATTCTTGAAGTAAACAGGGAGGAAATGTGGGTAAGAGTTGAACCAGGTGTTGTGCTTGATGAACTGAACATGTACCTGAAGCCCATGGGTCTCTTTTTCGGACCCGAGACATCAACCTCAAGCCGTTGCAATATGGGCGGTATGGTTGGCAACAATTCCTGTGGCTCACATTCTCTTATTTACGGATCAACAAGGGATCATACACTTGAGCTTAAAACAATTCTGAGCGATGGCAGCGAAGCAGTTTTCGGCCCGGTTGACAAAGATACTTTTCACAAGAAATGCCGGCAGGATAATCTTGAGGGAAAAATATACAGGAATATAAAAGAGATACTTGATAATCCGGAAAATCAGAAAAATCATAAGAGAAGGTTATCCTGATCCAAGGATACCAAGACGAAACACAGGCTATGCACTTGACCTTCTTCTTGATTCAGAAGTATTTGATGATAAATCTGACAAACAGTTCAATTTCTGCAGACTTCTTGCCGGATCTGAAGGTACTCTTGCAGTCACAACTGAAATAAAGCTGAACCTGGTTCCTCTTCCTCCGGCTTACAAAACGCTGGTCTGCGTTCATCATCGAGACCGCGATGAAGCATTTCAAAGCAAACCTGGTGGCCCTGAAATTCAAGCCTACCGCTGTCGAACTGACTGATGACAGAATTCTTGAGCTAACAAAGGACAATCTGAGCCAGAAGAACAATCGTTTCTTTCTTGATGGCGAACCGGGTGCAATCATGATGGTTGAGTTTGCAAGAGGAATACAGAGGAGGTCGAATCTGTAACAGATGAATTGATAGCTGCCCTGAAAAAAGCCGGTTACGGATACTCCTATCCTGTTATAAGAGGCAAAGATATGGCAAAGGCATGGGAACTGAGGAAGGCCGGACTTGGGTGTTCTTGGTAAAATGAAAGGTGATGGCAGAACTGTTTCACTTGTTGAAGATACAGCAGTGCGGGTTGAGGATCTGCCTGCCTACATGGACGATTTTGCAAAATTGCTGGCTCAATACGGAAAGGATTCAGTTTATCATGCTCATATCGGCACAGGAGAACTTCATATAAGACCAGTTCTGAATCTGAAGGATCCAGGGCGACGTTGAATTGTTCAGAACAATTGGCATTGAAACAGCAAAACTGGTAAAGAAATACAGGGGATCACTGAGCGGTGAACATGGAGACGGAAGGCTCAGAGGTGAATTTATTCCCCTGTATGCTTGGAGAAGCTAATTATGAACTGCTGAAAGATTGTAAAAGGATCGTGGGATCCGGAAAATATACTTAATCCCGGAAAGATAGTTGACACGCCCCTGATGAACACTTTCCTGAGATATCATTCCCGGCGCTACAACTCCGGAAATTGAAACAGTATATGATTTTTCATCAACTGAAGGAATAATAAGAGCAGCTGAGAAATGCAACGGCTCAGGTGATTGCCGGAAATCAATAAAGATTGGCGGAACAATGTGCCCAAGTTTTATGGCAACAATGGATGAAGAAAATTGCACCAGGGCAAGAGCCAATATCCTTCGTGAGTTTTTAGGCAGGAGAGACTCAGATCCCTGGAATCATAAAGAGATATATGAAATTCTTGATCTTTGCCTGGCCTGCAAGGGATGCAAATCAGAATGTCCTTCAGGTGTTGACATTGCCAAAATGAAATCGGAATTTCTTCAGCACTGGTACGATAAGCATGGAGTTCCTTTAAGAACATTATTGATAGCATATATTTCAACTTTTAATAAGCTTGGTTCATTTGTCCCCGGGATTTATAATTTCTTCCTGAAGAATAAAGCCTTTTCAGGATTATTTAAGAAAAGCATTGGTTTTGCAACTGAAAGGTCCATCCCTCTTGTAAGCAGAACTAGTCTGAGGAGGTGGATTAAAAAGGAGCTTGCTGAGCTGAACCCTGCAAATCCGATCAGCACAGTATGTCTTTTTATAGATGAATTCACAGATTATAATGACACTGATGCAGGCATAGCAGCAGTAAGATTACTTACTGCTTTAGGTTACAGCATTAAAGTGACTGATAATGACTTAAGTGCAAGAACGTTTATTTCAAAAGGGATGTTAAGAAAAGCGAAGAAGATAGCAATCAGAAATATCAACATCTTTTCCGGTCTTATAAATGAAAATATGCCTCTGGTAGGGATTGAACCATCGGCAATACTCGGATTCCGTGATGAATATCCCGATCTTGTAAATGGAGATTTAAAAGAAAAATCAAAGAAAATTGCCAGGAACAGTTTTCTGATCGATGAGTTCATTGCAAATGAATTTGGGCAGGCAGAATAAAAAGAGAGTCTTTTACCAAAAACAGTCTTCAGATATTATTGCATGCACACTGCCAGCAGAAGGCAGTATCATCGTCAGCCTGCTCAATTGAGATGCTCTCAATCCCTGAAAATTATAATGTCAGTGAAATCCCTTCAGGCTGCTGTGGAATGGCCGGATCGTTCGGATATGAAAAGGAGCATTACGAATTATCGAATAAGATCGGCAATCTGGTGTTGTTTCCTGAAATAAGAAACAGCGGCAGAGATGTTGGATCGCAGCTCCCGGAACAAGCTGCAGGCACCATATCAAGGATGGAACAGGAAGGATCGCCAGGCATCCGGTTGAAATACTCTTTAAAGCGCTTAAATAAGGATTTCAAAATCGTCCGAATCATTCAGAACAGGAAATTTTTCACGGAAGTCTGATAATTCCTGCATTGAAATGTCGCCATGAATAGCACACTCCCTATACTGCTCTCCTGAAGCAATAATTTCCCCTTTCGGTCCTATTATCATTGAATCACCGCAATATTTAATGCCTGTTCCGTCAATCCCAATCCTGTTCACTCCAGCCACATAGCATTGATTTTCAATGGCTCTTGCTTTAAGCAAAGTGATCCATACATCTCTTCTGCTTTCAGGCCAGTTTGCTGAATTTATCAGAAGGTCATAATCATTTCTTATTCTGCTCCATACAGGGAACCGAAGGTCGTAGCAGATATTGGGACAGATCCTTAATCCTCTGAAATTGAAATTATACGATTCGTCCCCATAGTAAATAGATTTTTTTCACCACCCGGACTGAAAAGGTGCCTTTTGTCATAACTCCATATTTCATTTTCCGGAGAAACAAAAACCCAGCGATTAAAAAAATGATTATCCTCTTTGACAATATAACTTCCGCAAACACCAAAACATTTATCTTTAGCAACACTCCGCATCCATTCCAGAGTTACTGAAAAAGGAGCTTCAGACAGGTCTGCCGGATTCATTGAGAAACCGGTGTTGAACATTTCAGGAAGAATTATTATTTCAGTGTCAGCTGGAACAGAAGATATCAATGCTTCAATATTCCCGAAGTTCTTATCCTTGTTTTCCCAGATTATATCAGTCTGCAGCAGTGTTATTTTCATTTTACTTTTACAGGTTTTCATAAGTTTGAAAATATAATAAATAAAAAAGACAGGCTGATGAACCTGTCTGAAAATTTTATCTGAAAGAAAACGGTTTATTTTTGCCCGCTCAAAGACACATAATAATCGGAAAAGATTTTATTTACAAGAGGCTTATAATAGAGCCAGAAGAATCTTCCTGTATCGTCAGGTTTATCTGAATATTTGAACCATTTAATTTTATCAAATCCTTTAATCATTGAGGTACAGAAGTTAATTTCATTTGATGCAAAATCGCCTGAGAAATAATAAATCCTCTGGTTTACAGGCTCCTGGATAACTGCAGGGAAGATACTGCTGAGAGTGTTTCTTTTCAATATATGTGTCACCTGCAGCTGTCGTTTCGAGTCTGAAACTTGATATTACATTGCTCTGCAAAGGATCGATAATATCAAACCATTTATCAAATGCCACGGAAGGCGGAACACCGTATTTCTCACAATTTGTGGTTTCTGTTAAAATGTGAGGCATTGCGTTTTTAAGGTGAGTTCCCTCTTCGAGGACGATAATGCTCTTTTCACTCAGCAGAACAACTCCTGGTTTTGTAAATGTCCATGGCCTGTTATATTCTTTCCTGAACATGGAGGTCATCCAGACAGGGAAATTCTTTTGGGTTGTGTCAAGTTTCGTGAAATATTTTCCTGACCATCCCGAAAATGTAATCCCAAGCTTCTCCTGAGTTCTGAATGATTCGAATGCAGCTGTCGGGTAATCAAAGGAATTATACTCAAGTATTATAAGCTTATTCCTGTTTTTCATTTCATTTATAAGCAGATAATCTGTATTGTTGAGACCGCCATATATTTTTCTTGATTTCCGGCTTTTGTTAACACCGGCATACCAGTCATTAAAAAATACTCCGTAAGTGTCAGCGAAATAAAGAGCATCGACTTTTTCCGGAAGGTCGATCAGATCAGACAAATGATATTCTTTCTTAATACTCCCCCTGTCCTTCAAAGGTCTTGTGGGTGAAAATCCATAATAATCTTTTTTGAATGAATAGCTCCTGTTATTGTCTTTTTTAACGAATCTCCCGCTGTTAAGAATCCAGGTTAATGATTTATGATTCAGACGTTCAAGGGTGGGAACTGTCTTGTTAAGAATTACTACATCTATTGGTTTTTTATCCTGGAAAGACCACCGGAAGAAGTTAATCAAAGGCAGCGCAAGAACCAGAATGAGGATAATAATTATTATCAAAAGAGGCTTTTTCATAACTTAATAAATATCTGAAAGTATTCAAATACTATTATATGTACACTTTTATAGACAGTTAATAAACTGATAAATGTATTAATTTATTTTCTTGACATAAAATTAAATTATGGGAAATTCGTAAAATTCCCCAAAATCAGGATGGTTTAATATCCACTTGCCACATTATTGCCTCGCCAGTCAGCACCTCCTGTTTTCCTTCCATCAGGTAAAATCATAATGGCATTTACCCTGCCTATTGAGTATCTTGGAATAAGGGTATGCCCTATTTTTGTTAGTTTTAAGAGAGTTGTGCTGTCAAGTGTATTCTTCTCATAGCTGATATGATCGGGCAGCCACTGATGATGAAATCTGCCGGTGTCGACTGCCTGCCTTAAAGTCATATTAAAATCAATCAAATTGATGATTACCTGCAAAACCGAGGTCGGGATTGTAGAACCTCCGGGAGAGCCGGCCACCATAAACAGACTTTTGTCTTTTTCAACAATGACAGGAGTCATTGAGCTCAGCATTTTTTTCCCAGGCTGAACTGAATTTGCCTCACCACCTACCAGGCCGAACATATTTGGGACTCCTGGCTTAACAGAGAAATCATCCATCTGATTATTCATAAGAAAGCCGGCGCTGTCGACAACAATGCTGTTCCCAAATGTCCCATTCAGTGTCGTTGTAGCTGAAACTGCATTACCCATCCTGTCGACTACGGAATAATGGGTTGTCTCTTCACTTTCTATGGGAAGAGGTGAGCCCGGATTTATTCCGGATGAAGGAGAGGCTGACTCCTTATTGTAACTTCTCATCCTCCCCAGCAGATATTCTTTGTTCAGCAATACCTCAAGAGGGATATCAGTAAAATCCGGATCTCCAAGATACTGGGAACGGTCAGCAAATGCTCTTCTTTCAGCTTCAGAAATCAGATGAACCGATTGCCAGGAATGAAATCCAG
This sequence comes from uncultured Bacteroidales bacterium, assembly GCA_963753495.1. Lineage (GTDB taxonomy): Bacteria > Bacteroidota > Bacteroidia > Bacteroidales > VadinHA17 > LD21. The sequence continues at coordinate 124,300 of CAVWCO010000007.1, forward strand.
GTCCTTTAATATCATAAGGTTCAATCATTCCAAGTATCTGAAGAAGAATAACCCCGCCACCTGATGGCGGTGATGCTGAAATGATCCGGTAACCCCGGTAATAACCGGAAACCGGATCCCTGAAATCTGAATTATACCCGTCCAGATCCTGTGAGGTTATAAGTCCTTCACCTCTCAGCATTTCCTTGACTATCAGCCTGGCAGTAGTTCCTGAATAAAAACCATCCCTGCCACGATCCCTTATCCGTTCAAGGGTATTTGCCAGATCGGGCTGCCTGAGAGTATCACCTGCCTTCCATGGAGTATCCTTCACAAAAGCAGGCACAGACAGGTTCCTGTTAATAAAATTCTGCCGGTTTCCGTTAAGATCGTCAGCCTGACCTCCGGTTACAGGGAATCCATTTCTGGCAAGATCAATTGCTGGTTGAATAACCTCCCTGAATGAGAGAATACCATACTTAGAATGTATATTAACCATTCCGTCGACAGTTCCGGGTACCCCTGATGCCTTATGAGTATCGGTACTCAACCCCGGGATAGTATTTCCTGACGGATCGAGGTACATATCCCTGAATGCTTTTAGCGGTGCCTTTTCGCGATAATCAATCAGATCAATACTTCCGCTGGCTTCCCTGACAAGCATAAATCCACCTCCGCCAATGTTTCCTGCCTCCGGATAACAGACAGCAAGGGCAAACTCAGTGGCCACTGCTGCATCGACTGCGTTACCCCCATTCCGCAGAACTGCTACCCCAATCCCCGAACTTTCATGATGTGCAGATACAACAATACCACTGTCGCAGACAATACTTAGCCCCTCATTAAGTTCAGGCTTAATTTCAGCTTTTTTATCACTCAGGTTTCCGCAGCTGTTGAAAAAAAAGATTAATAACAGCTCTGAAATTATGGTTTTTGTCATCACCAATGCACACATAAAATTTATAGTGTACAATGATAACAATAAAAAGAGATTTTACCCACAAATCATTTTACGGCCATATGCGTCCCCAGGAACTTCTCCATAGCCCTGTAGAAATCAAATTGATTTTCCTGGTTGTAAAAGCCATGGCCTTCATTATCCTTTACGATGTATTCAACGGAAACGCCGCGATTCTTCAGAGCTTCAACCATCTGATTCGATTCATTTATATTCACCCGCGGATCATTGGCCCCCTGTGCGACAAGTAACGGACATCTGATACGATCAGCATGGAATGCCGGGGAAACTTCAGCCAGCATAAGGCTGTCCTTTACCGGATCACCCACCATCTCATAAAACATCTGTCTCATAGGTTCCCAATAAGGAGGTATTGTCTTCATAAAGGTGAACATATTGGCTACCCCGACATAATCAATAGCACAGCAATATAGTTCCGGAGTGAGTGTTATTCCAGCAAGTGTGGCATAGCCTCCATAGCTGGCACCGTAGATTGCAATACGTGAAGAATCTGCTATTCCTTCATTGATAAGCCATTTCACACCATCTGTGATGTCATTCTGCATGGTCCTCCCCCACTGTTTAAATGAGGATTCCCAGAATTTCCTTCCATATCCGGTTGATCCCCTGAAGTTCATCTGAAAAACAGCATATCCCCTGTTGGCAAGAAACTGAACCTCAGAATTAAATCCCCAGCTGTCCCTTGCCCACGGGCCTCCGTGAGGATTAACTATAACCGGTAGTTTTTCTGCTTTTACACCTTTGGGTAGTGTTAAATAGCCGTGTATTGTAAGCCCGTCACGCGACACATATGATACAGGTTTCATTTCTGCCATTTCCTGTTCTTTAAGCCACGGCTTAAAATCAGCAAGTTTTGATAAGTCTCCTGATTTAACATCATAGAGGTAATAACCTCCAAAATACCTGTCGCTGGATACATATACCAGCATTTTGGTCTCGTCCTTGCTCTTATAATTGATCTGAAATGTATAGTCTGGGATCTTTGTCTTTATTTTATTATCAATCTGTTCGGATTCGGCATCGAGAAAATGTTTCTGAAGTTTGTCAGATTCATAATAAACAACTGTCAGCACTTTTCTAAGCTTTGAATAATCAATATTTGTAACTTCTGCATCCGGGTTTTCATAGATGACCTTAACCTCGCTGGCAGTTTTCGGGTCAAATTCTACAAGTGCTGCCTTATCACGGCTAAGATTGGATAAACAGTATAAATTCTTATTATCGAATGTAAATAATGCCGGATAGAGAGTTTCTTTAAAGCTTGTTGTTATTACAGTTTTGAATTTATCTTTTTCATTTTCCCTGTAAAGGAGACTCGTATTTACCCCATCGGAAGTTACTGCCGCTCTTATTTTTCCATCATGGTCTGTAATCCATCCCGTAATATTACCGGGATTTTCTGCAACCATTAACATTTCGTTTGTTGATGTATTTAAAAGGTAGACGTCAAAAACCTGTGGATTGCGCTGATTATGCTGAACAAGTAATTCATCAGGTCTCTCCTCAAGGATATCAACTACTTCAGCCCTTGCGTTATCAAAAGGGGTATGATCAATAAGTCCGCTTCCATCAGGTTTGACTGACAATACGTGCATATTTTCATTCCCTCCAATATCCTTGGTGAATATAATACGGTCATCTGATTCCCAGAATGCATTGTAAATGCTTCGTTCAGTTTCATTGGTAATTGGCGTTGCCGTTGTATCGCCCAGCTTCTGAACAAAAACATTCATACGTCCCAAATGCGGAGCCCTGAAGAGGATCATCTGACCATTTGGAGAGATCCTGTAAGCAGCTTTTTCAGGGTCCTTGAAAAAGTCCTCAAGGGGCAACAGAGTAGCCCGTTCTTCTTTAGGCTTACAGGAAACGAAGCTTATTATAATAAGCGTGATTACAAGGTACATTAAATTTGTTTTCATTTGCCAGGTTTTAAGTTTGATTACCAAAATTAGATAAAATTCAGATAACAAATTCAGAATGAATTAAAAACGTTACAGTCAATTTTAAAAAAACAAATTGTTGTTTTTATTACTTTTACAGAAACATATTTATTATGCTGGCAAATCAACCACTGGCCGAAAGGTTAAGACCAAAAGATCTTGATGAATTCTGCGGGCAGGAGCACCTTGTAGGTAAAAATGGAGTTCTCAGAAAAGTAATTGAATCAGGAAATATTCCCTCATTTATTCTTATGGGGTCCTCCGGGAGTCGGAAAAACAACACTTGCATGGATAATTGCAAATACACTGAAGAGACCATTTTTTCATCTGAGTGCAGTACATTCAGGTGTTAAGGATGTAAGGGAGACAATTGAAAAGGCAAAAAAACAGCAATTCTTCAACCAGCCGAATCCGGTTCTTTTCATTGATGAGATTCACCGTTTCAACAAATCACAGCAGGATTCGCTTTTGAGTGCTGTTGAACAGGGAATAATAACACTTATCGGTGCCACAACTGAAAATCCATCATTTGAGGTGATATCTCCTCTCCTTTCACGCTGCCAGGTTTATGTAATGAATCCGCTTGACTGAGGATGAACTGATGACTCTTCTGAAAAAAGCACTGAAAAAGGATAGCTTACCTGGCAGCATATGATATTGAAATTAAAGAATATGAAGCACTTACTGCGGATCTCAGGAGGTGATGCAAGAAAACTTTACAATGCACTTGAACTGGTTGTCAGTCTCAGAAGCAGATGAAACGGGTATCGGAAAAGATCATTATTGATAATGACAAGGTTCTGAAGCATGTTCAGAAAAACCTTGCCATGTATGATAAAAATGGAGAACAGCATTATGATATAATTTCAGCATTTATAAAATCGATGAGGGGAAGTGATCCCAATGCAGCTGTTTACTGGCTGGCCCGGATGGTTGAAGGAGGTGAAGATCCGAAATTTATTGCAAGGCGAATGCTTATACTGGCAGCTGAGGATATCGGCCTGGCAAATCCCAATGCCCTGCTGCTGGCTCAGGCCTGCTTTGAAGCGGTAAATGTCATAGGATGGCCTGAATCAAGGATAATTCTTTCTGAGGCGGCAGTTTACCTGGCAACATCACCAAAAAGCAATGCATCATATATGGCAATTGAAAATGCCATTGAAAATGTTAGAGATAAAGGAGATCTTCCTGTTCCGCTTCATATCAGGAATGCTCCCACCAAACTTATGAAAGATCTGGGGTACCACGAAGGATTACAAATATGCACACAGCTATCGAGGGCAATTTTATACAGGATAATTTTCTGCCTGAAGAGATAAAGGGAACTAAGTTTTATGAACCGGGAATAAATCCCAAAGAAGAGGAGATCAGAAAGAGGCTTAAGAGTATGTGGAAGGATATATATGATTATGATAAATAATAACTATCCAATCTGCTTCATAAGAGCTCTGTGATAACTGGGAACCAAATCTGGTACAGATGACACATATTGAGATGCAGAGAGACCACAGAGAAGAACCTGAAGATAATATTTTGTTATCTTTACGACTAAATGATTAAAAACGCAATAAATATTCCCGGTCTGAAATACAGAGAATCAGGAAATTTTCTGCTGATTGCCGGTCCATGTGTTGTTGAAAGTGAAGATATGGTCTTTGAGATTGCCGGACAGCTTAATCAACTTTCTGAAAAATACAAGATCCCGTTTATCTTTAAATCATCATACAGAAAAGCCAACAGATCAAAGGCTGATTCATTTACAGGAATTGGCGATATCAAAGCGCTTAAGATTCTTGCAGAAGTTAAAAAGAGATTTTCTGTTCCTGTTATTACCGATATACACAATCCTGATGAGGCAGAAATGGCTGCCGGATATGTTGATGTACTTCAGATACCGGCATTTCTCTGCAGGCAGACCGATCTCCTGACAGCAGCTGCCAGGACCGGTAAATGGGTCAATATCAAAAAAGGTCAGTTTTTATCAGGATCATCGATGAAGTTTGCTGTTGAAAAAGTAAGGGAATCAGGAAATAAAAATATAATGCTGACTGACAGGGGAAATATGTATGGCTATCAGGATATTGTTGTTGATTTCAGGAATATCCCCGTAATGCAGCAGATAGGAGTTCCTGTAATCATGGATATTACACATTCACTTCAGCAGCCGAACCAGGAAGCAGGAGTATCAGGCGGAAACCCTGAGATGATTGAAACTATTGGAAAAGCAGCAATAAGTGTCGGAGCTGATGGAATATTCATTGAAACTCATCCTGATCCGGCTTCAGCCAAATCAGATGGTGCAAATATGCTTAATCTTTCAAAAATGGAACGACTTTTGATTATACTGACAGCATTAAGAAAAACAATCAATACCTTATAATTATTAATATCTAAAAACAAATTTTATGAAAAAATTATTTTTTACTGTATCATTTCTTCTTGGAGTTTTGATCATTGAATGCCCAGTCACTTGAAGAAATTGTAAACAAGTACACTACAGCAAACAAACTCGATAAAATCGCTGATTTTAAGACAATCAAGATCACCGCAAATACTGTCGATGATGGGCATGGAATATGCCAATGCAGATGTGGATGAAGAATCCTAACAAAATTAAAACAGTCACCAGTTTCAACGGACAGGAGATGGTTCAGGTTTTTGACGGAGAAAAGGGTTATATGATAAATCCGATGGCCGGATCAAATACGACCTGTTGAAATGACCGCTGACCAGGTTAAACAGCATAATCAGAAATAATATGTTCCAGAACTATATGGCTAAATTATCTTAAAAACGGACAGCTGACACTTGCAGGAGAGGAAAATGTAAACGGCAAACCTGCCTTCAAGGTAAAAGCTGACTATTGGATGGCGGCAACTCTGCCATGATTTATATTGACAAAACTTCTTATCTGATCTTAAAAACCGTTGCAGATGTCAATCAGGGAGGCATGGCGGTTAGTGTTGAGTCATATCCGTCGGAATATACCGAGACCAGCGGATTACTGCTTCCAATGAAAACAACCACATCAGCCAGCGGAATGGAAATCGTCATAACTTTCACCAAGGTTGAGGTTGATGTTCCGATAGAGGACAGTGTGTTCAAGATTAAATAACCCCCTCAGCCCCCTGATAGGGGGATTGAAATCCAGTGATTATATAAATAATAGAGGCGTAGCCATGGCTACGTCCCTATTAATATTTGCAGCTGGCCTGTAAGCCGGATTCTGTGACGGTTTAGTCATCTGCAAGAGATATTTAAACCGGTTTCCATCATTTATCTTGTCCTGCAATCACTTGCAGGATCATACGACCTACCCCCCGGCATCGGACGAGCAGTCCTTATCGCCGGTATACATGGTCTTTCAACCCATAAGGTGTACGGCTCCTGATGTCACCACCAGGACCGGTAAGCTCTTACCTCACCTTTTCACCCTTTCCCCCCTGACCGAAGCCGAGGGGGTGGTTATTTTCTGTTACACTACTATACCCTCGCGGATATCTTCCCGTTAGGAAGCATGGTGCTCTGTGTTGTCCGGACTTTCCTTAGCGCTTTAAGGCGCCACGATGGAACAGCCTGCTGCAATGCAAAGATACGAAAAATGCGTTAAAAGCTTTAAAATTGTTACTTTTGGATAATTCTTAAGATCCCCCTTTGAAGGGGGAAGGGGGATGTAAAAAGCATGAAAAATATTACCATTAATGACTTATGATTACGATCTTCCTGAGGACAGGATAGCTCAATACCCTGTAAGTGAAAGGGATAATTCAAAGTTGCTTCTTTTTGACGGTCAGAATATTTCTTCAGATATTTTCAGGAATATCGACAGATACATACCCAAAGATTCATTGCTTGTTTTCAATAATACCCGTGTAATAAGGGCACGTCTCCTTTTTCAGAAACCGATCAGGTGCAAATATCGAAATATTTTGCCTTGAGCCGCTTTCTCCGGCCGATTATGAATCATCATTTTCTTCAAAAAGCCCTGTTGAATGGAAATGCATTATCGGAAACCTGAAGAAATGGAAAACAGGAATCTTACACTCGATTCAGGTTAAATGATGAGGAATATGACCTTACTGCTGAAAAAGTATGCCCCGAAGGTGAAGCATGGAGGATAAGATTCGGCTGGAATAATAACGATATCAGTTTCGGTGAGGTAATTCAGGCTTCAGGACATATACCGCTTCCTCCATACATAAACAGGGAGGATGAGAATGAGGACTCCGAAAGGTACCAGACAGTTTATTCAGTCATAAAAGGCTCAGTTGCTGCACCCACAGCCGGTCTTCATTTTACGGAGAATGTTTTTAAGCGGCTTTCGGAAAAGGGTATCAGAAAAACAGATATCACATTGCATGTCGGAGCCGGAACATTTCAGCCTGTAAGAGCCAGGCAAATTTCTGACCATGAAATGCATAGTCGAACATTTTTTTGTAACAATTGATACAATTTATGATCTGATTAAGAATCATGGAAAAATAATCGCAGTCGGCACCACCTCTGTCAGAACTCTTGAAAGCCTTTACTGGCTTGGAGTTAAAATAACAAGGAAATCAAAAAACAGGTTGACCGGGAATACTATTGATCAATGGGAACCATATGATAATGATATTGATAATAATCTCCCTGTGAATGATTCCTTGAATGCTCTGGCTGATTATATGATAAAAAACAAACTTAAAATACTTGATGCTTCAACCAAAATAATAATTATCCCCGGGTACAAATTCAGGATGATAAACGGAATGATTACAAATTTCCATCAGCCGCGAAGCACTCTCCTCCTTCTGATTTCAGCCTGGACGGGAAGCAGCTGGCATAATATATATAAATATGCACTTGAAAACGGTTTCAGGTTCTTAAGTTACGGTGACAGTTCTCTGCTGTTAAATTCATTTCACATAAAGCCCGGATTAGAAAGGGATATCTGAAAAGGATTAAATTTGTTTTGATAATATAATGATAATTTGTTAATTTGTTAACTAAAAGATTCGGTATGAATGAAAACAGAATAATGAAACAGGTCGGTGCTATCTTCAGCATATTTATGGTTTTATTTTATATAGGGGTAGGAATATACCTGATTTTTATCCTTGATCCGAATCAGAGCACTCTTGGCAAACCTATATTTGTAATGTTTGGCTCTTTTTGTATCTTTTATGGTCTGTACAGGGCTTACACAACATATGTTAACATTGTTAAGCTCTTTTTCAGGCATGATGATGACGATGAATAAATTGCCACGATAACATGCATGAATATAAGTATTGGCATGACTTTGCAGTAACTTAATCAGAATAAGACGTATTAAACTTATTAAATTTAAAGTCATGAAGTTGGCTGAAGTTATATCAAAAATTTATTATTATTGCATCCCGGAATATTTCATCAAAGAACCATTAATACCGTGAGAATTATATCCAGAAATATTTTAAGATCAGGAATCTGTTTTCTTTATCTTGGATTATTACTGATCGTGGTATCGTGCAAACCGGAGGGCCGGAGGCAACTCATAGATACCCCGACAAGCGGAAATATCAAGATTTCAGTTGACGAATCATTTCAGCCGCTGATTGATACTGAGATTTATACATTTACATCACTTGTATGACAGGGCCAAAATCAAGCCTGAGTATAAGCCCGAATATGATGTTGTAAATGATTTTATGAATGATTCTGTCAAGGTAATGGTAACAAGCAGAAAACTAACGGACAATCAGATACAGTACCTTCGTGACACACTGGTGATTGCCCGTACAGTAACATTTGCCTATGATGCATTGGCCCTTATAACAAATAAGGAGAACAAGGATACTCTTGTTAAATATAGTACTGTAAAGGATATTTTTACGGGAAAGATAAAAAGCTGGAAAGAAATAAATCCAAAATCCAGGCTTGGCAGAATAAGTGTGATTTTCGACAATAATAAATCAGGAAATATCAGGTATTTCAAAGAACTTTTTGAAATAAACGATACCCTTGGCAAGTAATTTCTATGCAGTAAATACCAATGCTGAAGTTATTGATTTTGTATCAAGAAATCCTGAAGCTATGGGAATTATAAGCGTAAACTGGATCAGCGACAAAGATGATTCGCTAAGCATGAGCTTTGTAAAAAAGGTAAATGTACTGGCAATTTCGCAGCAGTTTGTCAATGACGGGTCATATTACCGTCCTTACCAGGGTTCTATTTATGACAAATCATATCCGTTTATAAGGGAGATTTATTTTATTTCGAGAGAAACATTCAAAGGGCTGGGTTCGGGTTTTATTCAGTGGGCAACTGCAGAACAGGGACAAAGGATTGTGCTGAAATCAGGCCTTGTACCGGCAACAATGCCGATAAGGCTTGTTCAGATTAAACAGGAGTAAGATAAGGAACAGATTAGGGGGATAAGGGATATAAAAAAGTAATAAACAATTTAACTACAGAAATAAATATTAAAAACAATAATTGATTTCAAATTAAAAAGCTATGAAAAGTTCGATGTTTAAGAAGGTCATTTTGCTGACAGGAGTATTTTCAGTTTTTATGATTTACAGCATTAAATCGCAGGATTTAAACAGTGCCATTCAGCTGACAAGAAGTGAACCGTACGACAAAGCTGAAGAAATGTACAAAGCCTTGATTCAGAAAGAACCGGGGAACAGCAAAAATTATTTCTATTATGGTGAAAACTATTTACTGGATTATTTTGCAGATACAATTTCCAATTCACTTGTTGTAGCCACCAAAGCAGCTAAAGAAATTTATCAGAAAGGGGTCAGCGCAAATCCGAATGATCCTCTTAACTATATTGGTCTGGCAAAAGTTGCAAATTATCTTGGTGATGACAAAACAGCAAATGAAATGCGTGCCAAAGGCAAAGAGTTTTCTGCTGCCATATAAAAATCTCAAAAAGATAAACCCTCCTGCCAAAGATTATGCATTTGCACTGGCAAAAATTGCAGAATCATATACAAAGGATGGAATGGTTGATACATCACTGGCACTGCCGCTTATCAGGCAGGCTATTACGATCGACTCAAAAAATGCTGAAATTTATCTGATTGCAGGCGATATTTATATGATGGTGACCGACGGATCAAATGCAATCAAAAACTACAACCTTGCACAATTTGCAGATCCTCAGTCACCAACAGCTGCAATGAAGATCGGCTATGTTTATGTTAAGGGACGTGCTCTTCAGCAGGCTATTCCAAACTTTGAAGAAGCAATCCGCCTGAATGCAAACTATGCTCCTGCTTACCGTGAACTGGGACAGCTTTACTGGCGAGCCGGACGTCTGGAGCAATCAAAAGCAAATTTCAAGAAGTATCTTGAACTGACAGCAGGCAATATACCTGCAAAAACCAGGTATGTCAACTCCCTTTTCTATGCAGGTGATTATGAGGAAGTCATCAAGAATGTTGAAGAAATACTTGCAGTCGATAAATCAAGGGGCTATATGAACCGTCTTGCAGGATATTCATATTATGAAAAGGAAAATCCCGATTACGATAAAGCCCTTTCATATATGGAGACACTTTTCAAATCGGTGAACCCGGAATCAATTTTGCAGAAAGACCACCATTATATGGCAAGGATCCTTGTGAAAAAGAACCAGAACTATCCTAAAATGGCCGATGAACTTGCAAGTTCTAAAACACCAGCTCGACAAGGAAAAATCGAGACTTGCAACTGCCACAGCAGCAAATAAGCCAAAATACGCAGCTTCAGTTGATGAGCTTACCAAAAAGATTGCAGGACTTGAAACCAGTTTAGCAGCAGCCAATAAAGAGATAGACAGGGCATTCGTTGAATACAACAAAGCATTAAATTTTAAGCGTACCGACCCGAATGCTCCCATGACCTCACAGGAAAGAGCCATTATGAGCGAAATGGCAAGCAATTACTACACTTTCAGAAGATACGACAGTGCAGCAAAAACATGGGCAAAACTTATTGACCCTGCCAAGGAAAACAATTTAAATGATTATATGCAGGTTGGAAGAGCTTTTTATAACGGGGAAAAATATAAATCAGCTGATTCGGTATTTAATATTGTAATGCAGAAATCGCCCGATTACCTTCCGGCTTATGTTTACAGTGCACGTACCTATTCCAGAATGGATCCTGATACCAAGCTCGGGCTCGCCAAACCTAAATTTGAAAAGCTGCTTGAATGTGGCCAGGAAGGACTCAGTAAAAAATGAAAGCGAAATGATGGAAGCACTCACCTATCTTGGTTATTACAACATGGAGAACGGCAATTATACAAAAGCAAAGGATTATTATAACAGGATGATCAACCTTAATCCGACCAACAAAGAGAACAAGATAAAGGGATATAACGGATTGGGCAGCCTTGAGACAAAAGCTGCAGGACTTGAAAAAACCCTTGAAGGCAAACTTGGTTATCTCGCTAAATCTGCCGATGCTTATGAGAAAATCATTGCAATTGACCCTGCGAATGCATCAGCAAAGAGTAACCTGAAATGGATTCAGGATTACCAGGCTTCAGTAAAGAAAGGGATCAATCCCAATGAAATTAAAGGTGTTGTAACAAACGCGGCAGGAGCTCCTGTGGCTTATGCATCAGTAAGCGTGAAAGATACAGCAGCTGAAAATCTGACAAATGGGAAAGGTGAATACAAGTTTGAGATTCCTCAGGGATCGGAGATACTGGTTATCAGCGCAAAAGGCTATAAGTCGCAGGAAATTGCAATTACCAAATCGAGAGTTTATAACGTAAAACTTGAACAATAGATAGAAGCTTACAGCTGAAAACTGAAAGCTTGCACCTGATAGCATTCAGCTATCAGTTGTAAGCTTTCAGTATTTTAAACAAAAACTAAGTTTTATTATAGGGTAAAGGTTCACAATAAATGTCTTATCTTTATAGAAGAATTCTAAACTATTCTAAAAGTCATTACAATATTTTTTAAAGCTATTGGAAAAAAACAATTGAAAATATATATTTGCAGATCGTATAAAATTTTAACCTAACCAAAATCGATAAAAATGAGTAAACAAGGAAGTTCGTTCAAAGATGTTCTGCAGAATATTTTTGCAGCAAGTGCTATTTTAATAGCTTTTGTGGTTTCCTATATATTGTTCGTCAAGGTAATGGGGAATCCTGTTAACTTCGAAGGTGGTAACCCCGAAGGCCATGCCACTTGAGGGGAACTATCTGGGTATTATTTACAAAGGTGGTTAAATCGTTCCCATTCTTATGACCTGTGTGCTTGTCCTTATCATCTTTATTTTTGAAAGGATTATCACTCTTTCAAGAGCAAAAGGAAAAGGCAGATTAAATACATTCGTAAGCAAACTTCAGGGTCTTCTTGAAGAGGATAAAATTGAAGAAGCAATGGAAGCATGCGATAAGCAGAAAGGTTCACTGGCAAATGTTATGAAAGCCGGGCTTTTGCGTTACCGCGACCTTCAGAAAGACAAGGAGCTTGAAAAGGATCAGAAGATCCTGTCAATCCAGAAATCATTTGAAGAAGCTACAGCTCTTGAGCTGCCAATGCTTTCAAAGAACATGGTAATTTTCTCAACCCTTGCATCAATTTCAGTGCTTATCGGTCTTATCGGAACAGTTCTCGGAATGATCCGTGCATTCGCTGCTCTTGCACAATCGGGCGCTCCTGATGCACTTGCTCTTTCACAGGGAATTTCTGAAGCCCTTGTAAATACTGCTTTCGGTATTACAGGTTCAACCTTAGCAATCATTGCATTCAATTATTTCTCATCAACAGTTGATGCATATACATTTAAAATTGACGAAGCCGGATTCAGCCTTACACAGAATTTTGCCGCATCGCTGAGAAATGTATAATAAGAAATTTATTTTCTGGTTAAATTAAAACTAATAAAACCGAAAATGCCAAAGATTAAATTACCAACACAGTCGCCCCATATTGACATGACGCCGATGGTTGACCTTTTTTCAGTGGTACTTATTTTCCTTATGCTTACCACCACAATGAGGCAACCTGAACCGGCTACTGTCGATACGCCTTTTTCAATATCAGAAACACCTACCCCTGATTTTAATATGATGACTTTCCTTCTTTCTCCTGATGGTAAAGTTTTTATGAATTTCGATAACGGCCCAGATACCATACTTGCATTCAGACCTAAAATCCTTGCAGGAAATGGGAAAAAGGTATGAAATCGAATTCACTGAAGCTGAACTGAGGTATTTCCAGAAGTACAAATCTTCAATGGGAGTTCCGATTCTGCAGATGAAAGAATTCCTGAGTACAAATGATAATAATGTCAGGAACAGACTTAAATGTCGGAATTCCTATTGATTCAGCTGATAATCAGCTGGCAATGTGGATCTTGTATGCACGTCAGGTGAATCCGAATATCCAGGCCTGCATAAAGGGAGATTCAGAAACCGAATTTGCAACTGTTGAGAAAGTCCTTGATATTCTTCAGGAAAAGAATGTAAACAGGTTTAATCTGATTACAAGTCTTGAAGCAGCTAAAATTAACCTAGAAGAAATACAGCAGTAATATGGCAGAAATAATTCAAGAGGAAAAAGGTAAAGGCGGAAAGAGAAGGGCTAAGAAGCATCCGCCACATATTGATATGACCCCGATGGTTGACCTTATGTGTCTGCTTATAGTATTCTTTATGCTTACGACAGCTTTCAGCAAGGCCAAGATCATGGAAATCATTCTTCCGGAAAAGATCAAGGATCCGACCAAACAGGAGGCTCCGAGAATTTCGGCGAGCCGTACTCTGAATATTATACTTGGTCCTGATAATAAGATTTACACCTATCCGGGATCAGTTAAACCAGAGGAATACAGTGCAGTTCCACCAATTCTGCCTCCCCTTAATGAGACAGATTACAGTGCGGAAGGTATCCGTAAAATAATGCTCGACAGGAACAGAACCCTTGCAAGAAGAATTGCAGAATTCAGTCAGGAGGTTATCTCAGGTAAGATTACAATATCGCCTGATTCTGTAAGGAGCACAATCAGCAAGATGAAAACTGATGATGATACCGGACCAATTGTACTTATAAAAGCTTACAAGAAAGCTAATTACGGTAATTTTGTTGATATTCTCGACGAGATGAATATCTGCGGAATTGCCACGTTATACGTTTGTGAAAATTGCATGGTATGAAGAAAAGATGGTGGAACTGGCAGCAGGCAGTTGCACCCACCGCCACAGCTTCAGCCAATAACCCGTAAACCTTAAGAAAATGGCAAAAGAAAAGAATAAAGGCACCTGCCTTTGATGATATTGTTTTTGAGAACAGGAACAAGGAGTACGGAGCTTACAGACTGCGTAAAAAGTATAATCGTAATGTAATTATAGCTATGGGAATAGGCGTACTAATCATGGCTACTGCTATAATTACTCCTTACCTTAATGCAAAAGCTGCAGAAAACAAAGCAAAACGTGCTGAAAGACAGGTTGAGATCAAGATGGAAAACCTTGATCAGCCTGCTGAACAGATTGCACCACCTCCACCTCCTCCTCCTCCTCCACAGGATGTGGTACAGCAGGCAAGATATGTTCCGCCTGTGGTTGTTGACTCTATCAAGCCTGAGGATAACGTACAGCTTATGACTGCTGATCAGGCCGTGGTTGAAGTCCAGAACGAAGAAGTTGTAGAAGCTATAGAGGTTGTAGCTGAAGAGGTCCAGGAAGATGTGGATGCAGCTGAACCATTCGTGGTCGTGGAAGAAATGCCCATGTTCCCTGGTGGTGAAGTTGCACTTTTAACATACATCGGCGAACATACCCAGTACCCGGAAGTTGCCAAGGAAAACAATATCCAGGGAAAAGTCATTGTAAGATTCTGTGTAACCTCAAAAGGTGGCGTTGACAAGGTAGCGATCCTTAAAGGAGTCGATCCCGAACTCGACGCAGAAGCCATCAGAGTTGTTAAAACACTTCCTGCATTTAAACCAGGTAAACAGGGTGGAAAACCTGTTCCGGTATGGTACATGGTACCAATAAACTTTACTCTTAAATAAATAAGATTCCAATCTATTTATAAAAGCCGGATCATATGGTCCGGCTTTTTTTCATATTCTCACAATTCTTTCTTCAGAAGATCCACAAAATTATCAATATCCTCCTCCGTTGTATCCCAGCTTGTCATAAGCCTGTACTCTGATATCAGCTCATTCCAGGGATAGAAGAAGTATGTTTTGCTGACTTTTTCAGCAATATCTTTTGGAATAATTGCAAAAACTCCGTTCGATTCAACTGCCTGGGTTATCTGTATCCGGTCCAAGCTTCTTTATTTTTTCAGCAAGGACGAGCCATCGCATTTGAATGTGAAGCGCATTCTTTTCCAGAGATCATTATTGAAATACGCTATATACTGAGCTGAAATAAACCTCATTTTTGATGCAAGCTGCATCCCCTGTTTCCGGATATATTTAAAATCGTTTGAAATGCCGGGTTTAAGGAAGCATACTGCTTCACCATACATCATACCATTCTTTGTTCCGCCAAACGAGAGGATATCAACCCCTGCATCGGTCGTGAATTCTCTGAAAGGAAGATTCAAGAGTCACTGCCGCATTTGCAATTCTGGCTCCGTCCATATGCAGAAGCATACCATTTTCATGAGCATAATCAGCAAGCAACCTTATTTCCTTAACAGTATATACAGTTCCCATCTCGGTTGTCTGGGTTATTGAAATCACCCGTGGCTGGGAATGGTGCTCAAAATCAAAACCATGCATATGCTTTAAAAGCATTTCGAGACTGATCTTCCCATCAGGCGTATCGACTGTAAGAACTTTGCACCCTGTAAATTTTTCAGGAGCGCCGCATTCATCCTGTTCTATATGCGCAGTGAAAGCAGTGATTACTGAATTCCACGAGCGGGTAACACCACTCAGCCCGAGAACGTTTGCGGCAGTTCCGGTAAATACAAAAAATACCTCGGTATCCGGTCCCAGATGTTCCTTAAAAAGCTCTTTTGCCTTTTCAGTATATGGATCATCGCCATATCCTATAACATGACCGGAATTGGCTGAGACTATTTCTTTCAGGATATCCGGATGAACTCCGGCATTATTGTCGCTTGCAAAACCCCTTATTACAGTACTTTCCCTCATGAAAAATATCTCTATGCTTTACCGGCGATAATATTGCCCATATATTCCCGTGCCAGTTTAGCCTGTTCATGCACAAATTCAATTCCTGCCCGTGTATGATCTTCATTCAGCACCGGATGACAAAGTTCAAAAGTAAAATATCCGTCATAACCTATCTCTCTCATCAGGGAAATATAATGTTCATAATCAGGGATCTTCCCGCCTGCATAATAATCGAGTACCACAGGTTTTACTGCACCGCTTGCCATCACGGTAATATTCTCCTCCAAAATGGGAATGTACCTGGAGATTGCCGATTGTACGCACTGCATTGGCAACATATTCCTTTTCAAGATTTTCAAATATCGGCAGATCAAGGCATATTTTAAGCCACTGCGAATTAACTTCCTTTACCAGGCTAAATGTATCCTTCCATCCCCTGATAAGGGGAGCGTGGTTCTGAAGGACCATTACAACGCCATTCTCCTCCCCCATCTTTGCGGCTTCCCTCAGACAATCCTTAACAAAATTGTATCTGTCGAGCCGTGTGGCAAAAGGGTACTGCCTCTGAAAGGTGTAAAACTCGTTACCTCTTGTCAGGTCATATGTTCCTACACCTTCATGTATTGGAACACCCGGCCATGCAGCAAATAACCTGACAAATTTTGCTCCCAGATCCTTTGCAAGCCTGGCAGTCTCCCTTACCATCAGAAGCTGGCATTCCCTGTGCTCAGGAATACGGGCTCGAAAAATCATTGTTGGCTGCCACTGCAGGGATTTCAAGTCCATATTTCTGAAGCGAATTCAGCATTTCATCCCTTTTCTGTTTGTTCAGATCAAGGGGTGATCCCATGGGCCGCTTGTTGTCAAGCTCAACTCCGTCATATCCATAGTCCTTTGGCACTTTTGCACAGCTCATCAAATGTCAGTGCAGGGCCTTCGTACCAGATGCCACCATAGGTTATGGAATAGAGGCCGATCTTGATCTTACCCGTACCAGCGGGTTTTGTTGCTTTTACGGCATGGCTTATCCTGCAGAGTAGTACTTACACCTCCAAGAACGGCTCCGCCGGCTGCAACTCCTGATGTTTCGATAAATTTTCTGCGATTCATTGATTAAATTTTTATGAACGTATCTTCGATCCTTTTACTGCAAAGTATGTTATATAAGCATAATAAACAAACAGACAGCATATTGCGACAATCAGACCAATACCTCTCTGAATTCCTCCCATCATAATTGGCAGCAATGCAGCTCCGATAACTGAAGTGGCAATAACACCGGATCCAACTTTTGAATGCGGACCGAGATCTTCGAGAGCCAGGTTATAGATACACGGCCACATGATAGAGTGCATCAGGCCGGTTCCAAGGAATAAAACAAGGGCAATCCAGTTCATTCCCATACCTCCAAGTACAAGTGACAGAAGAAGCATTACTGCACCGGCAACAGCATTGAAGCTCAGAATCTTGCTTGCAGTATATTTCCGCAGGATAAAAATACCGGCCACACGGCCTACCATAAGTCCTGCCCAGTAATAAGCAAGCAATTGTGTTCTCATCTCCCCGTCAAAGCTAAATCCCAGTTTGGATGAGTAATCAGCAAAGAAACTGGGAATCCCTATTTCAACACCCATGTAAAAGAAAATTGCCAGTGATCCCAGCCACATATGCGGGTATTTGTATGCACTTGATTTTATTTTACTTACAGCACCTTCTTTTGCTTCGCCTTCTTTAATCTCAGGCAGTTTCAGGAAGAACATAACGACTACTATCACCAGCGTTACAATTCCGATACCTGCAAAGGGGCCCTGCACTGTTTTCGGATCAGCAGCTCCGGCTGTATTGGCTGATACTATGAGCATGGAAACGAAAATAGGTGCAATCACTGTTGCCACCGAATTAAGTGCATTTGTAAGAGTCAGACGGCTTGCAGCAGTTTCAGGACTCCCCAGAGCATTCACATAGGGATTTGCAGCCACCTGCAGCAAAACAACCCCAATCGCGAATATTGATACAGCGCTCAGGAAGCCATAATATCCGGCAGCTACGCCCGGAATACAAAGAAAGAACCCGAGACTTATCATTCCAAGTCCGGCAAGTACACCGTTTTTATATCCGATACGATTCAGCAGGTAGCCTACAGGTATCGACAGGATATAAGCCCCGTAAAAGAAAGTATTGGGTAATTGTTTTTCAACCTCGTTTAAATTGAAGGCATCCTTCAGGTAATCGATAAGCGAGTTATTCATGGTTGTGATAAAGCCCAGAAGGAAAAAGAGTGTGGCCATCACGATCAGAGGAAACAGGTAGTTTGAGTTTTTGTTTGTCATATTATTAGGTTTAAGTAATTATTGGTACTGGTTGCTGGTTGCTGGTTATTCCCCCTTTGAAGATGGTCAGGGGGATGTAAAGACACTATCAGTAATCACTATTTCGTAGAAAATTTATAGATACAGACATGTTTGTACTCCTCTCCCGGGTTCAGAATTGTTGACGGGAAATGAGGAATATTAATTGAATCAGGGAAATGTTGTGTTTCGAGGCAGAAAGCCCAGCGTCTCCCGTATTTTTTGCCGCCTTTGCCTTTTTCACCATCAATCCAGTTAGCTGTGTACAACTGAACTCCAGGCTGGGTTGTAAAAACTTCCAGAACCCGTCCTGAAAGCGGATCATGTGCTTCCGCTGCAAGTCCCATTATCCCTGGAGCGATTGTTGAGAACAAAATTATGATCATAACCCGCACCAAATTTCAGCTGTTCATCAGCTTTATCAATTTCTGATCCTATTTTCTTTGGTCGTGTAAAATCCATTGGTGTGCCCTTTACGCTTACTATCTCGCCTGTGGGAATATTTGTCTCGTCAGTCGGGGTAAAGAATTCTCCATTGATCATCAGTTCATGGTCATATACACTTCCTGATCCTTCTCCGGCCAGATTAAAATATGAATGGCCTGCAAGGTTTACTACCGTAGCTTTACTGGTAGTGGCAAAGTAATTAATCTTAAGTTCGTTTGCATCAGTCAGGGTATATTTAACCGAAACACTGAGATTTCCGGGATAACCTTCTTCTCCGTCAGCAGAAAAATATTCCATTTTAACAGCTGATTCTGAAACATCGGTCACGTCCCATACTACCTTGCTGAATCCCGTAATTCCTCCATGAAGATGGTTTGGACCGTTATTCACTGCTAATGTATACTCTTTGCCAAGCAGAGTAAATTTCCCCCTTGCAATGCGGTTCGCACAACGTCCGCAAACAGCCCCCATATATGGGCTGTTACCGTTGATGTAATCATCAATGGTATCATAGCCCTGAACAATATCAGCCAGATTGCCCTGTCTGTCAGGAACAAAAATGCTGACTAAAATAGCCCCATAATTTGTTACCTGGGCAACCAGCCCGTTCTTGTTTTTAAGGGTATACAGACCTGTTTTCTTTCCCTTAAGCACTCCCCTGAATGCTTCTTCCTTAATTATATTCATATTTCTGAAATGGATTAAATCCGGATATAGATCCAGTATTATTTATAGTGCTACTCTTCCTGCTCCCTGATGCCGGATAAACAGTTTATGGCATGATCCCTTTCCGTAGACATGTTCAAGGGTCTTTACATATTTGTTCAGAAGCTTTTGCGGAACAAAAGCCTGGATTGTGCCGGCAAATCCACCGCCATGGACACGCCATGCACCCTCGCCTTTAAGTACAAGCTCGCTAAGTGCAAGGGCAAGTGATACATTCTGCTCCTTTACATTAATTACAGGGTAAATATTCTGATTATACATATATGAGCTGTAACCAGAATCGACCACCATGCCCAGGAAAGCCTGGAAGTCATTTTTTTCAAGAGCAACAACCTGGTCAACCACACGCTGGTTATCGCCCTGAAAATGAATTGCACGTAATATGGCGCGATCGCCCACTTTTTGCCGTATTTTGGGGATAATCTCAATGACCTGCTTAAGATTTACCTGTCGAAGAACTTTAGCTCCGAGCTCTGCAGCAACAGCTTTCATATCGATTGGTAATGATGCATATTCTTCATTCAGATCTGCATGACTGCCTCCGGTATCTGTTATGACCAGCGAATAACCGGTTGCCACAAAATCAAAATTCACTTTCTTAACTACCGGTTTTGAAGGGTCTTTGAAATCGATAGTGATAAGCCCTCCCATTGCACATGCAGTCTGATCCATTAGTCCGCATGGTTTGCCAAAGAAATTGTTTTCCGAGTACTGCCCGATGATGGCATTCTGGATCGGATCAACCTTGCCCTTATTGAACAGTTCACTGAGAATAGCGCCGATAAGCACTTCAAATGAAGCCGAAGAACTTAATCCTGAGCCCTTGGGAACGCCGCCGTCGATACAAGCATCAAACCCACCAATGGCATGTCCAAGCTCCTTAAAACGCGAGCATATACCCCTTACAAGGGCAGCCGACGAATATTTTTCGGTCTTAACGGGTTTAAGAGAAGTGGTGTCGACTTCAAATTTCGGATAACCTTCAGATAATATGCTTATAATCTTTGTATCGTTTTTGGCAGCAATGCATACATTGTCAAGATTTACGGCTCCTGCAAGCACCCGTCCATAATTATGATCAGTATGATTGCCGCCTATCTCGGTACGCCCCGGAGAAGTGTAAAACTCAGCATCTTTTTTACCGAATTCAGTATTGAATTGCTTCAGAAGATCTGTATAACGTTTGGCATTCCTTTTCAATTCAGACGGATCCTTGCCGTACAATTCCCGGAATGCTTTGTTATCTCCGTTGTTAATCTTGCGTATTAAGTTTTCTGTTGTCATGGATATATTGATTTTGTTACTTACGAATCAATGTAAATATAATAATTGTCGGGAAATTAATATTGAGGCCGTCTCAAAACAATATTTGAGACGGCCTCCTGAAACATCATTTACATTTTAAGCTCTATCTGCGCTTGCTTCCGACAAGAGCGAAGAATACAATATACAGATAGCATAAAATAGGCAGGATAAATGCGAATCTCACACCCATTCCGTCAGCTACAAGTCCCATCAGAACAGGAATTACAGCTCCGCCGACAATCATTGTATTGATAAGTCCCGATGCCATGCTGAGTTCACCTTTGTCAAGTCCCTCAACTCCAAGCGCAAAAATATTCGGGAACATTATTGAGTTAAAGAAACCAATTGATAATCCAACCCACAGTATAACAGGTCCGCTTACTGCCATAACAGTAACAAGAAGCAAAGCGGCAATTATGCCAAAAACAGCCAGCGACCTGCTTGCATTACCTCTGCCAAGCTGCATGGCAAGATAGTTTACCAATGCAATTCCGGCGAAGATCAAACCATCACTTATTTCTTTTCTTACAAACCAGCCAACAAACAGGGCAAGGGCAATTACCAGAATAGTGTAAAGGTATTTCTTTGACTTTTCAACATTTGAAAGCATGAATGACCCATAAAACCTGCCAACCATAGCGCCTCCCCAGTAAAGGGCTATCATCATTGCGGCATCGTTTCTGGCCATCTGCAAAGCTTCCTGGAAATATCTCTGAAGCATTGCAGCTGATCCGACTTCGGCCCCCACATAACAAAATATAGCTATTGCACCCAGAACTACGTGCGGATGTTTCCATACACTTTTCTTTTCAACACCCTGCGTTGAGATTTCAGGAAGTTTAAGAAAGTAAATCGCAATTGCAATAATAATAACAACAATGGCAATTATTAAAAAAGGCGTGGTTGGAACTGATTCCGCAGCGTCAAGAGCAGCGTCCGCAGCAGCTCTGAAAACGAACAGGCCCGCAAGTATCGGTGCCAGATAAGTGGCAATGGAGTTAAGAGCCTGTGTAAGGTTAAGCCTGCCCGAAGCAGTTTCCGATGGTCCGAGTGCAGTAACATAAGGATTTGCCGCGGTCTGAAGGAAAACTACGCCACCAGCCATAATGAAAATTGCAAATAAGAAGAATGGAAAGGATAATGCTTTGGCGGCAGGGAAGAAAAGGAAGCTTCCTGCAGCGACCAGCAAAAGACCAAGAATAACGCCTCCCTTGTATCCGATCTTCTTAATAACGCCTCCTGCTGTGAAAGCCAGGAGGAAGTATGTAAAGAAGAAAGCTCCATTTACAAGCTGGGCTTGAAAGTTTGACAGTTCGAAGACTGATTTGAACTTATCGGCAAGCGTAATGTTGAAAGTTGTTACGAACCCAAAAAGGAAAAAGATCATTCCCATAAACATCATGCCTGCTGTTTGTGTATTTTTCTGTTCTGTCATTGTGAAAGATTTAGGTTAAACAAATAATAAGATCATTTTTAGGTGATCGTAAAATTACATTTAAAGATGGATTTTCCTAATAGAGGTAAATGAATTTTTTAAAATCATCATAAATCTGAATTTAAGGGTTGAATGTCTATATTTGCAGAAATTTTCTGGCTTTGACCCGGTATTTCATATTTATCTCATTCAAAGGCACTTCCTATCATGGGTGGCAAATACAGCCAAACTCAGTCACCGTGCAGAAGATACTCGATCAGGCACTCAGCCGGATTCTGAAGCAAAAGACTTCTACAACAGGAGCCGGCAGGACGGATTCGGGTGTGCATGCAAAAGTCTTCTGTGCTCATTTTGACAACCCCGATTCTGATCTGAATAAAATGAAGAATCTTATGTTCCGCCTGAACAGGTTTCTTCCTGAAGATATTTCTGTAACAGCCATAAGAAAAGTCATGCCAGATTCCAGTGCCAGGTTCAGTGCGGTGTCAAGAACCTATAAATATTATATTACAAGGGAAAAGGATCCGTTTAGCACAGATTCAAGCTGGTTTCTTTACGGGAATCTGGATATTGATTCCATGAACAGGGCATCGGCAATTCTGTTGGATCATTCAGATTTTACAAGCTTCTGCAGGCTGCATTCAGATAACAAGACGAACAAATGCAAAATATACCGGGCCGGGTGGGAAGAATCGCGGAGACAGCCTGGTTTTTACAATTCAGGCAGACAGGTTCCTCCGGAATATGGTAAGGGCTATTGTTGGGACAATGGTTGAAATTGGGACCGGGAAAATCAATACTGAAGAATTTGAAAAAATCATTCTGTCGAAGGACAGGTCATCGGCTGGA
This sequence comes from uncultured Bacteroidales bacterium, assembly GCA_963753495.1. Lineage (GTDB taxonomy): Bacteria > Bacteroidota > Bacteroidia > Bacteroidales > VadinHA17 > LD21. The sequence continues at coordinate 147,383 of CAVWCO010000007.1, forward strand.
ATGTCAGCCCCTGCAAAAGGATTGTTTCTGGTTGATATTGAGTACCCTGAGGAGATATTTGTATGAAAGGAAATAATTGAAACTTTTCATCGTTTGTAATAGGAATTTAAATATTAAACAATTAAAACCCATTAGCATATGATATTGATTTCTGCACTAAATGAACCGGCAGCCGCCATAACTTCTTCTGACCAGGCTGCAACTATTCTCGACCTGCTTATGAAAGGCGGAATCATAATGATTCCAATTGTTCTTTTATCACTTGTCAGCTTTTACATTTTCATTGAAAGGCTCGCCTATATCAGAAGGACGACTATTATCCAAAAAGGACTAATGCCAGCCATTGTAAATGACCTGAAAAGCGGAAATCAAAACAACGCCCTCCTTCATGCAAGGAGCAACCAGGCAGCTGTTGGCAGAATTCTGGAAAGCGGGATAGAAAAGCTTGGTAAACCACTGGGTGAGGTTGAAAGAAACATAGAAACCACAACCAATCTGGAAATTACCAAGATGGAAAAGAATACCGGCTATCTCGGTATAATCGCAAGTGTCGCTCCCATGCTCGGTTTTATTGGTACAATTGCAGGGGTTATCAAGATCTTTTACAATATTTCTCTTGCTGATAACATCAGCATCGGAATAATTGCCGGAGGACTCTACCAGAAAATGATCTGCAGCGGTGCAGGCCTCATAGTCGGGGTTTTAGCATATGCAGCATATCACTACCTTCAAATGAAGATCGACAGGTACGTCATCAGCCTTCAGGAGTCTCTTATTCAGTTTTTAAAGGTCATCTGAAATGAATATCAGGAGAAGCAAACAATTCAAGCCCGAGGTAAGCACCTCGTCTTTAAATGACATAATGTTTTTTCTACTTCTTTTCTTCCTGATTGTTTCAACTCTGGCCAATCCCAATGTGATCAAAGTGCTTCTTCCCAAATCAAAGACAGCACAGGAAATCGACAAGCAGCAGGTAAATCTTACGGTGACGGCTGACCGTAAATATTTCATCGATCAGAAGGAAGTGCTTTTGTCTGAACTTGAACAGAAATTACAGGACCATGTAAGGGGCATCGAGAACCCCACTGTCGTTCTCAGATTTGCAAAAAGTTTAAATATCCAGGATCTTGTTGATGTTCTTGAGGTCGGTGTAAGGCTTAATATTAAAATGGTTATGGCCACCGAAAAGTCGAACGCGCAATTGTAGTGGTATTGTTCGTGATAATTATCATTAATTATTTACTGTTAATCATTTCACAATAAAAAAAGAAATCCTATTTTTGGCCAGCTTCAAATAACTTAAACCTGGTTATATGAGTAATGAGTGGCTGGTTCTTTTTTTTATGGTAGGTGCAATTTTTGTTGGCCTGGTCCTTATACTTTCAGGAATAATTGCTCCAAAATCAATAAATCCCCAGAAATTTGAACCTTACGAATGTGGTATCCCGACCCAGGGTGTTACATGGCTTCAGTTCAATGTAGGGTATTACCTTTTTGCAATCCTCTTCCTGGTCTTTGACGTTGAAACAGTACTTGTCTTTCCCTGGGCAGTTGTAATGAAGGAGGTTGGAATGACGGCATTCATTGAGATAGTGATTTTCTTTCTTATTCTGGGACTGGGACTACTCTATGCCTGGAAAAAACATGCGCTTATATGGGAATAAAAGGAATGAAGAACGAGGAGTTCAATGACAATGAAACCTTGATCTTCTAAAAGGGTCAGGCACCAATATCCTGTTAACAACAATCGATGATGTAATAAACTGGGGAAGAAAGAATTCCCTGTGGCCTCTCACCTTTGCCACAAGCTGTTGCGGCATTGAAATGATGGCAACAGGTGCTCCGCGTCATGATTTTGCCAGATTCGGTATGGAAGTTTACCGCGCCAGTCCCCGTCAGGCCGACGTGATTGTGGTTGCAGGAACAATTGTCAATAAAATGGCTCCTGTTCTGAAACGCCTTTATGATCAGATGTCTGAGCCAAAATATGTGGTTGCCATGGGTGCATGTGCTATTTCCGGCGGCCCGTTTTTCCTGAATTCATATTGTGTTGTAAAAGGAGTGGAACATGTAATTCCTGTTGATGTATATGTCCCGGGATGCCCTCCACGACCTGAAGCACTTCTTTATGGTATGCTTCAGCTTCAGCGCAAAATAGAAACTGAAACAATAAAATCGAGAACAAAACGGAACTCATCTCATGATGTTAAATAATTCTTTGTTTACTGAAATCTGAACAATTAATGGATAAAGCTGAATTAGTTGAACTGATAAGTTCGTTTGACAGTGAAACTGAAATAAAAGAAGGAAAACAGTTTACCGAGATAAATGTTCCTGCCGCAAATTTACACCAGCTGGCAAAACAGCTGAATGAAAATAAGGATACATGGTTTGATTTTCTTTTTTGCCTTTCAGGAGTTGATTATGGCAGTGATCTTGGTGTTAGTTTATCATATTCGTTCAACAAAACACAATCATACTGTTGTCCTGAAAACCCGTACACCGGAGAGGGAAACACCCATATTCGATTCTGTATGTGATATCTGGAAGACTGCTGAATTTCATGAAAGGGAAGTATATGACCTTTTCGGCATAAAATTTAAAGGTCATCCTGACCTAAGAAGACTTTTCCTTGGCAGCTCCTGGGGCTATCCCTCTGAGAAAAGACTATGTTGACGATATTAATATTGTTACCAAATAAAATATGGAAGAACAAATAAAAGATATCGGTATCGACGAAAAGCAGGAATATGTTATCAACATGGGGCCTCAGCATCCTTCAACACATGGGGTGCTGAGGCTGGTGGTTTCACTTAAGGGTGAAATTGTAAAGAATGTCGAACCGCATATAGGTTATATTCACAGGGGGATTGAAAAGATGTGCGAAAGCATTACGTACCCTCAGATAATTCATCTGACTGACAGGATGGATTATCTGTCGGCCCATATTAATAATGAAGCAGTTTGCCTTAATGTTGAGAAAGCCCTCGAAATAGATATTCCCGACAGGGTAAAGGTTATCCGTACCATTATGTCGGAGCTTACACGTATCCAGTCGCATCAGCTGTTCTGGGCTACATTCGGAATGGATCTTGGCGGTCTTACCTGTTTCTTTTACGGACTCCGCGACAGGGAAAAGATACTGGACATTTTTGAAGAGACCTGCGGTGGCCGCATGATAGTCAGCTATAATTGTCCCGGAGGACTGATGTATGACATCCATCCCAATTTTCAGAAACGAGTAAAAGAGTTCATAAAATATTTCAGAAAAACATTACCTGAATATGATCAGCTGCTGACAGGCAATGTTATTTTCCGGCAACGCACCAAAGGAATAGGCAGATTATCGCTCGAAGATGCAATTTCATTCGGAGTAACAGGTCCCTCTGGAAGAGCATCAGGATTTTCATGTGATGTCAGGAAACATGACCCCTACAGCGCATACGACAGGGTAAATTTCAATGAAGTTCTTTTTAATGATGGTGATACATTCCACAGGTACCTGGTCAGAATGGAGGAAATGAGGGAATCGATGAATATCATCGACCAGCTGATTGATAATATCCCTGAAGGTCCTTATGCAGTTAAAATGAAACCTGTAATAAAGCTTCCTGAGGGAGAATATTATCAGAGAGTTGAAACTGCACGCGGTGAACTGGGGGTATATATAATAAGTGATGGTAATAAAAATCCATACAGGGTTAAGTTCCGTTCACCGAATTTTGTTAACCTCTCGGCGCTAAACCTGATGACCAAAGGATTTTAAGATCGCTGACCTGGTTGCAATAGGCGGTTCGCTCGATCTTATAATACCGGATATTGACAGGTAGGAAGAAGGTACTGGGTGCTGGGTACTGGGTACTGGGTAGAGGAAATTCCCCCTTTGAAGAGGGTTAGGGGGATGTTAAATAGATGACAAAAGACATAAAGACAAAAGTAAAAAGATAAAAGTAACTATATGCCATTTGATATTTACGATTTTACTTCACTGACGCAATGGATTGACACAAGCCTTCAAAATGCTATGTCACCTTTCTGGACTGTAATTATGGAGATGCTGATAATAGGTGTACTTATCCTGCTGTTTTATGCTCTTATAGGGTTGTTCCTGGTATATGCCGAACGGAAGGTATGTGCATTCATGCAGAACCGTCTCGGACCGAACAGGGTAGGCCCATTTGGAATGTTCCAGACAATTGCTGACCTTGTTAAACTACTGCTTGTCGAACTTATCCCGATCAGGAAAGCCGATAAGTTTCTTTTTAACCTGGCTCCATTTATTGTTATCATTGCATCCTTTATGGCAATTGCAGCTATTCCCTTTGCAAAAGGACTTCATGCAATCGACCTGAATATAGGAGTCCTTTATGTAATTGCAGTTTCGGCAATGGGTGTAATCGGGAGTATTGCTTGCAGGATGGTCGAGCAATAATAAATATTCCCTTATCGGGGCAATGAGAAGCGGTGCACAGATAGTAAGTTATGAATTATCAGTCGGACTTTCACTAATAACTGTTGTGATTCTTGCAGGATCAATGCAGCTTTCCGAGATTGTCATGGCACAGGCTGACGGATGGTTTATCTTCAAAGGTCATATTCCGGCTTTTATTGCTTTCGTTATTTTTCTTATTGCAAGCACCGCTGAAACAAACCGTGGACCTTTTGACCTTGCAGAGGCTGAATCGGAACTGACTGCCGGCTATCATACCGAATATTCCGGAATTAAGTTTGCATTCTTCTTTCTTGCAGAATATATAAATATGTTCATTGTAGCATCGATAGCTGCAACGGTATTTCTTGGAGGGTGGATGCCATTTCATATCGGCCACTGGGACGGATTCAATCACATCATGGATTTCATACCTCCTTTCATCTGGTATATTGTAAAAACATTTTTTGTTGATCTTTCTGATGATGTGGTTCAAATGGACATTCCCGAGGCTTAGGATTGATCAGCTTCTGACTCTTGAGTGGAAATATCTGTTACCGATAAACCTGGTCAATGTACTGATAATGTCATTTATAGTTCTTATGGGCTGGCATTTTTAATATAACTATCAAATATTATATATCTCTTAATGAGAAGCATAATAAATTATTTCAAGGAAATATCAAGGTGTCTGGTCGCTTCTGAAAGGCATGAAGGTGACAGGTTCTTATTTTTTCAGACCATCCACCATTGTTACACAAAAATATCCTGACAACAGGAAGGATCTTGTAATGTTCGACAGATTCAAAGGTGAGGTTATAATGCCCCATAATGAAAAAAATGAACATAAATGCAAGGTTGCGGGATTTGTGAGATCAATTGCCCGAACGGATCAATTGAAGTAATTTCAAAAACTATATTACGAGGACGGAAAAAAGAAAAGAGTTATTGACAAGCATATTTATCGTCTTGGAATGTGCACATTCTGTGCTTTATGTGTAAAAACCTGCCCTTCAAACGCACTTGCATTTTCACAGGAGTTTGAGCATGCGGTTTTCAGCAGGGCTACCCTTATTAAAGTCTCAAATAAACCCGGTTCACAATTAATGAAAGGAGTTGAATGATGACATCTAACCAGTTAATGTTTATTTTGTTTTCTGTCGATGATAGTAGTTTTTTCAATACTGACAGTTACGAGCAGGAAGATATTAAGGGCTGCAGTGTATCTTCTTTTTGTACTTGTTTCCACAGCAGGTCTTTATTTTATGCTGAATTATCAGTTCCTTGCTGCTGTCCAGCTGACTCTTTATGCCGGTGGCATTGTAGTGCTCATAATATTCTCCATTCTGCTTACAAGTCATATAAAACATAAATTTGAACAAGTGGGATGGAAAAAATCTCTCTTTTCAGCTCTTGCAGCCATTGCAGGGGCGATTCTCTGTATAGTTACAATCCTCGATTATAAGTTTTCAGCAACAGCCGAAGCTGCAAAGGAGGTTGACATGCGCCTTATAGGTAACTAGTCTTCTTTCAGTCGGGAAAGATGGTTATGTACTGCCTTTTGAGGTTATTTCAATCCTTCTTCTGGCTGCCATGATTGCTGCAATTGTAATCGCTAAAAAAGGAGCCCCAAAAAAGAATGAATCTCAAACCTTAAATAAGTAAAAAGATGAATGCAGGTATTCCTTTATATTATTTTCTGATCCTTGCAACAATAATGTTCTTTGTAGGGGTATATGGTTTTCTTACCCGCAGGAATCTGATAACAATATTAATGTCAGTTGAACTTATTCTGAATTCAGTTAATATAAATTTTCTTGCATTTAACAGGTATCTGTTCCCGCACCAGCTTGAGGGCCTCTTTTTCAGCCTTTTCGTAATTGCGGTCGCAGCTTCCGAAGCTGCTGTTGCCATTGCTATTATAATCAATATCTACAGACGATTTACAACTATAAATGTTGAAGATGTTAATGTGATGAAATACTGATGAAAATAATTATATAGAAATCCAACCATCTATGATTAACTTCTCCTATACAGTTTGGATACTTCTCCTCCCCTTCCTCATTTTTATCATTGCTGGGGCTTGCGGGACACAAGCTCAAGCCAAGATTATCTGGTTTAATCGGAACATCCGGATTGGCAGTGGTTACAGTTCTTTCATACTTAACAGCCTGGTTATATTTCTTCCCGGGAGAAAAGATTAGAGGATGCTTTTCAGAAAATCACTCCGTTTAGTTTTACCTGGCTGCAACTGACAGATAAACTGCATATTGATCTGGGTGTGCTGCTCGATCCGATCTCAGTTATGATGCTTATTGTCATCAGCACTGTTTCATTTATGGTGCATATCTACAGTATTGGTTATATGAAGGGTGAAAAAGGTTATGAGCGGTTCTTTGCTTTTCTGTCCCTTTTTACTTTTTCGATGCTTGGACTGGTCGTGGCTACCAATATTTTCCAGATGTATATATTCTGGGAACTTGTTGGTATCTCATCATATCTTCTCATTGGATTTTATTACCAGAAGCCATCTGCCGTAAGAGCTTCTAAAAAAGCATTTATTGTGACAAGATTTGCAGATATGGGATTTCTTATAGGGATCCTGATATTGTCATTCAATACAAAAACATTTGATTTCATAACTCTTACCGATCCGGCCGGAACAGCAATGCTCCAGGGTGGAGGTATTACTTTCATGGGCTTGTCGGTTATGACATGGTCGATGATCTTTATATATATGGGTGGTGTTGGTAAATCAGCCATGTTTCCCTTCCATATCTGGCTTCCTGATGCAATGGAGGGTCCTACTCCGGTCTCTGCTCTCATTCATGCTGCAACAATGGTAGTGGCTGGCGTTTACCTGGTTGCAAGGATGTTCCCGATATTATGTTTTCGCTGCTCCTGTTGCACTTGAAGTTGTTGCGTATGTTGGTGCTTTTTCTTCACTTTTTGCAGCAATAATTGCATGTACCCAGACAGATATAAAAAGAGTTCTGGCTTACTCGACAATGTCGCAGATAGGATATATGATGTTTGCTCTTGGAGTCTCAGGTTACGGAGGACATGAGGGTCTTGGTTATATGGCCTCAATGTTTCACCTGTTCACACATGCAATGTTCAAAGCATTGTTGTTTCTCGGGGCAGGTGCAATAATTCATGCTGTTCACAGCAATTATATGACCGATATGGGCGGGCTTCGCAAATATCTTCCGATAACTCATATAACCTTTCTGATAGCCTGCCTGACAATTGCCGGAATTCCTCCTTTCTCTGGTTTTTTCAGCAAGGATGAGATCCTGGTTGCTGCATTTCATCATAATAAATTCCTTTTTGCTGTTGAGTATGCAGTTGCAGGGATCACAGCCTTTTATATGTTCAGGCTTATATTTCAATATCTTCTGGGGAGAAGAAACCCATTATCATCAAACACCCCATGAAGCACCTGCTACAATGACTATTCCCTTAATTGTACTTGCAACAGGAGCGGCATTTTCAGGATTTATACCCTTCAGTGAGCTGGTGACTTCTGACGGTAAGCCTTTCGAGACTCATATCGAATGGATAGTAGCAATTCCGTCGATCCTTATAGCTCTGCGTGGGTATACTTGTTGCATTTATCCTTTACTCAAAAAAGAGCCCTGTTCCCGACAGGCTGGCAGCAACATTTAAATACGCCTATAAATGGTCCTATAATAAGTTTTATATAGATGAGATTTATCTGTTTGTAACTAAAAAGATCATTTTCAGATATATCTCCGAACCTGTAGCCTGGTTCGACAGGCATATTGTTGATGGTACAATGAATGCTATTGCAGCAGTGACTCAGGTGGTATCCTTCAGAATCAGAGGTTTCCAGTCGGGTCAGATTCAGAAATATGCTTTTGTTTTTGTTTCGGGAGCAGTTTTACTTCTGTTAATATTTATTTACCTGTGGCATTAAACTAAAGGAATAAGTCTTCAAACTATGGATATTTTAACTCTGTTTGTTGTAATACCCGTGCTGACCATGACCGGCATTGTGCTGACGAAAGAGATGCGGAATGTCAGGATTACGGCAGCCATCGGAATGGGAATTCAGTTGTTGTTATCGGCGGTACTGATTTACCTTTATATTTCGGCACGGCATGCCGGCAATACGGCTGAGATGCTGTTTGTCAAGGATATAGTCTGGTTTAAAAGCTTCAATATCCATTATGCGGTAGGTGCTGATGGTATTTCGGTAGCTATGATTGCACTTGCTTCTATTGTGGTGTTTGCAGGAATTTTCGCCTCATGGGAAATGGAGTTCCTCACCAAAGAGTTTTTCATATCTCTGATATTACTGGCAACCGGAGTATTTGGATTCTTTATTTCTATCGACCTTTTCACAATGTTCCTTTTTTATGAGCTCGCGGTTATACCCATGTATCTGCTCATAGGTATATGGGGAAGCGGACCCAAGGAGTATTCAGCAATGAAGCTTACGCTTATGCTTATGGGAGCTTCAGCGTTGCTTCTTGTCGGGATTCTGGGGATATATTTTAATTCAGCACCTGATGGAGGTCCGCTGACTTTCAATATTCTGGAGATCTCAAAGATCACCATCCCGATGTCGTCCCAATATCTCTTTTTCCCGCTCACCTTTGTCGGATTCGGAGTTCTGGGTGCATTATTCCCTTTTCATACATGGTCGCCTGATGGTCATTCTTCAGCGCCAACTGCAGTTTCGATGCTTCATGCTGGTGTTCTTATGAAACTTGGAGGATATGGCGCTTTCAGGGTAGCTATCTTCCTGATGCCTGAGGCTGCCAGGGAATTATCGTGGATCTTCATCATACTTACTTCAATAAGCGTGGTTTACGGTGCCTTTGGAGCAATTGCACAAAAAGATCTTAAATATATCAATGCGTACTCCTCAGTCAGTCACTGCGGCCTTGTATTGTTTGCAATCCTCATGATGAACCAGACTGCTTTGACCGGGGCAATAATTCAGATGATCTCACATGGTCTCATGACAGCTTTATTCTTTGCCCTTATAGGGATGCTCTACGGCCGCACCCATACGAGAATGATAAACGAAATGGGAGGACTTATGAAAGTGATTCCTTTCCTTTCTGTCTGTTATGTAATTGCAGGTCTTGCATCTCTTGGTCTTCCGGGATTAAGCGGATTTGTAGCTGAAGTGACAATTTTTGTAGGCGCTTTCCAGCATCCTGACCTGTTTCACAGAATTGTTACGATTGTTGCGGTGACATCAATAGTAATTACCGCCGTTTATATCCTGAGAGTTATTGCAATACTTCTTCTGGGTCCAACGGTCAATGAACATTACGAACATCTTACCGACGCAAAATGGTATGAAAAAATCTCTGCCGTAACTTTAATCAGTTTTGTGGCTTTTATAGGTCTGGCACCTTTCTGGCTTTCATCGATGATCGGCGTCAGCCTGCAGCCAATTATTAATAAAATACTTGCCTTCAATCCTTTTTAAAAGTGAATGAAAACAACATTGCATTTGACAAATAACTACACTGCCAATTTATTTATATGAGCCTAGATAATTTTTTGATAATGCGCCATGAATTGTTGCTGACAGTTGCAGCTCTTCTGGTTCTGATAGCTGAAATTTCATGGAACCCGGAAAAGAAAAGATCAATCAGCCTGTTTGCGGTAATACTATTTTCAATTATAACCGTTATCGGATTTTTGCCCTCTCCAACTGGTTCCCTGTTCGGAGGCATGTATGAATCGACCGGTATAAGGCTGATTATGAAGAACATCCTGAACATTGGTGCATTAATTGTTCTGATTCAATCAGTTACATGGCTCAATAAAGAAGAAAATCATGATAAGACAAGTGAGTATTTTATTCTTCTTATATCAACCCTTGTCGGTATGAACTTCATGATTTCATCGGGACATTTTCTGATGTTTTATTTAGGTCTTGAACTGGCTACTATTCCGATTGCTGCACTGGCGGCATTTGACAGGTACAGCAACAAATCAGCTGAGGCGGGTATCAAGCTCATTCTGATATCTGCATTGTCATCAGGAATTTTGCTTTATGGCCTCTCAATGATTTACGGGACAACCGGGTCGTTTTATTTCAGTGAGGTGGCAAATCGTTTTGAAATCAGTAACCTTCAGGTTCTGGGATTCATATTTTTCTTTGCAGGAATGGCTTTTAAAATATCAATCGTTCCTTTTCATCTCTGGACTGCCGATGTATATGAAGGGTCGCCTGTGAATATTACCGCTTACCTTTCAGTTATTTCAAAGGGAGCAGCTGTTTTTATTTTCATAATCGTACTGTTCACGGTATTTCCCGTCTTAATTAAAACCTGGCAGAAGGTTATTTATGTCTCTGCTGTTCTCACTATGACAATTGGAAACCTGTTTGCAATCAGGCAGCAAAATCTGAAAAGGTTTCTTGCATTCTCATCAATTTCCCAGGCTGGTTATATTCTCCTGGGAGTCATTGGCGGAAATCAGACGGGAATGGCGTCAGTTGTCTACTACATTCTTGTCTATATCTTCTCAAACCTGGGTGCTTTTGGTGTTGTTGCCGCAATTTCAAATGCTTCAGGCAAAGAGAATATTGATGACTACAACGGATTGTATATGACCAATCCGCGACTGAGTCTTGTAATGACCCTGGCTCTTTTTTCACTTGCGGGCATACCTCCTGTAGCAGGTTTCTTCGGCAAGTTCTTCCTGTTTACGGCAGCTGCTGAAAAGGGCTTTTACCTCCTGGTCCTGATTGCAGTATTGAATACTATAATTTCACTTTATTACTATCTGTTGGTAGTTAAGGCAATGTTTATCAATAAGAATGAAACACCTGTAGGGAAATTTAGGAGCGATTTTCCAACGCTTTTAGCTATTGGCATTTGCGTCGCTGGTATTTTCTTTACAGGATTTGCAGGTATTATCTTTGAAATCATAAAGGATTTCAGCTTTGGAGCTTAAAAAAATTACTATGATGGGATTAAATAATGCTAAACATATTGTAGGGGAGATTGACGGAATCAGGTGCACAATTGTTGAATCCGGAGCTGATATCGCCCGGGCAGCTTTTCTGCGTCAGCTTCTTGAATTTAATAATTTTGAAGTAATGGAATTAATAGTTACTTCAGAAACTGCAGGGGAAGAACCTTCCTATACGATTGGTGTAACAGACATAGTCTTCAATCCCGTTTTTGCAGTCTATGAATGTCTGCTTAAGACGCCCGAAGGAGGATATGTAACACCCGGATACTGGAATCAGGAGTGCATCGATTGCGATCCCATGTACTGGATGAGAAAAGAGAAACAATAGATATATTCTGATTGCAGGGGCGTATCATGCTACACCCCTACAAAATATTAATTCCCCGTTAATCACAGATCATCACTGTTCCATATCTCCCAGGATCTTTCTGCCTGTGAATAAAGCATCTTCAGGCCCGAAAGTAAAGTACATCCCCTCTCCTGCCCTGTTTTAAGGAAAGCCGTCATTTCCGGATTATAGACAAGATCAAAAAGAATATGCTTACTACCGAGAAATTCGTATCTGAGTTCCGGTTTACTCTTTATATCAGGATACATGCCAAGTGGCGTGGTGTTGATTATCAGCCTGCTATTCCTCATCATTTCGGGGGATAATTCTGAATAGGTCAGGCAGGACGACTTCTTTTCCCTTGAAATAAGTGTATAGGGTACACTTAAATTCTTCAGGACAAAACAGACTGCTTTGGAGCTTCCTCCGGTTCCCAGTACAAGGGCATTTTTTATTCTGCGATTTAATAAAGGCGAAATTGTATCTCTGATCCCGGTGATATCACTGTTGAAGCCGTATAGTTCGGTTTTATTGTTTCTCCTGTTTATCCGTGATGACATTTACCGCCCCGACAGCATTTGCTTCCGGATCTGTTTTGTCGAGATATTTAATGACTGCTGATTTATACGGGATAGTAACGTTCAGGCCTTCAAGGCAGCTGTCTGTTATCAGATCAGGCAGCTGGTCGATACTTGCAATAGGATAATTCTCATAAAAGCAATTCTCAATATGTTCCGCTGAAAATTTGTCAGTAAAGTACTTCTTTGAGAAAGAGTGTCCCAGAGGATACCCAATGAGGCCGAATTTTCTCATGACAACTTATTGTTATCCTTTGAGATTATCGGGCAGAAACTGAAAGAAAGTATCTCCCCTGAGCCCAAGTCGAAGCGATTCAAGGGGGATAATCTCGTTTGGGGCTATGTTTCCAAGGTTGACATTTGCACCAAAATGCTTTATAAACCAGGCCTGCTGTGATTTAAGAGGTGCTTCCCATAATACATTCTCCAGCCCGATATGATCCGAAATCTCTTTAATAAGAGGAAGATTTACAGACCCATCATCATTATAAATTCCAATTGTGCCCGATTCACGTGCTTCGGCAATTACCTTAACTGATCCGGCATCCAGTTCCGATTTCATCATTTCAACCCATTGGTCAGGAGAATAAATAACATCCTTTTTTTTCGAGCCTACCTCTGAGATAACCGTTCCTCTTTTTGCCAGGGTATGTTATATATTCAAGCTTTCTGTCATGATCAATATCGTAGGAACCATCGGAAATTTCTACAAGATCAATCTCGTGCTCATCGAGGAATTCCACGATACTCCATAAACATATTCCTGATAACAAAAGCTTCAAAAAGTGTACCTCCGAAATAAGGTGTGCATCCTGATTTTTTATAGATCCTGATTTTTTGTTCAAAGCCTGGTGTGATCAGCGATGTGCCAAATCCAAGTTTCACAAAGTCGGTATATTCACTTCCCACCGACATAAAATCTTCAGCTTCCCTTATGCTGAGCCCTTTATCCATTACCATTGTAAGACCATGTCTGCCTTGGTTTCGCTGGACGCTCGGGTATAAATGGAAGTATATTTTTCATATTTGAGAGGTATGAGGTATGAAGTTTGGGATTCGAGGTATATGGTTCTTAACAGATAATTAAAGATTATAGCCGTCGAGAAGTTTCTTGATCTTCCGGTTAAAGAGCCGGGCCGGGAAAATATCATGAAAATCCCTGAAAATCTCCTTATCAACATCAAGAGCAAGTGACAGATGCCTGTGAGCTTTTTCCATCAGTCCGCAATGCAGGTAATACGAAGCAAGAAGATAGTTTATTCCCGGAACATCCCCGATTATTTTGTAAGCTTTTTCAAGATAAGAGAGTGCTTTATTCAGATAACCATCATAGAGGATTATCCTTCCCAGGTCTGTCCAGACTTCATTATAATATGCATCCAGCTTCAATGCTTCCCTGAAACATCTCAGAGTATCCTTTCTTTCTCTTTTGGCATAATGTGCTTTCCCCAGCATATACCAGATCTCGGGATTTTCATCGTCGAGCCTGACTGCCTTTCGGAGAAAAATAAGACTGTCGTCAGGATTTCCTGATTCAAGGGAAATAATACCAAGCCCGAACCAGGGATCGGCATATTCAGGAGCAAGCTCAATAGCCTCATGGTAATATTTCTTTGCAAGGATCAGATCTCCTGTCTTCTCATAACATTCAGCAAGGTAGGTCATTGCCTCAAAGCTATCAGGTTCATTCTCTAGATATTCATGATAAACCGGGATGGCCTGATTATAGCGGTCGAGATTGCAAAGGATATTACCTTTGTTAAAAATGGCAAATGTGTTCTGCGAATTTATTGCCAGTGCAAAATCATAGGCTTCAAGAGCCTTTTCATATTGTTCCTGCTTATTGTATATAATACCAAGGTTATACCAGGCACTGTCGGAAAAAGGTTCGCTTTCGAGATATTTCAAATAGTTATCAATGCTGTTTTCGAAATCCTCTGTTTTCTCATAATGCATATGCCAGATCATAGATATGGGCATAAAAATCCGGCTCAATGTTTATCAGCTTTTTAAGATAAGGGATAAGATACTCGTAGTAATTCAGGTTTTGAAGCACTGAGGTTATTGAAAAAAGTATATTTCCCGGTTCATCCGAATCGAGAGTAAGAGCATAATCGAACATCTTTTTTGCACCCTGGATATCTCCCAGAATACCCATAGCTGTTCCCTTTGCCACATAAATCTCATGGTTCCCTGGCTCAATATTCTCCAGTCTCTTCAGGATTCTGAGCGCTTCAACCGCACGCCCCTTGTCAAGCAGAACCCTGGCTTTCCTAAGCTGTATTGATACTGAATTCGGATGCTGCTCCGATGCAAGGGTGGCTGCCTCGAAAGCTTTAATTGAATTATTACTCTCGATATAATAGTCAATAATAGTCTCAAATTCAATAACATCAAAGAAATAATTTTCATTATTCTTTTTCATCCGTTCGAATTTCTGAACGGCATTCTTTAACTCCTCCTCATACGAAAAACTGAACCTGTCGTCTTCCATTCCATGAAAATTATTGCTTACAAAATTAACAACATTTTCAACATGCTGTTTTGGGCCATTGTTATATTATCAACATTTTAACATATTTTCAAACAGCTGAAAAACAATATAGTATACATAAATCAATCAGATTTAATAATTTTTTTCAAAGGCCACGCAACCTGAAGCACCTTTTTTCCATCTATAGATTTAGAAACAAAACACAAAACCTCATATACCTGATTTACCCTAGAATTAACCTAAATTCTACCTTCGAAAGACCGGGCATCAAACCCGGTTTTTCATTTTATATTTTCCTGAGCTATAATTTTATTATTTCGCCCTCGTTTAATATCTGAATGCGTTACTCAACCAGTAAAATGAAAAAGTTACTTACATATTCTGCTTTATTGTCCCTGATGGCAATATTTATCGCAGCATTTGCATCATGTAATAAGACAGAGAATCCGATAAAGTTTCCGAAAGGCACTTTTCCTGATTCCCTTATTATTCTCTCGGAAATAAATTCAGCTATACGATGATTATAATTCGGATATAAATGTGCTTGCAGCCGGATCGTCTCTGATTTTTTCAAGCAACAGGGGAAGCAGCGGAGGGCAGTATGACCTTGTATATGGCGATTTCTCCTATGTTTTTAACCAGGAAACAGGTGATTTCAATCTGAACACCGAAATAACAAATAATCCTTTCCTGAACGCTCTTATCTCAAAAGCAAACACAGACGGAAACGATTTCGGCCCTTATAGTCTGTTCAGCGCCATAGATGGGTTTGAATACAATATATTGTCATCAGTTAATGCAGATGGCAATCTTGATTTCTATTATTTAAAGCATCTCCCCTTTTTCGGCACATCCGTACCTGAAATAACCGGTCCCTTTCCTGTTAAGCCTTCTGAATTCAGACTCAGACGAAGCATATATCTGTTTCGATACAAACCAGGACTCTGCCTATTTTACTACAAATGCTGAAGGCAATTTCGACATTTATCTGCATTTAAAACCGGCAGAGCAAACGATGGATGCATGGTTTAATCAAAATTTTGAATCCTCTTCCAAAGCAGACATCCTTAACAGCACAAGTGATGACAAGTGTCCATTTATTTTCAGGAAGATAATGGTTTTTGCTTCAGACCGGCCTGGCGGGCTTGGTGGTTTTGATCTCTATTATTCCAGCTTCAGCAATGGACAGTGGGGAACGCCGGTCAATTTCGGCCCGGGGATAAACTCATCAGCCGATGAATACAGACCGGTAATGAGCAGTGACGAAGAATTCACAAATAACTTCATGATTTTTTCTTCTAACAGGCCGGGAGGAAAAGGTGGATTTGATCTCTATTTCACCGGGGTCACTTTTACCGACTGAGCAGTATCAACAAGCAACCAGCAATAAGCAATAAGGAATATTCCTATTTATTCTGAACCGCAATCATTGTGTTTCTCAGTAATGCAACCCTTGTCATCGGACCGACACCACCCGGTACAGGAGTTATCCAGGAACATTTGGGGGCCACATTCTCAAAATCCACATCACCGGCCAGTTTCCATCCCGATTTCGACTCAGCTGACGGAAGCCTGGTTGTCCCGACATCAATCACAACAGCTCCGGGCTTGACCATTTCAGCCTTAACAAATCCGGGTGAGCCCATCGCTGCAACTATGATATCAGCTTTATTAATATATGTATGAATTTCTTTTGTCCTGCTGTGAACGACAGTAACAGTAGCATCCATCCCTTTCTGAGAAAGCAAAATACTCAGCGGACGTCCAACGATATTGCTGCGTCCTATTATTACGCAGTATTTACCTGATGTTTCAATGCTGTAACGTTTTAAAAGCTCTGTAATTCCAAATGGTGTTGCCGGCAGGTAACCCGGCAGGCCAATAACCATCCTGCCAATGTTAACCGGATGAAAGCCATCTGCATCTTTGTCAGGATCAATGGCTTCAATGATCCTGCATTCTGAAATATGTTCAGGAAGTGGCAGCTGTACAATAAAGCCATCAACATCGGGATTATCATTAAGTTCAACAATGTGCCTGATAAGTTCTGATTCAGATATCTTTTCGCTGAGCCTGATAAGAGTTGATTTGAATCCCACTTCAGCACAATCTTTTACCTT
Source organism: uncultured Bacteroidales bacterium (assembly GCA_963753495.1). Lineage (GTDB taxonomy): Bacteria > Bacteroidota > Bacteroidia > Bacteroidales > VadinHA17 > LD21. Next base: position 164,304 of record CAVWCO010000007.1, read on the forward strand.
ATTGTTTACATAAGTTACCGATGATCCGTTATCACCTACCAGTATGGCAGCAAGATGAGGCCTCTTTCTGCCCGATTCAATACGTCTGGCAACTTCTCCGGCAATTTCCTGCTTAATCAGGGAGGCTATTTTCTTACCGTCAATAAGATTGTACATTGGTATCTGTTATTTTCTGCCCATCATTCTGGCTGCATTCTTATTCTTTGTCATCATCTTCATCATCCGCCTGGTCTCGTCGAACTGTTTTAAAAGCTTATTGACCTCCTGAACTGAAGTACCGCTTCCGGTTGCTATCCTTTTACGCCTGCTTCCGTTAAGAACCACAGGATTTGTCCTTTCTTCAGGCGTCATGCTTCTGATAATTGCTTCAATCCCCTTGAATGCATTATCGTCAATATCAAGATCTTTAACAGCTTTACCGACGCCAGGTATCATCGCCATCAGGTCCTTTACATTTCCCATTTTTTTAATCTGCTGTATCTGGGCAATAAAATCATTGAAATCAAACTGGTCCCTGGCGATTTTCTTCTGAAGTTTTCTTGCCTCTTCAGTATCAAATTGTTCCTGTGCTTTTTCAACAAGGGAGACTATATCACCCATCCCAAGTATCCTGTCGGCCATTCTTGAAGGGTAGAAGATGTCAATTGCATCCATTTTCTCACCTGAGCTGACAAATTTGATAGGTTTGTTTACTACTGATTTTATTGATAATGCGGCTCCACCACGGGTATCTCCATCGAGTTTAGTAAGGACAACACCATCAAAATCAAGACGATCGTTGAATTCCCTGGCGGTATTTACGGCATCCTGACCGGTCATTGAATCCACTACAAAAAGAATCTCATGCGGATTGACAGCATCTTTTATAGCAGCGATCTCATTCATCATTTCCTCATCGACTGCCAGACGTCCGGCCGTATCGATTATAACAACATCATGGTTTTTTAGCTTTGCTTCCTTTACCGAGTTTCTGGCTATCAGTACCGGGTTCCTGTTTCCCTCTTCGGTATAAACTGGGATCTCAATCTGACTACCGATGATTTTGAGCTGTTCAATAGCTGCAGGGCGGTAAATATCACCTGCAACAAGGAGAGGATTTTTCCCTTTTTTACTCTTCAGCCATTTTGCCAGTTTCCCGCTGAAAGTTGTTTTTCCGGAACCCTGCAGACCCGCTATCAGGATAATTGAAGGATTTATCTTCATATTTATTTCGGACTTATCGCCTCCCATAAGATCAACAAGTTCATCATGAACTATCTTGACCATCATCTGCGAAGGATTGACCGATTTCAGAACCTCCTGTCCAAGAGCTTTTGTTTTTACAGTATCAGTAAACTGCTTGGCAATTTTAAAATTCACATCAGCATCGAGCAGAGCCCTTCTTACCTCTTTAAGGGTCTCAGCAATGTTGATTTCGGATATTCTGCCCTGGCCCTTTAAGAATTTTAAAGGATTTTTCGAGCCTGTCACTAAGATTTTCAAACATATATTTAAATACGCAAATAAACATAAACTACATTCTTTCAGGCATTTCAATTCCCAGAAGCCACATTCCTGAATTAAGAACCTCACTTGTAACTTTTGAAAGGAAGAGCCTGAAGTTCCTGAGTGAATTATCTTCTTCCCCCAGAATTGAAAAGTCATGGTAAAACTGATTATATTCCTTTGAAAGTTCATAGCAATAATTTGCAATCAAGAGCCGGGGAGTATTCTGACGGCAGCTTCGGAAACAGTAGCAGAAAATTTCCTGAGCAGTTTTACAAGTTCAATCTCTTTGGCGCCGGGCCTTCACATTGATTATTGCTGAAAGATCAGGATTAATTCCCATCTGGTCAGCTTTTCTGAAAACCGACTTTATCCTTGCATAGGTATATTGGATGAAGGGGCCGGTGTTGCCATTGAAATCGATAGATTCTGACGGATTGAAAGTCATGTTCTTATGAGGATCGACTTTCAGAATATAATACTTCAGAGCGCCAAGCCCGATTTTTCTGAATATTTCTTCTTTTTCTTCTTCAGTGAAATCTGTAAGCTTCCCAAGCTCAAACGAAACATTTCTTGCAGTCTCTTTCATCTCCTTGATAAGATCATCGGCATCAACAACTGTCCCCTCGCGTGATTTCATTTTTCCTTCCGGAAGTTCCACCATTCCGTATGAAAAGTGGATCAGTCCGTCGGCCCATGCAGTATCCCATTTTTTTCATCAATGCCCTGAGAACCTGGAAATGATAGTTCTGCTCGTTTCCGACCACATACAGGGTTTTATTGAAATGATAATCATTTTGCCTTGCAACTGCCGTTCCAAGGTCCTGTGTCATATATACTGCCGTGCCATCGGATCTGAGAAGAAGCTTATGGTCGAGGCCCTGCGATGTAAGATCAACCCAGATGGAGTTATCGCTGTGCTGATAAAGAAAATTATCCCTCAGCCCGGCAAGGACTATCTCCTTACCTTTAATATATGTTTCCGACTCGTAGTAGATCTTGTCAAAATCAACCCCCAGCATCTTGTAGGTCTCATCAAAACCTGCATAAACCCAGGAATTCATTGTTTTCCACAGATCAACAACTTCGGTGTCGCCCGATTCCCATTTAAGAAGCATATCCCTGGCTTCCAGCATCAGGGGAGCCGAATTTCTGGCCTCAGCTTCATTCATCCCGTTCCTTACAAGTTCTTCCATCTGGGATTTATATTCCTGCTCAAATTTTACATAGTATTTGCCAACAAGATGATCGCCTTTTATCCCTGTCGAAAGTGGTGTTTCACCATTGCCATATTTCAGCCAGGCAAGCATCGATTTGCAGATATGGATGCCCCTGTCGTTAACTATATTGGTTTTGATTACTTTATGTCCGCAGGCCGAAAGAATCCTGTAAAGTGAATATCCGAGAAGGTTATTCCGTATATGACCAAGATGAAGTGGTTTGTTTGTATTGGGTGAAGAAAATTCAACAAGGATAACTTCCGGATTTTTGATCTGGCAGTTTGTGAAAGGATTCTTTCCTGATGATAGATCGGCGAAGTACTCGATCCACCATTTATCTGAAATTTCAAGGTTTAAGAAATCCCTTGATGACATTAAATCCGCGAACTGAAGGGAAGATTTCAAGGAGGTAATTGCCGATGCTTTCACCTGTCTTTTCAGGTGTATTCTTTGAAAACCGGAGCAGAGGAAAAACTACAAGGGTAAAATCCCCTTTGAACTCCTTTCTTGTCTCCTGCAGCTGGATAAGATTATCAGGTACTTCACTATTATAAAGGACTTGAACAGCTTCAATAATTTTATCCTTTAAAATAATCTCCATTATAGTTAAAAAATTTCCGCCTGCAAATATAACATTTTAATAATTCGACGTATAATCAGGCAATATGCGGAAGCAATGATTACTATTTTTATTGTATGGCTGTTTGTTTTTATATCAATAAACAATTTTATTTGACTATCGATCATTTCTTTTTGATGAAAATTTCTATAACAAATAAAAAGATGTTATACTTTTGAATATGTTATTGATGTTAAAAGAAGGAATAAAAAACTGAGCGTGTTATGAAGGAGTTAAAAAATATGTTCATTGAACAAACTGATAAAACTCCACTTGTGGATTTAAACTTCCTGAGTGGTGAGCTTATACTTTCAGGTAAATCCATTCCAATCAATGCTCCAAGGATTTTTGAACCAATTCTGGACTGGGTCAATGAATATGTTAAAAATCCAAAACAGACTTCAAATTTAAGATTAAATCTTGAATATTTCAATACTGCTTCTTCAATCTGGCTGGCAAAAATTGTAAAAGCTCTTGCAGGTATAAATAAACCCGATTGTGTTCTGTTCCTTCATATTTATTTTCCAATTGAGGATTTCGATGATATAGATGATATTAAGGATGATCTGAGCCCTGTTATAGATGTTATCAGCAACGCTACTGTAAGTGTCGGGCTGAAGATCTACGGAACTGACGAAAGCGGAAAAGTACTGAAAGAATCCATGATATTTATTTAAGATCTTTCATCCATTATCCTTCCCCCTGAAACATTTTTCTGAGTTTTTTGACCTAACTTTATTACGGTAAATTAATTGCATTATGCTATGCGCAGAGTATGCTTTGTTTTGCTATCAATTTTTATCGTTATGGATATATTCTCCCAGCCCAGGTCATCAGACAGGCAGCCGGTTGCTGCAGGACGTTTCTATTCGGCAGATAAGGAAACACTGACAAATGACATCACAAAGCTTTTTGAGAGTTGCGTAAAAACCACCCGGCATCAAATGGTAAGGGCAATTATCAGTCCTCATGCCGGTTACATTTATTCCGGAAAAGTTGCTGCTTCTGCCTATTCTGCAATTGACAGGAATACAGCTTACAAGAATATCTTTGTAATCGGATCGAGCCATGTAATGGCTTTTGAAGGAGCTTCAGTCTATAATACCGGGGATTTTATTACTCCTCTCGGAAAAGTTACAGTGAATAAGGAAATTGCAAACAATCTGAAGAAAGAAAAGCTTTTCGATTTTCCGGTCAACGCTCATTACCAGGAACACAGCCTTGAAGTTCAGATGCCGTTAATCCAGTACTACTTCAGTAATAACCCGCAGATCGTTCCCATAATTATAGCCACAAATAACAAGGACAACATCAAGAAGATTGCTGAAATTCTGAGACCCTGGTTCACTCCGGAGAATCTTTTTGTCATAAGCAGCGATTTTTCACACTATCCTTCATACAAAACAGCAAATGAGATTGATAATGCCACAGCCAATGCAATTGTTTCAGGCGATCCGGAAAAATTCCTGAGTGTGCTGAATAAAAACTCCAACGTAAATGACCCGGGATTATCAACCAGCATGTGCGGATGGACATCCGGCCTTCTCCTTCTTTATCTGGCGGAAGGACAACACCGATCTTGAATTTAAAAAGGTCGATTACTGCAATTCAGGTGACTCGCGTTATGGCAGCAAGGAAGAAGTGGTTGGCTATAATGCAATTATTCTTTACGAAAAAGAACCAGGATAAGCAGGCAGGCAAAAAACCTTGCAGATGAAATAAAATTCAGCAGCAGGGAAAAGGATCAGCTGATAACAATGGCACGTGAAAATATAAAATCACTTTTATATGACAAAAAGAGGATCACTGTCAATAAAGAGACCCTGCCGGAAGTATTTAAGAAGCCTTTTGGAGCATTTGTTACATTAAAGATAAATGGATCCCTCAGAGGATGTATTGGCAGGTTCATCTCTTCCGATCCTCTCTATGAAGTTGTTCTGGAATCGTCACAATCTTCTGCATTTGAGGATCCCCGTTTTTCTCCCCTTACAAAAGAGGAACTGCCAAAAACAGATATCGAGATAACCGTCCTTGGACCAATGAAAAAGATAAGCAGCTCGAAAGAGATCGTTCTTGGAAGACATGGAATTTACATAAAGAAAGATTACCGGTCAGGCACAATGCTGCCCCAGGTTGCAATTGAAAATAACTGGAGTGTTGAAGAGTTCCTCGGATATACTTCCCGCGATAAGGCAGGAATCGGATGGGACGGATGGAAAAATGCTGATATTTATATCTATGAAGGCATAGTCCTTGAAGAAAAGAAAAAGTAACTATGTATCATGTAATTGGCACAGGAATTACAATAGTTGTCCTTTATCTTCATCAGTTACTTTTTTTACCGCAGTAATATCTATTCTTTACAGTTTCACAGGAGACTCTGGAACTCTATCCTTGCATCAGCATTTCTCCTGACAGCGCTGGCTGGTCTTATTCTTGCACTCCAGATCAACTATAAATGGAATATCCCTGTTATTAAAACAATCCTGAAATGGCACGTGGAGATTGGAATCGGATTAACCGTTACAGGGCTTTTTCATTTCTTCTGGCACTTTTCTTACTACATTAACCATCAGAAAGTCAGGAGGGGAAAACATCCTCATCAGACTGATTCCACAGTGCGGGATCAGGATCCGGCATACCAGTAAATCTGTTTATTACCGGATTTATAAGCTCTTCAGTCCAGCTCCTTTTACTGAGGGAAATAATGAATATTACGGGCGGTTATGAATTGGTTGCAGGCGCTTTTCTTTGTTCCTGGCTTATAGGTTCAGCCGCCGGATCGGCATTGGCTCCGCGCTCATCCTTAACTGATCGAGGCAGGATCAATCTCTATTTTGCAATTGGTCCGCTGGTTTCAATTATCCTGATGTTACTGTTTTCAAGGCTCTTCCTGAATCCGGGAGAGACTCCCTCTTTCCTTGCAGGTATTGTCTTTACTGCTCTTGTGCTGATTCCATTCTGTCTGATTTCCGGATTTACATTTATAAAGCTGATCTCGGCGGGTAAAGCAGTTAGTTTAATCCCCGGGAAATCATTTTCAATTGAAACAGCCGGAGGAATTGCTGCCGGAATTATAATTTCTTTACTAAGCAATGGAATATTAAACACATATCAGAGTCTGTTGCTGATCATCACCCTTGGGATTTCATATGCTGTTCTTACATTTTATATCGCCGTAAGAATCAAAAACTTGCTTTTAAAACCATTGCTTGCATTGTATCTGTATTCTATTATCATTTCTTCACCTGACATTATTTTCCGGCAGTTTTTGCTAAGGGGAATGAAGGTAACGGATACTTTTGATACACCTTACGGCAATATTACAAGGGGTGAATATCACAATGAATCAAGTACTTATTATAATCAAAGACTGTTGATTTACAGCAACGATGCAGTTGAGAGTGAAGAAGATATACATTATGGCATGCTTCAGACTGAGTCTCCCGGAAATGTATTGCTGATTTCAGGTCCGGTAGGATCGCGCCTGAATGAGATTACAAAATATAATGTTCAGAAAGTGGTATATGTGGAGCGCGATCCGGCAATCACTAAAATTGATAATCCGGGAAACGCTGTACCGGACAGCGTTGCTGCAGATCGAAAATGAGGATGCTTTTAGTTTTGTAAGAAGACCTCAGAAAAGTTTGATGCCGTAATAATGCTGCTGCCTCCTCCTTCGTCACTTTTACTTAACAGGTATTATACCCTCGAATTCTTTTCATCAGTAAAAAGCAGGATGAATACAGGATGGCGTTTTCTCCTGTTCCCCCGGGATCAATCCCAATTATTTCAATAAGGAATCAGTCAGGCTCTATTCTTCAGTTTTCAACAGCCTTAAGGAAGTATTTAAAAATGTTGTTCCTGTAAGTGGCAATAAACTTTATTTTATTGCCTCAGATAAAGAATTATCGACATCAATTTGCCAGCTTGTCCGGGAAAAAAATATTAATAATATTTATGTCGGTCCCGATTACCTGTCGGATGATCTGCTGACATCAAAATCGGCAGAAATTACCTCACTGATTGATCCGGATATAAGGAAAAACAGTGCAACCCTGCCGATTGCCTGTTTTTACTATCAATCGTTGAATATCAGCAAGAACCTGAATGAGAAGATACCCTCAATAGTTCTCCTTGTCATTACTATTCGCACTTTCATTAAAAACTTTAAGTGCCGAAAACAGTATAATGTATTTCAGTGCACTTGCACTTGCAGGATTTGAAATAATTTTGCTGCTGATACTTCAGCTTACAATAGGAAATATGTACCAGATGACAGGTTTGATTTTAGCAGGACTTATGACCGGATTAGCTGTCGGTTCAGGAAGCCGTTTGCATGTTTTTGAGACCAGACCACCGGTGACTAAAGGTTTTTCTGTTAATAACTTTCTATGTGCTTTCAGGACTGGCTGCCAAAAAAGTAATGACAATAAATGCTCCGGTTGCTGTTGCCGGATTGCTTATCATTTCAGGATTCATACCGGCTGTGATAACAGGAAGCTTTTTCCGCGACCTGACATCCGGTAGAGTCATAAATTCAGATCCTTCATCAGTCTATAGTGCTGATCTGGCAGGATCAGCACGTCGGGATTTATTGTTTTCTCCGGAGTATCGGTTCCGCTTCTTGGAATAAGCAAATCATTGTTTATTCTTCCGGTATTGATTTTTGCAGGCTTTCTGTATGCAGCAATCAGAAATAAACATTAGTTTTTTCTTATTTTTGAGAATCTCAAATTTCCAATAAATGGAATGCAAAAGCTTTGACAGCAGCAAGCGTGAGTTCATAAGGAAATGTGCAGCTTTGTCTGCCGGAATGTTTTGCCTTCCCGGTACTGAGATCCTTTCAGATCTTACTTCGGAGGAACAACCGGCTTTCAGAAGGGAGGCAATGTTTCAGGAAGAGACTGCAAGAGGGATAATGTGCAGGATCTGCCCTAATGAGTGTGTTCTTAAGGAAGGAGAACTAAGCAAATGCAACAACCGGAAAGTCATTAAATCAAAACTGTATACTCTTGCATACGGGAATCCATGTTCAGCAAATGTAGATCCTATTGAGAAAAAGCCCTTATATCATTTCCTGCCCGGGACAAGAGCTTACTCAATTGCAACAGCAGGTTGCAACCTTGTTTGTCTTAATTGTCAGAACTGGACAATTTCCCAAACAAGTCCTGACAAAACCAGAAACTATAATTTAATGCCGGATAAAGTTGTTTCGGAATGCATCAGCAAGAGCTGCAATTCGATAGCTTACACTTATTCAGAACCTGTGACTTTCTATGAGTATGCATTTGATACAGCGTCACTTGCAAAAAAAGCAGGCATCAAAAATATTTTCAAATCGAACGGATATATTTACCCCGAACCCCTTAAAAAGCTTTGCACTGTGATTGATGCTGCCAACATTGACCTGAAGGCATTTAATGAAAGTACATATCTGAAATTATCGGGTGGCAAATTACAGCCGGTTCTTGATTCCCTTAAGATCTACAGGGATATGGGTGTATGGCTCGAAATCACAAATCTGATAGTCCCAACCTGGACTGATGACCTTGATCAGATAAGAAAGATGTGCAGATGGCTCAGTGAAAACGGATTCAAAAAAGTACCGCTCCACTTCAGCAGGTTCCACCCCACCTACAAGCTTGAACAACTCCCTCCCACTCCCGTTGATATCCTTAACAAGGCTGTTAAGATAGCTGCCGATGAAGGATTGATTTATATATATACTGGCAATGTGCCTGGAAGTGAAGTATCAGATACAAAATGCCCCGGCTGCGGAAGCACTTTGATTGTCCGTCAGGGTTACAATATCACTGCCAACAATATTAACGGTGGCAGATGCAACAAATGCAAAAGGCTTATTGACGGGGTCTGGAGTTAAAATAAGATATTTCTTAAAAATACTTATCAAGTATTATCCTATGAATCAGTCTGAAGCCAGGGAACGGATTGAAAAGCTGCGTAAGGAAATTGAAGAGCACAATAGAAGTTATTATGTTTTGAATCAGCCTGTTATCTCAGATTTCGAATTCGATCTCCTTATTAATGAGCTTGAAACCCTCGAGAAGAATTATCCTGAATTTATTATTAATGAATCTCCGACACAACATGTAGGCAGTGATATAACAAAGGAATTCAGGCAGATTGAACACAAATATCCCGATGCTCTCTCTTGGAAATACATACAATTATGAGGAGCTTCGTGATTTTGACACCCGTGTGTGCAAGTCAGCTTCCGGGACTGTTGAGTATGTATGTGAGCTTAAATTTGACGGAGCCTCAATAAGCATAACTTATGTCAGGGGAGAAATGTCAACAGCTGTCACAAGAGGTGACGGGACAAAAGGCGATGATGTATCAGCAAATATTAAGACGATAAAGAGCATCCCTGTCAGGATTAATGAAAGAGGAATACCTGACGAATTCATTGTCAGGGGTGAAATACTGATGCCCCGGGCTGTTTTCAACCGGTTAAATGAGGAAAGAGCCAAAGACGGACTGAACTTGTTTGCCAATCCGCGCAATGCAGCATCCGGAACCCTTAAAATGCTGGATCCTTCTGTTGTAGCATCCAGAAAGCTGGATTGCGCTTTTTATTTTCTTCTGGGTGAAGAGCTTCCTTACGATACTCATTATAAGAATCTGATGACGGCCAGGGAATGGGGCTTCAATGTAGCTGACAGTATAAGGATTTGCAAAAGCATTGAAGAGGTAATCAGGTTTATCGATTCTTGGGAGAACAAAAGGGACGAACTTCCTTACGCGACCGATGGTGTTGTAATTAAAGTGAATTCACATCGCTCAGCAGAAAGAACTGGGATTTACAGCCAAATCGCCACGATGGGCAATTGCTTACAAGTACAAAGCAGAACAGGCACTGACCAGATTACTTTCAATATCCTATCAGGTTGGCAGGACAGGTACGGTTACTCCGGTAGCAAACCTTGAACCGGTTCTTCTTGCCGGAACCACTGTAAAGCGGGCTTCTCTTCATAATGCCGATCAGATATTTATTCTGGACCTTCATCTAGACGATATGGTTTATGTTGAAAAGGGTGGCGAGATAATACCAAAAATTGTTGGTGTGGACTATGCCTCCAGAGTTGAAGGAAGCGAACCTGTTAAATTCATTGACACCTGTCCTGAATGCGGTACAGCACTTGTTAAAAATGAAGGGGAAGCAAATCATTTTTGTCCGAATTATTTGCATTGTCCCCCCCAGATAAAAGGTAGGATAGAACATTTCATAAGCCGGAAGGCAATGGATATTGAGGGATTGGGACAAGAGACAGTTGACCTGTTATTCAGCAAAGGACTGATTAAAAATATTGCCGACCTGTACGACCTGCAAACTGAACAACTGATACCTCTTGAAAGGATGGGTGCAAAGTCAGCAGGAAACATCATTTCAAGCATTAAAGAATCCGTTAATGTTCCTTATCACCGGGTGCTTTATGCCCTGGGAATCAGACATGTAGGAGAAACTGTAGCAAAAACTCTTGCTTCCAGGTTCATTTCGCTCGACGAATTAATGTCTGCTGATGAGGGAATGCTTACAGGAGTCAGGGAAATAGGTCCGAAAATTGCTTCAAGCATAATTTCGTATTTCAGCGATCCGGAAAATTCCGGGATAATCCGCCGGCTAAGAGTGACCGGGATTAAACTTTCAGGCGGGATAAAAGATAAAGAGACAGGGAAATGCACTGAATGGGAAGGTTATTGTAATTTCAGGTGTGTTCACAAAACATACCAGGGACGAATACAAGGAGATTATCGAAAAGAACGGGGGAAAAAACTCATCATCAATTTCCGGTAATACATCATTTATCCTCGCAGGCGATAATATGGGTCCTTCAAAAAGGGAGAAGGCGGAAGAGCTCGGAATTCAGATTCTGAACGAGGCAGAATTTATGAAGATTATTGGTGAAGAATAATGCTTACATTTATAAAAAACTCTTAGGTTTGCACAATGGAATTGTTCAGGAGATTAAGGGTAAGGGCAGGAAACTCGATACTATCAGGCAAGCTTGCCAGGATTAAGAGGAAACCTCATTACACGAACTTTTACCATATCAAAACTATTTGTCTGGTTTGGGATGCATCAAACCCTGAAGATTTCATTGTATTAACCAGATTCCAGCAAAAAATGGCAGAACTCAACAAAGAGGTGAAGATATTTGGTTATTATCCTGTGAATGGATTTCCAGATCAATATACCGCAATAAGGTACCTGACCTGCCTGAAAAAGAAAGAAGTTAATTTCTTTTATCTCCCGGTTAACAAGGAATCTGAATCCTTTATCAAGACCAAATTTGATGTATTGATTGACGTCAATTTTAAGAAGCATTTCCCGCTTGTTTATATTACTTCATTGTCTCAGGCAGGTCTGAAAGTAGGCCTTACGTGCACAAAACCTATAACTTCTCCTTTAGATGTTATGATTTCAATGAAGAGTCCGGTAAATATTGAAAGATTCCTCGAACATGTTCTATTTTATCTTGAAATGATTAATTCCGACACCGCTAAAAAAGCAGTTTAATTATAAGATAATGAAAAAATTCAAAGGGACAGGCGTGGCAATAGTAACGCCATTTAAAAATGACTCAAGCATTGATTTTTCAGCTCTTGGCCGTGTAATTAACCATGTTATCAAAGGAGGCGTCAACTATATTGTTGCCCTGGGAACAACAGGCGAATCAGTAACTCTGACAAAAGATGAAAAACAAGCAGTGATTTCATATGTTATTGAAACAGTCGATGGAAGAGTGCCCCTTATGGCAGGAATCGGAGGCAACAATACACAGGAGGTTATAAACAGCATCAGGCAGGCTGACCTTACAGGCATTGATGCCCTGCTTTCAGTGGCTCCCTACTATAATAAACCAACACAGCGCGGAATTTTCCAGCATTTTAAATCGATAGCTACCTGGAGTCCCGTACCTGTGATAATGTATAATGTCCCCGGAAGGACCGGATGTAATATTTCAGCCGACACATGTCTGGAACTTGCCCGTAATTGTGAGAATATTACAGGTGTAAAGGAGGCTTCAGGCGATCTTGCCCAGATAATGAAAATTATTAAAGGCAAACCTGAGAACTTTGGAGTCATTTCAGGTGATGATATGCTGACATTACCTGTAATTGCAGCCGGAGGAATAGGAGTCATTTCTGTCCTTGGCAATGCCTTTCCGCAAGCATGCAGTGAACTTGTGAATCATGCACTTAAGGGTAACTTCAAATCAGCACGCGAAATTCAGTTCCGGTATATGGAAATGATTGAACTGTTGTTTACTGAAGGTAATCCTGCAGGAATAAAAGCAATCCTGAGTGTATTAGATATTTGCCAGAATTACCTGAGGCTTCCGCTGGTACCCGTCAGCAGGCCTACCATGACAAGAATTCAAAAGGCCATTGAGGAGGTCACAAAAACCTGATCACCTGGCTGCTCTCGGATCGGCAGGCGCTGATGGCTGATTCAATCCGTGACATTGCTTGAATTTCTTTCCGCTGCCGCAGGGACACGGATCATTTCTACCCACCTTCTTTTCGACCCGTACGGGTTCCACTTTCTGGTCCTTATCATGTCCGGTTCCCCCGCCCCCTCCGGTACTGCTGTACTGAGAGAAATCACTCTTGGAAGCCCTGTATTTGCTCATGTCGACCTGCCTGCGCCTTTGAGCTTCTTTCACCTGTTCAGGATCCTGGCTTGGAATATGACCTTTCATCAAGTGTACTGACAACATCTTTGTTGACTTTTGCAATAATGGTCTTGAACAGTTCAAACGATTCGAACTTGTAAATAAGCAAGGGGTCCTTCTGTTCATATGTAGCATTCTGAACCGATTGTTTCAGTTCATCCATTTCACGAAGGTGTTCTTTCCATGATTCATCGATAGAAGCAAGGACCACTGTCTTTTCATAAGCTTTTGCGAGTTCCCTTCCCTCCGATTCAGCGGTAGCTTTAAGATTGGTGACAACCTGGAACACTCTGACTCCGTCAGAAATCGGGACCACAACATTCTCATAAACATGTGACATCCTTTCATAGACATCTTTCAGAACCGGATAAGCCTGCTGCGAAATTGTTTCAATTTTCCTTTTGTAAGTCTCAAGCACTTTGGAATAGACAGCATTTGTTACCTGCTCAGAAGTTACCTTAATAAAATCCTGCTTAAGTACTGGCGAATCCATTGAAAATGAGCGTATCAGATCAAAATCAAAATTCTCATAATCTCCTTCCTTATGGTAAGCATCCACCAGGTTTTCAGTGACATCAAACATCATATTGGCAACGTCGACCGAGAGCCTTTCACCGAGGAGTGCATGTTTTCTCTTCTTATATATTACCTCTCTCTGGGAATTCATTACATCATCATATTCGAGAAGCCTCTTCCTGATCCCGAAGTTGTTTTCTTCAACCTTCTTCTGGGCCCTTTCAATTGACTTGGTTATCATCGGGTGCTGGATCATTTCCCCGTCTTTCAGTCCGAGCTTGTCCATTATTCCCGCTATTCTTTCAGAACCGAATAATCTCATTAGTTCATCCTCGAGGGAAACAAAGAACTGCGAGGAACCCGGGTCGCCCTGACGGCCGGAACGGCCACGAAGCTGCCTGTCAACACGCCTTGATTCATGCCGTTCAGTACCAATGATAGCAAGTCCTCCGGCCGCCCGTACCTCAGGGGTAAGCTTGATATCAGTTCCCCTTCCGGCCATATTTGTCGCAATAGTTATTGTTCCTGTTTTTCCGGCTTCAGCCACAATATCAGCTTCACGCTGATGCAATTTGGCATTAAGTACATTATGCTTCAGCCCTTTCATCTTAAGCATCCTGCTGAGCAATTCCGATATTTCAACGGAAGTTGTACCAACAAGAACAGGACGGCCGGCTTTATTCAACTGAACGATCTCATCGATAACTGCGTTGTACTTCTCCCTTTTGGTTTTATATACCAGGTCCTCGCGATCATCTCTGATAACCTTCTGGTTAGTCGGAATAACAACAACGTCGAGCTTATAAATATTCCATAATTCACCTGCTTCGGTTTCAGCAGTACCTGTCATTCCTGCAAGTTTATGGTACATCCTGAAATAATTCTGAAGGGTAATTGTCGCGTAGGTCTGGGTTGCGTCTTCAACTTTAACGTTTTCCTTTGCCTCAATAGCCTGATGCAATCCGTCAGAATAGCGACGTCCCTCAAGGATACGGCCGGTCTGCTCGTCAACTATTTTGACCTTATTTTCCAATACCACATATTCGATATCCTTATCAAATAGTGTCCATGCCTTAAGAAGCTGAGTCATTGTGTGGACACGTTCTGACTTAACCGCATAGTCCTGAAGCATTTCATCCTTCATCTTAAGCTTTTCACGGTCGCTGAGGCCAGCCTTCTCCAGATCAGCAATTTTGGAACCTACATCGGGCAGGACAAAGAAACTTGCATCTTCGACAGAGGTTGAAATCAGGTCAAGACCTTTTTCGGTAAGCTCAATAGAGTTAGCTTTTTCATCAATAATGAAATAAAGCTCATCAGTTACCTTGGGCATCTCCTTGCTGTTGTTCTGCATATAGAAGTTCTCAGTCTTCTGGAGAAGAGTCCGGTTACCCTCTTCACTCAGATATTTAATCAGTGCATTATTCTTGGGAAGACCTTTGTACGCCCTTAGCAGCAGCTTGCCTCCCTCTTCATTTTTCCCTTCCGAAATGAGCTTCTTGGAATCAGCGAGTATTTGTGTGACAAGTCGTTTTTGAGCGCTGACAAGCTTGTCAACTTTGGGTTTAAGTTCATCGAACTGCTGAGTGTCGCTTTTGGCTGTCGGACCTGAAATGATAAGAGGGGTACGGGCATCATCAATAAGTACCGAGTCGACCTCATCAACAATAGCATAGTGATGCTTTCGCTGAACGAGGTCCTCGGGATTGATGGCCATATTATCCCTAAGATAGTCGAAGCCAAATTCATTATTGGTTCCGAAAGTTATATCCGCATTGTAGGCTTTCCTTCTGTCGGCTGAATTTGGCTGATGCTTGTCGATACAGTCAACAGTCAGCCCGTGAAATTCATAGATCGGGCCCATCCATTCCGAGTCGCGCTTGGAAAGATAATCGTTAACTGTCACAATGTGAACTCCTCTTCCTGCAAGTGCATTTAAGAACACAGGAAGGGTTGCAACTACTGTTTTACCTTCACCGGTTGCCATCTCAGCAATTTTGCCTTTGTGCAGGGCGACTCCTCCTATAAGCTGAACATCATAGTGGACCATATCCCACACAATTTCATTGCCTCCTGCGGTCCACCGGTTGCTCCATAGCGCCTTATCCCCTTTAATAGTTATACTTTCCCTGGTGGCTGATAGGTCCCTGTCGTACTGACGGGCAGTGACTTCAATCACACTGTTCTCCTTGAACCTTCTGGCAGTCTCCTTAACAATCGCGAAGGCTCGTGGAACAAGCATATCAAGTTTCTTCTCAAGCTTTTCAACAATAAGCTTCTCGATCTTGTCTATTTCATTATAAAATTCTTCTTTCCGGTATACATCCTCTTCTGCTTCAGCTTTGTCTTTCAGGGATCTTATTTCCTTCTCATCGGGTTCTATTTCGCCAAGTATCTCCTGCTTTATTACTGCCGTGAGGTCCCTGAGCTGGTCATTTGAAAGATTTTGAAGCTTAGCATATTCCTGGAGTATTGCAACTTTGTAAGGAGTTATTTCCTTTATATCCCTTTCATACTTATTTCCCAGGAAGAAACCAAGTGTCTTATTAATGATATCCATTTACAACTGTTTTACAGATTTTTAAAATATCCCGCAAAATTAGCTTTTTTTCAGATGAAGTACGCATGAAGATTTTTGAACAGGGGGCTGTAAAAATTTCAGAGGCCGTTAACCTATCTTATAAGATGATATTTAAATGTACTCGTAACCTTTCCATAATTAATTACAATGAAGTATAATCCCGAAGGAAATCCTGAAATATTCAGTGCAACCATTTTATCGTCTGATGGTTCTTCCCTGAATATACAATTTCCTGTAAAATTATAAACGCTTATTCTGGCCGGTTTGAAGCTGTTATCCTCTTCAAACAAAATGTTTACCAGGCCATTCCCGGGATTTGGATAAACTCTTATTCCGGTCTTATTTATTTCTTCAACATTATCAACCAGGGGATTTATATTCAGATCATCGATTACCCAGCCCCATCCATAGGAATAAGGATCAGAAAATAATCTGAATCTGATCAGCAGCGATTCGCCCTCAGATATTTTGTCTTCAATCCGGGGGTAAAATGCGTGCTCAAGCATCATGGATTCCTTGCCGGCGTAGGATGAGTTTAAAATATTGACACCGCTATTATAGGCATTTTCCCAGGAAGGTATATATCTGCTGTCGTATCCGTCAGCCAGACCGAACCATGTTTTTCCAAAATCTTTAGATGCTTCAATGATCACATAATCGTAAAAGTCAGAGAATCCATAAAAAGAGCCCTCTTCCCCTGGTTCAACAAGGACCAGCTCCCTGAAGGAAATTATCATTCCAGAAGCATCAAAAAGTATCGGATGGCGTAGCACTGAACTGAATTCCAGACTTTTCTCATCCTCTTCGGGACTTTTATAGGGATGTTCTGAATGCAGTGCAGGACTATTGAAACTGGAAGGCTGTGTAATTTCAAAACCAGAATTAAAGAAATCAGCTGATGCATCTGAAAAATCGGTTGAGTAACCGGACACTACCGGCAGAAGAGATTCAATCTTAATGTGATGATATCCCGATTTGGGAGAAAGGGCAGAATTCCGTGCCAAAGCATTGTCAAATGAAATAATCCGGTATTTCAAAGTATCTCCGCCCTTAAGCAGTTCCGGTCCGACATTCAGTTTCAGGCCGTATTCGTTTGTATTCCTTAATGTTAAGCCAGAATATTTTGAAGGTTCACTGTTCACTCTGTATTCCATGTAAACTGTATCAACCCCGAGATTGTCGTCCACGGTTGCTTCAAAAACAACCGAATCAATCTTCTCAAAGTAGTATTCAGGTGGTGTATGGGATATCACAGGCTTTATGGTATCCTGTCCTATAACAATTCTGTAAGGTCCTTTTTCTGCCCTTGATGGAGATCTGTAAAGCCGCGAAAATCCGTCGGCCACAAAGAAATAGTAATCCAGTTTAAGATTGTATGAAGGAATCGGGATGAGACTGGAATAATAATCATCGGAAGAAGCTGAGGTCATCATGATTGTATCGCCCGACAGAAAATCATCAAAGGAGTACACAAGGCCCACCATACTCCTTTCATAAGTGGTATCGGACCTGATGGTCACATTAATGCCAATTTCCGACAGGCTTTCTTCAGTATCTTTTAGCTCTGCATGCAATATTCTTGTATTGATCCATCCAAGGTCGCCCAGTATTGAAAGAGTAAGATTTCCCGGATCATGTATTGCTTCGCCAAGATCAATATAAGGTGTCATCAGGGCGTCTGCCTCTGTTGTTCTGAGTTCATCAAGATGAGAAACGCTGGAACCCGGATCCCAGGTTGGCGGAGAATAAAGCCTTGCACGGTTTCCCGATAAATGTCTGCGTGTTATTGGTCCTGCAAAATAGAGTTGTCCGCTAATCAGCTCTGAGTACAGGTTATTGGAATTTTGCCTGAATAATGCTGTATCAGTTAATTTCTTTCCTGAAAGATTCTCAACAAACTTGTCGTATATTATCGGTATTGTTCCTAATCCATAAGACCCTACAGAGCTCTCGGCATTCATGCTGTCAAAAAATCCAAGTCCGTGACATATTTCATGAATCACAACTGTTACCAGGTCATATTTGTCGACAGGTGTTTTCCCATCGGTGCCAAAATACCAATTTGCTGAGCTGTTGAGTACAAGTTCCACATCAGCTTCAAGATCCCCGTTAAGCCCTTTCCCGGCAATTTTTTCAGCTATTGTCACCGGGTAAAAAGCCATTGGCTCAATAGCGTCAATTCCCCATCCGGCAGCAAAGGCGGTAATCGAGGAATTTCCAAGCACGCCTGAACTTGAGATCTTACTCCATGACGCTTTGATTGTCATTTTAAGATCTGAAGGAAGTACCGATTCAAGTATCTGCACAGCATATTCAACTGAGCCTTTGGGTTGAGATGAGAAACCAGAATAGAGAACAGTGATCTTTCCCCCTCCTTTAGAATCAGATTTTGTCCTGAAACTTTTAGGAGGAGGAATATAGATCCTGTTTATGCGGTTACCTGCATAACAAATGCCTGTAACAGATTTATTTGAAATAAGCTCCTGAGCTTTAAGATTTAAAACAGGAAATATGATTATAAAAACGGTAATTATTATACCTTTTTTTCTCATGCAGTGGCCGTTTCTCCTGCTGCCGGGGTCCTTAATCCCATTATATCCCTGTCAAACTGATACATATTGTTTTTCCCCACAAGGCGCACCTTATCGAGTATTGTCCTTACCGCAGCTTCCTCTTCAACCTGCTCGGTTACAAACCACTGCAGAAAATTATGAGTATTGAAATCTTTTTCTTCGAGTGACAGAGCAACAATTTCATTTATGCTGGCTGTAATAAACTCTTCATGCTTAAGAACTTCTTTAAAAAGTTCATCAACACCCTTTAATTCCGCTGACGGTTTTTTGAAAGCCGGGATAACAGCCTTTCCGCCTCTTTCGTTAACATATTTTATAAATTTCAGCATATGCAATCTCTCTTCATCAGCCTGGGCATAAAGCCATCCGGCTACGCCGCTGAAACCGTTGGTTTCAGCCCATGATGCCATTGCAAGATAAAGGTTTGATGAGTATCCTTCTCTTTCTATCTGCCTGTTGCAGATATCTTCTACTTTTTTATTTAACATAATCGTAAAATTTGGTTTGTCTGTATAACAGTGTTTTAATCTTAATGTTCGAAAGGAAAATAATCCTGTTTGAAAAAGCAAATATACATCAAAAACTGATTATTTATTTCCTCTGTCCGGTAGAAGTAACATGCTCTGTGGCTGTAAGAGTATCCCGGGGAAAATGATAACCTGGCGGGGCTGCTCAGGAATCGCCCGGCCCGGCAAAAGTCAGGTAATATCAAGATTAAATGCTTTCCTGAAATCCTTGAGCTCAGGATATTTTGATGAAAGATAATTGTATTTCTGCTCATCGGAATAGAGCATCTCGGTTGTTTCCGTCAGATCGACAACTGTTTCAATTTCAAATTCCCCTGTTTTAAATCTCCTGTTGAGAAAGGTCACAAGTTTCTGTTTATAGTTCTGAACAAAAAGGTCCTTTTGAGCTGCGTTACTCAGGTGTATCCTGATAACCTGATCATTTTCCAGTTCTGTACTTACAGATTTAAACATGCTGACGATTCTCGTACCTTCGCCCCTGAACTGGTCAATATATTCATTCCATGCTTTCTCAAAGGAAAGAGGATTGAGTTGCTCTGCCTGAGCCTCTTCATCTGCAGCTTCAGACTCTTCACTTTGTTTTATCTCATCGCGGATCAGTTTCTTTTCTTCAGAGATAATGTTCTTTATTGAAAATGATTTTGAAGGTTTTTCAACAGAGGGGGAGTGTTTTCCGGTATTGATATCATCATTCCTGATTTTCTGATTTTCATGTTCCGCACTCTCCCTGATTATTTCAGATTTTGAAGGAAGGGGAAGTTCCTCTGTTTTCTTTTCGCCCTGATTCAGGTCATACTTTTTTTTTCTGTTACTTCTGAAGGGCCATCTTTAAGTCTGCATAACCTTATCAGGAACAATTCAACATGAAGACGGGGATTTTTACTTGTTTTATAAGAGATGTCACAATTGCTTCCCAGCTCAAGGGCTTTGAAAATAAATTCTTCAGGACAATTCCTTGTTTGCTGCAGGTATCTTTGTTTAATAACAGGAGTTGCCTCGAGAAGCCGGAGAGTTACCTCATCCTTGCATACCAGCAGGTCGCGGAGATGGCTGCTCAGACCAGATACAAAATTATGCCCGTCAAATCCCTTTTCCAGTATTTCATTAAAAGTCATTAAAACCGATGAAAAATCGCCAAGCAAAGCTCCATCCACTGTTTTGAAGTAGTATTCATAATCAAGAACATTCAGATTTTCAATAACATCCTTATATGTTATTTTTTTCCCGCTCAGGCTTACAATCTGGTCAAAAATGGAAAGTGCATCCCTCAGAGCTCCGTCGGCTTTCTGAGAGATAACATGAAGAGCCTCTTCCTCGGCGCTTATTCCTTCATTTATAGCCACATACATAAGGCGTCCGACAATATCCTCAATCCTTATCCGGTTAAAATCGAATATCTGGCACCTTGACAGTATTGTCGGAATGATCTTATGCTTTTCAGTCGTGGCAAGTATGAATATCGCATGGGGCGGAGGTTCTTCAAGTGTCTTCAGGAACGCGTTGAATGCTGATGAGGAAAGCATGTGAACCTCATCTATTATATATATGCTGTATTTCCCCACCTGAGGAGGTATCCTGACCTGATCGGTAAGGCTCCTGATGTCATCTACTTTATTATTTGAGGCAGCATCAAGCTCATGTATATTAAAAGACCTGAGAGTATTAAAGGAGAGGCACGATTCGCATTTATCGCAGGCTTCACCGTTTTCTTTCAGGTCACTGCAGTTTATTGTCTTTGCAAAAATCCTGGCGCATGTTGTTTTGCCTACTCCCCTTGGTCCGCAAAAAAGGTACGACTGAGTCAGATGTCCGCTTTTAATAGCTGCTTTCAGAGTATTCGTTATGGAATCCTGACCCACTACCATATCGAATGTTGCCGGCCGGTATTTTCTTGCTGATACAATAAAATTCTCCATAAAAAAATTGATGCCTTTCCCTGAGGTTTTTTGTTACACAAATATAATCAAAAACAATTCCGGAAAAACCTGCTGGTAATTTAACGTGATGTTGTGGTAACCATAATAGCCGTTGCAGGCTTATCAGATTATACTTTAATTTTCTTCAATTAGTTTTTCTTTAAAAAAATTATTGTATTTTTGCGAGCTGAAAATTCAAAATTTAAAAACAATTAATTATTATGTTAAATCAGTACGAAACCGTTTTCATTGCAACTCCCGTTTTATCTGAGAACCAGATGAAGGAAGCGGTACAAAAATTCAAGAAGGTCATCACCGAGAATAGCGGTGAGATCGTTCATGAAGAAAACTGGGGCCTCAAAAAGCTGGCCTATCCAATTCAGAAGAAGTCGACAGGCTTCTACTATCTCATCGAATTCAAAGGAACCGGCGATCTTATTGAAAAGCTCGAGGTTACAGTATCGCAGGGATGAAAGAATAATAAGGTTTTTAACCTTCAGGATGGAAAAATTTGCCATCGAATATGCAGAGAAGAAAAGAAAACAAAAAGAATCAGGTAAAACGAAGGAGGAATAAGATATGGCACAGAATGAATCAGAAATAAGATATTTGACTCCGCCAACCGTTGAAGTCAAAAAAAAGAAATACTGCAGGTTTAAAAAGAACAGGATAAAGTATATTGATTATAAAGATCCTGAGTTCCTGAAAAAATTTCTTAACGACCAGGGGAAAATATTGCCGCGCAGATTAACCGGGACATCACTCAAATATCAGAGGAAAGTGGCTAAAGCGGTAAAAAGAGCCCGTCATATTGCTCTTCTTCCTTATGTTACTGACCTATTAAAATAAGGAGGAATATATTATGGAAATTATATTATTACAGGACGTCAACAAGCTTGGACAAAAGGACGATATCGTGAATGTTAAGGACGGATATGGAACAAACTTCCTCATTCCGAACGGATATGCAATAGCAGCAACTTCTTCAGCCAAGAAAATGCATGCTGAAAATCTGAAGCAAAGAGCCCATAAAGAAGAGAAGATCAAAGCTACAGCTCAGGAAATAGCTTCAAAACTTGGCTGGTGTTTCTCTTTCGATAGGTGCAAAAACCAGTTCATCGGGTAAGATATTTGGTTCAGTAAATACTATCCAGATTGCAGAAGCACTTAAGGAAAAAGGATTCGATATTGACCGCAAAAACATAACACTTCCTGAAGATCAGATCAAGGAAGTCGGAAAATACAAAGCTGATAATTAAACTGCACAGGGAAGTTAAGGTAGATGTTGGATTTCGAGATTGTAGCAGAATAATATTTTATTGTTGAAACAGAAAGAGGGTGTTCAAGACTCCCTCTTTTTTTTGCCCCTAAATCCCCTAAAGGGGACTTTTAATTTATCGTATCTGATTAAAACCCCCTCTAGGGGTAGGGTGCTTTTAATATTCGTCATGGAAATCTTTCCGCCGCTGGTATTTAAGATCTGAAAGCATGGCAGCCTTAACCCTGATTGTGAAGTTCCACCTTTCATCGTACCATTGGGTATCCAGTTAAAGCCATAGTCCAGCAATGCAGGTCGCGTGTTATCCCGATCTGTGTCATGGTTATTTCTTTCTGGGCAAAATCATAGCCGCTGGTATAGGTAACCCCCATTCTCTTTGTCAGATTTACATTGCCATTTACTGAAAGGGTCTGATTTATATTTGATTCCAGATATGGTTTTGAATAGTTGAAATTATAGCTGACCCTCATTGACCATGGTACATCAAAAATAAAATAACCATATTCATCGAACAAACGCCTCATTCGGGTCAGGATTTCCTTGTTCAACTGTCCCGTCAGCCTGACGCTGCGGAGGAGCAGATTGTCCTGTTCCCTGCTGATTCTTTATCCTTATCGCCTCTTATAAGCTGGCCAAGATCAAAATCGAGACTTACAGAAAAATTGTAAGCCTCATCAGCTTTCCATTCTGGGCAAACGCTGATGTTCCAACCGGACTTCCGGTTGCGGAAAGACCATAAAGCGAAAAAATACTGTTGGCTGATACTCCCATATTATTAAAGAGAGTTGTCCTTAAGCCCATACTTACAGGACTCCAGTTCATCGAATCAGCAAATATATTGTAGGATGTTGATATGCCAAAATTATCAATAATCTTTACTTTAGTCGGCTTGGAGGAGGTGTCATTCTTCTCAAACATTTTTGCTTCAAGAATATTTGTAAGGTTAAAGGAAACTGAACCGTTTCGCTTAGATGATGAAGGTGTTCCATATATATTTCCTTCATAAATCGAGTATTCCCTGGTATTGCCCAGCGTATCCGTCTGAACCGTCCTGTACATATCACTGCTTAGTGCATCGAATGAAGGTACATAGTTGAAACTTACCGAAGGTTTCATGACATGACGTATGGTCTGAATTCGTGATTCCGGTTTAAAATTGTATGTTCCGAAAATCTGAGGATTGAAACTGGCACCAATTGAAGGATTAATTGCCTGTCCATAAAACAATCCCCTTATTGTATCGGTAACAACACTTGGAACAATCTCATTACGGTCGGCATCAAAGTACTCAGGATCCCATCTCTTCTCATACTTTTGTGTATAGAGAACACCACTGTAACTCACCTGAGGCGATATTGAAAAATTCTTAAACGGCCTGAACTGTATGCTTAAAGGGGCCTCATGCTTGAAACCACTCTGCATATTATTCCATACATCACTGGTGAATAACAGACTGTCATATGTGCTTATCTGGTTATCAAGCGATGCAGAATACTGAATCTGCAGTTCCTGATACCATTTCTTGGAACCGGTGCTATTCTTTCCGTAAAGAGGATAAATTCTGCTCATATTAAAATTGATCTTGGGAAGGTTAAGATCAACAGTCTTATTCTTGACATTCTGGCTGTGATTCATGCTTGCAGAGAGGTTGAAAGGGGTTCCTTCCCACGACTTTGAATAGCTGACACTCGACTGCCTCTGGGTTGTTACATGCTCGGCAACATCATAACTATTGGTTTTGTCATACCCGCTTGAACTAATATTGACGTTTGCTGAAAACACTCGATCCGGGTCGTGCTTTGGCATTCTGACTGTAAGTCCAGCCAAGCTTATAATTTGTGCTCTTGCTATAGTCTTCCAAACCTTTGTGCCCTGTAATATTATTTGCATAGCTGAACAGGAAATTCCCGCTGAATTTATATTTCTTTGCATAATTTGACTGGGCTGTAACCATCCATGTTCCATTGGAATAAATGTTCCCCTTCAGGGAAAGGTCGAAATAATCGCTTATAGCAAAATAATAACCACCATCGGTTAGGTTAAATCCCCTCTCCTGCTCCTGTCCTATTCTGGGCATAAGAATTCCTGAGGCTGCTTTTTTTGTCTGAATGGGGAAAAATCCAAAAGGGAGCACAGCAGGAAGCGGAATTCCTTCCAGAACCAGATATCCCGGACCGGAAATGATCTTTTTACCCGGGTAAATCTTTGCTTTTGGCAGGTTTATATAGAAATGCGGATGTTCGGCATCGCAGGTTGAGTAAGTACTTCTGGAAATATTTGAGGTTCCGTCATCAAGCAGCTTTGTAACCTCACTGCGGAGCACTCCTTCATCCTGCTGAGTGACAATTTTATAAGCAATGGCCTTACGGGTTAAATAATTGTATAAAAGAGAATCAGATTCTATCTCCTGTGATCCCTGCTTAAAAACAGGTGTACCAATTACCTTTCCTGTCGAATCAGTTCTGCCGGCTGCGAATACAGTATTTGCCAGCATATCAAATACAATTGAGTCTGCCTTAATCTCTATATCTCCGTATGTAACCTCTGCCTCGTCAAGCAGAGTGACCCTTTTATTGACCAGATCATTTTTCTTAAGCCCTCTCGATTTGTAAGTAACCTGCCTGTCAATTGCATCAGTAGATATCTTTTTCAGGTTAAGTGAAAGGGTATCGGTTAAAAGCGAGTCCTGCCTTATCAGGTTTGAATCGGGAACCGAAATGTTCTCCTGTGAGAGCGATGAAATAACCGGGACCATCGCAAGGAACACTACAAGTAGCCATTTTTGTTTAAAAAAATACAACTTTAATACTATTTTTGTACAGTTTTTGCGTAACGTCCTGATGTCAGGCGCAAAACTAATTAAAAAAACATGAACTAAATATGGGTCCAGATTATAAAAACGGCAAAGAACGTACCAATTATATATTTGTATTGAAGTTGCTTTTCATGACAATTCTTTTTGTGGTGATCTCAGCATGGAAGCCTATTGATCCGTCAGAGAAGAAGTGGGTTATAGTTATTGATCCCGGACACGGCGGTAGAGATCCGGGAGCTATCGGCTCGAAGGCAGCAAGGAAAAGAATATTAATCTTGCAATCGCATTAAAAGCCGGTGAATATCTTGAAATGAACCTTAATAATGTGAAAGTTCTTTATACAAGGAAAACGGATGTATTTGTGGAACTGAGAGACAGAGCCAGAGTTTGCAAATAAAAACAAAGCCGACTTGTTTATATCCATACATTCAAACTGGATAAGCAAAAGCAGTATTAAAGGGGCAGAAACATGGATAATGGGACCGGCTCAGGATGAACAGAATCTTGAGGTTGCCATGAAGGAGAATGAAGTAATACTTCTTGAAGATGATTTCTCTGACAAAATATGAAGGATTTGATCCAAAATCGCCGGAATCTTATATTATGTTCACGGTAATGCAAAATACTTTCAAGAAACAAAGCACCCAGCTTGCTTCAGGTATCCAGAGTCAGTTTAAAACCCGGGCAGGGAGGATTGACCGTGGCGTAAAACAGGCCGGGTTCTGGGTCCTCTATATGACAACCATGCCAAGTGTTCTCGTCGAAACAGGATTCATCACGAATGCAGAAGAAGAAAAATACCTGAATTCAAAAGAGGGTCAGGATCTCATAGCATCAGCAATTTACAGGGCCACTCGCGATTATATTAACGAGGTTGATAAAAAGTCTAATATTTCTACCACAGCTGAAAAGGAAAAGTCAGAAGTTACTGATTCCACGATCAAGGAATCAGTTTCAACGGCAGACAAATTGAAATACATGATCCAGATCTCCACCACAGCCGAAAAAAAGGCGCTGGTTCCGGAAAATTTTAAAGGTCTGAAAGATGTGGTTGAACTCCCCTCCCAGGATAATTTCAAGTATGCATCAGGAAGTTTTGATGACTATGAGCAGGCTGCTGAATACCGGAAGAAATTATTGACTCTCTATCCCGATGCATTTGTTATTGCAGTAAAGAACGACAAAATATTACCTTTGCAGGAAGCCTTAAACTCAAAAAAATAAAATTAACCTGCCTCTAAATGAAAAAAATCTCGTAATGAAGTCAAGATTGGAATAACTGCTCTTATTAACAATCATTGTTTTTATCTGGTTATTTAATTTTCTGAAGGGAAAAAATCTTTTCAGCAGCACATCCCATTATTATGTTGTGTATGACAAAGTAGGAGGCCTTGCTGAATCAAGCCCGGTAGAGGTTAACGGATACAAAGTCGGGGTTGTCCAGTCAGTGAGGTTCCTTGATCCTGAAAGCGGCCGGCTTCTTGTTACCCTGACTGTCGATAAGGGATTTAAACTTCCCAGTGAATACGATCGCAGAAATCACAACGGCTTCACTGATTGCCGGTATGAAGATTCAGTTTGTTTATGGAGAAGGACCAGGTACCTATTCAAATGGAGACACAATACCGGGACGGCTTGCAGTGTCGGTAATCACCAGAGTTGAGAATGAGCTTATTCCGATTACAGATAAGGTGACTGAACTTATCACCGTAATTGATTCTGTTGTTACATCGATAAATGAAGTCATGAATCCTGAGTTTACGGCGGATCTAAGATCAGGGGTCGCCAGCCTCAGCAACACAGCAAAGAGTATTGAGGAGGCTGAACTTAAATCGACACTGCAGAATATTAATGCGTTTACACAGATGCTGGCTGAAAATTCCGGCAGGATGACTTCAGCTTTCAGCAGCCTTGAAACAGTTGCTGACACCCTTGCCGCAGCAGATATTTACAGTTCAGTAAATAATCTTAAGGTTAGCCTGGAAAAAGCAGGTGTGCTGATGGAAAACTTAAACAGCGGTCAGGGAACAGCAGGAAAACTTATGACAAATGATTCTCTCTATCAGAATCTTTCAAACAGTCTGGAGAGTCTGAATCTCCTTCTACTCGATTTAAAGGCCAATCCCAAACGTTATGTTAATTTCTCAGTGTTTGGCAAAAAAAATGTCCCGGAAGAATAGGATTTTTGCAAAATTCAGATTATCTTGATCTTATTATATGTTCTGGAAATGATGGCAAAAAACTCCTCGTTTTTATAAACATATGTTGAATTTTGATTAATATTTCATAATAAATTGTGATTACACCAACAAAACAGCTTATATATTTGTATTTATCTTATAATCAATTATTTAAATTAATAAAAAATAATTTTACATATAAGTTACTGATGATTAAAACCATATACTATTTTTTTAAAAACCAAGCGAAAAAAATTTTTTTTTTAAGTTTTTTTTTTACAAATATTGCTGTCTGAATCAGCTTTAGTTTAAACCCCAGAACTAATAACAAGTAATTTTCATGAATAAAACGCACAATGATGTCTGGATTAATTGTCTGCAGATAATAAAAGACATTATTCCATCCGTCAGTTTTAAGACCTGGTTTGAACCCATTATTCCCTTAAAACTCGAAAATAATGTTTTGACTATTCAGGTTCCAAGTCCGTTTTTTTATGAATACCTCGAAGAGCAATATATTGATATCCTCCGTAAAACACTCAGGCGTGAAATTGGTGCAGATGCCAAACTGGAGTACAACGTGGTACTTGAAAATGCCAATTATTCCGATGGGAAACCTTATACCGTACGATATCCCTCCAGGAACAAGACAGATCTTCACAATAAGCCTGTACAGGTCCCTTTTGATGTTACACAGCCCTCAATAAAAAATCCTTTTGTAATTCCCGGAATAAAAAAAGTGCATTTTGACCCCAAGCTGAATCCTGATTACAATTTCAGCAATTACGTGGAGGGTGAATGCAACAGGCTTGCAAGATCCGCAGGAATTGCTGTAGGCAATAATCCCAGGAGGAACTGCTTTCAATCCTCTTATGATTTATGGCGATTCGGGGCTGGGGAAAACACACCTCGCACAGGCCATAGGAATACTTGTCAAGGAAAAACATCCTGATAAGGTTGTTCTGTACGTAAATGCAAATAAATTCCAGACACAGTTTGTTGAATCTGTGAGGAACAACAACAAAAATGATTTCCTGCATTTTTACCAGATGATAGATGTTCTGATCCTTGATGATGTTCATGAATTCGCAGGAAAGGAAAAAACGCAGGACACTTTCTTCCACATCTTCAATCATATACATCAATCGGGAAAACAACTGATACTGACCTGCGACAGGCCTCCGGTGGAGCTTCAGGGAATGGAACAAAGGCTTCTGTCGAGGTTTAAATGGGGCTTGCAGGCCGATCTTCAGAGACCTGATTATGAAACCCGGCTCGCAATACTTAAGAAAAAAGCCTATAATGACGGGATTGAATTGCCTGATGAAATATTCGAATACCTGGCTGCCAATATATCCAATAATATAAGGGAACTTGAAGCTGTCCTTATCTCACTCTATGCACAATCAACCCTTAACCGGAAAGAGATCACTCTCGATCTTGCTCAGATGATGGTTGAAAAGCTGGTTAGCACATCACGTCGTGAAATTACTATTGAATATATTCAGAAGATTGTATGCGACTATTACAAGATCCCGATCGATCTTATCCAGGGGAAAACCAGAAAAAGAGAAATTGTTCAGGCAAGGCAGGTTTCAATGTATTTTTCAAAGAGTCTTACAAAAGCTTCTCTTGCCAGTATTGGCTCGCATATCGGAGGCAAGGATCACGCTACAGTCCTTCATGCATGTAAAACTGTCAACAATCTTATTGACACCGATAAACATTTCAGGAATCAGATCAACGAAATTGAAAAGAAACTGAAGGTGTGAGTACGTTCACCTCTTTCCTCTGAAATTCTTACTGTCAATATCCTTAACGCACCTGAATCCACGGTCGCATTTCTGTCAAATCCCGGAGAAACGAGAAGCATTATCTGAGTTTTATCGAGAGGCTGCGGACCTCCCTGAATATACCACCAGCTTGAGTCGGGCTGATAGTAACTTCCTCCCCTGATCACAACAAAATAATAAGATCCGTTAAAGTACATGTCATTGGTCATCTGCCATATATTGCCAACCATGTCAATTGCTCCGTAAGGGCTGGCTCCTTTTGAGAAAGCATCCACAGGAGTTGGTTTGTTAAAAGCGTTATTGCAAAAGTGCCATGAAATTCATTTCCCCACGGCCATTTCCTTTTATCTGTACCCTGGGCAGCAAGCTGCCATTCAGCCTGGGTAGGAAGTCTCTTCCCTGCCCATTTTGCGTAAGCCTTCATATCTTCAAGGCTCACATAAACAACCGGGTATCTTTCCTGACCCTGTTTATATATGTCCATTTCCCAGTTCCTCAGATACCGTGTTGTATCAACGGGCCGGTATCCTGTGCTTTGAAGAAATTCATAATACTGGGCATTTGTCACCGGATATTTATCGATCAGAAAACTATCAACCTTTTCCATTATGCCGCTGACCCCGGGATATGGCATAAAGTCATCTGCTGTTGTAACTTCATATGAAAACTCAGTCCCGGGCACAAGGATCATATCAGGTGCAATACCAGTTGCCTTTGTTGTAGGAACCACCTTGCTTATCAGCCATGGCTTTCCGCCTTTGACCTGAAGAATATTTTCGTCGAGAAGTTGTTTATTTTCAATAAGCTGAACTACAATTTTACCTTCAAAATAGCCAAAAATGTCCTTTATCCTTAAAATTGTGTCATTTAATTCCTTAAACTCCTTAAAATCTGTCTTATATGAAGGATTTCCTTTCCATATTAGGATTTTATTCTTAACAGGAGCCTTAATATAAATTGAATCGCCTTTCACTTCAGTTTTAAGCAGAATTGGGAATTCTGCAATACAATCGACCGATCCTTCCCTTCGTGTGCCGGAATAAGAAGAAGACCATCCTTCCGCTTCTGCTGAAGCATAAGCAATCCCGTTTTCCGTAACCGGAACAATGATTTCATGATTCCATAGGGAAACATAATGTTTCGCGTTTATACTCTCTATTTTAAATAATCTGCCTTCAAACCCTTCAGATCTCATATTTAAAACAGTATAAATTGTTTTCTGACCCGAAGTCCATTTGTTTACAAAGACATTATCGGCAGCCGTCTCAATCAAAGGGGTCCAGTTTTTGTCGAGAAACGCATCATTGTTTTGCCTCAGGGTGAAGGTAGTCTTTGCAAGGTATTCAAGATCAGCTCTGTAATCATCGTCCCTGCCACCAGGACGGAACATATTCAATTCTGTACCATAACCATTAAAAAAGGCTATTGCCAGCTCCCTGTGAATGAGATCCTCTCCGACATCACAAACCCTGAAGATCGAAAAATCAGGTTTTATCAGTTTGTTAAGGTTCAGTTCCGGGCTCAAGAATATAGCATTGTGAACCCGCCCTGAAATGATTCCCGGCATATCCCTGGTTATCGCCATCCCTTCCGAATACATTACAACACCTTTCCTGACACTGTCGGCTGCAGCCTGCAATTCAAAGCTTGAACTTCCCTTTGTGTCCAGCACAACACCATCGGCTTCTGTTTCTTTGATAAGCCGGGCCATCCCGCTATAATGACTCTCTTTTCTGGTACTGTTGTCCCATGGATTATAAGCAATAAAAAATCTCGAATTACTCTGTTTCAACAGGCGGCTGAAATTTCTGAGCTGGGGGGTTCCTCCCGGAAGGTCGCTGTAAAGATCCCACTGATTGCGCTGATCAAGGCCAAGGCGTGGCCAGGTGGGCCATATTCCGTATACATCAATATTCCCGAAAAGTTCATTCCCCTTCCTGAGCAAATCAGGGAAAGTGTATTTCCCGGTTGTCCTGTCAAAAAACTCCCTGTCCCAGGCCATCTGAAGTATAATCAGATAACTGTTCTTTATCCAGGCAAGATCGGGCCTCTCATACAGCGAATTATCAAATTTTTCAAGATCGTATAAATATCTGTCTCTGAACATCAAGCGTAAACCATTCTGCCACTCTCCTTTAAAAACATCTGCATACATTTTATAACTTACCTTGGCTCCCGGCGGAAGAAGAGTCTGATACCTCTGCCTGATCCCTTTTTCAGTCTGCTGACGCCTGGCTAAAGCACAAACCGAATACCCGTCTTTAACAGCAAAAGAAGAATAACCCAATTCCCATGCATTATCGGGCAGGATTACCCTGACAGGCCTGTATCCCGGACGAAACAAAAAGGCTCTTGCCAGATCCCATGGCCCTCTCCCGGTTATATTAACAGATTCATTATCAGAATCAAAAGGAATGACGTTGCTTAAGGAAACAGTATCAGGGGAAAAATTTTCAAATTCAATATCACATGTCCATCCCAGATTTGCTGAACCGGCATTTTCAATTGTCAGTCTGACCTTGTTTTCAAATGTCAGTAAATAAGCATTGGCACTCTTTTCAGCAGGAACATCCCCGGTTGTAAACATTTTTTCATCAAGCAGGAAACTTAAAACCGGTATTTTGCGTTTACTAACAAGATTTGTATTGTCAGACAGAGTAATACTATCGGTTTTAAGCCCTGCCTGATCTGAAATATGTACTATGGAAAGTGATTGTGATCTTACCGTTAGTGGAGTTAATAGAATAAAAGAAGCAATGACAATCCGGATAATAATTTTGAGAAATATCATTTAAGAGAGATTTGAAATAAGTAAATAAAATAAACTGCAATTTATAATTTACAAAAGACTAATAAAATTGTTTTTGTAAAGTATTCAGGAAATGGCTCAAAATATGGAACTCTTTAAAAAAATATTAAAACTTCTCCTTTTTATTCCGCTTATTTTCATTTTAACTGCCGGTTGTGCATCTTCCAAAAAGAATCCATATTATGAAAAAAGGATGAAAGCTTCCAGGACCAACACCAAGCAGCTGGGAAGGAACAAGTACTACTTTTCGCATGATTACCAGAAAAAGCTTGCTAAAAGTTACAAAAGGAAATAACTAAGGGAGAAATTATTCATCGCACAGGAAGCTCTGACCATCAAAGGCAAGCATTATTTCAGGCGGCAATGTTGCTGTTACCTCTTCATGCAGGCCCATCTGGTGGCTGATATGGGTAATAAAAGCTTTTCTGGGGGATACTTCTCTGACAAGATCAATTGCTTCCCTGAGACTGAAATGAGAAATGTGCTTTTCCTTTCTTAAAGCATTTATAACAAAATACTTAACACCAAATAATTTTTCTTTTGTCTCCTCAGGAATATAGTTTGCATCAGTAATATATGCGAAATCCCCTATCCTGAATCCATAAACCGGAAGTCGGTAATGGAAAACTCTCAACGGAATCAGGTTTATACCCTTTATTGTGAACCCATAATCATTAACAGGATTCAGTCTCATTTTAGGAATCCCCGGATACTGGTATTCAGCAAATACATATGAATATTCCTTTCGTACAGCTTTCTGAACCCTTTCCTCTGCGAAAATGTCTATAGCATCCTGGCTTTTATAGTTGAAGGCCCTTACGTCATCCATCCCTGAAATATGGTCTTTATGCTCGTGCGTCAGAATTATTGCATCGAGCCGTTTCACATTCTCCCTGAGCATCTGCTGGCGAAAATCAGGACCTGCATCAATAACAAGAATGGTCTCATCAATCTCAATAAGAACTGAAGTTCTGAGCCTTTTATCTCTATAATCATCAGATAAACATGTTTTACAGTCGCAGGCAATTACCGGAACCCCCTGAGAAGTACCTGTGCCAAGAAACGTAATTTTCACATTAATATAATTTCAAAGCAAACCTAAATTAAAATTCCTTAACAGACAACATGCATTACTAATTTCGCATCTTATTAGTTAAGGTTGCTTCATATTTATTAATTTTACAATACAAAACCAGATATGGCGACCGGGAAAGTTTACATGATACCAGTGACTTTGGGGGATGATGATTATCGCAAAGTTATACCTGAAAAGGTTCTTGCTATAATCAGATCGCTGAGGCTCTTTGCAGTCGAGGATTTAAAAAGTTCGCGAAGATATCTGAAGTTAATCGACAAGGATTTCCCTGTTAATGAGACGACTTTTCAGGAATTGAACGAGCATACTACTGAATCGGAGATCGGGCATTATCTTGATCCGGTATTTAAAGGATCAGATATGGGAATTATGAGCGAAGCAGGCCTTCCTGGCATTGCAGACCCTGGATCAATGCTTGTTTCACTTGCTCACAGGAAAAAGATCAGGGTGATTCCGCTATCCGGACCATCATCAATAGTGATGGCCCTCATCTCATCAGGGCTGAACGGACAGAATTTCACTTTTAACGGCTATCTGCCAGTCAAGCCTGCTGAGAGGGTTTCGAAACTCAGAGAACTCGAAAGAAAATCACATGACGGCTTTGCCCAGATTTTCATGGAGACCCCCTATCGTAACCAAAGAATGCTTGATTCTATACTTGCTACCTGCAGTAATGACACTCAGCTTTGTCTTGCCGTGAATATTACACTTCCTGATGAATTTATAAGAACTATGAGAGTTGCTGATTGGAAGAAGAATATACCGCAGATAAATGACCGGATGGCCGTCTTTATCCTTCAATAAGTGTTTTTACTCAAAAATCGATCCTGTTAGTTTTCACCAATAATACTAACACTGATAAACGATGATTGTTCTCGGTGGAATTTTTTTCCCGTCACCAACCAGACCATAAGCAAGAAAGGGTGGTAAAATGAACTGTGCTTTACCACCGGGTTTTAAAAGCCTCAAACCCTCATTCAGTCCTGGTTCAATATCTGTCTTTCCAAGAATGACCTCTTTCGGGCCAAGGTCAGATGAAGAATAACAGACTGTTCCGTCAAGCAAGGAACATTCATAATTCAGTACTATTCTGTCGAAATCCTTCAGGTATCTTCCGGTACCTTCATTTTCAACCAAATACCATAGTCCTGTCTCCGATTCTTTCATCGGAAGATTCTTTCTTTCAATATAGTTTTCTATGATTTCCCTGTCTTTCTGGACGAGATATCTGTTAAGATCGGCCATTTCATCTTTCCCTGGCTTAACTGTAGCGACACCGGGAACCTTATCACTTCTGCATGAAACAAAAGAAAAAAAGAAGATCAGTGATACTGTTATTCCTGTTCTCATATCTTAAAACCGGACTTCAATAGTTCCGCATTGTCTTCCAGCACTTTCAGAAAATAGTTTACAGTATTATCAAGGGAATCATAGTATTCTCCGCCTGAAGCATTAAGATGACCTCCGCCTGAGAAATATTTCGATGCAAATTCATTAACCGGAAAGTTCCCTTTTGAACGAAAGGAGAGCTTAACGAAATTCTCCTTCTCAATAAAAAGCACTGAAAAATTTATCCCTTTAATCGATAAAGGAAGATTTACAAATCCTTCAGTATCCCCCTTCACATGGTTAAATTCCAGAAGGTCCTTTTTTGTCAGGCAGATATAGGCAGTATTATAATCTTCCAAAACAATCATTCTCTGATTCAGGGAGAATCCAAGAAGCTTCATCCTTGCAGCGGAGAAGTTATTATATACAACATCAATTATTCTTTCTTTTTCAATCCCTGATTCAATCAGGTCAGCTGCAATCCTGAAAGTCCTGCCCGTATAAGCACCATGTTCAAAGTTCCCGGTATCGGTTATTATCCCGACATATATAGCTTCTGAGTAGGATTTGCCTGTAAAGGGTGCCCCGTTCAATATAGTTATGATTTCATGAACAAGTTCTGATGTGGAACACATTGATGGATCAGAAATAAGAAGTTTGGCCATATTATGAGGTCCGAGATGATGATCAATAATAATCCTTTACCGCAGATGATTCCATGACATATTTTTCAGCTTCTCCAAGCCGGTTAGGCTGATTGAAATCAAGCATTATTATCAGATCAGCTGATTCAATCAGACAGATGCATTTCTTTCTGTTCCTGATAAAGACCTTAATTTTACTGCTCCCATCCATCCATTTGAGAAACTCCTGAAGATTATTAGGGCACATCATGTCTACTTTCTTACCTTTACTGGTAAGATAATGGATATAGGGCCAGTTGAGAACCTATTGCATCACCATCAGGATTGATATGACTTATGATTAATATTCTGTCAGATGAATCCAGAAGTTCCGATAATTCTTTTGTATATTTGGACAGATCAATCACTTTTATTGCTGTTAAATCAAGTGGTTAAAGATAAAAAATATTCCTTTAGACCGTAATCTGATTAGGGAATATCACAAAAACAGAATATATGAACGGAGATTTTACTTTTTCAATTATTAAACCAAATGCCGTAAGGACAGGAAAAACCGGGCCGATTCTTTCAATGATAAATGAAGGAGGATTTGAGACTTTCTGCCATGAAAATGGTGAAGATGACAATCCATCAGGCTGAGTCATTTTATGAGGTACATACAGGAAAACCATTTTTTGAGGATCTTGTTGAGTTTATGACAACCGGTCCGGTGGTTGTGATGATACTTAAGCATGAAAATGCTGTTGAAGAATTCAGAAAACTTATCGGGGCAACCGATCCGGCTAAAGCAGAACCGGGACAATCAGAAAGACTTTTGCCGTTTCGGTGCAGATGAATGCAGTTCATGGATCCGACAGCGATGAAAATGCTGCAAGTGAAGCAGATTTTTTCTTTTCAGAAATTGAAAGATTCTGAATATAACCGCCACATCTTCCGGATCTCATACCTGACATTCTTCCAATCTTAACCTTATGCTGCATTGCAGAAAGATTAATATTGTTAGCTTTGCAGAATTTTTAATCATTCTATGAGATCTGATCTTAACAGAGATTTTTCTGACAAAAAAACCCTGGAAAAATATTCATCGGCTTTTACCCTTTCGGATATGGAGATATTTATATTTCCAGAACTTTTTTATCCCCTTGTTCTTGCAAATATAATGTCACCTATAATCTGGAAATGGAGAGATGATCCATGGTTCAGGGATATTGAAAAGAAAAGCTTTACATACAAGGCAAACAGGATAAAACAATACATAATCCAGAACTATGTTTTCAACCTCGATCTTTCAACATGGGGACTTACATACAAAGAGCCCGGAAATAGAAAGATTCAGTGATTTTTTCGACATGGAATTGCTTAAGCAGTCAAATGCACTATTCGGATATGAGGGCGACAAATATTATTTTGATATTGATATCAGGAAACATTTTGGACTCGACAAATATGATTCCGATATAATTCCATACTGGAAGACTGAGACTGTTGAAGCAATGACAGCTTTCAGGTATAAGGAGAATTTTACAACCGGTGCAGGAGAATGTGTTTCCTTATCAGCTCTTTATGCTGCAGCAATGTTTGTTGTCGGAAGGATTCCCCTCGAAAAGATATTTCTGATCGCCACTCCTCTTCATTCACAGAATTTTATTACTGAGAAAGAGGGACTTATAACAAATAACAGAAGAATTGTAACAAAGAACATGTGGTATAACGGTACATCCCTTTCTGAAAAAGCAAGAAGAGCCATGGAAAATGAAAAGGTACAATTGTTTCCCATATTTCAGGTTATATACATACTCTTTATAATGAAGCAACAATAGACAGGGATGCATATAAACATGTTTTCAGTAAAACTGAAGGAATTCCTGGCAACTGAACTGACTAACCTTATTTTCATAAATTTTCTGCGCTTCAAATCAAAATATAAAACCTTTTCCAGTACTGTTGCGAATGTTCGGGCAAACAAAGATATATCGTCTTGAAAAAATGTTTGAATATGAGCATACAAGCAAGTACAATGTATCGTGCTGAAACAAGGGATCTGCTTGTAAAGGAGATTGAAGGAGATGAATTTCATCTCAGTCCGATCCAGGGCAAAATCATGCTGAATGATATTGAAGCAATTCTTAAGGCAATGGAAAGGGAAAAATCTGGATGAGATTCAGAAAGTGAATTTATAAAATTCAGCCGGTGAAATTTCAGATGACGTATTATTCATGAAATGTTCAATGATCTGCATGATTTCATCTTCACCGATCCCAAAATTCCTGATCTGACAAAAGGAATTTACAGACACTACTATCCCGGTTATATCACTGACAGAAGAACCCGTGAAGAAATAATTGAAGATCATTTCAGGTCTTCAGAAAAATCAGAAACTGCATTGCTTGACACTGTATGTCTACAGGCAGATGGATAAGATCGACTGGCTCCCGTTCATAAAAGCTGCAATTGAAAGAAATCCTGTCTGTTTTACTGATCTGAATGGAAAGATCAGTCATGGAAGTATATAAAATCCTTCAGAATATGCCTGATGAATCAATTTATGATGGAAGGAGACTGGCATTGCCTGATGAAGTATGGAATTTCAAACGAGGAGACGGTATTGAAAAAGCTCTTTTACTGGCTGATTTCATAATTCACAAAGATACAGTTCATCAGTAGCTTAATTGAAATTGAAGATGCAAAATGTTAAATCTGAAGTATGAAAGATGAAGATTACTCATTTCACATCATCAAAAATGTTCACGAAATCAATACTGATCTCGGGATAATCTAGATTACTCGATCATGCGGATCTATCTTAAAACAATATCTTTAATTACCTCTGTGCCTGCTTTTTCATTAAGTTTTTCCCTGAGTGCTTCCCTGAGCATCAGCAGTTCATTCCTAACAACAGAGGAATTAAGATGAACATAAAGAATATGATCCTTTATATAGATTTTTGATGTTCTGTGAGCTGATTGCTTTCCCGACAATCTCTTCCCAGGAATTGATAAGATTCACCTCACTGAGTTTGCCTCCGAGATTCATCTCCCTGATATAATCATTCATAGCCTCAGCAAGCGATATGGTTTTACTCCTTCTCATCTTCTTTGCTTCCGTTTTGAATAATCTCCTCAATACCCTGATTCTCCAATCCTGAAAAGCTTATAATCAGTATCAAGATGCATTCAGAATATTCCTGAAGCCTGCTCTGATGAGTATCAGTTATAAATATCTGACCGAACCTGTGATTCCCTACAAGTCTGATGATCTGTTCAACCCTTTCAGCATCAAATTATCAAAAATATCATCAAGCAAAAGGATTGGAGAAAAACCTGCTTTTCTTTTTATATAATCGAATTTTGCCAGCTTAAGGGCAACAAGATATGATTTCTGCTGACCCTGCGAACCAAGTGATCTTACCGGATAACCATTCATTTCCAGAAGCAGATCATCCTTATGAATTCCTGCTGTGGTATATTCAAGAGACCTGTCTTTTGACAGGCATTCTTAAGCAGATCACCGAAAATCTCCATCGCTAAGATGAGAACGGTATTTAAGCCTTACCTTTTCTTTTCCGTTTGATACCAATGAATAGTATTCCCTGAAAACAGGAATAAGCTCATTAACAAGTATGTTCTCTTTCACTAGACAAACATTTCCATACTTGACAAGCTGTGAATCCCATACTGAAAGCATTTCACCATCAAAATTGTCCAAGGATGCTGAAATCTTTCAGCAGCTTGTTCCTCTGCTGAAGTGCTTTGTTGTATTTCAGAACCGAATCAAGATATTCAGAATTATACTGACTTATAATTTTATTCATGAACTTTCTTCTGTCCTCGCTTCCTTCGGTAATAAGAGCACTGTCGGCAGGAGAGATCATAACCACAGGATATCTTCCGACATGATCAGAAAGTTTCGATATTCCTTCCCGTTCCGTTTCAGAAACTTTTGCTTCTGCTTCTGAAAAGCACAGTAAATATTATCCTCTTCCCCATCCCTTGACAAATGTTCCCTGAATAATAAAATAATCCTCTCCATGCCTGATACTTATACTGTCAATATTGTTAAAAAAGCTTTTTGTAAGTGACAGATAATGAATAGCATCGAGGATATTGGTTTTCCCGACACCATTATTGCCGACAAAACAGTTTATCTTGGGTGAAAACTCAAGCTCGCCTAGCTCGTAGTTTTTGAAATTGGTAAGAGAAAGTTTTTTAAGATACATATTGGGATCAAGGTTCAAGGTTCAAGGTTCAAGGTTCAAAGTTCAAGGTTTAAAGTTCGAGGGTTCAAAAGTCAATGGTTGGAATTTGTGCTTAAGGATTATAGGTTATTTCGTTTGTACAAAGTTAAAAAAAAGAAACAGTCAGCGTAATCACTTATTTTAAATATTTGAATATAAATGTATTACATCAACCAATCTTTATTTCCTTTTTTTTATCTATATTGTTTTAAAATTATTTGAAAAAAATTACTTTTGCGAAGTTAAATTTTTAAGTTTTTAAGCATAAACTGTTATGGCAAAGAATAAGAAAGATGAAAATCCACAGACTATTAAGAATGTAGAGCAGACACTGACCAAAACAGAACAATTTCTTGAAGAGAATTATAAACCACTTTTAATCGTTCTAGGTGTTATTGTTGTCTGGTAGGATTATTCTGGCTGGGCAAAATGTATCTTAATAAAAAGAATGATGAA
Organism: uncultured Bacteroidales bacterium; assembly: GCA_963753495.1. Lineage (GTDB taxonomy): Bacteria > Bacteroidota > Bacteroidia > Bacteroidales > VadinHA17 > LD21. Next base: position 204,077 of record CAVWCO010000007.1, read on the forward strand.
GCTCAGTCACAGATGTACCAGGCCAGAAATATCTTGAACTGGATTCACTCAACCTTGCATTGAATGGTGATGGCAATTACCTTGGATTTCTTGATATAGCAAAAGAGTACAAATTCACAAATGCCGGCAATCTTGCACATTACAGTGCCGGAATATGCTATCTCCATCTTGGAAAGTATCAGGAAGCAATTGATTTCCTTAAAAAATATTCAAAAAAGGATAAAGTAATAGGATCGATGGCTATAGGTGCAACAGGTGATGCATATGTTGAACTCGGCGATATTGATAAAGGGATTTCAAAATATCTTGAAGCTGCCAGATTTGCCGAAAATTCATTCAATACTCCATTATTCCTGATGAAGGCAGCCGAGCTTTATGAAATGAACGGCAAATACTCAGATGCATTGAAACTGTATCGAAAGGATAAAAGATGAATATCCTGAAAGCACAGAAGGATCAACAATTGAAAAGTATATTGCAAGGGCAAAACTCCTTTCTAAATAAATGAGCACTTCCAATCTTTCAGAATATGATCCCGCATCTGTTCCTGATGCCGGAAAATGAGGTTTGGAATAGTTGTCTCTGACTGGAACAGGGAAATCACATGCATTGCTTGAAGGGCAGTAAAAACACACTTAAAAAGCATGGTGCCAAAGAAACATATTGTTATAAGGCATGTTCCCGGAAGTTTTGAACTTACACTTGGGGCTCAGTTTCTTGCAGAATATGATGATCTGGATGCTGTAATTTGTCTGGGTTGCGTAATTCAGGGTGAGACACCGCATTTTACCTATATCTGCCAGGGTGTTACCCAGGGAATCACACAGCTAAATCTGGAATATAATATCCTTTTATTTTTGGTGTACTGACAACACTTAATCATGAACAGGCACTTGAAAGAGCAGGCGGAAAACATGGCAACAAGGGTGATGAAGCAGCTGTTACTGCAATAAAAATGGCTGCCCTTCAGCGTGAAATGGAATAAACAACGGATAACTACCGCTGGCACAAAGCCCGGTAGGGACAATAACCACATTTATTGAGATTTTTTGTCATTCTGAAAGGTTCTTCCGGATTGAAGATTAACGATATCACTTCACGTAAACCTCCTAAAAATGCCTCTCTTACTGTCCGATAATCATTCAGAAGAAAATCACTGTTTTTTTCTTCCTTAATTCTAAGGGTATCTGAGAATTTCACGGCAGATAATTCCTTTACCTTATAGATTGATGGCCTGACAAGGCACATTTCATTGCCAGCTAACCAGGCTTCACAATAAAGCAGTGTCTGAAACCAGCCATCCAGCTCTTTTTTCCGGTCGTCGGCGAACAGATCACTAATCGAATTAATTCTTTCTGCTGTCTCTCCTGTCTTGTAATCCACAATTCTTGTGGTGCCTGAAAGCCGGTCTATCCTGTCAACTGTTCCTCCCGTCCTGATTATTCTGTTTTCTCCGTTGCCTTCAAACGAAAGCCTGAAATGAAATGATTCTTCAAGTCCGATTACAGTAAAAGGGGCAAGGGCTTTATCAGACTGCAAAATTTTCATGAAATATACAAGCAGAATATCCCTGATTATAATATCATTGCCACTCATGGTCCTGTTCATATCTGAGTTATAATTCTCATTTATAGCACTATCGATAATATTCAAAAGCCCGGTTTCATCTTTGACCAGCGAATCAATTAACACGGCAGACACCTCGCTGTTAATATAACCCTTCATAGATCCTTTTCATAATCATGTGAAGTATCTGCCCAAAAACTGCGTGATCAATTTCAGCTGACATTATCTCAGGTTCTTTCAGCCTGTTTACATACCTGTAGTAAAATCTCATCCGGCAATTCAACCAGGTGTTAATTGCAGTAGGTGACAATATGGCTTTGCTATCAGGATCAATATACAGAGAATGCAGCCTTTTTATATGGTTCTCATTTTTTATGACCTCAGATCCTATTGATAACGGAGTCCTTATATCAAAGCTTATGTTCAGAACTGCAGGTTTAATGATCTGTTCGTATTTCATCTGGGTAAGAAATCTGCTCATCTCTCCTGTCCTGAGGCCATTTGAATCCGAGTTGTAAATAAAGGTTACATTTTCAGCCCTGTGAAGCAACCGGTAAAAATGATATGCATAAACTGACTCTTTATGATTGTTTACCGGCAGCCCGAAAGCCTCCCTGATAGCTGAACGGTATAAATGATGATCCTGAAGTAACTGAAGGCAGAATTCCTTCATTTACCGAAAGCATTATAATGTTCCTGAAATCGAGAGCCCTGGTTTCAAGAAAACCCATTATCTGAATTCCTGACAGTGGTTCGCCTGAAAACGGAACTGACTGGTTCTTAAGGATTTTATCCAGGATCCTGATATAGGTCTCATTTTTAAAACTGATATCCGACGTGCTAATGATTGTTTCAAGCCTGTTAACTGAAAGAAGCACAGAATAGATAAACTCGTTTACCAGTTTTTTCTGGGTAAGCTGATCCTTCACAGTACCATCTTCATTTACATCACTTACAGGCACCAATGACAGGATATCCCTCAGGTATTGTGAAAGCTGACCTGGGATTATCTGCTTTTCTGAAAATGGTTTTGAGAATTCCGGACCTGCAGAGAAATGAGGATGGAATCCGGATAAGATTTCTTCTGACGATCTCATCAATGATTATTTTCCCGTCTTCAGTTACCTTATTCTCAACAAGCTGATGCTTAAGGATCTCAAATACATCATGATATCCGAAGTATACCTCGTTATTCTGCATTTTTGAGTTTCGCTGCAGGTTAAGAAGATGCTTTACAAGGCTATATACACCGGTCATCTTCAGCGGATATCCCATTGTAATATTTATTTCATCAGTATTCCCCGGAAGACTGGTAAGAAGAGGAACAATCAGACTTTCATCGGCAAGAATGATAACGGTATGATGTGCATCATCCTTTGATAAGTCGAGGTATCCGATCAATGATATCAGGAACAAGCTTTACCTGGGCAATATCTGATGTAGTCTCAATTATATCCCTTACAACATCCTTATTGTCAGTCGATAGTAGCGTATCATAATGCCAGTCGCCCGGCATATCATTCCCGAATATTTCCAGATTGCTGATCATAAAATACCCGGCAGAATTCTGTTTTCCCTTCTTTATATAAGAGTTGTCAAAATCCCAGTAGAATTTTGCAATGCCCTCATTATGAAGCCGGGTCATAACTGCAAGTTCACATTTATTCAGGGCATTAAATCCGATAAAATGCACTTTTGTCCATTTTAATTCAGGATGCCTTTCATTCCTGAAATTTTCAGCCACATCTCTAAAAATCATCCCTTCATAGGCCAGATTGCGTGATCTCAGAGAAGCTTTAAAGCCGGAATATAAATCATGCCAGGATTGACCAGACCGAAATAAACCCGGTTTTTTCAGGCGATTTTTTTTCAGGTTCAAAATGATACCAGAACCTTTTAATAATTTCAGCCTGCTCCTTATCGATATCCCCGAACTGAAAATCTATATCCTTAAAATCCTGAATATTACGAAACAAGACGGAAGCATCGGCCATATATTTGTCGACATCATCAAAATCATTGATCAGCATATCGCCCCAGAAATAGAACTCATCAAAACTCTCAGCCGATTTATTCAGCATGCGGTAAATCCTGTAAAGTTCAAAAAGGAGTATTTCATTATCTGCAACAATATGATCAGAGAATGATCCGAAAAATTCATTAATGGTAAGGATCGAAGGGGTCCAGGAAGGTTTTTTAAGGTGAGAAGCATAATATTTCAGGAAATAGAGCCCGGCCCTCCTGCTTGGAAACACAAGACAATGGTTCCTTATTTCGTCACCATTCTCTTCGTAAAGAAGCTTCGCTATTCTTTCCAGAAAATAAATCATTGCTAATGATTTTGTCTTTGTTATTTACATCCCCCTAACCCCCTTCGAAGGGGGAATTTTACAGTTTCCCTTCGCCCTGTGCCCTGTGCCCTTAGCCGGTCCTTCATACCATTTCCCCTGCCATGTATCAAGTTCTTCGAGCTTTTTTTCAATCAGACCGATAATCTGATCTGATCTCTTTTTACCCCATACCTCTCTTGCAAGGAACCGCGGAGGGGCTTCTCCTGTAAATCTTTCAACGACCAGGCCCGGATTAAGCTTTTCAAGAAAACTGATTATAAAACTAAGATAATCGTCCCAGCTAAAAATTTCGAAATCAGCCGGATTTCTTTTAAACTCCTCCTCCATCCGTGTCCCTTTTATGATCTGAAGCTGATGAAATTTTACACTTATAAGTGGTAATCCTGAAATTATATCCGCCTCCCTAAGCATTTCCTCACGGGTTTCACCGGGAAGTCCGAAAATAAAATGGGCTGAGACATTAAGTCCGCGCGAACTTGCCGATTCAATTGCATCAACAGCCTCCTTAAAAGAGTGCCCCCTGTTTATCCGCAGCAGAGTCTTGTCATAGCATGATTCTATTCCCAATTCCAACAAAAGAATGCATCGTTTTGACAGCTCTTTCAGAAAATCCAGGATCTCATCATTTAAACAATCAGGCCGGGTACCAATCACCAATCCCCGTATATCTTTATGATTCAGAGCCTCATAGTACAATTCAGATAACCTGTCAATTGGAGCATATGTATTTGAATAGGCCTGAAAATAAGCAAGATATGATCCGACTTTTCTATATCTTTTTTTATGAAATTCAATGCCTTCATCAATTTGTGTTGTAACTGATTTTTCAGGCAGGCAATAAGATGGATTGAAAGCTTTATTATTGCAATAGGTACAACCGCCCGTTCCCTTTGTTCCGTCACGGTTAGGACAGGTAAAACCTGCATCAACCGATACTTTTTGCATTCTCGAACCATAAAGCCTGCGAAAATAATCAGGGAATGCATTGAACCTGCGTTCATTTCCCCATGGGTACAAACCTGATATGTCTTTTTCTGCATCCCATTCAGACAGTTACAATTTTATCAGCATCAACATACCACAGAAAAGCCTCAGTTTGTTCATAGCCCATTTCAGATGAGCAAGTTCCTGTAATGTCTTACCTGGAAAAGGTATCGGGGATTTTCCTCCCCGAATTTAAAATCGATGATTGTTGCTTTTCCGTTCTTCAGAATTACTCTGTCAGGTCTCTTTGAATCAGAGTCGGGCATAAGAATTGATACTTCATTCAAAACTTCGTTGCCTTTTTCAAACCACTTCCTGATTACCGGCTGATTTATAAGCTTTACAATCTTTTCACGGATCTGTGATTCCTCAGATTCAGGAATCTTCCCTTCAATTACTTTCTTCCTTATGGCATGTATTAATATCATCAGAAGTAATAATCTCACTAAAAATCTCATGCATTACTTTACCATAGTTAATCCTTTCACGGACATCCGATTTTCCGGTATTGAAATAATTCTCCCAGTGCAGCTTCAGCCTGAGTGAGCTTGTATTGTCATTAACCTGGTATTCAGTAATTACCGGGACATCTGAGATTTTCCTGTCAACTTCGGTTTCCGGTATCACGCCATATTCAAATACCCTGGTCTGCTCATCATAATGACCTGGGAAAAAGAGATCTGAAACACCCGGAATCTCTTCAGTGAAGCTTATTGCATTCTTAATTACCCCGGCAATCCTGTTCTCCGGACGGGGCTGATCGGGAGCAAAACCGATAATTGCGTTTACTCCCCGTGTGAAGGCTACATACAGAAGATTAATATTGTCGAGGTATGCCGAATATTTTTCTTCGTAGTATTGTTCAGCAAAAATCGTATCGGCAAGCTCACCTTTGTATCTTACAGGAACAATCCCCAGCTCATTAAAAGGAGCAGAACCGGGTTTTGCCCAGAGTATATTTGAATGAAATGACTTATGATCTAAATTCCATGAGAGGAATGGTAATAATAACGACAGAGAATTCAAGACCTTTTGATTTGTGAATTGTCAGAATCTTCATTGAATCCTGCTGTTCCGGAAGTAATATTGATTTTTTTATACCTTCCGATTCCCACCATTCGAGGAATGATGGAATATCGGGATTTCCTGAGGAGGTATATTTAATTACCAGATCCTGAAAGCTGTTAAGATAAGCAACATTGAATGAATAGTTTCCAAGGCCGAAAAAGCCTAGTGGTCAGTTCAGTTATATTCCAAAGAGGCAGATACCTTATTTCGCTCAGAAATTCATTGTAACCGGCCGGAAAATATAACGGAAGAATACTCAACAAGGTCTTCACTGCTACAATGGTATCTGCTCAGCACCCTTCTTTCCCGGAAGCAAAAAGATAATACCTGAGCATAAGAGCTCTGCCAATCATATTTTCAGGATTATCAAGGACCATAAGAGTTGCAATAATGAAATTAACAACAGGAGAATTGACCAGAAGCAGAGACTCCCCGGATACAACATTATAATTATACTTTTTCTTTTTATCTTCAGAGCACGACAGACTGTAATTGATTATTTCCTTAAGTACAATTGCGCCTTCCTTATTATCCCTGACCAGAATCCCGATATCAGAAGCCCTGTAACCTTTGTCCTGAACCATTTCAATTATTGAGGGAAGCCTTTTCAGGACATCTTCCTGCCATCCCGATTCTTCTGGATTTTCAATGAATTCTATCCTGACATAACCGTTTTCTTTCCTCCCCGGATCTTTCTGAACAGCTTCGGAAAAGAGTTCACGGAAACTCATATCCGGTTTATGATCTGATATTTCCTCATCGATCTGATATAGGAATAATTGAAAACAGGGCATTATTGAACCTTATTATATTTCTGCAACTCCTCCAGTTAGTATCGAGCGAACTCGAAATATAACGTTTGCCATCAACCTTTTTCTTAAGATCGCTCAAAGTGTGCCAGTCGCTGTTCCTCCATCTGTAAATTGATTGTTTTATATCTCCGACTACGAGGTTATCAAATCCCTGAGCCATGCTGTTATCGATAAGCTGCCTGAAATTTTTCCATTGAATAATAGATGTATCCTGAAACTCATCTATCATAAAATTCTCAAATGTATTGCCCGCTTTTTCATAGATAAAGGGAGTCTGGTCTTTTTCTGTTATCAGATAAATAAGCTCACCGGCATCAGATAAAAGGAATATGTTCTCATCGCTTGTTATATGATGAACATGGTTAAGAACATCAGATAGTATTCCCAGAATATAGATGTTTGACAGGATCAGTTTTGCTGTATTATATGATTTGATGTTGCGGTCATAGCATGTATATTGCCTCCCTGACTGAACTCTCAAGTCCTGCTTCGATTGCCGCTGCAAGCTGTGCAGACATCTTCCCTGTGCACCATTTTGGGGGATCGCCGGTTATTGCACGCACATAGTTATTGGGAGATTTCATTTCTCCGCCGGCAAGCGATCTTATGTAACCCGGAATTCCTTTACCTTTCTGGTAAAACATATCTTCGGTGAGAGCATATTTGTTCCAAATCATAAGGCATTTCGAACCAATCTCCTTCATTTCCCTGCTGATGGCTTGATAAGTTGAACGCATCTCACCTATATATGATTTAAGAAACTCTTTGTCCATGAGTCTCTTTTTTTCATCAGATGAAAGGAGTTTGAATTTTTCAGCGAAGATCTCACCTGCAAGCCCTATAATATTTTTCTTAAGATCCCAGCTTTTCCCCTCTTCAATATTTGCCCTGACATACATCGAAAGCCAGTTTCTTACTGTAAGATCGGAAGCGGCCGAATCGATCATTCTGTCGACAGCCGAAGCAAGTACAGCAGAATGGTCAATTTCGATATCAAAGCCTGAATGAAGACCAATATCGCGGGCAAATGCCCTGATTATCTTCTGGTAGAAGCTGTCGATGGTGCTTACTGAAAACCTTGAAAAATCATGCAAAACTGAAGTCAGTATCTCTTTCGCTTCATCTCTTATGAATTCTTCTGTCTTTCCGGTCGATTTTAAAAGATCATCAAGATATTTTGATTTTTCTCCTGAAGCCAGATTATCCAGTTCCTCCAGGATGCGGTTTTTCATTTCTGCAGTTGCCTTGTGAGTAAAAGTAACCGCAAGGATTTTCCGGTAATTGAATCGGGATTTAAACAGCTTTTCAAGGTAGATCCCGGCAAGCTTATGAGTCTTACCAGAACCTGCTGAAGCGCTATAGATAGTTAATGTTCCGACACCCATTACAGGGTAAAGTTAGCCAATTTAATTAACTTTGCGCGGTGAAAAAAAGGGTGGTAATAGGATTATCGGGTGGTGTTGACTCGAGTGTGGCAGCATGGCTTCTGAAAGAGAAGGGGTATGAAGTTACAGGTCTTTTCATGAAGAACTGGCACGATACGACAGGTCTGCTTCAGAGCGAATGCCATTGGGAAGATGATCTGATGTTTGCTGAGATGGTGGCCAGAAAGCTTGATATTCCGTTTCACTCATGTTGATCTTAGCGGACCCTACAGGCAAAGGGTTGTCGATTACATGTTTTCGGAATATGAAAAAGGCCGTACTCCAAACCCTGATATTCTGTGCAACAGGGAAATAAAATTTGATTCTTTTGCTGATGAAGCAAGGAAGCTGGGAGGTGAATTTGTAGCAACAGGTCATTATTGCCGTAAAGAGACAATCGGACAGGGAGATAAAAAACTTTACAGACTGCTTGCCGGAAATGACGATAATAAGGACCAGAGTTATTTTCTTTGCCAGATCAGCCAGGATCAGCTCGGGTATGCCCTTTTCCCGGTCGGTGAAATGACCAAACCGGAAGTGCGCGCTATTGCTGAAAAGCTGGGACTTGCAACTGCCCACAGAAAAGACTCGCAGGGGATATGCTTTGTCGGCAAGGTGCATCTTCCGACATTCCTCCAGCAGAAGCTGAAATCAAGTAAAGGCTATGTTGTTGAGATCCCGGTGACTTTTAGTAACAAATTATGGCCTTCTGGATTACCTGAGAATACATCTGATGAAGAAGAACTGTCATCAGCCTCAAGGCCGCATAAGTACTATCAGGGTTCAGGCAGAATAATCGGAGAGCATAACGGCGCTCATTTCTTTACCATTGGCCAGAGGAAAGGGATAAATATCGGAGGCTTATAAAGAGCCATTATTTGTTATAGGCATTGATATTGAAAACAACCTGTTGTTTGTGGGTGAAGGACAATCGCATCCGGGATTATACAGGAAAGGATTATTCATCAGGAATGATGAAGTCCACTGGATAAGAACAGATCTTGAGATGGAATTGAATGAGACAAGGGATTATGAGGTCAGGATAAGATACCGACAACCTTTGCAAAAGGCCAGGCTTTTCAAAAAGGCGGATGGCATATATATTATATTTCACAAGTTGCAGCGGGGTATTACCCCTGGTCAGTTTGCAGCCTGGTATAATGGTGATGAGGTGATAGGGTCAGGGTGTTAACATAGCAGCAGGTGTAAGAATTACGACAGCCGGTTTTTATAATCTTCGTATCCGAATTCTTTAATTAATTTGAATTTATTGTCCCTGGTCCAGATCCCTATTGAAGGGTGGTGAACACCATTGAATGTTGTTGTTTTTACCATTGTATAATGGATCATATCCAGGAAAATGATCCTGTCGCCAGGTTTAAGTTCATTTTCAAATGACCATTCACCCATAAAATCACCTGACAGACATGAATTACCACCCATCCTGTAGGTTGGTTTTCCCTCAACGGGATCTGTAGCCCCGATTATTTTAGGCTTATATGGCATTTCAAGGCAATCGGGCATATGTGCAGTAAATGAGACATCAAGAATTGCAGTTTTGATGCCCTGGTTTTCAACAATATCCTCAACAGTCGAAACCAACTCGCCTGTTTCCCATGCAAATGCACTCCCGGGTTCAAGAATCAGATGAAGACCAGAACTTTCCCTGAATCTCTTAAGTATCGTTACAAGATGCTCTGTATCATATCCTTTCCTGGTCATCAGATGTCCTCCACCCATGTTGATCCATTTAAGTTTCGTGAAAAAAGATACTGAATTTCTCCTCCACCACCTTTAGAATTTTTTCAAGTGCATAGGAATCCGATTCAAACAAAACATGAAAATGAATCCCTCCATCCCATCCGGAAATCCTTTCATTTGAGTTCACCGGCAGTAATTCCGAGTCTTGAACCCGGTGAACAGGGATTATAAATATCATGGCCTATTTCAGAGAATTCAGGATTGATCCTTAAACCTGCAGAAACCTTTACCTGCGATATTTGCCAGAGAACCTGAATATTTATTGAACTGGGCAAGGGAATTAAAAGTTACATGTGAGCTGTATCTGAGGATTGATTCAAAGTCATCGGCTTTATAAACCGGAGAATATGTATGTGCCGGGATTCCGATCTCCTCATAGCAAAGACGGGCTTCGCTGACTGAGCTGGCAGCAGCTCCGCTGAAATATTCCTTAAGAATCGGGAATACACCCCACATGGCAAATCCCTTGAACGCAAGGATAATTTCAGCGCCCGATTCTTCCGATACCTGCTTTATCAATGACAGATTCTTGCGGAATCGTTCTTCATCGATCACATAACAGGGTGATGGTATTTTGAGTAATCAGTCATATTGACAATTAGTTATACTAAGTATTGTATGCCGTTGAATGCTAATCCACTACTATAATTCAAGATCAACATCATGCAGTTCCACCCACGGAAGACCAAGCAGGTTCAGCTGTTCCATAAACGGATCCGGATCAAATTCTTCAACATTGAATACCCCGGGTTTTTTCCATATTCCCTTAAGATACATCATTGCTCCTATTGCAGCAGGGACTCCGGTTGTATAGCTGACTCCCTGGGCACCTGTTTCCTTATATGCAGCCTCATGACTGCAATTATTATAGATATAGTAGGTTTTTTCCTTCCCGTTCTTAATTCCCTTTATCCTGCAGCCAATCGATGTCTGCCCTTTATAGTTCTCACCAAGTTCACCCGGATCAGGAAGAACAGCCTTAAGGAACTGAATGGGGATGATCTCTCTCCCGTCAAACATTACAGGTTCAATTCCTGCCATTCCGATATTCTGAATTACCCGCAGATGGGTAAGATATTCCTGTCCGAATGTCATCCAGAATCTGGCTCTTTTAAGAGTAGGGAAATTCTTTACCAGCGATTCAAGCTCTTCATGATAAATAAGATATGATTCTTTTGGTCCGATATCAGGGTAATTCAATGGTTTGTGTATCTGATGAGGTTTTGTATAAACCCATTTCCCGTTTTCCCAGTATTTTCCCTTCTGGGTCACTTCCCTGATATTTATTTCGGGATTGAAATTGGTGGCAAAAGGTTTTCCATGATCACCTGCATTGCAATCGACAATATCGAGATAATGGATCTCATCAAAATGATGTTTTGCAGCATATGCGGTAAAAATTGATGTTACACCCGGATCAAATCCACAACCCAGGATTGCAGTTAATACCTGCCTCCCTGTACCTGTCGTGGTATGCCCATTGCCAGCTATATTCATATTTTGCTTCCTCAAGCGGCTCATAATTTGCAGTATCAAGGTATGATACCCCTTCCGCCAGGCATGCATCCATAATATGAAGATCCTGATACGGAAGTGCAACATTCACAACGATATCAGGCTTAAAGACTTCTGATAAGCTTTCAAGTTCAGGAACATTATCAGCATCGATCTGAGCTGTTTTAATCCTGTCTTGACCTAATCCTGGCAGCAATTGCATCACATTTTGATTTTGTGCGGCTTGCAAGAAGTATTTCAGTAAAAACTTCAGGTAGTGAGGCCATTTTGCTTATGACTACTGAACCTACTCCACCTGCACCAATGACAAGTACTTTTCCCATATCAAAAACTATTAATAAGTCAGTATCAAATATAAGATAATTTGATCAGAGGATTACCAAATAGATGATGACTTTGTGATAAGACGGAAGCTCGGTAAAGTCGTTCCTGAGCCTTTGAATAAGTAGTGGGGT
>CAVWCO010000008.1:0-338544 GCA_963753495.1 uncultured Bacteroidales bacterium
CAAAGGGCTCAAAGCTATTGCGCAAAGATTTCTATGATAAAACCAATCGTTCTTTGAAAATAATTTCTGACTGGTATCCATATCCTCGTTTGATGACTGCACATAATCTGTGAATGATTTTGTTACGCACAGCATTTATGACGAGCATTTTGTTTTTACCCTGAGCGACTTTGCGTTGATAATAATCACGCAGCTCAGGATCCCTTGAGATTACCGACATGGCCCCCATATGGAGCATTCGTTTAAGTACCTTATTAGCCATATGGCTGACTCTTGTTCGACCTCTGATACTTGATCCGGAGCTATGTTCGAACGGAGCTACTCCACAATAACATGCAAGCTGTTTCGGATTAGTGTACATTGAGAACTCATTGGTAAAACAGATCATAAATAATGCTGTTAGCTTACCAATGCCAGGAACAGATGTTGCAAGCTGGAAGAGCTCTTTAAGTTGGGGATCGTCCTTAATGATATCGTCCAGATTTTTATCGATCTGTCCGATCTCATTTTCGAGTGAAGACATAGATTTTTGGCAGCCTTTGCGAAGCATCTCAGCACCTTTTTTATCTCCCATTGAGATTTTTTCATTGATAGGCATTTGCAAAGACTTTTGTGCAGCGATAAGCCTCTCACGAAGTGCTAATAAGTCACGCAGTTTTAATATGGCTTCACGCTGAGGCTTCCATAGCTTGACGTCATCTCTGTTTTTATAGGCGTAAAGAGCTATGCGATGCGCATCAACACGATCATTCTTGCCCCTCTGAAGGCCAAGGGATCGTATTATGTTTACAGGCATCTCAATCCAAACATGACAATCCTGTTTAACAAAGAAGTCGGTTAATGGATAACAATAAACACCTGTGAACTCCATACAAAAAATGGTCTCAGATAATTGAACATGATGTTCTTTCTCGAGGAACTTACTCATAGACTTAATTCCCTTACGAGTGTTGTCAAAGACTCCCTGGATAACATGATCCTTATCCTGGCCCTTGATAAGAGCCAGATCAAACTTGGACTTAGATACATCGATACCAACAAAGTTTGTAAACATGATTCCCGTTTTTTAATTAACTTTATACAATTAAAACCATGTTCTGAACACACTCAAGCCCCTGATAATAGGCCAAAAGCCTTAATTTCTATTTGAAGCTTGTTCAAAACACCGGTATGGGATTTAATCTTAGTGTAAGTCTGCAAACTTTTGGCACAAATTAATTCTACCATACCGGTTGGTTTTTATAGCAAATTTCGTCAATTAAGAGAAAGAACAATAAATAATTATAAATCAATAATATATAAACAAAACATCAAAAATCACATAACCCTTAAATAAGCTCATGCTAATCTAAGGGGTCGCAAAGTTACAATAGATATTGGAGTGAACTTTTTTGAATTGACTTAGTGTGCTTTGCGATAACTTTGTGTACTTTGCGGTTAAAAGAAGCCTTTAGAATGCCCCGTAGTACTTGGAAAAAATCAAAATCTTAATAATTTACTATTATGTTGTCGATCGAAGAAATAAGAATCAAAGCCCAGCAGTGGCTTGGACCTGAATTCAATGAAGAAACCCGGAAAGAAGTCAGGGAAATGCTGGAAAAAGATGAGAAGAAACTAATTGATGCCTTTTATCAGGACCTTGAGTTCGGAACAGGGGGATTAAGAGGTATAATGGGAGCCGGTACAAACAGGATGAATATCTATACTCTTGGGATGGCCACCCAGGGACTCTCAAATTATATAATCAAAGAATGCGGAAATAAAGGGATAAAGGTTGCAATAGCGCATGATTGCCGGAATAACAGCAGGTATTTTGCAGAAACAGCCGCAGATATCTTTTCAGCAAATGGATTTGAGGTTTACCTTTTTGAAGCATTGCGTCCCACTCCCGAACTTTCATTTGCAATCAGGCAGTATAAATGTCAGAGCGGGGTTGTAATTACGGCCTCTCACAATCCTCCAGAATACAATGGATATAAAGCTTACTGGAACGACGGAGGACAGGTTGTTGCTCCCCATGACGAGGCAATAATTGAGGAGGTCAGGAAAATAAATTCAGTATCCCAGATAAAATTTGACGGGAAGAAGGAGAAAATCAGAATAATAGGAAAAGAGACTGATGAACTATTCCTGAAAGAAGTGCTAAAGATGAGTATAAATCCGGAAATTATCAGGAAACAAAATGATTTAGGAATTGTTTTCACACCTATTCACGGAACGGGAGATCCACTTGTTCCGGAGGCACTTAAAATGTTTGGATTTACGAATATCCAGAATGTTCCTGAGCAGGATGCATCCGGATGGTAATTTTCCCACAGTAAAATCACCCAATCCCGAGGAACCTGCTGCCCTTTCAATGGCAATTAAAAAAGCAACAGAAACAGGAGCTGATCTTGTAATGGCAACTGATCCGGATGCTGACAGGCTTGGGATTGCCGTAAGGAATAAAAAGAATGAATTTGTTCTGTTAAACGGAAACCAGACAGGCGCTCTTCTTATCCAATACATTCTTTCACAATTTAAGGAAAAGAATAAGTATAAGGGCAATGAATTTATCATTAAGACAATTGTAACAACTGACCTGCTTGACAGGATCGCTGAAAAACATAAGGTTAAATGCTATAATGTGCTTACAGGATTCAAGTTCTTTGCTGAGCTTATCCGGGAACTTGAAGGGAAAGAAAAATATATCGGAGGAGGTGAAGAGAGCTATGGTTTCCTTCCCGGTGATTATGTGAGGGACAAAGATGCTGTAGCTTCATGTGCACTTGCTGCAGAGGTTGCAGCCTGGGCAAAAAGCAGGGGTAAAACTCTTTATGAACAATTGATTGATATCTATCTGGAATATGGATTGTATAAGGAAAAACTTATAAATATTGTACGAAAAGGTGCGGAAGGGGCAAATGAGATCAAGGTCGATGATGAAAGGGTACAGGAACAATCCCCCTGAAACCATAAATAAAAGTAAGGTAGTAAAGGTCGACGACTACGCAACACTTGTCTCAACAAATTGTATAACCGGGGAGAAGAAGAAGATTGATCTGTTAGAATCTGATGTCCTGCAATTCTTTCTGGAAGATGGATCCAAGATATCAGTCAGGCCATCAGGAACAGAACCAAAGATCAAGTTTTATTTCAGTGTTAACACAAAACTGGAATCTGCTGCTAAGTTTGATGAGACTGAAATGTATCTCGATCAAAGAATAACTGATATAATAAAGGATATGAAATTATCTTGAGTTTTTTACCACGGAGTTACACGGAGTTTTGCACGGAGTTGCACGGAGTGACGGATTTTAACAGTGATAACTCCGTGGAAACTCCGTGAAACTCCGTGGTTTATGGATTTAATTTTCAGATTATGAAATCATATCGTAAAGAACTCTGGTTTGAAACATCAACCCGTCGGGCATTCCTAAACATCACGGGTCAGGTTGAAAAATGTCTTGCAGAGAGCGGTATTCAGGAAGGACTTCTGCTCTGTAATGCAATGCATATCACCTCCAGTGTATTCATAAATGATGATGAATCAGGCCTGCATCACGATTTTGAAGTATGGCTTGAAAAGCTGGCTCCTGAAAAGCCTTATTCACAATACAAGCACAACGGATTTGAAGACAATGCTGATGCTCATATTAAAAGAACGATAATGGGCAGGGAAGTTGTTGTGGCTATTACAAATGGCAGACTCGATTTTGGTCCGTGGGAACAGATTTTCTATGGAGAATTTGATGGTAAAAGAAGGAAACGGGTGCTGGTGAAAATAATCGGAGAATAATTTTTCTCTGTGGAACTCTGTGCATTCTCTGTGGAACTCTGTGTAACCAAAAAAGTTAAAAACTTACACAGAGAGCACAGAGGAGGCACAGAGATCCACAGAGTAAAAGCCTTATAAGAAAATCATTTAGAAACAAAAAAGTCGTCCGCAAAATTAACAAGGTATACCTTATCAGTGGCACGAGTGAGCGCAGTATAAAACCACCTCAGATAATCAATAGTGATTTCATTCCTGTTGAACATCCCCTGATCGATAAAGACCCTCTCCCACTGACCGCCCTGAGCTTTATGGCATGTTACTGCATAAGCAAATTTTATTTGAAGGGCATTAAAATACGGATCCTCCCTGACAGCTTCATACTGTTTTCTCCTGGATTTCAGATGAATATAATCGGCCTGAACATTGTTGAAAAGCTCACTGCTTTTATCTGATGGAAGCGCAGGAGTATCCATCTGAAGAACATCGAGCATAACTTTTGACTCGATTTCCAGATCGTAATCAGGGAACTTTAATTCCATTTCGGCAAACCTGAATCCGTAGATTTCTTCGTATTTTCTTATGCTTTTCACCTCAGCGATATCCCCGTTTGCTATGAACCTTGTAGGATCCTCTTCATCGGCAAGTGAGTAATTGTTTTTAACAACCATTACGATATCGCCGGGAGTTATTTCCTCTTCCCTGAAGAATATCCGGCTTCGTATACCCTGGTTATAGCGTTGGCCTGCTTATTTGAATTGACAACAATTATAGTTCCTTCAAGTCCGCAGGTTCCATAAGCAGCCGATATCTCTTCAATGAGTTCTTCACCTGACAACCGGACAATATCATTAAAATTGTCACAATCAATCTTTGGTTTTTCCAGATTATTCTCTGATACCTGAAGTCTTATATGCGTGGCATTCATTAGAATACCTGATGTTTCACTTTGCCGTACAACCTGTTTTAATTCTGTGGTTATAAGTCCAAAACCGAATTCTTTAAGGACATCCGGATCAAGAGCAGGACTGACTGCTGAACCCACAGGAGGCAGTTGAGCAGTATCTCCCACGATAATAAGTTTGCAGTCAGTTCCGGAATAGACATATTCAATAAGATCATCGAGAACCTTTCCGCTTCCGAAAATTGATGAATCGTTTGAACTGTTGGATATCATGGATGCTTCATCAACAATAAAGAATGTGTTTTTGTAAAGGTTTTTGTCAAGTGTAAAGCTCCCGATCCCATCTTTCATTGATTTCTGGCGGTATATTTTTTTATGAATTGTAAAGGCCTGTTTCCCGGCAAATGAGGCCAGAACTTTCGCAGCTCTGCCTGTTGGAGCAAGCAGAACTGATTTCATTCTCAAGAGATCAAGAGTCCTGACAATAGAGCTTATGATGCTTGTTTTGCCGGTGCCGGCATAACCTGTCAACAAAAAGATAGTATCATTATTATTTTCACAGATATATGATGCAATTTTCTTCAGTGCTTCGGACTGATCTTCAGTTGGAATATTTCCGAGATTCTTGCAGAGGTTATTATATATTATTGTATCGCGCATCACTAAATAAGACCACTCTTTATGGCAGGTTGGATATTTTTTTTACTTTTGTTTGTAAACATAAACATTCTGAATCACAATTGAAATACAACTCTGTGGATCTCTGTGCCTCCTCTGTGCTCTCTGTGTAACAAAAGGAAAAACTTACACAGAGTTCCACGGAGAATACACAGAGTGACACAGAGGAATTAATTTGAATCCTCCGATGCCTTTCTGGAACTCTTCGATGAAACACTTGATATAAACTCAACTGAAAACTACGAGTTATCAGTTCAGGTAAGTACTGATAATCTTTCATTTTGCATTCTTGATACCTTGAGAAACAAGTTTGTCCTTTTAAGATCATATGAGCCGGTTGATAAATCGAAATATGAACGCAATATTATTAAAGAAATCATCAACAAAGATGACTTCCTGATCAGGCGGTACAAGAAAGTGTGTCTGACTGCAATATCCCCTAAGTTTACGCTGGTGCCTGCATCTTTATATGATGAGTCTAAAAAAGATGAATATTTTACATTTAATCAGGTTCCTTCAGAAGAAGAGACAATCCTGACCAGTAAGCTTCAGAATCCGGATAGTTTCGTCATTTATTCATTTCCTGCCGGGATTGAGGATATTCTGAAGAGTGCTTTTCCCGGAAGCATCTTTATGCATCACTTAAAACCGCTTCTTAATTTTATAAGTGTCAGCCAGAGATCTTTTTTAAGCAATAATATTCATATACATCTTGAACGGGATTATTTAAATATGATGATCTTTGATCAGAACACATTAAAATTTTGCAATACATTCTATTACAAGACTATATCTGACATTCAGTATTATATTCTTTATGTTCTGAAGCGTTTGAACATAAGGCAGGAGGAGACAATAAATTTCAGCGGAAATGCAATGAAGCAGGAAGAAATTCTTCATGGCTTTTCAAACTACCTTAATGCAATTAAATTTGCGATACCGACAGGTAATTATACTTTCAGTTATGTTTTCAGTGAAACAGAGCTTCAGAAGTTTCTAATTCTTTTCAGTGCAGTGAATTGCGAATAATCGGAGGTAAATATAAAGGAAGGATCATCAGTCCGGTTTCAGGACTGAAAGCACGGCCTACAACTGATTTTGCACGGGAGAGTCTTTTCAATATCCTCAATAATCGTATTGATTTTGAGTCGGTCAGTGTACTTGATCTTTTTTCAGGGACCGGATTGATTGGTTTCGAGTTTGCATCCAGAGGGGCTGAGATTGTTCATCTTGTTGAGAGAGATAAGAAACATATTTCCGGGATAAGGCAGACTATTGAGAAAATTGGATTTGCAAATGTAAAACCGATTCATATTGATGTAAAAGCATATTTAAAGACCTGTAAAATCAAATATGATATTGTCTTTGCTGATCCTCCTTATGATCTGGCATGGTTAAAAGATATCCCTGATCTCGTTATTGAATCAGGTGTTTTAAAGGAAGAAGGATTTTTCATACTTGAGCATCCAAGGTCTATGGATTTCAAAAATCATGAAAGGTTTTTTGAGCACCGGAATTACGGAAGTGTGAATTTCAGTTTTTTCACTTAGTTAATAAAAAATCAGAATCTTCTTTCTCTTCTCTGTGTAACTCGTGGTATATTGTGGTCCTTCTGGTTAAAAGGTATTTTTACCACGAACTCAAGGTTAAAGGATTTACTAACGACTCTTCATCAAATATCCTATTGTATTCCAAACAATATTTGTTTAATTTTGTTAAGACTTCGTAATATCCGAAAATAAAATTGATCAATTATGAAATTAAGATTTATAACATTTGCACTACTGTTAGCAATGGTTTCATTAAATTCGTGCAAACAAAAAGAAAAGACATCTGATATGAACATTACTATACATTCATCACAGTACAGGTGGTGTAATCTGGCAAGGGAGAAAAGCCTTCAATTATTACAAGGGCAGCACGAAAAGTCAGTACAAAGTTGGCAGAAGCAGTTGGCAGATAAAGCCAAATTGCCATCATTATTTGAAAAATACAATAAGGAAAACAACAAGAATTATCTGATCAAAGAAATGACATTTCCAAAGGCATCTCCATATGGATGGCATAATTATCCTTATGATTATTATGACATCTGGGTAAAGAATGCAGGAAATCAGCCATATATGGAAGAACCCACTCTTGAGATGCTCACTAAACAATACCAGGTTATAATCTTCAAGCATTGTTACCCTGTGAGCAATATTCAGGCTGACAAGGATTCGGCTGATATTAATTCAGATTATAAATCAATGGCGAACTACAAGCTTCAATATGCAGCATTAAGGGATAAGTTGCATGAGTTTCCGGGTACAAAATTCATTGTCTGGACTGGTGCTGCCCAGGTAAAGCTGCTGTATCAGAAGATGAAGCAAAAAGAGCTAAAGAGTTCTTTTCATGGGTTGTCAATGAATGGGATTTGCCCGGAGATAATATTCATATTTGGGACCTCTATAGTTTAGAAACGGAGGGAGGATTGTATTTCAAAGAAGAATACGCAACCTCTCCGAATGATTCTCACCCCAACGGTGAATTTGCATCCAAAGCAGCACAGTTAATCTTTAACAGGATAGTTGATGTAATTGAAAATGATGGGACGAAGACTAAGCTGACAGGCGAAAAGCTTTGATTTTGTGATGGTTCAGATTGAAATCCAAATTTTTCCCCTGTTATATTTTGAGTAATCAAAAAATCGGTTAATTTTGCATCGCATTTAAAAATGGTGCGGTAGTTCAGTTGGTTAGAATATCGGCCTGTCACGCCGAGGGTCGCGGGTTCGAGTCCCGTCCGCACCGCAAGAAAAACAGTTAAACCGTTGTAAATCAGCGGTTTTTGTTTTTCAATAGGGAATTTTGCACAGCATTTGCTCCACAAACACAAGAACACATCAAAGATATAACCTTATCAGGAATGATTCTGAATTAATAAAATGTCTCCTGAAATAATCCGGAAGCTTTCAAAAATATTACAAAATATCTAATCTTTTAAGCAACGAACCGATAAAGCATTCTGCTTTTTATTTGTGATAATGAAAAGGTCACCAGTATCAAAGGAAAGGGTGAAAGACTTACCTGTGGTTTTGTTCTTTTCTTCGGACATCCACCATGTGCACATATAACCAATATAATCGAATTTTCCATTACACAGACTACCCCCTGGAAGAGCTGTGAAACCACTCTTATTAGATGCAGCACTATTAGGACGCTTCCAATGAATGGTACCCTTTTCCTTCATTTTACCTCCGGCTACATTGTGCCGGAGGTAGAAGGGGTGGAAACGTGCTAATAGTGCTGCATCTAATAAAGTGGTTTCAGCTCTTCCAGGCAGTAGTCTGTGTAATGGAAAATTGGATTCTATTGGTTATATGTGCACATGATAGATTCCAAAGAAAAGAACAAAACTACAGGTAAGTCTTTCACCCTTTCCTTTGATACTGGTGACCTTTTCATTATCACAAATAAAAAGCAGAATGCTTTATCGGTTCGTTGCTTAAAAGATTAGATATTTTGTAATATTTATGAAAGCTTGCGGATTATTTCAGGAGACATTTTATTAGTGAGATCATTCCTGATAAGGTTATATCTTTGATGTGTTCTTGTGTTTGTGGAGCAAATGCTGTGCAAAATTCCCTATTGAAAAACAAAAACCGCTGATTTACAGCGGTTTAACTGTTTTTCTTGCGGTGCGGACGGGACTCGAACCCGCGACCCTCGGCGTGACAGGCCGATATTCTAACCAACTGAACTACCGCACCATTTTTAAATGCGATGCAAAATTAACCGAATTTTTGATTACTCAAAATATAAAAGGTGAAAAATTCTGGATTTCAATATGAACCATGACAAAATCAGATCTTTTCACCTGTCAGCTTTGTCCTGTGCCATCATTTTCAATCACATCAATTATCCTGTTAAAAATTAATTGAGCTGCTTTTGATGCAAATTCACCATTAGGATGAGAATCATTTGGAGATGTTGCATATTCTTCTTTAAGGTATAATCCTCCTTCAGTTTCAAGCTGTAAAGATCCCATAATATGAATATTATCTCCCGGTAAATCCCATTCATTAATTACCCATGTAAAAATTCCTTGGCTCTTTTGGCTTCATCTTCTGATACAGCTGACTTTACCTGGGCAGCACCGGTCCAGACAATAAATTTTGTATCTGGAAATTCATGCAAGCTTATCCCTCAATGCTGCATATTGAAGCTTATAATTTGCCAGAGATTTGTAATCTGAATTGATATCGGCCGAATCCTTATCAGGCTGAATATTGCTTACCGGGATAACAATGTTTGAAAATAATAACCTGATATTGCTTTGTGAGCATTTCAAGAGTCGGTTCCTCCATATATGGTTCATTTCCTGCATGTTTTACCCAGATGTCATAATAATCATAAGGATAATTATGCCAGCCATATGGAGATGCCTTTGGAAATGCCATTTCCTTTATGAGATAATTCTTGTTGTTCTCCTTATTATATTTATCAAATAATGATGGCAATTTGGCTTTATCTGCCAACTGCATCTGCCAGCTCTGTACTGATTTTTCTTGCTGCCCTTGTAATAATTGAAGCTTTTTCTCCCTGCCAGATTACACCTCCGGTACTGTGATGAATATAAATAATGTTCATGTCAGATGTCTTTTCTTTTTCCTTGCACGAATTTAATGAAACAACTAATAATATCAGTAATGCAAATGCAATAAATCTTCGTTTCATAATTGATAATTTTATTTTTGATATTACTAGTTTAACAACTTAAACAAATATTGTTTAAATTCAAAGATTTCAATGAAGAGTCGTCTATCAGTAAAGTCCATTGTATAGATAGCTTAAATTTTAAATATACCAGAGTGAGGGTAAGAGATTTGAGTACGAATGAAAAAACTGAAATTCACACTCCCATAATTCCTATGCTCAAAAAACATTTGATGATTTTTGAAATCCATCGATCTGGGATGTTCCAGGATAAAAAATCCATCTTCCTTTATTACACCTGACTCAATAACAAGGTCAGGGATATCTTTCAACCATACCAGATCATAAGGCGGATCAGCAAAAACAATATCATATTTGAATTTGCAGGTCTTTAAATATGCTTTTACATCAATATGAATCGGTTTTATATTAGTAAATCCAATCTTCTCAATTGTACGCCTGATCCCGGAAATATGTTTCTGATCTTTTTCAACAAGATGAACAATCTCCGCACCTCTTGATGCAAACTCGAAACCAATTGATCCTGTCCCTGAAAAAAGATCAAGTACACTGATCGACTCAAAATCAATACGATTATTGAGGATATTGAAAAGACTCTCCCGTGCAAAATCAGTCGTTGGCCTTGCTTTCAGACCTGAAACCGGACTGATTATCCTTCCTTTATATTTACCTCCGATTATTCGCAATTCACTGCACTGAAAAGAATAAGAAATTTTTGAAGTTCTGTTTCACTGAAAACATAACTGAAAGTGTAATTCCCTGTCGGTATCGCAAATTTAATTGCATTAAGGTAGTTTGAAAAGCCATGAAGAATTTCTTCCTGCTTCATTGCATTTCCGCTGAAATTTATTGTCTCCTCCTGCCTTATGTTCAACCGCTTCAGAACATAAAGAATATAATACTGAATGTCAGAAATAGTCTTGTAATAGAATGTATTGCAAAATTTTAATGTGTTCTGATCAAAGATTATCATATTTAAATAATCCCGTTCAAGATGTATATGAACATTATGGCTTAAAAACGATCTCTGGGTGACACTTATAAAATTAAGAAGCGGTTTTAAATGATGCATAAAGATGCTTCCCGGGAAAGAAGTTTTCAGAATATCCGCAATCCCGGAAGGAAATGAATAAATGATGAAAGTATCCGGGTTCTGAAGTTTACTGGTAAGGATTGTCTCTTCTTCTGACAGAACCTGATTAAATGTAAAATATTCATCTTTTTTAGACTCATCAAATAAAGATGCCGGTACCAGCGTAAACTTAGGGGATATTGCAGTCAGACATACTTTCTTGTACCGCCTGATCAGGAAATCATCTTTGTTGATAATTTCACCTAGAATATTATTGGTCATACTTCGAATTGCCTACTGACTCATACGATCTTAAAAGGACAAACTTGTTTCTTAAGGTATCAAGTATGCAAAATGAGAGATTATCAGTACTTACCTGAACTGATAACTCGTAGTTTTCAGTCGAGTTGATATCAAGCGTCTCATCAAAGAGTTCCAAGAAAGGCATCGGAGGATTCAAATTAATTCCTCTGTGTCACTCTGTGTCTTCTCAGTGGAACTCTGTGTAAGTTTTTCATTTTGTTACACAGAGAGCACGGAGGAAACACAGAGATCCACAGAGTTGTATTTTAATTATGGTTCAGAATGTTTATGTTTACGAACAAAAGTAAAAAAAATATCCAACCTGCCATAAAGAGTGGTCTTAATTAGTAATGCGAGATACAATAATATATAATAACCTATGCAAAAATCTTGGAAATACTCCAACCGAAGATCAGTCCGAAGCACTAAAGAAAATTGCATCATACATTGTGAAAATAATAACGATACAATCTTTTTGTTGACAGGATACGCCGGTACCGGCAAAACAAGCATCATAAGCTCAGTTGTCAGGACTCTTGATCTCCTGAGAATGAGATCCGTATTGCTTGCTCCTACTGGGAGAGCTGCGAAAGTACTGGCCTCATTTGCCGGGAAACAGGCCTTTACAATCCATAAAAAAATATACCGCCAGAAATCAATGAAAGATGGGATCGGGAGCTTTACCCTTGACAAAAACCTTTCCAAAAACACATTCTTCATTGTTGATGAAGCATCGATGATATCGAATAGTTCAAACGATACATCCATATTTCGGAAGCGGTAAAGGTTCTGGATGATCTTATTGAATATGTCTATTCCGGCACTGACTGCAAACTTATAATCGTCGGAGATACTGCTCAGTTGCCCCCTGTCGGTTCAGCCGTCAGTCCTGCTCTTGATCCGGATGTCCTTAAAGAATTCGGTTTTGGACTTATAACCACAGAATTAAAGCAGGTTGTACGGCAAAGTGAGACATCCGGTATTCTTATGAATGCCACGCAGATAAGAGTGCAGGTATCTGAGAATAATCTGGAAAAACCAAAGATTGATTGTGACAATTTTAAAGATATTGTCCGGTTGACAGGTGAAGACCTCATTGAAGAGATATCAGCTGCCTATGGAACCTGCGGACTTGAAGGAACTATAATTGTTGTCAATTCAAATAAGCAGGCCAACGGTACAACCAGGGTATACGAAGCCGGATATTCTTCAGGGAAGAGGAAATAACTCCCGGCGATATCGTAATGGTTGTTAAAAACAATTACTCACTTGCCGATGAAGAGGATCCTACAAGGTTCATAGCAAACGGGGACATCGCTGAGGTAAAAAGCATAAGAAAATACGAAGAAATCTACGGATTCAGGTTTGCCGAAATGGAATTGAAGTTCCCCGATTATGATCTGGAGATCGAATCAAAAGTTATGCTCGATGTTCTTCAGCTCGATTCTCCCGCACTTCCATCTGATAGAAGCAGTGAGTTGTTTCAACAATGTTTTAGCCGATTACATTCATCTGAAAACAAGGAGGAAACAGTATGATGCTGTCCGGGAGGATCCGTTATTTTAATGCACTTCAGATAAAATTTGCTTATGCAGTAACATGCCACAAAGCTCAGGGCGGTCAGTGGGAGAGGGTCTTTATCGATCAGGGGATGTTCAACCGGAACGAAATTACTATCGATTATCTGAGGTGGTTTTATACTGCGCTAACTCGCTCTACTGATAGGGTATATCTTGTAAATTTTGCGGATGACTTTTTTGTTTCTAAATGATTTTCTTATAAGGCTTTTACTCTGTGGATCTCTGTGCTTCCTCTGTGCTCTCTGTGTAAGTTTTTAGCTTATTTGGTTACACAGAGTACCACAGAGAATACACAGAGCACCACAGCAGAATAATTATTCTCCGATTATTTTCACCAGCACCCGTTTCCTTCGTTTTCCATCAAACTCCCCATAGAAAATCTGTTCCCACGGACCAAAATCGAGCCTGCCATTTGTAACAGCCACAACAACCTCCCTGCCCATTACCGTTCTTTTAATATGAGCATCGGCATTGTCTTCAAATCCGTTGTGCTTGTATTGTGAATAAGGCTTTTCCGGAGCAAGCTTTTCAAGCCATACTTCAAAATCGTGATGCAGACCTGATTCATCATCATTTATAAATACACTTGCGGTGATATGCATCGCATTAACCAAAGCAGAAGTCCTTCCTGAATTCCGCTTTCAGCAAGGCATTTTTCAACCTGACCTGTGATGTTAATGAATGCCCTGCTTGTTGATGTTTCAAACCAAAGTTCTTTACGATATGATTTCATAATCTGAAAATTATAATCCATAAACCACGGAGTTCTCACGGAGTTTCCACTGAGTTATCACTGTTAAAATCACCACTCCGTGTCAACTCCGTGCAACAACTCCGTGTAACTCCGTGGTAAAAAACTTAAGAAAGTTTCATATCCTTTATAATATCAGTTATTCTGTTGATCGAGTAGCATTTCAGTTTCATCAAACTTATCAGCAGATTCAAGTTTAGTATTTACACTGAAGTAGAACTTGATTTTTGGCTCCGTCCCTGATGGCCTGACAGATATCTTGGATCCATCCTCCAGAAAGAACTGCAGGACATCAGATTCTAGCAGATCAATCTTCTTCTTCTCCCCGGTTATACAATTAGTTGAGACAAGTGTTGCGTAGTCGTCGACCTTTACTACCTTACTTTTATTAATGGTTTCAGGGGGATTGTTCCTGTACCCTTTCATCATCGACCTGATCTCATTTGCCCCTTCTGCACCTTTTCGTACAATATTTATAAGTTTTTCCTTATACAATCCATATTCCAGATAGATATCAATCAATTGTTCATAAAGAGTTTTACCTCTGCTTTTTGCCCAGGCTGCAACCTCGGCAGCAAGTGCACATGAAGCTACAGCGTCTTTGTCCCTCACATA
The DNA here is from genome assembly GCA_963753495.1 of uncultured Bacteroidales bacterium. GTDB lineage: Bacteria > Bacteroidota > Bacteroidia > Bacteroidales > VadinHA17 > LD21. Next base: position 14,376 of record CAVWCO010000008.1, read on the forward strand.
ATCACCGGGAAGGAATCCATAGCTCTCTTCGCCTCCTCCGATATACTTTTCTTTCCCCTCAAGTTCCCGGATAAGCTCAGCAAAGAACTTGAATCCTGTAAGCACATTATAGCATTTAACCTTATGTTTTTCAGCGATCCTGTCAAGCAGGTCAGTTGTTACAATTGTTTTAATTATAAATTCATTGCCCTTATACTTATTCTTTTCCTTAAATTGTGAAAGAATGTATTGGATAAGAAGAGCGCCTGTCTGGTTACCGTTTAACAGAACAAATTCATTCTTTTTATTCCTGACGGCAATCCCAAGCCTGTCAGCATCCGGATCAGTTGCCATTACAAGTTCTGCTCCTGTTTCTGTTGCTTTTTTTATTGCCATTGAAAGGGCAGCAGGTTCCTCGGGATTGGGTGATTTTACTGTAGGAAAATTCCCATCCGGAGCATCCTGCTCAGGAACATTCTGGATATTCTTAAATCCAAACATTTTAAGTGCCTCCGGAACAAGTGGAGCTCCCGTTCCGTGAATAGGTGTGAAAACAATTCCAAAATCATTTTGTTTCCTGATGATTTCAGGATTTATACTCATCTTTAGCACTTCTTTCAGGAATAGTTCATCAGTCTCTTTTCCTATTATTCTGATTTTCTCCTTCTTCCCGTCAAATTTTATCTGCGATACAGAAGTTATTTTCCTGACCTCCTCAATTATCGCCTCATCATGAGGAGCAACAACCTGTCCTCCGTCGTTCCAGTAAGCTTTATATCCATTGTATTCCGGAGGATTGTGGGATGCCGTAATTACAACCCCACTCTGACATTTATACTGCCTGATTGCAAATGAAAGTTCAGGTGTCGGCCGGAGAGCTTCAAAAAGGTAAACCTCAAATCCATTTGCTGAAAAGATATCTGCTGCTGTTTCTGCAAAATACCTGCTGTTATTCCGGCAGTCATGCGCTATTGCAACCTTTATCCCTTTATTCCCGCATTCTTTGATTATATAATTTGAGAGTCCCTGGGTGGCCATCCCAAGAGTATAGATATTCATCCTGTTTGTACCTGCTCCCATTATACCTCTTAATCCGCCTGTTCCGAACTCAAGGTCCTGGTAAAAGGCATCAATGAGTTTCTTCTCATCTTTTTCCAGCATTTCCCTGACTTCTTTCCGGGTTTCTTCATTGAATTCAGGTCCAAGCCACTGTTGGGCTTTGGTTCTTATTTCTTCTATCGATAACATACTTGTAATATTTATTTTAGATTAATTTATTTTCAGTTTCATCGATCAGTCTTCCAGATCTTTTAAGCAAAGTCCTCAGTTATCGCAAAGCATACAAAGTTTTCAGAAAAGTATCGAATATATTGACTTTGCGACCTATGCTAACAGCTTGCGACCTTGGCGGTTAATGGATTTCTTTAATTTTTCTCAATTAATTAATTTAATAACAGTTTCATGCATTTTTTAAACTAGTCCTCCAATGCGGTATTTCAATCCCATAATTCTCCCTTATTTTGCTTTTATCAAGCACAGAGTAACATGGCCTTTGTACTGCAGAAGGAAAATCTTTTGACAAGATTGGATTTACCTTACACTTCAATCCTGCTTCCTGAATGATTTCAGTTGCAAAATCATACCAGCTGCAGACTCCTTCATTCGAGTAATGATAAATCCCTGCATTAAAAGCAATCTGGTTCCTGATAACTTTTGAAATAATAAGCAAAACTGCTTCAGCCAGATCAGCAGCATAGGTCGGGGTTCCGGTCTGATCAAAAACCACATTTAACGACTCACTGACCTTTCCTTTATTAAGAATGGATTTTACAAAATTATTTCCAAATTCAGAATATAACCAGGAAGTCCTTATGACCATTGAAGCAGAATGCTGTAATGCAGATCTTTCGCCTTCAAGCTTTGATTTCCCATAAGCAGAAAGCGGATTTGTGACAGATTTTTCATTGTAGGGGACATTCGCTTTGCCGTCAAAAACATAATCAGTTGAAAAATGAATTAACCTGGAATCAGTTCCCTTAATTGAATCTGCCAGGTTTTTAACAGCCAGGCTGTTGATCTGAATCGCCTTATCATATTCTGTTTCTGCTTTATCAACAAAATTGTAAGCAGCACAGTTTATGATCCAGTCAACATGGTTATTTTTAATGAACTCCCTTACTTTTTTGCCATCTGTAATATTAAGCGTATCGACGTCAGTAAAAATGTACTCATAACCAAAGTAATTTTTTGAAGAAACCTTTATTTCATTTCCGAGCTGACCTGATGCACCTGTTACTAAAATTACTGCCATAATGTTTCTGTTGTTTAATTAATTGGACTTTCAATAACTCCTTAGTGAACCTTAGTGATGTACTTAGTGCTGACTTTGTGCTTAACACATAAAACCTCTGAACCACAAAGATCACGAAGTGCATGCAAAGTTAACTCTAAGGTAAAATCTAATAAAATCTACGAACTCTTGTGTAAAGCTTAAGACCTTGCGGTCAATATTGAGTACACATAATTTATTTGTAAAGTCATTCCTGTAATTCTTCAGAAATTATTTTCTGCTTCTTTTAAAATCGGATGTTTTAAATCCTTTTCACTTATTATTGGTGTTACATCTCCAAGTTTCCAATCGATACTCAAATCAGGATCATTTAATGAAATCCCTCTCTCAAACTGAGAATTATACAAGTTATCACATTTATATTGAATTACCGCTATTTCACTTAATACAGAGAATCCGTGAGCAAATCCCTTGGGAATAAAAAACTGAGTTTTGTTTTCAGAATCAAGTTCAATACCAGACCATTTCCCGAATGTTTTTGAACTTTTGCGCAGGTCAACCGCTACATCATATATTTTACCAACCACAACCCTTATTAACTTGGCCTGAGCGAACGGATTCAGCTGATAATGCAATCCCCGTATTACCCCTTTTGCCGATCTCGATTCATTATCCTGAACCGGATTAAAAGGTATTCCAGCCGTCAGGAAGGTTTCCAGCTTAAAGCTCTCAAAAAAATATCCCCGGCTGTCAGTGTAAACCTTTGGCTGTATTATGTATAATCCTTCAAATCCGGTCTCAATTATCTTCATTAGTTCAGTTTTATTAGAGATTGTTGCTGGTTGCATAAGTCCCAGATGCCAGGTCCCAGATGCCAAATCCCGGGTATATTTTAACCTTACGAAACACAGCACTTACTACCCAGTACCCAGTACCAGCACCCAGCACCACTATTTATCATATCTATATCATTTCATCGTCTCAAATCCATCAATATCTTCCAGATGCTATTTTGAGCAGATATTTACCATATTGGCTTTTCTTAATTGGTTCAGCTATGGCAATCAACTGTTCTTTTGTAATAAATCCCCTTTTATAAGCTATCTCTTCAACACATGAAGCCTTTAGCCCCTGTCTCTGCTCAAGAGTTGCAATAAAATTTGCTGCCTGAAGGAGACTTTCATAAGTCCCGGTATCAAGCCATGCCATTCCTCGTCCCATTACACGTACTTCAAGTGAGCCATCATTAAGATAAAGTCTGTTGAGATCTGTAATCTCAAGTTCACCTCTTGGGGATGGTTTAAGCGATTTCGCTTTTTCTACAACAGAGTTATCATAAAAATAGAGTCCGGTTACTGCATAATTTGATCTGGGTTTTGAAGGTTTTTCTTCAATACTTATTGCTTTTTTATTCCTGTCAAATTCAACAACTCCATAGCGTTCAGGATCATTGACATAATATCCGAAAACACATGCTCCTTTTTGCAGTTCAGCAGCTTTCAGCAGAACATCACCAAAACCATGGCCATAGAAAATATTATCCCCAAGTATCATACATACAGTCTCCTTCCCGATAAAATCCTCCCCCAGTATAAATGCCTGTGCCAGACCATCGGGTGATGGTTGTTCAATATAGCTGAATTTGATTCCCAGTGAGGAGCCGTCACCAAGCAGATCCCTGAATCCGGGAAGATCCCTTGGCGTTGAGATTACAAGAATATCCCTGATACCGGCCAGCATTAAAACCGATAAAGGATAGTATATCATCGGCTTATCATAAACCGGAAGCATCTGTTTCGATATGGCACTCGTTATCGGGTAAAGCCGTGTTCCTGAACCACCAGCTAATATTATTCCTTTCATTATTTCAGCTAATTTAATCATTTGCACCGTCATTGCGAGTCCCCGCCATCAAGCGGGGTTCACTAAGTTAATCATTTGCACCGTCATTGCGAGTCCCCGCCATCAAGCGGGGCGAAGCAATCCTTCACTGAGTTTATCTTCTAACACGGAGTTTCACGGTTTCTGTTTTCCGCACGCCGCACGCCGCACACCCCACGCCGCACGCCGCACACCGCTATCATTTCCTGCCAATCCCAAAATACTCAAACCCCTTCGCCCTCAGCTCCTCCGGATCATATATATTCCTTCCGTCAAATATCGCTTTACCTTTCATCAGCTCTGTCATCCTCGAAAAATCACACAGATGGAATTCCGGCCACTCGGTCATCAGAGCAAGTGCATCAGCTCCCTTCAGAGCATCATACGGATCTTCCGAATAAAATATACTGATATCAATCTGCTTTTTCGTCTCATCCATCGCTGCCGGATCATAAGCACGAACCGTTGCACCGGCTTCCACAAGCTTCTTAACCAAATAGATAGAGGATGATTCTCTGATATCATCTGTTTTTGGCTTGAATGATAGTCCCCAGACAGCAATTACCTTACCTTTAAGATCATGTTTAAAGTAACTGTCTATTTTACTGAAAATCACATTTTTCTGATATTCATTGGCCCTCTCGACAGCCGAAATTACCTGAAGGTTATAACCATGATCTGCCGCTGTTTTTAAAATAGCTTTCACATCTTTCGGGAAACAGGATCCTCCATAACCGGAACCAGGATAAATAAACCGGTTACCGATTCTCGAATCACTGCCGATTCCTTTTCTGACACTATTTATGTCGGCTCCTAACAGTTCACAAAGATTAGCGATTTCATTGATGAAGCTGATGCGGGTTGCAAGCATGGCATTTGCAGCATATTTTGTAAGTTCTGCCGATGGGATATCCATAAAAATTACAGGACGGTTATTCATAAGGAATGGCATATAAAGCCGCTTCATTATATCACCGGCTTTTTCGCTGTCAACTCCGATAATTATCCTCTGAGGTTTAAGAAAGTCTTCAACAGCCGATCCCTCCTTAAGGAACTCAGGATTGGAGGCTACATCAAATGATAAATCCGATTTGCGTTTTCCCAGTTCTTCTTTTATTGTGTTTCTTATCTTCTCAGCAGTTCCTACCGGCACAGTACTTTTTGTTGCAACAACAACATATTTATTGAGGAATTTACCTATATCGGAAGCGACTTTTAAAACATGCTTGAGATCAGCGCTTCCATCTTCTCCGGGAGGAGTTCCGACAGCTATAAATATTACCTCGGCTCCTTCGATCGCTTCTTTTGTGTCACCAGTAAATGAAAGCCGTCCCTTTTCAACATTATTTATCAGCATTGGTTCCAGTCCGGGTTCATAAATCGGGACTTTCCCGTTTTGTAACATTTGAATTTTATCCAGGTCATTATCCACACACACTACATTAACACCTGTCTCTGCAAAACATGTTCCTGTAACCAGCCCCACATAACCTGTTCCGATAACTGCGATTTTCATATTCCTATTTTAACGATTGATATGCAAATATAATAAAAGCTTTCAGCTTTCAGCGTTCAGCGGTCATGTATGGTCATTGCATGTCGTGCTGCCAAGCAGTCATGCCACTCAACCTTTGACGTCTTCCACCTTCGATAGCTGATAGCCTGATAGCTTCCGCTTCTTAGCCTATAACCACTGAAAATCTTAATATATTGCAACTTTTCAATAAAAAAATATACCTTTGCATCCACTTTTTACCAAAATAATGTCTAACTTATTAATTATTAGTTCTTTTAATTACAATCATGACTGAAAACAAGAAAAAACCTGTCAAAAAAGAAAAGGTTGAAAAAAATGAAGAGGAGCTCAAACCTGCTAAAAGAGCAAGAATAAAAGAGGTTAAAGAAAAGCCTGTTAAACAGGTAATTGAAGAAGAAATTCTGCCTCCTGAGGAAAAACCTTCTGTTCTGGCTGAAGCAGCTGAAGAAACTGAAGATGTTGCTGAAACAGTAAAAGAAGAGGTTTCAATGGAAACTGATCAGCCCTCACATGAAAAAAAGACCAGGATAACCACCCATGAACCTGAACCTGAAAAAGAAGTTGAATTCATTGAACCGGTTGCTGAGGTAAAACATATTCCGTCAGCTGAAGAATTCGACTGGGAAAAATTTGAAAGTGAAGAACTTAAGAATTCGCCAAAGTATAAGGAATACGAAGCCCTGTACGACAAAACACTGTCGACAGTAGCAGTTGACGAGGTTGTAATCGGTACCGTAATCCAGATGACGCCGCGCGAAGTGGTTGTCAATATCGGCTACAAATCAGAGGGTGTCGTCAGCTTAAATGAATTCCGCTATAACCCTAACATGAAAATAGGCGATACCGTCGAGGTGTACGTCGAAAGCCAGGAAGACAAAAAAGGACAGCTTCTCCTTTCCCACAAAAAGGCACGCGCTATTAATTCATGGGATCGCGTAAATGCTTCTCTTGAAAAAGATGAAATAATTACCGGTTACATCAAGTGCAGAACAAAAGGAGGAATGATTGTTGATGTTTTTGGAATCGAAGCATTCCTTCCGGGATCACAGATCGATGTGAAACCGATTCGCGACTATGATGTATTTGTTGGCAAGACAATGGAATTCAAGGTTGTAAAGATCAACCAGGAGTTCAAGAACGTTGTCGTTTCCCATAAAGCTCTCATCGAAGCTGAACTCGAACTGCAGAAGAAAGAGATCATCGCCAAGCTTGAAAAAGGACAGGTTCTTGAAGGAACCGTTAAAAATATTACGTCATACGGAGTGTTTATCGACCTCGGCGGTGTTGACGGACTTATACACATTACAGACCTTTCATGGGGAAGGGTCAATCATCCCGAAGAGATCGTTCAGCTTGACCAGAAACTAAATGTTGTAATCCTTGATTTTGATGATGATAAGAAAAGGATTGCTCTTGGTCTGAAACAGCTTACACCTCACCCATGGGATTCAGTTGATCCTGATCTCAAGGTAGGTGATAAAGTTAAAGGCAAGGTTGTTGTAATGGCTGATTATGGCGCTTTTGTTGAAATTAATACCGGTGTCGAAGGACTGATCCATGTTTCAGAAATGTCATGGTCGCAGCACCTGCGCAGTGCCCAGGAGTTTCTTAAAGTAGGCGACGAAGTTGAGGCTGTCATCCTTACTCTCGACAGGACAGAACGAAAAATGTCGCTGGGAATAAAGCAGCTTAAACCGGATCCATGGCAGAATATCGATGAGAAATATACTGTCGGATCAAAACATACTGCAAAAGTCAGGAACTTTACAAATTTTGGTGTATTTGTTGAAATAGAAGAAGGTGTCGATGGACTGATCCATATCTCTGACCTTTCATGGACGAAAAAAATAAAACATCCTGCTGAGTTTACATCAATTGATTCTGAAATAGAAGTTGTTGTACTTGAAATCGATAAAGATAACAGGCGACTCAGCCTGGGTCACAAACAGCTTGAAGAGAATCCATGGGATGTTTTTGAAAACCTGTTTACTATCGACTCAGTTCATGAAGGTACTGTTGTGGAAGTTTTTGATAAAGGTGCTGTAATAGCTTTACCATATGGTGTTGAAGGGTTCGTGACTCCCAAGCATCTTGTAAAGGAGGATGGAACAATTGGCAAGGTTGACGAAAAAATGCAGTTCAAGGTGATTGAATTTAACAAATCAGCCAAGAAGATAATCCTTTCTCACAGCAGGATTTATGAGGATGAGAAGAGAGCTGCCGAAACCACAACAAGGAAACCGGAAGCTGAACAAACCAGGAAATCCTCAAGAAAAGCCAAGCCTAGTTCCGAAAAGACAACTCTCGGAGATATTACACAACTGGCTGCCCTGAAAGAAGAAATGGAAGAAAAAGCCAGCAAAGCTTCGAAGAAATAGAAAAATAGTGTAAATTTATGCTATTAAAATTATAACTATGGATTTCAACATCGAAAGCCGGAATAACAACACATTGATCCAGATCAAGTCAGAGAAGCTTGATACACACATAGCTCCAGCACTTAAATCTGAACTTGTGCTTATTTCAGGGAAAGGAGAGAAAAATATCATCCTTGACCTGGAAAAATGTCAATACTGCGACTCTTCTGGTTTGAGCGCAATCCTTGTAGCAAACAGGTTGTGCAAAAATGCTGGTGGTACTTTCGTTCTCTGCGGACTAAGTGAAGCAGTGGAAAGACTAATTACAATTTCACAGCTCGATACTGTACTTTCAATTACAGGGACTGTAGCTGATGCCGAAAAAATGATATCATAAACGTTAAGCATTGCAGAGTGCCCATGAAGCTGACTGTACTTGGTAGCAGTTCTGCATTGCCGACATCAAAAAGATATCCATCCGCTCATGTGCTTAATGCGCATGAGCGTTTGTTTTTAATCGACTGCGGTGAAGGAACTCAGATGCAGCTCCGGAAGTGTAAAATAAGGTTCGGAAAGATCAACCATATTTTCATAAGCCATCTTCATGGCGACCATATTTTCGGACTCTACGGCCTTCTTTCCAGTTTTAACCTTATGGGAAGGGAAACCCCTCTCCATCTTTATGCACCCGCAAACTATGATCAGATGCTTTTATCGCATCTGAGGGATTTTGATATCAACCTGAATTTTGAAGTTGTGTTTGTTCCACTCGGAGGTAAAAATCCCGTAAGGATATTGGACGACAAATACATTACCGTCACATCGTTCCCTCTCCGTCACAGGATAGAGTCTTATGGATTCCTTTTCAGGGAAAAACCGGCTGACAGGAATATTATTAAAGATGCAATAGTCAAATACGAAATACCAACCATAAGGATCCCCTCCATCAAGAAAGGGGCAGATTTTGTTACAAAAGAGGGTACACTGATCAGGAATGATGAAATAACAACTCCTGCTCCAGAGCCTTTATCTTATGCATATTGCAGTGATACAATGTTCTTCAGCCGTCTTGCGACATTTGTAAAGGATGTCAACCTTCTGTACCACGAAGCAACCTTCGATAAAAGCATGACTGAACTGGCTAAAACTACCCGCCATTCAACAACTCATGATGCTGCAAAAGTTGCCAGAAAAGCCAATGCAGGGACATTAATGATCGGTCATTTTTCGGCCCGCTACAAGGAAATCTCCGGATTGGTTGAAGAAGCAAAAACCATTTTCCCGGCCACAATCCCTGCAATTGATGGAACTACATATGATATAAATGATCTTCGAAAAATACTATTAACCACGGAGTTGCACTGAGTTTCACAGGGTCACACGGAGTTTAAAAACAGTGAGACTCCGTTTAAACTCCGTGGAACCCCGTGGTTTAATAGACTTCATTATTAAGATCATACTCGACAATCAAAAAATGAACAGAATAACTATCTTTGCAGCTATCAAAAAAATTCTTTGTGTTCTTTGCGATACCCTTTGCGATCCTTTGCGGTAAAAAAGAAGTTTAACCACAAAGTTACACTAAGGCTAACACCAAGGTTCACAAAGAATTATGATAAGAGCGGTCATATTATAAACTATCACGTGCAGGAAAAAATATTAATACTTGATTTCGGATCACAATACACCCAGCTTATTGCCAGAAGAGTAAGGGAACTATCGGTATATTGTGAAATCCATCCCTTTAATCATTTTCCCGCACCCGACAATAGCATAAAAGGTGTTATCCTTTCAGGAAGCCCCTTTTCTGTCCGCGACAATAATGCCCCGAACCCCGATCTTTCAGCAATTAAAGGCAAATTTCCATTACTGGGTGTATGTTACGGAGCCCAGCTGCTTGTTCAGAATTACGGCGGTGAGGTTCTGCCATCAAATACACGGGAATATGGCCGGGCGAATCTTAAACACATTGTTGAAACCGATCCTCTTTTTAAGGATATAACACATGGAACCCAGGTCTGGATGTCGCACGGAGACACTATTGAACAGATTCCTGACGGTTATGAAATAGTTGGTTCCACCGACTCAGTAAAAGCAGCAGCATACAGGATTAAAAATGAAAAAACCTGGGGGATACAGTTCCATCCCGAGGTTTATCATACGACTGAAGGGCTGCAGATAATAACAAATTTCGTTGATGATATCTGTGGCTGTTCCCGAAACTGGACCCCTGAATCATTCATTGAATCAACCGTCCTTAACCTGCAGAAAGAGATCGGTAATGACAAGGTGATTCTCGGACTTTCAGGGGGAGTGGATTCATCAGTCGCAGCTTCGCTCCTTAACCGGGCAATAGGAGCAAACCTTACCTGTATTTTCATCGATAACGGACTTCTCCGTAAGAATGAGTTTGAAATAGTGATGGATTCTTATAAGAACCTGGGCCTTAATGTTATCGGAGTCAGGGCAGGGGAGAAGTTTCTCGATCAGCTGGAGGGTGTCATCGATCCTGAAAAGAAAAGAAAAATAATAGGAAGGGTATTTATTGAAGTTTTTGATGAGGAAGCTCATAAGGTGAAAGATGTAAAATGGCTGGCACAGGGTACAATTTATCCCGACGTTATTGAATCGGTCTCTGTAAATGGTCCTTCTGCGACCATTAAATCTCACCATAATGTCGGAGGTCTTCCCGAAAAAATGAATCTTAAAATTATCGAGCCCCTTCGTCTGCTTTTTAAGGATGAGGTCAGGAAAGTTGGATATGCCCTGGGATTACCCCATACCATCCTTAAAAGACATCCTTTTCCCGGACCAGGTCTTGCAATACGGTTACTTGGAACTATGACCAGGGAAAAACTTGAGATACTGAAGGAAGCTGACAATATCTTTATTGAAGGACTTAAAAAGCATGGCTTATATGATTCTGTATGGCAGGCAGCAGTTATCCTGCTCCCGGTTCAGTCAGTCGGAGTTATGGGTGATGAAAGAACCTATGAAAATGCTGCAGTTCTGAGGGCCGTTGTTTCTACTGATGGCATGACTGCAGACTGGTCTCAGTTACCATACGATTTTCTCGGATCAATTTCAAATGAGATAATAAATAAGGTAAAAGGTATAAACAGGGTCGTTTATGATATCAGCTCAAAACCTCCCTCAACAATTGAATGGGAATAAAATGAGCTGGCAGGAACTTTTTGGCATTGTAGTTGTTAGGTATGTATTAATTAATTATACCTCTGTGTAACTCTGTGTATCCTCTGTGTCACTCTGTGTAACAAAAAGATTTATAAGAACTTACACAGAGATCCACAGAGAGCCACAGAGACCACAGAGATCAAGTTACCAAATAAAAAAAGGAATTTAAATGAAGATACGGAGAAATAGCAACAATATTAGGATTTATTGCATTAAGCATACTTAGTCAGTCAGTTAATTCCCAGGTACTGAACGAAAACACCTATAAGATCGGAAGGACACTGAGCCTGATTGATGCATTTTATGTGGACAGCACCGATTTAGATAAACTGACCGAGAAGACGATAATCGAAATGCTCAGGGATCTCGATCCCCATTCGGTTTACATTTCCGCCAAGGATGTTAAAGATATGAATGAGCCGCTGAATGGCAATTTTGAAGGAATAGGCATTCAGTTTAACCTTCTGCGCGATACTATTATTGTTATTGAACCATTATCGGGCGGGCCATCTGAGAAGGTAGGGTTGCTTGCAGGTGACAGGATAATTGCCATTGACGGGGAAAAAGTGGCCGGCATCGGCATATCAACATCCGGGGTACGAAGCAAACTGATGGGCATGAAAGGGACTATAGTAACCCTTAACATTTTCCGGAAAGGAGAAAAAAATATTCTTGATTTTACGATTGTCCGCGATAAAATCCCGATCAATAGTCTCGATGCAGCTTATATGCTCGATAAGGAGACAGGATATGTCAAGCTAAATAAGTTCGCCGCCACCACGACCAAAGAGTTTATGGACGCCGTTGACAGTCTTCGGAAATACAATATGAAGAACCTGGTTCTTGATCTGCGTTCCAATGGCGGAGGTTATATGGTGGCTTCAACAGATATTGCCGATAAATTCTTTTCCGATAAAAAGTTACTTGTTTATCTCAGCGGGCTTAAGACTCCAAGACAGGATTATACTTCCAATGGTAAAGGAGAACTTTCAAATGCCCGGATCGCTGTTCTTACTGACGAAGGTTCTGCATCTGCAAGCGAGATCCTGGCCGGCGCTCTTCAGGATTGGGACAGGGGGGTTATTGTCGGACGAAGGACTTTTGGAAAAGGGCTGGTTCAGAATGGATTCTACCTTACCGATGGCTCAATGATAAGGCTCACAATTGCAAGATATTACACGCCTACCGGCCGGTTGATCCAGAGTCCATATGATGAAGGATATGATAAATATCTTGAGAATTTTTATAAACGATATACTGATGGTGAACTGATGACTGCTGATAGTATCCATTTTCCTGATTCACTTAAGTTCACAACACTGGTAAATAAACGGACTGTTTATGGAGGAGGCGGAATTATGCCTGATGTCTTTATTCCGGCCGATACATCAAATTATTCCGATTACTACCGTGGTCTGGTCAGAAAGGGTTTAGTTAATTCCTATACACTTGAATATTCCGATAAGAACAGGGCCAAACTCATTTCTGAATATAAAACGTTTGAAGATTTTAAAAAGAGATTCAGTTTCACTTCAGCAGAAATTGCGGAATTTATAAAGAAAGGGGAGGATTCGGGACTGAAATACAACGAAGCCCAGTTTTCGACCTCAAAAGATGAAATTTTAAAGGTCATGAAAGCTTTGATTGCCTCCAACCTCTGGAAAACGAATGAGTATTTTCGAATCCTCAACGAAGATGATACAGTCATTGACAAGGCATTGCAGATTGTTACTGATAAAACAGCCTATAATAAGATACTTGGATTCTGAAAAAAATGTTGCTGGTTACTGGTTGCTTGTTGCTGGTTTGTCCACTACCTGGCACCCGGCACCCGGCACCCGGCACCCAGAAAAATGAAGCTAATCGCCAAAACCCTCTACGGACTCGAAAAAACACTTGCTGATGAGCTTACTGGTCTGGGAGCAAAAGATGTGCAGCAGGTTAACCGGGCAGTGATTTTTGAGGGCAATCCGGCACTTCTGTATAAAGTCAATTATTGTGCAAGGAGCGCAATGTCTGTCCTTATGCAGGTTTCGGAATTCCGGATTCATTCATCTGATGATCTTTATAAAAGCAGCGTTAAAGTAAACTGGGCAGATTACATGGATCAGGACCAGACATTTTCAATTGTCCCGGTTGTCAGTTCACCCATGTTCAGTCATACCGGATATCCTGGACTTATCCTGAAAGATGCGATTGCTGACCGGTTCAGACAAAGTACCGGAAAACGCCCGTCAGTCGACACAAAAGATCCTGATATAGTTTTTAACCTTCACATTAGTAATGATCAGGTGACAATTTCACTCGATTCATCGGTTATACCTTTGTATAAAAGAGGTTACAGGAAAGAACAGGGAGCGGCTCCAATAAATGAGGTGCTTGCCGCCGGCATTGTTTTAATTTCCGGTTGGAACGCAGCGACCTCATTCCTCGATCCTATGTGCGGGTCGGGTACGATACCAATTGAGGCTGCGATGATCGCCTCTCACATCCCTCCAGGCAGATTCAGAAAATCTTACGGGTTCCAGAGATGGAAGGATTATGATAAAGATCTGTTTGCTCAGGTAAAAAAGGAAAGCGAAGCAAAAGCAGTAATCCCGGGGATCAAAATAGTCGGAAGTGACATTTCTGACGATGCTGTCTCAATAGCTGAGGCTAATGTTAAATCGGCAGGTCTCTCTGATATAATTTCAATAAGGAAAGATGACTTCAAAGATGTTAAAGGACAGGATAATGAGGGTATTATAATAATGAATCCGCCGTATGGAGAGAGGATCAAAACTGAAGATGCCGGTGATTTATATGGTATGATCGGATCGTCTCTGAAGCATAATTTCCCTGGCTATACGGCATGGATCATAACTTCTGATAAAGAATCATTAAAGCAGGTCGCGCTGAAGCCGGCCATGAAAACAACTCTTTTCAACGGAGCTCTTGAATGTGTCCTGGTAAAATATGAAATGTACCAGGGATCAAAGAAGAACAGATAACACAATCTCTTTCTAAAATCTGCGTTTACCTCCAGCTACCTGAGTTTTAATCAAAATATTGGGATATTTATTAAAATCCCTGAAAAATAAATGCTTGGATTTTTTATATATTTGTCGGCGGATGTTTTGATTTTATAAAAGAGAAGCTTTGATGGGCTTTAATGTTGAGACGTACTTTTCTGACTTGTCGAACGGGAATCAGATCCTGTACTACAAGGGCAATATTGATTCAGATCTGATCAACAGTGTTCTGGATTCGGTAGAAGCCAAAATGGTTAATGGGAAAGAACATCCTAAGCTCCGGAAGAAAGTCTACAATGTCCTCGTGGAGAGCCTTCAGAACCTGTATCATCATGTTGAAAAAGTACCTGAAGATTTTGAGGACCAGAAGTCTGAAAAATATGGAATGCTTGCAATCAATAAAGTAGATAACGGATATAAAATTATCACTGGTAATTTTATTTTTTCCGAAGATGTCAAAATGCTTGAAGAGAAAATTAAAAGGATAAACCGCTCGAGCCGTGAAGAATTAACCGAGCTGTATAAATTTATTCTGAATCACCAGCGGATTTCTTCAAAGGGAGGCGGTGGCTTGGGCCTGGTTGATATTGCCCGAAAATCAGGAAACAAGCTTGAATATTTATTTAAAGATTATGATGAAAAAAGCTCATTTTTCTATCTGAAAATTTTAGTAAACGAAAAAAATTGAAACAAACTTAAATAAAATAAAAATGGAACCGATCATTATTGAAGGAACACCAAAGACACCCACCATTAAATTTGATGCAAAAGAAGGAGTATTCGAGATCAAAGGACGTTCAATCCCTGAAAATTCAGTAGAATTCTACAAACCCCTGGTAGACTGGCTTGATATTTATAAAGAAACTCCGCTAAACAAAACAGTGGTCGACATCAAACTTGAATATTTCAATACCAGTTCATCAAAGTGTATTCTTGATGTTTTCAAAAAGCTCGAAGCTATCCATAAGGCAAAGAATGATGTTGAGGTAAACTGGTATTATGAAGAAGATGATGAAGATATGCTCGAAGCAGGCGAAGATTACGAATCAATAATCAGAGTGCCTTTTAAGATGATCGAAATTGTAGAGTAAATCTTGCACCTGAATTTATTTATTACCGGATCAGTCTTATTGATTTGAATAGATATAATAGGGGCGTAGCATGCTACGCCCTTATTTTTTTCATTTAAAATGCAATTAACCACAGAGTTGCACAGAGTTTTCACGGAGTTGCACGGTTTAAAACTCCGTGATATTACTCCGTGTAACACCGTGAGACTCCGTGGTTAGATAATTTCTGTATCAGAATTCTTTGACCTCCTCTTAATAAGATTTTCCCCTGAACTGAGGGTTCTCTTCAACACCCTGAAATAAAGCAGCAGGTAGAGTACGGATGTCATAGCCCAGATAACCAGTACATTTATTATATATGTATCGATATAATAACCGAAAACCTGCTTTGTTGGTGCGTAAAAGTGAGCCTTAATGAATTTGTGTTCAGGATCCTTATAGATCGGATCAAGAGCCTGCATAAGTTCTCCCTTATACTCAACTATCTTCTGGGTTTCGTTCTTCGATGTTACAAATTCATCAAGTGAAATGTTGAAATTATCATTCCTGAGTTTCTGGTATGCCTCTTTATTCTCCGATTCCATCCTTGTTATAAGTACATCTTTGACGTTATTGGCATCATTGTATTTCCTGATATTGAATTTGCGTACTGATTCCACATAGGCAAGGGCAGATTTTACTATTTCGGGTGTTATCTCTTCCGGAGTCAGGTATTCTGAATTTTCAAATTTAATCTCCGGTAGTAATTTCAGCTCCTTTCTGATCTCATTTGAAACAAGCAAAAGGTCCTCATCAAAATCTTCACCCCTGGTGCCTTTCTTCAGGTCAAGCAGGATCCTGTCAAGATTTCCCTTTACCTTTGAGCTCCAGTAGTCTTTCATGTACCTGGCCTCGCTCATCGATTTGTCATACTCATAGAATTCCCTTGTGAATTTGTTATCAACAAACTGTTTGACAGCCAGCGCTTCATAACCCCACCGGGCAGCAATTAATTCTCCGTAAACAGGTATTGTTACAGGTGATGAAATATTCGGATTCAGTTTTTCAAATTTTACCAGAACACCGCTCAGAATTATCTGCGGAATTATCAGGAACGGGATAAGGATATAAATTGTAACAATGGCTTTAAAACTATCGGAGATCACCAGCCCCAGCATATTGGCAGTTGCCCAGCAGGAGAACAGGATCAGCCAGTATTCAAATGTCATGTCCCTGATGCCTGTAATTGCATTACCTATAATAACAAATGTAAGAGCCTGCAATGCCGATATCGCGAACTGAACGAAAACCTTCGACATCAGATAGCTGTTCCAGCTGAGATTCAGAAATGCCTCCCTTTTCAGGATCTTCCTGTCTTTAAAGATCTCTTCGGCGCTTACGGTTAAACCCATGAAAAGGGCAACAACCACCGACATAAAAAGATAAACAGGCAGGTTGCTGTTATCGATAAGATGATATTTTGGATTTTTGACGCTTTCATCGAAATACCTTATAAGAAAAGCCAGGAAAAAAGCGAGTACGGGTGCTTCGAAAAGAGTGATCAGAAGATATTGAATATCTGCAAGTTTAGACAGAACATCCCTTTTTGCGTAAATCAGGAACTGGTTGAGCTTTCCGGGAGTTTTGAAATTAATTTCCGGAATATCTCCGCCCTCTTCAAGCTTTTCTTCTTTTTTCTCTGATTCATAAAGCTTGCGCCAGTCTGATGGTGAGATCCTGCGGGTTTCAGTCGGTTTGCCGCTTTCAGTGAAAACCCTCGTCTCAACAATATTGAAAATCTGTTCAGGATTGACATTGCCGCACACATAACATTCACTATCACTGTAATTTGGCTGTCCGATCTTTTTCTTGAAATATTCAATTGAATCAACCGGATTTCCGTTATAGATCATGTATCCTCCGGTATCAAGAATGATAAGCTTGTCGAACATTTTAAAAATGTCGGAAGAGGGCTGATGGATCACGACAAACAGCAGCTTCCCTTTTCTTGCCAGCTCTTTCAAAAGGTCGAGGATATTCTCTGAATCTCTTGAGGAGAGTCCTGAGGTAGGCTCGTCGAGAAAAAGAATTGCAGGTTCCCTGATAAGCTCAAGTGATATATTGAGCCTTTTTCGCTGACCGCCGCTGATTTTCTTATTTAACGGCGATCCGACCTTCATATCCCTTATCTCATATAATCCCAGGTTCTTTAATACACTGTCCACCCTCCGGATAATCTCCTCTTCTGTCAGATTTCCAAAGCAGAGCTTTGCATTGTAATAAAGGTTATTAAAAACTGTAAGTTCTTCAATAAGAAGATCATCCTGTGAAACATAACCGATAAGACCTTTTAATTTCTCACTTTCCCTGTGAATGCTTATCCCGTTAATAAGAACTTCACCGTCGTTTGGCGGATGAGTTCCGTTGAGTACACTCAGAAGCGTCGATTTTCCTGCTCCGCTTGCTCCCATTATACCGATCATCCTGCCTGATTCACCCTTGAATGACATGTGGTGGATCCCCACCTCACCGCTCTTGAAACGGTATTCCAGATTATTTACTTCGTATACAACCCTCGATGAAAGAAATTCCTCCGCAAGGAATTGCATTGTTATATCCCAGTGGTAGATAGGTGATATGTTGTACCCTTTTATTGATGAACCCTGGCTGATCGGATATACCTTGTTTTCCTGAAGTAGCTGACTGTTCATTGACAATTCACCCGCGCGGGTAAATCGCATGAAGTACATATTGATTGAAGGGACATATAGTACCCATATCTGACCCTTCAGCTGTTCCTTACGGGCATATTTAAAACCATTACCGGCAGGTTTGTCTCCTGAAATAACCAGCAGATTCTGAGAAGAAGGTATCTCTCGTGAAAGGATTGATTACAAATTTCTCCAGGATTTCGTATTCCTCTTTTGAAATGTTCAGTCCCTCGGCCAGGGTGGCAATAAATCCACGCTCAAGCGTGGTCACCTCTTCTCCTCCTGATTTGCAGAATTCGAGTGCCTGAATTACCACGACAATTCTCTGTTCCAGATCAAGCTGGCCCTCTTCATTAATATCGTTACAGAGTTTTGTTATTCTGATCGCAATAGCTCCTTCGCGCCGTTCCGGACCGCTTTTTTCAAGCTTTATCTGTGCTTCTTTATATGCCTCACTGTAAACTGAAAGGTATTTCTTAACAAGTTCCTGATTAAGCATGTGACTGAGAAAAGTCTCTACAATGCCTCTTCTCTCGGCGTCATCACGCTGAGGCTTTGCAATCAGGGCAAATAATTGCATCAGAGTCTCTATAATCTTCTCACTCATCGCAAATCAGAACTAAAGAATGTTAGTCTGCTGAATAATTATATGCTAAACTATAAGAATATAATCTGCATAACTAATTTCAAAAACGGGTATTCTCCTCAATTGTTGTTAATTTATTAACAATCGGGAGGATTTAAATCCTGGTGCTGTGCTGGGTGCGCACTTAAGGGGGATTGGTTGATTTTGCTCCTTCCCCCTTTGGCAAGGTTGGGTAGGGGGTATGGGTATGTGCCGTTATGAATTACTCCTTTGCACCTTTGCCTTTCTTTCTTTTTCACCGAAAATCCGAACTTCCCTATAAGCTTACCCGTTTCATAGTACTTTCCATGTGAATAACATATCGGTTCAGCTGCATAAAGCCTGAAAGCGCCGGTCTTCTCATCATATAGACTTTTTTCCGCATTTACTGCAACCACTTCCGAAATGAACATGTGATGTGATCCCAGTTCCTTAATCTCCTTAACAATGCATTCAATATTAACAGGTGATTCCCTGATCAGCGGAGCTTTTACAATTTCACCGCTTACGGGAGTGAGACCCATCTCGGAGAACTTGTTATATTCAGCTCCCGATTTTACTCCGCACCAGTCTGTGGCATAGGCAAGTGCTTTCGTTGTAAGATTGATAACATATTCGCCATATTTTTTTATTAAACCGTAAGAGTGCCTTGACGGCCTTACCGAAATATAACACATGGGAGGATCAGTGCAGATAGTACCGGTCCACGAGACAGTAATAATATTGTATTCTTCAGGAGTCGCACCACAGCTTACCATAACAGCAGGCAAGGGATATATCATCGTCCCGGGTTTCCAGAGAATTTTGCTCATAGGTCTGTTATTTTTATCAAATATACCTATTTAAACATTAAATATCTTTTGAAACTACTTAACCACAGAGTCTCACTGAGTTGGCACGGAGTTTCACTGTTTTAAAACTCCGCATCACTCCGCATCACTCCGTGAAACTCCGTGCAAACTCCGTGTAACTCCGTGGTAAAAAATAAACCTGATAAATGGTTCACATTTGCCATAATGACCTGATTTTTCTTAAAAATAATGTCAAAAAGTCAAGTTCATCCATTGGCAAACAAATTGCTTATTGAGTATGACTAAATTGTATTTGGTATGAATCTAAATAATTTCACTCTAAAAGCCCAGGAAGCCGTACAAAAAGCTTTTCAAATTGCTGAAGCGAAAGGCCAGCAGGCGATAGAATGTGCTCATCTTCTGCATGGTGTGATAAGCGAAGCGGAAAGTATTACTGACTGGCTCTTCGGTAAAATCGGAGTAAGCAGCGCCGCCGTCTTAAAAGATATTGAAAAACTTATTGAACCTTCCCAAGGGTATCAGGAGCGGATTCCTATTTGTCCTCAGGAGCATCCGAAGCTCTCAGAAAAGCCAATGACCATGCTTCAGCGATGAAAGA
This sequence comes from uncultured Bacteroidales bacterium, assembly GCA_963753495.1. Taxonomy (GTDB): domain Bacteria; phylum Bacteroidota; class Bacteroidia; order Bacteroidales; family VadinHA17; genus LD21. The sequence continues at coordinate 34,421 of CAVWCO010000008.1, forward strand.
CAAATTTGTCACAACCGAGCATATCCTCATGGGAATCCTTGATACAACCGATGGAGCATCGAGGATTCTTAAGGATTATGGTGTGACCATGAAGGACCTTAAATCTGCAATAAGTGAACTGAGAAAAGGAGCTAAAGTCGATAATCCAACTTCGGAAGAGACATATAACTCATTGAACAGGTATGCAATAAATCTTAATGAAAGAGCACGTACCGGTAAACTTGATCCTGTTATCGGACGCGACGAGGAGATACGGAGGATACTTCAGATACTTACAAGAAGAACCAAGAATAACCCTATAATGATAGGGGAGCCCGGAGTCGGAAAGACTGCGATCGCAGAAGGTCTGGCCCACCGGATTATCAGAGGCGACGTACCGGAAGATCTGAAATCCAAGACCGTTTATTCTCTCGATATGGGAGCCCTGATTGCCGGGGCAAAATACAAAGGTGAATTTGAGGAAAGGCTTAAATCGGTTGTGAATGAGGTTATTTCCTCTAACGGGGAGATAATCCTTTTTATCGATGAAATACATACTCTTGTCGGTGCCGGAAAATCAGAGGGTGCCATGGATGCTGCCAATATTCTTAAACCTGCTCTCGCAAGAGGTGAACTTCGGGCCATCGGCGCTACTACACTGAATGAATATCAGAAATACTTTGAAAAGGATAAAGCTCTCGAACGACGGTTCCAGATCGTAATGGTCGATGAGCCTGACAGGGAAGATTCAATATCAATTCTTCGCGGGATCAGGGAGAAATATGAAACTCATCATAAGGTAATTATCAGGGATGAAGCAATTGTTGCAGCTGTAGACCTGTCAACAAGGTATATCACCGACCGTTTTTTACCCGATAAGGCGATCGACCTTATCGATGAGGCAGCCTCCAGGCTGAGGCTGCAGATGAATTCGGTGCCCGATGAGATCGATGAAGTCACAAGGTCAATCACACGGCTGGAAATTGAAAGGGAGGCAATCAGAAGAGATGGTGATACCGTAAAAGAGCGCCAGATATCCTCGGAGCTGGCAGAACTGCAGGCTAAAAAAGATGAACTGACGGCCGCCTGGAAGGGTGAAAAAGAGATGATTGAAAAAGTCCAGGAGAAAAAAGAGGAGGTCGAATCTCTCAGGTTTGAAGCTGATCAGGCTGAACGTAAAGGGGACTATGGCCGGGTTGCCGAGATCCGTTATGGTAAGATCATCGGAATGGAGAAGGAGATTGCTGACCTGAAACACCAGATTGAACAGAAGAGGAGAAAGGGATCGCTTGTGCAGGAAGAGGTGCGGTCGGAAGATATTGCTGAAGTTGTTGCAAAATGGACGGGAATTCCGGTCTCAAGGATGCTTGAAAGTGAAAAGGATAAGCTGTTACGCCTTGAAGATGAGCTGCATAAGAGGGTTGTTGGTCAGGATGAAGCTATAACAGCTGTCTCAGATGCTGTAAGAAGATCGAGGGCGGGTCTTCAGGATCAGAAAAGACCCCTGGGATCATTTATTTTCCTTGGTACCACAGGCGTTGGAAAAACTGAACTTGCAAGAGCCCTGGCTGAATTTCTTTTTAATGATGAAAACCTTCTTACACGGATTGATATGTCGGAGTATCAGGAAAGGCATTCCGTTTCAAGGCTTATTGGTGCTCCTCCGGGATATATAGGTTATGATGAAGGGGGCCAGCTTACAGAGGCAGTACGGCATAAACCCTATTCAGTCGTTCTGCTCGATGAGATCGAAAAAGCCCATCCTGATCTGTTTAACCTTCTCCTCCAGGTACTTGATGATGGCCGTCTTACCGATAACAAGGGAAGGACTGTCAATTTCAGGAATGTAATAATAATCATGACTTCAAACCTTGGTTCTGATATGATCAGGGATAAAATGGAAGAATGGAAGAACAACATGCCTGAAAAAGAGGCTGAATTGCTTCGTAAAGATTTATTTGCATTGCTGAGACGATCGCTGAGACCTGAATTCCTTAACAGGGTGGACGAGATTGTAATGTTCAGGCCCCTTAATCTTAAACAGATCAGGGAGATCGTTCAGATTCAGCTGAATTATGTAAGAAAAACACTGGATAGCCACAATCTGAAACTCGAGGTCTCAGATGAGGCAATCGACTGGCTGGCTCAGCATGGATATGATCCCCAGTCAGGTGCCAGACCTGTGAAGAGACTAATACAGAAGGAAATAATTAATGAATTGTCAAAGGAGATAATCTCAGGCAGAATTCTGAAGGAAAATACAGTTACAATTGATGTGGAAAAAGATCGGCTCTGGTCTTCACCTGAACGACCTTATACACGCATTACAGATCGTCAAAAATTTCAAAGATTGTGTGCAGATGGAGTGTGTGAAAAAGCTCTGTAGCCCTGGGTTCCGGATTGGCAAATTTCAGCAGGCCGAAGTTGTTTTTGGCTGCTTTATGGAGATAAAGGAAACACGCAAAACCTGAGCTGTCGATATATTCCACACCCTTCAGATCGATAACCACTTTTGAATTCGGGTTATCAAAAACCCTGTTGACCCCTTCCTTTATTTCATCAATGGTAGTGGCATTTATTTTATTGACTGAGAAAGTAATAATGTCAATTTTATCTCTTTTTTCGATATTGATCATTTCAGCCATCTTTTATAGAGTTTTAACCAGCACATCGAGCTCTGATAATGCACTACCGGTCTCCGTTGTAAATCGTGAAATATATGACTCGAACATTTCTTTGTTTTTCCCTTCCATTGCCTCCGATTCAAATTTCTTAAGCATACTGGCCAGACTCTCCATTCCCATGATAGCAACTGACGATTTGGCTTTGTGGGCAAGAGTGCCCAGAGCATGGTAATTACCCTCACTGTAAAGCTCATTCATTTCAGAATTGAATTCAGCAACCTGGTCCCTGAACATGCCAATCAGCTCTTTTAAAAGCTCAGTGTCACCGCCTGCTACCATTTCGAGGTAATCGGTCTTTATAAACTTGTATTCCATTAGTTACAGATCCTATTTATCACAGTACAGAAGAACATTGTATATAACAGATTTAATGCAATTTTATTTTTCACCCTTATCGGGATTATTTGTTAACATACTCCCTGCCACAAGCATGGTCGAATAAATCCTTTGAGAATCTTTGTGATACCTTGGAGCACCTTTGTGGTTAAAAAAACAGAAACTATTGAAAAAGCGCTATTACTTTTCTGATCGTGAAATATATTTTAAATTTACCGGTTAATTAATAGCAGTTGCTTGTTGCTTGTTGCTCGTTACTAGTTGCTGGTTGTTAATCAATAATTTATTTGAAAATCAACCAGCACCCAGCACCCAGCACCCAGCAACTCTAAATTAAGTATTACATATTAACCTCACTAATTAATGAAGAATACTGTTTTTACCAAATTTCATGTGGCAGCAGGAGCCAAAATGGTTCCCTTTGCAGGATATAATATGCCGGTTGAATATACCGGGATAAACGAGGAACATATTGCTGTCAGGGAAGGTGTCGGCGTATTTGATGTTTCTCATATGGGAGAGTTCTGGGTATCAGGACCATCTGCTTTGCAGTTTCTTCAGTACATAACGTCCAATGACGTTTCAGCACTATGGGACGGTAAAATTCAGTATTCGTGCTTTCCCAACGGGAAGGGAGGTATAGTCGACGACCTTCTTGTTTACAGGCTCAGCAATGATAAATATCTCCTGGTTGTAAATGCGGCCAACATTGAAAAAGACTGGAACTGGTGTGTTGAAAATGCTGCAAAATTTGGCATTGTACCTGGGAAAGATCTTATAAATGCTTCAGATGATATCGCACAGCTGGCTGTTCAGGGTCCCCTTGCAATCAAAGCTATGCAGAAGCTGACCAGCGCCCCGGTAAGCATATGGAGTATTATTCATTCAGGATCATCGAATTTGCAGGGATAAAGGATGTTATCTTTTCCACTACAGGGTATACGGGAGCCGGAGGATGCGAGATCTATGTAAGGAACGAGGAGGGAGAAAAACTTTGGAATGCAGTCTTTGAGGCCGGGAAAGAATTTAATATCAGGCCCGTAGGACTTGGCGCAAGGGATACCCTTCGTCTGGAAATGGGTTTCTGCCTCTATGGCAATGATATAAATGACCATACATCCCCGATCGAAGCTGGTCTCGGATGGATCACCAGATTCACCGATAAAAAGGATTTTGTTGATAAAAGTCTTCTCCTTAAACAGAAGGAGGAAGGTGTAACCAGAAAGCTTAAGGGATTTGTGATGATAGACCGGGGAATACCGCGGCAGCACTATGAAGTAGTTGATGCAGGCGGAGTTAATATAGGTGAAGTAACCTCCGGAACCATGTCGCCGATGATGAAACAGGGAATAGGCATGGCTTACCTTGCAAAAGGTTTCTGGAAACCTGATACCGAAATATATATCAGGATAAGGAACAAGGATCTGAAAGCAAAGGTTGTAAACCTTCCTATTTATAACAAAAGCTGAAAGTAGAAATCCTCAGAATTATGTGATGCGAAAACGGATCTCGAAACCTGTTTTTCACCTGCCTTGTATGAACCTGAAAGGCATGCAGGATCCATTATTGTTATAATCGATATCCTTCGTGCCACATCAGCTATTTGCACCGCTTTTGAACACGGTGTATCATTAATAATTCCGGTGGCTGACATTCCCGAAGCAAAAAACTATAAGGAGAGAGGTTATCTTGTTGCAGCCGAACGCGATGGATTGGTTCTTGATTTCGCTGATTTTGGCAATTCCCCCTTCAATTTTACACGTGATAAGGTCGCCGGAAAAACAATTGTTTACAGCACAACAAATGGTACTGGAATTATTAAGGTGGCTTCTTCAGCCGCTAAAATAGTTATCGGCTCATTTCTTAATATAGGCGCACTTACAAAATGGATTACAGATCAGGATAGCGATGTTGTTCTCTTTTGTGCAGGATGGAAAAACAGGTTCAATCTTGAAGATACAATATGTGCCGGGGCAATTGCTGAAAAGCTCATGTCAACATCGTTATATTCAACAATATGTGACTCGACCCTGGCTGCCCTTGATCTGTGGTCGCTTGCAAAAAATGATATCCCCGGTTATATCGATAAAGCCGCACATCGATCGAGGCTCAGGGATAAAAAGCTGGATGACTGTATCGGATTCTGTCTGACAGCCGACTATACCAGAAAGATACCGGTAATTAAGGATGGCGTTCTGGTAAGCATGGAGCTATAAAAAATTGAAGGGCTAAAGCCCGGTTTTAGTATAGTCATCTAACCCCGGCCTTAAGGCCGGGGTTATTGATAATGAACTATATACTGACTTTAGTACTGACTTACCGTTGGCTTCAGCCAACGGATCAGGTTAATCCGGATACCGAGGCTTTAGCCCAACGTTGAAGGACTAAAGTCCATAACGCTATCTGAATAAAGCCGTTGGCTGAAGCCAACGGCAATTGAGTTGTGAAAAGAGACACTCTGATTGTTTTATTATTGCTTATCCTTAAATTTCTTTATTTTTGTAGTAACAGCTTTCAAAACCTGTCAAACTATAACCTGTCAGATTATAAACATAATTTTCATATCATGAAAAAACACAATTTTTACGCCGGACCTTCAATTCTGCCTCAATACACTATCGATAAAACAATTGAAGGCATTAAAGATTTTGCCGGATCAGGATTGTCTCTCCTTGAGATCTCTCACCGCAGCAAGGAATTTGTTGCCTGTATGAATGATACCATTGCTCTTGTAAAGGAACTCCTTGAGATACCCTCAGGATACCAGGTCATATTCCTCGGAGGTGGCGCCAGCCTTCAGTTTGCGATGGTCCCGATGAACATGATGAATAAAAAGTCAGCCTACCTGAATACCGGGGAATGGGCGGGCAAAGCACTGAAAGAGGCCAAACTGTACGGCGAGGTTGTCGAGGTGGCTTCTTCAAAAGATAAACTCTTTAACTTCATTCCCAAAAACTATACGGTACCTTCTGATGCCGATTATTTCCATATTACAACCAATAACACCATCTACGGAACAGAACTTAAGAAGGACCCTGAAGTCAGTATTCCGCTTATTGCTGATATGTCATCCGATATCTTCAGCCGTCCCGTTGATGTTTCAAAATACTCAATAATTTACGCAGGTGCTCAGAAAAACCTCGCTCCTGCAGGAGTTACCCTGGTCATTATTAAAGAAGAAGTCCTGGGTAAAGTTACCCGGCCGATTCCGACAATGCTTGATTACCGCACTCATATAAAAGGTGAATCAATGTTCAATACACCTCCGGTATTTGCTGTTTTCGCTGCCCAGCAGACCCTTCACTGGCTGAAAGAACTTGGGCGGGGTTAAGGCTATTCAGAAAAAGAATATAAAAAAAGCACAGATGCTTTATGACGAAATAGACCGTAACAAACTGTTCGTTCCGACAATTAAAGATCCTGATGACAGGTCGCTTATGAACATCTGCTTTGTAATGGCCGAAAATTATAAGGAACTTGAAAAGCCATTCGCGGAATTTGCAAAATCAAAAGGTATGCTTGGTATTGAAGGTCACCGTTCCGTGGGAGGATTCCGTGCTTCAACATACAATGCTCTGCCTGAAGAGAGCGTTATAGCTCTTATTGACGCCATGAAAGAATTTGAAGCCCGTAGTTAATACAGGCTTTTCAGATCAGGCTAAGGCATTATTTTTAGTAAATAAATCATTCTCTTCATGAAAATACTTGTAGCAACAGAAAAAGCATTTGCCCCTGCAGCTTTGGTACAAATACGTGAAGTCTCAATGGCTGGCGGGCATGAACTTGTTTTACTTGAGAATTATAAAAGTGCTGAGGAATTTATTGCTGCAGTTTCAGATGCCGATGCTCTGATAGTTCGCAGTGATAAAGTTACCAGGGATATAATTGCTGCTGCAGGAAAGCTCAGGATTGTTGTAAGGGCCGGAGCAGGTTATGATAATATTGACCTTGAAGCCTGCACTGCAAGAGGAATTGTGGCGATGAATACGCCAGGGCAGAATTCAAATGCAGTTGCTGAACTGGTTTTCGGATTGATGCTTTACCACGCAAGGGGTGGTTTTAACGGAAAAACGGGAAACGAGTTACGTGGCAATACACTTGGTATACATGCTTTTGGAAATGTTGGTAAATATGTAGCCGCTATCGCCAGGGGATTAGGTATGATCACCTATGCATTCGATCCTTTTGTTCATGACAACATAATAGTCTCTTCAGGGGTAAAGGTGTGCAGGAGTTCTGAGGAACTATATTCAAAATGTCGTTATCTCACTCTTCATATGCCTGCCAACAGCAGCACACTGAAATCCATAGGTTATGATCTCCTTTTCAGAATGCCTCCCGACGCTGTTCTTGTCAATAGTGCAAGAAAGGAGATAATAAATGAGGAAGACCTGCTCAGGGTATTTAATGACCGTCACGATTTTAGCTACCTGGCCGATGTGGAACCTGACTGTAAAGCGGTTTTTGAAGAGAAATATAAAGGGAGGTTCTTCTTTACCGCAAAAAAAATGGGTGCACAGACTGAAGAGGCAAACATAAATGCGGGAATCGCAGCTGCCAGGCAGATAGTTGATTATTTTAAAACCGGTAATGAAAAATTCAGAGTCAATAAATAGAACTATACAGTAATTATATGGCTATTGTCAAACCTTTCAGGGGATTACGACCTCCCGGGTCTGTTGCAGGCGATCTGGCCTCTCTCCCTTACGATGTAATGAATACTGAAGAGGCAATAAAAATGGCCAAAGGCAAAGAATGCTCGCTTCTTCATATAACAAGATCTGAAATAGACCTTCCTCCTGACACCGATGTGCATTCGGAAGAGGTATATAAAAAGTCGGTAAGCAATTTTAAATTGTGGAGGGAAAAGGGATGGCTGGTCCAGGATGAAGAGCCACATTTTTATATCTATGCACAGAAAATGGCAGGAAGGACCCAGTTCGGCATTGTCGGATGTGCCTCGGTTGATGATTATTTAAACGGAAAAATCAAGAAGCATGAGCTGACCAGACCGGATAAAGAGCAGGACCGCATGATCCACGTTCGTGTGAATGACGCAAATATTGAACCGGTATTTTTTGCATATCCTGCAGTAAAACAAATAGATAAAATAGTCAGTTCCATTACCAGAAAGGAAAAGCCGGAGTACGATTTTGTTTCTGAAGACGGATTCGGTCACAGGTTCTGGGTGGTAAAAGACCAGGAGACAAACAGGCAGATTGAGAAGCTTTTTGCTGAGAAAGTACCTTTTACCTATGTTGCCGATGGTCATCACAGAACGGCAGCTGCAGCACTTGTTGGAAAAGAAAAACGCGAAAAAAATCCCGGGTATAATGGTACCGAGGAATTTAACTTTTTCATGGCAGTCCACTTCCCCGACAACCAGCTGAGGATAATTGATTACAACAGGACCGTGAAAGACCTTAACGGCCTGTCAGAAGCTGAATTCCTTACCAGGCTTGAAAAAGGATTTGTCATCAGGGAAAAAGGACGAAAAATCTACAAGCCGCGGAAACTGCACTACTTTTCAATGTACCTTGGCGGTAAATGGTACAGACTGAAGGCCCGTCCTGATACTTATGATGATAAAGATCCGATCGGAGGACTGGATGTGACGATTCTCTCAAACCAGATTCTGACACCCGTTCTTGACATCCAGGATCTGAGGCGATCGAAGAGAATTGACTTTATCGGAGGCATCCGCGGACTTGGGGAGCTTCAGAAGAGGGTCGACAGCGGTGAAATGAAGGTTGCTTTCGCGCTTTATCCGGTATCGATGAAACAGCTGATTACTATCGCCGATTCGGGGAATATTATGCCGCCTAAAACTACATGGTTTGAACCAAAATTAAGAAGCGGTCTTGTTATTCATCTCCTCTGACTCTGTGTCACTCTGTGCCTTCTCGGTGTAACTCTGTGTAAGTTCTTTTTTGTTACACAGAGGGCCACAGGGGAGGCACAGAGACCCACAGAGGAAAGGCAAAAACAATGTCAGGTATTTCAGACAATATAAGATCCATTAAACAACAGATTCCGGCATCTGTTAAGCTTGTTGCAGTATCGAAGACAAGAAGCGTGGAGGAAATACTCGAAGCATACAATTCGGGCCATAAATGCTTCGGAGAGAACAGGGTTCAGGAGCTCCTTCAGAAAAAAGATCTGCTACCTCAGGATATTGAATGGCACCTTATCGGGCATCTTCAGACCAATAAGGTAAGACTGGTAGTGCCTTTTATCAGCATGATCGAGTCGGTCGACAGCTTTAAGCTGCTGAAAATGATTGATAATGAGGCGTCACGGGTACACCGTATCGTCAACTGCCTGCTTCAGATCCATATTGCTGAGGAAGAGACCAAATTCGGATTCAATATGGCCGAATTGCATGAAATGATGCAGTCTGAAGATTTCCGGAAGTTAAATTCAGTGAGTCTGAGCGGAGTAATGGGGATGGCAACCTTTACTGACGATGATCATAGAATAAAAAAGGAATTCAAATATCTTTCCGGATGTTTTGAGGAACTGAAAAGAAAATACTTTAAGGAAACTCCGGAGTTCAGGGAAATTTCAATGGGAATGTCGGCTGATTTTAAAATAGCAATAGGGGAGGGAAGTACAATAATCAGAATCGGAAGTCTTATATTTGGAGAACGAAGTTAAATGCACATTAATCTAACAGGATAAGTTTAAGAGTTAAAACCCCCTTCCCAGCCCCCGCAGAATGGGGCATGCTTTCCCCCAGGGGAAGGAGCAAATCATTTCCCCCTTGGGGGAAATTAGAAAGGGGGTAAATTAAATTTTAATAATAGATTAGAATAAAATTCTATAGCACAATTATCTACTGTTGTCAATTATCGATATCATTTAATAGCGACATTCTATGGAGAATCTTACAACCAAATACCTTGGCCTTACCCTCAAAAGCCCGCTGATTATCAGCAGCAGCCGCCTTACATCAACCATTGGCCAGCTCAAGGAGGCAGAAGACAACGGGGCAGGGGCAGTGGTCCTGAAATCTCTTTTTGAGGAGCAGATAAATTATCATATTCATTCAATCTCATCGTCGCATGGGTACCCTGAGGCAGATGATTACCTTTCAAATTATATCCAGGCCAATTCAGTCGAAAGCTATCTCGACCTTATAAGAAAAGCTAAGAAAAACCTCAGCATACCTGTGATCCCGAGCATTAATTGCTATACCTCCCGCGGTTGGACCGGCTTTGCAAAAAATATGGCTGAAGCAGGCGCTGATGCATTAGAGATAAATGTATTCTTCATGCCCACCGACAGGAAGAAATCATCTGCTGATTCGGAGAAACTCTATTTAGAACTTATTGAAAACCTGAAGAAATCAGTAAAGATTCCGTTAGTCCTGAAAATAGGATTCAGATTCTCGAATATCCTTTTCATGATCGATCAGTTCTACAACAGAGGTATCGAAGGCGTTGTAATGTTTAACAGGTTTTATGAGCCTGATATCGATATCAACAAGATGGAGGTTATTCCTGCAGCAATATTCAGCCAGGAAAATGAAAGGCGGTATGTTCTGAGATGGATTGGAATGGCCAGTGCCCAGGATATAAAAATAGATATATCGGCTTCTACCGGTGTCCATTCAGGTCAGGATGCCATCAAGTATCTGCTTGCAGGCGCTGATACCGTCCAGGTATGTTCCGTTCTATATAATAAAGGTATTCCCTTTATTAAAACGATGAATCAGCAGATATCCGACTGGATGGCTTCCAAAAAATTCAAAAATATTGATGACTTCAGGGGAAAGCTCAATTATCTGAACTATGAAAAACCGGCAGTTTTTGAAAGAACACAGTTTATGAAGTATTTCTCATCATTTGAATGAGTAATTAATAAACAGATAATCAATTGTTTAGATAGAGTTACTGGGTGCTAGGTGCTGGCTTGCGGGATGCAGCTGCGGTATGCGGCATCAAGTACCCAGCACCCAGCAACTTTTTATTCCAGAACCGAAATAAGCTCCAGCGCCAACGCTTTCTTCTCACTGATTCCGGTCTGTGACCCTTCACGTAAAATTTTTATTATTGCATCTTTCTCAGCCTGCGATATATTCTCAACCGACGATTCTATAACCGTAAAGCATTCAAGGGCTGTCAGATAGTCTCCTGAAAGGAACAGACCGGCAAAATCTATTGAATAGCCTGAATAATTCAATCCCGATTGCCAGCACGACGAAACCAGCATACTCAGGGTGCCGGGTTTAAGATCTTTTTTTAACTCAGCCATTACTTCACTGCATGATGACTGATCTTTAAGATCATTCAGAAACTCTGTGATAAGCCTCTTCACTGAGATGTTATCACTTCCATCGTAAAAGGAGACCAGTAATCCTATTGCTCCGACGAATGGAGAATCATCCCTGAGCTGTTGTATCGCACGGTTAATTTTAACAAAGTTTTCCCTGCTTAAAATATGTTCAAGTTCTTTACGTTTATTTTCTGAGCTGATCATTTGTAATTGTTTGGTGCAAAGTTAGAAATAGGATCAATTGGATTCAGCGGTTTTTGAAAATAAAATTAAAGTACTAATTTAGCGTTAATTGGAAAGGACAATAAAAATCATCCATCATGAATAGACTTCTTAAAATCAGTAACAGTGTTCTGGCATTGGCTATTCTGTTTGCTTTAATGATTGCCAGCTGCCGCTCAGGCGGAAAAGACGCGAAAAAAGAGGCAGATTCTGCCAGTGTTCAGGGAGCCAGTCCGGCTGTTTATGAAGATCTAAAACAGGCTGAAAAGATTTTTTATACCCTGCCATCACCGCTTGAATCTGCAATGCTTATTAAATCAGCAGGTGCATTGTTTGATAACAATCTCCTCAATCCGGTGGAAAACACCAGCAACTACAGTACCAACAGGAGCATGGGTCTCAATCTCGGAATATACACATGCGATCTCAGCTTTGCAAGCCTGTATGATCAGACCCAGCTTATTATCGATTATATGAATGCTGCCAAAAAAATGGCTGACGGACTGGGGATATTGGATGCAATTGATGAAGAGGATATTAAAAATCTGGAGGAGAACATCCATAATACCGATGTTATAATGGATATTGTTTCTCAGACATATCTGAATTCAAACTCATACCTTGAAGACAATAACCAGCCTGCTATTGCCGCACTGGTTCTCGCAGGAGGCTGGCTTGAAGGATTGTATATTTCAACACAGCTCATTGATATGAAAGATTTCAATGGCAACAAGCTTGTCGGTAGGATCATTGACCAGAAACTTTCGGTTGACATCCTGATCGATCTTCTTGAAACCAGTCAGGGACATCCGGCTGTAGATGAGCTTATTATTCAGGTCAAAAGGGTTAAAAGAGTTTTTGACAAGATAACACTCAAGACATCACCGATCAGACCTGAATATGACCAGGCTGCAAACGTTACGGTCCTTAAATCGGAGGTTCAGTCAGATCTTACACCTGAAGTTTTTAAAGAGCTTGCGGCAACTATAACTGAAATCAGAAGTAATTTGATTAAATAATCAGGAAGATGAGAATATTAAAAATCGCTGCTGTTCTGATCCCGATATTTATTGCCTCCGGACTTAATGCAAATGGCCAGTGCAAGGCTTTTGCCAAACGTACCTGTCTGCCGGAACTCGGATCTTATACGCACGACGGTAATTATCACGCAACAGTGCTGGCCGAGGGTGAGGAGGCAGAATTATATAAAACGTTCTATTCTGATATGGAATACCGTTTGTCGATCTGCGGTGATGAAGGTCTTCCGCCTGTTGAGTTTGTAGTACTTGATGTGAATAAAAACATTCTCTATTCCAACAAGGAAGCCGGAGGCGCCAATACATGGGACTTCAAGCTTCAGTCGAGCCAGCAGCTCAGGATAATAATAAAGGTCGGTTCTTCAGGCGTTAAGGGCGGAACCCCTGCCAACGGCTGCGTTGCTATTATGTTCGGTTTTAAAATTAAAACCTAAACTTTCCTGGATAACCATCTATTTTATTTTGTAGGGGCGTTGCATGCAACGCCCTTACCATTTTATTTCAGTTTTGGAGCCAGATATTTCCCCGTATATGAACCAGGATATCTTGCCAGGTCCTCCGGAGTGCCCTCAAATACAATGTATCCGCCGTCATCTCCTCCATCAGGACCCAGATCAATTATCCAGTCGCAACTTTTAATCACCTCCACGTTGTGCTCGATAAGTATTACAGAATGACCATGATCTACAAGTGCATTGATCGACTTGAGAAGCTTGTTTATATCATGAAAATGGAGACCTGTTGTAGGTTCATCGAAAATAAACAGGATATGCCCTGTCCCTTTTTCCTGGCTCAGGAAGTAAGCCAGCTTCACTCTCTGGCTCTCACCGCCCGATAAGGTGCTTGATGACTGCCCCATCTTGATATAACCAAGTCCGACATCAGCAAGCGGCTTCAGCTTCTCGATGATCCTCTTTTCACTTTTACCGGGATGAGTTCCAAAAAATTCAATTGCTTCATCGATAGTCATTTCGAGCATATCATAAATATTCTTTTCATGATATCTTACGTCCAGTATATCCTTTTTGAACCTCATCCCTTTGCAGTTTTCACAGGTAAGCTCAACATCGGCCATAAACTGCATTTCAACCCTTATGATACCTTCTCCCTGGCACTCCTCGCACCTTCCACCCTCAATATTGAACGAGAAATGAGAAGGCTTGAAATTATTCTGTACAGATGCCTGCTGTTCCGCATATAGTTTCCTGATCTCATCATAAGCCTTCAGGTAAGTGACCGGATTCGACCGGCTCGATCTGCCAATAGGATTCTGATCGACCAGCTCGATCGCCGTAAGCCGCGACACATCACCCGAAAGTTCCCTTAAATGACCCTGTTTCAGGTTATTTCCGCTTACCCTGTTCGATAAAACATTATAAAGAATATCGGTGACAAGACTTGATTTGCCTGAGCCGCTTACCCCTGTAACAGCTGTAATTGCGTGAAGCGGAAATTTTACATCTATATTTTTGAGATTATTTTCCCTTGCACCCCTGATTTCAATAAAGCTGTTCCATTTCCGCCTGATTGCCGGAACTTTAACTGCAAGCCTGCCCGAAAGATATTTCGATGTCAGAGAGGGATTAGAATCAGTGACATCTGCTTTTCCCTGGTACACTATCTCCCCGCCCAGCCTTCCTGCTTCCGGCCCCATATCAATTATCTCGTCGGCCGCCCTTATTATTTCCTCCTCATGCTCGACAACCAGTACCGAGTTTCCCAGATCCCTGAGATCTTTCAGTACATCAATTAACAGATTTGTGTCACGGGGATGCAAGCCCGATGCTTGGTTCATCAAGAATGTACATCGATCCTACAAGGTTGCTGCCAAGCGATGTGACAAGATTAATCCTCTGCGATTCACCTCCCGATAATGTCGAGGAAAGCCTGTTAATAGTGAGGTAGGGGAGACCGACATCTATAAGGAATTTAAGCCGTAAATTTATTTCTTTAAGAAGGCGTTCGGCAATCTTAAGGTCATTCCCCTCAAGATTAATATCAGCAAAAAACCCGAAGAGTGATGAAACAGGAAGAGAAACCAGGTCCTGCATTGTTTTTCCTGCGACTTTTACATAGGAAGTCTCCTTTTTCAGTCTGGTGCCTTTGCATTCGGGGCAAATGGTTTTGCCGCGGTATCTGCTTAACATCACCCTGTATTGTATTTTATACTTCTTCTCCTCAAGATGTTCGAAGAATCGATTCAGTCCGTAAAAATACCGGTTCCCTTTCCAGATAAGCTGTTTCTGCTCGTCAGTCAGCTGAAACCAGGGTTTATGAACAGGAAAATCAAACATATCGGCCCCGGCTATCAGCCGTTCTTTCCATTTCTTCATCGACTCGCCTTTCCAGCATGCTATAGCATCCTGGTACACCGAAAGGTTCTGATCGGGGATCACCAGGTTCTCATCAATGCCTATTATTTTGCCGTATCCTTCACACAGGGGGCAGGCACCAATCGGATTATTAAAGCTGAAAAAATATTCGTTGGGCTCCTCAAATTCAATTCCATCCTCTTCAAATTTATTGGAGAAGCTTTCCCTGCTAAACCCGGTATCTGTATGGACCAGAAGCTGGCAATGGCCTTTGCCTGTCTGAAATGCTGTCTGTGCAGATTCTGCCGAGCGGCTTAAATTGTCTGAATCATGTGTCATAACAAGCCTGTCGACCACTATATTAATTTTCTGACCAGGTTCATACTTCTTTTCCGGTCCCTGTCCGTCAATCCTGATAAGTTCACCGTCGGACTCGATCCGGCTGAATCCCTGTTTGACAAGAAATGAAAAGTACTCCGATGCCTTAATGCTCTCAGGTATCGTTCCCGGCGATACGATAGTAACTTTTGTATTTTCAGGCAATGTCACTGAGGAAGTTTACAAGATCGTCAGCACTGTGACGCTTTACTTCTTTGCCTGACACCGGAGAATATGTTTTTCCGATCCGTGCAAAGAGAAGCCTCAGATAATCATATATTTCAGTGGATGTGCCGACAGTGGAGCGTGGATTGCGGGAATTAACCCTTTGTTCAATAGCGATTGCAGGAGGTATTCCGTTTATGAAATCAACTTCAGGCTTGTTCATTCTTCCGAGAAACTGCCGTGCATATGACGAGAGACTCTCAACATATCTTCTTTGTCCCTCTGCATAAATGGTATCAAATGCAAGGGATGATTTCCCTGATCCGGATACTCCTGTGATAACTATTAACTTATTTCTGGGGATTTTGAGGCTGACATTTTTCAGATTATGCACCCGCGCTCCCTTGATTTCAATATATCCCTCCATGGCATTTTCTATAACATTCTCCCCCTCAATAACCTGTCTATAAAGGAAGTAATTGCTGGATTTTTAATTAGACTTAATATAAATAAGCTTTTATTGACTAAATTTTATCAAAAAATCAAAAATAATACTTTGAAATTAAGAAAATTCATTTTTCTTTGCATTTCTATTAACAACTAAACCACAGGAGGATTGCCTATAAAATAACTCTACTCTTATTTTTTGTTTTACTTAAAGAGAGAGCTATGAAAAAATCCATGACCGATTATGAACTTATTGAGAAGTTCGTAAAAGGTGAGCAGTCCTGCTTCGAAACACTAATCCAACGTCACAAAAACAAAGTATTCGCGTACATTAGTCTTTATATACGCGATCAGGCACTTGCAGAAGACCTGTTTCAGGATACATTCCTGAAAGTTATCCAGTCAGTTAAATCCGGCAAATATTACGACAACGGGAAATTTATTTCCTGGGTGATGCGTATTGCCCATAACCTGATTATCGATCATTTTCGCAGGGTTAAACAGCTTAATACTGTTTCAAACGACGATTATGAATCAGATCTTTTCAATTCAAGGAAACTTGCAGATGCAAATATTGAAGATCATCTTATTAAAAGACAAATACAGAAAGATATCCGGAAACTGATAAGCGAGTTGCCCGACGATCAGAGAGAAGTTGTCATACTTCGTCATTACTCTGGTCTGAGCTTCAAGGAAATCGCTGATATTACGGACGTTAGTATTAATACGGCCCTTGGCAGAATGAGATATGCCCTCATAAACATGAGGAAAATGATGGAAGAGAAGAAAATTAGTCTGACTTTTAATTAAGTCACAACAATTTTTTTTGCCATAGGCCGTTTTTATAGAAATATAATTAACCACGCCTATGGCATTAAATTCTACTCCTTTTCTTTCATATCACGAAATTCAGGTTGACAGAATAGACATCTATGATGATGCATATGGATTCTACCAGGAATTTAACGATGTGATGAAGCTTCTGGAACAGGTTAGACCTGTTCCGGGGAAACGACTGACAAAACGATTGATTGAGCGGGTCAGGCAAATGAACTGAAGAAATCAGCAAGCACAGGAATTAACCTGTGCTTTTTTTTATTCCTGTAATATATTGAATTACTGCAAATTGATATCAATGTGATATCATTGTGATATCAAAATGATATCATTTTGATACTATTATGATATCATTTCAGAGAGATTTATTATATTTGAGATATCAAACCAATATCTTAATGCTATGAAACAGGAATTTACAGTTAAACCAGTCTCAGGCTACATTGCTGTAGTTATTGCAGCCTTGTTTCTGGGTGGAGCTATTGCTTCATTCTATTACGAGGTGATCTGGGCGGGAGTTCTGTTTATTGCACTTTTCGTTTTCACGATAATAGGATTCACTGTGGTCAATCCAAACGGATCGTGCATTATGGTACTTTTTGGAGCCTATAAAGGCACTATCAGGGAAAACGGCTTTTTCTGGGTAAATCCTTTTTATATGAAAAGGCATATTTCTCTCAGGGCACGTAACTTTGACAGCGAGCCGATAAAGGTCAATGACAAGATCGGTAATCCGATAAAAATAGGGTTTGTCCTGGTATGGCGGGTAGTTGAAACTTATAAAGCTGTCTTTGAGGTCGATGATTATCAGCATTTTGTTCTGGTTCAGAGCGATGCGGCTCTCCGGAAGCTTGCCGGGCTCTATCCTTATGACAATCTCGAGGATCATGAAGCTGTGATGACTCTGAGAAGCGGTGGGGAAGAGGTTAATGATGAGCTGGAAAGGGAGATCAGGGAACGTCTTAAAATTGCAGGGATTGAAGTAATTGAAGCGAGAATCAATTACATCGCTTATGCAGAGGAGATTGCCAATGCAATGTTAAGAAGGCAGCAGGCTACTGCCGTTGTTGCAGCACGGTTTAAAATTGTTGAAGGTGCCGTCTCAATGGTGGAAATGGCTCTCGAACAGCTGTCGGACAAGAAGATTGTCGAACTCGATGAAGAAAAGAAAGCAGCCATGGTCAGCAATCTTATGGTTGTCTTGTGCGGAGATAAAGATGCTACTCCGATAGTAAATACAGGAACTTTACATTCTTAATATGAGTGAAAGAAAATCTATTGTTCTCAGGATTGATTCGAAAAAGCTCAGAGCTCTCGAAAAATGGGCTGCTGATGAGCTGAGGAGCACGAACGCCCAGATTGAATATATCCTGGCAGAGGCACTGCAGAAAGCAGGAAGGTTCAAGGGAAACAGAGAAGAAGGTCCGGAAGGGGAGGATTCAGCGGTTAAATCTGATTGATGAAATAAACGGAATGGCAGGCAGCAATACCTGCCGTTTCGGTTCTTAGACGGCTGTTTCCGAGGTCAACCGGTTTGAATCCATTTTCAACCGCAAGCCTGATTTCCTCTTCGGTGAAGTCACCTTCAGGTCCTATTAATATAACAGCATCTCTTCCCTTCTCATAAAACTGGTCAATCCTGTACCTTTCTGATCCCTTGTTGCAGTGAGCGATCATCCTGATCCCCTGATTAGCTGAAATTATGAATTCATCAAATTCCAGAGGTTCATTCAGCACCGGCCTGAAAGCCTTGACTGATTGCTTCATGGCTGATATAATAATATTATTAAGCCTGTCTCTCTTTATTCCTGGTTTTTCAGTGTTTCTGCAGATAAGCGGGGTAATTTCATCAATCCCTATTTCAACACTTTTTTCGACAAACCATTCAAACCTCTCGGGATTCTTTAAAGGTGATATTGCAATATTGAGCCTGTAGTCTCTTTTTTCAAAATCACTGGTAGTCCGGGTAATTTTTACCTGGCATCCTGCCGGATCAGGGTCACTGATAATACCTTCACAGAGATTGCCTTTCCCGTCAACTATTATGAGCTTATCGCCTTTACCCATCCTTAACACCCTTATGCTGTGCCTTGATTCATTTTCATCCATCACACACATGCTCCCTTTTATATCGGGCACATAAAATATCTGCATCTTATGATTTTTTGGATTTATTTTTCACCTTACAAGCCCGTCGAGAGCACCGGGATCATCTTCATTCACCGGTCATCCTTCTGAGAAACCTTGAGAGGCGGTCATCGACAGCAATCATATAAGTGTACTGATTTTTGAGGCTGGATCGGGGATGTTGCCTCTCTTTCTCCTTAAGGGAGCTCAATAAGGTATTAAAACTGTTATTTCCTGATTTCGCCATCATTATGCCTTTAATGTACGAAAAGTAGTACCAGGTCGACCCGTCTGCCTTAAGGTAGATATCGATCATATCACCTGAACGTCTTCTCTGGATATCAACAAATCCGTCAACATACACATTGAGTGACTGGTTTCCAACGAATCCGATTCCTATTCTGCCTTTTGAACGGAAGGATGAGGAAGCTTCATTCCAGTAAAGTGTAACATCATTCAGCAGAAGATTATAGGTAAATTCTTTGGGCATATTACCTGATAATCCGAACAGATCAGCCTCCTGTTTCAGCCTGCTGGCTGCATCAACTCCCATCAGATCCTTCATTCCCTTGTTGTTGAATTCAGTATTCATGCTGACAGGTTTCAGAGTGGGCATCATCCTGATCTCGTCGCTCATGATCTTCAGGGCTTCAGGCGAGAAATAAAAATCAAGACCGATGATTGCCTTAATTTCCACTTTACCTGAATCGGCGGTTTGTGTTAAATTTCCTGCACCGGTCATGAGTTACAAGGTCGAGATTGGTGCCAAAGTTCAGTTTTCCTTCTCCCGACAAATCGCAAAGATTCTTGTCAAGTGTTATCATATTGCCATTCAGTGCAGGGTCGACTATCTTTTCAGGGGATGAAATCTGATATTTCTGCCTGGTTTTATTGAACCAGAGGACTCCTCCTGCACTTAACAGCCCTGCATCATTCCATGATTTAAGCGGTGAAAGAAATGCCGGGTAAACCTGGAAAGGATCAGTATTGATATAAACGCCGGTATAGACAATATTATCATTCGCATCCCTCGGTTTATCGCCTAATCTGATCATAACATTCTTCGGGTCGATATACGATTTGAATTTTATGGAGGAGCTTTCAATCAAACTGCAGTCGTGAAGAATACCTGCTGAACCGGTGAATAGCAGGCCCTTTTCTTTCGCATAAAGGTTTACATCTCCAGCGAATGAAAAGGCAGGACTTAGCATAAATTTCTGATCAGCAGGAATATAGCCTCTTGCACTTGTTGTCATCGTGTCGACTGTAATCTCAGGGAAGCTTATCCGCCTTATTTCATTGCTTTCGTCGATATAATCATAAACAGCGCTGCCGGAATATCTTTTTGACGATTCAATCACTATGCTTGCCGAATGCAGAAGGTGAAACTTATTTACAGCTATGAAAGCGCTGTCGAGTTTTTCGATATTTGCCCTCCTGTTTATTTTTATTTTTCCGCTGTCAGGCTGTATCAGGGCATCCGCAATATGGATATAGCTGATATTTTCCGCCTCGATATACTCCCTGTCGACATTATATTTAGCCTTTAATGAAGTAAATGCAATTGTATCGCTCATGCTGTTTGTAGCGAAGAAGGTTGGTTTGTTAAGGTTGTCAAAATTAAGGAGAAGCAGCTTGTCCGGGGATATGAGCCCCGCTGATGTTTTGCCTTTTTGTTCCATGGAAAGGATCCTGTTATCCATGTTATATTCGAAGTCTGTCATCGTACATATATACTGTATCTCAGGGAATTTTACGACAGATGAATCGGTATTCAGCCGGAAATTTGATAACCTGGTTCCGAAGTTTATATCAGTTTTGGCGTTTTCGGCTATGAATGCATAGCCGCTTGTTGATGGAGATTTAAGATTATAATCTGCCGTATCGGCCCTTATTGCATTTGAAGCGAAGGTAAACAGATTTGAGTTAACCCTTGAATCAGGCATATTAACGATCCCTGTTCCGCTCAGCAATCCGGGTTTAAGGTTAATGCTGCCGTCGAGCGTAGTTCCGCCGGTAAACATATTAAAGTTCTTGCCGGCTTCGTTCCAGGCAAGCCACTCATCTTTAACAGTCATCCATTTTATTTTCACATTCTGGCCGCTTAGTTCAGGATAAAGGCCTGCACTGTCATTTTTAATATTGAAGGTTACCGCTGTAGTCAGCATCGAATCAGGAAAAAACTTAAATTCCTCCGATTTTGTTTCGGATGTCAGGTGTTTCAGGGAGCCTCTTCCGATAAGACCCTTATTGCTCATGCTTATCGTATCATAAAGAATTCCTTTCCCATTATAAATTTCAATCGCCTTCTTCGGGAATATTCATTTTAAACCCCAGTGAATTATTTTCCTGAATTGTCAGAAACTGCTTCATGGGTTTAAGAATGTTTCCTGCAAAGAATTCACCTGAAAGGTTCAGATCCATGTTATTGTAGTGGTCAATATTTTCAAATGTGAAGGGATCAATCCTGAAATAAAAATCCTCTTTCTTGTATACATCTTCAAGTCCCGGCTATCCTGTCATAGAAAATGTACGATGATGAGAAGGCATCAATGATAGGATATTGCGCGAGACTTTTCAGTCCCGATTTATTATTCGGATCATCAATATAAAGTTCTCCTTTGGCAAGCTGGATAAGGCTGTTTATATCCCTGATGATTGGATTTCCGTAGGTATCTTTTTCATTTGTTTCTACTGCAACCTGTATTGAATCGATCTTCTGAAGTCGTATTTTAAAGGTATCGTAGCTGAACTGGAAATCTTTGCCGTAGAATGTAAAGAGGCCTGCCTGAACAACACCATTGAATTTGAATCCCCTGTTTTTTCCCAGTGTAATCTGCTGGTTATAAGGGTAAATAGCCACTCTTTGCGAATCGCTGAGGAATACGCTGCTCACACCATTGATAGTCAGCCCGAAATCCTTCAGGTCAAGCATTGCATTGTCGACAGGAGCTTTAGTCTCACTGTAAATTGACATTACATCATAGTCTTTTTTACCGGCAAAAGATTCAATATAATCTTTGGTTTTCTGCTTGATGGTTACTTCCTGATTTGCCCTGTCATAAAAGACGAATCCCTTATTTGCCAGATCTATGCAGAGACCCGTGACTATCTCTTCCGATTTTTTCAGCCACTTTGCCAGCTCTGTCACAGGAAATGTTTCGGAATAGTACCATTCACTGAATTTTTTCAGTCTTATCAGCGGATGATAATCATCGAGGCCCATGAGTTTCAGGAAATCATCGGAATTGAAGAATGAGGATGATTCAAATAATGCCTGGCCCATTGCAGCCCCTCTTGCCCTTGAGATTATCACCTTGGAACTGCTCATGTCCCAGGTAAGATTTTCAAAATACATATCGATATTATGATAAGAATTATAATAGGGACTCGGCGAAACCGGATTATTGGTTCTGAAGAGGTTAACCTGCCTGTTCAGTGAATTATATGAAAATCCAAGATTTGAATGAAATACAGAATCCTTCCCAAGATATATAGTTGAGGTTGTCTCCATGCTGTTCAGCCCGTTTGCCGAAAACAGAAAATCGGTCGATGAAATTTTAATGAACAGAGTATCATTCCTGAACAGATTGATTTTTGCAGGGTATAACCTGTCCCCTTTGCCTTTAACATTTGCACCCTCAAATGCCAGCCTGCCTTCATAGTCAACACCCTTATAGATATTTTTTATCCCAAATTGTTTTGTATAAGTCTCAAACCGTGGATAAGTCGCTTTCTCTTTGGTTGAAATTGTTGTTGCCTGATCGGTAAGAACACCATAAACAGGTTTTTTGAAATATGTTTTATGCATAAGCAGGGCAGAGTCGCAGGTAAAGGCATTCCTTGTTATATCGATAGTGTAGCCTGAAATTTCGGCATAAACATCTGATCCGGGATAACCTGCTTTTTCCCATGTAACCTTCCCTTTAGTTCCCCTGAACTGCTGATAATCGGGGTAGTAAATCCCAGAAGCATTATAAATCTCAGTACTGTCTCTCTGCGAGTAACATGTGAGAGTTATATTGTTAAGGACGATATAAAATACTGTATCGTGCGAAAATTTAAGTTCAGCATTTTTCACCTTCCATTTTACGGAGCCAGTGTTGATCAGCAGATTTTCCCTGATAAGCAGACTTGTGTTCTCGACGTATCTTACAATACTTTCATTCCTGTACCTGGGATTGAATAACATCTCGCTGAATCCTGTGAGCCAGTAGCTCAGGAATTCATCATCCCTTTCATTTTCGCAGAAATCATTGAGTGTCTGGAGGAACTTGCTGAACTGGGGTACGGCCCGCATATTCCTTCCTGTCAGCTGGCTTGAGAGATCAAGGATTATTGTCATGTTTTCCCTGCTGAAAGCAGCGCTGTCCCATTTTGAAATAAATGAGTTCAGTATCTGACTATGTTCCACAGAAAGTTCAGTCCCCATATAAATCGTAAGTTCATCTTTGAATTTTGCCGGATCACCGCTAAATGCAGGCTGTCCCTGGGAAAAAGCTATTCCGGCAGAAAATACAAGCAGATATAAATTCAGAATGATGAACTTCCAGTACATTCGGGTTACTTGATCATATTGCCTCCACTATGGCGCAGAAATCCTCTTTCTTGAGTGAAGCCCCGCCAATAAGTCCGCCATCAACATCCGGTTTTGAAAATATCTCGGCGGCATTGGATGGTTTGCAGCTTCCGCCATAGAGTATCGTAAGGTCATGCCGCAATATCAGTGCCAAATTTTGCCTTTACCAGATCACGGATATATTTATGCATCTCCTGTGCCTGATCAGGAGAGGCAGTCAGTCCTGTTCCGATAGCCCACACCGGTTCATATGCTATTACAACTTTTTTGAAATCCTCAACCGGAAGAGTAAATAATCCCTCCTCAAGCTGCTTCTTTACCACCTCAAAGTGTTTTTTCGATTCTCTTTCCTTCAGAACTTCACCGCAGCAAAAGATTACTTTAAGTCCTGTGGCAATTGCAAGAGAGGTCTTTTTACTCAGAAGAGTGTCGTCTTCATGATAGTAGCTTCTTCTTTCCGAATGACCAATGATGACATACTGGGCGCCGGTGCTTTTAATCATAGGGGCCGAAATTTCACCTGTATAAGCGCCTGAGGATTCTGAAGCACAGTTCTGCGCTCCGAGGCAAACTTTTCCTTTCCCTGTAATTGCTGCAACACCTGAAAGGTGGATAAAGGGCGTGCAAAGGATTACTTCGGCTTTCGATGGCTTCGATTTAAAATATGTGTCAATTGCTTCTGCAAATTTCAGACCTTCAGCCAGATCCATATTCATTTTCCAGTTTCCGGCTACAATTTTTTTTCTCATAGATATTTACTTTTTAAAAGATGTATTATTAAGTAAAATTTATTAATCAGTAAATGGACTTACAAATATCAGTTTTCAGAATCACGTTTGTTCCCGTGGGAAAAGGGTACTTATCAACAACAGAAGCAGTATTACTGATAATGATACTGAGTAAACGACCAGAACCCTGCTTTTGTTATTCATCTTATCAACCTGTCCGGCTGGCATATCTCCCGTGAACTTCTCCCCGGGAGGTACGGTTGCCCATGACCATTTCCCTGCAATAGTTCCATCCTTCAGTAACAGGTAACCCGGATTTGCCCTGACGATTGTTTTGAGGGTTGTCTCATCTGCAATGCAGATTTTAAGGTTATTATTGTATGCCTTTATTTCATCAGAACCGGAGGCAGTGACAACATAAAAACTTATTCCATTGTCAGGACATGAGGCTCCCAGCTCAAATCCTTTACTGAGATGTGACTGATCTGCATTTTTCAGTTTTGTTGATATCATAAGAAGCGTATAACCCGGATCGGTAAGAATCCAAATCAGTAATGTTATCACCTTCAGTGGTTGTTATGCTGAAATCATGTATCGGAGGCTGATATCCTTTTTTAATCAGTATTGATTTCTGATCGATGAATTTCCAGGATGAATCATCCGACGGGTAGTTTTCGAGTGTGAACTCCTTCTGAACGCCGTCCTTTTCATAAATAAATGTTGTAAGGTATTCATCGGCAGGTTTGCCCTCAGGTATTTCCATATTCTCCTGAATATTAATGCCTGTTTTGTATGGCAGGAAATCGAATAACTGCAAATATCTCAGATTTAATAAGGAGAAAATCACAAAGAGGGTTATTACAATTGAAATTATTATCCATTCCTTCAAAGGAGTATTCCGATGTGTTGCCGGTTTTCTTCCTGCAAAAAGAATCAATACAAAAATCATCAGTATTATATTTTTCCCGAATGTCTGCCAGTTTGTAAGTTTTATTGCATCGCCAAAGCAGCCGCAGTCTGAGACCGGGTTTGTAACAGCCAGCACCAGGGTTAAAGGAGTGAAGATGCACATGAGTATCAGTACTCCCCATATCCCGGTCTTCTGACGATATCCGCTCAGGACTGAAAATCCGGCAATAAACTCGGCAGTGATTAAGATTATAGCCAGAGGAAGAGCAAACGGCTGAAGGAATTCGAGATGAAAAGCCTGGAAATAATCGCTGAATTTATAGGCAGAACCAAGCGGATCAACAGCTTTGACAGTTCCTGAGAACATGAAAACAAGTCCGACTATTATTCTGCTGACAATTCTTAATATCTTCATTTCAGATAAGCCCTCTTTCGCTTATTAATTTAAGAATAAGTGAGAAAATCGCTTCAGGCGATTGCATAAGTCCGCTCCTGTCGCGGCAATCCACAACAGCCAGGCGGTCGTCAGACCTTGCCACTTTCAGATAAATATCTCTTACTTTTTTCTGAAAATTAAGACTCTCCTCATGTATATCCCTTGTGCCGTTAAGATAAGTTCTGTCATTTCCCGACCTGTTGGATAGAAGCTTCCTTTCAGTGAATGAAAAGGGGACGTCGAGGAAAACATTCAGATCTGGTTTTGGTATCGCAAAGTGATCAAATTCAAGGGAAAGGATCCACTTCATCAGTTTTTCCTGAGATATCTGATCATCTGTTTTTGCGCACTGGTAAGCAATATTTGAGTAAGTGTACCGGTCGAGGAGAACAATTTTCTTTTTTTCGAGCCATCCCTTAATTTTATCTGCGGCATCTTTCCGGTCGCCGGCATAGATCATTGCTACAAGGTAAGGATCAACCTCGTTAAGCGATCCGAATTCACCCCTCAGAAACCTGGCTATCAGTTCACCGAAATATGGTGCATCAGTTCTGGGGAAATGAAGGAATTCGCAGTTATGGCCCTTACTTATAAGGTGTTCGCTTAAAAGTTTCAGCTGTGTTGATTTCCCTGACCCGTCGACTCCCTCAATAACAAAAAGCTTCATAATAATCCTTTAACATGTGGTACAAAAGTAATAATGCCTCACCAAAGATGAAAAATAATAGTGAGTTTAAATTATTATGAGTATCGATAATAATGAATAAAAGAATAAATGTTTCATTGTTAATTACCCTCTTCCCAAGTGGCTGTCTAAAAAGCATGAACTTTTGCTTTAGTCTCCTCTGTGGATCTCTGTGCCTTCTCTGTGGATCTCTGTGTAACAATAAGTTAAGAACTTACACAGAGGATCACAGAGGACTCACGGAGGGCCACTGAGCACTTTTTAAACAGCTCCGACAATAAATTTAGTTTTAACCACTTTAGGGGGAAGAGGGTGAAAAAATTATTAAATTCGAAGGTCAAATTAATTGATGATGGCTGCCAGAACCAGATTTATCAATGTACAGGGCAATCTTATTGATCTTTCCGTTCCGAAAGTGATGGGGATAATAAATGTCACGCCTGACTCATTCCATAAAGCGAGCAGGTTTAGAAAGGATGAGGAAATAATTAGGACTGCTTCACGAATGATCGAAGATGGAGCTGATATACTGGATATTGGTGGTTTTTCATCCCGTCCCGGCGCAAAAAATATCACCCCTGAGGAAGAACGAAAGCGGGTTCTTGGAGCACTGAGGCTGGTCAACAGGGAATTCCCTGAAGCGGTACTCTCAATCGATACTTTCAGGTCGGAGATTGCCATGGAGGCAGTTCTGGAATGCGGGGCAGGAATAATAAATGATGTCTCGGGAGGCGAGGCCGACGGCCAGATGTTCAATGTTGTCGGAAAACTGCAGGTTCCTTATATTCTGATGCACATGAAGGGTGTATCCTGGAAAATGGAGAGGGACCCTGTTTATGATAATGTCGTGGCAGATATTCTGAAGTGGTTAGGGGAGAGGATTTTCAGGCTTCAGGCCATGGGAGTGAATGATATAATTATTGACCCTGGTTTCGGTTTTGGAAAGACAATAAGACATAACTTTGAAATTTTGAATAATCTCGGTGATTTTTCAATAACAGGGTTCCCCGTTCTTGCCGGTATTTCGCGAAAATCGATGATATGGAAAACTCTTGAAATAACCCCCGGGAATGCGCTTAACGGCACCACAGTCATGAATACGATTGCACTGATGAATGGTGCTGATATTCTTCGTGTTCATGATGTTAAGGAGGCTGTTCAGGCTGTAAGGCTCTTGGAAGAAATTAAAAAGCAGACACATTAAATTATGGTTTTAGATATCACATTTCTTGATTTAATTGATATTGTACTGGTTGCGATAATCCTTTACCAGCTTTACAAGCTCATAAGGGGAACTGCTGCATTGAGCATATTTATAGGGATATTCCTTATTTATATGTTCTGGCTTATAGTAAAAGCTCTTAATATGGAGCTTATAGGAGCATTGCTGGGCCAGGTGATAGGAGTTGGAGTTATTGCACTCATAATCGTATTCCAGCAGGAAGTAAGACGATTTCTGCTGGTAATCGGCAACAGGTACATGAAAAGGAGAACGCTCTCGTTCGGTAAGATATTTTCGTCTGTAGAGGAGCAGAAAGGCAGTCCGAAAGAAGCTGAAGAGATTGTCAGAGCGGCAGAATCGATGGCTGCCAAGAAAACAGGAGCATTAATCGTCCTTGGCCGAAAGAGCAGCCTTGATATTTATTCTGAAGGCGGAGAAAGAATTGATGCAATAATAAGTGCAGAGCTCCTTGAAACGATATTCTTTAAGAATTCGCCACTTCACGACGGTGCAGTGCTTATCGAAGACGGAAAAATATTTGCTGCAAGATGTCCGTTGCCCATCACAGACCGGATTTCGCTGCCGCCGCGGTTTGGAATGCGGCACCGTGCCGCAATCGGCATTTCAGAACACACTGATGCTCTTGTGGTTGTTGTATCGGAGGAATCAGGGAGAATCACTGTTGCTGAAAGCGGCGAGGTGAAAGAACACATCTCTGCCAATGAGCTCCGTCAGATTCTGCTGAAAGAGAAAATTTAAACACCTGCTCAGAATTTTGAGAGGATTGAAATGATCATTTCTTCCTTGCCGGGAAATGATTCCTCATTTTCAGACTGTTCGATAATATTCTTTTTATCCGGGTAAAGCTTTGAGACAGATTTTTTATTAAGCTGAATCTGATGAAAAATACTGTCGGAACCTATCAGGTAATACCTGTCCTTTGACTGGTATTCATCATACCGCCGGTCACTGCTATACGCGCCTTTGTAATCAGCCTGAACAAATATCCTGACGGGAACTTTGATAAACTGATAATGTCCGCTATTCAGAACCTGGTAAAACCGCTGAGGCTTAATCTCCTTTTCAAAAGCCTTTCCGTAGGTTGTTCTGAACAATAGCTCCTTGCCGTCCTTGTTAATTACCAGCTCCGAAATAAAATCTATTGGTACTGTAAGAATTTTTTTTGAGGCAGGATTCATGTAAATCAGTGCATTATTCACAAGATCAATATCAGACTTCAACTCGATATAATAATCCTGTCCATTGAGTCTCAGAAAAGATGGCAGAAGCGTATCCAGCATTCTTGGGCTGCCTTTAACTCCTTCATACCGGTTATCGAAACCTATTCCGCCCGGACTATACGGACCAAGACCGGAAATTGCCTTAAGATTCTCTTCTGCCGAAAGCCCCCTCTGATAGATAGTTGAGGCCTGAGGATATACGCCGTTGAACAGAAAAATAAAAAAGGGAATAAGTATTAATATTCTCACAGTCCGGCAAGTTTAAAATAAGTTACAGTTGTATGGCCCCCTGGCAATACATGTTTTTAATAAAGCAAATTTATGAAAAGTTTACATTGTTTCTTTTATTATGTTTGATACCCTGATAATATATTGCCGGCTGAAATGGATAGATCCCCTTCTTTAAAAGGAAAAATACTCATTACGGGAGGTACCTCGGGTCTGGGGCTCGGACTTGTGAGGTTCTTCCTCCGAAAAGGGTACGGGGTAGTTGCCACAGGCAGAAATATGATATCAATGCCTGAATATATTGACAGATTCACTTTTATCATGGCCGACTTCAGCGATCTCGGTCAGACATCATTTGCAATAAAAAGTCTATGCGAAACCAGCAGATTCGATATTGTGATCAATAATGCCGGGATACTCAGCCCTCCTGAATTTACCAGGACTGCTGACGGTCTTGAATATACATTTCAGGTAAATTTTCTTTCCCATTTGCTTGTGAATGAAATAATCCTGAAAAACTCCCTGCCGGGCAGACCATTAATAATTGCCGAGGTTGTCTCACCGGTTTACAGGATAGCTGAAAAAGACCTTGGAATTCCGGTTTCAGATGAAGGTTACAGACCTCTCAAAGGCATATTCAAACTCGAAGTTTCACCTTGCATTAATGTGTTCGTATCTCCCGGTCAAAATACCCTTCTCCGGATCTGACCTGCATTGGTTTTAATCCCGGAGTTTTTCGCTCGAATATTTCCAGGATGCAAAAACAGTGGTTCAGAATAATGTACAGATTGGCAGCTCCATTTATGAGAAACCCGGAGAAAATTGCGGGCAGGTTTTATGAAGTTTTGAGTAAGGCGGACCTTATCAGCGGAGCGATTTACCGATCGGGCAAAAGAACTGGCGTAATACCACGTATTGACGGTAAGGCAGCGGAAATATTCCTCCAGGAATGTTATAAAAAGATCGGGCAATATCTGAAGTGAATTTATTACTTTTACTGAAACACTGAAATATTTACTTTTATGAAAAACTTACTAAAAATAATCATTGTTATGATAGGTTTATCAGGTTTATCAGGTTGCGCTGACAGCACAGATCCGTCGGTATGGAGCAGTAAAAAGATTGATCAGTGGTTTGAAAAGGGTGAATGGCTGAATGGCTGGCAGGTAAAACCTGATCAGTCGATAAACAGGAAAGCATTTGCTGTTTCCTACTTTAAGAACAGGGAGAGATGGGATAAAGCATTCGGTTTTTTAAAAAGCAGCGACCTCCAGGGGCTGGAGCTGAAGCGATATGATATAGATGGAGATAACCTCTATGCTCCTGTAAGTGAATACCTGACAAAAAACGCAGAGGATGCAAAATATGAAGCGCATCGTAAATATATTGATATACAATATGTAATCAGTGGAAAAGAGCTGATAGGGGTTGCCCCTTTGTTGCAGAAAAAAGATATACTTGAACCTTACGATGCTGCTAAGGATATTGAATTTTTTACTGTTACCGGCGGAGAAAATTACCTGGCATTGCCCGACAGGTTTTTTATTTTCTTTCCGGATGATGCTCACCGCCCGGGTCTTAAGGACGGGGAAAATTCACCAGTGCGTAAAATTGTGGTAAAGGTTAAGAGTTGATTAATTTATAACCCTGTACTTTTTCATGATTGCTGCAGTACTCGATTCAAAATCAATATACTGGGCACGGTGAAATGCCCGAGGGTCTTCTATCCGTTTTTTTGATAATTTACCCCTGAAGCTGTCAATAGTCCCGTATCCTTTTGTATCCATCCATTTCTCAATTTCTTCAAGCATCGATTCTATTACGCTTATCTGGTTAAGATATAAAGTACTCACAACCTGAACGCAATCAGAGCCGCTCAAAATCATTTTGACCACATCGTGTCCGGTGAATATGCCCGTGTTGGTGCAGAGTGATGCTTTGATATTTTTATAGAGAAGCCCTGCGAACCTTAGTGGCAGCCTGTTATCCTCAGCATTGCTCAGGCTGTAGGGGAAACTGAGCTCTTCTGAATTGATATCGATATCGGGCTGAAAGAGCTTGTTGAACAGTACAATTCCATCAGCACCGGCAGTATCAAGTTCGGAAATAAGCTTTAACGGATTTGTATAAAACGGACTAAGTTTTACGGAAACCGGGATTTTCAGAGCTGATTTAACCTTTTTGAATGTATCCAGCTGGCGCTTTTCAACCTCCCCGGCAATTTTTTGAAATTTTTCAGGAGTAGTATAGAAATTCAATTCAAGTCCGTCAACTCCTGTCTTTTCAAGTTCAACTGCATATTCGACCCAGGTATCATCGGCGATTGCATTAAGGCTTGCAAACAGAGGAATGGAGATAGTTTCTTTGGCCTTTTTCAGATTACTCAAATGACGAAGAGGATAAGTTTCATTCTCGCTCCCCGAAGGGAAAAGAGTGACCATTTCAGCGTTCCTGTCGGTATACTCTGTCTTTAGCTCATAATGTTCAAGATTCTCAAGCTGGATCTGCTCTTCAAACAGTGATTTATAAACTACCGCAGCAGCGCCCGATTTTTCAATCTTTTTCAGGTTTTCAGGATCTGTCACCAGGTTATTTGCACCTACAATAATCGGGTTTTTCAATTCCAGTCCCATGTACTTTGTTCTTAAATTTGCCATAGCAGTATTCTTTTATTTATTAATATTTGCAATGCCGGTTGATAATTATTCAAGCAGGTGATACACCTCTGTCGTATGTTTTCTTTTTGTTAAACAAATTCAGGGGGAAAAAGTTCCGGGAATAAATAAAAAAACCCCCCAAAAGCGGACTGAAAAGGAGTTAAATTAGTCCGTCTGATGGGGGGTCGGTGGGTTGATAATCGGAATCGTGATGCTTCTTAATGATTATTATAGTAAATACTGAAAGCTATATAGTCAACAATTTGTTTTGAAAAATACATTTCACCAAGAGATTTTGACAGGGATTTAAGTGTTTCCATTGCAGGTGAGATCAGATCACTGAGATTTGCAGTAGTCCCGTCATCAAATGAAAGCAGGATATCTCTTTTGTGACATATCGAAGAATTATAATCTTCATTATCAATTATTATTGCCCCTGCCTTCTTCTGAAGTACTCCGTTAAGAAATATCTGTATTGAGTCTATTCCTGTCGTTCTTTTAATATCTACATTTCCAATTGATAGTATATATTGCTTCTCTTTTCTTTTAAAACCATCGCCGGTGAAGCTGAGAGATTCCATAAGAAGGTTTTCATTATCCTGGGCAAGAGCAAATATCATTTTGGCAGCATCGCCCGTTTCAACGCTTTTAATTACGGTGTAGCCTTCGGGAAAAGTGAAATTTTTTGATTGTTTTCCAGCAGTTCCTGATTTCCATGTTGAGAATACGTCAAGAGTGCCGACATCATCCCCGTCAAGCGTGAAATCTGCAACTAGTTTATAGTCAGAATTATTCCACCAGTTATAGTAGAAATGATACTCTGTAGCGCTTATTGTGAAGTTATTTTTAAGAACCGAATCGGCACGGTCGCAGAAATGCAGGTATCTGGGGTGAAAAGCCAGTTTTTCAGGCATATTTACAATCAGCTTGTCATTTTCGCCAATCTTCCGGAAAAGCCTGAGAGGGAAATACAGGTTGCGGGGCTTATCGGTTCCCGGCTTGAAATCATAAACACCTGCAATCAGCTCAAGTTCAATGCTGTCGCGAAATCCGTCAATACCTTCGGTTTTTGTCCCGTCCTCAGTCAATGAGAGCAGCTGATATCCCTTCGAATCAGCTATCTTCTCAAAAGCCGTATTTATTTTGGCCGTATTAAGCTCAACAGACTCCTTGAGAGAAAGAGACTGATCGACCTTTGAGCATTGCCAGCTTATTACAGCCAGAATTAAAGCTGTTATGGTAATTGTTCTTTGCATATTGCTCAGTTTTTCTGCAATTATACGCAAAATCGAAAGGAATGTTTCACTTCCAGGAAATACAGTTTTATGAAATACAGGAATTCCTTGACAGATATTTTTATATTTGTTATTAAATAAATCTACGGAGAAATGTATATTGACCATATTGCAGTATGGACCGAAAACCTTGAAAATGAAAAGGATTTCTTTCTCAGATATTTTGAATGCAGCGTAAACGAAAAGTATATAAATCCTGCGAAGCAATTCTCCTCATACTTTATAACCTTTAACGGCGGGGCAAGAATTGAGCTTATGGAAAGGGCTGACATCAGAGAGGGCAGGGGAGGCGATACCCTTGGACCGGCCCATATAGCAATCAATGCAGGAAGCAGGGAAAAAGTTGATAAAATGACGGAGAGGTTTGAAAAGGATGGGCTGACTGTTGTCAGCAAGCCAAGAATAACGGGCGACGGGTATTATGAGAGCGTTATCCTGGATCCTGAAAATAATGTTATTGAAATACTATATAAGTAGAAGATTTACAGGTTTATAGATGATTGTTTGCTTGTTACTGGTTTCTTGTTGCTGGTTGTTATAGAACACAAATTTAACCAGCAACGAGTAACTGGTAACCAGTAACTTATAATTAGAATTACCAACTTAATTATATATAAATGGCAAAAGTAGCAATGCTGGGTGCCGGATTCATCGGCGATTTCTACACATATTCAATTAATGGTCATCGCAACCGCGATACTGTTCATGTTATCTATTCACGTGATGAGGCGAGGGGTAAAGCATTTGCAAAAAAACATGGCATTGCCAGGTGGACAACTTCAATGAATGATGCGGTAAATGATCCGGAAGTTGAAGTTGTGCTTATAGGACTTCCCAATAACCTCCATCTTGAAGCTGTAAAGCTTGCAGCAGCTGCAAAAAAGGCTGTTTTCTGCACCAAACCTCTCGGCCGTAATGCTATTGAAGCAAAAAAGATGCTTGAGCTGGTTGAAAAGGCCGGGGTTACAAACGGTTATATGGAGGATCTGGTTTATACTCCAAAAACATTAAAGGCATTAAAATCAGTGGAAATGGGTGCCGTAGGGGAGGTTATCTGGGCGCGTTCGCGTGAAACGCATCCGGGTCCCCATAGCGACTGGTTCTGGACAAAGGAAATATCAGGAGGAGGTGTGCTGCTCGATATGGGCTGCCACTGTATAGAAATATCAAGGAGTTATATCGGGAAAGATATCAGGCCGGTTGAGGTAATGTGCTGGGCCGATACCCTGGTGAAACCTATTGATGCAGAGGATAATGCTCTCGGCTGGGTAAAATATGAAAACGGAGCGATCGGACAATTTGAGGTCAGCTGGTCATTCCGCGGCGGAATGGACCTGCGCGATGAAGTGATGGGAACCGATGGCACAATATGGGTCAATAATTTCCTGAGGACAGGTTTTGAAATGTTCACTGCCGGAGGAAAGAAGGGTTATGTCGCAGAAAAGGCAGAAACTGAAAAAGGATGGCTCTTCCCGGTCGGCGATGAAGTGGTTGAGCTCGGCTATACCGATATGTTCACGTGACATGTTCAATGCTTATGAAAAAGGGACAGAGCCACAGGAAACATTTTATGACGGTTATATCGTAAATGAGATCATGGATGCCTGCTACCGCTCTGCAAAATCAAGGAGATGGGAACCTGTGAGGCTTAAAATATGGAGGGGACGTGAAAAAACCGAAAGGATCAATGCCTTCCGTGATTTTGATAAGGATCATCTGCTGGTAAAGGAAGAAACCATGCCTGATGGAACTGTAAAGCTGATTCTTAAAAACAAAAAAACAGACAAAATCTCTCAGATAATCAAAAAATAAAGGCTTTTCAAAAAGTCAACCATCTCCCCCTGAACCCTCGGTCTCTAACAGAGATAATTACAAAGACTTAGGGGTTAAATCGGATCATTTTACCTTCCTGATTAATGTGCCAGGATAGTTATTACTGATTTCATTCGTAATAAATCAGGGTAGTTTACGTTTATATACTGATAATTGGAAGTCAAGTTCTGTCTAAACAGTATTTTATTTTTTTGTTGTAATACGTGAATTGTATATCCTGATAATCGGACGGGCACTTTGTACCTAAAGGAGTTTCTGATTCATCTATGATGAAGGAAAAATTCTTAGGTCTATGAAAAAATGTTTACTCGGCATACTCTTAACACTCCTTTCGTTTGGCATTTCAGGACAAAATTGTACCATAATCTCAAAGGCCAATAATATTACTCCTGACAAATTATGCTCTCCTGTTACAGTATCATGGAACGTAAGCTATACAGGAGTTACAAATGCAGGAACTCCCGTAAGCATGAGATTTGACTGGAATAACGGAACAGTTGTTACGGTACCTGCAATCCAGACAGGTCCGGGGGTTTTTACTGCCACTGCCACAAATACCTATACATCAGCCGGAAATGTTTGCAATTACCATCCACAGGTAACACTGGTGGTAAATGGTGTTGTCTGTACCTCATCGACCCAGGAGCAGATTGTAACTGTATGGGATGATGATGATCATAACGGCGGACATATGCACATAAATCCTCTTGTTTATCCGGTATGTTTCGGTAATAGTGCAAATGTTCGTTTTCAGGATCTTACCCAGTTCAACTGTGTTCCTCCCCAGGAAAGGGACAATCCCAATGTTAATACAAGATGGATCCAGTGGATTTACGGAACTGATATCACAATGACAGGTATCCCTGTTACAATAGACGGCCATTCAAGGACTTTCCCTTATACCGATGCAGTAATTACCCTGACGGGTCCTGTTACAGGTTCAGGTGTTATGTCGGATATAATCAATGTCGCCAATGATAAGCTTATCGGTCAGTATTTTCAGGTTACCTTCGCAACTGGAATTACTGTAATCCATATGATGATCCAAAGATTCCCGGTCCTCCGCACGACAGACGAAACGGGGATAATCCTCCGGTTGTGACCACAGCAATAATATTGATCGTGCCTTACCCCGATGCAACGATAACACCGGTTGATACTTTATGTGCCAACGTTCCACCGGTGACTCTTACTGCCCATGATCCGGGAGGGACCTGGTCAGGAAAAGGAGTAACAGGAAATACTTTCAATCCGGCTGTTGCAGGTCCGGGGAATCACAGAGTAAGGTATGACATAACAAATGCAGACGGCTGCAGTGATTCTGATAGATATTCATTACGGTCGTGCCAATACCGGATGCAACAATCACTCCCGTTCCTACATTATGTTTTACCGATGCCATTATCAATCTTACAGCACATGATATGGGTGGAATCTGGTCGGGCCCGGGAGTTGTTGGAAATACATTTAATCCTGCTATTTCCGGTTATGGCAATCATACAATCAATTATAAGATAGTGGATATAAACGGATGCCAGGATTCTGACCAGGATAACAATAACTGTTGCCATGCCCGATGCAACTATTAATCCAATAGATACGATTTGCATAAACAGTGCCCCGATAACTTTAACGGCTCATGACATGGGAGGGGTCTGGTCAGGGCCGGGTGTTTCCGGGAATATTTTTGATCCGGCGATTGCAGGTGCCGGGACTCATATTATCAGTTACAGTATTGTGAATCCTGATTGCAGCGATTGCGATACAGAAGATATTACTGTCATTCCGATTCCGGTTGTAGATATCGACAAGGTTGGAACTGTTTATATTAATGGTCCTGCTGTAACACTAAATGCAACTCCGGCCGGAGGAATATTTTCCGGGACCTGCCGTAACAGGCTATATTTTTGATCCGAATGCTGCAGGACTGGGAACTCATATAATAACATATGAGACCATAATGGACAGATATGGTTGTTTCGGAATAGATACCATTCATATTAAAGTACTTATGCCACCAGCTCCGATAGCAGATTTTGAACCGGATACAACCGGATGCTCTCCCCTGACGGTTCAGTTTACAAATAACAGCTTGTATGGAGAGACCTATATCTGGGGATTTGGCGACGGTCAGTTTTCGGTTAAGGAAAACCCTGTCCATACTTATTATGTACCCGGCAGCTATATTAGTCAAGCTTATTGTTTACAATATTGCAGGTGAATCGGTCCATAACGGAATAATAACGGTTTATCAGAATCCTACAGCGATTTTTGAGGCATATCCGACAGATGTGGTGAACAATGAACAGATAGTCGTCTTTTCAAATAACAGCATGTACGATTCGATTTCCTACTGGAGTTTCGGGGATGGGACAGTTTTCGAACGAAAAAAATCCATATCATAAATATGAGGAGCAGGGGAATTTTACGGTTACCTTAACTGTTACATCAAATGAAGGTTGTATTGATACGGCTTTGCTGGCATACTCCGATCAGAGTCGACTGGAAAATTGGTCATATCAAATTCCCGAATGTATTCAAATGGAATGAATCTGGTCCAACGGGAGGGGTGTGGAGACCCGGGTGTTATCCGGAGATGGACTTCGTGTTCAGGCCTTTCTATGAAAATGTGATTGATTACAAGATGCAGATCTTCAACAGATGGGGTGTGCTAATTTATGAAAGCGATGATTTATTATAAGGGATGGGATGGATATAGTGAAGATGGGAAACTGGCAGTGCAGGGTGTTTATGTCTGGAAAGTAAGCGGAAGATACGCCGATGGTGATTATTATGATTATGTAGGTGATGTGACGTTTTTGCATTAGTTTTTGCAGGATAATAATTTGAGTGCTTAATACAGGAGCTGGAAATAGCTTATCAGCAAGTGACGAAGTCCGGGAAGAAATCAGCTTTCCGGACTTCTCTTTATTGCAAAATATGTTCTCCGATACTATGATTTTAAAAAAATCGGCTTATTTTTGCGTCACTTTTAATCCGCCTTCGCCAAGGCTTCGGCGGACAAAGCGGGGTGTAGCGCAGCCCGGTTAGCGCATCTGGTTTGGGACCAGAGGGTCGCAGGTTCGAATCCTGCCACCCCGACAAAAGAAAAAGCCTTTCAGCGAAAGCTGAAAGGGCTTTGTTTTTCTGAGCGTTGCAAGCTTGCTTGCAAAAGCGAATGAAAAACAAAGCCCTTTAATGAGCGAAGCGAATAAAAGGCTTTTTCTTTTAGCAGTTTCCCCCCCAACAGGATCGCCGAAGGCAATCCTGATAATGAGCGAAGCGAATAAAAGGCTTTTTCTTTTAGTTTCCCCCCTAACAGGATCGCCGAAGGCAATCCTGCCACCCCGAAAAATGCAACTGATAAACAATCAGTTGCATTTTAATTTCCCGACATATTCCCAACCTTCAGTCAAACTATATTTCTCTTTTTACTCTAAGGCATTTTTAAGATGTCCACTATTAACGCATTGATAGTTACTGGCGGGAGTCGAACATATACGATAAAACTATATAATATTCTGGAATTACCTTAAAGCATCCTATTACAGTGAAAATGTATTCTGGAACTATTGCCAGCCGATATAAAAAAAGAGAAGCATAAAAACTTCTCTTTTTTTTTACTACCAGAGATTGACAACATTGGTCTTAAACTTTTCAAGATAAATATACTTAAGCACAACACCACGATTAGGGTTTATCACCATTACGAATCTGTCACGGTGCAGGAATTAAATTGCTTTCAGATGCGCGCTTTGACAGCCGTAGCTTCAGCGAAGGCTGGCGTCCGGGTGCAATAATCATTACAAATTTGTCTTGAGTGCAGGATCAAACGCAAAAAACCGTAACAAACCTATTAATTTTATTGTCCGTGTTAGGTTTTCGGCACTTTTTTGTTTTCACGTTTTTATGTTTTCTCTAAGTTAAGTTTCTTTTTCTCAGCCATTTCCAGAATCTTGTTTACTGTTCTCCAATTTCGAGCTGTGCCTGTCACCTTCATTTTAGTTTCGAAGAAATTGGTGTATAGCTTCGTTTTACCGAATCCGTTCGGACAGTAAAGGTATATCTCACTATCGTTTATATGGAATTTGTCAGGGGGATAATCAATACCTGTAACTTTCAGGACTTGTGCATCCGATGGCTTAAGCTCAAGAAAAAGCACAGCCATTTTTGAAGGATCGAAGCCTGATACTTTAAGGAATGGATTGGCAGAGATTATCTTTTTCATTTCATCTGAAGTGCGGGTTATTACAGCGATGTTGAGATTGAATTCAGAAAGAATGGCCTTCCGGATCTCTGAAGAAACATCGTCAATATTATTGTTATGACATGTAAAAACAATATTCCCGCTCTGAATGTAGGTTTCTGCATCAGTGTAACCGATTTGCCTAAACAAATCGGCAAGTTCGGTCATTTTGATTGTATTATGTCCGGTCATGTTAATGCCCCTTAGCATCGTTATGCATGTATCCATTGCCTGAAAATTAA
This sequence comes from uncultured Bacteroidales bacterium, assembly GCA_963753495.1. Classification (GTDB taxonomy): domain Bacteria; phylum Bacteroidota; class Bacteroidia; order Bacteroidales; family VadinHA17; genus LD21. The sequence goes on from CAVWCO010000008.1 coordinate 73,523, forward strand.
ATAATACCTGTACAGCGTTTGCATCATGATCAGGTGTAAATATATAGTTGAGATATCTCCTGTATTAAGTAGCCGGTACATACTGATGATCATTAATTTACTCCTCCCGCTTTTCTCTTTGACGTAATACAATAATGTTATTTGTACTTTGATTGTAAGAAGCTAATTGTCTCTTTAGCAAGCATTTTGAGGACATCTTGATTGATGTCAGATAATTTCCTTACATAGATGCAAGCTTTCCCTATTTTATATTTTCCTAAGCCTTTCAATAAATATTCATGCTCTTTTGCACCCGTGTAAACGTAAAGTGAAATTGCTGCCTTTCTGGGTGAGAAACCTATCAATGGCCAGTCCCCCTCTTGTCTGCTTCTCTCTGATTTGTAATGGTAGCTGCCAAATCCAATTATGGATGGTCCCCACATCCTGGGTTCAGAACCAGTCAAATCTTTCATCATTTTTATTAATTCAAGACTGTCCATTCTTTTTTGTTCTGAATCTGCAAACGAATTAATAAATTCAATAACGTCAGCGTCGGTTTGTTGTGTTTTCAATTCTGCCATGGTTAGTGTATTTCATAACTAAAGTATTCATGTTCAAAGAAGCGGAGCCCGGTGCAGCCAAATCCTGCTATGAGGGCCAAATTCAGTCTTGGCGGGGCAAAAACCCTCGCTATGCGGAGAACCTGTTAATTGTTCATGTTAGCTGCTGTGCATATTTTAAAGTCAATGAGTTAAATCCATCCATCAGTCAGAATCTATAGCGATCTTATAAGGGTATTTAAAGCCTGAGAAATTTCGATAATCTTGTTGCAATCGACAATCCCGATATTGTCTTTTGGAGTGTGAGTTATATCTTGATCATCTATATTATCAATGAACCATTGTGAAGAAACTGCAATTGCAGGAACACCAAATTGCAGAAAGATACTATGGTCGCCCTGGGGCCATTGGACGCCTTCTGTTATTCCACTAAATTGATTGATTACTATTTGAGTTTTCTGAAGTATCTCATCTGGTAAATTAAAAAGCGAAAATGAAGAAAGTCCCTGCTTATATCCGGCACCATCTATATTTATGTTCAGTAATATTTTGTTGAAATTGTCTTTGTTTGCGTTTATGTAATTCATTTGTCCAGGGACTGAGTAATAATCCTCTCCGTTTAAGGCTACAATTTCAATCAGTCTATTACCATTATAACTTGTGAGTAGTTCTGATAGCAGCAACAGGACAATAACCCCTGTTGCGTTATCAATTGCCCCGGGAGTGTTTTTTTTTGCATCAATATGGGCCGTAACCACAATCTTCTGGCCATTTTCATTACCTTTTTTACCAATGACATTGTAGCCTTTTCCCGGTATTCTCTTTGATTTTGATTCCAAAAATACGATTCTTCCAATTTTGGGTATGAGTTTAAAGCCTTCATCTTCTGTCATGTAGACAGAGGGAATATCAAAATCTCCATCTTCTATTAATGGAAAAGGGTATACTCCTCCTGCTAATGCTGAGTTTCTGCCAGTAGCACTGATTATGGCTTTCGCTCCGCTCTTTTCAAGAATCGATATAATCTTTTGATGTTCTTCCGGATTATAAAATACAAATTTTTTAGGCATCAATTGCTCTCTGGCAATTTCACCGAAAAGGAAGATAATCTTGTTGTTTGCATTAATCTTTGACAATTCTTCAATGGTTGATGCAGAGACCAATTCTCCCTCACCTCTGAATCCAGGTGAATAAGGACTTACCAGAACTTCAAAACTTTCTTCATCAAATTTGAGATTTGCTCCATCCTCTTCCCAATCAATTGCTTCGAATTCAGCCATTTCGGTTTCCCAATCATATTTTGATAGCTCTTTCTCAATAAAATAGGTGGCTTGCCTATTCCCATTACTGCCTACACATCGTTCAGTAATATCAACGCAAAGAGTCTTAAGATATTCTTTACACTTTGATAGGAGAAGATTATCTGTCATTGAATTGAAATTAGTTTAAATGTTTACAAATTTAAAAATTCTCCAATTAGATTTAAAAGCAGAAATGTGACTCATATGGCAGCTAACGACCCACCCGGTTGTTTTAGTAAGCGATGCCCGACGACCGCAACCTGGCAGACCCGTCCCGATTGGTACCGGGGTGATTTTAAATCTGTGATACGTGTTTATTTTTATACTCACCAGACTTTAGGGATCAACCTATTTCGGATTTTCTGAGTATATTCCCGATAACCAGCCAGTTCATTAATTAGAGTTTTGTCTTCAAGATGTGTTCTAATTAATGCAAAAATCCCCCGGAATTAATCTCCGGGGGCTAAGAAAAGATTTTATCTGAATATAGTAAAAAAATTTGTCTGCTGTGTCTTGTCCGGATTTGTAAGACTGTCAACCACCCCCTTTTTTAAACTGATATTTAAAGAAGTATCAATTTTAATATTAGCACCGGTAAGTGAAGCCAACTCCCTCTTTTGTTCATACCGGTTAACTGCAATAATTAAAAGCCCCAGAATAATTAAGGGGTAAATCCAAAACAAATAATCCCTGTGTTTCCTGTCTAATTTAAATGCCATTACTTTTGAAACTAATAATAATTTGCTTAAGCAACAGAGCTGCTGATTATATATGCGAAGTACATATATCTGACTCCCAAAATCAACTATAGCTGTCAATAAAAATGGCGGGTTGGTCAATTTTAATCTACTGTTCGTCATTGAAAAACTCATAATGACAAAAAACAAGGCACATAAGCAATCAGGATTTAAAAAAAAGAAGAAACTTTTCTTTAACCACTGCAACTCTCTTTGACCAAAAACTTGAAAAAATAATTGTAAATTTGTCATTCGAAAGGATATCTATAAAAGGATAAGATTGTGAATATGAAAACTTCAAAAGCTAAAACCACAGGCCGGCCAAAGAAATCCTCCAAAGTCACAAAAGCGGAGACGCCTTCCAAAGTCAGTAAAACAAAGAAAGTCTCTAAAGAAACCAAAACAGTAAGACCCAGGAAGGTTACGACTGGTAAATCCCTGCCAACTGAAGATGAAATTCGTAATAAAGCTAAGGAAATCTACCTCCAGCGTATTGAACGAGGGGAATACGGAAATGCAATAGATGACTGGCGTAAAGCAGAAGAACTTTTAAAAGGGTCCTGAGATTTCATTGTTTTGCTCTAAAAGGACAGAAGACCGATCTGTACTTTCTGAATTTTTATTAATTCCGGTGATTTTTCACATTTTGTAGTGGTCCGGTTTTTGTATCTTTGTCAGGTTAAAATACCGTCATGAAGATAAATTATCCCCTGCCACTTTTTTTTATCATACTTGTTTCATTTTTCATTGAATCAAATGCACAGGATCTAAGGTCTGTTTCGGGGAGTGTTACCTCTTTTAAGAAAATTCGGCTGAATAAGGCAAGGATCTCCGCAGAAAAATCGGGAGAGGTCGCATTCACTGATTCTCTGGGTAATTTCTCAATTAAATGCCTGGATAAGGATGTGCTTAAAGTGGCAGCTTCAGGTTTTGGTGACAGAAAAATTAAAGTCGGGAAAGAGTCTGCTTACAAAATAGATCTTTTATATACTGATAATGTAAAGAATTTCGATGATGCAGTCAGTAATGGCCATATATCTGCTGAAGTCCTCAGAAATGCAATTTTTGAGAATGAATCGAAGAATATGAAGGACTATTCCAGTTATAAGTCCATATATGAATTGATTGCCAGTGAGATATATGATGTAAGTGTTAACGGTACTGTTATTCTGAATAAAAAAATAAAATCGTTCGACTCGACTCCCGAAGTGCTGCTTGTTGTTGATGAAAAGATAGTCAGGGATATTTCCTATGTTAATCCAAATTATGTCAAATCGATTGAATTTGTCGAAGATGTTGGTGCGACAATGTATGGATCAATGGCTGCCAACGGTGTGCTAAAGATTACATTGAAATAAAGTTGAAATAAAAGTTAAACAGTTTATGTAAAGTTCCTGTTGTATGATGCAGGACTTTAATAACAAGAAGGTGCACTGATTTTACAGTCCTGATTCGAATCTGTAATTACCTGATCCGGTTTTATATACAGCATAACCTTCTTCCATTCCCAGGAATTTAATTTCCTTCGACCGCCTGATCTTTTTGTTGTTTCCGGTCACCTCACCGGCCTTTTCTGCCGGAACATAAACAGTTGCAGTGGAACTTAAAGGTACAGTAATCTCCATAACGAATTTCCCCGATTCCTTTTGCCATTCTACAGCTGCAGTTCCATATGGTGTAATGTTGGAATAGGAAACATTTGTTATATCATTAACAGGCTGAGGCTTAAATATTATATGCTTATAACCAGGAATTTCAGGATCTGCATTCATCCCGGCCAGCTTCCTGTAAAACCAGGTAATGCCTCCTCCGAACATGGGGTGATTCCGTGAGTTGGTGCCATCCCATTGTTCCCAGGTCGTTGTGGCCCCCTGCTCAATCCACCAGCCATAACCGGGCTGCGTTTTCTGATTCATCACTTTATACGCGAGTTCATTAAGTCCGTATTCCGAAAGAACCTCGAAGAAGAATTGTGTTCCAAAAATCCCGGTATCCAGATGATCTCCTGCAGCATGTATATCGGCTTCAAGGGCAGCCAGAACCCGATCCCTCTGTTCTGCCGCGACTCCCATCTTAAGGGCGAAAATGTTACCTCCATATGGCCCGTAGGTTCCGGCGGCCTCATCAAAATACTTCTGCTGAAAAGCTTTTTTTACCTTGTCAGCCAGATTATTAAAGTAATTAACATCTTCTGTTTTTCCAAGAGCACGGGCAGCCCGTGCAGTGATATCTGAGCATCTCCAGAGAAAGAAAGTGTGAACCATTTCATCAGGAGGAAGTTTTCCCGGGGCTACCCAGTCGCCAAGGTTGATCCAGCGGTTGGGTTTGCCCTTCTCAGGCGCCTGTGAGAACATTATACCTTCCTCATCTGTCCAGGTCAGCATATATTTTATGTATCCTTTCATGCCTTCGTAGTAATTCTTCAGCATGTCAATATCACCGTAATGCGTATAGAATTCCCACGGCATAATGTTCATTGCGGCTCCCCATCCCACGCCGCCGCCGCAACCCGGCTGCCAGGGCGCTCCATTTGGAACATATCCTGTTTCCGGGTTCTGGGCTCCATATATATCCTGAATCCATTTGGTATAAAATGCCCTGGCATCAAAATTATGCATTACCGTGACACATGCCACCTGTCCGTCGCCGGTATATGGAGCGCGTTCACGGTGAGGACAATCACTGGCTATTCCACCGTGCATATTATCAGTCTGGCTTCGCCACCAGATCTTGTTAATAGTGTTGAACAGAGGATTTGAGCACTCGAATTTTCCTGTGGTTTCGATATCTGTATATACTGCCTCAGCCCTTAACTGTTCAGGTTGGAGTTCCCCGGGCCAGTTCATGATTTCGACTTCCCTGAAAACAAACCAGGTAAACCGTGCTGAATAGGATTCGGGATCACCCCCCTTCATAATGTAGGAGTTCTTACCAACAGGCGATTCGCAGATATATTTAATATCAATTTTCCTTCCGCGATCGCCGGTTACGTTTATAAGATGCAACCACCCTGATATCTCCTGCCCGAAATCAACTCTGAAATGACCTTCACCGAGTTTCTCCGATTTAACAGGAGGCAGGCTTTCCATTACCTTGTCGGAAGGTGACATGTGAGCTTTCAGAATGCCCGCAGGTGCTTTCCTTGGTGCAGCATATTCCCATCCGGAATCATTAAATTCAGGAGCTGACCATCCCGGTTGTTCAAGGCGCGCATCATAGTGTTCGCCGTCATAGATAAGATCCATTGTGACAGGGCTTTTTGCGGCCTTCCAGCTCTGGTCGCTTACAATAACCTGCTCAGAGCCATCGTCATAGGTTAAATGCACCTGGATCAGGAACCTTGGAGACCCGTATCCCTCACACCAATAGCTCGAGGGATTATAAAACCCATTCCCAAGCATGGCGCCCAGTACATTTTCCCCGTTCGTTAAGTAATCCTTAATGTCGTAAGAGAGGTACATGACCCGGTATTCCCTGAAATTATTCCTGATCATTACTCCTATTGGTCCCAGATCATTTCTTTCGCCGTAAAGGGTAAGGTTCGGAACAAGCACATCATCGCTTACTTTTCTCCCGTTTGCATAGAGTTCAAAATATCCGAGACCTGTGACAAATGCCCGGGCAGATGATATAACCTTGTTCACCGTAAAGCTTTTACGCAGCATTGGTGCAGGTGGCGGCAATTTATCAGGTTGTACGGCACCTCCTGAGCCTGATCGGGGAGAAACAGGTTTAGGCAATGCCGCTTCGTCCTGCCATGGAGCTCCTATCCATTCAGCTTTCCACTCTTCAGGATTCAGTATTCCCATACTCCAGAATGCAGGCTCACTCCATCCGGAAACCCTTCCTTTGCGATCCCACACCCTGACCTGCCACCAGCAATCCTGTCGTGATAACAGATCTTTTCCTCCATAAGGAATATTTACTGATTCATCTGAATCTATCCGGCCACTGTTCCAGAGGTCGGCATTACCGGCCAGAAGATTTTCCCTGGTGCCGGCAACCCTTATCTCCCAGGCCGTCTGAGCCTGCCCGCGTTCATTGCTGTCAGATATATTTATCCATGACAGCCGGGGATTTTTTATATCAATAACCTGGGGATTCTTAAGGTATTCGCAGGTTAATCCGGCCGGTATAATTCCGGCATTGATCAGGCCGGAGATCAAAACCAGCCCGATGGAATATAATATTTTCCTTATCATGCTATAAAATTAAAGAAATAGTGTTAATTTATCACCTTAAATGATTTCTCAAGGCAATAATATTAATTAAATCGAAAAACAATGAAAAAGAATTTTACAAAGTATTTTATTTCATCGGTGTTTATGGTAATATTTTCCGGAATCTGTTCTTATGTGATGTCACAAAATGCAGGTCCGGTAAAGCTGGTATATAATTATCCGGCCGATAAAGCAGTCAGTTATTTAGCCAGGACTACAATGGCCCAGATAATGGATATTCAGGGACAAACAATGCAGACTGATGTAGTGTCAGCTTTTGGCTGTTCGGTTAAAGCAACAGGCAAACAGGATAACAACCTGAAACTTACAATAGTAGTTGACACACTTGGCCAAACGACCAATTCCCCGATGGGAAATTCTGGCGGAGCAATGGCTGGTATTATGGGGAAAACCTGTAATATAATTATCTCTCCCGAAGGAAAAGCTATTGATATCTCTGAAGCTGCCGGCCTTGTTTACAGTATTGAAGGAAGCGGCGAATCAAACTTGTCTCAGAGTATGAGTGATTTTTTCCCGATACTTCCATCAAAATCCGTGACAACGGGTGAAGTCTGGAATTTAACCGATTCAATATCAACAACCTCAAGCACAATAACAATGAAAGTTATTGATAATACTATTAATAAACTGGAAGGATTTGAAAACGCGGGCGGAATTGATTGTGCAAAAATCTCAAGCCAGCATTCCGGGATGTGGACAATGGCGCTTCAGAGCCAGGGGATGGATATTTTAATAAAGGGGCCGTTTACCGGAACATCAGAATGTTTATTCGCTGTAAAGGAGGGATATTTTATCAGAAATACAGGCTCTACAAAAATGACCGGAGAGCTGGAAATCACTTCCCAGGGAATGTCGATGCCGATTGTGATTGAAATGAAGTCGGTGAATGAGGTGAAGAATTAGGCTTAACGGCATAACGGCACAATGGCCTGAAGAAAACAAAATTCTCCACACTGCAGGGGGGATCTGTAGTGGAGTTAATGGGATGTACCTTTGAACAATTTAAATTTTATTCTGTTTATTTACTAAATCAATTAAAAATATGAGAAGAAACAAACTTATTATTACAGCAATAACAATGATGATGCCTATGGCTATATTTTCACAAAATTCAGGATTTTACGATTTTAAGGTAAAAACACTTGAAGGCGCTGATTTTGACCTTTCATCCCTCAAGGGTAAAAAAGTCATGGTCGTAAATGTTGCTTCGAAATGCGGAAATACACCTCAATATAAAGATCTTGAGGAACTTTACGAAAAATATCAGGGAGAACTTGTAATTATCGGATTCCCTGCAAATAATTTTGGTGGTCAGGAACCTGGTACTGCCGCCGAAATTCGTGAATTCTGCTCGAAGAATTATGGTGTTACTTTTCCAATGATGGAAAAAATATCGGTAAAGGGTGATGATATACATCCGCTTTATAAGTGGCTTACTTCAAAGAAGGAAAATGGTATTATGGATTCTAATGTTACATGGAATTTTCAGAAGTATCTTATTGATGAAAACGGGAAACTGGTTGATGTGCTGAATCCAAAGGAAAAACCAGGTTCTGATAAAACGTTAGCATGGTTGTCAGCTAAATAGAATATTACTCATTTTTTGATTGGGTTTATGTGAAGAAGCCGCAAAGGAGCAATCCGATGCGGCTTTAAATTTGTTAATTATTACCTCTGTCTGGCAGATTGAATAAAACCTACAACGAAATCGTCAGGATATCGCCTGATTTGGATACAGGATAAGATTTTAAAGCAACGGTCGTCGGACCATTCACCACACTTCCTGTCAGCGAATAGACTGAACCATGGCATGGGCAGGGGAAATTGTTATCTGTTAAACTGTATCCAATTGTACAACCCTGATGCGTGCAGATGCTGTCAATTGCGACATAACTTGTTCCGGTGTTTGCCACAATTATTGACTTGAACAATTACTGAGCCACCTGCGGTTTTGAGTACAGCATAAGTCGGATTGTTCATGTCGAGTTTCAGAGTGCTACCGCCTCCTGAACCACCACCATCGTCATTATCCCTCATTCTCATCTTTTGAACAACTGCTGAGAGCAGACGGTAAAACAAACAAGGTTGTTCCACCTATCAGCACTTTCTGGATTAAATCTCTTCTTGTCATGGGTTTATACTTTGATTTAGCAAATAAACATTTCAGAAAATAATTTGTTCATTTAGTCTGAAACAAATATTTATGGTCTTGCAGGTCTTGCAGTCTTGCAGTCACAGCGACTGCAGACTGCATGACTGCACGACCGCACGACAATTATAAGAGAAAGGGAAGAAACATCTTCGTCTCCTTCATATATTGTCTGTATTCAGGTCCGAATCTCTCCTCCATCTCTTTTTCTTCAATAAGCGCCGTAAAATAGACTGCGACAAGGTTCACGGCTCCCAGTGCCAGGGCCGGGAGCACAGGATCCTTCATCATAACTCCGGTTCCAAGCAAAAAGAGTGAAAGGTAAAGTGGATGCCTGATCAGGCTGTAAATACCTGCTTTCACCAGGACAGTTGTATTTTCAAAATTCCCCGATGATTTCCCTTTCCTTTTAAGAAGCAGGAAACCCTCTATCCCGGCATATGCTGACAGGATCAGTAATATCCATGAAATGATCTGGTTTATTGAGAATGGATCATGAAACCAGACTTTGATATTCAGAAGAACCAGCAGATAAATGCTCTCAAAAGCAAAAAACCGTGGTATTCCGTGGAATCTCTTATGCTTAACAGAAAAGAACCACGAAAAAATAATGATCACGAGTGTTCCTGTTATAAGGGCTGTTAGATTCATTTGAGTACCTATTTTTCTGATAATTTTGTACCTGTCTTCAGAATGAAATCATAAACATCTATCTGGGAACGCACGCATTCCGAACCATTTTTTACGAACTTGTTCGACAGTGCCGGATCGAGTTTCCTTGCCTTTACATTATCGCACCACTGGATCTCAAAGATCTGCTTAAGTTCATTCTTTAAGTTCTTGTCAAAAACAGGGCAGGTAACTTCAATCCGGTGTTCAATATTCCGTGTCATAAGGTCGGCTGATGAAATATAGCACTTCCTCATTTCCTCCGTTACAGAAGATCATAAACCTGGTATGTTCAAGAAAACGGTCAACAATCCCGATTGCCTTTATATTTTCACTGACATTTTTAATTCCTGGCACAAGTGAAAACATTCCTCTTACTATCATCCTGATTGTGACACCGGCCTGACTTGCTTCATAGAGATGATTAATTATTTCATTGTCAGTTATGTTATTTAATTTCAGATAGATATATGCTTTTTTGCCTGCTTTGGCATTTTTTATTTCATTGTCAATAAGAAGGTCATCTTGTTCCTCAGAAAGAATGGAGAGAGGACAAGATGATAATAATTGTCTTTCTTGTAATTGACATTGAAAAAGTTAAAAGCCTTGAAGACTTCATTTGTGATTTTCTTATTGGTGGTCAGAAGGAGATGATCGGTATAGATCCTTGCAGTATCTTCATTGAAATTTCCTGTACCGATAGCGGCATATCGTTGAGTAATATCGTTTTTGACACGGGTGATAAGGCAAATTTGGCATGAACCTTTAGTCCGGGAACTCCGTAGATCACTTTGACTCCCTCTTCCATCAGCTTATTGCCCCAGAGTATATTGGCTTCCTCATCAAACCTTGCCTGAAGTTCAACAACTGTTGTTACCTTTTTGCCGTTCCTGACGGCATTCAGCAGGGCATTTATAACACTTGAATTCCTGGCAAGCCTGTAAAGTGTTATCTGAATCGATGTTACATAAGGATCGATTGATGCTTCCCTGAGAAGATCGATGAAATGATCGAAAGGATGATAAGGAAAGAAAAGCATAATATCTTTCTTCTTAATTGCCGACAGGATGCTTTTGCCCGGCTGAATATCCTTGTGAGGTATCGGTATAAGCGGCTCATAATAGAATTTCTTTTTTCCCAGGAATGGGAACTTCATGAAATCCTTGAAATTATGATACCTGTTGCCCGGAATTATCACATCATCAGGACCGAAATTCAGGAGTTTTGTAAGAATTTTCAGCAGATCGCGAGGCATTTCCCTGTCGTAAATAAAACGGACAGGAGTTCCGTGCTTCCGTTGCTGAAGGCTTCGTGAAAGCTTATCAATATAGCTTTCGGAGATATCATCAGCCAATTCAAATTCAGCATCTTTTGTCAGTTTAATTGTATATGCAGAGATCTCATCAAAATCAAAAATGAAGAAGATATCCTTTAATCCGAATCTGATAATATCATCAAGGAAGATTACATATTTCCCGTCATCTTTTTCAGGAAGTACAATAAACCGGGGAAGTACATTTGTAGGTATTTCAAGAAGGGCATATCTTCTTTTTCTGCGTCATTCTTTTTTGACCAGATAGATTGCCAGGTAGATGGCATCATCCTTCAGATTGGGCAATTCAGAATCTTTTTCAATAAGAAAAGGCATAAGCCTGGTCCTTACCTCTCTGATGAAAATAATCCCTGACAAATTCAGCCTGTTCCTGATTTAGCTGTTTTTCATTTATAATATGGATATTATGTTTTTCAAGCTCCTGAAGAAGTCCAGCATATATTTTCTCAAACCTGGTATTCTGTGTAAGTACAATTTCATGAATCTTTTTCAGTGTTGCTTTCGGGCTGTAACCAAGAATATCCTTCGATTTTGAGCCAAACAGTGAAAGTCTTTTGAGAGTCGCGACCCTTACCCTGAAATATTCATCAAGGTTGTTGGAATAAATACCCAGGAATTTAAACCTTTCAATCAGGGGAACTTCCTTAGTTTTCAGCTTCCTGCAGAACACGTTCATTGAACGACAGCCAGCTTATCTCTTTTGGTATATAAGTTTTGTTCATAATGTTTTCTCAGGTTTAAGAAAATACTCAATTCTTGCCTTTTTCACGGACTATCCCTTCCATGTATCTGTTTTAAAGAGATAGGCAGACAATACCGCTTTTTGGCAGGAAATCGCATCCGCTTTTCTGATAGCCTGTCGGGAATTTCGGTAAATGAAGGATTATGTCCGAAAAGAATTACTGAGTTTACTTTCATTGCTGGTATTGTCGAATATTTCAGAGAATGCATTCAGAGTATTCATTTTGAATATAGATGTTACTGTTAAGATGATTTTGTCAGGATCAGTATCCAGAATTCCTTGCAAAAATCAAGGGCAGTTTCATAAGCCCTGAAAGCCGGACTTGTAACTAAGTAGCAGTGTGACTTTTTCTCTTTCCTTAAGTTTCATGGCCATCTGCTCAGAAATATTTTTCCCTTTGAGTGTGAGAGATCTTTCGAAATCAGTGATCATTTCGAGAACGGCTCTTCTGCTCTTTCCATGCCTGACAAAAATTATTTTTTTCATCTGCGTTGCTGTTTTATACTGGGATATTATAAATGTGATATCTGATCAATACCAAAACTGGTTCCCATATTCTTTGCCTTTATAACCATGTGGATTATCAGGTCAACAAGTTTCAGTTTTCCTGAAACATCTGCAAGAGGGACAGAAATAATTTCGTTATTCTTCAGAGCTACCATTTTCCCGAAGTCGCGTTGTGCAATCATATCAGCAGCTGCTGCACCATAGCGTGTTGCAAGAACCCGGTCCATAGGAGAGGGGGTGCCTCCGCGCTGGATATACCCAAGAACTGTTTCCCTTGTTTCGAGTCCGGTAAGTTCATTTATTCTTTTGCTCAGATACTGAGCAGCTGAACATCCTTCACAGGTTTTTTATCCCTTCAGCAACAACCACAATTGAATATGGCTTTGTTTTCACTGACCCGGTGAAGAAGATATTCTGCAATTTTCTTTTCATCATACTCGATTTCAGGGATCAGAATTACATCTCCTCCTCCGGCAATTCCTGAATACAGGGCAATCCAGCCGGCATTATGTCCCATAAGTTCAATTATCATTATCCTTTTATGGGAGTTGGCTGTGGAATGAAGCCTGTCGATAGCTTCAGTTGCAATATTTACTGCTGAATCGAATCCGAAAGTAAGATCGGTGCCCCATACATCATTGTCGATTGTTTTTGGAATTCCGACAACATTCAGTCCTTCCTGCGAAAGAAGATATGCTGTTTTAAGAGTGCCGTTTCCTCCGATGCAAACCAGGCAATCGAGACCCAGCTGTTCATAATGTTCCTTAATGAGAACAGGTTTGCTTATTTCATTTTTCCTTTCCCGTCGCTTTTAAAAGGTTTTTCCCTTGAAGTTCCGAGAATTGTCCCGCCAAGGGTAAGTATCCCTGAAAGATCATGTTCTGTAAGTTCCCTGTATTCCTTATTGATCATGCCGGTAAATCCATCACTGATACCAATCAGCTTCATGCCGTATTTGACAATTGCTGTTTTTCCAACTCCCCGGATAGCAGCATTGATTCCCGGACAGTCTCCTCCGGCTGTCAGAATCCCGATCTTTTGTCCGTTATGAATTTTCCCCATTTAAGATTATATTATGTTATGTCGAGACAAATTTAGCTCTTTTTTTACACAGATGCTGATCACTGAGAAATAACTATTATTACGTATCTGGTACTCTGCAGAATCATCCTCTATACCAGTGATTTATAAATTTCAGTTAATTTTAATAACTTATAACTCCTATTAAACGCTGGATATTGTATAGATAATGTAGTGTCACGTGATTATATACGTATTGATTAACTGAAAGATAATTTAAATCCATGCATTACTTATGAACTGGATTATATCAACTGAAGGAATAAGGCCTGCAGTTATATCAGAAGCTGAGATACCCTGACGAGATCTCCTGATGAGAAGGTGATCCACGATGTCAGGGTACTAATGAAGAAATCGAGGGCAACACTTAAACTTCTGAAATCACAGATTGATGAAGAATCGTTCAACAAGGAATATTCTGCACTTGAGGGAAGTGGGAAGAATGATGAGACATGGCGTGAAACATCAGTACACAGGAAAACTCTGAAAGATCTGAAGAAAAGATATCCTGAAATGTTTTCTCATCTTGACCGGATAATGAAAAGATTAATCTGCTTCTTAAGAAACCGGAATCTGATAAGGAACCCTCACCGGAAATAAGGAGAGATATTAGAGAAGATCAATTGATCTTCTTCATAAATCTGGTTACAGGATCGGTTTCAGAGTATGAATAACCTTGATCCGCATCTTCTTATTAAAGGAACTGGAAATGACATTCAACAGATGTCACAGACAATTATCTGAAATGCAGGAATAATCCCAAGACCTGATCAATATACATGAGTTCAGGAAAAAAGCAAAAGATTTTCTTTACCAGCTCTATTTTTTCAGACCACTTGAATCCACAGGTTATTAAGGATCTGGAAAAAAAACTTGATAATTTGACACAGAACCTTGGAAAATACAATGACCTATGCAGCTGATAAGAGCATTGGATTACAAATATCCATTGAGGAGACAATATTCCTGCAATTGATGAACTGGTAGTCATAATCCGAGAAAAGCAGGACAGATATCTGTCAAAAGTCTGGCCTGCAGCTTATAGGATATTTTGTCCGGGACAGAAACTTGTAAATGTTCTTGGATTTAAACTGCTTGTTATCTGATGTCATATGATTTAGATCACTCTATTAAATGGTTAATTATTATCAGCATATTCTTACAGATTGTCAATAGTAATTTATATAAATTCTAAATAACAGATATTTATCAGATTGTTAATTTGTTAACAGTACACTATATTTAACTGATAAATCAATACATCTAATTATGTAAATATATGAATATAATCCAGATTCTTTTTTTTTATTTTTGCTTTCTTATTATACATAATAGAATGACCAGCAGAAGAGATTTTATCAGAATTTCTGCTAATGGGAGCCGGAGCTCTGGCAGTCGGAACCGGAGCATATAAAGTATTCAAAGTTCTTTCTTCCCCTGAAGAAGTTAAAAAACTTGTGGTTGATCTGAAAAGGACACCTACATATTGTGAAGTATGTTTCTGGAAATGTGCAGGATGGGTTTATAAGAACATCAGAAGGGAAAATATGGAAAATAGTCGGAAATGATGAAGATCAGCATTGCAATGGACGGTTTTGTCCGAGGGGTACCGGAGGAGTAGGAATGTATTATGATGAGGACCGGCTGAAAACTCCGCTGATCAGGGTTGAGGAGCGTGGGAAACAGGTTTTTCGTGAAGCACATGGGATGAAGCCTTGAATTACATTGCTGGAAAGATGAAGAGATATCTGCAAAGAATATGGTCCTGAAAGTATGGCTCTCTTCACCCATGGTTCAGGAGGCAGCATATTTTACAACTCTGTTAAAAGCATATGGTTCGACAAATATTGCAGAACCATCCTATGCACAATGCCGCGGACCACGGGATGAAGCATTTCTTGCCACATTCGGAGAGGAGGCTTATTCACCTGAAATAACTGATATCCGCGATACAAAATGCCTGGTGCTGATTGGTCCCATATTGGTGAGAATATGCATAACGGACAGGTTCAGGAGATGTCGGATGCAATTGATAAAGGAGCAACAATTATTACTGTTGATCCCCGGTTTTCAACTGCTGCAGGAAAATCAAAATACTGGCTTCCCATAAAGCCTGCAACAGATATGGCCTTCTTCTAGCATGGATCCATGAAATTATTTACAATGAACTATTACGATAAGAAATATGTTGAAAAATATTGTATCGGATTTGATCAGCTTAAGGAACATGTAAAGGATTATTACTCCTGAATGGGCATATGGCATTACAACAATCAAACCTGATCTGATCAGGAAAACAGCAAAAGAGATGGCAGATGCTTCTCCTGCAGTAATTATTCATCCCGGCCGGCATGTAACATGGTATGGTGATGATACACAGAGAATAAGGGCAATTGCTATTTTAAATGCACTGCTTGGTTCATGGGGAAGGAGGGGAGGATTTTACAGACCTGCAAACATTTGAACTGCCAGCCTATCCGCATCCTGCATTTCCAGAACCCTGCAAAGATCATGGCAGGATGCTTTTCCCGGTAAATATCCTGTTGCCGAGCTCGCCACTTACCAATGCACTTATTGATGCTTCAATTCCTGAAAACAATCCCGGATTATCCTATAAAAGGATGGATAGTTAACGGAACAAATCTTATTCGACACATTCCTGATCAGGACCAATACACTTAAAGGCAATTCAGAATCTTGATCTGATGGTAGCTGTTGATACAATGCCAATGGAAATAACAGGATGGGCAGATGTTGTACTTCCGGAATGCACTTATCTTGAAAGATACGATTCACTAAGAACCAGTCCTCACCGGAAACCGCAATTGCACTTACGAATGCCTGCAGCTGAACCATAATACAATACAAAACCAGGATACTGGATTGCACGGGAACTTGTCAAAAAAACTTGGACTTGAAGCTTATTTTCCGTTTGAAAAACAGGAAGACTGCTCGACTGGCAGCTAAAACAGTAGGATCTTCACTTGAGGAGATGAAAAGAATAGGTGTAAAAACATTTGAAAGAGAAACTGATGATCTTTATTTTGCTGAAGATGAAGATGTTGAATTTCCAACTGATTCAGGAAAAATTGAACTGTATTCAACCTATTTTGAACAGTAGGATTTGATCCTCTTCCAAAATATATTCCTCATGAAGAACCTCCTGAAGGTTTTACAGGCTGATTTATGGCCGGGCTCCCATGCATACTTTCAGCCGAACATCCAATAATCCAAATCTTACCGATCTGATGGATGAAAACACAGTCTGGATAAATCCGAAGGTTGCAAAAGAATGGGGACTTAAAAATGATCAGTATGATATGGCTTAAAAACCAGGATGGTGTAATTTCAGAATTTCCTGTAAAAGTGAGGGTCACTGAAAGGATCAGATGGGATTCGGTTTATATGGTTCATGGATTCGGACATGCCCAGAAACAGCTGAAACGATGCTTATGGAAGAGGAGCAAGCGATACACAGCTAATAACAAAAGTACTTGTTGATCCGATTATGGGAGGAACAGGAATGAGAGCCAATTTTGTAACATTTATTACTGAAAAATCAGAAAGGAGGTTGCATCATGAGATATGCAATGGCAGTTGATACAAGAAAATGTGTTGGATGCAGCGATTGTGTTGTTGCCTGCCAGACAGAAAATAATGTTCCGATTGGATTTTGCCGCGACTGGGTTGTTGAAGTAATGGATGGAACATATCCGCAGCTTGAAATGGAGATAAGGTCGGAAAGATGCAATCATTGTGAAAATTCTCCATGTGTCCGATGTTGTCCGACAGGAGCAAGCCATATTGCGGAAGGAGGAATTGTACTGGTAACACAAAATGAATGTATAGGATGTGGAGCATGTATTGCTTCCTGTCCTTATGATGCCCGGTATCCGCATCCTGACGGATATGTTGATAAATGCACATTCTGTGTTCACAGGATAAAGAACGGAATGGCACCGGCCTGTGTTGAGGTATGTCCGACCAAATGCATCTATTTCGGCGATCTGGATGATCCGAACAGTGATGTTTCAGTTGTATCTGAAAAAGAGAAAATCCAAAACTCTTATCCCTGAAGCAGGAACCGATCCTCAACTTATATTTTCTGATATAGAAATATTAACTATATCAATATATGAAAGAAGAAATAATTGTCAGCGGAAGGATGAATCAACATGATTGATCCGCACCTGCATATCTGGCACTGGCAGATTCCCTTTATCTTTTCCTGGGAGGAATGGCAGCAGGAATACTTTGCTATTGCAGCACTCTATTATATCAGAGGAAGGGAAAAAGATTACAGAACAGCTGTCAGGATAACTCCTTTCCTGGCACCTGTTCTGCTTGTACTTGGATTATTGCACTCTTCATTGATCTGCGGCATAAACTGTTTTTCTGGCAGCTTTACACCAATATCAAAGTTACAGTCACCAATGTCATGGGGAGCCTGGACCTTAATGGTAATAACACCTGTTTCATTTATCTGGTGTGCATTGCATATAAGGGATATTTTTCCGGAATGGGACTGGAAATATAAATGGCTTAATGACCTTGAAGAATTCTTTAACAAGTATAAGAAAGTTCTTGCCTGGGTAATGCTTATTTATGCAATAATACTTGGGATCTATACAGGTATATTGCTTTCAGCTTTCAATGCCAGGCCGCTCTGGAATACCTCAATCCTTGGACCTCTTTTTCTTGCATCAGGACTTATCTGCAGGAGCTGCTGCAACACTTGATTCTGTCAAAGAATAAGGCAGAAAGAAAACAATTTGCAAGGATTGATCTGGTATTAATCGGAATTGAATTATTCCTGATAATACATATGTTCATGGGATTTCTGGCAAGCACACAGGTTCAGATTGAAGCAGCAGAATTGTTTCTTGGAGGACCATATACAATGTCATTCTGGATATTTGTGGTGATACTGGGAATGCTTATTCCGGCTATTCTTGAAATTATGGAGCTTGGGAAATTTCATATCCCGTGCTATTGTTCCTGCCGTTCTGGTAATTTTTGGCAGCCTGATGCTGCGGTTTATAATTGTATATGCAGGGCAGGTGAGCAGGTGGCTGTATTAAAAGGTGCAGGGCGAACGGCATAATGGCATAGGCATAACGCATAGCGAACTAACCTGATAAATTAAATAAATATAAAAGAAATTAATAAAATTATAATATGTCAAATCGAAGGAAATCAAAAAGACAAAATACCTCAATCCATATGTTGGAGGGGTTTTACTTGGGAATGGTGCTTCTTTCTGCAAATTTTATTTCAGGACGGGGACTGGGAGCAAGCGGTGCAATAAAAAGACGTAGTTGCAACATCATGACAGACTGTTGCTCCATCAGCTGCAGAGAAATCAGGCATTTGTAAAGGAATTCAGGGAATCACATGCAGGAAATCCAATGAAAACATGGCTTGTTTTTGAGATGCTGGGTGTGCTTGTTGGAGGATTTCTTTCAGGAGCACTTGCAGGCAGGCTTGAAATTTAAAGTTGAACATTCCCCGAAGATAACATCACGAAGACGACTGATTTTTGCACTGGCAGGAGGAGTTCTTTTTGGTTTTGGATCGCAGCTTGGACAGAGGCTGTACAAGCGGTTCAGCACTAAGCGGAATGGCAGTACTCTCACTTGGAGGATTTATTACAATGATGGCAATTTTCGGAACTGCATTTGCCTGGCATATTTTTTCAGAAAGAACTGGATATAGAATAAACTGCAACAGACTGCAAGCTGCAACTTGACTGCACGACTGCAAGACTGCAAGACAATAAATAGATAATCTAACAAATACATGGGACCATTAGCAATAAATGAAATAATATCAGAGAATACAAATCTCTTTCTTGCATTTATAATCGGGATAGGATTTGGATTTGTACTTGAACAGAGCGGATTTTCCTCGAGCAGAAAACTGGCAGGAGTATTTTACGGATATGATACAGTTGTTCTGAAAGTATTCTTCACAGCAGCAATAACGCAATGCTTGGACTTCTTTTCTTCAGCCTTTTCGGATGGGTCGACCTTAACCTGATTTATGTAAATCCGACCTATCTTACTTCAGCAATAGTAGGAGGAATTATAATGGGTGCAGGATTTATAATGGGAGGTTATTGCCCGGGAACAAGCTTCTGCGGTGCATCAATAGGAAAGATCGATGCAATGGTTTTCATAGGAGGATTGTTCATCGGAGTTTTTATATTTGGCATTGGCTATGACTGTGGGAAGGACTGTATCTGGCAAAATTCCTTGGTGCACCCAAAGATAAGTGAGACTCTGGGCTTACTGACGGAGTATTTGGCTTGATTCTGATAATTATTGCCCTTGCAATGTTCTGGGTTGCAGAATGGGCTGAGAAAAAATTCCCAAGGGAAGAATATTGATATTCAATGAATAAGAATATAACTTTGTAAAAAATAATAAATATGAAACCACGTACATTATTGGCATTATTCATTATTCCAATGGGACTAATTATTGCTGCTGTTCCCCAGAACAAAACAAACCCATACAAGCTTACAGCTGCTGAATTACTGAGTGAAGCAAATACCAGGACACAATATATAACTCCGGATGTTGTGGCTGATATGATTATAAAAAAAGATCCCTCCTTAAGACTGATTGATGTCAGAAGCCAGGATGAATTTGAAAAATTCAGCCTTCCGGGTGCAATAAATATTCCTGTTGCAGACCTTCTTTCAGATCAGTATGCTGATATTCTGAACCAGGATATAAAAATGAATGTTTTCTATTCGAACGGAACTCTTACTGCAAATGAAGCATGGATGATCACACGTCAGCTTGGCTATACAAATAATTATGTTCTTGAAGGAGGACTTGAATTACTGGTTTGATACAATCCTGAATCCTCAGAAACCTGCTTCAACAAGCCCGGATGAAGAATTTGCAAAATATGATTTCCGTAAAAGTGCCGGCCAGGCATTAGGTGGCGGGGGCCTTACGGCTCAAACACCTGCTGATCAATCCATTCAGTCCGCAAAACCGGTTATAAAACCAGCTGCTAAAAAGAAAAAAGCATCAGGAGGCTGCTGAGAAATCTGAAAAATTGCAGTACTCAAATGGAGAATGGGATTTCAGGAGTAATCCTGGCCGGCGGTGATAACAAAAGGTTTGGAGGAATTCTGAAGTCAAATACTATTATCGGTGGTGAAACCATAATCTCAAGAATAATAGGTACAGTAAGGGACCTGTTTAATGAAATAATAATAGTTACCAATACTCCTGCAGAATTCCGTGAATGCATCCACTGCAAAATTGTTAAGGACGAGTTTTTAAAGGCTGGCCCCCTGGGTGGTATACATGCTGCTATGAAATCTGCCGTAAATGAGGCCATATTTGTTTTTGCAGGTGATATGCCTTTTCTTGATAAAAGATTAATTGTCGGGCAGATTGATGCATTCAACATGGGGAATTTTGATATTCTGGTTCCAAGGATCGGAAGGAATATTGAGCCTCTTCATGCCATTTACAGAAAATCACTTCTTAACGATCTTGAAATGTTTATTACAGGTGGTAAGAACAGACCGGTAAGGGATTTTATCAGTGCAGCGAAAGTGAGCTATTTTGATCTGCAGGAATCTGAAGAGAGTAAAAGGGCTTTTACAAATATTAATTCTCCGGAAGACATTTCCCGGATCATTTAGAACCATATTTCTTCCAGTCTTTATAAGTTTTTTAACTTTTGATATCTATATTTGCCATCATTTAGCTTTTATTATTCATTTACTTTGTGAATCCTTTGTGTAAGCCTTTGTATTCCCTGGTGGTTAAATTTTTTCTACCACAAAGTCACTCAAAGGTTATCACTAAGTAACACAAATGAATACAGCAACTTAAGGATGTTTATGAATTAATCAGATTAAAAACAATCAATTATGAAAACCAGAATCTTTACTTTATTAATTATTTCATTATTGGCAGTTTGCGTTGTATCGGCCCAGACTGACTCAAAGAAAAACAATTCCATAGGCAAATGGAAATTTGAAGCTCCCTATGCCCCTGAAGGCTATAACGTGGGAACCATCGATATAGCTTTTGCCGATGCTAAGTATTCAACAACTATTAGCTTTGCCGGCAGCGATTATAAAATACCGGGAGAAAATACCAGGGTTGAAAAAGACAGTGTGGCATTTGTTGTATATCTCGAAGGGGATAATATTGCAGTCACCCTCAAAGCTGAAAATGACACAAAAATGACAGGGAAGGCTGTTTATTCTCAGGGTGAGATCCCTCTGACACTTACCAGAGAACCTGAGAAAAAATAATTAAGTGACCGAACGACCCTGTCTTTTGTCAAATAATGGATTTCAGGGGCTATTGCAAAAAACCTTTGTGAACCTTAGTGAGGTACCTGGTGCGACTTTGTGGTTAATTAACTAAACCATAAAGGATCACAAAGTGCTTCACGAAGTATAACTGATACCTGATGCTTTATGAAAAGGACTTTTGTAATTTTTTTTGTTCTGTTTTTTGGTAAATCCTGTCTTCAGGCGCAGATTATCAATAAAGTGCCACTCAGCGAACGAGTCACCGGGTACAAAATTGATGTGAAGCTTGACACTGATGCAAAAACTGTCGGAGGAAAAATGGAGGCTTACTGGGTCAACAAATCCGATGACACTGTTCCTGACATACAGATGCATCTCTATATGAATGCTTTCAGGAGCAGCAGAACGACTTATTACAAAGAAATGAGAGGATCTCCGGGTGAGGATGACCTGGATCCGGGCTGGATCGAAATAGACTCTTTTAAGGATGGCAACGGATTCGACCTTCTGCCGGGAATGGAATATATAAGTCCTGATGACGGTAACGTGGAGGATAAAACAGTTATCAGGGTGCTTCTTACCAAACCTGCCGGACCAGGTGATACAGTCCATGTTAAAATTGGTTTTGAAACAAAGCTCCCGTCAAGGATAAGAAGGACAGGATATTCCGGAGACTATTATTTTGTTGCACAATGGTTCCCGAAATTCGGCGTATATGAGCCGGCCGGAATGAGATATGCGATCGCCGGAGGCTGGAATTGCCACCAGTTCCATGCTACTTCAGAGTTCTATTCAAATCACAGTGTTTATGATGTTACTGTCACGCTGCCTGCAAATTATATCACAGGCAGCGGTGGTATGCTGATCTCAGAAACAGCTGACGGAAGAATGAAGACCCAGGTATTCCGGGCTGAAGATATTGTTGATTTTGCATGGACTGCCTGGCCCGGTTATGCTGTATTGACCGACAGGTGGAATAATGTGAATATAACACTGCTTATGCCTGAGGAGAGGATTAAGCAGGCGGAGAGGCAGTTCACAGCCGTTAAGAATGCGCTTGAATACCTCGGTGAGAATGTCGGTCCCTATCCATGGCCTCACCTGACTTTTGTTGATCCGCCTTCAATCGGTGCGGGTGCAGGAGGAATGGAATATACAACTCTTTTTACATCTGAATCTTCATACTTTATGCCATCGTTTTATTATAGGCCGGAGATGGTAACAGTTCACGAATTCGGACATGCATATTTTATGGGGATACTGGCAAGCAATGAAGTTGAAGAACCATGGCTCGACGAGGGTGTGAATTCCTTCTGGGAGGTAAGGATAATGGACCATTTTTATGGAAATAATATCGGACGGATAAATCATCCGCTCCTGAAAATATCTGATGCCGCATGCCACAAGATTACCTTATATAATGTCTCCGTCCAGGCAGGCAGTATCAAGTAATGAATACTCCTGGAAATATCCCCATGGAACATACTGGAATGATGTCATATTTTAAGCCCGCAACCTGGCTTAATACACTCATGGGTATCGTCGGAGAGGAAACAATGAATGAGATTTTCAGGGAATATTACAGGAAATGGGCATTTAAGCATCCATCGGGTAAAGATTTTGTAAATGTTGTAAATGAGGTGGTCAAACGGGAGCATGGGGAAAAATTCGGCCCTGACATGAACTGGTTTTTTGACCAGACATTATATGGAACAGGGATTTGCGACTATAAGGTACACGGAATCGGCAACCACAGGTACCATAAACCCCAGGGTAAGGTTGAATCGGGTGACACATCTGAAATTGCAGGATTTAACTCCGATTCGCTCTATTTCGCTGTAGCGGAGCTTGAGAGGATAGGTGAGATCATGCTTCCCGTCGATGTTCTTATCCATTTTACAAACGGTGAGGAGGTCCTTGAAAAATGGGATGGCAAAGCGAGATATAAGGACTTTGAATATACTGGTAACAGGGAGATTGAATGGGTTAAAATTGATCCGGAGTTTAAGATCACCATGGATGTCAATTATATTAACAATTCCATGACGCTGTCAACTCAGAAGGCGCCTTTGCATAGGCTGGTCAACAAAATAACCGCTTTCATCGAATTCTATCTGAGTATTATGTTGCTGTAAATAAGATTAATATGAAAATATTCATCTCTCTTAAAACAGGATTTCTTCGTTCCCTCAGATCATGGAAAGGTGTCCTTATGATCTGGTTAATTCTGTTTATTTTAGTCTCAGTTTTCATGTATCCATTCAGAAGTTCACTTGGATCTGCCTTTGGAACCAGTATGATTACAGAAAAACTTGCCGGAGGATTTGATATCGCAGTTTTTACTGATCTGGGATCAACTATGAAAAGCCTTTTATCCTTTTTTACAGCCGGCTTTTTGATAGTATATCTGACCGGATTTTTAATAAATGCTTTCCTGACAGGGGGTCTTTTCGACAGCCTGAGAAAAGAGAACGGTAAATTCTCTTCAGGGGAATTTTTCAGGGCTGGCTCAGAAAACTTCTGGTCGTTTCTTGTTATTTCATTTATAATAACAATAATAATGTCCTTTCTTTCAGGAATAATCTTACTGATCCCGTTGGGTATCATTAGCTCCTCAGAGACTATTTCCGAAAAGAATGCTTTTATTATCATGATTTGTGCAATTGCTTTTCTGTTGATGATTATTCCTCTGTTTTTACTTGTTGCAGATTATGCAAGGGCAGGAAAAGCTTCAAATTCTCATTGGTCGGGTTTTACGGCGATAGGTTTCGGATTCAGCCAGACCTTTGGAGAACTTAAATCATCATACATTCTGATGTTATTTCTTATCATGGCTCAGATTGCTCTGGGAGTTATCATTCTGTTAATTCTTCCGGCATGGAGACCTGTCACGGGAAGGGGTGTGTTTTTATTGTTAATTATTTCACAGCTGATGTTTTATATCCGGCTGCTTCTTAAAACATGGAGATATGCCAGTGTAACCTCATTAATGGAGAATTCATCATTGGTAAGTAAGGAAAACTTGTAATCATTATTTGAAATGAACACGGAGGAAGTTTCAAGATTCAGAGATGAAGCTGAAAGTCATCTCGTTAATGAATTATTGCCATTCTGGACCTCAAGGATGGTTGATGAGAAGAATGGCGGTTATATTACTCATTTTGACAAAGATGGTAAAGACACAGGTGAGGATGAGAAATCGCTCATAGCTCAGGCGCGATGCCTTTACACTGTTGCTTCCGCGCACCGTGCCGGCTATGGTGAAGGTAAATTTGCCGCAATTGCCAGTCATGGGGCTGACTTCCTGATAAACAAAATGTGGGACAGGGAGCAGGAGGGATTTTACTGGATGATGGACCGTAAAGGAAATGTCAAAACCGACAAAAAAATAATTTACGGTCAGAGCTTTGCCATTTATGCCCTGAGTGAATATACCCTGGCAACCGGTGACAAGCGCGGTATTGAATATGCAGGGAAGGTTTTTGACCTTGTTCAGAAATACTGTACAGATACAATGTACGGAGGTTACAGGGAGATGTTTGAACGCGACTGGACACTCCGCGGGCCGGGAAGTGCAGGAGGCGACCGTAAAACACTTGATGTTCACATGCATCTTATGGAGGCCTTTACAACCCTTTATGAATGTACAGGTTCGGATGTTCACAGGAGAAAATTGCTGGAAGTAATTGAGCTTCTTCTGAACAGGATAAATCATCCGAAGTACAGGACCGGCATTCCTCAGTTCTTTAATGACTGGACAATAGCTCCCCAGATCAAGTTCGAAATAATCTGGGGATGGGACAGGTTTACCGGAGAAGGGAAAAAAGCCAATGTTACCGATAATACATGCTACGGGCACAATGCTGAGTTTGCCTGGCTGCTGAATCATGCACTTGAGATTCTCGGTGACTGATAAAGAAAAATACATTACTGATTTCCGGACAATCTTTGATCACACTGTTCAGAATGGCATTGATACTGAATTCGGAGGAGTCTATGTTGAAGGACCTCACTCAGGTGGAGTATCCGATCGTGAGAAGGAATTCTGGCAGCAGGCAGAGGTTCTTACAGCCATGCTTGATGCATACATAATGTTTAAGGATCCGGTATACTGGGAATCATATAAAAATGTTCACCGGTTTGTGTTTGACAAGGTAATTAACAAAAAAGTGGGAGAGTGGTATCCCCTGCTTACCCGGGAGGGGGTTCCGATCTGGACCCATATGGGACACTCCTGGAAAATCAATTACCATACTGTAAGATCGATGATACTAAGTGTTCAGAGGATGAACAGAATTCTTTCAGAACTTTGAAATGAACCTGAACCTTACACCTCTCGACTGGATTGTGCTTTTCTTTGTAATGACAGGCAGTCTGGGATACGGAATGTACATGGCATACCGTAAAAAGGCAGGCGAGAACAGCACCAATTTCTTTCTTGGAGGCCGGTCGATCAAATGGCCCATAATAGGCGCCTCTCTCTTTGCAACGAACATTGGCGCTGAGCACCTGGTTGGCCTTTCAGGCGATTCATACCGTTACGGGCTTTCGGCCGGACTGGTTGAGCTTACAACATTTATAACTCTTGGCGTAGCCTGTGCAATACTCTTTCCGTACTACATGAAGAATAAGCTGTATACAATTCCTGAGTTTCTGGAAATAAGATACAGCAGACGGGCAAGAACATTTTTTTCAGGACTTATGCTGGTTATCAGCATAATGACCAAGCTCGCCTTTACACTATTTGCAGGAGCTCTTGTCTTAAACAGCATCTTGGGCTGGAACATAATGTCGACTATTTTTTACATCGGTATTATTGTTGCATTATTCACAATTATAGGAGGCTTCACCGCAGTCGCTTATACTGATGCCATCCAGGTGATTATTATGATAGGAGGGGCGGCAATAATGCTTTTTATCGGACTTGACAAGGTTGGCGGATGGGACGGATTAATGGAAAAAGCTCCGCAGATGATGTCAATAGCAAAACCATATGACGATCCGGTTTATCCGTTCTGGGGAATTCTGGCAACTGCCTTTTATGCAGGTATTTTCTACTGGGGAATGGACCAGGTAAATGTTCAGCGGGTTCTTGCAGCTCCTGATCTTAAAAATGCAAGATGGGGGGCGATGTTTGCCACCCTTCTGAAGCTGCTCCCTATTTTTATTTTTGCATTGCCGGGTGTAATAGCATTTGCATTATTCCCCGGAGAACTTCAGGGCGATGAAACAAAGCAAACATTTGTACTGCTTCTTAATAAGCTGCTGCCTGCGGGTTTGCGAGGATTGCTTCTGGCTTCGCTGCTTGCAGCCCTGATTACATCGCTTATCGGAGTCTTGAATTCGGTTTCGACACTGGTGGTACGCGATTTTATTGTTGAATTCAGGCCGGAATTCCCTGAGAAGAAGCAGGTTGCATTCGGACGGATTGTTATATTAATTGTCACTTTACTTGGAATTGGTGCCGCCTACATGGTTTATAAAAATGAGGAAGGATTGTATAAATACCTTCAGACCATCTCAGCATATCTTGTGATCCCTGTCTTTCCGGCTATACTTTTTGGAATAATCAGTAAAAAGGTCACACTGAAGGGAGCAACTGTTTCGGTTTTTATCGGAATAATTATTGCGACAATTTTCGTAATTGACCAGATGCTTGGTCCCGATGCCGGGGAACAGGTTTTCCCTTTCCTTCATCACAAGCTTACATTGAATTTCGGATACCGCGGACTCTGGGCTGAAATTATTATTACTGTAGTATTATTTGCAGTATCCGCTTTTACTGAAAAGACTGATCCTATAAGGCTGGAAAAAACAACAATCGACTATTCAAAAGGCATCGCATCATTCAAGGGAGTTGCTGACTGGAGATTACACCTGTTAATTCTTACCATTATCACGGTCCTGATACTTATCTGGCTAAGATGATCATTCAGATTTTTCTTCTGACAGACAATGATAAAGTTCGGAAAGGAAATCCCTGTTATCGGCTGACATATAATGCATTTCGCCTCCCATCCTGCTGAAGGTCTTGCAATACCTCAGATAATATGCAGGATTATCGGCAGGAGGTTCTCCGTTTTTATTCCAGTCCCACTTATTCTTTGCCAGGTCGACGACCATAATAAAATGGTTATCAATATGTTTCCCTTTTTGAATTTCAATATTCTGAGCCATTGAAAGCGATTTCTCAAAAACCATCGGCGACATTACTGCTGAACCTATTGACAGGTAAACTCCCCCTTCCAGGTTGCTCACACTATTTGCAAAAGAAAGGAAATCATTCATTGCAGTCCGTCCGATTGCAGCACCATGATTCAGAGGATGGGTGTAAATAATGTCATGTCCGATCATGGGATGCCCTGTAAAAGGTATATTCAGATCATATGCCGCACACTGAACAGAGATATTTCTTAAAAGGATGAGGAATACTCATAAATCCGGCTTTCAGATTGTGCTTTATAATTGTATCATAATAATCGAGGGCTGAGGAAGCATACCCGGGATCGCATTCCATATTTTTTCGGACTTCATTAATAAGGAATTTTTTATCGGGAATATTTATCCCTTCGGTGGAAATCATTTTTCCTACCGATTCCCCGTAACCGAGTCCTTCAAAGGCTCCGGCAATAAGTGCCAGATTAATGAACCTTCCGGTTTCTTCCCATATACCGAACTGGCCTTTCTTTACATTTTCCCGTACATCTTCACCCGATTGTCCCTGGAAGGCAAATTCCCAGTCGTGTATAATACCTGCCCCATTTGTTGCCAGGTGGGTCACCCATCCTTTGGAAATCAGTTCAATGAGGAGAGGTCCAAGCCCGTTTTTGATAGTATGGGCACCAAATGCAAGTATTACTGATCTGTTCTCTTTCCGTGCTTTAATAATTCTCCCGGCTGTTTCCCTGATAAGCTTTTTATCATTTTCAGACAGATTATCGGACTGATAAGTCAGAGGAACCTGCTTCTGTTCAATGCTGATCTGATTTTTCCTTTCGCCCAGGCTTTTTGACCAAAAGCCTGTTCCTGTCAAAGCTGGTATTTGCCATCTATTTGATATTTAATAATTCAAATAGTACTTCCTGCTGCGAGAAATCCGGAACAATGATATCTGCTCCTGCCTTGATCAGCCTGGTCCTTTTTTTGAGGTTAAGGCCGAATCTCCTTAATTCGTTGCTGGCAATCCCGACTGTGATGCCTCCCCGTTTATGAGTCTCCCTTATTTCCACAGGTCCGTCACCAAATGTGGCAATTGATGCTGCTTCTGAATCGCCGAATGAATCAAGTATCCTGTCGAGCACCATTTTTTTTGCTTCCTTGTTAATATCTCCCGTTGCACCGTAAATTCTTCCCTCAAAAAGGGAATCATAACCCAGAACAGATGCTTCGTGTTTAACATCTTCTTCGTCGGTTCCGCTTGTAAGATATAGCTTTATTCCCCTGTCGTGAAGAACTTTAAGAAAAGGAACAGCGTTTTTAATAGTAAGGTCCTCAACACTGAGTTCCCCTTTATTAAGCTTTTTCTCACGCTATCCCTTACCATTTCAATCAGGTCGTTATTGTAAATCTCCTTGTAGCCAAATTCATTGAGGATCTGATCTTCAGGGACAAAACCGAATTCTGCAATCAAAACCGCCAGGATCTGCATCTGTTTAAGTGTCTGAATCCCGGTTGTTTTGTCAATCAGATGGTTTACAGCTGATTTTACTTTGTCATAGGTTGATTCATCTGCTTCCAGGTACTTTTCCCCGAGTATAGCTTTAATCATCATTGGTGCCATGATCAGTTCCCAACCTTCACGGAGGGTTGATATTGTCCCGTCGTTGTCGAAAATAGCGTACCTGATTTTAAGATCAGCAGGAAACTTGTTTATTATTTCAATTTCAGAATTATTATAGATATTCTGGCCTGTCTTATATCTTCAGCTACTTCAGGCTGGTAAATAAAGTCAGGGTCGCTCCCGATAGCCAAGAATCTCTTCCGGGGTGGCCGTTCCGGTTTGAAACAATTTCTGAACTGTAACTCCTGCTGTAAAGGTTCCAAGTTCCCCTGCTGTTTCAATGGAATATCCTGCAGCGAGAGCTGCTGCAGCTCCGGCCAGATAGCTGTCTCCTGCGCCAACAGTATCAGTTCTTGAGATGATCATCAGGCTGCTGATCTCTGAAATTCCCTTATCGTCAGTTACAACCGAGCCCCTGCTGCCACGTGTTATAAACAGCGGTTTCCTGTACCTTTCATACAACCTTTCCGCTGCGGAAATAACTTCAGTATATGAAACTGTTTCACCTGGTTCTTTGAAGATATCGCATAACCTGGCCGCCTCTGAATCATTCATTTTCCGGTAAGCTCCGCTGTAATAGTCGGTATAATTCCGGCTGTCGGCAATAAAGATTTTATCAGGAAAGTGAGTTGATGACCTCCACAAGTTTCATCCTGAAGTATTCTGTATGGATTCCCGATAAGACCTGCTGGTTGATTATTACCAGGTCAACTTTTTCCGATTCTTCCTTCAGATTCATGATTAATTTGTCGGCAGTTTCATCCGTCAAAGCAGTTGAAGTTCCCGAAATCAATCCTGTTCTGTTCATCTTCACCGATGTGGGGTTTGATATAAACATGTGTTGACCAGTTTTTATCCTGGATCAGCATGTTTTTAGTGTTAATCCCTGCCTTTTTCATTATTGAGATCATTTCAGCCCCGAACGGATCATTTCCGATAACACCAAACGCCCTGATATCACTGATCTTCATTGAGGCAAGGTTATTTGCAACATTCCCTGCTCCGCCGAGAGAGTATTTTTGTATCCTGACCGGTTCGGTTGAATGGCCCGTTTCGACTGAGATCTCACTTTTGGATTTATCCACGAACCAATAGGCATCAAGGCAGAAGTCGCCTATTATTGCTATTTTAACTGATCTTATTTTTTCCAGAACTTCCTTTAAGAATTCAGGCTTCATAACAGAGTTTGATTAGTTACTGTAAAAGTAATTTTCGACAATGCGGCATATTGTATGCAGGACCGGCAGATGCAATTCCTGAATCAGGGCAGTCCTTGTTTCCGGTACATTTACGAGAACATCACAATATTGTTTCATTTTGCCGCCTGTTTTGCCTGTTATTCCTATAACATTAATATTCAATGCTTTAGCAGTGATGCAGGCATCAACTATATTTTGAGAATTTCCTGATGTGCTTATTCCGATAAGTACATCATTTTCATTACCATACCCTATTACCTGCTGGGCAAAGATAAGTGAGGGATCAATATCATTTGATATTGCTGTTGTCAGAGCAGTGTTTGATGAAAGTGAGATTGCAGGTAAAGAATGTTCAAGTTTCACGGCGAGATATTTCCCCCTGGTTCCTGATATTTCGTGCAGTCTTTTCTTAAAACTGTCATCAAGAGGCCGCCCCGATTCAAAGCTCTTCATCAGTTCGCCGGTAAGATGGTCGGCGTCGGCACTGCTGCCTCCGTTACCACATATAAGTAATTTACCGCCATTCGTATAGCAATCGATAATCAATCCTGAAGCTTCAGATATGTTATTCCTTAAGTCCGATAGTACCGGATAACGTTCACAAAGCTGGTCAATGGACTTGTTATTCCTCATGTTAATTAGATTAATCTGTTATAAAATTATTAATTTTAATGTTGATTCCAATTATTAGTTAAGGTGGCTTGTCGCTCATTACTTACTACTTATTGCTGGCTTGATACTATTCAGCACCCGGCAACCAGCAACCAGCACCAAGCAACACCTAATTAGGAGACTAATGTTATTTTTTAATTATTATGGCTGAACCTGAAAAACTTGTATTAGGCGACAAATCGGTTTATCCGTCGGAAGATGTTCTTTTCTCAATTATTGGAGACAAAAAGGTTGTCTGGCAGAAAATAATGGGGTATGTAAACGATAATTATAAGAATGTGACCGAAGAGTGGAGATATTACAATGACGGCAAACAATGGCTGTTCAAGGTGCAGCTGAAGAAAAAAACTTTATTCTGGATTGGGATCCTGCGGGATACTTTCAGAATCACCTTTTATTTTGGCAATAAAGCGGAACCAGTAATTACCGGAAGCTCCCTTCCTGAAAAAATAAAAGATGATTTTGTATCGGGTACACGCTATGGTAATATCCGCGCAATTTCAACAAATATCTCCGGAACCGTAGATCTTAAGAATATCTATAAGCTGATTGATCTGAAGGCGAAGATGAAATAAGACCGAAGACAGGGGGGGTATCATTTATTTTCCTCCCGGAATGCATCAAGCGCTTTTTTTACCGATCCATGAAGGAAGAGGAGCTTCTTTGAGGTTTCAGGATCGAGTCCGAGTTCATCAGTAATCATTTTTATCCCTCTTTTTATAAGCTTCTGATTGGAAAGCTGCATATTCACCATTTTGTTGCCCTTAACCCTTCCGAGCCTTATCATTACTGAGGTTGTGATCATATTCAGGACAAGTTTTAAAGCAGTTCCTGCCTTCATACGTGTACTGCCGGTAATAAATTCCGGACCAGTTATGACTTCGACTGCCACATCAGCATTTTTTGCCAGTGGGGATCCTGGATTAGAGGTAATTGCTCCGGTAAAAATGCCATTTTCCCTGGCTCTTTTTAATGCACCGATAACATATGGAGTAGTTCCTGAAGCTGCAATTCCAATAATGAGATCGCTTGAATTCGGATTAAATGCCTTAATATCATTCCAGCCCAGTTCCTCATTATCTTCAGCCATCTCAACAGCTTTTCGGATTGCTTTATCCCCTCCTGCAATCAGGCCAATCACATAGCCATGGTCGAGTCCGAAAGTCGGAGGAATTTCAGATGCGTCAACAATTCCAAGTCTGCCGCTTGTTCCTGCCCCGATATAAAAAAGCCGTCCGCCTTTTTTCATTCTTTCTACTATGGCTTCAACAAGTTTTTCGATCTGTGGGATGGACTCTCTTACTATTAAAGGCACTTTCTGATCTTCATTATTTATTGATTCAAGCAGTTCTGCCACTGACATGTTTTCGAGATCGTGGTATAACGATTCAGATTCGGTTATGCTGACCATCTTATGTGATTGAGAATCCGGAGCATTGGATTTATGATATCTGATAAGGTCTTCAATCGGACCTGTTGCTATCCTGGTAATTACAAGGTCATTTTCAGTGAAAACCTCTTCAAGGATATCCCTGAAGTGCCAGGCAACTGATCCTGTGACACAATTTCAGTTTTGCCTGATATCTTATACAGTTTCAGATTTCTCTCAACAAATTCCTTAAATGATGTTTTGATAAGGTTTCTGCAATACGGATCTGAAATATGATCTTTAAGGAACTGGACAAATCCTCCGATAAAACGGCTGGGAAAGATTCCCCTGTAAACATGACTGACGATTTCATCCTTTTCAGCGCCCATAATTTTTCCTGAATTCTTCTGAAAGATTGTAAGGCATTATCCCCCTGAGAAAATCCGCCACAAGTTTTTTGCCCAGTGAAGCTCCGCTGCCCTCATCACCAAGTATAAATCCCAGCGGAGGGATATTCAGTGTAATTTTTTCGCCGTCATAATATCCTGAGTTTGAGCCTGTACCAAGCATGCAAATGTATCCTTTGTTCACTCCGAGCAATCCTCTGGCAGCGCCTGTAAGGTCAGAAAAAACATGAATTACAGCTGACGGAAGTACACTGCTTATAGCATCAACTACCTTTTTTTCCATTGCTTTTCCGGAACATCCGGCCCCATAAAACCAGACCTCCTCAATTGGCGGATTTTTCATTGCAGGCAGGACCTCTGCAGATAAAACTTCTTTGAAAGTCTCCTCCGCGACAAAATTCGGATTTAATCCTATTGTGGAGATTATTCCAGTTTCTTCAGAACCTGAAACAGCGCACCATTTGGTTTTTGTGCCTCCGCTTTCGACTATTAATTTCATGTGGTAAAAATACAAAAAGAGAAAGAGGGTGCAAAGTGCAATAAGAAATAATACATCCCCCTGTCCCCCTTCAAAGGGGGAATTTCCCCCCTAATACTTCTAACCCAATACAAAATATCAATTTTTCATTTTATAACTTTCCGCCGTTGCGCCTTTGCACCGTTGCGCCGTTGAGCCTTTTACGCCTCATATAAGTATAAATACCCCTTTAAAATAGGCTTTAAGCCTCTCTTAATCCTTAATTCAAACAGATACTTTTGTTTTTAATAATTAAACAGAGCATCTTTTTCTAAATGAACACTTAATGGAAAACTACCACGATTTGCTGATGCAGGATATCAGGTTTGAGGAAGGACTTAATGCCTGCATGAATTGCGGTGTCTGTACGGCCATTTGTCCTGCTGCCGAATTCTATGATTATGATCCCAGGAAAATAGTCGACATTGTTCAGTCGGGTGATAATGAGGAGATAGAAAAGCTGCTCAAATCAGAGACCATCTGGTACTGCGGTGAGTGTATGTCGTGTAAAACAAGGTGTCCGAGAGGAAACACGCCTGCTCTTGTAATAATGGCCCTTAGAACTCTTTCACAGAAACTGGGATTTTTTACGGAATCTGAAAAAGGCAGACAGCAGTTTGCAATAAAAAGAACAGTCGGGGAGAACATATTCAAATATGGCTATTGTGTCGCTACTTATGCCGTAACGCCTGAAATGCATCTGGAACAGGGACCAATATGGGAATATGTCTTAAACAATACTCATGATGTTTATGAACGGCTGGGAGGCCAGATTAATGAGCTTGGAGCAGGCCCGTTGAGAAGATCCCCGAAGATGCAAAAGAAGAATTGAAAAAGATATTTGAGGTTACAGGAGGTACCGACTTCTATAATACAATTGAAGAACATTCGAAGAAGAAAGCAGCTGAAATGGGTCTTCAGTTCAGCAAAGAAGGAATTGATAATGAATATTTTATCGAAGTCTATACTGCAAATAACGGAAAACACACAACCTGAATACATTCACGGCATGGAAAACGAAGGTAAAAAAAGAATCTGGACTGAATATCAGAAAGAGATTGCTGATGATCATTTTTTCTATGTCAGGTCATGTATACGGCAAAGTTCTTTCCCGGGTTCGGAGCAGTTTTTTCTTAATTTCATGAGAGATGTTCTTGGCAAAGATGTATATGAGAATCCTTCTCATACTACCTGTACCGGAATTGGTTATCATGGAGATATTGTTCCATTAGCAACCACAATGACAGTTGTTGCCCGTCATTTTGCACTGATGAAAGAGTCGGGATACAAAAACATTGCAATTTCATGTGTTACTTCATTCGGTATTTATACTGAGATATTTGAAACATGGAACATTTCCTGAAGAGCTGGAAAAGACCAGGGAATATCTTTATAAGGCCACAGGCAGGGAATTCGATATTCCTGAAAATATGGCTCATACAAGTGATATAATCTATAAATTCAGGAATGAGATTGCCGCAAAAGCAAAAAATCATCTTATAAATAAAAAGACAGGAGAACCTCTTAAGGTTGTTGAGCATATAGGTTGCCATTATGCAAAGATGTTCCCGAAATATGGAGTTGGCGGAGCTGAGTTTCCGCGTGTGCTCAGCGGAATGGTTGAAGCATGGGGCGGAGAGGTGGTTGATTATCCTGAGAGAAGGCACTGTTGCGGATTTGGTTTCAGGCAATATCTTGTTCAGGCTAACAGAGGCTATTCTCTCTCCAATACCACCAAAAAGTTTGAATCAATGAAGCCATTCAAACCCGACATGGTTATAACCAACTGTCCGGGCTGCAATATGTTCATGGACAGATGGCAATACATAATTAAGGAGATGGAAGGTACAACTTACGGAGAAGATGGTGAATCAATTCCTGTTTTAACATATGAAGAGCTGGCAGGTCTGGTGCTGGGTTATAATCCATGGGATCTCGGGTTGCAGTTCCATATGGTTCAGTCAGAACCATTACTGAGGAAAATGGGAATTGAGTACGATTCTGATGACAAATTCCGAACAAAAGACGGACGGCAGATGCCTGTTCCTGAAAATCTTATAAATGCCTGATATGACAGGTGATGTTAGTTGTTATAGGTGGCGGTACAGCCGGAATGGAGGCTGCAGGACAACTGGCCAAAGCCGGTATTTCAGTCACTCTGATTGAAAAGCAGAAAGATATGGGTGGTCATTTAAAGGAATGGTATCATCTTTTTCCCGACAGGCGGAGCAGTAACGAAGTTATAAACTATCTGAAAAATCAGATTGACAATAATAATATTAAACTGATTACAGGCGACACTGTCGGAGGAATTGCAGAAGAAGGGAAATGAGTTTATCCTGAGTACCGGCAGTGGAAAAGAGATCAAAGCAGATGCTGTTATAGTT
The DNA here is from genome assembly GCA_963753495.1 of uncultured Bacteroidales bacterium. Taxonomy (GTDB): domain Bacteria; phylum Bacteroidota; class Bacteroidia; order Bacteroidales; family VadinHA17; genus LD21. Next base: position 109,445 of record CAVWCO010000008.1, read on the forward strand.
GCAACAGGATTTGACCTTTTCAAAAGCGAAAGGAAAGAGGAATATGGATATGGTATTTATGATAATGTGATTACTTCCGCCGATCTTGAAGCAATGTTCCGTGAAAAGGAAATTAAATTAAAAAATGGTGAAAAACCGAAAAAAATAGGATTCGTTCATTGTGTCGGATCGCGCGATGAAAAAGTCGGAAATCTTTATTGTTCAAAGCTATGTTGTGTGACTGCTGTAAAACAGGCAATTGAATAAAGAACATCTTCCGCGATTGCAAAGTGTTTTGCTTTTATATGGATATGAGAATGGGAGGAGCTCTATATGAAGAACTTTACAGGGAAGCACAGGAGAAATACGGAGTTAATTTTATACAGAGGAAAAATATCAGAAGTCAGTGATAATATCAATAACAAACTGGTTATAAAAGTTGAAGACACACTTGCAGGACGGCCCTCTGAAAATGGAGCTTGACATGCTTGTCCTGATGGCAGGAATGGAAATGTCGGAAGGAGGAACAAAGCTGGCAGAGGCTGGCAGGACTTAAAAACAGGCGAAAACAGGTTTTTTGCTCCTGCCGATCATCATTTCGGCAGTAATATAAGCAATATAAGAGGCTTATTTTATGCAGGAACCTGTACAGCTCCGATGAATATATACAGAGACTATTTCGCATGCCAGGGCAGCTGTTGACTGATAGTGATTGATTATCTGAAAAACGGTAAGAAGTAATATGGAAAAATTTGGGTTTACACATATCAAAGGCACGTGCAGATAGACTATGATACTAATGACCGGAGAATTGCTGATTATATTATTGAAAGAGAACCAAGTTTGAAGTCATGCATTGAATGCGGCGGATGTTCAGCAACATGCACCACTGGGAATTTTACAAAATTCAGCCTGAGGGAGATTCATATACTTATAAAGCGGGGCGAAAATGAACTTGTCAGGAACAAAATAAAGAAATGTATGCTCTGCGGAAAATGCACACTTGTATGTCCGCGAGGTGTAAATACAAGAAATATTGTATTCCTTGCAAGACAGGCATTTCAAAAATATGATAATTATGCAGTTTGATCCTTTTGTAATACCATTTAATATCGGACTATACTTCATACTGATCTATGTTGTAGCAAGGAGTATAATCTGGTTCAGGGAACTTTCGAGACCCGACAAACTGAGACTTCAGCGAGGATTTTTCGGCAAGGCCGTTCGGCCAGAGCCTGAAAGAGATCTTTCTTGAAAGCCTTATTCACAGAAAAATTCTGAAAACAAATTTCCGGCTTGGCTACATGCATATGAGCCTTGCTTTCGGATGGTTCCTACTTATATTCTTCGGAACAATTGAAGCTGATATTTTCGGTGAGAAACATCTTAATCGCTCCCTATAAAGCTATCTTCTTCAGGTTTTTTAATCCCGATCACGGCAAGACTCGGATTTGAAGCAGGTTATGCTTTCCTGATGGATCTTATTCTTGCATTTATTCTTTCAGGTCTTATCCTGGCAGTTATCAAAACGATTCTACCTCAAAAGTTGTCGGAATGAAGAAGACAACCACGTCTGAAGAGCGCTTGACAAGGTTGCACTTACTTCATTGTGGCTTATTTTCCCGAGCCGTCTTATTGCCGAAAGCTTTACAAGCGGAGCTTACGGGACAGGAAGTTTTCTTACAGGAACACTCGGATCGTGGCTTGCTTCATTTCTTACCTGCAAAAGAGATGGCATATCCCTTCTGGTGGCTCTATTCATTGTCATTAGGAACCTTTTTTGTCTTACTTCCGCTTACAAGATATATGCATATCCCGACGGAGCTGTTCCTGATTTTTATGAGAAACTCAGGAATCAGGACAGGCGATAAAGCAGGAACTTTTTCTGAAGTTGAAGTCTATTCATGTTCATCATGCGGTATATGTATTGACACGCTGTCAGCTTAATTTTTCAGCAGGGATTAATAATATTCAGTCAGCTTACCTGATGAAAGCGATCAGGAATAATGAAGATACTTATGATATTGCCCATAACTGCCTGATGTGCGGACAGATGCGATCAGGAATGCCCTGTTGGAATTGAACTCTCACCGATCAGGATGATCCAGAGAAGGGCAGGGGAATCTGAAAATGAGTACACCAATATCTGGAAAGGATATTTCCGCTCAAAACAGAACTCTTCCTGTGCCAAAACAAACTGTCAAACCTGCTTATGATTTTCTTCCCGAAACCAATCCTGCAAAAGCTGATGTACTATATTTTGCAGGCTGTATGACTCATCTGACACCTTCAATCAAGAAATGCAATGGTAAAATTCTGAATGCATCAGGACTGAAATATGGTCTTTCATTGATGAAAACGGCGGAGTCTGTTGCGGAAGGCCTTTGATGCTTGCAGGACAGGATAAGGAAGCAAGGGAACTTATAAATTATAATTCACAGATAATCTGGAAATCAGGCGCCCATACACTTGTTACTTCATGTCCGATCTGCTATAAAGTATTCAAGGAAAGTTATTATCTTGATGTTGAGGTACTTCATCATACTCAGTTTATAAAGAACCTTATTGATGAGGGATCGGTGAAGATGAATTTCCTTAATAAGAGGGTAACATATCATACTCCATGCGAACTTGGAAGAGGTTCAGGAGTTTATGATGAACCAAAAGAAGTCCTCAGGCATGTTGCAAGTCTTGAACAACAGGTTTTGAAGATGAGAATTCACTCTGCTGCGGCGGAAGCCTCGGAAATATTAAGCTCAGCCAGGCGAATAAACGGAAAATAGCTTCTGATGTCGCCACTGAACTCACAAAGCAAAATCCTGATTATCTTGTTACCGCTTGTCCTCTTTGCAAGAAAACTTTAGCGCCGGTCTCAAAATCAAAAGTAGCTGATATTTCGGAAATTGTGGCCGAAGCCATTGTAACCCCGACTTACAAAAAAAAAATTCTCAACAACATAAGAAAACCGTGAAAGTCTCAGCTGGCATCACATAAGCTTATAAATCAAGCTATTGTTATTTGTAAGCGAAAATCTTTTTTTCAAATTGTTAATAACTAATTTCCCTGAAAGTCCAGGTTTGGTACTTTTTTTGTTTTTATATGAACTATTCCAATACTGAAATTGTTAAATATTCGTTATAAAAATGTTGTTAATCATAACAAAATAATAAAATGAGCAAAAAAATCTTTACTCTTATTACTCTTGCTATGCTATTGGTCTGGTCGTGCGGACATAAATCCGGATCAGAAAAGACTTCAGTGAATGCAATTTTGCAGGAACTGACGGTACACTGTCATTAAACATGGAAAACGCAACCTGTTACAGCGATTTGTTAATCCTTCAAGCAACACTGCAGAATGGAATGTCGTTGTATCAAAACCAGGGCGATTCAAGGTATGGCTTTCAAGCGCAACCAAAGATACAACTGATCTGAGTTATGTTAATTCAGTAAAGATAACTCTTCTGGATAACCAGCTTGAAGTCAATCCTGAATGCGACAGAATAGTACTGAATTCCGATGATGTTTCCTTTCCGTATTTCAGGGCAGATTCTTATATGGGATCATTTTATATATCGGAACCAGGGGAATACAGTATTCAGGTTATAAGCGAAAAAGTACTTCCGAAGGAAGCAAAGAATCTCAGTATGTCAGGCCGGGATGATACTCAGCTGATGTCTGTTATTCTGTCTCCAACGACCCGCTGACTTTAGCTTCAATCCATTGCCGTGCATTGACGAAGGCTTTTATCCAGGGGGTAACTTCGTCATTTCTCTTTTCAAGGATAGTATCCGCATTGCCATGGGAAAAATGCCCTTTCAAGATGAGGCATCATCACAAGGTGCCGTCCATCATCAGAACATAATCCGGCAACATCAAAATCTGATCCGTTCGGATTTGCAGGATAGGTGCTTTTGCTGTATTTGAGAACGATATTGATATCTTTCTTCAGGATATGGCAGGCTGAATTGTCCTTCTCCATGGGCCACCCATATTCCAAGTTCCATTCCTGCCATATTGCCAAGCATTACCGAATTGTTTGCAGGAATTTTGACATCCAATGAATCCTGATTCGAATTTATGTGATTTATTATGAAGTAGTTTGGTACTTTCTTTATATGCAGGATAAATCAGTCCCAGTTCAGCCATTAACTGACAGCCATTGCATACTCCAAGGGAAAGAGTATCGGTCTCTTATAGAATTTTTCAAGTGCATTCCTGGCTTTTTCATTATATCTGAATGCTCCGGCCCATCCTTTTGCTGACCCCAGCACATCTGAATTTGAAAATCCTCCGACAAACACAATCATGTTCATATCTTCAAGGGTTTCCCTGCCGCTTATCAGGTCAGTCATATGAACATCCTTCACATCAAATCCTGCCAGCTACAGAGCATAAGCCATTTCCCTGTCGCCGTTAACACCTTTCTCCCTGATAATCGCTGCCCTTGATACCCGATTTTTTCCTTCTGTCGGGAGATATCCCAAGCGATTTAAATGTTCCCTGAAAATCTACCGGTATCGAATTTCAGATCATGATTTTTATAATTCTGAAATCTTTCCAGTGCCAGATCATTTCCGCACTGCCGCCGGTCGAGCAGATAAGAGGTTCTGAACCATTTATCCCGCAGGATGATCAATATCGAAACTATGATTTTTCAGTATGGTTTTTAATATCAATTGTTCTTTCGTTAACAGGATGACCGATCGAAAAATACGAAATTCCATGTTCAAGAAGAATTTCAGCAACCTCATCTTCATCCTTCACCTGGATAATTATTCCCGGATTCTGGCTGAAAAGTATTTTAACTGTATCTTTTTCATCCAAGAGCAGAAAGATTAACTGTTATTCCTCCTGATGTATTTGAAAAACACATTTCAAGAAGGGTTGTCATCATTCCTCCTGCTGAAATATCGTGACCTGAAAGTATCTTTCCTTTATTGATAAGATCCTGAATAGTATTGAACACTTCAGCAAAATATGCAGGATCCTTAACAGTCGGAACTTCATCTCCAAGCTTGATTAAGTATCTGGGCAAAACTGCTGCCCCCGGTTTTAAACTCATCCCTGCTCATATCGATATACAGCAGGCTTGTATATGGATCATTTACCATTACAGGTTCAACAATTTTCCTGATATCACTTACTTCTCCTGCTGCAGAAATTATAACAGTCCCCGGGGAAATAACAACCTGATCACTGTATTTCTGGGTCATTGAAAGGCTATCCTTTCCGGTAGGAATATTAATTCCAAGTTCAATTGCAAAATCACTGGCAGCCTTAACAGCCGCATACAATCTTGCATCTTCCCCGTGATTTTTGCATGGCCACATCCAGTTTGCAGAAAGTGAAACACTTTTAAGTTTATCAGTAAGGGGTGCCCAGATAATATTGGTAAGTGCTTCTGCAATTGAAAGTACCGAACCTGCTGCAGGATCAATAAGTCCGGCTGCAGGAGCATGTCCGATTGAAGTTGCCATACCATATTTACCCCTGTAATCGAGGGTAATAACTCCAAGGTTATTCAGAGGCAGCTGAAGCGGTCCGGCACATTGCTGTTTTGCAAGCCTTCCGGTAACTGATCTGTCGACTTTATTTGTCAGCCAGTCCTTGCATGCAACTTCTTCGAGCTGAAGAACCTTTTCAACATATTCATGTATCTTATCCTGGTGAGTATTCAAGTTTACTGTATCTCGATGTCAACTGTTATGTCGTTCATTACTGTTCTTGGAGGATTCCCGAAAAGAGATTCAAGTGCAATATCAATAGGTTTTTCGCCGGTGATACTGATTTTCGAAAGTAAACTGATGATCACCTGTTATCTTCACCGATAACATAAATCGGAGCTCTTTCCCTTTCAGCAATCTGTTTAAGCGATATCAATATCTTCTTTTTTCATCACCAGTCCCATACGTTCCTGCGATTCATTGCCTATAATCTCTCTTGCTGAAAGGGTCGGATCGCCGACCGGCAACTTGCTGATATCAATTTTTCCTCCTGTTGCTTCAACAAGTTCCGAAAGGCAGTTAAGATGTCCGCCTGCACCATGGTCATGAATGGAGATAACCGGATTTTTGTTCCGATTCACTCAATGCCCTGTATAGCATTATAAACTCTTTTCTGCATTTCAGGATTTGCCCTCTGAACGGCATTAAATTCAATTGAACTGTCATATTTGCCTGTATCAACTGAAGAAACAGCTCCTCCTCCCATTCCGATCCTGTAATTATCGCCACCAAGCAGAACAATAAGATCTCCTTTTTCAGGGATATCTTTTTCACTGTCCTTCTTTTTGCCTGATCCCGATTCCGCCGGCAAGCATTATCACTTTATCATATCCGAATTTTTTAAGGTTTTCAAAATGTTCAAATGTGAGAACTGAACCGCAGATAAGAGGCTGCCCGAATTTATTTCCGAAATCACTTGCTCCGTTTGATGCTTTGATCAGAATATCTTCAGGAGTCTGGTAGAGCCATGGCCTTTCTTCAGTAGCTTTTTCCCATGGTCTGCCGCCGTCGGGTCTTGGGTATGATGTCATATAAACAGCTGTTCCTGCAATAGGGAATGCTCCCTTTCCTCCTGCAATCCGGTCCCTGATCTCACCTCCGGTACCTGTTGATGCACCATTGAAAGGTTCAACAGTGGTCGGAAAATTATGTGTTTCAGCTTTAAGTGAAAGAACTGATTCATAGTTCTGTAACTGTAAAATAATCAGGCTTATCCTGTGTAGCAGGTGCAAACTGTTCAACAACAGGTCCCTGCAGAAATGCACAATTATCTTTATAAGCTGAAACAACTCTGTTATGGTTATAATGCGTTGTGTTTTTGATCAGCTGGAAAAGAGTCGAATCTTTTTCTTCCCCGTCAATAATAAATGTTCCGTTGAAGATCTTATGCCGGCAATGTTCGGAATTAACCTGTGAAAATCCAAATACCTCACTGTCGGTAAGATTTCGGCCAATCGATCGCGCCAGATCTTCAAGGTATTTAATTTCATCATCATTCAGTGCAAGACCTTCTTTTTCATTGTATTGCTTTATATCGTCAATATAACATGACTGTCTCAGGAGCTTTGTCTGATTGTGAAAATATCCTGATCAAGATTGACATATAAGGCCTGAAGCATCTGGATCATATTCAGGCTTCGTCGGATTTTGCTGCAAAAAACTCTTCAATTCTTCTGATCCCTGTAATTCCCATATTCTGGGTAATCTCAACAGCATTTGTGCTCCATGGAGTAATCATCTCTTTCCTTGGTCCGATAAAAGTACCCTCGATTCTGTTTTTCTGAATAAGAATGGCTTCACCAAAAAGCCAGATAAGTTTTTCAATATCTTTTTCCGGCAATTCTGATGATGTTCCAACTGCAATGATGTTTCCGGATCTGCATTCGAAAAAGAGAATCATAATTTGATATTAAGATATTGATTAATAATGAATTAATGTTAATTATTAAAAATATATGAAAACCCAGCTAAATATAATATTAATTTCTATGTATCTGTTTATGAAACTGTTATAAACGATATTCACCTTTGTGTAACTTATGTGATTGCACTTCATGAGATCCTTTGAGAGTTAACACAGAGATCTATTTCAGTCCGCTTCGTTCAAGAAAAGCATCAATCGAAGGTTCTTTTCCCCTGAATTTCACATACAGGTTCATCGGTTTATCGGTGCCTCCTTTTTCAAGAATATTTTTCCTGAATGAATCAGCTACCTCCTTGTTGAATATTCCTGTTTCCCTGAAGAACTGAAACGCATCGGCATCAAGAACCTCGGCCCATTTATATCCATAATAGCCTGCAGCATAGCCTCCTCCGAAAAGATGTGTGAAAGAGCAGCTCATGTTCAGGTTTCCGATCCAGGGGAAAAGTTCTGTTCTTGCCATTGCCGATTCTTCAAAATCATTATACTTCACCATCAAAGGGTTCGGTTATAGTGTGCCATGCCATATCAGAAAACCGAATCCAAGCTGTCTGTTGCAGGCATATCCTTCATTGAATGTAGAAGCATCCTTTATCTTTTTAATTATCTCAACAGGTATTTTTTCCCCGGTTTTATAATGAACTGCCCATGTATCGAGCCACTCCTTCTCAAATGCCCAGTTCTCCATGAACTGTGAGGGCAGTTCAACAAAATCACGGGCAACATTTGTCCCTGAAAGGCTTTCATATGTACATTGCGAAAGCATCCATGAAGTGAATGCCCAAATTCGTGAAGGAAAGTTGTAAGCTCATTAAATGTAAGAAGTGAAGGTTTTGTTTCTGATGGCCTGGTAAAATTGGCGACAATTGAAATCAAAGGTATTATTCTTCTGTCCATCCTGCATTTTCTGTTCCCTGAAGCTTGTCATCCATGCTCCTCCGCTTTTTCCCTTCCGCGGGATGAAAATCAAGATAAAGTATAGCCAGAAGGCTGTCCTCTTCATTGTAAACTTCCCATGTGCTTACTTCCGTATGATAAACCGGTATCTGCATCATTCACTTTAAACTTCAGTCCGATAAAGGCGGGAAGCAAGACCGAATATGGCTTCTCTGACATTTTCAAGCTGAAAATATGGTTTAAGTATTTCATCATCAATATTATACCTTGCTTTCTTAAGCTTTTCCGAATAATATGCCCAGTCCCATCTTTCAATTTTACCATCATGACCATTTCCTGAAGCAAAATCAGCAATATTCATAAAGTCTCGCAAGGCTGCATTGCGGGATGCAGTGAAAAGTTCTTCAAGAAAAGATACTACCTTCGCAGGTTCTTCTGCCATCCTGTCGCCAAGAATCATTTCGGCATAATTTCTGAAACCAAGCATTTTTGCCATTTCAAGCCGGAGATTAACTATCCTTGTGACCAGCGACCTGTTATCTCTTATGTCATTATGAAAAGCCCTTGAACTGTAAGCTTTAAGCATTTTTTCACGTAGCTCTCTTTTTTCAGAATATTGCATAAAAGGAATATAGCTGGGAAAATGAAGGGTAAATACCCATCCTTCTTTACTGCGTTTTTCTGCTTCCATTGCGGCCATTTCAATTATATCCTCCGGTAGTCCTGCAAGATCCTTCTTTTCTGTAATATGTAATTCAAAAGAATTTGTTTCATCAAGGACATTCTCCTCGAACTTAAGAGTAAGTTTTGAAAGTTCTTCGAAATCTCCCTGAATCTCTATCCTGTCATTTTCATTGAGTCCTGCTCCTCCAAGAATAAAGTTCCTGTATTTTTTTTCAAGAAGCATTTCCTGTTCAGTGCTGAGGCCCAGATTTTCCTTTGATTCAAAAGTACTTTAATCCTTGAAAACAGCTTTTCATTGAGGGTAATATCATTTGAAAAACGGGTAAGGAGCGGCGAAACTTCCTGGGCCTCAGCCTGAAGTTCCTTAGATGTTTCAGCACTGTTAAGGTTGAAAAGGACAGCGGTTATCTGTCCGAGCTTTTCTCCGCAGTTGTCAAGTGCTGCAACTGTATTTTCGAAAGTCGGTGGTTCCTGATTTTCGGATATCCGGGTTATTTCCTCAGCTGCAATTTTTATTGCTTCTTCGATTGCAGGCTTGAAATGATTTATCTCAATCAGGTGAAACGGAGGAGTCTCAAAAGGCGTATCCCAATTCTCCAGAAATGGATTTACCATAAAAAAGTATTAATATGTCCGGCTAATCATCATTTTCTTCCTCACTATCTTCATACTTTGCCGCTCCTGCATATTTTGCCGGATATGGGGTATTGCCTTTTTCAGCAAACCATAATATCCTGTTCAGCAGATCATCATTTCCTGAATCAATCTTGTCGAATTCAGGAAGCATGCTCTTCTTCGCATAATGCAGGGCCTTGCCGTGAAAGAGAAGATAAAGGTTTGTTCATTTCATCGATGGGAATATTGTTCGGAACTGCTGTATAAGGAGTCAGATCAGGTTCCGGTCCAAAACAGTCTGTCATCGGATTTGCAATTGCATCCTGGATATTCATCGGAGGAAGACCCAGTATCTGTTCGATGGTTCTGACCATTGATGGCTGGGTATAGTAGGTGCTGATTGTCTTTTTAAGCCTTGAATAGGGACTTATAACCATTCCGACAGTCCGGTATGCTGATACATGGTCCCATCCGCCCTGGGAATCATCTTCAATTACAAAAATAACAGTATTCTCCCAGAACCTGCTTTTTGAAAAGGCTTCAACTATCTGACCAAGAGCAAGATCATTATCTGCAACCATTGCTCTTGGTGTAGGATATCCCGGTCTGAGTCCTGCTGTATGATCATTCGGCAGCGCCATTATCATAAGTTCAGGAAGCTGATCTCCTTCCATCGCTTCATAAGCCTTTAAGTTCTTTGATAAAGTCATCAGCCCTCATAATATCGGTGAACTCATGATTTCCATAGGATGGGATATGTCTGGCTCAGGATGCTTTTAACAGGTTCAATTGTAGTATGATTTGTGAAATTGACTTTTTCCCCGTTCATGAATTTCTTATAAATATCAGTCCAGTGACAGGTTATTTTCAACAACCGGTACTGATGCTTCACCATAGATCCTTACTTTTTTACCTTTCGATACTCCATTATCCCAGAGAAATCCTGTCGGGGCATAGACCAGGGCATCTTCCTGTACATGCGGATAGCTTCGGAACCATGCCCTCATATTTTTTTCAATATAATCAGTCACAATAGATGCATCGGTCCATTGATGCCCTTCAGCCGAGCATTTGCCCGAAACATGGAAATTATCAAGAAGAAGGAATTCCCTTGCAAGTTTATGAGTGTTTGGTGTAATTAATTCACCATAAGTACAAAGCGACGAATCTCCTTTACCCTCTTTCATATCGCCGAGAACCTGATCATAGGTCCTGTTTTCCTTAATTATATAAAGCACATGTTTGAAAACAGAGGGTTCTCCTATCCTGTCAGGAACTGTTTTGGGTTTAATGTTATTCTCTTGGCGCTTCTCTGGCCAGGGTGGCTCTTGAAAGATCATTAACAGCAATCACCGTATCAGTATAGGCTTTCAGCCTGTTCTTATCAGGAACAGGAATAACAGAAACAGTGGCGAGCATAGGTGAGAATTGTAGATCTGATTGGATCCCCGCGGGATTTTTAACACCCAGGTGGACCCCGTTCCCTTCGATGTTGGCAACATAAAGCAATCCGGAAGGTGAGATGCAAATACCGACAGGATAGGCTCCTGTAGGAATAAATCCTGTTACAGTGCTTGTTTTTAACTTGCTTTTTCTGGTGGCTTTTTTACCCAGGCTGATAACTGCAAGGGCATTATCCATGCCATTTGCCACATAAAGAGTTTTTTCATCCGGCGAAAGACATAATCCGTTTGGAGAATCACCGAAATACGGATTTATTTCAGGCTGCAGCCTGACACTTATTGTTTCCATCACCTCATCATTAATCGTATTAATGACAGAGACATTATCGCTGTTGGAATTTGTTATATAAACAAATCTGCCGCTTTTATCGCTTGTTATTTCGTTTGGATGCAGGCCGACAATAACCTCTTTGGTTTTTGCTCCTGTGTTCGGATCAATAATTGCCACACTTCCTTCCCTTGTGCCTCCGCCTGTTTTATTATTAACCCGTGCCAGTCCCCATGGGATACCGGCAACCTCAGTGTCGCCTGGTAAAGGATGCCTTCCGGCCCAGTTTGTTACATACAGTTTTCCTGCAGCCATTGTAAGACCGTAAGGGGCAACTCCCGGATCAGCTACCCAGATAGTATCACCGGTTTCAAAATCCTGTTTTATAACTTTATTATTGCCATTCAGAACAACATAAAGGTATTTTTTACCTGATTCCTTAGAGATAAGGATTTCATTTGGCAGAGCCATATAGGCCGGAGGTTCTGCCTTATATTCAAACATCCGTCCGAATTCTGCTTTCTGGCCGTCCCATTTTGCAGAAGCCACAAACGACCTGTCCGATGGGTCTGACAACGCTCCAGTAAACTTCAGGATTTCATTGTCGTAATTCCATTTTATTCCTGAATATGTATTTGATCCGCCCCTCAGGGTTGGATTCAGATTATTCGGCAAGCCGGAATTTTATTGTATTATCAGCGGTGCTTATAAAGACAATACTGTATCTTTCTTCAACAGCAAGCCATTTACCGTCAGGAGATAATACAAGGTCCATCGAATGGTTTTCGAGAGCTTCATCTCCGAAGATTATCTGGAGTCCGGCAGGCTGGACAAGCCTGTTATAGGGAAGCTGAAACTGTACCGGACTTTTGGAGACCTGTGTTTCGGTAAGAACCTGTGCCTGAATATTCAGACATAAAAAGAATAAGTAAAATGCCCGTGACCTGTCTCATTTTTAATAAGAATTAAGGTTATCACTAATTTCTTACCCAATAAATATAACATTATGCTGGCTATTTAACAAATAAGGACGTTGCATGGCAACGTCCTTATTTTACATTTTTTTTGTTATTTTCAGAATGGGAGATCGCTCATTTCGTCATTGTCCGGTGGTAGGTCTTCCATAGTACTATGCGGCGCAATATTCTGATTTTTGACTGATTCAGAAGTCTTTTCAATCTTCCAGGCATCAAGGTTTGTAAAATAATTGATTTTACCATCCCGTTCCCATTTATTACCTTTCAGGTTAAACCAGATCTTTACTTCCTCGTTAATAAATGATTCGTTTATAAGGTCGCATTTATCCTGAACCAGCTGGAATTTGATGTAGTCAATAAAGACTGCTGCACCTCCGGCTTCTTTCTTCTCAATTACAAATTCACGTTTTTTGAACTTGTCACTAACCTGGTTTACAGGCAATACTTCGATTATTTTACCGGTAATTTCGAAAGCCATATTATTTATCGTTTATGATTATTTTCTCAATCATGTCGCCCTGACTTATCTTATCAATGACATCAAGTCCTGCAGTGACTTTGCCAAAACATGTGTGCTGCCCGTCAAGATGTTTTGTATTTGTCCTGCTGTGGCAAATAAAGAACTGTGATCCACCTGTGTTTCTTCCGGCATGTGCCATCGACATCACACCTTTATCATGATATTGATTTCCGCCTGTGAGCTCACATTTTATCTTGTACCCGGGGCCGCCTGTTCCAACACGCGGATCGCTCATATTTTTGGAGTAGGGGCAGCCTCCCTGAATGACAAAATCAGGTATTACCCTGTGAAAGGCAAGCCCGTCATAAAAACCCTCTTTAGCCAGCTTAATGAAGTTTTCAACAGTACCCGGAGCATCCTCTTCAAAAAAGCTGACCTCCATCATTCCTTTTGGTGTATGAATCTCAGCATTCCTCATTTTACTGGACTATTTCAAGAAGTTCAACTTCGAAAACAAGAGTTGAATAAGGCTTTATTGATTCTCCGGCCTGTTGTGAACCATATGCAAGTTCCTGAGGTATGAATAACCTGAACTTCGAACCTACTGGCATAAGCTGTAAAGCTTCAGTCCATCCGGGGATAACTCCTGAAACCGGGAACTGTGCAGGTTCATTTCTCTTTATTGAAGAGTCGAATTCTGTTCCGTCAATAAGCGTTCCGACATAATGAACTTTTACTGTACTCTCGCCGGTTGGTTTTGCGCCGGTTCCCATTTTAATAACTTCATACTGAAGACCGCTCGGGGTGACCGTAATACCTGATTTCTCCTTGTTTTTTGCAAGGAATTCCTCATTTTGAGTTATATAGTCTTTATACAGTAACTTATCCTGTTCAGCCTGTTTTGCAGCCTGATCTGCCTGGCGGGCAGTAACAAACGCCATAATAAAACCTCTTGCTATTTCATCAGACATTTCAGGATTCCCCTTTTCTCCATCGAGCATTGCTTTGGCCACAATTCTTGCATCCAGTTTAAGACTATCACTCTGAAGTGCATTATAATTCACAATTCCGAATGCGTAGGACAGAGAGTCTTCTTTGGTTTTCATTTTCACATTTGAAATAGAGTTTTTAGCGCAGGAACCAAGCATAATGGCAACAACACCTGTGAGAACAATTAATCCTTTGATTTTCATTTGATATGTTTTTAATTTTAAAATTTCCGCAAAGATAACATTTTGACTACAGTAAAAAAGGGGAAGAAAAATTATTTTTCAAATTTTAATTGCCCTTATTATCTGACGTTTTCCCGGAGGACCGGGGAGCAGATCTACCTCAAATCCATGCTTTTTAAGAGCTCTCTGAACGCTGCCTTTGGCTGAATATGTCACCAGTATGCCATTCCTGTCAGTAATCCCTGATATCTTTTTCAAATATATCATCACTCCACATTTCCGGCTGTTTATCCGGCCCGAAAGCATCAAAATAGATAAGATCAAAATTACCCTGAACCTCATAATCGGTAAGATCGGCCTTTATTTTAAGCAGAGTGAAGTTTTTGTTTATCCTCTCCGGAACGTTCCAGTTGCACGAATGAAGCTGTTCAAAAATCTTGCTGTATTCGCTGCCGACCATATTTTTATAGTTCAAAGAATCAATTAAATATCCGGGAAGCGGGTTATTCTCAATCGATGTGTATTCAATCTTCCTGTTTTGAGCTGTGGCATTGACACATGTAAGAAAGGCATTTAATCCAGTACCAAATCCGACTTCAAAAATCCTGGCAGGATTTGTCCTGCAATAATCAAGACCGGATTTAATAAAAATAAAATCAGATTCCTGAATGGCCCCGTGAACAGAGTGGTAATGCTCATTTAATTCAGGTACAAATAGCGTGTGAGAGCCGTCTTCAGTAACTATGATTTCTGCCATTCTCTTCATTGGATATCGTGACAGAAGAACGGACCCGTGAATTTCTGCATCCGGTTTGCTTATTACCAGTTTGAATCGTACCACGACCTGACATCAGTCGCACTCATGCCTGCTTTGCTGGCAGCTTCAATTCCAAGTTCCGAATCTTCAAATACCTCAATGAATTCGGGTTCAACTCTCATTAATTCAGCACATTTAAGAAAAGTCTCAGGGTGAGGTTTAAAGGATTCTACATCATTTGCTGTAACAATAATTTCAAAGTATTTGCGAAGATCAGTTATTTCCAGGGTCCGTTCAACCGCTTCCCTGTGACCTCCTGTACCAACAGCCATCGGAAGGATGCCAAAATATTTTTTAACAATGTCTGTTACAGGTTCAATGGGTTTGATAAGATGCTGAATCCTGTAGAATTCCTTCAGTTTTTCGTTCACTATCTGATCGATGGTCACACTGCCGTTCAGTCCGCAGTCTTTTATAATCTCACCTGCAATTATCCATCCCGGGCTGCCGGTATGTTTCCTGAGGAAGCTGGTATCAATATGTGCTCCATATTTCAGGCATGCTTTTTCCCAGCTTTTAAAATGGAAAGGCATTGTATCGGCAAGTGTTCCGTCAAGATCAAAAATCAGTCCTTTTACCCCCGGTGCGATATCGTACTTCATTATGCATAAAATAAGGGGCAAAGATAACCAAAATGATGAAACCGGTAATTTCAGGTAAAAAATGAATTAATCCCGCACTTTAAGATTGGCCTGTTCTTCGAACCATCTGCAGTCAGTTAACAGCTTTCTTACCAGAGAATTACGTTTGTCAATTCCGGAATAAAAAGTGTCCAGATAACCTATCATATCCTTTTTTGTCCTTTCGCTCAGATACGGAAACTCATTGATAACCTTGTAAAATTCATCCTTTTTTTCAACAAATTCTTTTAGTGCTTCCGTAAATACACTTTCGTCCCTGCAAACAGCCATATATAATCGGTCCCTGACAGTTTCAATAGGAAGGGTTTCAAATGGGACGGCATAATCGGCATTTACAATCCCCGAGTAATCAAAGTCATAAGCAGCAATCAGATTGGTGTAATCGGTATCAGGTTTTTCCTTTACAAACAAGATCACGTTATGCTGAATGGGAACTGACCAGTCAGTATTGCCGATCATATAATTGAAAATTGCCATCCTGTCGAGCATTTCAGGTTTGATGCTTCTTTGTGTCAGTCCGGTAAATTTAAGCTCTTTTGTGGCTGTCCTTTTCTCAAACAGGTTCATCGGTTCGATTGCAAATCCATACTGGGTGAGCGGTTTCTTTTTATTTTTCTTGGACTATTGATATAAGTTATCTTAAAAAGCCTTGTTTTCAGGCTGTAATCCGTAAGTACATTATATAATTTATATACCAGGTATTCTTTCAGGATATACGATTCATATCCGATCTTGCAGTAAGGGACAATTTTAAGCTTATTTATTCCCGCAAATTCAGAACCAACTGAATCTTTCATTTTGAAATTCAGCATCATAGGAGGAAAATCACAAACTGCCGTCCGGCGGATATTTCCCCGCGCCCTGACTTTAATATTTTTGTGTTATTGAATCTTTTTCATCATTAAAATAAGTAAGAAGGGCATCAAAATAAAGTGTGTCAGATTTTGCTCTTTTGTAAGTGGAGATGTCGAATTTCAGCGAAATTTCGAAAATATCATCTGTGTCAAACAGATTTAATTTCACGTTCTGGGTATCAGTGATAGCAAATGTATGTCCCTGTGGAATCGACCTGGCCCGACACCGGCCTGATGCAAAATACTGAAAGAAAGATCAGTAGCGGGATATATTTTTTTCATTTTGGTTGGAATTAATAAATAATCTTAAGAGAAATCTCACACTAATTTACGAAAGAGTAATCAATTTCAAAAAAAAAGGCCGCTGATGAGGCGGCCTTAACGAATGATCATAATGTTTACCTTTTATACTGAGCCAGATAATCCTTCACCTGGCGATAAACATTCTCTGCAGTAAAGCCAAATTTTTCATCAAGCACCTTATATGGTGCAGAATAACCGAAGCTTGTCACTCCCCATACTTTCCCAATCGGTCCGGCAAGGCCCTGAAGAGTTACCGGCAATCCGGCAGTTAGCCCGAAGACAGGAATTTATCAGGGATAACCGATTTCTGATATTCTTCAGTCTGATTTCTGAAAAGACCTTCGGAAGGAGCCGAACAATTCTTATTTTCAGATTATCTTTTTGCAGGAGATCTGCTCCTTCGAACAAGAGTTGCAACTTCCGATCCGCTGGCAAGAAGTATAATATCGGGCTTACCGCTGCAATCCTGAACAACATAGGCCCCTTTCCCGGAATTCAGCGCAGTCAGAGAATCTGTCATTGTTTCCGGATGGCAGGTCTTTTATATTTTGTCTTGAAAGGATCAGGGCTGTTGGAGTTTTTGTATTTTCAAGTGCAAGTTTCCAGGCCACTGTTGTTTCATTTGAATCGGCCGGTCTCAGTACAAGCATGCTGTTTATCGCCATGATGGTTTTTCAGCTGTTCCATAAGCCTGTATCTGGGCCTCCTGTTCAACAGGCTGATGTGTGGGCCCGTCCTCACCGACACGGAATGCATCATGGGTCCAGATATATTTCACCGGCAGTCCCATCAGACAGGCAAGCCGAACAGCAGGTTTCATATAATCAGAAAAGACAAAGAATGTTCCGCAGGCAGGAATAATGCCTCCGTGAAGCGCCATGCCGTTCATCACTGCAGCCATCGTCAGCTCTGAGACACCGGCCTGAAGGAATGCGCCTGAAAAATCATCCTTTGACAAATTGTTTTGTATTTTTCAGGAAACCATCAGTTTTATCAGAGTTTGACAGATCGGCTGATGCAACAATCATATTTTCAATCTTTGATGCCAGAACATCCCAGAATGGCTGCAGATGCAGCCCTTGTGGCTGAATTCTTCCTTCTGCTGATCGCTCTGAAATCGATCTCAGGGATCTTACCGGAATAGAACAGATGAAGTTTCTTATCCAGGTCACTGTTTTTTGATGCCCATTCACTTTTCCTTCTCTTCCACTCCGAAGCAGCCTTTCTCTTTTCATCAAGAATATCTCTGATAAAGTTCGTTGGACATCCTCAAAAACTGTAAAAGGATCTGCAAGATTTCCACCAAGGTTTGAAAGCGATTTTTCAAATGAACCGCCTGCTTCTCCTACAGGCATCCCATGGGTTGATGTTTTTCTTTCAAAGCTGTTGCCTTCATTATCAAGCAGCCCTTTTCCCATTATTGTCTTACCAATAATAATTACCGGCTTTTCCTTTTCGTTTATCAGCTTCCCTCAGTGCTTTTCTGATCTGATCCTGATCGTTCCCGTTAATATTAATGACATTCCATCCCCACGAACGTATATTTCATTGCCGGTATCTTCGGCTGTTACTGCTTTTGTTTCTGTCGAAAGCTGAATATCGTTTGAATCGTAGAACATTATCAGGTTATTGAGTCCCAGGAATCCGGCGAGCCGGCCTGCTCCCTGCGAAATTTCTTCCTGGACACCGCCGTCGGAAATAAATGTAAATGTTTTATGGGAAAACAGCTCACCGAACCGGGCTGCAAGGAATCTTTCCGCAATTGCAGCTCCAACAGCCATTGTATGCCCCTGCCCCAGCGGACCCGAGGTATTTTCAATTCCTCTCATCACATCAAGTTCAGGATGCCCGGGAGTAGGGCTTCCCCATTGCCGGAAACTTTTTAATTCTTCAGTGTTGAAATGTCCGGTAAGTGTAAGCACAGAATAAAGCATGGGCGACATATGTCCGGGATCAAGAAAAAACCTGTCGCGGTTAATCCATGCAGGATCGTCCGGATCAAAGTTCAGAAATTCGGAAAAGAGGATATGGATGAAATCAGCTCCTCCCATCGCTCCTCCGGGATGCCCCGATTTTGCTTTTTCAACCATCGACATCGAAAGAATCCGGATATTATCTGCTGCTCTTTTATTTACATCAATATTCATTAAAATCAAATATTTACCGTTATTAATTTCAAACGGTAACAAAAATAGAATTACATTGATCAGATAGAAAACCGGTAAAACCTGAAACCGGTACCGGCAACCAGCAACTAGCAACCAGTACCCGGCACCCGTCTAGAGATATTTCCTGTCTTCTTCCGGAACATCAAAGTATTTATCATACTTGACAGCATCAGGTCCTATTTTTTCAACAGTCGATCCGCTGATCTTGTAAGTACATTTTTCACCTGCAATATCTGAAAAGTAAATATCATACTCCTTGCCCTCTTCATCAATCATTATTATCCTGACAAGATGATCGTATTTGAGACTGTTCAGGTGAGCATGGCATATAGGACATTTAATCAGGTATTCTTCTCCTTCTTCCATTCTGAAATGAAGGATGTGTGGTGACTGTATAATTTCCAAGCTCAGGATTCAGATAGAAGAGTCCCTTTTTTGAACTGTTGATTTTTGATGCAGCAAGGATAATGGAAGTTTTAACATTCAGAACTCCCCTGCAGACTTTACATAAGTATTCAGTAGCCATAAAGTACCTCCTGTTTGTTTAATGAATTAATAGTATTAATAATTTTATCAGCTTCATCCTTTACAAGGTACGAAATATTTTCACCAAAATCAATTTTTTCAGGCTGGATTCCCAGAATAAAAACAGGCATTTTGAAGAACTCCGACAATCTTTTGAGTGAAATATTATGAGTATTGAATGTCAGGTCTTGTATCTGGTTGACAGCCAGAAGTTTAAATGTTCCGGGAGCTGATTTCATATCAACACAATCAATAAGTACAAGAATATCAGGATCAATTGAATTTATTTTTCCTATATAGTTTTCAATGCTTACCTCGACAGTCAGAGATGATATCGATGCATTGCTTTTTATCCTGCTGCTTATATATACTCCGACACCGTCATCCGTTTTAAGGAGATTACCGATTCCGACAAAAAGTATTTTTTTATCTTTTTGCAGCAGAAGTTTATTAAGTTCTTCAGGCACCTTTGAATAAGTATTTTACAAGGACCTGCCTCAGACAGTTCGGACAGATAATATTGAACATATCTTTTCTTTTCAGATCCGTCCCTGATCTCCAACTTCAATATCCTGACCTTCAGCAAGCTTTAGTTTCTGATTCAGCATATTCAGGTTAAGGATTGAAGAAAATGCTTTTGGGCCAAGCTTCCTGTGCATGATAATGGAGATGCTCTTTTGTTGTTATCACAGCATCGCAGCTTTCACAGATAAGCAGCTCTTTTTCCTGGTATTCAATATTTTTTCCCTGTCAAATACTGCCAGATCGAAGATCTTATCGGATAATTTCACTCCCTTTGCCTGTTATGCAATGATCCTGGCACTGTCCGCAAAAGATGCATTTCCCGTAATCTCTTTTAATTGTCCTGATCCCTTTTTCTTTATCATCAGTGAATGTTATTGCCTGAGGCGGGCAGACATTTGCACATGTTTCGCAACCGACACAGTTCTCATCATCAACAACAGGTTTTCCCCTGAATTTTTCAAAGGGTACATGAGGTTCGGCCGGGAATTTTGAAGTATAAGCCGGGGTAACAAGTGAAATAACAGCCTCCTTTAATTCTCTGATCTTTGGATATTTCATTTTACAGCATCTTTATAATCATCTTTCACACTTTTCTCACCGAGCTTTATCCCGAAATGATAGGTTCCCCTGATAAGCGCATGTGCTGCCAACTGTTGAACTGAAGAAGAGTATCGGAATGGCAATCAGGGCTTTGGTACCGGCATCACTGATTCCGAAATGGAAAACAACTCCGAGAAGAATACTGCAACAACCAAGGGTGACACATTTTGTAGCTGCCTGAAGCCTGTTATAGGTATCAGGAAGCCTGATAATTCCAATACACCCAACAGGTTGAACAGAATTCCGATTGTTATGAAAATCAAGACTGATCATATTATTCATTTAGTTTTTTACCGGTCAGATATTTTGCCAGGGTCAAAGTTCCGATAAAACTCAGAATGATCCAGGCAATTCCAATATCAAGAATAAAGGATTTTTCCGTCTGAATTGAAATTATTGCACAAATACCGACAACAAGAATCCCGAAAATATCAATTCCGACCATCCTGTCAGGAATTGTTGGTCCTCTGATGATCCTGTACAGGCAGATGCCGCTTAATCCTATCTGGATGTAAAGCAATATGTTCAGGTAATTCAGTCATTCTATAATTCTTTTAATATACTTTTCAAATGCTCCGGTAATCATTCCTGTATAAACTTCAGGATCTTCCGACCTGATATAAATCCAGTGGATATAAAGATAATCATCAATTATATCAACAGAAATTGTTCCCGGTGTCATTGTTATTGAATTTGCAAGAAGCGTTTTTGCAAAATCCGATTTAAGTGTTGTTTTGACTTTTACAATTCCCGGTCTGATTGGCATTGCAGGATGAAGAACCCTGTAGGCAACATCGAAATTTGCCTTTAATGCATTCCCAGATAAAAACAAAAAGATAAATCATAAACCAGAAATATCGGTGAGGCTGAAGAAACTTATAAACATTCGTTATAAATAATACCTGGCAAAAATAGCAGAGCAGATAACTGAAGCAACAGATCCGACAATAATATTGGGAACTGTGAATTTGAAGGTCAGCAGCAACCAGAAAATCAGCGATAATATAAAAACTGTAATATATCTCATTTTACATTCCGATTATTATTGAAGAATATTTTACAGGATCTGTCAGAATATTTATTGCCGGGGTAAGAACTGCATCCCTGATTCCGGGAAATGCAAGCAGGCTGAGCAGGACGCACATAATACTCAGAATTACCATGCTGAATACCATCGGGAATGGAACCTCTTTGATGTTTCTGTCTTTCTCATCTTCAGTTTTATTGTAAAAGGCATATCGCTGGAATTTCAGGAATGAAGCCAGAGTAATAATGCTGACAATGACTGCAAGAGCAGCAAGCAGATAGAATTTTGCCATAACTGCGGCAATGATGATTATCAGCTTGCTGAAGAATCCGTTAAATGGAGGTATTCCTGAAATTGACATTGATGCGATAAATGATGTTGCAGATGTTGCAGGCATCGATCTTGCCAAGTCCTCCCATTTCCTTCAGATTGCGTGTCCCAGTTGTATATTCAATTGCTCCGGCATTAAGGAACAGAAGTCCTTTAAATGCTGCATGGTTTATAAGATGGAAAATTCCTCCGGCAATTGCCAGGGCAGCAACTTCATGTTTTACTCCCCGTGAAATCAGAATCATTCCGATTCCGACCGAAAGAACAACATATCCCATCTGGCTGATGCTGTGATAAGCAAGAAGCCTTTTAATATCCCATTGTCCTATCGCCAGGAAAACTCCGATAACCATCGAAAGTGTTCCAAGAGTGGTTATCAGGACTGCCATTCCTTCAGCTGATATCGAACATATTAAAGAACAGCCTGATAATTACATAAATTCCGACTGCTTTAATAAGTACACCTGAAAGCATTGCTGAAATAGGGGAGGGGGCTGATGAATGTGCATCGGGCAGCCAGGCATGAAAAGGAATAATGGCAGCTTTAAGACCAAATCCGCTTAGAATAAGTATCTGGACAAAAAGATAATATGATCTTGTCATAACCAGTGTTGAAAACTTCTTTAATATCGGCAATATTAAGTGTTTTGGTTTTCCAGTAAATAAATCCGATCCCGAACAGGATCAGAAATGATGCCAGTCCACCCAGAACCTGGTATTTGAATGATGCTTCAAGTTCATTCTTTTCAACCCCGAATGCTACAAGGGCATAGGATGAAATAACCGAAATTTCAAGGAAAACAAAAATATTGAAAAGATCACCGCTGAGAACAACTCCGTTCATTCCTGCCAATCATCAGACAGAACAGGGCATAGAAATAATTTTCGGCAGTATATCTTTTAATATAGGAGATTGAATAAAAGACTGAAAGAAATCCGATAATATTAATAATGCAAAGAACAATTGCAGTGAAACCATCCATAACCATATAAATACCAATTGGAACTCTGTTTACCGGTTCCCAGCCTCCGACTTTATAAACAGATACATTTTCTCCTGTAGTTAATAAGGGAATAAAAACTTATAATAGCAAGGAAAAGAAGGATCAGGGAGGCAAAATATTTGTTAAAATCCCTGATAAATCTTCCCAGTGATCATTATCAGGAATGCTCCTGCCAGCGGAATAACAACAAATAATGGTATCAGCGGATTCATATTTTATCCTCTTAAGTTTTTTATCTCTCTGATATCAAAAGTCCCGTACTTCCTGTAAAGCCTTATAATAACTGCCATCAGCATTGCAGTTGTTGCAAGTCCGATAACAATTGCCGTAAGCACCAGGGCCTGAGGCAACGGATCAACATATATTTTTACAGGATCGGCAGGATCGACGATCGGAGCAACTCCTCCTTCAATATAACCGATAAGGGCAAAGAACAGAAAAGTGCTGAATTCCATGATGGAAAGGGAGATAGCAATCTTAATCAGGTTTCTCCTGGTTATTACCCCATAGAGCCCGACAAGAAACAATATGAAACACAACAGGTAGACTATCATTCCGACATTTCTTCTTTAAAAATTACAAGTGCAAGAAAGATTATAAATATTGAAGCATGCGACTTCAATTCCGACAAAAATATTGTAAAGCGGCAACATCCCTGCGCTAACAAGTTCTCCGACAGTTCCTTTTGGCAGCCAGTTGAGAAAAAAGATCTTGGTTCCGAAAAACAATCCTGAAACAGCAAGAAGAACTACCACAAGTATCGCCAGGTTTTCATACAATCGTCGATCCTGATTCTTCTTTTACAAGATTCATAAAATCACTGCCAAATGCCAGGATCAGCAAGGATAAATGAACCTGCCAGAATCACTCCTCCGGCAAATCCTCCTCCGGGTGTAAGATGACCATGAACGATAACATAAATGCCATAAAGGAAAACCATCCCGGCAATAAGCTGGGTGGTCTTTTTTACTATGACTGTCATCCCTTTCATTTGATCGTTTATCGTTATTCGTTTATCATTGATCTTTATCCCTTCACTACCGTCATTCAATCACCATCAGCTGACACGAACTATCCTTTATTTCTTCCCTTTAATTCTTAATATTGTCAGCACTCCCAGTACTGCAGTCACCAGCACCGTTGCTTCACCCAGAGTATCATATCCCCTGAAATCAAAAACAACACCGGTTACAAGATTTGCACTGCCTGTTTTTTCTGCTGCACCTTCAATATAAGGATCTGCCATCCTGAGTGAACCTGTCACCAAAGACATCAAGTGATCTCAATTGAAATCTTGAAAAAATAAAACAAGTACAACTATCAATAAAATGCTGGTTACAGCAGAAATATATCCCTGAGTATCAGGTTTTGAATATGGTTCTTCCCGGGAACTGTCAAGCACAACAGCAACCATAATGATCAGGGTAATTGTTTCAACAACAATCTGAACAATTGCCAGATCAGGAGCTTTCAGCAGCAGGAAACAGATTACAGTCCGTATCCGACTATTCCGCAGGCTATAACAGCTGAAAGCAGATCTTTGGCATGGATAGCATACAATGCTCCCAGAATCATGAATCCAGTTATTATGGAAATTGCCATTTCCATTACAATTCTTTTAATTATATCATAATGAGCAACATAATAATCAATCCTGCAAAAACCCAGATAACATACCCGGTAAGAACCCCTGTATGAGCTTCACTCAGCTGATGACTCAGCCAGAGAACAAACTGCTTTGAAAGATCATAAATATCAAACCATTTCTCTTCAGCTTTTTTGTACATCCAGGAGAAGAAACCTGAATTCACTGATAGTTTTATAGAATTCAGGAGTAGGATAACCTGTCTGATCCTGGATTTTTTCTCCACCTATAAAACTATCTTCAGTCCTGAATTTCTTTAAACCGGTAGCCAGGTATAATAATAATACCAAGAACAATTGAAATCAGGACAAGAAGTGAAACAAATGATGAATTCCAGAATCCGGTGAACTCGAAATCCCTGAAACAGGCATAAAAAGCTTCGGTACAATCAAATTTGTCGCAAAAACCCCAAAGAAGATGCAAAACAGTGCAAGGATAACCAATGGAATCCACATCAGAACACGGTACTTCCCTGACATTCTCAAATCTGTTTTACGGCGACTAAGGAAAATTCCTCCGATAAGTTTGATAAAGCTTGCAAGGGTAAGTGCTGATCCCAGAACTGCCAATCCAAGCCATAATACCCAAGCTTGTTAGCAATGCCTGATCCAATCCCAAAATCAATAATTCCCTGATAAATCATCCATTTTGAGGCAAATCCATTGAACGGAGGAACTCCTGAAATTGACATGGCAAAGATCAGTGAAGCAAAGAATGTGACAGGCATTGCTTTCGAAAGACCACCAAGATCATCAATATTTTCTTTCCCGGTCCGGTATTCAACACATCCTGCAGAAAGGAACAATCCGCTTTTATAAAGAGCATTATTGATCATATGGAACAAGACCTGCTGCAATTCCGATCATTGAACCCAGACCGAATCCAAGGATCATATAACCTACCTGTGAAACTGCATGAAATCCAAGCAGCCGTTTGTAATTATGCTGAACAAGAGCCATCATCACAGCAGTGATAATTGTTATTACTCCGATAGACAGAAGGAGAAGTGTCAGCCATTCATTCAGTAATGAACATTCCGGTTGTTATCCTTGCCAGAAAATAAATCCCCAGCAGTTTATCGAGTGATGCAGGCAGCAATGCAGATGATGATGCCGGAGCATTCTGTGCATAATCCGGAACCCATGTATGGAACGGGAAGGCGCCTGCTTTTGTAAAGCTACCGACCAGTCAGGGCAAGAAATGCCGTAACTGACAAGATATTATCTGTGTGGCAATGATATACTGCTCATGTTTAATGAACCTGTTAATCTTCCAGATGAATGCAATGCCGATTATCATTATTGAATCTGAAGCGCCGATCAGGATCAGAGTCTTTTTGGCTGTAGCAGAACTTTCTTCATCTGTTCCCGGGAATCAGCTTATAAAGTGTTATTCCAAGAATTCCCCAGAATGTAAGGAAAAGTAAAAGATTATCAGACAAAACAGCACCATAGGAGCAACCAAGTGTTATCAGGAAATAGGGATAATAATTCCTGACTTTGCCCTCTTTGATATAAACAAGTGAATAGAGGAGAATAAGAATAGAAAATAAGCTGATAAATAATATGATAAGCTTGCTGAGATTATCAGCATTAAATACCGCGTATCTGTCCGGCATCGTTACTGAGATTAATCCCGAAGAGATTTAGACCTGAACCTGATAATATTTCATCAAAGGTACCAGCCTGAAAATTATGGCTGTAAATCAAAACTGACAGATATCCGGTTACTATACTGACTAAAAGGGCAAATAATACCTTTGATAGTCCTTAGTTTTTCGGGAACGAAGAAAAGCAGCAAACCGGCTGCAACCGGAATGGATAATTATGCTGACAATTTCTTTCATTTGTTACTTTTACATTCTTTCTTTAAATCAAGTGTCCTGGATATTGACCTGTCAATCAGTTCTCTGGCATTCATAATCTTCTTTCCTGAATTTGCATCATAAGCTACAGCCATCCTTTCGGTGCAGCAATAGCACGGATCGACTGCTGCAAGGGAAATAGTAGCATCAGAGATCGTCTGTCCGATGCATGATTTTTTAAAGGTGGCAATATTGACATAGCTTGGAGCCCTGATCTTATGCCTGGCCGGTGAGTTTGAACCATCTGAAACTACAAAATGAAATACTTCACCCCTTGGCGCTTCAGCCCGGCCATTGCCGATACCTTCAGGGATCTCATTAACTTTTACATTAATATCACCCTCTTTCTCCTTTTCAAGCCCTTTGAGGCATTGTTCAATTATTGAAATCGATTCATACATCTCGAGCAGCCTGACCTCCGCTTTTGCAAAGACATCTCCGCCCTCTGCAGTAATAACCTTCCAGTTAACAAGCGGGTAAGCAGCATAAGGATCGTCCTTCCTGACATCAATAGCTACCCCTGATGCCCTGGCTGTAGGTCCGACAGCAGCATAATCAATCATATCCTGCTTGGTGAGGATTCCCACACCTTTTGTCCTGGCATGAATAACGGGATCATCCATTACTGCACCCGTAAGAAGATCAGTTTTCTTTTTAACATCGCTCAGGATTTTCCTGTATGGCAGCAATTTTATGACTTTCAATGTCTCTTCTCACACCGCCAACCTTGAACATGGCATAGCTGTTCCTGTTGCCTGTGATCATTTCGAACAGATCGAGGACAGGTTCACGGTATTTCCATGCCCACATGAAAACAGTGTTATATCCAAGGAAATGCCCTGCAAGTCCAACCCAAAGAAGATGACTGTGGATCCGCTCAAGCTCACCTATAATTGACCTGATGTATTTAGCCCTGTCTGTAGGTTCTATACCGGCAATCTCCTCCACTGCATTGGCAAAGGCAAACGGATGAGAAGTGGAGCAGATGCCGCAGATGCGTTCGACAAGGAAGAATACCTGTTCGTATGTTTTTGATTCACTCAGTTTTTCAATGCTCCGGTGGTTATATCCGGTATCCCATTTGATATCTTTTACAATTTCCCCGTCACAGTACAGCTTGAACAGTTCAGGTTCTTCCTGCAGCGGATGATATGGGCCAATTGGTATGAGTGTCTTTTTGCTCATGCTTACTCCTCTGTAACTGATTTGAAATCTTTTCGGTAAGGATAAACTCCTTCCGCCCAGTTCCCTTCCGAAATCAATTTATCCTGGTTTGGATGATTAAGGAAATTTATGCCGAAAAGCTCATGCATCTCCCTTTCGATCCAGTTTGAAGCATTAACATATTGGAAAGCGATTCTATCTCCGGATTATTCCTGTCGAGAATTACATGAATGTTGAGAATCAGGCCTGACGAATCTTTACTGAAATGATAGTGGATCTCAAATCCTCTTTTTGTATGAATTGCAGATGCAATAATAAACCTGAATCCGGCTGATTTATATAAATATTCTGCAACCTTGATAATTGCATCAGGATTGATCGTAATCGTGATTCGCCTCTGATTCTTTTCCTCTCGTTTCCAGAATTGTCAGTCAGGTGAATTTCTCTATTAAAACTCTTTTATGATCGACTCTGTCTCCATCTCACCTTCCTTGTATTTCTACCATTTCACAATTCCTGCAATGATAGCTTCCGGCTTTGGAGGGCAACCCGGGATATACGCATCGACAGGAATAATCTTATCAACCGGTCCTGCAAAAGTTATACTGTCAGCAAAGATACCTCCGGTGCATCCGCAAGCCCCTATTGCCACCACCAGTATTGGCTTTGGAGCCTGATTATATATCTCAATAAGTCTCTCTTTATCGTGATGATTTATTGATCCGTTTACAAGCAGTACATCTGCATGCCTGATGCTTCCGACAAGCAGGATACCAAATCGCTCAAGATCGTGCCTTGGTGTAAGGCAATCGAGGATCTCAATATCGCAATTATTGCAGAGGCTCCACCGAAGTGAAAGACCCAGAGCGACTTTTTGAAGCAATAACTTTTAAATCCCACGATTATAAATATATACTTAAAAAATATTATCAAAATGATATCAAAAAGATATCATAATTATATCAAAATGATATCATTTTAATATCCAAATGATATCAACACTAATGCAATCACTGCGATCAGGTTCATCCATATCAGGAAAAAATTGACCGCCTGTTTGATTTTGATCCTGGGATTTGTATTCCTGATAAGCGTAAGCAGCAACACAATTCCAATCACTTTCAGTACACTCCATAAAATATGTATCCCATCGAGCCTGAAACCTCCCAGCAGGAGTGCCACAATAAATGATGGGAGTATAAAAAGCATAATATATTTTGTCAGCTTTATCAATGCATATGGTGCGCCTGAATATTCAATATAAATTCCTTCAGTGATTTCGGCTTCAGCTTCAGGCATATCAAATGGCACCAAGGCCAGCTTTGCCTGGATACAGAAGATTGCGACAATAAAGAGCAGAACGCCCGAAATGCTTCCGATAAAAGGCGACATTGCCTGCTGTGTCTGTATGATGCTGTTCAGGTCGAATTGCTGTCCGCATTTCATTATCACACCGGCAATTACAAGCAGAAATGTCAGCTCATAGCTAAGGATAAGCTTCATTTCCCTCGAACCTCCGACTGCTGCGAGCGGATTGCCTGAGGCAAGTGCACCAATTATATATGAAAAAGAGGGTATAGTAAGAAGATAGAAAATTACAAGCAGATCACCCCTGAATCCTGCTGATATATTGAACAACGGCAGAAGAATAAATACTCCGGCCATTGTTGCGCCAAAAACCGAAAACAGAGGCGCCAGAAGAAATATTCCCGGTGATCCGTGTTTTGGAAGTATAGTCTCCTTAACCAGCAATAATTTAAAGAAATCATAAAAAGGCTGTAAAAGTGGCGGCCCTTTGCGGAACTGAACCCTGGCAGTCACCTTTCCTGTCGAACCACGAAAGAAATCCTCCGGCTATGCCTGCAAAGAGCAATCCGGGGAAGACAAGAAAATAGAAAAGATCTGCTGCCATAACCTTTTATTTATGGTGTTTCTGTGGTATATAAATAATCCCTTACAAGTACCTTATCGTTTAGCCGGTAAATATTCTCTGCAGGCGATTCATCCGATTCAGTGACCGATGCCACTCCGGGAGGACAAGCCCTGATGAAAAGCTCAAGTTCATTCCTGTCGGTCAGATCATAGAAGAGATCCTTGTTCCGGTGATGTTTGAAAAAATCTGTCATCATGGTTCCGAACGGACAAATCGTGACGCACGATTTGCATGAGATGCACAGATTAGTATGCCGGTTAATGATTCCTTCCCCGTCTTTTTCGAGCGCGTCGGCCGGGCAGACACTTATACAGGGAGCATCCTCGCATCTCCTGCAGGTAAACCTGAATGCTGCAAGTTCACGTATTGTCTTTAAGCCCGTTTGAATTGAGGAGACTGATAGAAGACACCTTCAGGTATAAGCATGTCATATTTTCTGCCAGGGCAGAACGAAGCTTAATCATATCTATCAGTAACTTTTGAGCCATTAGCTCATTTTATCTATTATTTAAATTTGCCTATTTCCAGATATCCGGTGTGTTTTTTATTTCATCGTACGTGAATACCGGTCCGTCCTTGCATACAAAAAATTCACCCATCATACAATGCCCGCATTTGCCAAGGCCGCACGACATGTTCTTCTCCATCGACAGGTAGATCTGGTCTTCCTTATATCCCATTTCAAGAAGCCTGATGGTACCGAATTTCATCATTATCGGAGGTCCGCATACAACAGCAATGGAATTCTTCAGGTTAATTTTTATTCTGTTCAGAAGTGTTGTTACAACACCCACTGATCCATCCCATTCCTCATCCGCCCTGTCAACTGTGCGATAGGCTTCAAATTTCTCAATTGAATTCAGCCGGCTGAAAAGAGGTTTATATATGCAATCGGCAGGTGTTTTGGAACCATAGCAGAGAATCACCTTTTCAAGATTGTCTTTTATATGTTCAAGGGCATAAAGCAACGATCTTATGGGAGCAAGACCGCATCCTCCCCCCAGGATAAGAACTTCTTTGCCATAAAAAATTTCAACAGGATAACCTCTTCCATAGGGACCCCTGATACCCATAAAAGCTCCGGGTTTAAGGTTATGCATAATTTCAGTCACATAGCCGGTCTTCATTACTGTTACTTCAAGCTTATCGGTAATTTGAGGGGATGAAGAAGGAGTGAAGGGAGCCTCGCCAATACCATCGACTGATAATTCGATGAACTGCCCTGTTCCAAATGAAAATTCTTGTTCAGGTACGAGAACAAATGTTTTTATCAGGGGTGATTCATCAATAACCTCGGTAAGTTTTGCCCTTAATGGCTTGTATATGTTCTTTGTATTAATCATGACCGGCCAGGTGCCAATTCAATGAATAGTTCATTCTTATTAATTTTCCCAATGCATGCTTCGATGCACCTTCCACATCCCGTACAGGCTATTGAGCTGAATTTCTCAGGCTTCCAGGCATATTTGCACATGTACCTGTTCCTGAACCTGTTTGGCAGTTCTGAAAGTGAATCCTCACCTCCTGCGACCCTTTGAAATCCCGGATACTGGCAGGCATCAAGCTGCTTGATTTTTTCAAACCCCGGTTTGTCAATCAAAAGAAAACATGTGCAGGTTGGACAGATAGTTGCACATGCACCGCACGAAACACATGTTGCAGAATACTTTTTCCAGATCTCTCTGCCGGCTTCTTTAACGATCTTACCCGTGGCCTTGTAATCCGGAAGTTCTTTGTTTGTTTCAAGCAAAAGTGATTCGGTTGTATTGTGTGCTTTCTCTATTACAGAGATGACCTTTTCATCATTAAGAGGTTTTACCAGTGAAAACTGCTGGATAAAATTTTCGCCGCGTGGAGATATAACCCTTAAAATAATCAGATTATCAACCAGGATCGCAGCCAGATCTGCATCATCCGATGCCCAGGGTTTAATACCATATGAAGTACAGTGACAATGAGGCTGCTTTTCGAAACAATCAATAGAGATTAAAATGGTATTCTCACGCCGTTCCCGGTAAAAAAGATCATTGAAATCCTTATCCAGGTAAATCTCATCCAGGATTCTTAATCCATGGATATCACAATTGGGAGCACCTATTATTATACGCTGCTTTTTTACTGATGGATCGGTGGTCACATTTTCCTTTACAGGAAGAAAAAAGGTTTTAAGCGAGGTGGCAGGTTTGGCCCTGTTATACGAAATTCTGTTAATATTGGCAGGAATAACTATTTCATAATCAATACCAAACTCGTTGTCTTCGGCAGCGAAAATGGTATAGGATAACAACAATTGTTCGATCGTTTTATCCCATTCTTCCTTGTTGATGCTCAGATATTGCATTTATGTGAGAAGATTCACATATAAAAATATATTCAAGTGAAATTAAAAATCAATAAATATTTTTAATGTTTTAATAAAAAAATAGTGTAAATTTGCTAAAAAGCTTAATATCAATATTATAAAAATATATTAATCATAGTAAAAAAATTATTATCCTGCATAAAAGTCCCAATTAATAAAATTTGATGTGAAACAAATCACAAAATACGTAATAAAAAACAGCTTAAAAAGGATATTCCTTTACAGAGCATGCCTGGCAAGGTTAAAGATGATGGGCGTTGAAAAGGTATTTTCATACACACTTGCAAATGAGACAGGTGTTACATCCGAACAGGTGCGTAAAGACTTTTCTGAGTTCGGGATAAAGGGAAATAAACGGGGCGGTTACGAAATAAATATACTGCTCGAAAAAATGGAAAACCTCTTTCACAAAAACAAGGATCATAATATTGTCCTGATAGGTATGGGAAACCTTGGACTTGCATTATCAAAATACAGTAAATTTGTTCAGAGGAACATGAATATCGTGGCCACCTTTGATATTGACCCTTTCAAGCAGAAGATCAGGTCTGATATCCCGGTATATTCAATGAGCCGCCTTAAGGAGATAATCGACAGGTTCAAAGTCAAAGTGGCAATTCTAGCTGTCCCTGAAATTTCAGCCCAGGAGGTAACTGACGAACTTGTGAGGTCAGGGATCAAAGGGAATCGTCAATTTTGCACCTGTATTACCCAAGGTTCCTCCCGAAGTCGTAATCAATAATGTAAATCTGTGTGATGAGCTTGAAAGTGTGATATATTATGTCCACAAGCTGATGAAAAACGAAGGACTTAAAAATATAGAATTATTATACAAGGATATGAAATATTGATCAAAGGATTGGTTCAGGGTGTCGGATTCCGTCCTTTTATTTACAGGCTTGCTGCAAAACACGGCCTGCTGGGGGAAGTGGATAACAGAACTGCCGGTGTTTCAGTGATAGTGCAGGGCGACCTGAAAACAATCGACAGATTTACCAATGATATTCTTGAAAACGCTCCCCCGGCATCAAGGATTAAAGACATCGAGGTCATTCCCAAAACGTTTGAGGGCTACGATAATTTCAGTATTACGGGAAGTAAAACTGCTGATGATCAGATAACTGAAGTCAGCCCCGATATTGCTGTCTGTGACGATTGCCTTGCTGATATGTCATCTGATCCGGGGAGGATCGACTACCCTTTTATAAATTGTACAAATTGCGGCCCGAGGTTCTCAATTATCGAAGGAATACCTTACGATCGTCCCGAAACGACAATGAGAGATTTTAGAATGTGCAGAAAGTGCAGTTCGGAATACAATGACATTCTTGACCGCCGGTTTCATGCACAACCGATTGCCTGCAATGAATGCGGACCACAGTACAGATATAAAGATCATCGCAGGAACATTTCAGGAACAATCCAGGTTTTAAATGCAGTTTCTTCAATGATATCTTCAGGCGGTATCGTCGCAATAAAAGGTATCGGCGGCTATCACCTCATGTGTGATGCTCTTAACAATGATGCGGTGTTAAGACTAAGATTAAGGAAACAGAGGGAAGCAAAACCCTTTGCTGTTATGTTCAGGAACCTGGCTGAGGTTAAAAAATATTGTCACTTAAACAGATTTGAGGAGGAAGAATTAAAATCGTGGCGAAGGCCGATACTTATTCTTAGACATAAGAAACCGCTTGCTGATTCTGTCAGTGCCGGTCTTGATACAACCGGAGTGATGCTTCCCTATATGCCCTTTCATTATTTGCTTTTCAGGGAAATCAATACTCCTGCTGTGGTGCTTACAAGCGGTAACCTGTCTGATGAGCCTTTAATTACTGATGATTCTGCCGCTGAAAACCAGCTTATGGCAGTTGCAGATTCTCTGGTGAGCTACAACAGAATTATCAGCAACAGGACTGATGATTCTGTGGTCAGAATCATAAATGACAAAATCACCATTATAAGGCGTTCAAGAGGGTTTGTTCCCGGTCCGGTGGATCTCGGGATAAAGGTGGAGGGCATACTTGCACTTGGTGCGGAGCAAAAAAATAGTTTTTGCATCGGTAAAAGTTCTCAGGCTATAATGAGTCAATATATTGGTGATCTGAAGAATATTCCTGTGTGTGATTTTTATAAGGAAATGATCAGACCGGTATTCCTCATTGTTCAGGTTTAAACCCGGATATCTGGCTTGTGATATGCATCCCGATTATTACTCTACAGATTACGCCTCTCTCCTGGGAGAAAAGTATAATATTCCGGTTCTGAAGGTGCAGCACCATCATGCACATATTGTATCGTGCATGGCTGAGCACGGACTGGATGAAAAAGTAATAGGGATAAGTCTTGACGGGACCGGCTTTGGGACAGATGGCAGAATCTGGGGCGGAGAATTCCTTATTGCCGATACTCTTGACTTTGAAAGGTTCACACATTTTGATTATATTCCCATGCCGGGAGGAGACAGGGCTGTTGAAGAACCCTGGCGGATGGCATTTTCATACCTGTTTAAATATTTCGGAGACACTATTGATTATCTGTCAATACCCGCATTCAGATCAATTGACAGGCAGGCACTTGATCTGATTAAGGAAATGCTCCGCAAAGATATAAATAGTCCATTGTCGTCAGGAGCAGGTCGGCTGTTCGACTCTGTTTCAGCCCTGCTTGGAATTTGTCCGAAAAATTCTTTTGATGCAGAAGCTCCGATCCGGCTTGAATCATCAATAAGATCCGGAACGGATCAGCACTATCCGTTCGCCCAGGGAAATAGCATAGTTTTTGCTGAAACATTTAAAGCAATGCTCGATGATATGCGGCAAACAGTCATTTCGGTGATCTCAGCTAAATTTCATAATACCGTGGCACAGGTTATACTTGAGGTATCAGAAAAAATAAGGTCAGAGTTTTCAATTGAAAAAGTAGTACTTTCAGGCGGTGTATTTCAGAATAAATACCTGCTTGAAAAATCAGTCAGCAAATTAACAAAAAGCGAATTTAAGGTTTACACGAATCATCAGGTTCCGGCCAATGATGGAGGAATTTCTCTTGGACAGATCGTAATTGCATCAAAAAAAATGGGTTTATGTGTTTAAGTATACCGGCACAGGTGATAAAAATTGAAGGGCAGATGGCCGATGTATCGGTCGGAGGTGCCATATTCAAAGCCGGCCTGCACATGGTCGAAGGTGTGATTGCAGGAGACTATATCCTGCTTCATGCAGGATTTGCAATTCAGAAGATTTCGGAAAAAGAGGCGCTCGAAACACTAAGCCTTCTCAAAGAGATGGAAGATGCAGAAAATCAATGAACCTCGATGAGATACATTGAAGAATACAGAGACAGGGAGCTTATTCTGAAATTAGCCGGCCATATCAGGAATACAGCTAAGGGAGCATATTCCTTCATGGAAGTATGCGGAGGCCATACCTCTTCAATTCATCGTTTCGGAATACCTTCACTTCTGCCTCCGGGCATAAAACTCATTTCAGGACCCGGATGTCCGGTCTGTGTGACTTCAACAGATTTTATTGACAAGGCAATTCTTTATTCGCAGAGACCCGATGTAATCATTGTGACTTTCGGCGACCTGATAAGAGTCCCGGGATCATCATCTTCACTTGAAAAAGAAAAGCTGAAAGGCGCCGATGTCAGGATTGTATTTTCAGGGCTTGAAGCTCTGAATATTGCCCGGTCAAATAAGGATAAAACTATCATCTTTCTTGGGATCGGTTTTGAAACGACAGCACCGGGAACAGCAGTAACTGTAATAAAGGCAAAAGAGGATGGATTGAAAAACTTCCTTTTATTGTCTGCTCATAAAGTTATGCCTCCGGTCATGGATGCACTGGTTAAGGAAGGTATCCAGATCGATGGATTTATTTGTCCGGGCCATGTGGCAGCAATAACAGGTTCCTGCATTTTTAATTTCCTTCCTGAAAAGTACAGGCTTGGTTGTGTTATTTCCGGTTTTGAACCGGCTGATCTGCTGCAATCTGTTTTAATGCTTGTAAGGCAGGTAAACCTTAATTCTCCTTTAGTTGAAATACAATACTCCAGGGCTGTTACTGTAAACGGCAACATAATTGCCCAGAATCATTTATCGGAGGTATTTGAATTCTGTGATGCGAACTGGAGAGGATTTGGCATCATCCCGGAAAGCGGCCTCAGACTAAAAAACCAATATGAAGAATTTGATGCTGAGAAAAGAATCCCGGTAACTATTGTTTCCCGGAAGGAAAATCCTTCTTGCATATGTGGTGATGTTTTAAGAGGCTTAAAAAAACCAGATAATTGTTCACTTTTCAGAGTGGCCTGTACTCCTGAAAATCCGGTAGGGGCCTGCATGGTATCAGATGAAGGTGCATGTAACTCTTATTATAAGTATTCACAATGAATGAACTTGTTTCATTGAATCATGGAAGCGGGGGTAAGAAGGCTCACGAACTTATCAGGAACCTTTTTGCAAAGAAGTTCGGGATGATGGATCCTCTGACTGATTCGGCTGTTTTAAAAGAGGATGGATTTATTCTGGCGTTTACAACTGATTCATATGTTGTGGATCCGCTGTTTTTCCCCGGGGGCAATATCGGGAAACTTGCTGTATGCGGCACTGTTAATGACCTGTCGGTTTCAGGAGCGATCCCGAAATATATTTCCGCATCGTTTATCATCGAAGAAGGATTCTCATTGAATGATCTTGAAATAATAACTGACTCAATGGCAGAAGAAGCAGCTATTGCCGGGGTCAGGATCGTTACAGGTGATACGAAAGTAGTTGAAAAGGGAAAATGCGACAAACTGTTCATTACCACCGCGGGGACAGGATTTATAAACCCGCGATTTGAACATATCAGCTCAGGGGAGAGAATTAAGCCAGGCGATAAGCTGATAGTTAATGGTTCGCTGGGAAATCATGCAATTGCCGTTCTTGGAGCACGCAACAATCTCAGCTTCAGCTCAGCAGTCGAATCAGACTGTGCATCGCTGAATCACATGATTCAGAGTCTGCTGGAAAAATGTGATCAGGTTCACTTTATGCGTGACCTTACTCGGGGAGGACTTGCAGCTGTACTTTATGAATTAGTTCAGATATCAGGTAATGGAATAATTATCGACGAAAAATCAATCCCTGTTGACGAACCCGTAAAGGGATTATGCGAGGTTCTGGGATTTGATCCATGTTATCTGGCCAATGAAGGTAAAATTCTGATCGCAGCAGGTGCTGATGAGTGCGATAAGATTCTGTCGATACTCCGGTCTCATCCATTGGGGAAAAAATCAGAGCTGATTGGTTCAATTGTTGATAACCAGAATGGGAAGGTTGTTTTAAACACAAACAGCGGAGGCAGGCGGATTCTTGATATTCCCTCAGGAATTCAGCTTCCAAGAATTTGCTAAGAAACCTAAGTTGCCAGAAACAAGTCTTACCAGCCATAGCTTCAGCGAAGGCTGGCAACCAGCAACTTGAGTTAAATAATTAATTATGCATGAAATAAGAATAGCTGAAGATCTTTCCGCAATTGTGCTCGAAGCTGCACATAGTGAGCGCCTGTCAAAAGTGACGAAGATAAATATCAGCTTCGGTCAGTTAATCCAGATAGTACCTGAAATATTTGAATTTGCTTTCAGGGAGACCGTTAGAAATACAGTTGCTGAAGATGCCGAACTAAGTATTGAAATAATAAAAGTGAGGATGTACTGTAAAAATTGCGGTAGCGAATTTCAGGTTAACGATAACCTGTTCTCATGCAGTAATTGCAGTTCAACAGATCTAGAAATAAGGAGTGGTAAAGAATTATTTATTAAAAGTATTGAAGGAGACCAGGTATGGAAATAAAAATCATGAGAAACATCCTTGACAGGAATCAGAACAAAGCAAATGAGGTAAGAAGTCTTTTAGCTTCAAAAAAAATAGTGATGGTGAATATTATCAGCTCCCCGGGCGCTGGTAAAACAACTTTGCTTGAACGAACATGCGAAAAGCTGGGAACAAAATTCAAATTAGGGGTTATCGAAGGAGATATTACCACTGATCGTGATGCGCAGAGGCTTGTTAAATATAATATTCCAATCGTTGTGATAAACACTGAGGGAGGCTGCCATCTCGACTCCAATAGTATTTCGAAAGTTCTTGATTCATTCGATCTTGATAATCTCGATATCCTTTTTGTCGAAAATGTCGGAAATCTTATTTGTCCCTCTCAATTCGATCTGGGCGAAACATTCAAACTTGCAATTGTAAGTACAACTGAAGGGGATGATAAACCGGCAAAATATCCTATGTTGTTCAGAGAATCAAGGGCTGTCATTCTCAATAAGATTGACCTGATGGCGTATACAAATTTTAATTTTAAATCGTTCCGTGACGATCTGACAAAGATTAATGCTACTGTACCCTTACTGGAAGTCTCTCTTACCAGGGGTGACGGGCTTGACAAATGGTTTGAATGGATCACTGAACAGATCATCTCTCACGGATATCTGAGCTGATTTATCCGGTTTAAATTCAGAATTTGAATCCGAATTTTATTTCAAGACGGTTATAGTTGTTTTCGTAAGTGTAAGTCACATCGTTATAGTTATCTTGCCTATAGCTTGTCTGTGCGTATCTGTAAGCGAATGAGAGATATGTTTCCATATCCTCCCTGGCCCATGAAATCCCGGTTCCGATTCCCAGCGAGGCTCCTCCTTTATAATCCTTAGGGTAATAATACTGGTTGTAGGGATCGCTTTCTTCGTCGCCTCCTGTATGGATCAGAGCACCGCCTCTGAAGAAGACAAAGGGAGTGGCTCTCTTTTCATTAAAAAGCCGCTTATATTCAAGGAATATGGGTGAGAATGTTGAACCCAGATACTCGACACCTGAACCTATGCCCAGGATGTTTTTTGTTCCTGCGGTATAGTTTACAAGGATATTGAAACTGAATGGCGCTTCCAGTTCACTGCTCTGTGAACCAATTAACAGCCCCGCCTCGAGAGCCATCCCCACACCATCTGATCTCCTTCCAACGACCTGCGGCGACTCCTTTATAAATTTGGCAACTTCATCAGAGCGATAATTGAAAAGACTTCCGTCGGAGGTTTGAATCCTGTAATTGTTTTCAGATACTTCCAGGAGTTTCCCGTAAATAATGCTTCCGTTCTTCAGGTATAAAGCATCTTTTGTTCTTTGTGCTGACAGAGGTAATGTGATTATTGTCAGCATTATGAATAATACCATAAGCTTTTTCATATGTTAATCAGGTTAAGGGTTAGTAGTTTTGCATGATTTTTGTTAAACTTAATCAGCTAAACCTAACCATTATGAAAACAAAAATCATTCCAATTATTTCAATACTGGCATTTAATGTTCTGTTATTTACTTCGTGCGACGACACCACATACAGGGAATACGAAGGGTATGCTCCGGTTTATCTGACCTACGCAGATCTTCGAAGTTCAGTTAAAACCGAGCAGAATGTAGATCTTGAGAATCCGGGTAAGATATATTACAAGGATAATTTTATCTTCATTGTTGAAGAATTAAAGGGGATTCATGTTTATGACAATACGGATCCATCTTCTCCGGTCAAAAAAGCATTTCTGAATCTTCCGGGTGTGGTTGATATGTCTGTTTCGGGTTATATTTTGTATGCCGACAGTTTTGTGGATCTGGTGATGATCGATGTCCAGAATATAGATAACATACGCGAGGTAGCAAGAGTAAAAGATATTCTGCCATACACGGTTGCTTCTCCTGCCAACGATGATTATCCCATGGCCCTTGTCGATGAAAAAAAAGGAGTGGTTATTGACTGGGAATTAAAAACGATCAGGGAGAGGATTTATACTGAGCCATATCCGTGGCCTATTTATTACAGAGGGCGGTTTAATGTTCCTTGATGCAACAAATGCTTCAGGTGCTTCATCCGGAGTTAGTGGCAGCGGAACCGGTTTCGGAGGGTCAATGGCCCGATTCGGGATTAAGGATAAAGTGCTGTACATCGTTGATCAGAACACACTGAAAGTCTTTGATATATCAAATAAAACCAGCCCTGCCAAGATGGGTGATTTTTACCCCGGATGGAATATTGAAACAATGTTCCTCTCCGGTGACAATATGTTTCTTGGCACTACAACCGGGATGATTATCTTTGACATTTCAAATCCGCTTGTGCCAACATCAAGAGTCTTTTTTAATCATGCGCGAAGCTGCGATCCGGTAATTGTTGACGATACCCTGGCTTATGTTACTTTAAGATCGGGTACTACCTGCGGCGGTACAGTGAACTGTCTTGATGTCGTTAACATAAAAAACATTAATGCTCCTTCTTTGCTGGCTACATTTTCAATGACCAATCCTCACGGACTGGGTAAATCAGGTGATCTGGTCTTCATATGTGATGGGAATGCCGGATTGAAAATATACGATGCCTCCGATCCGAAAACTCTCGGGAACAAACTGATATTTTCGTACCCTGCCATCAATGCCTATGATGTTATACCGATCGGCAATTTACTTGTAATGATAGGCGATGACGGACTTTACCAGTACAACTATTCAAATATCCAGAACATTACACTGCTTAGCAAGATAGAGGTTAAAAAGAAATAGGAAGAAGTCTTGCAGTTGTTCTGTATTGCAGTTTTGCAGTCTTGCATTCATAAACACATCAGCCTATAGCCTATAGCCTATCGCCTATCGCCTATCGCATATAATACATAATACAATCCCCTGCCCTTGTTTATTTTCATTCTAAATTAACAACTATGACATATGTAAGTTTTTTTTAGAAAGTATTGTTATTAATTTAACAGCACTTTTTTTAAAATAAATCGATCAAATATTAGTTATTAAGTAATTCTAAATTAATAAGATATGTATCAAGCAGGAAATCTGGTAAAGAAATTATCTGAAAAGCATGGAAGGTCAAGACAAAGCCTTATGCCTATTTTACAGGGTATCGTTGAGAAATATAACTACCTGACTGATGATGTGATGGTAGAGGTTGCCAAGGAGCTTGACATCTCGGCAGCTGAAGTTTACGGGACTGCATCTTTTTATACCTTTCTTGATACCCAGGTAAGAGGTAAATATGTAATAAGGGTCTGTAAGACAATTACATGTTCAATGAAAGGCAAGAAGGATATTATTGATATCATTGAAGATATGCTCAAAATTAAAGTTGGTGAGACTACTTCTGACAAGCTGTTCAGTCTGATTGAAACCAACTGTATCGGCTGGTGTCACAAAGCACCCGCAATCCTGATAAATGAGATACCTTACACCGAGCTAACCCCCGAGAAGGTTGTTGAGATAATTAAAGGTTATATGCAAAAATAAAATATCCGGCAATAATATGAAAAACAAAGGATTAAATAAAGTTGATCTAATATTCGAGAAAGTCGATCTTAAAGAGGTTCTGAACAAGGCCTTTAAAATGACCAGCAATGAAATTATTCAGCAGGTACTTGACTCGGGCCTTAAGGGACGAGGCGGGGCAGGGTTCCCGACCGGGCTGAAATGGAAATACACTGCAGCAGAAAAGGATCCTGAGAAATATATTGTATGCAATGCTGATGAAGGTGAACCAGGCACGTTTAAGGATCGTGAGATCCTCGACAGGGTTTCTTATAAGGTTTATGCCGGAATGGCAATTGCAGGAAAAGCTATCGGGGCAACCCAGGGTATCGTTTATCTGCGCGGGGAATATC
The DNA here is from genome assembly GCA_963753495.1 of uncultured Bacteroidales bacterium. Taxonomy (GTDB): domain Bacteria; phylum Bacteroidota; class Bacteroidia; order Bacteroidales; family VadinHA17; genus LD21. Next base: position 150,842 of record CAVWCO010000008.1, read on the forward strand.
GTTTCCTTCTTCCCCAGCTGATGAAAGAACTGGAATCATTTCATAAAGTAAGTGAAGAAATAGGATATAAATTCAAAATAAGGTATTGCCTTGGAAGCGGCGCTTACATTTGTGGCGAGGAGAGCGCTCTTTTTGAATCAATCCAGGGCGATCGGGGTGAACCGCGTAATAAACCACCTTATCCAACTACTTCCGGGGTGTTTTACAAGCCCACCTCAATAAATAATGTTGAGACACTGGTTACGGTTATGATGATAATCAAGGACGGACCTGAAACCTACGTCCAGCTTGGAACCAAAGACTCACGGGGATCAAAGGTGTTTTCAGTATCCGGTGATACCCCAACACCAGGGATCTTTGAACTTGAACTGGGTATGTCGGTTTTGCAATTTGTGAATGAATTTGGCGATGGAGATACCAAGGCAGTGCAGGTAGGAGGGGCATCGGGTTTTTGCGTCCCCAGGAAGAAATTCAACGAAACTGTGATTGGTTTTGAAGGAGTGCCCACAGGCGGATCCATGAAGCTCTTTAACAGCTCCAGGTCAATGTATAATGTTCTGCATAATTATCTTGATTTTTTTGCCGAAGAATCATGCGGTCAATGCACACCATGCAGGATAGGCTGCCAGCAGCTTCTGAAAGGCGTGGAAAAAGTAAAGAAGGGCGAAGTTAAATCAACCTATCTGAATGAACTTGTTAAGCTGGCCGATACAATGAAGATTGCATCCAAATGCGGTCTTGGACAGTCAGTTGGAAATGCTTTCAGAACAATTGTTGAAAACTTCAAGGAGGAGATCATTTATTAATTAATTAATGAAAAAACGAAAACTTATGGTAAATCTAAATATAAATGACCAGTTTATATCTGTCCCGGCCGGAACAACTGTTCTTGCCGCTGCTCAGAAGTTGAAAATTACTATACCCACTTTGTGTAACCACCCTGATCTGTGTGTAGCAGGTAACTGTCGTGTATGCGTTGTAGAACAAAAGGGAGCAAGGACACTTGTTGCTTCCTGTGCCACCCCTGTTTCTGAAGGAATGGATATCCATACCAATACACTTAAGGTAAGAAATGCCAGAAAGCATATTGTTGAGCTTCTGCTTTCTGAACACAGATCGGACTGTACAAAATGCTATAAAAATACCAAATGTGAATTGCAGGGTCTTGCAAACGAGTTTGCCTTCGGCGACACAGTATTTCTTGATCTGGTTGAAGATCACTCTTATTCTATCGACAGATCCTCACCGTCGTTTATTAAAGACGACAGCAAGTGTATAAGATGTCAGCGTTGTGTCAGGACCTGTTCACAGCTACAGTATATCTCAGCAATTGCGGTCGCCAATAAGGGAGCACACCAGAAAATCTCATCATTTCACGACAGGCCAATGAGCCACGTTGTCTGCACCAATTGTGGACAATGTGTTAACAGGTGCCCTACCGGTGCCCTGGTTGAAAAAACGTATATTGATCAGGTTTGGGATGCTATCTATGATCCTGAAAAACATGTTGTTGTACAGACTGCTCCGGCTGTAAGGGTTGCTCTCGGCGAGGATCTTGGTTATGATCCGGGCGAAAGGGTTACCGGCAAAATGGTTACTGCCCTTAGACAGGTTGGCTTTGATTCAGTTCTTGATACCGACTTCAGCGCTGACCTCACAATTATGGAAGAGGGAACAGAATTGCTTACAAGATTAAAAAAAGTTCTTGTGGAGGGCGATAAAAAGACCAGGATACCAATGTTTACTTCCTGTTCTCCCGGCTGGATAAAATTTATTGAGCATAAATATCCTGAGTTTCTGCCCAATCTTTCAACCTGCAAATCGCCGCAGCAGATGTTCGGGGCACTGGCAAAAACGTATTTTGCTAAAAAGCGTAAACTCGATCCTTCCAAAATAGTTTCGGTATCTGTAATGCCCTGCACTGCAAAGAAATTTGAAGCCGACAGGCCGGAGATGAGAGCCAGCGGATATAAAGACATCGATTTTGTTCTTACTACCAGGGAACTGGCAGTTATGATAAAACAGGCTGGGATAGACTTCAGGGTGCTTAAACCATCGAATTATGATTCAATTATGGGCGAATCGACAGGCGCTGGTGCTATATTCGGAGCTACCGGCGGGGTTATGGAAGCAGCATTACGTACCGTCTATGAGGTTGTTACAGGTCGCGAGGTTCCATTCAATAATCTGAACATTACTCCGGTCCGCGGACTGGATGGAGTAAAGGAAGCGACAGTCAAGCTTGAAGGATGTGCTCCGGAGTGGAAATTCCTTGAGGGTGTTGAGGTTAAGGTTGCCATCGCACATGGACTTGTTAATGCCAATAAGATAATGAAGATGGTAAAAGAGGGCAAAGCTCCATATCATTTTATCGAAATAATGGCATGTCCGGGCGGATGTATAGGCGGCGGAGGTCAGCCGATCCCGACGAGCGTGGAAATACGCGAAAACCGGATCAAGGCAATTTATTCTGAAGATGAGCACATGGTTCTCAGGAAATCACACGAAAATCCGGAGGTAATGGCTCTTTATAAAGAATTCCTTGAAAAACCTAACAGCCACAAAGCTCATGAGTTGTTACATACTCATTATGTGGAAAGGGAAGACTATTAGGAATTTAATTCATAAATTTGTAAGGCCGGCTGGCAAAAGCCGGCCTTTTTAATGACAACCAGATGAATAAAATAAAAATCTCAACTGCTCAGTTTGAACATCAATGTAATGATAAAGCTTATAACCTGTCGGTAATGGATGAACTTTCAGGTTTGGCAGCATCGGAAGGTTCTAAGGTTATTGCTTTTCATGAATGTTCAGTAACAGGATACACATTCGCCCGGAAACTGGACAAAGAACAGATGCTCAGTCTGGCTGAATTTATTCCGGAAGGTCCGAGTACAGGAATATTAACCGGAATTGCCCGCAAAAATAAAATAACAATTCTGGCAGGGCTTTTTGAAAAGGATGAAAATGGAGAAATATATAAAGCATATGTCTGCGTCAACGGAAAAGGATTAATTGCAAAGCACAGGAAATTACATCCTTTCATAAATCAATACATCAGGCCCGGTGACCAGTACACTGTCTTTGACCTTGAAGGCTGGAAGTGCGGAATCCTGATCTGCTATGATAACAATGTTATTGAAAATGTAAGGGCCACTGCTCTTCTTGGAGCTCAGATAATCTTCATGCCTCACGTAACCATGTGCACTCCTTCTCCGCGGCCCGGAGCAGGTTTTGTCGATCCTGAGCTCTGGAAAAACAGGGAAAAGGATCCGTTATCGCTGCGCATGGAGTTTGATGGCCCAAAAGGAAGGGAATGGCTGATGAAGTGGCTGCCTTCACGGGCTCACGACAATGGGATTTATGCTGTTTTTTCGAATCCGGTTGGCATGGATGACGACCAGTTGAAGAATGGGTGTTCAATGATCATTGATCCGTTCGGGGAGATTATTGCAGAGTGCAGGAAACTCGGGAATGATTTTGTAACGGCCGACATAACTCCCGATAAACTTACCATGGCAGGAGGATACAGGTACACCATGGCGCGAAGGCCGGAACTTTACAGGGATATAATCGGTAAAGAACATAAATCGCTGCAAAAGGTGGCGTGGCTGAATAAATAAAAGGTGCAAAGGCTTAAAGGCGGAAAGGCATAACGGCAAAAATTCCCCCTTTGAAGGGCCGCCCCGCTCGGGGGAGGGGGATGTAATAACTATTCAGACATTCCCATTATTCCAGTATTTCCCCGATTTTAATAACTTTATAAGTTTAGCTCTTGTCAATCTAAATAATAGGTCATGGAAACACAATACAGCTGGAAAACAAAGCTTTTCAGTAAACGGTTCGAGATTTACCGGCATGAAACATTAGCAGGTGAATTACGGAAAGAAGGCTGGTCAAGGAGAGTCAGGGGAGAACTGAATGACAGAAAAATATTGTTTGAGACTAAAGGCATTTTCAAACATACTACTGATATTATCAATCTGCAGGATAACTCAATAGTAGGTCAGGTCAAATATCATAAATGGAAGGCAAAATCAACAATTGTTTATGATGAGAGGGAGTATCAATGGCAGTTTGATAATTTTTTCAGATCAAAATGGAGCCTTGGCAATGAAAACGGGAATCTGATAAAATTTCATTCACAGGGATTCAAAGGTTCTATAATTTCATATACAAAAGATGATATTTTGATCCTGACAGGATTTTTTGTCAGGAATTTCATGAAGCAGAGATCTGCAGAAATAGCTGCAGCAAGCTAAAAAGTGTTTACCAGACTGCTTTGGATGTTTACAACCTATCTTGTAAAATTCATTTACTTAGTGAGTCCTTCGTGTAACCTTTGTGTGACTTTGTGGTAAAAAAAATTAACCACAAAGGATCTCAAAGGCTGTCACTAAGTAACACAAAGGAATACAATTAATTAAGAATAATTATGAATTAAACAAACTATAATGTTCCGATCGAAGTTAACTCAGAATTGAGTTTTTCTGTGAAATTCTTAACAGTATTATCATCTGAAAATCTGTGTGGAAGGCTCAGGATATTGATTGAAGAAATTTGATTTCTTATCATTTCAGAAAAAAGTTCAACCACACAAGCATTTCCATAAAATTGTTTACTGTTAAATGAAGGGCTTTCCACCTGGAGATTATAGCTGCAAAAAAAATCATCGAGGATTTTGAACCTTATCGCGTGTTTTTTAAACAACCCGGCATTATTCCCAAAAACTGATCTGAAATTGGCAAACCTCTTTGTAGCGTTGTCCCTTATCTTAAATCCGATTTCTGAAGGACTGATTCCCCGCAAAAGGTAGATCTCCAGATACCTTGAAATTCCAATATACCCGAATGCATCAAGGTCATCTGCAATTGTGAGAAAGCTGATAAGATCAGGAAATCTGTGAGCAGAAATATCTTCCTTTTTGTCGTGATCCCTTATGGCTGTGAGTGCATCGGCGAATTCAGACTCCGATAATCCGTTTTCGGCAATGAACTCCCTGAAAAGATTGCTGCTGTGTATTCCATGTATGTCGCCGGCGTCTATCGCCATTCCAAGGTCGTGCATATAGCAAGCAGATAAAAGCTTATCGGGTGAAAAGGGGATTATGTTATTGTTATTTTTACCAGCTTCTGAAAGAAGTTCCTTTGCATAATGCCAGACTCTGCGGTGGTGCTCAATATCGTGAGAGAAGAGAGCCGTTTCTCCCCAGGTTTTTATGAAATATTCTTCAAGGATCTGCCTGTAATTATCTTCTGCAGATTCTATTTTTCCGGCCAGATTCATTATTACAAAAATAACAAAAGCAAAAGACGAAGCCTTTTGCTTTTGAACAGGCTTCAGATATTTTCTCAGTCTTTAATCATGCTTTCAGCAAGATCAAGGATTGTTGTATCATCAAAGGTCACTATGCCACCTCCCGGTCCCTGTTCAAAATGGATACCAACACTCTGTCCCTTGTCAAAGTTTGTCCCTCCGAAGTAGTTTCTGACAGTCTCTTCATGCAGATCAAGTTTATCAGCAATCTTTCTCATACTACCGGAGGGTAACTGATCTTTTATCTTCCGGAGCTCATTGAAGGTGATTGTTTTTGCCATGATACCGTGATTTTCGTTAATACCTTAATGTTGTCTCAATAATACAGTTCAAAGTTAATGATTAAATAGCAAACTTAATATGTTAAGATTTACAATTTCTCAATATCCCTCATAATATATACATCATATCCAATGTGTCTTAAAATCAGCTTCCCTGTATTCCCTGATGATAAAATCCCCATCCTGAACAGATCTCTTCATATACTCTTTTGTAAATCAAGAAATAAATCCATTGCCTTTCTCTTATTGGTATCAAGGATAAAATCAATATTCTCTGTAAGGTATTTTCTGAGATCCGTTCCTCTTATAGCTCCGGTTTTGCAAAACCGTTCAACAACCAGGTCAATATTATTTACGCCATAAGAAAGCGCATTATTGAAATCCTCAGTAAATTCATCAGGAAGAGGTTTATTGGCAACCCAGCAAGCAAAAACAAACGGAAGGCCGGTATATTTCTTCCATTCCTCTGAAAGATCACATTTAAAGAGGTATTTGCCTTCAAATTCAAAGCACTGGTCTCCGATAAGAACAACTGCTTCCCCATTGCCTATCATTTCAAAATTAAACCCTGACGTAGTATCAACCCATTTGAATTCCCTTTTCCAGAAGCTTGCTGCAATCACTTTTATGAGCCTGGCAGATGATCTTGACCTGTAATCAAGATATACTGTCTTAACATCTTCGAATGGTGTATTGCTCATTATCTGGACAGTTCTTACCTTACCATTTGCTCCTATGCAATAATCACCAATGATCCTGGCTTCTTTCAAAAGCGGCATTGCTGCCACAGGAATAAGTCCCAGATCTGATCTTCCATTTATAAGCTTAAGTGCACAATCGGCAGGATGGTCTGTTTCGAGAACCGCTTTTTTGTTAAAACCATACTCAGTAAGTCCAAAGATAAAGGGATAGGTATTGGCATATCTTACTGCCGATATCCTGATTTTCTCCATTGCATGTTTTTTACTGCATCTAAAATACTATTTTTGTGTACATGGTATTAAAAAATGAACCTCCAAAAAGGGTAAACGATGGAATTAAATAACCTGACAGCCATTTCTCCCCTCGACGGGAGATACAGGCAAAAAGTTGATGAGCTCGATATTTATTTTTCCGAATTTGGTCTCATCAGGTACCGGTTGATGGTTGAAATAGAATATTTCATTGCGTTGTGCGATATACCGCTGCCGCAGCTGACCGATTTCAGGAAAGAGAACTATACTGCCCTCCGGGCATTTTATGAAGATTTTAATGTTAAGGAAGCTGAGAAGATAAAGGAAACAGAAAAAACCACAAATCATGATGTTAAGGCTGTTGAATATTTCCTCAAAGAGAAGTTCTTTCTGGCTGGCTGGGGAAAATGGTCCGAATTCATACACTTTGGATTAACATCGCAGGATATAAACAATACGGCAATCCCTCTTTCATTGAGAGATGCAATGACTGATGTTTATTTTCCCCTTCTCTTTGAATTGAGGGAAATGCTTGCAGGTTTTGCGGATGAGTGGAAAGATATTCCTATGCTGGCCAGGACCCATGGTCAGCCGGCCTCTCCGACACGACTTGGAAAAGAGATTTCTGTGTTCATTGCACGGATTGATGAACAATCAAAATATTTCGGACAGATACCATATTCAGCAAAGTTCGGCGGGGCCACGGGAAACCTTAATGCTCATAAGGTTGCATATCCTGATATTGACTGGATCTCATTTGCCAATAATTTTGTGAATGAGATTCTCGGACTACAGCGATCATTCCCTACAACCCAGATCGAACATTACGACAACCTGTCGGCATTATTCGATAACCTGAGACGTATTAATGTAATTCTTATTGATCTGGCACGGGATATGTGGCTTTACATATCGATGGATTATTTCAGGCAAAAAATCAGAAAAGGAGAAATAGGATCATCGGCGATGCCTCATAAGGTTAATCCGATCGATTTTGAAAACAGCGAGGGAAACCTCGGCTATGCCAATGCCATTTTCGACCATTTTTCATTTAAGCTTCCTGTTTCAAGGCTTCAGCGCGATCTTTCCGACTCAACTGTCTTACGGAACATAGGAGTTCCTTTCGGTCACACAATTGTTGCTTTTAACTCTCTTCTTAAAGGGCTGAACAAGATGATTGTCAACAGGGAAAAGATAAACAGCGACCTCGAGAATAACTGGGCTGTGGTAGCTGAGGCGTTGCAGACAATTCTCAGACGCGAAGGATTTCATAAACCCTATGAGGCTCTTCTCGATCTTACCCGTTCAAATCAGAAAATCACAAAGGAAGCAATACATGATTTTATCGAAAATCTTGAAGTAAGCCAAACCCTGAAATCGGAGCTGAAGGACATCACTCCATTTAATTACACGGGTTTTTAGTACCTTAGGGCCCTTATGAATAAAGCCAGGCTGCTCCTGAAATACATTCGACCTTACAAATGGTCTGCTGTCAGGAATGTCATTTATAACATTCTCAGCGCTGTTTTTGCGCTTGTATCCTATACACTGGTAATCCCATTCCTGAAAATCCTTTTTAACCGTTTTGAAGCAGTTCCGCCGGATCCGGGCGAATTCAGTCTCACCATCGATTACCTCAGTTCCGCCGGCACATATTTTTTATATGAATTCATTGAGAAGCAGGGAGAGCCCGGTGCCCTCATGCTTGTATGCCTTGTAGTGGTAGTTGCAAGCATGTTTAAGAATGTTTTCATTTTCCTTGCAAACAACAGTATGGCATATATCCGGGCCTGTACTGTCAGAGATCTCAGGAAGAAGATGTACGATAAGGTCCTGAAACTCCCCCTTTCATTTTTCTCAGATGCACGTAAAGGAGACGTAATGACCAGGATATCCAATGACGTCCAGGAAATTGAGATTTCTGTAATGTCATCCCTTACAATGCTTTTCCGTGATCCGCTTTATATCCTGATATTTGTAGGTTACCTTTTCGTTACAAGCTTTCAGCTGACCCTTTTCGCACTTCTTCTTCTCCCGGTAAGCGGGTGGCTGATAGGAAGGGCAAGCCGGACATTAAGATCCTCATCCTTTATTGGCCAACAATACCTTGGAAGGCTTCTTTCAGTTGTCGAGGAAACACTTGGTGGCCTGAGGATTGTAAAGGGATTCAATGCTGAGGAAAAGATGAAAAGGCAGTTCTCCGATACCAATGAACGTTACTCCAAAGTCTTTAAGCGAGTTATCCGCAAAGCATACCTGGCATCGCCTATAAGTGAATTTCTTTCAACAATTGTCATGATGATACTTTTGTATTTTGGAAGTACTCTTGCTTTGAAAGGTGTCGGGAATATGAGTCAGGAAACGCTTATCGCTTTCCTGGTGGTCTTCTCCCAGATAATCCAGCCAGCAAAGAATATCACCACAGCCTGGTTCAACATCCAGAAAGGAATGGCATCGATTGACAGGATCGATCAGATACTTGAAGCCGAAGAGAAGATCAGGGAAAAAGCAGACGCTTTAGCAATAACAGGGTTTAAGGAATCGATTGAATTTAAGGGCGTATGGTACGGGTATAACAATGAGCCTGTACTGAAAGACATAAACCTTAAAATATCCAAAGGACAAACTGTGGCTATTGTGGGAAAATCGGGCGCCGGTAAATCAACCATTGCTGACCTTCTTCCCCGGTTTATGGATGTAGATAAGGGAGAAATCCTGATCGATGGTATTGATATACGAAATTACAGGATAAAAGATTTAAGGAACCTTATGGGTATCGTGACCCAGACGCCAATACTTTTTAATACGACCTTCAGGGAAAATATTGCTTTTGGAGTTGACGAACCCGAGTCTGACAGGGTTGTTAATGCGGCACAAATTGCAAACGCACATGATTTTATCATTGAGACTGAAAAGGGTTATGACAACAGCGTTGGAGAATCAGGAAACAAGCTGAGCGGCGGTCAGAGACAAAGAGTGAGTATTGCACGGGCAATTATGGCAAATCCTCCTGTCCTTATACTCGATGAGGCTACCTCAGCACTCGACACAGAATCTGAAAGACTGGTTCAGGATGCAATTCTCAACCTTATGAAGAACAGAACATCCGTTGTTATTGCACACAGGCTTTCCACAATACAACATTCAGACTTAATTGTAGTTATTGAGGATGGAAGAATTGTCGAAACCGGTACACATGCCGAACTGATGAAGAAAGATGAAGGATATTACCGAAAGCTCCATAGCTATCAGGCAATATAGAAATTGGGAAATGTAACTCGAATCGACATATATGAACTGGTCCGTGAGAAATAAATTCATTTTAACTTCAGTTTTTTTCCTGGTTATACTTGCCGGCGGCCTGTCGGCTCAGATAGATTTCAGTTACCAGTCGGAGTACTCATATCTTAAAGGCAAGGATGCAGTATCTCTGTCATCAGCGTGGATGACTCCGGGATTTGATTATTCGGGATGGACAAAAGGCAAGGCGCCTTTCAGATATGGAGACGGAGCAGGTGGGACTGAACTTTCAGATATGCTGAACAATTATACAACGGTATATCTGAGGTCAACTTTTGAATGTTTAAACAAGGATCTCGTAAATGAGCTGACTGTAAATGCTGATTACGATGACGGATTTATTATCTGGATTAATGGTGTGCCTGCTCTCAGTGTAAATGCTCCTTCAGTTCCGGCATACAACGGTGTTGCTCCTGAAAATCATGAATCAGGAACAGGAGTCTCATATACTGTCAGTTCCGGATCTCTTAACCTGGTTAATGGTACAAATTTTATTGCTGTACAGGGTTTCAATGTGAGTATTGCAAGCTCTGATTTCTATATCGACTTTGAAATTCAGGCCGAAACTAACCTTCCTGAAATAGTTGACTCTTCCGGCATTGGATATTCAGTGAGTTCAGGCTTTTTTGAAAATCCCTTCGAAGTTGTTCTTGCTTCACCTGATCCGGCCTGCCAGATTGTATACACTCTCGATGGAAGCAATCCTCAGAATTCATCAACAGGATTTACTGTTAATTCACCCGCAACTATAACGATTGATCCTGAAAGCACCAACGGCCGGCCGGCAACTCCTGCAGTTACAGTCAGGGCATCTCTGGGTAAATCAGGGTATAAACCCTCAAAACCGTCAGCACGTACTTATATTTTTACTGAAAAAGTTAAAACTCAGTCATGGCCCGGAGGAGACTGGCCTTCATATAATGTCAACGGGCAGCTAATTGATCTTAACATGGATAATGAAGTAGTCAATGATCCGGTTTATGCAAGCCAGGTAACCGGCAGCCTGCTGGGAATTCCATCAATATCAATTATTACCGATCTTAAAAACCTGTTTGATCCGGCCAAAGGAATATATGTAAATGCAACCGGTCATGGACTCGAATGGGAAAGGGAGTGCACTACAGAACTTATTTTTCCTGATGGAACTGAGGGGTTTAATGTCAATGCAGGCTTAAGAATAAGAGGAGGCTGGAGCCGGGCGGATGGTTTTCCCAAGCACGCTTTCAGGCTCTTCTTCAGGGAGAAGTACGGGAATGATAAACTGCGTTACCCTCTTTTCGGAGATGAAGGAGTGGAGGTTTTTGATAAAATTGATCTCAGGGCCGATCAGAATTATGCATGGAGTAATGGTGATGTTTATAATTCAATTGTCAGGGAGGTTTTTTCACGCGATACACAACGCGACATGGGTCAGCCTTATACCAGAAGCAGATATTATCATCTTTACCTTAACGGGATGTACTGGGGCCTATTTCAAAGCCAGGAAAGATCTGAAGCCAGGTATGCGGAAACCTATTTTGGGGGAAATGAAGAGGAATATGATGTAGTCAAAGTAAATACGGAAAACGGTTACACCGTAGAGGCAACTGACGGAACTCTCGACTCATGGCAGGATCTTTATAACATGTGTCAGAAGGGATTTTCATCAAATGCCGATTATTTCAGGATTGATGGGAAAGACCAGTCAGGAAATCCTGTAAAAGGAGGAGAAATAATGGTCGATCTTGATAACCTGATCGATTTCATGCTTGTGATATTTTATACAGGAAATTTCGATGCCCCGACAGCATCATTCATGATGAACAAACGTGCCAACAACTTTTATGCAATCGATAACAGAATTGATAAGTCGGAAGGGTTTACTTTCTATGCTCACGATGCTGAGCACTCTCTTTTTGACGAACCCCATAATCCCGGAATAGGTCTGTATGAAGACAGAGTTAGTATTGGGGAGAGGACCGATAATATGAAAATGGAAGTAAACGATTTGACAGTTTTTCATCCTCAGTGGCTGCATTATAAGCTGTCAGTAAATCCGGAATATCGTACAAGATTTGCAGACAGGGCCTGGAAACACCTCTCTGACGGAGGAGCTCTTTCACCGGAGAAATCCCTTGAGCGGGTCAATAAGAGAATAAGCGAAGCCGATCCTGCAATTATTGCCGAATCAGCAAGGTGGGGTGATTCTAAACGGACAGGTTCTCCATATACCAAAAACGGACAATGGTTACCGGAAGTAAATAAGATAAGAGACAATTTTGTGCCAAAAAGGACAGAAATTCTGATCAGTCAGCTGAAAAAGGCAAATCTTTATCCTAAGGTAAAATCCCCGGTCATTAAAACCCAGTCAGGCAATCCGGTTTCAGATGATTTTCTTTTAAATTCTCCTGTTTCAATTGAAATAGAGAATCCAAATTCTGCAGGGACGATCTATTACACTCTTAACGGGGCAGATCCGCGAAAGACAGGAGGAGGTGTAAACATAGGGGTCTTTTTCTCATTGAATACAATAAAGCTCAACATAACAGCCTCAACACAGATAAAAGCCAGGATATTATCAGATGGAGAGTGGAGTGCAATTCAGCAGGTTAATTTTCTAAATCAGCAGGAAGATTATAATGATCTGAAGATCACCGAGGTTCACTATCATCCCCCTGATTATATTGCAGGTTCAGATACAACAGAAGGAAAAGACCTGGAATTTATAGAATTTAAAAATACAGGTAACAACTCAATAAACATTGGAGGACTGGTTCTTGACTCTGCGGTTTATTACACTTTTCCTGAAAACATACTGCTGCCTCCCCGGAAATTCTGGGTGGTGGTATCAAAACCCTCGAAGTTTTATAACTTTTACGGATTTGAAGCCTCAGGCAACTTTCAGGGAAATTTATCGAACGGGGGAGAAGAAATTATGTTAAGTAAGCCGTCGGAAAATGTTATCATGAACTTTAGTTACCTCGATTCCTCACCATGGCCCGATGCTGCTGATGGTGAAGGGTTTTCACTTTCATCAGCCGAAATAAGTCCTTCCGGCGATCCTGGAATCTACTCCTATTGGACACTCTCGGTAAAGAAAGACGGGACGCCTTTTGCGGATAATCTGCTTACCGATGATGAAAATCCTGATCCAAATGATAATGGATCCCTGATTGTCTATCCAAATCCGACCAGCGGGCTGATTACTGTTCATCTGCTTTCAGATGAGGAATTAACCAGCATGGACCTGATTATATACTCTACAACCGGCAGGGAGATCTTAAAAACTACAATAGGAAATCCCGGATTACTCGATTTATCTGCTTCCGGTCTGTCGGCCGGTGTTTATATTATAAAAGTCAGTTCGCTATATTATTCTTCACGGACCAGGGTGATATTAACAAAGTAATATTTTAAAATAATAAATAATGCATAGACGATTCATTTTAACCATTTTAGCTGTTGCTGTTTTCATAATGGCCGGTTTTTCCCAGAAACAGAAGGGTAAACATACTTTTGTTCTTGGTACTTCAGAGTTTCTTCTTGACGGTAACCCTTTCCAGATGATCAGCGGGGAAATGCATCCTGCAAGAATCCCGGCTCAATACTGGCGCCACAGGATCCAGATGGCAAAGGCAATGGGATGCAATACTATAAGTGTTTATATTTTCTGGAACTACCACGAATCGGAAGAGGGGATATTTGATTTCACCAGCGAGAACCATAATCTTGGTGAGTTTTTCAGGATGGTCCAGGAGGAAGATTTATGGCTGATAGTCCGTCCTGGTCCCTACGTCTGTGCTGAATGGGAACTTGGTGGAATACCTCCGTACCTTTTGAGGATACCTGATATTAAGCTTCGATGCATGGATCCAAGATACATGGCGGCAGCTGAAAGATATATGGTGAAGCTTGCTTCCGAGATAAAGCCCTACCTGATTACGAACGGAGGTCCCGTTCTGATGCTACAGGTTGAAAATGAATATGGAAGTTTTGGAAATGACAGGAATTATATGACCAGGCTTAAGGATATATGGGTGGAAAACGGGATCGATGTTCCCTTTTTTACCGGAGATGGTCCAACAACTTATATGCTCGAAGCAGGAACTCTCCCTGGATGCGCCGTTGGCCTTGATTCCGGCAGCAGGCCGGAGCATTTTGAACTTGCTGCTAAAATGAACCCCGGTGTCCCTGTATTCAGCAGTGAAACCTATCCCGGCTGGCTTACCCACTGGGGTGAGAAATGGGCTAAGCCCGACTCAGCTGAATTATTGAACGAGGTAAAATTTTTAATGGATAACAAGAAATCCTTTAATCTCTATGTAATTCATGGCGGAACCAATTTCGGCTATACTGCCGGAGCAAATTCAGGAGGCAAAGGCTATGAGCCTGATGTGACAAGTTATGATTATGATGCACCTATCGATGAGCAGGGAAAACCCACAGCCAAATATATGGCCCTTCGGAAGCTTTTAGGTTCATATCTTCCAAAGGGAAAAAAGCTTCCTCCGGTACCAGATCAGATGGTGGTCAATGAAATACCATCAATCGGCATGCAATCCTTTACTTCTGTTTGGGATAATCTGCCTCAACCAGTGAATTCTGTTCAGCCAAAACCTTTTGAGGGTTATAACCAGGATTACGGTTTTATTCTTTACACTACTGAACTGATAGGTCACAAAAAGGGCAAGCTTACTGTTACAGACCTGCATGATTATGCGACTGTCTTTTTGAACGGGGTTTTTATAGGAACACTTGACAGGAGGGAAGGCATTAATTCAATCAATTTACCGGAAACCAAAGCTGAACGGCCTCTCCTTGAGATTCTGGTGGAAGGGATGGGCCGGATAAACTTTGCAGAGCACCTTATCGACAGAAAGGGGATTACCGACAGGGTAACCCTTAACGGAATGACTCTGATGAACTGGAAAGTTTATAATCTTCCGATGGATGAAAAGTTTATTTATGGTCTGAGATCCTCCGGAAGAAATCCCGGGAAAAAAGGAGTCTTCTTTAAAGGTAACTTTTTCATTACCGGGCCCACCGATACTTTTATTGATATGTCAAATTTCAAAAAGGGAATTGTCTGGGTAAATGGCCATAATCTGGGACGTTACTGGGAAATCGGGCCGCAGAAACGGCTCTATTGTCCTGCTTCTTACCTGAAAAAGGGGACAAATGAGATGATAGCTTTTGATCTTCTTCAGACAGAATCACAGATAGCAGTAGGCTTTAAAACTCAGGAATAGGGTGATAGTAAATAAAAAGAGGGTGTATCAAAAGCCAAAATTAATTGACCGAAAAGTCATACACCCATCAATGAAATATGGGAACATCAATAAAAATAACTTATAGTTACACAGAGTTACACAGAGAAGTCACAGAGGCACACAGAGTTAAGAAATCAATTCTCTGTGGATCTCTGTGAACCTCTGTGATTCTCTGTGTAAGTTCTTAAATTTGTATGCCTGCTTTGCGTTCTTTGCGGTTAAGAAATGCTTTTGAGACACCCTCGGGGTGTTTAATTATAATTTTTAGAAAACTCTCCTTATTTTAAACCAGTATTTTTGTTGTAAGATTTGTAATACTTGTTTTTATAGCTTCAAACGGTAATCCGTCCTTAGTGGCATCCTGCTCCACAATCATATATTTCATTCCTGCTATATCCTTTGCGGCCAGGATCTCCCTGAAATTTATAACTCCGGCACCTACTGGTGCAAAATCATCTTCGCCGACAGTTGAAAAATAGGGAGCTTCCTTTGTAAACATGTCTTTCATGTGGAAGATCTGGAACCTGCCCGGATATTTCTTGAATATTTCGATGGGATTCTGTCCGGCTTTGGTTGTCCAGAAGAGGTCAATCTCCATTGTTACAAGGTCTTTGTCAAGTTCGGCAAGCATAACATCAAAATAAGGGATCTTACCTTCCACCTTGTCAAACTCAAAATTATGGTTGTGATAACCGAACTGGATTCCTTTCTCCTTCATAATTCCGCCAACCTTATTCCAGTCAGCAGCCATTTTCTTATAACTGTCAATTGTTGTACGTGCCTCTTCAACAATCCATGGCTGAATGCAATATTTTACACCGATCTTGGCATGGTCCTCAGCCATCTTCTGTGCATTATCAAGGGTTATGCCGGCAGCCTCCACCTGGGTATGGCTGCTCAGGATTTCCATACCGAGGTCATTCACCAGCTTTTTAAATGCGGCAGGCTCATAACCATAGAATTTGCCATCACCATAGCTTGCAAGTTCAACATATTTGTAACCGGCATCAGAAACCTTTTTCAGTGATCCCGGAACATCAATGGCCATAGCATCCCTGATAGTGTAGAGTTGAAGTCCGATGCCGAATGATTTGGGATCAACTTTGGAAGCAGCAGCAGCCTGAGATGCCGGTTTGGCTGTTTTGCAGCCATATTGGGATACAACAAATGCTCCTAAAGTACCAGCAGCTGATACTCTGAGGAATTCTCTCCTGGATTGTGATTTTTTCATGGTTCTGATAATAAATTTTAATGAAATAATTGATAGTTGCTACTGTATAAATTAAAAGATAAAAATAATACAATTCTGTTTCATTCTAACAGGTATTGATAACCACTTATCAGGGGCTATAAGAATACCCGGCTGATGTGTCTTTTATAAATATTCTCATAAACACATCCGCCTACTACTTCCTCGTGTTCCTCAAGAAGCCTGAACCAGGTATCCATTTCCTGGGCAGCTAGTTTATAAGCTACATGTATCAGCTGTCTCATATTCGGATTATATTCCGGATTTCCAGTTATATGCCTTAACGATCCTGCAAATTTTTTACTGTTCCATCCAGAAACTTCTGACGCCGATGGGAGGGAATTTACATTAATGTCTATCACATCGGCGTATGGTGCGCACAATTCATCGATTTTCTCAAGCGATTTTACATAGATCTCCTTTACAAAGCCAAGAGCTTCGCCGCCTGCTTCAGCCAATCCGATCACCTCCTCAAGCCATGTTGTTCCGGCAGTTTTCAGATGGATTCCCTTATCATATTTCCTGATTATTGAACCAATATGATGATACAGCGCAAATTTATCAGAACCGGAATGCACACTTATTTTAAGGTTTTCGGGCAGCCCGAATTCCTTAATCGCATGGGCAACAACCATCAGATCCTCTTCAAACTCATCTGCAAATTTCAGGGGATCGCCAGCATACTCCACACCCTTGTTAAATCTTCCGGAAAACTTAGGAGCGATTGTCTGTAGCGGAATTCCCTCAAATCCAAGCATCCCGAGGATAAAAAAGAGTTCAACTGGTGTTTGCGGCTTCGCCACTTCGTCCATCGATACTTCTGTAACAAAGTTCCCGGCTCCTTTCGCTTTTTCTATTTTTCTGTAAATCTCCCCGGCTTTTATTGCGGCGAACAGATAAATTTCGGCAATATTATGGAGCTGCTCTACCGAACATTTTATGGGTTTCATTACTCCCGGCACTTCCAGCTTTCCTGTGTACCTTTCTGCTGCTTCAAGAAATCTGTTTATCTCAGACTCATCAGCCCGCTTCCCGATATAGGAAGCAACATCAACGGTAAAGAAATCGGAACTTTCAATAAATCTATCGACAGTGTCAATATTAATATGGTCGGCATCCACATAATA
Organism: uncultured Bacteroidales bacterium; assembly: GCA_963753495.1. Classification (GTDB taxonomy): domain Bacteria; phylum Bacteroidota; class Bacteroidia; order Bacteroidales; family VadinHA17; genus LD21. The sequence goes on from CAVWCO010000008.1 coordinate 168,317, forward strand.
TGGTTTCTTAAATCCTGAATTTTGCGTTACAGTGTCGGCTTCCTGTCGAACATCCGACGGGTTAGTGCCGATTATCATATGTTCCCTGTTCGATTTGTTCCATACGGGTGTTATTTCGAGGCCTTTTTTACCGGCCTCAATTATTGCCTTAAGCTGGGCGTGGCCCTGATGCCCGAACCGGTCGCCCAACCCCATGGAATATTTTCCCAGTTTTTTCATTATAAGATATAATAATGATTCCAAAAAATTAAATGTGATATCATAATGATATCAAAATGATATCAATAATAGATACCAAATTAATATCAAAATGATATCAAAATGATATCAGTCAAGTGTTACCTTCTTTATCTTTCGGAGCAAAACCTGTCATTATAGTCCATGCAAGCATGATAAGCGCTTCCTGCAATGGCAAACATCACAACATAGCCTGTTTCAATATGTCCAAGTTCTTTAAAATGTTCGAGTATACCCCCGGCTATATAAGAGATAAAGGCACCACCTACTGCACCAGCCATTCCTCCGATTCCTGTAACAGAGCTGACAGCTTTTTTGGAAAGGCATCAGAAACAGTGGTAAAAATATTGGCTGACCATGCCTGATGTGATGATGCAGCAAGGGCGATCAGGCAGACAGCTCCCCAGTACTTACTATGGAAGGCGACTGGGCAAAGACTAATTGGTACAACAAGCAATGCAAAGATAAGCATTGTGTACTTTTCTTGCTTTGAAGGGCGACATCCCCTTTCTTTATCATATATCCTGAAACCCATCCTCCGCCAATGCTTCCGACTGTGGTCATTGTATATATAAAGGCAAGAGGCAATCCGAATGATTTAACATCAAGACCTGCGCCTCTGACAGTTGAGAGCCAGCCGGGGATCCAGAAAAGGTAAAACCACCATATCGGGTCAGTAAGACCTTTCCCGATGAAGAAAAGCCAGGTCTGGCGGTATTGAGAAGCTTAAGCCATGGGACTTTTTCTTTAGTTTCTGCCTGTTCATCAGCATCACTATGTATATAAGCAAGCTCCCCTGCCGACACCTTTTTATGTTTTTCCGGAACTTCATAGAAGATGAACCAGAGGACTACCCAGATGAAACCTATTGCTCCGGTAATAATAAATGCCGACTGCCATCCCCATGCAACTACCATAGCAGGGATAGCCAGTGGCGCTACTATTGCCCCGACATTTGTACCCGAATTGAAAATTCCTGTGGCAAGAGCACGTTCTTTTTTCGGGAACCATTCGGCTACTGATTTAATGGCAGCAGGGAAGTTTCCGGCTTCGCTTATTCCAAGGAAGCCTCTCCAGAATCCAAAACCCCAGTACACCTTTTGCCAGGGCATGCCCCATTGCCGCAATGCTCCACAATATAACGGAAACCCCGTATCCTATTTTGGTTCCGAATTTATCGATAAGCCTTCCGGCAATGACCATCCCGACACCATATAAGAGCTGGAAGGCCATGATAATGTGTGAATAATCTTTCTCGCCAATTCCCAGGTCAGATTCCAGAAGGGGTTTAAGGATCCCGATTACCTGCCTGTCGAGGTAGTTAACTGTCGTTGCAAAGAAGATCAGAGCGCAGACAGTCCATCTGTAGTTACTGAATTTTTTTATTTCTGTCATATAAGTGTTAGGTTGTAAGGTTAGTTATTTGATGCTAAACATTATAAGTTGATGAAGCTGTTGTTCCTCCTCTTCCGGTCCAGTTGGTATGGAAGAATTCTCCTCTTGGTTTGTCGAGTACGTTCATAGGTATGAGCGCCGAAATAATCACGCTGAGCCTGAAGAAGGTTTGCAGGTAGTTTTTCGCAGCGATAACCGTCAAAATAACCAAGAGCCGAAGAAATTGCAGGAACCGGGATTCCGTTAGATTGCTGCGGCTGAAACAACATTCCTCCAGCCTGTCTGGGCTTTCTCGACTTTATCCTTAAAGAATGGATCAAGAAGCAGATTTGTCATTGATGGATTATTATCGAAAGCCTCCTTAATTTTCCCGAGGAAAGCAGACCTGATAATACATCCGCCCCTCCACATCAGAGCAATTCCGCCATAGTTAAGATCCCATTTATATTCTGTTGCTGCAGCTTTCATCAGTGCATAACCCTGTGCATAGGATACTATTTTTGAAGCATATAAAGCATCTTTCAGATCATTTATGAATTTTGTTCTTATCTGCTGATAAAGATAGGAGGGGCCCATGGAGAAATTTCGAGGCCTTAACCCTTTCTTCCTTTACTGCTGAAAGGCATCTTGAAAATACTGCTTCTCCGATAAGAGTAAGAGGAATTCCCTGATCGAGAGCTGTAACAGCTGTCCACTTGCCTGTTCCTTTTTGTCCGGCCGTGTCAAGTATCTTGTCTACAAGAGGTTTCCCGTCAGTATCTTTAAATGCAAGGATATCCCTTGTTATTTCAATCAGGTAACTGTCGAGCTCTCCTTTATTCCATTCCTTGAAAACAAGATGCATCTCATCAGCGCTCATATGCAGAAGATCCCTCATAATCTGGTAAGCTTCGCAGATAAGCTGCATATCGCCGTATTCAATTCCGTTATGCACCATTTTAACAAAATGGCCTGCGCCGTTTTCTCCTACCCAGTCGCAGCATGGTGTTCCGTCGTCAACTTTCGCGGCAATTGCCTGGAATATTGGCTTTAACCCAGGGCCAGGCAGCTTTTGATCCGCCCGGCATTATTGAAGGGCCAAGCAATGCGCCTTCTTCGCCTCCCGAAACTCCTGTTCCTATATAGAGAAGCCCTTTACTTTCAACAAGTGCTGTCCGTCTGTTTGTATCAGGGAAATGGGTATTCCCGCCATCAATAATAATATCACCTTTTTCAAGAAGCGGGATAAGGGTATTGATCATGTCATCAACAGCGCTGCCGGCTTTCACCATGATCATTATTTTCCTGGGACGTTGCAAGTGATTTTACAAGTTCCTCCAATTGAATGAGCTCCAACGATATTTTTTACCTTTTGCCCTTCCGGCCAAGAAAATCATCGACTTTCTGGGTTGTCCGGTTAAAAACTGTTACCTGAAAACCCTTGCTCTCCATATTAAGCACAAGATTTTCGCCCATAACTGCCAGTCCGATTAATCCGATATCTGATAATTTATTCATATTTAATTGTTTATATTTGTTTTGTTGCTGGTTGCCTGGTCTGCTGGTTGCTCGTCCAGGCTTGTTACTGTGGTTACACCTGTCTGTGACCTTTGTGCCTTTGCACCTTTATCCTTTATGCCTTTATTCTTTATAATAATCTCTTCACCACCTCATCCATAACCCTACTTGTTCTTGCAGCTGAAACTCCTGTACTGACAACATCACCCTTACCTGAAAGGCTTTTACAATCTGCTCAATCAGATAATACTGAATATTTTCAGGTCTTTCATTAATAAATTCCCGGCGTCCGTTTTCGTTATCAAGAACAATAGGTTCGAAGGTAAATGTAGAAATTTTTATGATCCCTTTTTCCCCAACGATCTCGATATAATCTCGGTTCCCTTCGGGTGAAGCACTGAATACACCAGATACCGGTCGCGGCAATATTACTTTGAAAATGAAGCTGGCCGAAACAAAATCTTCAGCTTCATAGAGATGAGCCTGGTTAACAGCAATCGATGACACTTTTAAAACAGGACCAAAAACGAAATCAAGATAATCAAGCTGATGCGAACCAAGGTCAAAAAAATGTCCTCCGCCTGAGATCTCAGGTCTTACCCGCCACGGAATCTTTCCTGATTTCTCATCTTCCGAAGGAAGTTAATATTTGAAAATTAACAAATCTTACTTTGCCTATTTCACCTGTTTCGATCAGTCTTTTTATCTTTAAGAAACCGGGAAGGGTTCTGCGGTAATATGCAACAAAGACCGGTACCTTATATTTTTCAGCTGTTTTATTGATCTGTTCACATTCCCGGTAATTCAAAGCCATAGGTTTTTCAATATAAACCGGTTTTCCGGCTTTGAGAGCTTTTATAGCATATTCTGCATGACTATCCGGGAGGAGTGGCAACATAAACCGCATTAATTTCCTTATCATTGATCAGATCGTCGGCATCGGAATAAAATTTTGGAACATTATGTCTTTTTGCATAATCTTCCGCAAGTGCAGCATTTCTTCTCATAACTGCAGCCAGCCTGCGAATCAGCTACCTTGTTAAAAGCCGGTCCGCTTTTAAGCTCGGTAACTTTTCCACACCCTATTATACCCCAGTTTATCATTTGAAGCTTCTCTTTTGATGCCCATAACCCAACGGCAGGATTTGAAATATAGTAGATTTCTTCACCGTCAGCCAGCTTGTTTAACCCTCATTGAGTTTTGCAGGATCATATTTTTTCGTCATGCTTTTCAAATCGGCATATTTGAAATTTACTGATTCTATTTCCTGCCTTGTAAGGTATCCCGGACAATAGGTGATTGAAAACCTGCCTTCGGAGCTTCCATGGATCAGATGAGCTGCAGCGCTTAGATTATTCATAAGTTCCTTATTTTCATCAAGTGATTTCAGAGTTGGAAGGGGTTACCCCTGTATCCATATTTCCTTATAAGCCTGTCGATCTCCTTATCTTCACCAAATTCTTTCAGTCCGGGTGCAAGAATAATCAATTCCCCTTTATCAGCCATTGCCATCCGGGTTCTGTAAATGCTCTTGTTCCCCAGCCAGGTGCTTTTGAATTCAGAAGGATCGAGATATACTACAACTTTCTTCAAAGGCTTATCAACAACAGTAAAATTTACTTTAAGTGACAGCTCAGCCGCCAGACTGAATACTTCCTCATCATCACCTATAAAGAGTCCGCTGATAACCAGGTTTCCCGTATCATCGCGCCCTATCACAGTATGAATATAAACAACAGGAAGGTGCGGGAATGAATTTTTCAGATGCATAGTTGAGAAGCTTTCTCACAGGAGTATCCGCTTTACCCATCATCCTTTCCATACCGTAAACAGCACCAATAAAATGACTTTTATTGATGCCTTCAGGACCGCCTGTTCCAACAAACAGATTCTTATTGTAATTAGCCATCCCCACAACCTCATGGGGAACAACCTGCCCGATTGAAAGAATCAGGTCGTGTCCGCCGTTGATAACAAGCTTATTGAGCTGAGCCGGCCAGGAATAATTCAATTTTCCTTCTGTTATTTCTGAAACAAACTCACCCGGGACAGTGCCTACGGTAACCACATCATTTCTCCAGTCATGAACCCTGAAAAGATCCTTTGGAACATCTTTGTACATTTCTGAAATCTCAGTTCCGGTCATGGGAGCATGTGTGCCCAGTGCAGGCAGAATATCTTTAAGATTTTCCTTGTAATAATTATAAATTAATGTGGTAATATCACCTGATCTTGAATGGAACCTGGTAAAATCGGGAGGCACAACAAGAACCTTCTTTCTTGGACCCAGCTTTACAAGAGCGGCATAAACCCCATATTCCAGGTCATTCTGACTGATTACTGTATTTTCTGAACCCGTCTTGATAGTAAATCATTTTTTTACATCTTTAGATTTATGTTTAATCCTTGTTTTACATCCCCCTTTCCCCCTCCGAAGCGGGGCAGGCTCTTCAAAGCGCTGAATTCTTTCCTGTGCCCATCGCCCTGCGCCCTCGCCCTTTGCCTTATTCACACTCCGCTATATGCACTGAACCCCCCGTCAACAGGAATGATCACCCCTGTTACAAATTTTGAAAGATCTGAAACAAGAAACAGAAGAGTTCCGGTCAGTTCTTCGGGGGTGCCAAACCGCTCCATCGGGGTGCTGTTAAGTATTTTCCTGGCTCTTGGAGTAAGATTATCATCAGCTTTTTCATCAATCATGAGGAATTTGTTCTGATTTGTGAGAAGAAATCCGGGTGCGATTGCATTAACTCTTATTCCTGCTTTTGAAAAGTGAACGGAGAGCCATTGTGTGAAATTATTAACAGCAGGCTTTGGCTGCCGAGTAGGCTGCAATTTTGGTAAGCGGCCTGTAGGAATTCATCGATGAGATGTTAATAATTACACCTGATTTCCTTCTTATCATATCGGTTGCGTAAACCATTGATGGCAGGAGAGTTCCCTTAAAATTAAGGTCGAATACCTTGTCAAATCCTTCCAGCTGAAGTCCGAAAAAAGTGTCGGCAGGATCTTCGGTGTCTGATCCATCCATTTTTTCGACTTTGGTTGTTGCAGCAGGAGAGTTACCCCCTGCTCCGTTTATAAGGATATCGATCGATCCGAAATTTTCATTGATTATCTTTTTCGAGTTTTCAAGTGAGGATTTGTCAATTACACTGGCTGATAAACCCAATGAAGGAGTTTTAAATTCTTTTTCTATCCCTTCGGCTACTTTGCCGGCGGCTTCATCATTCAGATCAATAATCACTGTTTTTACACCCTGAAATGCAAGGGCTCTGGCCATTTCGGAACAGATAACGCCGGCTCCGCCGGTAATAACTGCAACTTTTCCTTTTAAATTCAATTCGTTCATATCGTGTATTTTAAATTCATATTTGTCTTTTCTCTGTGTAACTCTGTGAATCCTCTGTGTTCTCTGTGTAAGTTCTTATTAAAACCAGTTACACAGAGTTCCACAGAGTAGTCACAGAGGGACACAGAGAAGCTGTTAACATTAAAATCCGAAATACTCTTTTGCATTCTTATACGATATCCCTTCAATCAATGGTTTAACAAGCTCCTCTTCATCAGGAATGAGTCCCTTTTTGATCTGCTTCCCGACAAAATTACAGACTATCCTTCTGAAATACTCATGCGTGGGATAGGAGAGGAAACTTCTTGAATCTGTGACCATCCCTACAAATCTTCTTAAAAGTCCGAGAGCTGCAAGATCCTTAAGGTGCTTTTCCATTCCGGTTTTCTGATCAAGGAACCACCATGCTGGGCCGTACTGCACTTTCGCTGGTATTGTCCCATCATTGAAATTGCCTGCCATGGTGATCATCATTTCATTATCGGCAGGATTAAGGTTGTACAGAATTGTTTTTGCAAGCTGATCAGTAATCATCGAGAGAGTTCAGAAATTTTGACATTTTCAATGCATCCTGAGGAATTCCGATCGAATCCCATCCTGTATCCGGTCCCATCAGTCTGAACATCCTGGCATTGTTGTTCCTCATTGCACCTACATGGAACTGCTGTGTCCATCCTCTTTTGTGGTTCATCCTGCAAAGTTCAGTCATCACAGCCGTTTTGAATTTTTCAGTTTCTTCGGCTGATAGGCTTTCTCCTTTAAGAAGTTTACTGAGGATCTTATCAGCTTCCTCTGCCGTATATAAAGAAAAATAGAACCTTTCCAGACCGTGGTCAGAAAGACGTCCTCCCTGTTTGTGAAAGAACTCATGCCTCTTATCGAGAGCTTCAATAAGGCTTCTGAAGTCCGTTATATTCAAATCCGATGCAGCTTCCAAGCCTTCCAATATATGCTTTGAATTTCACAGGGTCTTCGGTCTTTATGCATTATCAGGCCGGAATGTCGGTAATACTTTGACTTCAAATGAGCCTTTTATTTTCTTATGATATTCAAGTGTATCAGCCGGATCGTCAGTTGTACATATGATTTCAACATTCATTTTCCTGATAAGTGATCTTATGCTGAAATCTTTCGAGCTGCAGCATTTCGATGACTTTTTCATATATTTTATCCGCGGTGGAGGGAGATAAAAGGTCATAGATGTCAAAATATCTGGCCAGTTCCAGATGGGTCCAGTGATATAAAGGATTTCCGACAGTGGCAGGTACTGTTTCAGCCCATTTCTTAAATTTCTGCTCCTGAGTGGCATTTCCGGTGCAGAATTTCTCATCAGAACCGTTTGTCCTCATCGCCCGCCATTTGTAATGATCTCCTTCAAGCCATGCTTCTCCAAGGTTATCGAACTGCCTGTCTTCCGCAATCATTGAAGGGGAAAGATGGCAATGGAAATCAATAATTGGTTGTTTGGAAGAATACTCATGATAGAGTTTTCTGGAGGTCTTGTTCTCTAAAAGAAAGTCCTCGTTAATAAATGGTTTCTTCATATTATTGTAAGAATTGAAGGAAGATGTGAAAAGCTTATCGATTGATGAATAATTGAGAAAAATAGCGATAGCAAATTAATAAATCAAGTTTATAAAAAAAAGACTTACAGACATTTATTTTAAAGCTATATAAGCTTAATAAATGTAGAAGTTGTAGTTATCTTTCCATCCAAAGATTGTATTTTTGATAATAATAAATATCCTGTTAAAATCTTTAAAATATAGCTGTATGAAAACCGAACTCAGGTATGCAGGACATCCTAAAGACGTTAAAGGCTATGATACAAAGAAACTAAGGAAAGAGTTTCTTATTAAAAATGTATTTTACCCGATGAGATTTCGCTTGTTTACTCAATGTACGACAGATATATTGTGGGAGGTGCCATGCCGGTGAAGGATGAGCTTAGACTTGAAACGGCAGATGATCTGAAAGCATCATATTTTCTTGAAAGGAGGGAAATGGGAATAATAAATGTGGGAGGCGAAGCCGAAATAGACGCCGGAGGGACTACCTGGAAGATAGGATTCAAGGAGGCATTATATCTTGGAAAAGAGACCCCCGGTGTGATTTTCAGGTCAGTTGATAAGTCCAGACCAGCAAAACTCTACATAAATTCAGCGCCGGCACATCACAAATATCCATCAAAAAAAGTAACCCTTAAGGATGCCGAGAGTTCCACACTGGGCTCCCCGGAAGCCTCAAACCACCGGACAATAAATAAGTTACTTGTTAACAGTATTGTTCCGACCTGCCAGCTTCAGATGGGAATGACCGAACTTAAATCCGGAAGTGTCTGGAATACTATGCCGGTTCACACCCATAACCGAAGGATGGAGGCATATTTCTATTTTGAGGTCCCTGAAAAGCAGGGTATCTGTCATTTTATGGGCGATCCTGACGAAACGCGGCATATCTGGATAAAGAATGAACAGGCTGTCCTTTCACCTTCGTGGAGCATCCATAGCGCAGCCGGAACATCGAACTACACTTTTATATGGGGGATGGCAGGTGAAAACCTCGATTACGGGGATATGGATGTACGTCATCCGGATACACTTAAATAACCAGATCTATGAATCAATTATTCGATCTTAACGGGAAAATTGCCCTTGTAACCGGAGGAACTCATGGAATCGGATTGGCTATAGGAATGATCCTGGCAAAAGCCGGTGCAAAAGTTTGTGTAAACGATCTCCAGGAAAGCAAACTTCTCGAATGCCGGGAAGCATTTAAAAAAGAAGGACTGGATGTTTATACTCTTATATTCAATGTTACAGATGAAAAAGATGTCGATAAAGGTATTTCGCAGATTGAGGGAAATCTGGGAACAATTGATATCCTGGTGAATAATGCCGGAATAATAAAACGTATTCCGATCCTTGAGATGCAGGTGGCTGAATTTAAGCAGGTAATCGATGTGGACCTGGTAGCCCCTTTGATTGTTTCGAAGAGAGTTGTTCCCAATATGATTAAGAAGAGAAATGGTAAAATAATCAACATGTGCTCAATGATGAGCGTCTACGGAAGGAATACCGTCTCTGCCTATGCCTCAGCAAAGGGGGGACTTATGCTGCTTACCAGGAATATGACCTGCGAATGGGCAAAATACAATATTCAGATAAATGGCATCGGCCCCGGGTATATTGCAACATCACAAACAGCACCGATACGTGAGAATGGACATCCTTTCAACGATCTTGTTATGACCCGTACACCCGCAGGCAGATGGGGGGAACCTGAAGATGTGGCAAATGCAGCTCTTTTCCTTGCCTCAAAAGCCAGTGACTTTGTTAATGGCCATATTCTCTTTGTCGACGGAGGGATCCTTGCAAATTTCGGGTATGTGAAAGGGGAAAACGAATTGTAGGTCTTGCGGTCCTAGGTCATGCAGTCTTGCGTCTTTTGACTGCATCGACTGCAAGACTATTTCTTCTTGGTCTTATTCCCCTTGACTTTTATCTTTTGAGAAGCCAGGCCATATTCTCCCCGAGCACCTTCATGGTTTTCATCCCTTCCTCGTCCTTCAGAACATCTCCCTTTTCCCTGCCGATTGCAATATTCCAGTACGATGAGCCGGGGATTATCATTTCATTTATAAGAAAGAAATGGTTTATACTGTCAAATGCATGTATTGCTCCGGCACGCCTGACAGCAATTACTGCCGCCCCGACCTTACGTTTCAGAGGATTACCGGCAAATCGCAAAGCATATCCTGCCACTTCAAGAAACGCTTTTGCATCGCCAGTAAGATCAGCAAAATAAACAGGCGACCCGATAATGATTGCGTCGGCTTTTTCCATTTTGGAAATGCATTCATTTACTGCGTCATTTTTCTGATGACAGCGACCGTCAGCCTTTTTTTTGCATTTCATACACGCTATGCATCCGCTTATCTTCTTTCCGCCGATCTGAAATAATTCAGTTTTAATACCTTTCGCTTCGAGAGGTTTGAATACTTCCATGATCAGAAGTTGTGTATTTCCTTCCTTCCTTGGACTGCAATTAATACCCAGAACTTTCATATGACATATTATATAATAAGAGCATTAACTTTTTTCATGGTTATCTGTATCACCGTCAGAAAGAGGTTTGGAATATAGATCTTCAACTTTTACGGTTTCTTCAGCTTTATAATCTTTCCTTATTTCCCAGTCAGATTTCTTTTCTTCACGGGCTCTGCCGTTAAAATAAAGGATGCAGGCGAAAATAGGTAAAAGGGGCAATGTTATTGCGTTGAGAAGTGCGGAAAGAATTATATAGAGTGGTTTTGTGGTGATCTCAACCAGTGAAGAAGCTTCCTCCGGATTGGTGAAGGCCTGAAAAAACTTCCCGGTGAAAGGCAGCAGTATCAATCCGGAAAAAACTGTAGTAACTACCAGCACAATAACAGCAAAAACCGCTGTCCATCCAATGTTTGACCAGAAATTCCGGTGTGCAAGGGTAATTGTCCTGGATATGGTGTTTGCTATGCTGGGTCCTTCAACCATCATTACTGGAAGGATGAACAGATATATCATCAATACATAAATGACAGCGAACAGTATCCCTATCACAACAAGAAGAAGTCCAAGAAAGAGCGCAAAAGATGCTGCCAGGGCAAGAAAAACCATTATTATCATGTAGAGGACAAAATACCTGAGCGACTGCATTGCAGACCTGAAAATATTAATCTCCTGATCGAGCGGATTGTAAATAATATAGTAATGAAGGATGGTGGTAAAGAGCAGACTGACGATTGAAATTATCAGCATGGGCCATAAATAGTCCCTTATTTTAAGCATCATTTCATCAATGGTGGTAATTGATTGGATTTCATTTATATCAACCAGTGCTGAAATATACTGGAGGACCAGCCCCATTACAAAAGATGTCAAAAACAGGGCAAGAAATCTCTGTTTATAGAAATTCCACAACGAGTCCATTGCACTATCGATAGTGTGAACTTTATATAGGGGGTGATTATTTATCTGATCCATTTCTATCTGAATAATTTATGAACCCCAAAAGTAATTTAAATACTAATTACTTTCCTTTCCTCCATTCCCTTATAATATTTGCGAACGGGAAAAACAAATTTTGTTTCCTTGGAGTGAATATCCCCTCATTAACTGCCTTGACATCTTCAATCGTAAAAAAAGCCCTGGGATTAAATGCATTTATCACTTCAAGCACCTTCTCAAGCTCATTGCGGTGGACTATTGAATAAACAAGGTGAATCTTCTCCTTTCCTCCATGAGCTTCGATGGTTGTTGCACCGAAACCATTATTGTTCAGGTTTTTAACAAGATCCATTCCTTTTTCACTAGTAAATACTCTTATCATCTGAATCCCCATGGCCAGTTTCTCTTCAATTTTCATACCTATAAAATTGCCGGTTGCGAACCCGGCTGCGTATGCTACATAATTAACGTAATTATCAAGGTTTTGCATTATTTTACTGATGGCAATTATCCAGATAAGGACCTCGAAAAATCCAAGTATAGGTGCAATGGTTCTGTTCCCTTTTGAAACAAAAATAATTCGCAAAGTACCAATCGAAACATCACAGATACGGGCCAGGAAGATAAGAAATGGCATAATCGCGAAACTGAACAGGTCAGAATTGAAAAAAGAGCTTTCCATACAGGTATTTTTTTACAAAACAAATATACAAATAGTATTACTTTACGCGGGGACAAAAGTATGAGACGGTATTAGAGTTATTAAACTTTTTCTTGCTATGTTTGTTCCCTTGTAAACCGGAATCATTAAAAACTCCGGTACAGGAAATCCCGGAAGGGAATTTTCATAAGAAATAGTAAATAAATTAAATTAAAACTAAATTTTTAAGATTATGAGATTAAGCAAGTTAACTTTATTTTTTGGTGTATTGGCTATTGTTGCAGGAATTTCAGCATGCAATCAGAAACAATCGAACAAAACTCAGACCGCTGGTGTTGAATATTACAGGAATCTGATCTTTTCAGAGACACCTTTTGACATAGAAAAAGGTGCCCGTAAATTAACCGCTGATCAGGCTGCCGGAATAAACAGCTATAAATTCATGTTTGATAATACAGGCAGGCTGGTATCAGTAGAATTTGTCAGGGGTGAAGAACTTCTTGGATATTCATCGATGGGTGACGCAGCAAAAATTACCTATGATTATGTTGATAATAAGCAGATTAAACATTTTTTTGATGAGAATGGCCAGCCTATAGAGGCAGAAGGGGTCTTTACTGAAGAATATTCTCTTGATGACCAGGGAACACGTACCGGTCTCAAATTTTTCAATAAAAACGGTGAACCTGTTGAAAACAGGAATAAAATACACTCATATGTATGGGCAATCCTTGATGACGGAATGGTACAGGAAAAAAGATATAACCTTGCAAACGAGGAGACTATTATGAATCCGTTCTGCCCGTTCTATGAGCTCCGCTTCGCATATAACGATAAAGGTTATGTTGTCAGGATGGCTAATTATATGAATGATTCTCTTTATAACTGTACTGCAGAAAACTGCGGTGATATAGGGGTTTCTTATTTTACTTTTGTTCCCAATGAGTACGGGGATGTTGAAGAATTTTCTGTTTTTAACGTAACAGGCCAGATGTCTAATCTTTACTGGGGATGGTCAAAGCGGGTCAGTAAATATGATGAAAACGGAAATGTTCTTGAAACTGCTGTATTTGACCAGGATAATGAATATGTTGGCGGTAAGAGCATACCTGTGACCCAGAATGTTTATGATGAACACGGAGCACTTGTTGAAACACGGAACCTCGATAAGGATAGAAACATCATAAACCATCCTGAAACAGGAGTGGCAATAACCGAGTTCAAATATGACGAAAAGGGCAACCGTACCGAAACTCTGAAATATAATAAGGATCGTGTTCCTGTTGCTATCTAATGTGATTCTTCTGTCGTTATATGAATAAAATTAAATATTTCGCTCTCTCATTACCGGTTTTACTGGTTTTCGCTGCAGGATGCAACGGCAGCAAAAGTGAGAAGAAGCCCGAAACTGTTGTGCCTCAGGCTGTAGCTGCTAGCCCCGAAATCGGAAACGAGACTATGCTGTTACTTAAAGACCTTGAAGAGAACGGCGATTATGTTAATAGTCAGTTTTTCCCAAGCCTTATAAAAGCCTCAGTGGTAAATAGTGAGCTTGGACCAAAAAATCTGGTAGTTGATCTCAGGTCAGCGGAAATGTTTGAGAAAGGTCATATTGAAGGTGCTGTCAGAATAGAATTCAGCCAATTGCCTGAGTATTTTGAAACAGGGATCAAACCTTTTGAGTTTAATAAGATCATTCTGGTTTGTGATGACGGGCAGGTATCGAGCTATACTACTTCACTTCTCCGGCTAATGGGATATGGTAATGTTTATGCGTTACGATGGGGCATGAGCGGATGGAATAAATCACTGGCTCAGGATGGATGGTTGAAAGGTGTGTCGGGAAAATATGAAAACCAGCTCGAAGTTAAGGTAAATGAAGCTCCGGTTCCTTCAGGCATGCCTGAATTAAATACCGGCCTTTCAACAGGGAAAGATATAGGGGATCAGAGGTTTAAAAAACTGTTTGAAGAGGGTACCGGTAATATCTTAATTACTGCCGATGAAATATTCCTGGATCCTGGAAAATATTTCATTATTAACCTTGAAAGAAAGGATAAATATGATGATGGGCACATACCGGGAGCAATAAGGTACAAACCGGAATCTACTCTTGGCTTTTCAGATGTGATGTCAACTATCCCTTTTAACAAAACTGTGGTTGTGTACTGCGGAACCGGTCATAATTCAGGATTCGCTACAGCTTTCCTCAGGCTCTTCGGTTACGATGCAAGAACATTGAAATACGGTAACAATAGTTTTATGTATGATAAGATGGTAAATCAGAAAGCCGTATTATCGTGGCTTCCCTTTACTCTGGCAGAATCAAATGATTTTAAGGTGGTAAAATAAATTTACCGCAATCAGATTAAATGAGTTCCGGAATTGATAATGTATCAGTCCGGAATTTGTTTTTAAGTACTTCGAAATCCTTTTCCTCCGATAAAATAAAAATGTTCTTAAGTCCTTTCTGGCTCAGGAGCATCCAGATCCTTGCAGATATTGTGTTTTCTGAAGATACCAGGATTACCGGTCCTTTGTTTTTCAACATTCTCCGGATGTTTTTCTTATCCAGGATGGAGTCAGGTCTGACCTTCAGTGTAATTTCACTGTACCTGTCTTTCAATACTTCCGAATTACTCATATCTATTATCAGGGCATCCTGAAAACCAGGAATCTGCTGTTCCGATATAATATTTATACCCTGAAACGATTGTCCTGCCAGTCTGGGAGCATCATACCTGAATCCTGAATGGCTGAAGGACCTGTAAAGAACAGCGGTTAAGAGGATAAGAAACACTCCTGAAACAAAAAGATATTTTTTTAAAGCATTCATTGATTTGTCTGGTTTAGTTTAAATGTCATTCACAGCCGCCATCCAGTTTTTTTGCTGAGAACTTGTTTGCTGCCATGAAAACCGCTTTGAGGCTGTCGGGCATGCTGTTAAACTGTGTGAATAATTGTGCTGCCTTTGTTCTTGTTTCATAAAGGGCATTTTCCCTTGCTGAGATCCTTTCGCCGGTGAATTTTGATTCCATCACGGTATTAAACCATTCAGAAAGTCCTCCTTCCATAACGAAGCTGTTTTTGTAGCCAAGTCCTCTTGCATATACCAGGGCATAATTTGAATAGAAGGTAGTATTTGAATAGAAAATGTTCCTGATATTTCTGTCATTCATGAATATATAAAGGTCGCTGCTGATTAAATCGTTGTAGGGAACATTAACTGATCCCGGAATACTGAGGCTGGTGAATTCTTCAGGTGAGCGCAGATCTATTAACCTGATGGTGCTGTCTTCATTTACTATCAGCTTTGCTACCTGATCGACTGTTAAAGCAACTTCGGAATTTAGGACATCAGAAAGCAGTTTTTCAGGTTTTATCATGAATGACCGGTTTGCCGACAGAGGCAATAATGCCAGAATTAAGCCTGACAGAAGCAGAATGATTGTTATTTTCTTTCTCATTTCCATTTCAGAATTATAATTCGTTCGTTATTTCTGGCCTGGCAAATCTTTTTTCAGCGATTTCAGCAACCCAGAACATAAGGGCTGCAGCAACAACCAATAGTAATGTAAAGAGCCCTGGTGACATACCCAATGATTCATTTATCTTTACTGCTCCCTTGTAATTACTATTTGCAAGATCCTGAATAGCCGGATAAGTTTCGGCAAACAGGAAAGCCCCCGTGAGTCCTCCGGCTGCGAAGACAAATGCATCAATTTTACCTATTGAAAGTGCACAAAGACCGGTTCCTGGGCAGAAACCTCCCATTATAAAACCTGCACCCATTATAACCCCGCCTATAATTGCTGCCCCCGTATAAAATTCGTTGACATAAACCTGGTTAAGATTCAGCAATCCGAAATAGTTAAGAAATTGAGATCCAATAAGGGCAACGATTGCGGCAGTAAAAAATACCTTGAGAACCGTGGTATCATAACCATAAAACATTCCTGCCAGTTTCCTGCTGGATGAGAAACCGGCCTGTTCAAGAGCAAATCCAAAACCGGTTCCGATCATAAAAGCAATCAGAAGGTCAAGCCATTCCGGAAACAGAAGATAAGATGATAATGGTCCCATATTTTAGTCTTTTAAGTCCTTGTGTCGTTTTGCGGTTATGCGGTTATGCGGTTATGCGGTTATGCGTATGCCGTTTTTAAATCCAGTTCTTTCTGAAAAACCATGCAAAAGCATATGCTGATCCAAAGATTGCAATCATTGTCACAAATCCGGCAAGAGAGAGAACAGCCATTCCTGAAAGTGCGGCACCGCTGGTACAGCCTCTGGCAAGCTGAGCCCCGTAAACAAAAAAGAGACCTCCCAGGAATGCAAATACCAGCCTTCTCAGATTCGAGATCTTCGGAGATTTTTCAATCCTGAATTTCAGCCTTTTTGACACTGCTCCTGAGAAGAAACCTCCGGCAACAATACCAAATATCTCAATTGTCAGCCAGTTCCTGAAGGGTTTATTTCCATCTTCGAAGTACTTTGAATAGTAAACAGATTCTTCGGCATGCGACCGGTCGATTGTTCCTACCAGGGAAACGACACAATATTTAATTCCGCCACTGGCTCCCAATCCCCGCCCGGAGATGTACATTGCAATCAGTAACACTGTTCCCAGCATTACACCGGCAAGATATGGATTCATGTATTTCTTTTTCATAATTGGACCAATCTCATTAATGCAACAATTATTTATACACTGTTTTTAATTTCCCGCACACCGCACACCGCACACCGCACACCGCACACCGCACACCGCACACCGCACACCGCACACCATTCCTTTAAATTTGCTAAATTAGCATCTTTAAATCAAAATCTGATGTCGAGATTTAAATTAACCATCGAGTATGACGGGTCACGTTATTCCGGATGGCAGATGCAGAAGGGAGGAAAGTCCATCCAGGGCGAAATTTACGATGCCTGCCGTGAATTGTTCGGGACCGATAAAATTGACTTGTACGGAGCAGGAAGAACCGACAGCGGTGTTCATGCTATCGGACAGGTTGCCCATCTTGAAGCTCAGACTGATCTGCCGGTCATAAGGATAAAGTACGGGATAAATGACAGGCTCCCTCCTGATATTTGTATCCTGAATGTTGGTGAGGTTCAACCTGAATTTCATGCCAGGCACGACGCAACAGCAAGGAGTTATATTTACCAGATCAGCCGCCGGCGTACAGCTTTGGGCAAAAAGTATGTATGGTGGATCAAAGATCAGCTCGATATAATTAAGATGAATGAAACTGCGAAGTGTTTTACGGGTCTGAAAAATTTTAAATCATTCACCGATGAAAACCAGGAACAGAGTTCCACTAAAGTTGAAATAAAACATTCTGCCGTAATTGAATTCGGCGATCTGATCATATTTCATGTAATAGGTTCACATTTTCTCTGGAAACAGGTTCGCCGTATGGCTGGTGTTCTGGTTGAAGCGGGACGAGGGAAACTCGAACCTTCAGAAGTGCTTTCATTCTTCAGGAACCGGTCTGATATCCCTGCTAAACTGACGGCACCACCAAGCGGACTTTTCCTTGAGAGAGTTTATTATAAGAACGACACGATATTGTATGATACAAAACCGGTTATTAATATTTAACTCAAGTTGACTGGTTCGCTTGTTTCTGGCTTTGTCCGTTGAAGCTTTAGCGAAAGCGGTTTGCTGGTTAAGTTTTTGATTAATAGTGAAGTATGTCATCCTTTGAATATTTTTTGGATTTTTATGAACAAATGATTATCTTTTAAGTTTGTAGTAATAAAATAAAATTGCACATTATGAGACGTCGTGACTTTATTAAAGCCAGTGCCCTTGCCGCACCAATGTTAAGCTTATTCCCTGCCGATCTGAGCTCAATAACACGTAAAACAGCTCCGGGCAAAACTGAAAAGAGATCTCTCGGAAAGACAGGAGTGATGCTGTCAGTAATAGGATTTGGCGGAATTGTTGTCAAAGATGCCACTCCCGACGAATCATCAGCTGTTGTAAAGCTGGCCATCGATTCAGGCATAAATTATTTTGATGTGGCGCCCTCATATGGTGATGCGGAAATTAAACTGGGACCGGCACTTGAACCTTACAGAAAAGATGTTTTTCTGGCATGTAAGACCGGAAAAAGGACAAAAGCTGAAGCACGTGAGGAGCTTGAGAAATCATTAAAAAACCTGAGGACAGATCATTTTGATCTTTATCAGCATCATGCTGTAACCTCGCTTGAGGATGTCAATAAAATACTTGGCCCGGGAGGAGCTATGGAAACTTTCCTTGAAGCAAGGAAAGAGGGAAAAATAAAATATATCGGATTCTCTGCCCATTCGGTGGAAGCAGCAATGGCTCTGATGGCAGGATTCGATTTTGACACTATATTGTTCCCGTTCAATTATGCTACATGGAATTCAGGGAATTTTGGTCCTCAGGTGATGGCCCGTGCACAGGAAAAGAAAATGGGGATACTGGCTCTGAAAGCTATGGCAAAAGGCCCATGGCTTGAGGGCGCTGACAGGACTAAATATCCCAAATGCTGGTACGAACCACTTATATCCGAAGAGGATATAAAAATGGGATTACGTTTTACCTTATCTCATCCTGTAACAGCTGCAGTTCCTCCCGGAGATGCTGAACTATTTAAGATTGCCCTAAATCTCAGGAATGAAATTAAACCGCTCACAAAAGCTGAGATAGCAGATATAAAAACAAAAGCTGCAGCGGGAGTGCCATTGTTTAAATATGAAGGAACAGCCTGATAATCAATCAGCACCTTTTACTAATTTGCAGTATATTTTAACCTGAGGTCAACTTCCCTGTCATATACGTAATAACAGGCTTCCTCGCACTGGTCTTCCGTATACCTGACTTTTGGGGTGGCTGAATCTACAGCTGTATATGTATCATCGTCAATCTCATATCTTGCTGTAATGGTATATATTTTATTTACCGGTACCTGAGAAGTGTATTCATTAACATTATTATAGACAATAATGGAATCATAAAGTACACTATTCTCAAGCTCTCCCTCATAGATACTTATCAGAACGGGCATTTCAATATCAGTAACCTTTATTAATAGGTCAGTTGTCCTGGGGATTTCCACTGTGCAGTCGTTACAATCTGCAAACCATCCCTTTTCTTCGCAGGAAAAGCAAACAGCCAGACCTGCTGTAAAAAATATCTTCAGGATTCTTTTCATAAAACTCAGTACCATTTTATTGTTTTATCCGGCGACCTCATGTTACCCGGAAAATAACTATAAGCAAAACCAAATCTCATCCATAACGGACCTATACGGTAAAATGCAGTTTTCATATACTCCAGGTCGGCTTTGAATGTGAGATTATTAACCTGATACTTAATACCAGCCGATGGCACTATTTTAAACTTATTTTCCGGCGAGATGTCCGTTCCCCTGAATATATTCCCGAAACTATATCCGGCAGTTAATGAGGTTGATATTGAAAGCCTTGTTGTTGGGTTATATTCGGTAACCGTGAACTCTTTGAAGAAGCCTGCGAAGACCAGAGCGCTCTTATCATAGTATTGGTAATAGGTATTTTCTCCATCCTGTACAAGTACTCTTGTATATACCGGTTTCAGATCGCAACCCGCAATAATTCCTGCATTTATTGCAGGTTCCTTAAACGATATGGCCAACCCTGTGAAATAGTCCCTGAAATTAAATTTTACCGAAGCGGATAAAGATATTTCATCGATCCTCAGACCCTGGTTTCCACTGATATTGTTCTTCTCCAGAATTTCAAGAATATCCTTTCTTCCAAAAGACGAGGCTACACGGTAGGGATTGACTGCTTTATTTTCAGGAGATTGCCATTTATCTCCTTTTCCGAGAAGGTATTCAACTGCTGTTTTATTACCCGACTCAATAGCGATTGCCAGGGCATTATAATTAAAATTGTTTGTTTCGTAAAGATTTACTCCCTCTTTTAAAAGAATGCTCATGATCAGGGTGTCTCCATTTTGAGCCGCAATAAGCAAAGGGGTGAACCCGTCTTTGTCCCTCGATTCAAGGTTGGCTCCGTTCTGGATCAGAAGATCTGCGATATCGGTAAATCCTGCCAGTATTGCTGCCATAAGTGGCGTTGTTCCGTCAATTGCTTTAATATTACAGTCCGCATCATAATACAGGAGAAGGTCTGCAATATAAAAGCTTCCTTCAAGTGTTGCATAATGCAGGGGAGTCGCACCATACTTATCGGCCAGATCAATATCTGCTCCGCTCTGCAGGAGAGCTTCAGTAATTTGTGAGTTGAGGTTCCTCACTGAAATAATAAGAGGAGTCTCGCTGTTCGAAGTAAACTTATTGACTTCCGGACCATAATCGAGGAGAGTTAAAACTGAACCAATCTGATTATTGGCAACAGCAAAAATCAAAGGTGTTGCACCTTCTGATGTTTCTGCATTAATATCTGCACCTTTTTCCAGAAGCCTTTCAATTTCATCAATATATCCTTTTGAAGCTGCAACCATCAGGTTATTCTCAAGATAACCTTCAAAATACTCTGTAAGGTAATCAGAAGTGTCAATTATTATATACTCCTGACAAAAGACTCTTCCCTCATAAATTAGAAAGGAAACAATAAGAAAAAGCTTTGAAAATGAGGTCTTTGTTAGCAACATGTTCACAAAGTTAGCTTTTTGACCATTTCTGGATTAAAAATTCAATGAAAATAACAATATTTGCAAAATCTATAAGTTAAATTGTGATGAGATTATTTATTGATTATAAATCTAAGAAAATATCTTATAATTTTACGCTGAGAAAAGTGGCATTATTGATCGGATCAAAAAAGATATTACTGGCAGTTTCGCTTTTATTGATAGCAAGCTATAATCCGGGAGCTGTAGAAAATCCTGGCAACTCACCTGGTAAGATGGTTCCAGGCTCAATCAGGCTTACAAATTCCAATTCATCAGCTGCGGAGTTTGCCGGTTGCGACAAAATAGTCGAATCATTCATGAAGAAGTGGACAATTGAAGGAGCTTCTGTCGCAATCGCAAAAGACGGCAAGCTTGTTTTTGCAAGAGGATTTGGATTAGCTGATACTGCAACCAGGATAGAAACACAGCCATACAGCAAATTCAGAATAGCCAGTATTTCAAAGCTGGTTACGGCAGTTGCTATACTGAAGCTTCAGGAAGAGGGAAAATTATCAGTTGAAGATAAAGTGTTTGGGCCTGAAGGAATACTTAACGATTCATGCTATTTCAATCCGAAAGATAAGAGAGTCTTTAATATTACAATCGCTCATCTGCTCAGTCATGAAGGCGGGTGGTCGCAGCGTTATGGAGATCAGATGTTTATGCCTACAATTGTGGCTGGCCAGATGAAGACAAGCCTTCCGGTTGATACAAAGACTATTGTCAGGTTCGCTCTGAGCAAACGGCTTCACTTTTCCCCCGGAACAAGCAGGTCATACTCCAACCTTGGATACAGTATTCTGGGTATGGTTGTTGAAAAAATTTCAGGAATGGCTTATAGTGAATTCTGTCAGAAGACAATATTTGAACCCCTTGGCATATATGATATGATGCCAGCCAGAAATCTTCCTGACCAGAAAGCACCTTTTGAGGTTACATATTATGAACCTGCCGGAATGCCGCTGAAACCTTCGGTTTATGGCACCGGAGAAATGGTCCCGGTAAGATATGGAGGGAATGATATTGAAACACTTGGAGCAGCAGGATCGTGGCTTGCAACAGCCCCTGACCTGATGAGGCTCCTGCTGGCAATAGACGGATTTAATTATAACGAGGACCTGTTAAATCACGAGAGTATCAAATTTATGACTGATATTAACAATAACTATGCTCCGGTGGGGTGGAAAACAACCTACATCGATGGAACATGGATCAGGACAGGATCATTTTCAGGTACAGCAGGAATGATGAAAAGACAGTCTGACGGGATCTCATGGGTCGTACTTCTGAATTCAAGCGCATGGAACGGTCCTGAAATTCATTCCTATATTAACCGTATGATGGGTAAAATGTTATTACAGATCGAAACCTGGCCCGACCATGATCTGTTTGACAACTCATTGCCTCTGCCAATAAAACTGGAATTAGCCGGAATTAATTAACAGTATTAATGTGTTTTTCTGTCAATGTGAATCTTGTCAGGGATGAACTTGAAAACAGGTACGGTATTTCATTCCCCAACCGCGACAGGTACGAACCAAGTTACTATTATCATGCTTTCGGCCTGCCTGAAATTCCGGCAATATGTTCAGGATCGCCCGACAAAATTCAGCTTCTCAGGTGGGGCCTTATCCCTTCATGGACCAGAAGTGCCTCCGATGCGGAAGCAATAAGGTTCAGGACATTTAATGCCCGGGCAGAGAGTATTGCATCCAAACCATCATTCTCAGGATCATTCAGATCAAAAAGATGCCTGATCCCGGTCAAGGGCTTCTTTGAATGGCAGCATGACGGAGAAGTGAAAATACCCTGGTATATTTACCATGCTGATGAAGAAATATTTTCATTTGCAGGTTTGTTCGATCAATGGGTGGAAACAACAACAGGAGAGATCTTTAATACATTCTCGATCATTACTACCGATGCAAATGATTTGCTTGCTGTGATTCATAATTCCAAAAAGAGGATGCCTGTAATTCTTGACAGAAAAAGCGAGTTTGAATGGATCAATACCGATGTATCAGCTGATGAAGCCCTTGCAATGCTGAAACCATGTCCCTCAGAAATTCTTAAAGCTCATACAATCAGTAATCTTGTCAATAATAAATCAGCCAACAGGAATACTCCTGAAGTCATCCGTCCATTTGCCAGGCAAAATAATTCTCTATTTAGTTAATGGTTTTTTCCACTTGCACAGTAATGCCGTCGTGCAGTTATGCAGTTATGCAGTTATGCGGTTTTGCCATTACGCTGTTACGTCTTTACACCGTTGTGCCGTTGCGCCTTTACGCCATTATGCCTATTACTGCGCCACAAAAATAAAGGTAAGCGTTCCTTTTTGAATTCTGGGGGCATTCAGGTTTGGTTCGAATCTTGATCTGAGGGCACTACCTATTGCGGTTTCCATAAGGCATTCATCTTTGGCAGTGCTTTCACCTTCAATAATGGAGGCATTTTCAACGATCCCTTTCTGATTCACTTCCATAAGCAGGACTATTTTTCCCGATCCCTGGCATTTGTAAATTGGTATCGGAAGGTAAGTGTGACCGCGTCCCTGGAGATCGTAGTATATCCGGGTGGGACCTCTGTAATTTGCAGCCATTTCCTGGGATTCATTTGCCTTATCCTCCTGGTTTTCTTTCTCCTTCTGATTCTCCAGCTCGAACTGATCATCCTCCGTCATCTGGTTCCCGCTTTGACGATCGAGATAATTATCGGTACCAAGTTTCCCACTCTGAATAAGTTCCTCCTTGACCTGATCGATATAGTCTTTTGCATCAACCTTTTCTACACTCTTGCTTGAAAGATTGCGTGCTATATTCAACATTTCAACATCGTCGTGAAAAATATTCTCGACTGAAGTAGGAGGGGGCTCATAAGGCTTCTCAGCTGCTTTCTTTTCTTCAATGGCAGCAAATTCAATTTCAAATTTTTTAATCTGATCCTTCTTGGTCTTTAAGCCTGTAATCTGAAACGACATAAAGATTATGGCTGCCAGCAGGTGTATGATAACAGTTCCAAGAATACCAACTATTTTACCATTATACTTTTTCACTTCTTATCCTTGTTCTTCTTCTTTTTAACTTTCGCCGGCTTTTCAGTTTGTTGATTTTTAAATAACCCGCTCTTTAAACCCTGTATAAATTTAGCCCAGGCAAACGGGTTAAGCAGATTGTTGACAGGATACTGGTTCCTAAGGGCTGTCTGATCGAAATTCTGCTGCATTGCGTACCGGTATCCGGCTTCAGGAGATATTCTCACACCTCTGGTATTTGCCACGGCATCGGTAACTGATGCAATATTCCTGTTCATATTCTCAATTTCAGGAGCTACAGGTGTTGGTGTCGTCATTTCCTTAATAAACTCGCTGTAACTCTTCCATGGCAGCACCACCACATTTTCTATAGGAATCGTGTCCATGCTCAGTGAAACATCAAGGTTAAAATTACGTCCCTCAAAATCCACGGGAAGGACCACAAACTTCTTCTTAAAACCGAGAGCCCTGAAAAATATTGTGTCGCCGGGGGTACTTGTGATGCTGTAAATACCGGTTTTTTCACTCAGGGTGCCTCTTCTCAGCTTGAATGAAATGACCCCTACATTTGACAGGGTAAAGTTTTTTTCATCAGTAATTATACCGCTTACCTGAAAAAACCTTTCTGATTCCTGATATTGACCAGTCAATATGCAAAGAGGCAATAAGAAAAGAATTATGGTACTTTGGGATCGGGTCAATTCAATGTAATATTTAAAACCATTTCATGGCTAAGAGTCTGCAAAATAAACATTATTGAATGGAACGATAAAACATTTAACTTATTTTTAAATAAATTTCAATTCTAAAAGTTAATCGGGTATTTTTATACCGGCTCATTTTAATGGTTCCATCATTAAATTATCATTACAATAATTATGCAAAAAATACTTTTATTAGGTGACGAAGCTATTGCTCAGGGGGCACTTGACGCGGGTATGAGCGGGATGTATGCCTATCCGGGCACTCCTTCGACAGAAATAATGGAGTATGTGCAGGCTTCAGGTGAGGCCGCTGTCCGTGGAATACACAGGTATTGGTCAGCAAATGAAAAGACAGCGCTTGAAGCTGCCCTGGGGATGTCGTATGCAGGAAAAAGGGCTATGGTCGCAATGAAGCATGTAGGATTGAACGTAGCTGCCGATCCTTTTATAAATTCGGCAGTTACAGGTATTAACGGGGGTCTGATAGTTGTTGCTGCCGATGATCCATCAATGCATTCTTCTCAGAATGAACAGGATTCAAGGTTTTATGGAAAATTCTCGTTTGTTCCTGTCTTTGAACCATCAAGTCAGCAGGAAGCTTATGATATGGTTTTCGATGCCTTCCATCTTTCGGAAAAATACAGAATCCCTGTACTTTTCAGGATAACGACACGCCTGGCCCATTCACGTGCTGCAGTTGAACTGAGACAGGAAGAACCTGAAAAACCTTTTCATCTTCCTTCTGATCTGCGCCAGTTTGTTCTTTTACCCGCAATTGCACGAAGAAAATACAAGGCATTATTATCAACCTATGAATCATTAAAATATGATAACAGCCTTTCAAAATATAATGTTTTTAAAGATGGGAAGAACCGCAAAATAGGAATTATTACATGTGGCATCGCCTATAATTATCTGATGGAAAATTTTCAGGATTCGGAACCTGATTTTCCTGTACTTAAAATTGCGGCTTACCCTTTCCCTAAGGACCTCATAAGCGATTTAACAGGCAGGTGCGAGGAAGTTCTCGTGCTCGAGGAGGGCTACCCTGTAATTGAGGAAGCTCTGAGAGGGATACTTGATAACAGTCTTAAGATACTTGGCCGCCTTGATGGGGCCGTACCGCGCGATGGTGAGCTGAATCCTTCACTGGTGGCAAAAGCTATTGGCCTGATTTCAGAGCCAATCATGAAGGTTCCTGCAATTGTCAGATCAAGACCACCTTCATTCTGCAAGGGCTGTGGTCATTCCGACACTTTCAATGCTGTTATTGAAGCTCTTAAGCCATTTAAAAGTGATGGGGTCTTTTCTGATATCGGTTGCTATACCCTTGCTGCCCTGCCTCCATACAATATTATAAATTCATGTGTTGATATGGGAGCCTCTGTCACTATGGCAATAGGAGCCGCTGATGCGGGATTGCATCCTTCAGTTGCAGTAATTGGCGATTCAACATTCACTCATTCCGGTATGACAGGCCTCCTCGATGCAGTGATAAAGGAATCGCCCGTTACAATAATCATTTCCGATAATTCAACTACGGGTATGACAGGAGGCCAGAAATCGCAAGCAACAGGGCGCCTTAAGAGCATTTGCGAAGGGATAGGAGTTGCACCTGAACATATCAGGATTATTGTTCCATTACGTAAGAATCATGAAGAAAATGTACGTATAATGAAGGAGGAATTCAGCTACCATGGTGTATCGGTAATTATATCTGAGAGAGAGTGTATTCAGACGGCTTCAAGGCGGAAAAAAGCAGAATCTTCTGAAAAACAATAAAGAATAACCATTAAAATCAAAATTACCTTATGATGAAATGTGATATAGTTTTATCCGGAGTAGGAGGGCAGGGGATTTTATCAATTGCAGCAATTATTGGTCTGACTGCTGTCGAAAACAACCTTTATCTTAAACAATCGGAAGTTCATGGAATGAGCCAGAGGGGAGGAGATGTGCAATCTCATCTGAGGCTGTCGGGCAAGCCTGTCTTATCCGACCTGATACCATATGGAAAAGCTGATCTGATAATTTCCGTTGAACCTATGGAATCGTTGAGATATCTTCCCTGGCTCTCAAAATCAGGCTGGCTGGTGACAAATTCAACTCCCTTTATTAATATTGATGATTATCCTCCTGTTGAAGCGATATTAAAGGAAATCCGTAAAATAAAGAACCATAAAATAGTTGATGCCGATGCCATAGCAAAAGAAGCCGGCTCCTCCCGGTCAGGCAATATGGTAATACTGGGAGCCGCGTCGCCATATCTTAATATGCCATTTTTAAGTCTGGAAAATTCTGTGAGGAAATTTTTTGGGAAAAAAGGTGAGGAATTAGTTGAAGTTAATCTCAAAGCTCTGAGAGCAGGACGCAATGCATAAAGAACAGGGCATTGATAACGGTGTTAACCGATATTCTCAGAACTTGAACAAAGCGTTAAGTATAATCTCCTCAGATTTCTGACTGTCAGAATCGTAAGGGTACATTCCCTGATAATCGAGGGCAATTTTTACATATTTATTGAAGGTGTACTGAATTCCGATAACCATAAAGTCGCCGTCATTCAGGTGGTTCCATTTTTCCGTTTCTCCGGGAACAATAACTGACGTCGAATAATCATACCTCGCAAACAGTTCTGTCTTTTGAGCAACATTAACCGACCCTGTCCCTGAAAGACCCCAGGCATTGTGTCCCTCTGTACGGTCGAGGTTGGATTTATACGTTACTTCCGCTCCAAATGTAATTTTATCATTCTTAAAACCCGCAAAACCTACAAACATGGGTTGCCATATTGTGTTTACCCTTTCAATATCTCCGTATATCCTGAACGCTAAACCCGATTCAGGAGTTATTGTGAGACCTGCCGAGCTCCTTAGTCCGTTATCAAGTTGTAAATTCGAGTAACCTTCTCCATTCATAAGCGTAAAATCAACCTTGAAAATATCATTGAAATGATAATCAATAACAATTCCAAGGTCGGCCACAAAACCGTAACCATTAATTGATTGATATGTATTTGCCACGTATCTTTTACCCCAGAATTTCTGCTGATATTCAAACAACCGAGTTCCCGTAATGCCGAATGCAATATTCAGCTTTTCAGTCGAATAGGATAATGATGCCTCCCTGATATACGCGTATCTCCTTGGAATTGCACCGGGAGGCAGATCGTCTGGTACTCCGGCATTGACAATTATCATTCCTGAAAAGTGGTCGTCCGGGATGAAATTTGTACCCGAAATAAGCCCTGTTAAGTGCAAATCCGGAAGTTTTTGAGGTGTCATTTAAATTCAGATGAAAATCGGTGAATATCTCGGCTATGGGATAACCAGTTGAATTAACTACCTGATTATAAATTATCTGCCATTTTAATATTAATAGAATTATTATTATAAGATACTTCTTCATACTTATTTATGTTGCTTTCCTATAATATACATGATGGGCAAAAGTATAATTTATATATTTATAACTGAATTGTTATTGTTTTTTTCTGCAGTTATTATGGTTATCATACATCCTCTTCGATATTCCTCCATCTCTGACCTTTATCCGAACTAATTCAACCTTTTTATGAAACGCTATGCACTTTTTGCCCTTTTTATATTGCCGTTAAACATGGTTATTGCACAAAAAGCTGATTTCAAAGCAGCTGAGAAATTCAGGGGTGATAATATTACTTCACGTTACGGCGACCTTTCAGTAAATCCCACATGGATTGAAGAGTCGGATAACTTCTGGTACTCATTTAAGACTTCCTCAGGCAAAAATTATTACTATGTTAACGCGGCTTCAAAATCAAAAAGGCTCCTGTTCGACAGCAGGTTCATGGCAGCAGAATTACGAAAACTGACCCATCATCCTTATAACGACCTCGATCTGCCAATAAAGGAATTGAAATTTGAAAAAAAAAGCACAACAAAATTCACCTTTCAGGTCGATTCTATAAAATATCTTTTTGACATGACCAATCAGAAGCTTGTCATAAAAGATACAATAGGTAAAGAAAAGAAACCTTCATGGGCGTCATATTCACCTGACAGCACCTGGATTGCTTATGCCAGGAATCATAATCTTTATCTTATGAAAACAAAAGATAAAGACAGTATCGAGATCCAGATGACAACCGATGGAGAAAGATATTACAGCTTTGCTGGTTTCAGGAATTCTGAAGACACTGTAAAGAAAAAGAAAGTAAGAGCTAACGTAACCTGGTTCAAAAATGAAAAGAAGCTATACGTTATCAGGCAGGATGAGCGGAAGGTTAAGGACCTTTTTGTAATTGATGTTCTTGCACAGCCTCGCCCGAAGCTTGAAACATACCGTTATTCAATGCCAGGTGAAGAGTTTGTTCCTCAGTATGAACTGATTGTTTTCGATGTTGATTCCAGGAGCCGGGTAAATGTAGATCTTAAGAAATGGAAGGATCAGACCATTGATGTTGAGTGGTCGTCGCAGGAGGAGGCAAATAAAATAATTGTTGTACGGAAGGACCGACCGCTTAAAAATCTTGATGTATGCCTTATAAATGCCGAAACCGGTGCTGTTTCAGTTCTTTTCAGCGAAAAGACCTGGCCTTATTTTAATAATGAGTATTCAAGGCTTTCTGTATTAAACGAGGGCAACGATATAATATGGTGGTCGGAGAGAACAGGCTGGGGCCAGCTATATCTGTATGATAATTCCGGCAGGTTGAAACGGCAGATCACCGAAGGCTATTTTGTTACAGGCAGGGTCGATCGTATTGATACTCTGGGAAGGGTCCTTTATTTTGAGGCTTTCGGAAAAGAGGAGGGGGTGCATCCGTATTACAGTATGAAATACAAAGTTTCTCTTGATAAGCCTGGGATGACACTTATCACCAGGGAACCTGCTAACCATTCCCTTTCAATGTCAAAATCAAACAAGTATTTTGTTGATACGTATTCGAGGATCGACATGCCACCTGAAGCAGTGCTTCGTGATAATAACGGGAATGTGCTTCTGAATCTGGAAAAGGCAGATCTTTCACAGCTTTACCAGATGGGATGGAAAATGCCCGAGACAATCAAAGTGAAAGCTAAAGACGGGGTAACAGATCTTTATGGTGTTATGTATAAGCCATTCAATTTTGATTCCACAAGGAAGTACCCGATAATTTCATACGTCTACCCGGGACCCCAGACTGAATCGGTACCCTATCAGTTTACTGCAACAGGAGGCAAGAATATTGCCCTTGCCCAGCTGGGTTTCATAGTGGTTAATTTCGGCCACAGGGGAGGAAGTCCGCAAAGGAGCAACTATTATCATACCTTTGGTTATGATGATCTCAGAGACTATGCTTTGGCCGATGATAAATATGGAATCGAGCAATTAGCCGAAAAATATAAGTTCATTGATGTTGAGCGTGTAGGAATTTATGGCCACTCCGGAGGAGGATTTATGTCGACTGCTGCAATACTTTCATATCCCGATTTTTATGATGTTGCAGTCTCATCGGCAGGAAACCACGACAACAATATTTATAACCAGTGGTGGGGCGAAACGCATGACGGAGTGGATGAAGCAGAGAAAAAAATTAAAACGAAAGAGGTAATAAAAAAAGACACTCTTTATAAAGAGATTAAAAATGATACATTAAACAAAGAGATAAAAAAAGACACAATCGATAAAAAGAAAGAGACTGAGAAGGCTTTTAAGGCCGGAATTGAGAAGAACCAGGATCTGGTAAAAAACCTGAAGGGTCACCTGCTGCTGGTTCATGGTGACATTGATAATAATGTACATCCCGGAAATACTCTCCGGGTTGCTGATGCCCTGGTAAAAGCCAATAAGCGATTTGATTTTATGATGCTTCCGGGTCAGAGACACGGATTCGGTAATGCCACAGCCTATTTCGACAGGATGATGTGGTATTATTTTGCCGAGCACCTCCTTGACGATTACAGAACCAATGTGGAGCTGACAGATTTCTGATAAATTATTAAAGAATTTACAGGCTGTTCTGGTAAAGAACAGCCTGTTTCACGATTCCATGCAGCAGTAAAAAAGCGAGACGATTTATTCATCCTTTTCCTTGTCCTTTGAGGATCTCAGCAAAACCAGATCATTCAGCACAATTTCAGTAATGTACTTCGTCGCCCCCTTCTTGTCTTCATAATTCCGGTAAACGATCCTGCCTTCTACAGCTACTTCCTTTCCTTTCTTAAGGTATCTTCCTGCGACATCAGCAAGACCATTCCATGCGACAATATTATGCCATGTTGTCTCGGAAACTTTTTGTCCGTCACCGTTCTTGAAATCTTCCTTTGTTGCAAGGGTGAAATGGACCACTTTCTTACCGTTTTCGAGAGTTTTTGTTTCCGGATCCTGGCCAAGATTGCCTATCAACCGGGCGCTGTTTCTTAAATTGTTCATGACTTAAAAGTTTTAGTTTGACATAAATTTTAATTCCTGAACAAACTTAAACCAACCTGTCCGCGTGTCCCGGTCAATAAATATTTATATACGGTTGTATAATCATTTAGAGCCGTTTGCATCCGTTTGAAAACGTTTTTGTGTATCTTTATCAAAACGTTAGTGCTGTGGAAAAAAAATGTCTCGATTGTGGCGACACCATCCGTGGTCGCACCGATAAGAAATTCTGTTCCGATCAATGCCGGAATAATTACAACAACAGGCTGAACCGCGATACAAACAATTTCGTCAGGAATGTTCATGGATTATTACGGAAAAACAGGAGAATACTTGCTGACCTGTATGATGAGGGAAAGCATAAGGTACATAAGGACGCTTTATTCGCCCTTGGGTATAACTTCAGCTTCTTTACCCATGTGATAGAAGCATCAAATGGTATAAAGTATCATTATTGTTTCGAGTATGGTTACCGGGAAACGGAAGATGACTTTATTCAGCTGAAGCAGAACAGAAAGTATATTGAATATCAATAAAAAGGAAAGTAATGTTTCATGTTTTCCTTTGTAAGGGGCGTACCGTAACCTGAATCCTGGAAAGCTTCACAGAATTTGATCTTCGATCCTTTTTCCTTTCCGTAGTGTTCAACCAGCACATCCCTGAAAGGTTCTGCATTTGACCTTTTCTGCCATGTTTTCCCAAGCCATTCTCTCCTTTCTTTTTCCCCGGCTGGAACCTGGTCAAGAACTCCCCTGTTGAAAGGAAGCCATTCATACATCTGGGATGTATGCTGATGGTACATATCTATTTTCTTTTCGATGACATCATCAATATCTACGCAGATATCTGCCTTGAATGGTTCCGGGTGAATGAATCCGTCATGAGTAAAGAGGAAAACAGGATTCTTTTCAAGGAAGGGGACCTCAGGTAATATTTTTGGAACTGTGACCATATATGCTGCATCCAGGACCAGGGTACCTGTATACCGGTGATCAGGGTGATAATCATAAGGGCGCGGAAAGATAACAATGTCTGCTTTCTGCTCCCTGATCAGTTTTATGACCTGAAGTCTGTTCTCATAAGTTGGCATCAGCTGTCCGTCGTGATTATCAAGAGTAATATACCTCACGCCGATTACTTCTCCTGCTCTCCTTGCCTCTTCTCTCCTTACTTTTGCAAGGGTCTCTGAATCGAGCGACTGGTGACCTGCATCGCCGTTTGTTAGTGAGACCATCAGGACATCGTGGCCTGCCTTGGCCCACTTGTAAGCTGTTCCTCCGACTTCGTCAGGATCGTCGGGATGAGCTCCAATAACGATGATATGCAACTTTTCATTTTCCTTTAGATTTTGTCCGTTTACGGCGAAACAGGCAAAAAATACCAGACAAACAAGTACAATTGATTTCAGGATTTTCATTTTTATAAAATTTAATGGTGCAATTTAACAAAAGCGTATAAAAATTCAATCATTATTCTGTATCAAAATATCCAATTATGTTCCTTCAAATCCGGTTCTACCAGCTGGTGTTGGCAAGTTTCCATATATTGGCCAGGCTGATTTTAATAACCTTCTCCATTATATCCCAGTCTACTGTGCTTATTTCATCAGCGGGGGTATGATATTCTTCCCTGTGTCCCGGTTTGAATCTCATAACGGGGACCCCGGCTTCAACGAATGAGCGGTGGTCGCTCCCCCCAGGAGGATCCTTAGATGGCTGAAAGTCAACATCCAGGTCAATTCCATACTTTTTCAGATTTTCCTCAGTAATTGATCTGAAAGCAGGAAAGGATTCCGTATAAATCATCGAAACCTTCTTCGGATCATCATCTTTCGTATATCGTGATATCATATCAAAATTTACATTCAACCGGAGATTAGATAAGGGATATTGCAGATTTTCAACATAGTGTCTCGAACCAAGCAGTCCCTCCTCCTCAGCACTCCATAATGCAATAATGATAGTTTTGGAAGGCTTTATTCCTGATTCCATAATAGCTTTTGCTATTGTCATTACCCCGACAGTTCCGGACCCATTATCATCTGCACCGTTCCATATGTAACCATTTGCACTCCCCAGATGGTCATAATGAGCACCCAGTAAAATAATCTGATCGGAAGTTTTACCCTCTATGACTCCAATCACATTCCTTACCCTTACAGTTTCTTGCTTTACAGTTGTTTTTATGTAAATGCTTTTCCCCTTTATAACAGGAAGATTAACTGGCGGTTCCGATTCTGATCTGCGAATGAATTCGTCTAAATCAAATCCCGTTCCCGTCAGAATTTCATTTGCAGCTTTTACTGAAACAGAAATCCTTGGCAGATAATTCCCGGCTTTTTTACCCGGAAGCGAGTAATCTGCCCACTCTCTTCCGAAAAATGGATTCTCCTCGGAAGGTGACATGTTAAGAAATTCATTTCCGGGCTGGGTGCCGGCAAGAACTGAATTTGGATTAATTTCGATTATTCCCACAGCGCCCATCTTTCTTGCTATTCCTTCCACTTCCCTCGATCCTGCTGACAGTTCTGAAGGGCTGAGCGCTTCTCTGGCAAATCCCGGACTTCCGGATATCTTCAATAAAAACTTTCCTTTCAGGTCGAGTTTACTGAAATCATCATACCGGAGCTTTTCATTCCTGAATCCATATCCTGCAAAAACCACAGGAGCTTCAATTTCAATACCCTGATCGCCAGATCGGACAGAAAAGTCAACATTATGCAAAAGATATATGGATTTATATGTGCTTCCTTCAACCGTTTTGATTTTCATTGCCTGTTCTTCTCCAGGAGAGGTTTTCAGGAGGATGAAGTTCTGGAAATAAGTTCTTTCCGATTTGCCAGACTGGGCCGGGATGCCTCTTGCCCTTGAAAAATCACCTCCAGGTTTTACTCCGCAAAGCTGAAGAAGACTCGCTATATAATCTGATGCAAGGTATTCTCCTTTTTCTCCCGCCATCCTGCCTTCGGTCCAGTCAGAAGCAAGGAAACCAAGCTGCGCTTTCAGTACGGATTCATTAATATTATTCAGGGCTTTTCTGAAACTGTCATCATCATTCTGTCCACTGAGCGGTAAGACTAGAAAAAATAACAATGAAGAGATGATCAGGTACCTTATTCTCATATTCTGTTTCTTACTTTATTTCGCCGTTCGCTGCATCACAAGACTCTAGGCCTTTTTCCTTTGGGTCTGACTGGGCGTTTGAATTTATGGAACATATTAAACTTAAAACAATTATAGACTGCAAGGTCTTTTTCATCATAAAATCATTTTAAATTAATGGGAATTTCACTTTTCAATATTAATTAATTATTTGGTAAAGACTATATCATAGGTCAGCCACTTAAGTAATTTTAACAGTTTTAAGACCCCCTTCATATACCTAGCCCCTATGGAAGGAAAAAACGAGGGTGATCAAAAGTCCTTGGTGGTCTTTGTGATGACTTTGAGGACCTTTGTGGTTAAGTATTAAATCATTGAACCACAAAGGATCACCAAGTACAGCATAAAGTTGCACAAAGAAAAAGTATCCAAAATAACACTATTGATACAGCCTCAGGAAAAGAGGGTTAAATCAGGATTCATGATAATTATGTTAAAATAATTCGTAACTGTTGCATTTCTGTTGGGATATAAGTGAATAAATTATATTTGCAGAAAAAATTATGAAGAAATTACTCATTATATTTTTTACAATTCTTTTTGCCGGTGCTTGCCTCAATTCACAGGAAAAGAAGGTTTACAAAGATGATTATATCGTAAAAACTGGTGATATGGCACCGGATTTCGTGATAAACGAAGCCGGAGGAAAAACCTACAGGCTCTCTGATCTGCGGGGCAAAGTTGTAATGATCCAGTTTACCGCCAGCTGGTGTTCTGTCTGCCGGACGGAAATGCCTTTTATCGAGAAGGAGATCTGGTTACCGGGCAAGGAATCCGGTCTGTCCGTTATTGGTATTGACAGGGACGAGCCGATTGAAAAGGTACTCAAGTTCAAGAAGGACATAGGTGTCACTTATCCGCTGGCACTTGACCCCGGAGCAGATATTTTCGGTCTTTATGCCCTGAAGGAAGCCGGAGTGACAAGAAACGTAATAATCGACCGTTCAGGAAAGATTATCTTTCTTACCAGGCTTTTTAACAGGGAAGAATTTGAAAGTATGAAGAGAGTTATTTTCGCGGAACTGGGTATAAAATAAGTTTTTGTACTCTGTTTTACGGTTTTCGCATTTCATCAAAATAAAGGAATCACTGAAACTTTTTTGGAATTTTGTTCGTTATACATCAGATTAATGTCTGAATTCAATTCAGGTGTTCTGAATGAATTGTATAATTAAAACAAAAAAAAATGAAAAAACTTATCTTGATCCTATTATCAGTATTTATTGTGCTTCCGTCCTTTTCACAGGTGAAATTTGGCATAAAAGCCGGCCTGAGTACGACCAGCATAAAAATGGATGATGTT
This sequence comes from uncultured Bacteroidales bacterium, assembly GCA_963753495.1. Lineage (GTDB taxonomy): Bacteria > Bacteroidota > Bacteroidia > Bacteroidales > VadinHA17 > LD21. The sequence continues at coordinate 203,702 of CAVWCO010000008.1, forward strand.
AAGCAGATAGTATCGGATGGATCTGAATATGCTATTGATGTTCTTGAAGGGGCTAATTTTGGCTTTCATGCCGGTGCCTTTGTAAGGTTCGGTATAAGCCGGTTTTATATACAGCCTGAACTTCTGTTCACATCAAGAACAGATGAATACACGGCGGAAGATATCGAAAATCCTGCTGAATCAATTATCAAAAAACAGCAGTTTAATCAGCTCAATATTCCGGTGATGCTTGGCTTCAGCTTAGGCCCGGTAAGGATCCACGGAGGACCGTCAGCAATTCTTCTGATAAATTCTCCGGAGGACCTGATCGATGATCCTGATCTTAAAACTGTATATGATGAACTGACATTTGGATACCAGGCCGGTCTGGGTATTGATTTATTGAAAAGGCTGACAATCGATCTGAGGTATGAAGGCAGTATGGAGAAATATCAGACAACAATAGAGAGTCTTACCGGTGAAGATATTACCCTGGATGACAGGCCAAGCGCTATTCTCCTGAGTGTAGGATTCATGTTTTAGAAGACCTTTATTTTGAAAAGAGCATCTTTGCAGCAACGAGAAGCAGCAATAGGCCAAATATCTTTTTAAGAAGAGGCTGGGGAAGATTCAGCGCGAGTTTCGAGCCGAAATATGAACCGATTAAAAAAGCAGCGGCAAGGATTAATGCAAATTTGATATTAACCTGCCCTGCTTTATAGTAATTATAAGCTGCAATTATACCTATCGGGGGAAGCATAACTGCAAGACTGGTTCCCTGTGCAGCATGCTGGCTCAGACCCAAAAAAAAGACAAGTGCGGGAACCATGATTATAGCTCCTCCGATACCAAGCATCCCGGCCATAATTCCGGCTATAATCCCGATGACAATAATTATAAGCAGAACAGATGTTGTCATTTTCATTTTAGTTAGGTTATTAATAGGATTAATTCGTCCGGTCGTAAAATTATAAATTTATCAGTGGCTAATCCTTTCTATATCCTTAAATTTGTAATTGAACTGACAGACAATGAATAATCGAAGGTTGAAATATATCTTACCGCTTTTGGTCATTATCATTTTGGTATGTCTGATTTATATATACAATCAGTTTTTTGGTTTAAGAGTTCTTCCCAAAGAAGAACAGGCAGCTATTTATATACCGGAACATGCTTCATATGACGAGGCTATGGATTCTGTCAGAGCTAAACTGGAAATAAAAAATCAGAAGGTATTTGAATGGGTTGCAAAAAGGAAAAAGTACCCTGTTCTGGTCAAGCCGGGAAAATATGTCATTGATAAGCCTTTAAGTTATAATGAGATAATTAATATTTTGAGAGGAGGAAGGCAAACTCCTGTCAAGATAACTTTCAGTAAAGTCAGAACTTTAAACGAAATTGCTGAAAGGTTCGGAGGAGAGATTGAATCGGATTCCGCAGAGATTATCAGCTTCTTTTCCGACCCGGCAAACTATGAGGGGGATGGTTTTAAAAGGGAAAATATTATTTCTCTGTTTATTCCCGATACATATGAGTTTTACTGGAATACAAGCCCGGTGAAATTATATAGCAGGATGCTCAGAGAGTATAAAAAATTCTGGAACAGTGACCGGATTAGCAAAAGCGAAGATATTGGTCTTACTCCCTTAGAAGTCTCAACGCTTGCATCAATTATTGATGAGGAAGCATCAAAACATGATGAGAAGCCCAGAATTGCAGGAGTTTACATTAACAGGCTGAAAAGAGGCATTCCTCTTCAGGCTGATCCGACAATCAAGTTTGCTATTAATAATTTTACAGTCAACAGGATCCTGTATAAACATCTTGAGGTTGATTCTCCTTACAATACCTATAAGCATGCAGGATTGCCTCCGGGTCCAATAGGGTGTCCCTCAGTCGAAGGCATTGAGGCAGTATTAAATGCCGAAAAGCACGATTATATCTTTTTCGCCGCCAAAGCTGATTTTTCGGGATACCATAATTTTTCAAGGACCCTTTCGGAGCATAACAGGTATGCCAACCAGTATCAGAGAGAACTTAATAAAAGGAGGATCTACAGGTAGCTCAGATAACTTCTACTTCCCGTTCAAGGATAATCCCGAATTTCTCTTCCACTGATTTTTGAACTTGTAAGGAAAGATCGAATAATTCCTGTCCGGTAGCGTTTCCGTGATTAACAATGACCAGAGCCTGTTTGTCATGCACGCCGGCATCCCCGATCCGTTTACCTTTCCATCCGCATTGTTCAATAAGCCATCCTGCTGCCAGCTTTGCACCACCGGAGATATCCTTAAAAACAGGTATCTCAGGATATCTCGATTTAAGGCCATCAACCACAGAAAGCTTTACAACAGGGTTCTTGAAAAAGCTTCCGGCATTACCAATCAGTTCCGGATCGGGAAGCTTTCTCTGTCGGGTATTTATGACTATGTTTCTTACATTGCCGAGGGATGTAGATCCCAGTTTGTTCACCTCTTCTTTCAATGAGCCGTATTCAAGGCTTAACTTAGGCTTTGACGATAACCTGAAATAGACTTTGGTAATCAGATATCTGCCTTTAAGCTCACCCTTAAAAATACTGTCCCTGTAACCAAATGCGCATTCTTCATTTGTGAATTCCTTTACAGAACCCTCTTCAAGAGAAATTGCCCTTACTTTTTCAATGGTATTTTTCGCTTCACATCCGAATGCTCCGATATTCTGAATAGGAGCTGCACCTACAAGGCCCGGAATAAATGACAGGTTTTCAAGTCCGCCAAGTCCTTTATTAACTGTTAATTCAACGAGCTTGTCCCATACCACACCTGCTCCGGCTGAGACAATAACATCATTGCCCTTTTTGCCTTCCAGAGATATCCCGTCCATTTCAGGGTGGATGACTGTACCATGGAAATCTTTAGTGAAGAGAAGATTGCTGCCCTGTCCTATAATGAGATAATTCTGAACCGGAGTGCGATGGTGCTTCAGGAAATGAATTAAATTTTCCTCCAGCTTGAACGTAGCCAGATGGTCCGCCCTGACATTCAGGCCGAAAGTATTGAATTTTTTAAGTGATATATCCTCGTAAATCATCTCCTGTGCGTATCCGTTGTAAAAGTATAAAACGGTATTAAATGAAAAAATGAATACATCCGTTATGCCAACGCTACAGCGGTTGCGATATTATGGATAGTAAAGATAAAATTAGTTTTGAATGTTCTATAACTATTATTTGCTGATTACTTGAATTAAATGGTTAATTTTAATCCTGTATGCCGGGAGGATAATTATAAATGAGACCTATATTAAAAGCTGAGTCAATTGTTAAAAGTTACGGCAATATATTAGCTGTTGATGATATATCTTTTGAAATTTACAGGGGGGAGATATTTGGCTTTTTAGGCCCTAACGGAGCAGGCAAGACGACTACCATCAAGATTATGAGCGGGCTTTTAAAGCCCGACAGCGGAACTGTTACAATTGACTGCCCTGATAATGGTAAATCGACCGGCATTTGTCCCCAGCATATAGTTGTATGGGAGAATCTCACCTGTATGGAACAAATCCTTTTTATGGGGAAAATGTACAACATGAAATACGATGAGGTTATTGCCAAAGGGAATGAGCTGCTTGAATCACTAGGGCTCACAGGGATTAAAGATCGCCTGGCTAAAAAGCTGTCAGGAGGCATGCAGAGAAGATTGAATATTGCCCTGGCATTAATCCATTCACCCGAGATTGTCTTTCTTGATGAGCCTCAGGCAGGATTGGATCCCCAGAGCAGGGTCCTGGTCCGTGATTACATCCGGTCGATAAAGAAAAAGACTACAGTTGTACTTACAACTCACGACATGGAGGAGGCAGAGAAACTTTCCGACAGAATATGCATTATCGATAAGGGCAGGCTTCTGGTCACCGGAACGGCAGATGAAATTATAAGAACCGGCGGCCATGACGATCTGGTTGAAATTGATTTTGAATGTGATCCGGAAAAGGAATTACTGCCTTTTCTTGATACAAAACAGCTGTCCGGTATCACAATATCAGGAAACAGAATCTCTTTCAATACTAAAAATCCTACGGCAGCCCTGGAGAATGTACTTAAATTGGTCAGAGAGCGTAATCTTAAGGTAAATAATTTGCAGTCGCGAAAGAAGAGTCTTGAAGATATTTTTATAAGCCTCACAGGCAGAAGAATACGGGAATGAAAACGATTGATTGTTTTATAAAGACATTTAAGGAAAATCTGAGGGACTGGAAAATCCTGATCCTTGCCATTGTTTTCGCACCCTTTTTTATCTATATGATGTACATGTATATGGGCGATTCAGCCTCGTCAGCATATAATATTGTCCTTATTAACAATGATGAAAAAGGAAAAATCTCAAACGAGCTTATTAATGAGTGGGGAAAAATGCAAACGGAAGATGGCAATCCCATCCTGAAAATCAGGGTAGTGTCTGACTCGTTAAATGCACGGGAGATGATTAAAAATAAAGATGCGGATCTTTTCATAACTATTCCTGAAGATTTTTCCAATTCATTCAATATGTTCATGGCCGATGGTGCAGGATCATTATCACCCTTAAGAAGCTATGGAGATCAGGCAAATATGAAGTATATGATTGCAGCTTCATTTATCGATTACATAACATTCAGCTACATAAGTGAGGCAACAGGGATTGAAATACCCTTTAACGTGAAATATGAATATGCCGGCAGAGGTAAAAGCCTGAGTGAGTTTGATCTTTATGTTCCGGCCCTGTTGGTATTGTCAATCATAATGATGCTCTTCACTGCCGGTGCCTCTGTTGTGAGGGAGATAGAAAAAGACACTATTACACGGCTTTCATTATCGAAGCTTACTTCTGCTGAATTCATGACTGCCTTAAGTCTTAATCAGATAATAATAGGATTGATCTGTCTTTTACTGACGTTACTTGCTGCATTTTCAGTGGGATACACAACATCGGGGTCTCTGCCATTGCTTTTACTTGTTGGTGCCCTTACCAGTTTCTCTGTAATAAGCATCAGTATTATAACATCATGCTTTATTAAAACAATGTTTGGATTACTTACCCTTGGCTGTTTCCCTTTCTTTATTTTAATGTTTTTTTCTGATTGCTTTCTGCCCTTACCTAAAATTAATCTCATTAGCCTGGCCGGCCATCAGTTTTACATTAACGATATTTTACCGACAGCAACAGCAACAAGGGCTTTTAATAAAATACTTAATTATGATTCCGGTTTTTCAGATGTATCATTTGAGATCTTATGGATACTGGCGTTATCACTAGTCTATTTCTTTATAGGTGTCTGGCTTTTCAAAAAGAAATATAAGTATTAATTTCACAAAGAATAAAAAATTAACAATTAACCTGATAAACCATATTATGAAAAGTAATCGCCGTGATTTTCTGAGGACTGCAACAACAGTTGGGGCAGGTGCATTTACTGGTGGGATCATCTCCGGATGTGCTCCAAAACAGCCTGAATCAAATCTTGCAGCAATTCTTGATTCAGTAAAAAAACTTCATGTTCAGAAATTCAATATGTCGGGTTATGCTGCTCCGGCAATTCCAGTTGTAAGGGTCGGATTTATCGGGCTTGGTGACAGGGGAAGCGGTGCTGTTGAGAGGTTGTCATATATTGAGGGAGTTGAAATAAAAGCACTGGCTGATCTCAGAATTGCCGCTGTTGAAGGATCACAGAATTATCTGGCACGAATCGGACGGCCTTCAGCACAGGAGTTTTCTGGTGATGAAAATATCTGGAAAAAGCTTGTTGAATTGCCGGACCTTGACCTGATATATATCTGCACACCATGGGTCTGGCATACACCAATGGCCCTTTATGCGATGGAAAACGGAAAACATGTCGCATGTGAGGTTCCCATTTCAAGGACTATTGATGAAGCATGGCAGCTCGTTGAAACATCGGAAAAAACGAAAAAACATTGCATGATGCTTGAAAACTGCTGTTACGATTTCTTTGAACTTCTTACCCTGAATATGGCACGGCAGGGGATGTTTGGCGATATTGTCCATGGTGAAGGAGCATATATTCATAACCTGATGGGATACAACTTCAGGAAACCGGCAGATGACAGGCAGTCAGACGGAGCATATACAGGTATGTGGAGGCTTAAGGAAAATGCTGAACGGAACGGTAATCTTTATCCAACACACGGTCTGGGACCGGTATGTCAGATAATGAATATAAACAGGGGTGACAGGATGGAATATCTTACCTCAATGTCCTCCGTCGATTTCACAATGGGAAAACATGCTAATGCTCTTGCAGCAGGAGATCAGTTCTTTGCTCCTTATGCAAACAAAAACTACAGGGGCAACATGAACACTTCTCTTGTAAGAACCAATTTAGGCAGGACAATCCTGATCCAGCATGATGTATCATCTGTTCACCCTTATTCAAGACTGCACGTAATAAATGGTACTTCAGGATCAGCCATGAAATACCCTGATCCGGAAAGGATTGCTTTAGGTGAAGATTGGCTGAACGAAGAGGAATTAAAGGCAGTCACTGAGAAATTTACTCCGGAAATTGTAAAAAGGGTGGGAGAGATGGCAAAAAAAGTCGGAGGTCACGGAGGAATGGATTTCATCATGGACTGGCGGATGATTGACTGTCTGAGAAATGGATTGCCGCTCGATCAGGATGTTTATGACGGTGCATTGTGGAGTTCGGTTGCCCCTCTCAGCGAATGGTCAGTAGCTAACAGGTCACAGTCAATTGATGTTCCCGATTTCACCGGCGGTTCCTGGAAAACAAACAAGCCTCATGATATAAATCTTGAAAAAGGCGGAAACACGCAGGTGCTTGCTCTTACTGAAGTCAAGGAGGAAATACAATTAAATGTGAAGTAGTTTAATGTTGCGTGTTATATTCCCCCTTTGAAGGGGGTTAGGGGGATGTTATCCAATCCCCTTTGAAGAGCCTGCCCCGCTTCGGCGGGGGGGTTAGAGGTATGTTATTCAATTCCCTACGGTAGGAGTAGCGGGTTCAGATAGAAATTTATTTCCCCACATCAGGCAGATTTCAAACTGATACTTTATTCTTATATAACAAGATAAATATTTTTTTACTTTTGCGGTCACCAAACCCAATCGAATATAAGATTGATGAGTGCCCTGATATTTCTTATTATTCTGTTTCTGACTTTCCCGGTTTTTGTTATACCTAAGGCTCTTAAGTATTACTATACCCTTGCAGTGCTTATCGGTGGAGTTGTTTTGACCTCATCGTGGGGATTTGAAGTGCTCTCCGTAAGCAACCAGGAATTAAAAATAGAATCGCTTCTGCCGGTAATCCAGAAGAATTTTGTTCTGACAATCGACAGGCTATCAGCATTTTTCCTGTTTGTAATCAATATAACGGTTTTTGTGGGTCTCCTCTATGCACGGGGTTACCTGAAACCATATTTTCAGACTAAAAATTCCCTTCGCTTTTCGATCCACTATTTCTCCTACTTATGGCTTTACCTGTCAATGATTATGGTAGTGCTTATCCGCGACGGTTTGCCCTTCCTGGTGGTATGGGAAATAATGGCTTTGTCATCATTTATGCTTGTCATTTTCGATGCAGAAGATTTGAAAATCATGAAAACCGGCATCAGTTATCTGATACAAATGCATGTCGGTATGTTCTTCCTCCTTATTGGTTTCCTGATTGTGGGTAAAGAAACCGGGGAAATCAGCTTCGATGCCCTTGGTTCTTATTTTTCAAACCACTCAAATTTGTTGCTGTTTATACTCTTTTTTGCAGGATTCGGAATTAAAGCCGGTTTCATACCAATGCATACATGGCTTCCTCAGGCTCATCCTGCGGCCCCTTCTCATGTTTCAGGTGTTATGTCGGGGGTGATGATAAAAATGGGGATCTATGGTATTCTGAGGGTTCTCATGTCAGTGCAGTTTGATCTTCTTCAGATAGGCATCCTGATACTTATCGTTTCATTGGTTTCGGGTATCCTCGGTGTTATGATGGCTATTGTCCAGCACGATCTTAAGAAGCTCCTGGCTTATCATAGTATTGAAAATATCGGTATTATAGGCATCGGCATAGGCCTTGGTGTAATCGGTCTTGCAATCGGGAATAATCAGTTAAGCCTGCTTGGTTTCAGCGGGGGACTGCTTCATGTTTTAAATCATTCTCTGTTTAAATCCGTTCTTTTCTTTAACGCAGGTTCGGTATATCAGGCGACACATACACGAAACATTGAGCATCTCGGAGGCCTGATCAAAAAGATGCCGTACACATCAGCTCTTTTCCTGATTGGTTCACTCGCAATTTGTGGGCTGCCACCTTTCAATGGCTTTATCTCGGAATACCTCATTTATCTTGGAATGTTCAGTAGTATTTCGGCAGCAAGCCTTTATCAGTCAATAGCTTTAATTGGAACAATTGTGGGATTAGCTCTTATCGGAGGACTGGCGGTATTCTGTTTTACAAAAGCTTTCGGGATTGTCTTCCTTGGCGAGGCACGTTCATCTAAGGCATCATCAGCCAATGAAGTAAGCAACGACATGATATTCCCTCAATATATCTCAGTGGCATTTATTCTGTTGATCGGACTCGCTTCACCATGGTTTGTGGAACCTGTGTTTCTAATAATAACAAGTGGATTCAGATTGGAAGATATCAACCTTGCAGCCGGAACTTCTGTCTCTGACCTTACGCAGATAAGCATTATTAGCGGAATATTCATCTTAACAACAATTGTCTTGCTGATTTACAGGTATTATCACCTGAAATCGAAGTCGGTAAGCTATGAGCCTACCTGGGGCTGCGGCTATACTGCACCGGGACCGAAACAGCAATATACGGCTACTTCATATGCTTATAACTATAATCATCTGGCCAAGCCGGTTCTTCAGACGGAAAAAATTATGAAGGATCTGAAGGAAGATGATATTTTTCCCGATAGAAGAGAATTTAAGTCCCAAAGCGACGATATATTTAAAAAGCTTCTTATTGATAAACCTGTTGACATTTTAACAGGACTTCTCAAACGGATAGCTGTTATGCAGACAGGGAAAATTCAGCATTACATATTGTACGCTTTCCTGTTTATGCTGATCATACTTTTACTAACCTATTTCAAAATTATATAGAGATGCCAGGTTTTTTGCTGATATTGATCACAGCCTTTTTCTTTCCCGGCATCATTCTGCGGACGAAAAGCATATTGTCAGGCCGCAAGGGGCCTGGTATTCTTCAACCTTTAAAGGATATTTATGTGCTGCTCAGGAAAGGCAGTGTATTCAGCACGACAACAAGCCTGGTGTTTCAGATAGCCCCTGTTATAACATTGTCGTGTATAATCAGCTCCCTGCTCGTAATTCCTTTTGCAAATCAGAATGCAATAATATCATTTGAGGGTGATTTTGTCTTCTTCTCTTACATGCTTGCACTGGGCAAGTTCTTTGCCATAATCGCAGCACTTGACACCGGGAGCAGCTTCGAGGGGATGGGGGCAAACCGCGAAGCATTTTTCTCGATGCTGGTTGAACCTGCATTTTTCATCCTTATGGCCACTTTTGCCATGTTTACAGGATTTACATCATTCTCAGATATTTTTAGCCATTTTTTTATAACAGGGAATCATTATGTATTAATATACAGTATAATAGGATTCTACTTATTTATTCAGATCGCACTGATTGAAAACAGCAGGGTCCCTGTCGATGATCCAAAGACACATCTCGAACTGACAATGATCCATGAGGTAATGATCCTTGATAACAGCGGCTTCGATAAGGCTCTGATCCATTTGGGAACTTATCTGAAATTTGCTTTATATGGCTCTCTGATGTACAACGTGATAGTCCCTTCAGAATGGAATCTTCATTTGCAGATAGCCTTGTTTTTAACCGTCCAGGCATTATTTGCAATTATTATAGGATTTGTGGAATCTTTCAGGGCAAGGAATAAAATGAATAAGAATCCGAAATTTATCCTTACTATTTCAGCAATTGCAATTATTGCTTTCATGATAATACTGGTACTGACCGAAAAACTAAACCAATAGCGGAAGATGATAATTTACCTGATTATATTGTTTGCTGTAACCCTCGTCTATTTTGCTTCTGCAGAACGGTTGGTTAATTACGTCAGGTTGATAGGATTGCAGGGCTTACTTCTGTGTGGGATAGCATTATTTGAGCTCCGGGAAGTCAACACTGCCAACCTCGTTTTTATTGTTTCGGAGACTCTTGTTTTTAAAACCTTTCTGATACCCTATCTTCTTAAAAGAATTATTATCGCTTCAGGTGTGACAAAGGTTCACAGGCAGGCAATGCCCGGGTTTTACCTGCTCATTTTATCAATGCTTACACTGCTTATAAGTGTAGTGCTTGCCAATTCACTCATAAATCCTTTCGTCAATACAATTTACATGACAATAGCCCTTTTCTGCTTGTTTACAGGCTTGCTGATGATTGTTACGCATAAGCTTATTATTTCTCATCTTATAGGATTCCTTATAATTGAAAATGCTGTTTTTATATTTTCTCTGGCTGTTGGTAACGAAATGCCGATGCTGATAAATATCGGGATATTACTCGATATTTTTGTCGGTGTTCTTATACTTGGCTTTTTTGGATTGCGTCTTAAACCGCACACCAATGAACTTACAATGTTAAAAGACTGAAATGCTTTTATATTTTTTTATCATATCCGCGCTGATGATCGCCCTGGTGATCCTGCTGAAAAACAGGGCAATTACCAGGATCATTGCAGCAGGATATGCATTAATGCACATCACCCTGACGATATATTCCTGGATAAACCTGAATAGCACCGAGCTTCGCTATTTTACCTTTAACAGTACAGGAGTATTACTTCTGTCAGTATTGACAATAATGACAATACCGACAATTTATCACGGGTTTATATATGCTGCCGGTAATGACACAAGGAAATTCAACATTTACCATGCTGCCCTGATTGCACTGATGACCTTTATGTCGGGTGCATATCTGGCTGACGGGATGACTGTTTTATGGATTTTTATAGAGGCAACAACTCTTGCTGTTGCAGCTCTGATCTATCACGATCGGACAGAAATAGCCCTTGAAGCCACATGGAAGTATGTCTTTATCTGCTCGGCAGGTATTGCACTGGCTTACCTTGGCATACTGTTCCTGGGATTTATTTATGGCCGGGAGGATGCTGCCAACCTTACCTTTTCTTCGCTTGCCGAAATCATCAACCAGGCGAACCCTATGTATCTTAAAATTGCATTTCTGTTTGTCCTTGTAGGATTCAGTACCAAGATGGGTCTTTTCCCGATGCATACTGTTACTATCGATGCTCATTCCGTTGCCCCGCCCCCCATAAGCGCACTAATTTCAACTACCCTTATGAATGTTGGGTTCCTTGCTATTTTCAGGGTTTACACATTATTCTCATCTTCATCGATCCTGCCTTTTATGAACAGCGTACTGATCATTTCCGGACTTCTTTCATTGCTGGTTGCTGCAGGTTATATGCTTAAAGCAAAACATCTGAAACGCATGCTTGCATATTCAAGTCTCGAAAATATGGGGCTGGTGGCAATAGCAACAGGATCCGGAGGGGAAGGGTACTATGCGGCGCTTCTGCTTCTGGTACTGCATTCCCTTACGAAATCGAGCCTCTTTTACCAGATGGGACAATTGTCAAGGGTTCTTCATACTTTTAACCTTGATGACTGCGGAAGATATATGAAATTATACCCGGCAGGAGCCCTGGTTCTGATTCTGGGCATGATCTGCATTCTGGCAATACCACCATCAGGGTTATTCATAACAGAGTTTCTGATTTTTAAAAGACTGGTCTTTAGCGGCCAATGGCTGGTAATGATCGCGGCTATCATACCACTCTGTTTTGTAATCTATGCCATGAGTACTCGTTTCATGCACATCATCTTCTCAAACCCTCGCAGGACTGATCCGTTTACAGCTGCTGAAAGAGTCAGTCCTGTCGAAACTGTAAGTCAGTTCATTTTTCTGGGAATTGTTATTTTAATGTGCTTTTATCAGCCACCTTTTCTGGTCAGCCTGATTAACCAAAGTATTGAATTATTACCGAAATAGGGATTATGATGAGCCAGCAGTTTTCAGTAATATTAAAGAATACATCCACTACTTGATCTGAGGGAGATACCGGTTTTGGAATATGATGATTTTTATAACGAGGTATCGGAATACCTTAAAGGCGAAGAAAAACATTGCGTGGCTTATTATGGCGCAGAATCGGGTGAGAAATTGAAATTCATTTTATGCATTGCTGATGATCTGAAGAATAATTTAAGGGTATATTCATTCGAAGAGAATAATGTGAATCCGGTTTTGAAGTCACTGACCCCCGTTTGTCCTCAGCTTCATATTTTTGAACGCGAGATCCATGAGAATTTTGGAGTGGAGTTCGGAGGACACCCGTGGATGAAGCCTGTAAGGTATCCTTATTATAGTCAGGATAAATCGGCCATAATGGATAATTATCCATTTTATGAGATTGAAAGTGAAGAGCTTCATGAAGTTGGAGTAGGCCCCATACATGCAGGTGTTATTGAACCTGGCTATTTCAGGTTTATATGTAATGGAGAGAAGGTATTGCACCTTGAAATACAGCTTGGGTATCAGCATCGGGGGATCGAGAAGCTGCTGGCTGAAAAGAGCAGTAATTTAAAGAAATGTATCGTGTGCGATAATATCGCAGGCGATACTTCAGTTGCCCATTCCCTTGCCCATTCCCAATTGATGGAATCGCTTGGCGGACATGGCGGTCAGCGATACATTGCAGATTGAACGTTGTATCGGTCTTGAGCTGGAAAGGATAGCTAGTGCATATCGGCGACACAGCTGCCCTGTGCGGAGATGTTGCATACCAGCTGGGTCAGGTCGTGTGCGAAGCTCTTCGGACTGAAATAATTAATACAACACAGAACTGGTGTGGCAATCGTTTCGGGAAAGGTCTGGTGCGACCGGGAGGAAGCAATTATCCGATGGAGGAAGTTTTTACCGAAAAGATGCTTAAATTACTTGAAAAGGTTGGTTTGAGATATACTGAGATCACTGACCGTATCTATTCAATGCCAAGTGTCCTTGCACGATTTGAAGATATAGGACAGGTAACAAAACAGCAGGCACTTAGCATTGGCGCTGTTGGAATGGCAGCCCGTACCTGTGGAATATCGCGCGATATCCGTATATCCCATCCCTTCCAGTACTATGATAAGTTTCATGTACATACCATTGTCCTTGAAACTGCTGATGTGCTGGCCCGTGGATTACTGCGAGTCAGGGAGGTCGGGGAATCAATAAGAATAATCCGGGAACTGGTTGATGTCTGGAAAGGTAAACCCCATGGGAACAGAAAGCCGGTTTATGATTACAGTCTGGAACCCGGCATGTTTGCAATTTCAATTGTTGAAGGATGGAGGGGTGAAATCTGCCATTCAGCAATTACTGATGAAAAGGGAAATATCCGGCATTATAAGGTGAAAGATCCATCCTTTCATAACTGGATGGCTCTGGCACTTGCTGTAAGGAACCAGGAAATATCTGATTTCCCGGTCTGTAACAAAAGTTTTAACCTTAGCTATTGCGGAAACGATCTGTAATTAATCTGTCAGGAAGGAAATGTTTGAGGAGTTTAAGATATTATCACATCACGGCAGGCAGTATATAAAAGACCTGCGCAACCAGCCTGTTTCGGATCTTTTCAGGGGAAGGCCGTTAATTTCAGGTGATATAACTGCATCGGAAATAAGCAGTATGGCTGAGATATGTCCGGCAGGTGCAATCAGTGAAAAAGAAGGGGCAATAGACCTCGGGAAGTGTGTCTTCTGTAAAGAATGTGCATTTCTCATACCTGATAAAGTGAAATTTCTGAATGATTATAAAATAGCTGCTAACAGGAGAGATGATCTGATTGTTAAACCAGGTGAGATAAAACCGGTCATACTCGATGATGATACAATAAGAAAAGATATTAAGAAACTATTCAGAAAGGCGCTGAAACTTAGGCAGGTTAGTGCAGGCGGTGATAACTCATGCGAGATGGAACTGAACGCAACCGGAAATGTAAATTTTGATTTTGGCCGGTATGGTGTTGAATTTGTTGCTTCTCCCCGCCATGCTGACGGAATTGTAATCACAGGTCCTGTAACCTCAAATATGGCTGAAGCCCTCAATATTTGCTATGCTGCTGTTCCTGATCCCAAAATAATTATCCTGGTGGGTACTGATGCTATCAGCGGGGGTATATTCAGAGAGAGCCCTGCAGTTAACCGGGCATTCATCGATGAACACCATATTGATCTTTATGTTCCGGGAAATCCTGCACATCCTCTGACATTTATTAACGGGGTGATGGATCTGATAGGGATTGATCATTCCCTTGGTGGTAGGGGCGTTGCATGCAACGCCCTACAATTCAATATCCCGCTGCCTGGCCGTCTTTCCTCGATTCCGAAGCGCCATACCAGACTTTATTTTTATCGTCCCACATAATTGCCTGGTAACCGCCGTAGCCGCCAAGATTCCATTCAATCCTGTGACCCATGGAAAGCAGTTTCTGGATCTCTTCCCAGCGGAATCCGTTTTCAAGACTAAGTACGCCTCCATTTGTCATTTGTTCTCCGGTGGGCTCGGATGATCCTGTATGATACATTCTGGGTGCGTCACCTGCCTCCTGCAGGTTCATTTTGAAATCAATAAGGTTTATTATTACCTGAGCGTGGCCCTGTGGCTGCATGTCTCCTCCCATGACTCCGAAGCTGATCCATGGTTTGCCGTTTTTTGTTATAAATCCGGGAATTATGGTGTGAAAGGGTCTTTTACCGGGTGCATAACCATTCGCATGCCCTGCATCAAGGCTGAACATCTCACCTCTGTCCTGGAGTACGAAACCAAGTCCTGTAGGACACATACCTGAACCCATTCCCCTGTAATTGCTCTGGATAAGAGAAACCATATTGCCATATTTATCAGCAACTGTAAGATAAATTGTATTTCCGGCTTCTATTTTTCCGGGATCATATACCCTGCCTGCTCTTTCGAGATTTATCAGTTTCCGGCGTTCCGCTGCATACTTTTTTGAGATGAGTTGTGGAACAGGTATTGCGCTGAATCGCGGATCAGCATAAAATTTAGCCCTGTCTTCAAAAGCAAGTTTTTTTGCTTCTGTAAACAGATGCATGTATTCAGCTGATCCAAATCCCATTTCTTCAATGTCATAACCTTCAAGTATATTCAGTATCTGCAGAGTTGCAATTCCCTGTCCGTTAGGAGGAAGTTCCCAGACATCATAACCCCTGTAAGATGAGCTGACCGGTTCGATCCATTCTGAATTATGCCTTGCCATATCGTCGTAGGTCAGAAATCCTCCCTGCGATTTCATAAAAGCTGCAATTGCTTTTGCTATGCTTCCCCTGTAAAATTCGTTTCTGCCTCCTTTTGCAATTTTATCAAGAGTAGTGGCCAGTCTTGGATTTTTAAATATTTCACCCTTATCAGGCGATTTTCCATTTGGCATATAGGTTTCCTTAATGTTTGGAAAATCCTTCAAAGCCTGCGTATTTCTGTTTAAATAATAAGCAATGACTTCAGATACCGGAAACCCGTCCCGTGCGTAATTTATAGCAGGCTGTAAAATATCCCTTACCGGAAGCCGGCCGAACATCTCATGCATTTCGAACCACCCGTCGACACACCCTGGAACTGAAACAGGCAGAGGACCGGTGGAAGGGATGAAATCAATACCTTTGTTCTTAAAGTATTCCAGTTTGAGCGACCGGGGTGACCTACCGCTGGCATTCAACCCGTAAAGCTTTCCTTTGTCAGCGCTCCAGATTATTGCAAAAAGGTCACCTCCTATTCCGCAGCCTGTAGGTTCTACCACTCCAAGCACTGCATTGGCAGCAATTGCCGCGTCAATGGCATTTCCCCCTTTTTTTAGGATATCAAGCGCCACCTGGGTCGCCAGGGGCTGACTTGTTGCAGCCATTCCATACTGTGCAATAACTTCCGATCTTGTGGCAAAATCCCTTCCCGTTACCCTGTCCTGAGAAGATACGGCAGCCGGGACAATCAGAATGGCTATGGAGAATACAATTTTTTTCAGCATATCTGTTCTACGTAAAAATAAATCCAAAGTTAATAAAGTGGAAGATTATTTTGACATCGCCAATATTTTTAGTCCATCCGGCATTTTTTCGATGGCATATCTTAATGAGGTTCTTGGCATCACAGCCTTATTCCTGATCACATAATCAAAGACCTCTTTCTGATGTGCCTGGCTTGCAGCTTTTAGCATCCACCCATATCCTTTCTGAACCATATCATCACTGTCAGTAAGCAGTATATCGGCGATTTCAAATATGTCTTCAAGAAATAATCCTTTTCTGGCCGGAACAATCAGTGATACGGCTGAAGCCCTTTTCATCCACCTGTTTGGTGATTTTGCCCATTTTTTGAGGTCTGCTATCTTTTCGGGATACATTTCAATCAGGGTTCCGGCTGAGTGATTGCAAAGTGTATCGCAAGTTGCCCAGTTGGTCACATAATTATCCACCCATTTTCCGAAGATGCTGAGATCGGCGGAGTCATACTTCTTTCTGATATAAAACGACCAGTTACACGCAATTCCTGCTTCCTCCAGATATCCTGACTGCCATAGTTCCTCGCATAATCCGAATATCTCCTTTTTCGTTTTTTCCTTGATTTTTACAAAGAATTCTTTACCTATGCGAACTGTGACTGCAGATTTTAAACCATGGAGCTTTACAGGTTCCTTGAAGAACCTTTCGCCTGAAATTCTGGTTTTTTCGTCAGCGTTCTTAATTATTTCCTTCCTTATGTCTTCGATTATAGTACTCATTTGGTGAATTGCAATTAAGTTTAGAATTAAAATTATATCATAAACCACGGAGTATCACGGAGTTTACACTGAGTTTCACTGTTTTATCAGTACTTTTTACTCCGTGATTTACTCCGTGATACTCAGTGAAACTCTGTGGTTAATATGTCTTTATTCTTCAAGAAGATTTACTTCCTTAATGTCCCTGGTTTTGAAGTTCAGACGCAGGCTCTTAATCTCGAATGGCCTGAAATTGCCATTCCATTTCCGGTTTATAAAGGAAAGATCGATCGTTGCAGAGGTTTCAATACCTGATGTTTCAATGCATCGTATAATCAGATCATCGCCCTCCTCTGACTGTTTTATTGCAGAAATTACGATGTTCTCATTTTCGATTGAGAGGAATGACCCCGCTTTTGGCATTGATCCTCCATGTATTCCCTGATAGATAACGACAGCCGGGGACAAGAATTCCTCCGCTTTGCGTATGATATTGCTCTCCTGCCAGGTTCCCTTATGTGGTACCAGCTGCATCCTGAATGTATGAATACCCTGATCCTGCCAGATATGTTCCGACTTCATATCAAGAACCCTTGGATTATGATGTGCATAAACTGCCGAGCGGATAACAGAAATCCTCATGTCGTTCCCATCAACACTGTATCCGTATTTTGCATCATTTATCACAGCCAGGCCATAGTCGGATCCGCTTACTTTTCCTGTCAGATCAATCCACCTCTGTCCCGGCTCTTCCTCCCCGTTTGTGGCGCGTTTAATAAATCCATACGGAGTTTCGTAAGTTGCTACCGGCGATCCGACATTCAGGGGAAATGAGAATTTAACCATTTTCAGGCGCTCATTCCAGTCAAGGGATATTCTTGATTCAACCGTATGAGAACCCTCGTAAAGGATCCAGTCGATTGTCAGCGTGGAAGCACCATATGAGGATGTTACTCTTGTAATCGCACGGAGCGGTCCGGATTCAAGTACTTTTATCGCAGCCTTACCGAATGAGCCAATTTCTCTGTCGAATACTTTAATGTCGTGGCTCCAGGTATCGCTTGGATCATCGATTATAATAGCCTTGCAACCGGTTTTCCCGCCTTCAAACAAATCCCGGTTGTTTCCCTTATCCAATATTCCGATATTCCCTGAATCTGAAAATGTTATCTTAAGGAATTCGTTTTCCATCGAGTTATTTCCGGCGGTTACACCTGGTCCCAATTCCAGATCATTTCCGGCCATGATCCTAATCTGCCTGTAACCGAAGGGCGGAACAGAACACCTTACTATTAATCCTTTGCGGCTTCCTGTCTCTGTTGTTCCTGCGGTCCATTGATGCCACAACAGATTCCCTTTTTCATCTTCAGCCTGTGAAGGATTCCTTGTATCCCAGTTCAGATCATATTCAAGATTCCCCTTTATTTCCCAGCCATGGGGATTAAAGACAAGAAGATACTGTGAGGCAGGATCTTCTGCAGCAACCTGCCATTCAAGCTTCTGAACAGCTTTATATATGGCTTCGTGAGCTACCTCAAGGGCATAACCGTAACCTTCTCTGGCAGTTACAGAATGTTCCGGGACAGAAGTTCCTGCCAGGCTATCGTGAAACTGAAGGAACAGGACCTTTTTCCATGCTGAAGTAAATTCCTCCTTCGGATATGTGAAATTCCAGATCGCCGATCCCAGTGCGGATATTTTTTCAGCAGTAACCAGTGAACTCTCCGAGAGCCTGTTGTTTTTCTTTATCTCTGCCTCAGCGGTATAGCATCCTCTTGCATGATGCTGAAGGTCGTCCTTAATCACCGGAAGCCTCAGATTTTGATTGTTACGGATCTCTTTAAAATATTCTTCAGGAGTGCTGAACATTATGGTGGGCGCATCTTTTTCTGTCTGAATTTCCTTTACTGATGCAATGTTTTCTTTTGTTGCGCCGCCCCCATGGTCGCCTGCTCCGTAGTATGACATGAAAGTATTCATTGGCTGATCCTTCAGCTGAGCCATTACCTGTTCAATCCGGCCCCTGACAGATCTGCTGTCGTTGTAACTGATTGGGATCCGGTAGGTAAGCACCTGTGTTCCATCAGGACCTTCCCACCAGAACAGGTCGGCCTGAATGGTCTTTTCTTTTGGACCGGGACGCATGAAAACATAGTTTTCCATTCCCTGCGATTTTATAATCTGAGGTAATGTTCCTGTATGGCCAAAAGAATCCGGACAAAAAGCTACAGTGGCACGATGTCCAAGAAGCCTCTGCAGGGTTAATTGCCCGTATAATCCCTGTCGTACCATCGATTCGCCGGATGGTATATTCATATCAGGTTCCACCCACCAGCCTCCGACAACATTCCAGCGCCCTTCCTCAATCCGCTTTTTTATCTCTCCGAGCATTTCAGGATCATTTTCTGCGACCCATTGATAAAACTGCGCTGAGCTTGCGGTAAAAGTAAAGTCGGGAGTTTCATTCATCCTGTCAAGAGCTGACCGGAATGTGCTGTGAACAACTGCAAGACCTTCTGGCCATGGCCACAACCAGACAGGATCAATGTGAGCCTGTCCGATAAGATGGAAACGGTATTTCACTGCATCAGGAGGCCATTTCCCAGGCTGTTGATCTTCCAGTCCAAGGTTATTTAATGCCGGAACAAAAGCAATGCCTGCTGTTCCGGCGGCAGCCCTGTTTATAAAGCTCCTGCGTGAAATTGCCCTGTAGTCACTGGAATTTTCTGAATTTTTCATATAATAACTATTGTTCAGTGATCATTTTCCACCATCGCAACGCTAAGACTTGCAAAATCTCCAATCTGTTCGCCAAGAGCCGCAGGAACTATACTGCAAACAGCTCTGGCAGGTTCCAGCGCTTCCCTGGCAATCACTTCAAGACATGCAGGTTCAATAAACTGCCTGCAGCGGGCATAAATGCTTCCAATAACGATTTTTTCGGGGTTCAGAATATCTATCAGAAGGGATAACCCTTTTCCAAGGTATTCGCCTGATATTTCCAGGATCTTAATAGCTGTCTTATCACCGGCGAATGCAGCTTCAGCAACATCCCGGGCATTTATTCTGTCGATGTCTTCAATGTTTTTACAAAATGTCACCGGCTGGCTTAATGCAAATTTTTCACGTACTATTTGTTTTGCAAGGAGTGCGATTCCTGTACCACTGCAAAAGCCTTCAAATGATCCCTGCTTTCCGTAAGCTTTTGGTCCCTCATCGGCCAGTCTTATATGACCCACCTCGCCCGCAAGGTCATTAGTTCCTGTATATACCCTGCCATTAATTATAATGCCGCCTCCCATACCAGTGCCGAAAGTGAGAAACACCATATTCCGGGTTCCTTTTCCTGCTCCGAATTTCCATTCAGCAAGTGCGCAGGCATTTGCATCATTCTGTAAATAAACGGGAACATTAAGCTTATTTTTGAACAATTCAACAATAGCGATATCTTCCCAACCAGGCAGATTGGGGGGGGATTGGACAATTCCCCTGACACTGTCAAGCGGTCCCCCGCAGCTTATACCAACAGCCTTTAGCCTTCCTTTTTCAAGGTTTGCGGTGATTTCTGATGCTGAAGTTAACAGAAGATCTATTGCATGGGAGGGACCTTTACTGGTTTCTGTAGGGAAACTGATCTTTTTAAGAATTTTCATTTCCTCAGTCCCTGCTATAACTGCACATTTAGTGCCTCCGATGTCTATTCCAAGGTAGTATTCATTCGACATGTAGTAAATATTTAATTAATTCAAATTAGCTATTGATAGTTACCGGGTGCCGGATGCCAGGTGCCAGGTGCTTGTTGCAAACTAACCAGCAACAAGAAACCAGCTACCAGCACCCCATTTCATTTAATATTCTTCCAGAACTTTTCCTCGGATTTCTGAAGTTCAAGTTTTTTCCTTCTTTCAAGAAAATAGTAATACAATAACGCAACTGTGCCTGCAACAAGCAGTCCAAGAATAAGATACTGCATAATGTTCGACAGGTACGGATCGGCTGTTGTCACTGATATTGGCTGAATAGTTGTCTCCCTTAGCAATTCTGCCTTTTTACCCACATCAATTCCAAAGATATTTTTTACAAAAAACAATGAAATAAATGTGAAAAGTCCTGATAAAATGGGAGTTGCAATCCAACCTGCTGAAATTTCCCCGAGTATTCCGAAATTAATATTCCTGGCACCTTTGTATAATCCGATCCCAATCACACTTCCAATTATTACCTGTGAAGAAGATACAGGGACCATGGGGATGGGAGGGAAGCCGAATCGGACAAAAATGTTTGAAAGCCAGGAAGATGAAAAGATAAAGAGGACCAGGGCCTGGGCAAGGACAACCACAAGTGCTGCTTCAGATGAAAGTTCGACAATATTATTGCCGACAGTCTCCATAACTTTTTTTGAATAGGTCAGTATGCCGGCCGCAATAGCCAGACCGCCGAGGAAAAAAAGCTGCTGTGCTGAAGAAAGCGTGAATAATCCAAGATTAAGCTCCTGAAGGTTGAATGAAGGAATAAATACTCCCATCACATTTGCGATATTATTTGCCCCAAGACTGTAAGCACCAAAAGCTCCAACAATTATAAGCCCTTTCCTTATATAGGATTCAAACCTGATCAGATGCAAGGATGAATTCTTTTTGATTACTCTTAACGACCATATAAAGGATGATGGCAAAAACAGCTCCGATTACCGGGCCGGAAATCCATGTTGTTACAATCTGTGTCAATGCCCTGCCGTCGGTCTGATTTCCGGTAAAAAGGTTCCATCCGATAATTGCCCCAACGATAGCCTGTGTTGTCGATACAGGAAGCGCAAATTTGGTCATCAGGTAAACTGTCACTGCGGCAGCCAGGGCAACCGTAAATGAACCTCCGACTGCATTTACGGCACCAAGTTTCCCGAGTGTACCTGCCGCTCCGGCTCCCTGAATGACCGCCCCGAGAATCACAAAAACTGAAGCAATGATTGCAGCTTTCCTGAAACTCACCATTCTTGAGCCTACCGCAGAACCAAAAACATTTGCAGCATCATTGGCCCCAAGTGACCACCCAAGGAAGAGACCGCTGGTTAAGAAAAGTAAAATCATTTTACATCACGATCTTTATTGCCATCGCAGAAAGGAGGTCTGCTGCCTTCTGTGCATTGTCAGAAATTTTCTCGATATGCTGTATAATATACCTGAGATGCAATTTATGTGCAAGATCGAGTTCCTTCATTTCCTGAAAAATGAACCTTGTGACAGATCTTGAAATCTTGTCAGTCTCACTCTCAAAATAGTAAACCTTCAGTAATTTCTCCCTGACAGTGTAGGGCGATTTAAAATACGCCCTGGCAGCAGGTATAAGCTCTTCGCCGGCACTGACTGATGCTTCCATTACACTCAGGAAATTATGATTCAGCGAAGCCGGGATATCGGGCATTTCATTGCCGAATTCATTCAGGGTGGATTTTACGGTATCAATTATTTCATCAAGGACATCGATAAGTGCACTTACTTCACCTCTGTGCTGGGGCAGTATTGAATGAGTTATCATTTCATTTTCAATAGATCTCTGGAGCTTATCGGCATTGCTTTCGAGCAGCTCGACTTTCAGGATATGCCTGTTAAATGCTTCCATGTCATTTCCCAGATAGGCTTTAACTCCTTCCCTGAAAACAAGAAGTCCAATATCAACATTATCGAAAAACTCATCAATTTTTAATATGAGATCTTTTGTGGTACGTTTAAATAGAGCCATACTTGCAGAATGATTATAATTTATAAAATCTGTTGTGCTAACAAATATAACCTATGATAATCAGAATTCAATGATCTTTTCTATTTTGTATCCTTTGAGATACTGTTTCAATATTGTCTGGATATCACGGTTATCTCCCGACGACTGAATACAATCATGAACTGCCGTCAGCCCGAATCCCATTTCATTAATATTGAAATACCCGAACCCTGAAAATTTGCCATTAACCACTTTTATTGCGCTGCGTTCCTCTTCATCCCTCCCTTTGTCGATAATGAAAAAATTGCGGCGGGTGAATTCAAATTCTTCAGCAGCTTTTTTCGCCCGCTCATTATACAAATCCGGAGGTTCTTTTCCACAGCATGCTCCCCTGCAGACCCCTACATGGTAATGAAAGCATGGTCCGGTAGATTCATATAAACCTGTGAGTTTCTGACACAATTCATGTTTTTCGACAAGTGATAATAACATTGATTTTGCCCTTTCCTTTCCTGTAAAAACCGAAAGCGGATTATCATTGTCATCTAACCTGCCATAATAAAAGTTAATATAGCCATTCATGTCGGTGAAGCTGAAAATACCCCATTGAAAACCTGTCCGGCGCTGAGCCCTGTTATAGACAGGCTTGTTTTTCTTAATTTCAGACGATTCCTTCAGAAGGGCTATAAGTTCGCTTCCGGTAATTTCCCAGTCAATGTCGGCAATGAGGTCACGCATTTCCATTGCCCGGTTGGTCGTATTGTTCGAAAGGTGAGTTCTTATTCTCTGCTGGAGATTTCTGCTTTTGCCTATATAAATAAGGTCTCCGTTCTCATTGTAGAAATAATATATTCCGGGTTCATCGGGAATTGAATCTACTTTCGAGATATCCAGGTTTGGATTAAGCTTTGATAATCTGGAGTTTCTGATCAGCCCTGAAGCTTTTCCGCTTGTTTCCCTGTCTTTCTCCATAAGTATCTCAAAAAGCCTTACTGTAGCCAGAGCATCTCCTGAGGCCCTGTGCCTTCCTGCTATCGTTATACCCAGGTCCTTGCAGATGTTCCCCAGACTGTACGATCTGTGTCCTGGTATCAGTTTCCGGCCAAGTGTTACGGTATCGAGCAGGTTCCTGCTAAAATTGTAACCCAATGATTTGAATTCCTGCCGTATAAATGAATAATCAAATCTTGCATTGTGGGCTACCATTGTGCGCCCTTCGGTAAACTCAATTATTGTCTTTGCAACCTCGAAGAACCTGGGTGCAGCTTCAACCATTTCGTTAGTTATCCCGGTCAGGTTTGTGATGAAGTAGGGTATATTTCTTTCAGGGTTGACAAGGGTTGTAAATTCCCCTGTTATCTTTTCTCCATCGTGCTGAAAAATAGAAATTTCGGTGATTTTTTCAATTCTGGAACTCCCTCCCGTGGTTTCAATATCAACAATTGCGTACATGAATTGAACAGTCAGATATTACGGCGACTGCTAATATATGGAGAAATGCTGGCTGATACTCTTATTGTTCGTATTTTTGTAAATAAAAAACTCTTATCATGAACGAATGTTATGGCAAAAAATTCATTCTTAACGGACATCTTTATCCGTCTGATCAGTTTGATAACGCTCTGGTATATGAAGGAGAATCAATCTATGAGGTGATACGAATGATCAAAGGCAATCCGGTATTTTTTCACGACCATATGGAGCGTCTTGTAACCAGCATTAAAATTCAGGGGAAGGAATCCCTGGCAGAATATGAGGTTTTACGAAGGGATATTATTAAACTGGTAAAGACCGAAAAACGAAAAGATATCAACCTTAAAATAGTATTCAACTATAATAACGATTCAAATAACTATCTGGTCTATTTTATCGAACCTATATATCCTACCGCTGAAGAGTATAATAAAGGAGTCAAGGGTATTCTTTTTTATGCTGAAAGAAAGGATCCTGAATCGAAAGTTATTAATCACAAACTCCGGTCTTCAATCTATCATAAGCTTATACTCGAAAGAGGATATGAAGCCCTCCTTGTAAATGAAGAAAACCAGATCACAGAGGGAAGCAGATCGAATATTTTCTTTTTGAAGGGTAACTCACTCATTACTGCACCCGATGAAAAGATCCTTAACGGGATAACCAGAAAGCATATACTCGATATTTGCAGGGAAAATAAGATCAAAGTCAGATTCATGTGTGTACCTGTTGATTCACTGCAGGAATACGATGCAGTATTCATGACAGGCACTTCCCCAATGGTACTTCAGTTTTGCTGCATAGGCGATATCTATTTCAATGTACGTGTTCCTCTTATTCAAAACCTCCGCAAACTCTACATCGAAAAGGCAGAGGAGAGTATTAAAAGCTTTACGGCAAATAACTGAGCTTGTGGTTAATATTATTTTGTTATCTTTGCACCTGATCAAAAAATCTCCAATATGCCAAGCATCAGAAAACTTAAGAAGGATATAGATTATCTTATATTTGAAGTGATTTCAGACTGTTTTACTTTCGGAACTCTTCATCCTGATGAGAAAGCCGAAGAGGTATCCGGAATAATTGCCGATGCAGTTACTTTGAGAAATGATCTTATCAAACGGGTAAACAATCCTGTAAAGACCGATGATCCCAAATCACTCAGATCACATTTTCAGCTGGTGGAAAAAGATCTTTTCACCGGTGCCGATAAGCTCTGCGGAAGGCTCAGTACTATTCCTGCGAAGAAAAAGTAAAATTCCTGTAAACGGTATTTCCGCATTCAGTGCATTTGCCTTTATCGTCAAGGTTTATTAATCTGGTATTATACCCTGTTCGTCTGGTTACTATTTTGCCGCATTTGCTGCAGGTTGTATTCTGTCCCCTTCCGGCAGAGGTATTTCCTATATAGACATATTTCAAATGCTTTGAGGCGGCATCGAATAGTCTTGTCAGTGTAGAATCGGGAGTGACAGGATCTTCTCTTTTATACATTGGAAAATACCTGCTGAGATGAAATGGAGTCTCACTTCCCAGTTCCTCTGATATCCATTTTGACTCCTGATCCATTTCCTGTTCTGAATCATTTCTGCCCGGAATTATCAATGTGGTAATTTCGAGATGTTTCCCTGCTTTTGCAATTTGCTTCAGTGTTTCCTTAACAGGTTCAAGTTCTGCCCCTGAGAGTTTTTTATAGAATGAATCGTTAAATGCCTTCAGGTCGATATTGAATGCATCGATGAATTCCAGTAAATCATTCAGCGGGTTTCTGTTAACAAATCCGTTGCTTACCATGACGGTGTACATTCCTTTTTCCTTGATAAGTGCGGCGGTATCCATAACGAATTCGTACCAGATCACCGGTTCATTGTAGGTAAAAGCCAATCCAATGTTATTCGGGGCATTATGCGCCTCAATAGCTATTTTATCCGGATCAGTGTCAGGAGAAAAGCTGTCGGCCCTGCTCTGCGAAATATGGTAGTTCTGGCAGAAATCACATCTCATATTGCATCCATACGAGCCTATCGAAAGAATGTTACGGCCCGGGAAGAAATGGTAAAGCGGCTTTTTTTCCACAGGATCGAGGGAATGTCCGGAAATAACTCCGTAAGTCATGAGCTCAATTTTCTCACCGGTGTTCTTTCTGACCCCGCAGATACCTCTTTTCCCATAAGCTATCTTGCAAAGGTGCGGACACAGCCGGCACTCAATATAGTTTTCATATTTAAGATACAACGGCTTCAATTGACTCATTTAAAGTTCAGATAAAATTACATCAATTCCCTTTATTCAATAATAAAAGAACTAATTTTATAATGTTGCAGTTTAAATTAAAATACAAGAGAAATGAAGTCATGGATTTTAATAAATGTCTTTAGTACACTTATTCTTGTCTTTCTTTCCTGCGAAGCTCTTTCACAGGCAGAGACAAGCTGGAAGCCATCAAAGGAGACCCTGGAGAGGCTGACAAAAAATCAGTCTGAATTCAATTATTTTGAAGAAAAAGTGCCGGCTTATAAATTACCCGAAGTCCTTGTATCACTTGAAGGTAAGCAGGTTAAAGATGTTAAGATGTGGGAAAAGAGCAGGAGAAACGAAATTCTTGAACTGTTCCGCACTAATGTCTACGGCAGGGTTCCGTCGACTGATTATACAAAGAGCTTCAAGCTTATTAATGAAGATAAAAATGCCATGGGTGGAGATGCCACTCTGAGGCAGGTTGACATTACCATTTCCAGCAATGGAAATTCGCTTGATATTCACCTGACGCTTTTTGTCCCGAACAAAGCTGTGAAACCAGTACCGGCTTTTCTTCTGATAGATAACCGGGGACCTCAGAATACTGACCCTGAAAGAAAGGTGAAAAGTGAATTCTGGCCTGCAGAGGAGGTAATAGCAAGGGGTTACGCGATAGCTGTATTCAGTAACGCTGATCTTGATCCGGATAATTTTGATGATTTTAAGAATGGGATACATGGACTTCTCGACAGGGGAGAGCGTAAGCCGGATTCATGGGGAACATTAGCTGCCTGGGCATGGGGTGCAAGCCGATGTCTCGATTATTTTGAGACTGACAAGGATATTAACAGCAAAAAAGTGGCGGTGGTGGGACACTCAAGAGGAGGGAAGACGGCTCTCTGGGCAGCTGCTGAAGATAAAAGGTTTGCAATGGCTGTTAGCAATGAGTCTGGCTGCGGTGGTGCAGCCCTGGCCCGCAGAAAATATGGAGAGACCGTAGCCAGAATAAATAATGCTTTCCCTCACTGGTTCTGCCTGAACTACAGAAACTGGTCAGATAATGAAGACTCTATGCCGGTCGACATGCACATGCTGATTGCACTTATAGCTCCCAGGGCAGTTTATGTTACATCAGCAAGCGAAGATTTGTGGGCCGATCCACGGGGCTCATACCTCTCACTCTATCATTCCCTTCCTGTCTTTCAGCTTTACGACATGAACTCCACCCTTTCCGATAAAATGCCCCCTTTGAACAGGCCGGTTATTGGAGGCAGGCTTGCATACCATATCCGTGACGGAGCTCATAATATGCTTCTTAAAGACTGGAACTGGTTCATGGATTTCGGGGATACGATCCTGAAACAGGGTAAATTGTAGGGGCGTTGAATGGCATAGTTGTAGGGGCGTAGCATGCTACGCCCCTACTACATCCAATCAATTTTTAATGAGAAAAGAAGAAAACATATTATTTATCCCTTCGGAGCAAATGAAATCAGAATTTGTCAGAATTCTGACAAAATTCGGTTTTACCGGATCCAAAGCTGATCAATGCGCAGGAATATTTACTTTGAATAGTCTGGAAGGTGTCTATTCCCATGGTGTTAACAGGTTTCCACGTTTTATTGAATACCTGAGAAAGGGATATATCATACCTGATGCAGAACCTTCAACGGTCAGCAGTGCAGGAGCCCTTGAACAATGGAACGGTAACCTTGGTCCGGGACCATTAAATGCTATATCAGCAACTGAAAGAGCGATGGAAATTGCTTCTCAGAATGGAATCGGTCTTGTGGCAATGGGAAACACAAACCACTGGATGAGAGGAGGAACTTATGGATGGATGGCCGCAAGAAAGGGCTTTGTTTTCATTGGCTGGACAAATACCGAGGCCAATATGCCGGCCTGGGGCGCTAAGGATTTTCGTCTGGGTAATAATCCTCTGGTATTTGCAGTACCTTACCAGGGTGAAGCTGTAGTTCTCGATTTTGCAATGTCTCAGTTCTCCTACGGTAAAATGGAAATATACCAGCTTGGCAGTAAACAACTGCCATACGCCGGAGGATATAATACAAAAGGTGAACTTACTACTGATGCCGGTGAAATACTTTTAACCAGGCGAGCTCTTCCGATAGGTTACTGGAAAGGGTCAGGCCTTTCATTTCTTCTGGATATCCTTGCTTCAATTCTTTCAGGTGGATTATCTACTCATGAAATCTCACAAAGGGAAGCTGAATATGCAGTATCCCAGGTCTTTATAGCAATATGCATTGATAAGCTTAAAAATTCCGGGAGTGTCGAAAGAACTATTAATGAAATTATCAGGAACCTGAAAGAATCGGATCCGGCAGAATCAGGAACCAGAATAAGGTATCCGGGAGAAAATATTGTTGCTGTCAGGGAGGAAAATACGAAAAAGGGCATACCGGTAAATAAAGAGGTCTGGCAAAAAATATTGACCCTGTAGGGGTAGTTGAAAAAGTCGAAACATCTACCTTATTTTTCTCTGTGGGACTCTGTGTTTCTCTGTGGATCTCTGTGTAACAATAAGTTAAGAACTTACACAGAGGGCACAGAGGTGGCACAGTTCACAGAGAGTTTTTCTGCATCCACTTATAATTCCTCGGTTTTGAATTCCAGGGGGATATTGTTTCCGGTACAAAAAGTCTGAAGACTTTTTCTGACAGGCTCAATAATATCAGTGTAAGTGGTTCCGAATCTCAGAATTAGTCTTTTCCCTGATCTGAGGAAGAAGACCAGGTTTAATGGAAATGCCTCTATTTTTTGGATATCGGGTGCATTCAACACCCTGACCGGGAAAAGTGAATTATTCTTAAGCTTAATTAAGGATTGGCTGAACTCAATGAATTTTTCTGCCCTTCCAAGCCCCGAATTTATCTGGTAATACGCAAAACCCAGAAGAAGGACGATTGTAATCCATAAAGTTCCGTTTGACTTCAGCATATTAATATTCAATATGGCCCATATCACTGCAATAACAGCACAGATAATTCCGAAAACAAGCTGGAATATCCTTGTGATTCTGTTACTCTTGTTTAACTCCAGTGAATAATAGTTGGTTTCCATCATTTGTTTTTATGCAATTTATCTTTTTTTTATAAAACACCAATGATATTCCAACCCCAGACCTCTAAATTCAGGATACATCCCCCTATCCCCCCGCCGAAGCGGGGCAGGCTCTTCAAAGGGGGAATTAAATCCACATACCATGTTCCTGAATAATTCATAATTATTATTAATTTTATATTTCCGGATTATCTGAGATCCTGAATTAACCTATACAAGTCTATGAAAAGGAGCTATTACCTGATTTTCATTATTTTCTTGATTTTCTTTGTTATTTCATTCCTGACCAATATCCTGGGATCGATAAATCCCAATGTTAGTGATAGTTTTACACTCAGCGGAACCATGACCGGGATGCTGCCTTTTTCATTTTTCATTGCATATGCTTTAATGTCGATCCCTGCCGGAATGATTATTCAGAAATATCGTGAAAAGAAGAGCCTGACTTTTGCCTGGATCCTTGCTTTTTCAGGAGCTCTGTTGTTTTCAATGTTCCCTTCGTTCCCGGTATTCCTGTTTTCGCTTTTCATGATCGGTTGCGGAATGGCTATCATGCAGGTTGCAATTTATCCACTGCTCAGGGTTGCAGGAGGTGAGGAGCATTTTGCTTTTAATTCGGTGATGGCTCAGCTGGTTTTTGGCGCAGCTTCATTTCTAAGTCCGTTTGTCTATTCATACCTGGTCCTCGGTCTTGGAAATCAACAGGGGAATAATGGATTTTATGATCAGAACGATGGCATATCTGACCCCGGACTGATTTACCATGGGTATCAATTTATTTGCTTTTCACGTAATCAGTCTCTTTATGCTGGCAATCATTCTTCTGACACGTTTCCCGAACGTTGAGCTTAAGGAGGAAGAAATAGTTGGAGCATGGGAAACTCATGTTGAATTATTCAAACAAAAGACAGTGATACTGTTCTTTTTCGGAATATTTTGCTATGTTGGAATGGAACAGGGAATTGCAAACTGGATTTCTGAATTTCTGAGAACCTATCATGGTCTGACTCCTGAAATTGAAGGTGCAAGAGCTGTCGGTTTGTTCTGGGGTATGATGACTGTAGGATGTATTCTTGGATTGGTCCTGCTTAAAGTAATGGACAGCAAAATTGTACTGCGTATTTTTACAATAGCGGCTCTGATAATTTTGACTTTTACACTTTTCGGTAAGGTTGAATATGCATTATTTGGCTTCCCTGCACTTGGATTTTGCCTGTCGGTAATGTATGGCATCATTTTTTCATTGGCACTTAACAGTGTTACAAAGTCTCACGGATCATTTGCAGGAATCCTTTGTACTGCAATTGCCGGAGGTGCATTAGTTTCATTGCTTATCGGAAAACTGAAAGACCTTATAGGATTGCAGGCCGGTATGACGGTTATTTATATAACTTTAGCTTATATTCTGAGCCTTAAGTTTCTGGGCAAAGCCAATAGTTAAGAATGCAATTATAAAAAGAAAAGACTGACATTAATTAAAATAAATACTATGAGAAAAAATGAAATCGAAATTAATTCGGAAACGTAAATTGCATAACTGATTTATTTAGCTGTGGCTATTATGTTATTATTGCAATCTTCAACCTTTGCATCCGGTAACGCCGCAGACTACAGCAATGGAGACAGTTATTCAATGGAAAGGATCTTACCGGCTGGAAACATGTCGGACCCGGGATTTATGTCGTTGAAGACGGATTAATTAAGTGGAAAGGCGGAATGGGATTACTGTACTGGCCAGCTGAAAAATTTGGCAATTGTGTTATAAGGGTGGTTTGGAAGATGCGCGATGAAAACAGCAATTCGGGTGTTTTCATCCGTATGCCTGTTGAACCCGTGAAGAATGGATGCCGGTACATTACGGCTATGAAGTTCAGATTGACAATAAACCTGAACTGTCAGATGAAGATGATTACCATTATACAGGTACGATATATTCACTCACAAAACCACTGGCAAAACCGGAAAACCGGGACCTCAATGGAATACCATGGAAATTACACTGGATGGACCCAGGACAATCGTATATGTAAATGGGGTAAAAGTAACGGATTACAAAGAAGGAGATCCTGTTCCGGAACGCAAATTTGATTTTGAACCGCACCGCGGACCCCGTCCTGATTCAGGATATATTGGTATTCAGAATCATGGTGAAGCGGATGTTGTATTCTTTAAGGAAATTGCAGTAAAACCTCTTGAAAAAATCATTCAAAATAGTTATAAATATCAACTGAACAAATGAAATCAAAGAATCAAAAATCCAGGCGAAATTTCAAGACGGAATTTTGTGAAGACTGCAGCTTCGGGTGCTGCTGCATTAACAATTCTTCCAAACTACACAGTAAGCGGACTGGGACATGTTGCTCCCAGCGATAAACTGCTTATTGCTGCAGTAGGATGCGGAGGCGAAGGGGCTGATGATATACGGCATTATGCCATTGCACCAAAGAAAAATGCAGAAATTGCTTTTCTCTGCGATGTTGATGACAGGAAGGCTGCTCCAAGAATAAAAGAATTTCCGAAAGCCAAATTCTATCACGACTGGAGGCGAGATGTTTGAGAAAGAAAGCAAAAATTTCGATGCTGTATCAGTTGCTATTCCTGATCATAATCATGCAATTGTGGGACTGGCCGCAATGCAGCTTAAAAAACATTTTACCTGCAAAAACCTCTTACTCATGATATCTATGAGGCCCGTATTCTTACCCAGGCTTCTGAGAAATATAAAGTTGTTACCCAGATGGGCGACCAGGGAGCATCATGCGACGGAATGCGGACACTGAGGGAATGGATTGAAGCTGATGTGCTGGGTGAAATTGACAAGGTCTATTGCTGGACCGACAGGCCTGTCTGGCCCCAGGGAATTGCATGGCCGGAAGCAAAACCTGCTGTACCTCCGAATTAAATGGGATCTCTGGCTTGGTACGGCTGAGGAAACTGATTATATCGATAACCTTGTTCCATTTAACTGGAGGGGATGGTGGGGATTCGGAACCGGAGCGCTTGGCGATATGGGTTGCCATATAATGGGACCGCCTTTCAAGCTGCTGAATCTTGGTTATCCCACTGAAGTATCATGCAGTGCAAGCACCGTCTATACAGGAATTTTCAAGGAGGGCATATTCCCTGAAAGCGGACCTGTTTCCAGCTCAATAAGGTTTAAATATGAACTGAAAAACGGAAAGAACCTGGATCTTTACTGGATGGATGGAGGAATTACTCCGGAACGTCCATATGAGATTGATCCTGACAAGAACATGAATGATATCATGGGCGACTGGCCCGGACTCAATGATTATGAAGGAGCGACATTGTTTATTGGAACAAAAGGTAAGGCTGCATGCGGATGGGGAGGACGCAATCCGATACTTTTGCCGCTTTCGAGGAACAAAGAGATTAATATTCCACAGAAATATCCACGTGTAACGGTGATATGGATGGTCACTGGTGGCAGTGGATCGATGCCTGTATTGCTGGTTACGGGAATGCGGAAGTTGATTCGCCTTTTGTTGGATATGCGGGCCCGCTTGACCGAAACCGTACTGATGGGTAATCTGTTGCTGAGATGCTTTAATATTCAGAAGAAAATCACCAGAAAAGATCCTG
Source organism: uncultured Bacteroidales bacterium (assembly GCA_963753495.1). Classification (GTDB taxonomy): domain Bacteria; phylum Bacteroidota; class Bacteroidia; order Bacteroidales; family VadinHA17; genus LD21. The sequence continues at coordinate 236,642 of CAVWCO010000008.1, forward strand.
TTTATGGTGAAATGGAAGGGTATATTTTCCCGGGCCGTTATATTTCATACAAATGGGATGGAGAAAATATGAAGATTACCAATTTCGAAAAGGCTAACCAGTTTGTAAAAAGAGAGTACAGGAAAGGGTGGGGGGAGATGAAGATTTGAAATCCGGGTTGCTGGGTGCTTGTTACTGGGTGCTCTGGTTAGGTTAGTTACAACTAGCAACAAGCAACAAGCAACCAGCAACAATGTCATATTCCTGATTGAATCCCGAATAATTGTAGTTCTCCATCATTTACTGCGGCTACAACGTAATTTTTCTGTAATACCTTAAGAGGGAGTATTCTTCTTGCATCTCCTTTTATTATCAGGCCGCTTTCCACCGGCATCATTGTTTTAAATCCACCAGAGGTATCTCCAGCCAGGTACCAGCCGTAGCTGGCATCATACCTTCCATAAGAGGGTCTGACAGGGTAATTGTTACCTGCCAGGATAAGGTCATTGATCCCATCGAGGTTAATATCGCTCACCATGATATCACGGACAGGAGCGAACTGGGCTTCAACCGGCAGCTTTTCAGTTTTAAAGGTCCCGTCACCATTATTCCGGAAAACACAGCTCTCAAACATTACTGCTTCCTTTTTAGACGACTGATCAAGCATACTCTTACCAAAAATATCCAATACTGTTTTTCCTCCAAAATCGGAATAATTGGGATAGTTCTTTTCAAAACCGGTTATCTGGCTGGCCAGATCATCCAGGGAGGCCACAGGATAGCTTATCCCTTCGTTATATGAACAGATTATCTGGTCGAGCGATCCATTGTTATCAAAATCATTCATATACATTTCAACAGGCTGTCCGGGTGATGCTTTTAAGATTGAATTTAGTCCCAAGATTGCCTGCAATAATATCCATATCTCCATCCAGGTCAATGTCAGCAGCATGAATGGAATACCACCAGCCTGATGTCAGGTCAAGACCGGCAGAAGCTGTTACATCTTTAAAAGCTCCATTCTCATTTCTGAATATGCAGATCTTCATCCATTCACCGGTCATAATCAGATCCTGATCCCCATCCTCGTCATAATCGATCCAGGTTGCGTCGGTAACCATCCCTGAACCTTTCAGTAAACCCATTCTTAAATCTGTAACGTCCTTAAAACTTCCATAACCATCATTCTCAAGCAAGAACTGATCAGGCGACCATCCATATGCTCCCGGAACTGATCTTGAACCCACAAAGAGGTCCATATCTCCGTCTCCGTCAAAATCACATGGCCTTACGCATGATCCGTTATGAGAAAGAAAAGGTACCCGGCCCCTCGTAAATCCCCCTTTTCCATCATTTATCAGCAGAAGATCGGACAGCATCTGGTTGCCGGCAGGTAACTCATTACCACCCCTGACAATGTAAAGATCCATGTCCTTGTCACCATCGGCATCAAAAAATTCAGCATCAATATCTTCTGCTTCGAGTTCGATTATGAAAACAGGGACGTGTAAAGGTTTGAAAGCTCCCTCTTTTTGCTGGATAAAAATCCTGGCTGCCTGTTCTTTGGCCCCGCCGATAAAAATATCATCCAATCCGTCGCCATTAACATCCCCGGCAGCCAGTGCAGGTCCTTCTGCTGACAGGCTGTGAGGGATCAGCTTTTCACGGTAAAAATCCACATATGGGTCTTCTTTGTGTCTGAATTCCAGTCCGGGAATCAGGGCAGGGGAGAACAATTTCAGGGTTTCTTCCTTTCTATTATATGTTTTTGCTGATTTAACAGCATTATCATATCCGAAAGTGATAAGTGTATCTGCAGTAACATATGTTAATCTCTGCTCTGCAAGGTCGGGCCAGCGTACAATTATTGAGTCAATTACATTTGAAGTTCCCAGCCCGAAATGTAAAATTTCGGAAACCGAGGACATAAACCCTCTTGTTGAAAACTGTTCGGCAACCTGTTTCTGTCCATTGCAGAAAAGCGTCACCCTTGTTCCTGTTCCATTTGTATTCAGTCTGTTTCCTTTAAGCTTAATTGAAACATAATGGTTATTAAGATGTTTTTCAGCATTATTCCTGTAGATAAATGCCTCTTCATTTATATTATTAACCACAAGATCCATATCTCCGTCATTATCAAGATCAGCGTAAACTGATCCATTGGAATATGATTCAGGACCCGATCCCCAGGTAATATTCTCATTTGAAAATGTGAGGTCCCTGTTATTCCTGTACATATAATTCACATTCGGATACAGCGGCATTTTGTCATATAATCCCTTATCGGGGATGTTACTGTTATCCTTTGAGGGATTTAACCTGTTGCCACCGGTCAGAAATTTAACATAATCCAGATCATTGGCCCTGCGGTATATTCCGCTTGTGATAAATAGATCTTTCCAGCCATCATTATCAAGATCACAGAATAGTGGTGACCAACTCCAGTCTGTTGAATAAATACCCGACAGCAAGCCGATTTCACTGAATAATCCTCCTCCAAGATTGAGCTGCAGGTTGTTGCGGACAAACTGAGGATTGTAGCCGAAATCCTTTTTTATTTCGGAAAGTTCATAGTCGTCTTCACCGCCTGATTGTTTCCTGATTTTCTCCTTGTCTGGCAGCATATCCAGGACAATTATATCCATCAGGCCATCATTGTTTATATCTCCGATGTCGTTACCCATTGAAGAACGGGTAGTATGGCCCATAAACCCGGTCAACCGTTCAGAAAATGTACAATCACCATTATTGATATACAGGTAATCATTCTCGTGGAAATCATTCGATACATAAATATCAGGAAATCCATCATTATTAATATCGGAGATATTCACCCCCAATCCATATCCAATCTGACTTGTGTAGATGCCTGCTTCACTGGTGACATCTGTAAAAACACGCTTTCCGTCTTTTTCATCATTTCTGAATAGCCTGTCACCTGCCAGAGAATCCGTTTCATGGCGAAGAGACACGCTTCCATAGCTCCTTGAAGTATGCACTGAATGGTTAAGGAGATACATATCAAGATCGCCGTCAATATCGTAGTCAAAAAATGCCGCCTGAGTTGAAAATCCCTGAAAATCAAGTCCGTAATCATGCGATTCCTCTCTGAATGTCAGGTTACCGTTGTTTATGAATAATTGGTTCCTTCCATTAAAGCTTTTATAATTCCCGACCTGGCATGCATAAATATCCAGGAATCCATCACCGTTCACATCAGCCATCGATACACCTGTTTTCCAGTTACCCTTTCCTGCTACTCCGGAGGATTCAGTTATGTCGTCGAATGTGAGATTTCCCCTGTTCAGATACAATCTGTTTGTTTCCTGGTTGGAGGAGAAATAGAGGTCAATAAGACCATCATTATTAATGTCGCCGGCTGCAACCCCGGCGCCATTATTGAAATAGAGATATTCAATAATATTGAATTCCTCGTTTTCTGTAAGCTGATTTCTAAAACTGATGCCTGTTATGGAAGATGGCAGGATTGTAAATAAGGTATCTTCTTTGTTTTCCTTTGGTTTACAGGAAATTACAAAGAGAATGATAATCAGGATTATGGCTGAATTCTTCATGTTAAAGTCCTACCGTAGAACCTTAAATATCTGTAAGGGATCATTACTTCGGGAAACAACCAAGTAGCTTTCCATTATTGGTTGACACTTCCAGAATATCACGGACTTCTCCGTCAAGGCGGAATCCGGATACTTTAGCCGGGACATTTCTGAAACCGCCCTTACCATCGCCCATTAAGAATGAACCATAGCTTGCATCGTACCGTCCAACCTCAGGTTTTACATTAAACAGATTTCCTCCAAGGAGAATATCAGGATTACCGTCTCCGTTAAAATCTCCGGTTTCAGCTGCATAGACAGGTGAAAACTGTGCTTCAACAGGAATAGGTCTGGCTGTGAAATTTCCTGATCCGTCGTTCAAATATAATGTTGTTTCAAGGTTAAATGCGTCCAGATGAATCGCATTTTGCAGCTGTTCAGGGGTGAATATATCTGTGATCTGCTGATCTTTGTACATTTCATATTTTGGATATTTTCTTTCGAGAGCCGGAATCTGTTTTGTAAGGTCATGTTTAAGTGCTAGCGGATAAGAGTTTTCACCATTATATGTGCATATTATCTGTTCAACAGTTCCATTCAAATCAAAATCATTGATATACATACTTACCGGTTTATCGGCAGAGGCCTTGAATCTTGAGTTTAAACCATGATTTCCTGCAATAAAATCAATATCACCATCCTTATCAAAATCCCCGGAGACAAGACAATTCCACCAGCCTTCAGTTCTGACGGAACCAAAAGCATCTTTTTTCTCTGAAAAACTGCCGTTATTATTCAGAAACACCTTTAAGGCCATCCATTCTCCGGCAATAATCATGTCTTTATCACCATCATTGTCAACATCAGCCCATAACATATCCCTGATCATTCCAATGTTTTTCAGTTCAGGTGCAATCTGTGCTGTGACATCAGTAGAAATTTCCCTTGCCGTCATTTTCCAGAAGATATCCGCTGACCGGTACTCCATAAAGAAATGGTTTGAGCCGAAGTCCGACAAATAGTTCTATAACCCCGTCTTTATCGAAGTCCTCAGCTCTGACACAGGAGGTGCTTTCATATCTTCCTGCCGGCAAAACCTGGTCAGATTTAATAAAGTGTCCCATGCCATTATTGAAATATAATCTGTCACCAAGGGCTGATGAGCTTTCGGGCAATTCATTTCCTCCGCTGGCTACATATAAATCAAGATCCCCATCCAGAATCCGCATCAAACATGGCACAATCAATTTCCTCTGAAACCTTATCAGCTTCAAACAGGGATTTCTCAACCTGTTTAAATTTCCCATTCATTTGCTGCAGAAACAATGCCCCAGCCTGTCCTTTTGCGCCACATATATAAATATCCTCCAGCCTGTCGCCATTTACATCCCCTTTGCACATTCCCGGACCTTCGGTAGATAACATATGATAAATCAATGATTCCCGTTCAAAATCATTAAAATCGGACTCCTTATGATTAAAGGTGATATTAGATCTGGTTGCTGATATCTGTAAAAAACAGATCTTCTCTTCGTAAAGAATCAGTCAGCGGCATAGATTGTTTTACTGCATCACTCTGTTTCAGAGTCAAAATCTGGTCAGTCTGAACGTTTGTCAGAACAGTAAATCGTCCATCGGGCCATTCAACTATCAATGAATCGACATCTGTTAAAGGCCCCAGTCCGAGATTTGGCCTCGGATCGCTGGTTGAAAGATATCCGCGCATAGGCATCTGTTCGAGATATATGGTCTTTCCTTTATGTCTGACTGTTACTTTTGAGCCAATGGCTTCTGTGTTTCCGGGTTCACCCTTTAAAATTATTTTAAGAAAATGATTATCAGGCAATTGGTTATTGGATTCATTCCGGTAAATGAACATAGGCATATTTACATTATTGACCACCAGATCAAGATCACCATCATTATCCAGATCTCCGTAGGCTGATCCGTTTGAAAAGCTCGGTTCAGCAAGTCCCCATTCAGATGCAACGTTCTGGAAGTCTGAAATTCCCCTTGTTTTTAAAAGCATAACTTGGAATCTTTACCGAAGGGATGGCATCAATAAGTGTTTTATAATCAACATTATTCCCTGTAACAATTGACATGACCATATCGCGGTTTGAAAAATACTGAATGTAATCCTGATCAGTAAGATCCTTATATATACCATTTGCGACAAAAAGGTCCTTAAGTCCATCGTTATCGAGATCCATGATCAGAGCTCCCCACGACCAGTCAGTAGCATTTACTCCGGCAAGCCTGCCGATCTCACTGAAAGTGCCGTCAGCGTTGTTAAGCTGCAGCATATTCCGTGTAAACTGGTGGTGATACCCATTTTCGACACTCGACTTGTAACCCTCCCAGTTATCAAATGTGGTTTTTGTCTTTAAACGGTCATTATCCTCCGGAACCATGTCGGTTGCGAATATTTCAGGATAATGATCATTGTTTATATCGGCCATGTCTGCACCCATAGAAGCTGCTGAAATCGATCTCATCATTCCGGTCAGTGTCTCCCTGAATGTTCCGTCATGATTATTTATATAGATGTAGTCCCTTTCAAAGAAATCGTTTGAAACATAAATATCCATCCATCCATCCTGATCGATATCTCCAACGGTTACTCCAAGTCCGAAACCGATAACACTCCCATAAATACCTGCTTCAGCGCTTACATCAGTAAATTTGTTATCATCATTTCTGAATAGCTTGTCTCCTCCGATTGAATCCCTCTTTATTCGCTGATTATCCTTTAGATTAAAACTGCCGATTGCCTTTGATGAATTATTCAGAAGATACATGTCAAGATCACCATCTTTGTCATAATCAAAAAATACTCCCTGGGTTGAATTACCGGTGTCATCGAGCCCGAATTCTTTTGCCTTTTCAGAGAATGTCATGTTCATATTATTGATATACAGCTCATTTCGTCTGTCATCACCTTCCAGGTTTCCTGAGTTGCATACATAAATATCGTTCCATCCGTCACCGTTAACATCAGCCAAGGCTACACCTGTCGACCATCGGCCATGCCTTCAATGCCTGCACTTTTTGAGATATCTTCAAACTCAAAGTTTCCCTTGTTCAGATACAGAACATTAGTACCCATATTGGATGTCATGAAAATGTCAATGAGTCCGTCATTATTTACATCTCCCAGGGCAACACCTCCTCCGTTGTAAAAATTGCGAAAGGTATAGATGTTGAATTTGGTCTTAAGCTGTGTGTCGTAATCGAGATGATTGACAAAATCAGCATGCGTAACTGAGGCAGGCATCAGTGTAAACAATTTGTTTCCTTCTTCGCCTTGCTGTCTGCCACATCCGATAAAAGACAAAGAGATCAGCAACACAAAAATCCCGGATAAAACCTGGTTTAATCTGATTATCTTAGCATACCTCTATTTTAAGATTTTGGTTGTATCTTCAGGGATATCTCTAATCCGGGATTGATCGTATAATTCTTTCATTACCGACATATCAGCTGAAAACAGCCCACACGTGCATTTCATTTTCCTTGAATATTGTAATGCGCCTGTTTCCATCCAGTTTAATATAGGCCGATCCCCTTTTAGGATGATCTACTTTCATAAAACGATTTCCATACTTCTTTTCAATCCATTGCATTACATCAGACTGCAGATTGTCGGATGATAATTTTTGATTCCAGGGCGCCCATCCTGCATAAGTAAACTTTACAGGCATTTCTGCAATTTTACTATCCACGAAGCTCGGATAGAAATTCATAATCCCTGGATATTTCAATTCGTCTTTCATTCGATATTCAACAGTGGTATTATTTGATCCCTGTCTGATAAGCCCTTTTTTGTTAAGCTCCCAGCAATGAATATAAAAATCCTTTTCGGGCATCCCAAGGTATAATCCCAGAAACAATGAGTCATACCTGACTCCTTTTGCAAGTTCGTTCTTTAGTTTTCTTTCATACTTTGCTTTCGGTGTACAACCTGAGATAACATATGAGAATATCATCAGAAATATTAAAAACCATAAAATTCCATGTCTTCATAGTCATTATTCAATATTTGTAAAATTGTAAATTATCATTATTTCTTCCAACAACAATAAACCGTGTTCCTTTTATATTTATAGTTTTAAGATCACGGATCTCACCTTTTGTAAAAAATCCTGAAGCAGAGGCAGGTACTGAAACCATGTTACATCAGCCTTACCCTTTAAGAAAAGTCCATAACTGGCGTTATAAATTCCCGTTTCGGGTTTAGCCCTGTACTGGTTACCTCCTATCAGGATATCACAGATTCCATCGCGATCAAAATCATCTGCAGTGATGGCATAAACAGGAGAAAACTGGGCTTCTGCAGGAAGGGGAGTCAGGTTGAAAGATCCATCTGCCTTTATTTATCATTACACAGCTTTACATTATCTTGGCTTCAAGTTTAACTGATCGCTCCAATACTTCCGGCGGAAAGATATCTTCCATGGTCTGATCCTTGTAATCATCAAATTTTTTATACTTACTTTCGAGAGATGGGATTTGTTTAACAAGGTCGTCTTTCATGACCAAAGGATAAATTGTATCTGAATTGTAAGCGCAGATGATCTGTTCAATGCTTCCATTCAGGTCAAAATCATTAACATACATTGTTACGGGTTGCTTATCAGAAGCTTTAAACCGCGAATTCAATCCATGATTTCCCAGAACAAAGTCAATCTTTCCGTCATTATTCAGATCTTTGGATACAACTGAATGCCACCAACCTTCGGTATTTAAAAGACCAAAACGGCTCTGATTCATCTTTAAATAATCCATTCTCATTAATAAATATCTTTACAGGCATCCAGTCGCCGACAATAACCATATCATGATCACCATCATTATCGACATCAGCCCATGCCATATCTGTGATCATTCCGATACCTGTCAGCTCCGGAGCTCTTTGGCCCGTAACATCTGAAAAATTCCCTTTACCATCATTTTCAAGCAGATATCCATTGACAGGAAGCCATATGCAAACGGACGCAAACGAGTACCCACGAAAAGATCAATGTCGCCATCATTGTCAAAATCTGCAGGTTGAACACAGGAAGTGCTTTCATATATTCTGATACAGGCAGCATTTGCGGCGATTTTGAAAATATGCCTTTTCCGTCATTAATATAAAGACGGTCGAGCAAGGCTGATGAGCTTGATGGGAATTCATTTCCTCCGCTGGCAACATAAAGGTCGCTATCCCCGTCGCCATCAGCATCAAAAAAAGCGCAATCAGTATCTTCCGATATTCTGTCAGCTTCAAACAATTTCTCATTTGTTTTTCTGAAGCTTCCGTTCTTTTCCTGAACAAAAAGGCTCCCGTGAGTATCCTTTGCACCGCACAGATAAAGATCCTCCATTCCGTCGCCGTTTACATCTCCGACAGCCAAATGCGGACCTTCATTTGAAAGCATCTGGAAAAGCAGCCTGTCGCGTTCAAAATCAATAAAATCGTTTTCCTTATGCTTAAAATCAAGGCCTGGTATAGAATTAATTCTTTCGAAAACTGTTGATTCAACTTTTTCAGATATATTTATAACAGCTTTTGGTTTCATCTTTCTGATCTAGTTGTCAGAAACTGATTGGCTGCAATCTGGTGTAAGACAGTACACTCTCCCATCAGGCCATTCAATTATAGCAGAATCAATTGAGGAGGCTGTCCCAAGTCCGAAATGGAGTCTGTTATCAACGCTCGATTGAAAACCTCTTGCACGGGATAAGTTCCTGATAATTTATTTTACCTGCATAATAAAGTGTAACATTTGCTCCGATGGCTGCCTTATTTATTCCTTACTCCTTTCAGTTTAACAGTAAGATAATTTGCATCCGGTTTGCTGTTTAGTTTCATTTCTGTAAATAAAAGGAGGCCATGTTAACATTATTTACAACCAGATCAAGGTCTCCGTCATTATCAAGATCGCCATATGCAGCCCCGTTCGAAAATGATGGTGTCGCTTAAGTCCCCATTCACCCGACATGTTGGTAAATGTAAGATCTTTGTTATTATGAAATGCGTAATTGGGAATCTTTACTGAAGGTATCATTTCGATCAGTCTCAGAATTGCTGATTCCTCAGTTTTTATCATTGACCGCATGATCGAAGGATTGGAATAGATATCAAGATAATCCCGGTCAAGCAGATCTTTATAGATGCCATTGGCTACAAATATATCTTTCCATCCGTCATTATCAAGGTCCATAATCAATGCTCCCCAGCTCCAGTCGGTAGTGCTGACTCCGCTGAATCGTCCTATTTCACTGAATGATCCGTTTCTGTTATTAAGCTGAAGCACATTTCTTGCAAACTGGTGATAATATCCGGTGTTCACTTTCAATCTGATAAGTCTCCCAGGTGTCAAAGAGAGCTTTTGTTTTAAGACGGGCATTACCTTCCGGGGTCATCTCAGTCGCAAAGATTTCAGGCCAGGCATCATTATTGATATCTGCAACATCTGCACCCATGGCGCCCTGGCTTATCTCAGTCATCTGATCTTCAAGTGATTCTGTAAAGGTGCCGTTTTTATTGTTTATGTAGAGATAATCCCGTTCAAAAAAATCATTTGATACATAAATGTCGGGCCATCCGTCGCGGTTGATATCTCCGATATTAACGCCAAGACCGAATCCGATTTTACTGCAATAAATCCCTGCTGTCCGGGTCACATCAATGAAATTACCGTCATCATTCCTGAAAAGTTTATTCCCTCCAAGGGTATCAGGGATCTGCCTCTGGCCGGGTTTCATATCAAATGTCGGTGACTGACTGGAAAGAGTTGTTAAGTAAATAACAATCAAGATCGCCATCCCGGTCAAAATCAAAAAAAGATGCATGATTTGACAAACCGAAGTTGTCAAGTCCATATTCCTTGCTTTTTCTGTAAAAGTAAGATCTCCGTTATTAATGAATAATTCATTGGTACGATTTGAGCCTTCAGGTTTTCCCGATTTGCAGACATAAATATCAGGCAGCCCGTCGCCATTCACATCTGCAATAGCTGACACCGGTTGACCAGGATCCGGAGCATGCAACACCGGCCTTTTCAGTTATATCCTCAAAAACAAAATCTCCTTTATTCAGGTAAAGCTTGTTTCCGGCCTGGTTTCCGCAGAAATAAATATCCGTTAACCCATCATTATTGAAATCTCCCAGCCCGACACCTGCACCATTGTAAAAATTCCTGTAGGTATATGTATTGAATTCTTCAGTGTATTCAACCTTATTAATGAAATCAATATGGGTTTGCTTTGCATCAAGAAGGGAAAACAGGGGAGCTTCAGAGGGACCAGAATTGCCGGATTTGCATGAATACGCCAGTATTATCATCGAAGCTATAGCCATTAATGGCCAATTTCTGCGACTTAGAAATTCAATAGTATGATAAAAACCTTTTAACAATTAATTTCTGTAGTTTTTAAACCATCATTCTGATCTCTTCATGTTTTGCCTCTTCCCAACCTTTCCTTTGAATTGACCTCACCCTAAATCCCTCTCCCGGGGGAGAGGGACTTTAAATCCGGTTGTTCTTACTCCCCTTCTCCCCTGGGAGAAGGGGTCGGGGGATGAGGCGGATAAAATGAAAGAGAGCAGGCAAATATAATGATTGCCTGCTCTCTTAGAAAAACTAATTCAAATAATATTACTAATATCCCGGGTTTTGATCCAGATTGGGATTAGCTGCTATTTTATCCTTATGTATAGGGAAGATTGTTAAATATGCACCTTTCTTTATTACATCACCAGGATTATAATAAGGCAGTATCCATTTCTCAAGATCATCATATAATCCCCAGCGTATGAGAGCTTCTCTTCTGTTATGTTCAGCAAACATTTCACGGCCTATTTCATTAAATAGTTCTCCACCGCGTTTACTCGTGCCTGTCATATCATAGCTTACAGGGCCATCGAGAGTGGTAAGGTTTGGTACACCTGCGCGTGCTCTTATCTGGTTAACCAAAGCTAATGCCTGTGCATCCTGATTTAATCTCCATGAGGGCTTCAGCTTTCATTAAAAGAACGTCAGCATAACGGAATATGGCATAATCATTGCTCATGTTATTAGGTATAGCTCCAAGCGCAATTTCCCATTTGCCTACCCTTACACCCGACTGGCGGTAAGCCTGGGGGCCGAGTTCATTGATCTGGCCCTGGGTTGAGCCAATATTTCCGAAATTAAGAGGAGCACCATCCGGGTCGCCGAGCAACGGAGGCTGACGGCCAGGCTGGGGAACTTCAAATCCATCGTCCATAACCATTTCTGCGCCTCCGGCTTTCCATTGATACCCGGCAAGGAAATTGCCTCTTTTTGCAGCCGGAGCTGTTAGTGTGCCAACATCCCCTTTTCGCAGGTCATCATCGCTGTAGGAATTATAAAATTCTTCCATTGTACAGAAACCGTTCCATGGCTGTGCCGTTAGGTTATAAGTAAGCTGACTTCCATAATGAAGAGTCCTGACAGCCAAATTGAAATTCAGGAAGAAAACCTGGTCATACGGGATTGCGAAGATAAATTCTTTGGATCCTGAATTTTCCACATTGAAGTTTGCAAAATAGTTGCTTTCCAGTGAATACTTCCCTGAGTTTATAACCTCATCGCAGGCTGTGATTACCTTTGCCCACTGGGGTGTTCCGCTGTAAACCCCGGCATTGAGGTATAATTTGGCAAGCAGGGTTTGTCCGGCATAGTAATTCATACGTCCGTATGTAGTTCCGTCAACAGCTTTTGAAAGTTTTGGGACTGCTGTTTCGAGATTGCCTACCAGCCAGTTATAAACCTCCAGCCTGGAGGTTGTAGGAGGAGCTGCTTCAGCAGTGGCAAAATCAGTTACCAGCGGTACATTACCAAACCAGTCAACCAGCCGCCAGTAAAAGAAACCCCGGACAGTTTCCAACTCTGCGATGAAAGCATCAGCAGCGGCCTGTTCCACATCTCCGCTCTCAACCAGGGACTGGAATTGAAAAATAAGCCTGTTGGCAGTATTTACACCGCCAAAACCAAAATTCCAGCCTCCGTTAAAATGTCCATCTTCGAAACCATAGGAATGCAGATGAGCTCTTCTCAGAACTCCTCCATCATCCCAGTCCTGTCCCCTGGTAGGGTAAACTCCCTCGTCAGTCATTAACTCATCCAAAGCAAAAGGATCATTAGAAGCATAATCCCCTAAAGCTGTATATGCAGCGCCTAACGCTGAAATAAACTCTTCCTGGGATTTGAAGAAGTTTTCAGGTGTAACTGAATCGTAAAGTTCCTCATCCAGATTGGTGCACGACTGGTTAAAGGTGGTTGCGAGCAATGCAATTATTGCGACTGCTATAAGTCTAAGAGATCTTCTCATATTATTTCTTACTATTGTTTTCATGTCTTATACTTTTTCAGGATTAAAAAACAACGTTCGCACCAAAAGTTACTGCTCTCGTTCTGAACCAGGTATTCCTTCTGTCTATACCAGGGACAAGCGGATTATTATTGTCCTCAATATCTCCGTATCTCGGGTTCGGATCCACACCTTTATAATTGGTAAGATAGAACAGGTTGTTACCGGCAAGATATAGTCTGATCTTGCTGAAGCCTGAGCTTGCTGGCATCTGGAAGTTATAACCAAGGCTCAGATTATCAAGAGTTACAAACGCAGCATCTTCAATATGGGAGCTGTTCAGAACACCCGAAGAGTTGTTCACGTAAGCGCCTGTTGTAGGATTCTTCTGGTCTTTGGCTGTTTTCGGAAGATTATACGACTTGATCATTTGAGGTACTTCATAGAATCCACGATATGAATTAAGAAGATCGTGACCGAATACACCGCGGAAGAAAATGTTCAGATCCCAGTTTTTATATGTAAAATTATTGGCAAATCCAAACAGGAATTTCGGTAATCCGTTACCGACAATCTGCCTGTCGAGAGTATTGATTGTACCGTTTTCGTCGATATCCTCAAAGATCAGATTTCCGTCTTCATCAATTTCCTTATAAACCAGGGCCAGCAACTGTCCGATAGGTTTCCCTTCCTCTGCTCTTACAAGTGGTACATCACTTTGTCCGGGTGCACCCATGCCTCCCAGGTCGCGGATCCCATAATTCAGCTCTGCGCCGTTATACTCACCCGACAGGGAAACAAGATCATTTGCAATGTTATATGAAGGAGTTATGGAAAGACTGTATGTGAAATCACCACTCTGTACCGCATCCCATGTAAGTGACAATTCCAGACCACTGCTTCTGATCTCACCAAGGTTCACAAGCGCCCTGTTGTAAATATTTGGCGGAACCGGTACTTCGTATTCAAAAAGCAGGTCGGTTGTGGTTCTGGTATAATAGTCAAATGAACCATACAACTTGGAATTAAAGAGTGCGAAGTCAAAGCCGATATCAATTTCAGATTTCTTTTCCCATTTCAGGTCAGTATTTGCATTACTAACAGGTGAATAACCCGGAACGAATTCCCCGTTATAATAGAAATTCCCCTGGGGTCCCAGCCTGAGCAATGAAAGATAGCTGCTTCCGGGCTGGTTACCGGTTACGCCATAGCTTCCACGTACCTTCAGGACGTTTATTGCATCAAGGTTAAGAAATCTGGCCACATCCATACCGGCACCTATTGACGGGAAGAGCCCCCACTTGTTATCTTCACCGAAACGTGATGATCCTTCATACCTTGCGCTTGCAGTCAGGAACCATGTATCTTTTAAATTCAGGTTGACAAGTCCGAAAAATGCGATAAGCTTGTTTGAGTTTTTGTAACTTTCAACTGTTCCGATTCCATTCTTAAAATCGAGACCAGCTTCAAGATTATTGTATGTAAAGGCATCTGTCAGAAAATCGCCACCTTCGGCGAAAAATCCCTCATAAACAAAGTCCTGGTATGAATAGCCACCCACAGCATTAAGATTCACACCCGAGGCAATATCACCTGTCCAGCGTGCAGACGTCTCAAAAAGCTGGTTGTCCTCTACATTAGTTCTTCTGTTGGCCAGACCGTTCCTGTCTTTTCCTCGCCAGTAACTGTTCTTATCAAAATATTGCCCCCTCAGGTAATTATTATTCTGCCTCGAGTAGAATGCATCAAGCGTAAATCCCTTGAATAACTGGTAGGTTCCTTTTACTGCCATCTGAAGCAGTCTGTCCTTTCCGTCATTTATGTTTGCTTCAAGGATCTGAACAGGATTATAATAATCATAAAGTATCTGCTGGAAATATCCGTCGTAGATATCATATGCAGCATCATCGCTTCTTACAGGTGCTGTTGGATTATAAACTGAAGCATAGCGGAATGCATCTGTAAATCCGTATTTGGCAACCCTGTCAGTTGCCCCCAGATTAATATCCAGGGTAAATTTATCATTTAATGCCTTCTGTGTGAAGTTTACCCTGCCATTTAAGGTTTTGGATCCTGAGTTCAGCATAACCCCCATAGCATCGCGGTAGTTGATGGAAGCCCGGTAACTGGAACTTCCCGCTCCACCTGAAATTGAAATATTATGTGCCTGTGAAAATGCAGGGTTCGTAGTCTCTTCAAACCAGTCAGTATCGTCACCGAAATCTGTTCCCGCACCCAGTTCATCCGATAATGCCCTCCATTCAGTTGCAGTCATTACATCGGTATGTTTGGCAACTGTCTCATAGGTCACATAACCATTGTAGTCGATAACAGAAGTGCCTTTTTTACCTTTCTTGGTCGTTACAATGATAACACCGCTTGAGCCCCTTGTTCCGTAAATAGCAGCAGCAGAACCATCCTTCAGAACGCTCATTGATTCAATGTCATTCGGGTCTACGTTATCAAGTGAAGCTCCAAGAACACCATCAACAACAATCAATGGCTGGGTATTGGCGCCAACAGTACTTAATCCTCTCAGCCGGATATTATAACCCTCGTTCGGGTTACCACCAGGTTTGCTGATTGACAACCCGGAAACTTTACCGATGATCAGCTGCTCAGGTCTGTTTACATAACCTTTGTTGAATTCCTCAGACTTCACATTGGAAATTGAACTGGTGATCTCTTTTTTACGTTGCTGGCTGTATCCCGTTACAACAATTTCACCCAGTGCACTTACGGCCGGTGCCATAACTAAGTCAATTTTAGTCTGGCTGCCGACAGTTATGTTCTGCGCAATGTAGCCAATATAACTAAAAGACAGAATTGCCTGAGGACCAGGAACTACAATACTATAGCCACCGTTTATGTCGGACATTACTCCCGTAGTAGTCCCCTGGACCACAATGTTAACTCCGATAAGCGGTCCTTCAGTTTCAGAGGTTACTGTACCCGTTATCGTTTTTTGCTGACCGAAGGATAAAGTAACCGCAATGCTAAACAAGAGAAAAGTCGACAGAACTCTTCTCCGGAAAGGTGCAAAATTTTGCAATGTTTGCATAGTTGAGATTTTTAGGTTAGTTAATGATAGATAAATGTTTATATTATAATCTATTGCGAATGTTTTTCAGAAAAATATTCTCATAGAAGCATTTTTGCGAAAAATCAGGTAACAATATTTGTTAGTTCTAAGGTTTTCAAATATAAAAAAATATTAATACAATTTTAATCTCTTTTTAATTTTATTTTTAATTTTTCTTAACAAATGATTTACTGGGGCTGTCAAAAAGCCTCTTCTGAACTAAGTATTATACCTTATATTTTATAATCATAACGGAAATGATCTCCAGTTTCCGGATTCTTATAAAAAAAGTTAAAAACGTGTATTGATAAGATTAATAATACAAAAGATTATTAATTTTGAGAGGATGAATTATGGCAGTTAGCATATTATCACTCTCTAACTAATAACTTATACCTGTCTTGATTTTATCATTAACTAATTTTATTAATCATAACTATTTAAAAACATGAAGCGATTATTAATTATCGGATTCATGCTGTTCCCATTTCTATTATGTGTGGCTCAGGAACAGCAGAGAACAACACCACCTGCCCAGCCGAAACAGGAGTATCCTGCAAGGATGACCCCGCAGATGACTGAATTTTTTGATCCCGAGGTAAAGATTATTCAGCCAGCAACTGTAGTCGGTATGCCGCCTTCAGATGCGATAATTCTGTTCGATGGGAAAGATGTAAACAGGGAATGGGAAGACAGCAGGGGTAACCCGACTAAATGGATTGTTGAAGATGGAGCACTTGTGTGTGTAAAAGGATCAGGTGTCATACAGACTAAACGGAAATTCAACGATTTCCAGCTTCATGTAGAATGGAAATCGCCTTCTGAGGTCAAAGGAGATGGTCAGGGCAGGGGCAACAGCGGTGTTTACCTTCAGAGTTTGTATGAGGTTCAGGTTCTTGACAGCTATAATAATCCGACCTACAGACAGGGCCAGGCAGGGAGCCTTTATAAGCAATATGCTCCGCTGGTAAATGCCTGCAGAAAGCCAGGGGAGTGGCAGACCTATGATATCATTTACACTGCTCCCCGGTTTGGTAATGATTCAACTCTTTACTTCACTCCTCCTCGTGTTACGGTTCTGCATAATGGTATTCTGATCCAGAACAACGTCAGTCTGAGAGGTCCAACCCTTTACATTGGAATTCCTGAATATTCGGTTAAAAAGCACGGAGCTATGCCCTTGGTCCTTCAGGATCACGGGAATCCTGTTGCATACAGGAATATATGGATAAGGGAGCTTTAGTTTTGGTGCTGGTTACCAGGTGCCAGGTACCAGGTAGTTTCTACCCAGCAACCAGAACCCAGGACCCAGCAACATTAATTAAATAGTTGAAATCTTATAGAAATTATTACTTTTACATACAAATAAATCCAATCTTCATAACAAATTTAAAATACCTTACAATGAAAGAGAATTCAAAAACAATTACACGCCGTAACTTTATCGGAACAACCGGCGCTGTTACCGCAGGGCTGACAATACTTCCAAGTTCGGTCGTAAGCGGATTGGGCCACAAGGCTCCGGCAGACAAACTAAATATTGCTGTTGTTGGCATCGGGGGAATGGGAAACTCAAACCTGAAAAATGTTGCCCCTACAGAGAATATAGTAGCTCTCTGTGATGTTGACTGGGGATATTCCAAAAAAGTATTTGAAGCTAACCCGAATGCAAAACCCTACTGGGACTGGCGGAAGATGTATGATGAAATGGGAAAATCGATTGATGCAGTTATTGTTGCAACTGCTGATCATAGTCACGCTGTTGTTGCAGCCAATGCAATTACTATGGGCAAACATGTTTACGTACAGAAGCCTTTGACCCATTCAGTTTATGAATCAAGGCTGCTTACAAAACTTGCCGCAAAATACAAGGTTGCTACCCAGATGGGAAACCAGGGCTCATCCGACGAGGGAGTGAATCTGACTGTTGAATGGCTGCAAAATGGTGAAATTGGTGATGTTACAAAAGTAGAGGCATTTACTGACAGGCCTATCTGGCCGCAGGGACTAAATGTTCCAAAAGGTGAGTGGGTTCCCGAAACTCTGAACTGGGATCTCTTTATTGGTCCGACAAAAATGCGTCCATATAATAGTCTTTATACTCCATGGAACTGGAGAGGATGGTGGGATTTTGGTACAGGTGCTCTTGGTGATATGGCATGCCACATTCTCCACCCTGTATTTAAGGGATTAAAGCTTCAGTACCCGATAAAGGCTCAGGGCAGCTCAACATTGCTCTTAACCGACTGCGCACCCAGCGCCCAGATGGTAAACCTTGTTTATCCTGCAAGAGTTACTCCTAAGAATGCCAAAATGAAACTTCCTCAGGTTGAAGTTATATGGTACGACGGTGGTTTGCAACCTGCAAAACCAGCCGGATGGCCGGCAGGTAAGAATATGAATGATGGCGGTGGTGCTGTAATTTTCCATGGTACAAAAGATAAACTGATTTGCGGATGTTATGGGAAAGATCCATGGCTCCTGTCTGGCCGTAAACCTGTTGTTGCCAAAACTGAAAGAAGAGTTGAGAAGGCCATGGGAGGCGGACATGAAATGGACTGGGTACGCGCTTGTAAAGAGAGTGCAGATACCAGGGTTAAATCAAAATCTGATTTTTCAGAAGCCGGGCCATTCAACGAAATGGTTGTTATGGGTGTCCTTGCTGTCAGACTGCAGGGATTGAATAAAGAACTTGAATGGAATGGTGAGAAAATGGAATTCACCAATATTGGGGCAGACGACAAAGTAAGGCTTACCATATCGGATAATTTCACAATTGTTGATGGTGATCCGAGATTCAACAGGCCAAATCTTTCTTTGAATGCAAGAGAATTCGCTTCTGAAATGATTAAGCATACTTATCGTCCGGGATTTACATTACCTGAAATGCCGGCATAATTATGGATTTTGTATTAGATACGCGATGCATCGCGTATCTGACATATATTATATAACACAAACAATTAGTAAATATGAAATTAGTAAATATCATTTTATCATGTGTTCTTGTTATGGGACTAGCAACATCATGCGGATCAAAAGATAAGAAAGCCGCCAAAGAAGCAGCTGCCACAGAACAGGCAAAACCAGCTGACGATGGCTGGAAAGTCCTTTTTGACGGCACTTCAGCCGCAGGCTGGAGAGGGTACGATACTACAGCTTTCCCTTCAAAAGGATGGGAAATTGTTGACGGTACACTGCGCTGCATTGGTTCCGGCGCCGGTGAGGCTGGCGGAGCAGGAGGTGGCGATATTATCTATGACAAAAAGTTCAGCAATTTTGAGCTTTCACTGGAATGGAAAATTTCAGAAGGAGGAAACAGCGGAATTTTTATTCTTGGTCAGGAAATCCCCGGGGAACCGATTTATAAATCCTCACCTGAAATGCAGATTCTCGACAACGAAAAGCATCCGGATGCTCTTCTTGGTGTAGATGGAAACCGCAAAGCAGGGTCATTGTATGATCTTATTCCGGCCAACCCGCAGAACACAAAGCCTGTTGGTGAATGGAACCAGGTTAGCATTCTTTGTTACCAGGGAACAGTGGTTTTCAAACAGAACGGAGCCAATGTAGTTGAATTCCATCTCTGGACTGATGACTGGAAAAAGATGGTTGCGAACTCAAAATTCAAAGACTGGCCAATGTTTGTTGATCCGGCTAAAGAGGGTTACATCGGCCTACAGGATCATGGAAATGATGTATGGTTCAGGAATATTAAGATCAAAGAGATGTAATTTCAGATCCGGAAATTAATATTTTGTAAATAACAAATAGGGACATGCCATGGCATGTCCCTATTTATTTGTTCGGTTTATGCTGTTGGTACTGTTCCCTTCAAACCGATCTCTTCCGCAACTTCCCTCATACCCATTATACAATCGGTTATCAGTTCATCGATGCTGACGCCAAGGATTTCCGCACCTTTTTCTATTACCGACCTATCAACGCCTGCTGCAAATTTCCTGTCGTTCCATTTTTTTCTGACCGACCTTGCCTCCATGTCCAGAACGCTTTTTGACGGCCTGACAAGAGCGCTGGTTGCCACCAGACCGGTAAGTTCATCGACGGCATATATTGTTTTTTCAAGCTTTGATACAGGCTCCACATCTGTAGCAAGCCCCCATCCATGGCTTAATACTGCCCTGATATATTCAGCAGGCCAACCATTCTCTTTAAGTATCTTTTCAGTCATAATGCAATGCTGTTCAGGGTACATATCATAATCAAGATCATGTACAAGTCCGATTATTCCCCACTTTTCTTCATCTTCGCCCGATTTTCTGGCCATAAATCTCATTACACCCTCAACAGAAAGTGCATGTTTTAACAGACTATCGGACTTGTTGTATTTCCTGAAAAGGGAAAGCGCCTGCTCACGGGTGGGAATTATTTCACTCACGGTATTCCTGTTTTAATGATTCAAATTTAATTTATTGACTTTCAGACACAAACAGTCTATTGTTTCAATTTAATTACTGAATAAGACTGTGAGAAACCTGATCCGGCAATTTTCAGGATATATAATGAAGGGCTCAAATGCATGGTATTAACAATGATCTGGTTCTCCCCTTCAGACAATTCATGATCGGCAGAATAAACCATTCTGCCCGATAGATTGGTCATGCTCATCCGTACACTCCTTCTCTCATTCGCATTTACTATGATATTAAGCTGTTCTGCAAATGGGTTCGGGAAAATTGTTACTGATTCTTCAATTTCAGTATTCTGAACCTGGATCATTAATGTATCGTTCAGCATATAATCATCACCATTATCATATCCATAAACCATTATATTGTAAATTCCGCTCAGGTCAAGATCTGCTCTTTTCTCAAAAGTTACAGTTACTGAATCATCATACGGCAGAAGTGTTGTTTCGAAATCCTGTATCACAGGAAGCCTGTCATTCAGGGAATAGGCCATGCTGAATCCATACAGCGTATCGCTTCCGAGGTTCAGTACTTTTACTGAAACCAGTTCCTTCCCGTACACTTCCTTCTGGACAGGAGTAACAATCCGGGCTACTTCAATATCCCGTTGAATATAATTTACATGAGTTGAGCCTGAAAAATCGATAAGGTCAATCCATGCACCATCCGCACCTGCGGAAACGGAATTATCTTTTTTGTAGATCCATTCCATCAGGTTGAACCCGGCCGGTACGGGAATTTCTATTCTGTCCCATATAGTTTCTCCGGAATATCCTCATTAATTCTATATCATTCAGCTTAAACTGGAGATAATCATAATTTGGTTCAGAAGAAACCTTATAATAGAATTTCATGGTATCCGGCTCAGGGAAATAAGTTCTCATAATCAGGGAAGAGGTTGCATTATGGCTTATGATTCCGGAGCGTGCTGAAAGGCTGCCATCGGCAGAATTTGAGCCAGTGATTGTCCATGGTTTTTCGCTGAAGTTGATCCATGGAAAAACTTTAAAACCGGATGATTCAAAGCTTTCCCTGACTCTTCCAACCCTGAATTCAAAGTTTTTATCCACAATGTAGGGAGCACAGTCAAGCGTCGATAAAAGGCTTATATAATCACCGTAAGCAGCTGATCCGGAGAGTTTCGCAGGTACCGTAATGTCGGATATTTCTCCGAATTGTAAAATGCCTGATTTTATGTCGGAATCAATAATCTCAAGTTCACTTCCCTGGTCGTCAATCAGTAATTGACCAGAAGCATTACTGGTTCCCTCATTTTTTATCTGAAAAATAAGGTTGAAATTTTCCCCGGGATCTGCTATAAAATTATTATTACCTAATTCAGAGTCATCTATGATGCAATTAATTATTTCAAGTTGAGGAGCATGAACCGTTATATCAATTTTGTATTTCTTTTCTGTCCTCGTGTCCTTTAGAGTAAGGTCAATGGTAATTATACCCTGATCAGGGACGTAATCATCAATAGTCAGCTGAATATCGTTGTCAACCATAACTTCCGATTTGCCCGGAAGTATTCCTATTAATGCACTATTATCATTAATTGTCACCCATGGAGATGTTGATGAAATTGTT
Source organism: uncultured Bacteroidales bacterium (assembly GCA_963753495.1). GTDB lineage: Bacteria > Bacteroidota > Bacteroidia > Bacteroidales > VadinHA17 > LD21. The sequence goes on from CAVWCO010000008.1 coordinate 258,598, forward strand.
GCAGTAAGATTTGCAGCGCTTGTTAGTCCGAGGTTGCTTATTTTCAGTTTCAGGTAAACTGATTCACTATAATCAGCTTTCCCGTTATTATTTCCGGAGGCGTCGCTTATCCCTGACCCGGAAAGGTTTATATATTCCCTGTTTATATTTGAGAAATAAATAGTTTTAATATACGGGATCCTGTTCTGGCCGGTTATTACCACCATGCACGAATCATCCGATAAACCAGGAAGCTCCAGACACAACAGATCCGGACGGACTTGCAAAAGAGGCATCCCAGAGTTAGTCGAAATGCGAAACAGCAGCATAAGCAAACGGATCAATAGTCAATGACAAAGACCTGATGCCGTTTGGCAAAGTATCGGGCAGTGTGAAACTGAATGGCTGAGGCGTGCCGATTATTGGTATAATACTGGGATCGCCAAGTACCGTATATGTTTCCCAGTAATACTTCTTTTTAAGAGTCGAGGTAGAACTGACAGCCAGATTTCCCGCAAAATTGACCTGACCGGCTGTTATATACCAGTCAGATGGTAATTCATTGTGAGTATGAAACAATCTGTCAAAGGCACCAAGTCCGGTCTGTTCATATTTTGGATCTGAATTTGGTATCCCTGATCCAACGGCCCATGCAAAGTCCTCATCCCAGTATGAATCATTGGAGCAGCCAATAAATCCTATAGCCCCTTCTCCCGATGCCAGAACCATCTTATTGCCAAAAGAGGCAGTGTCATTGTACTGTGCGGTTCTGCAGGCATTACTGATAACAAAAGGATACATGCTCTTGTTATTGAAGTTCTTAACATCCTGAGACTTGATATCAATATGCAGCCAGCCGGCCAGTGAACCATGACCCGTATAATTGATAAATGAGAGTCCCTCCGAGATCAGCTTAATGACCGAATCCTTTTTTGTAAATCCGTCGGGATAGTAAAAATGATATTCATCGATCTTATTTGCAGGTGTCAGATAATTCGTGACCAAATATTTTATCTGGCCATTCATGTAAAGGGCTTTTGATGCGTCTTTGCCTGACAGGGCCAGAGCCCTTGAATAGAATTTGTTTGTATCGGCAAACTGGAATTTCTCATATTCAATTAACTTTTCAACTGCTGATTTTACTGAACTGGTGTCGGGAGCAGGAATCCTTCCTATATACATATCGGGCAGATAGTCGCCGTTACCGTCAAATTCGCCATAGTACATGTCAGTTACATTGCCGGATCCATCTGAACCATAATATGGTATTCTTTTAACATCACCGATTATCAGAAGGTATTCGGGGGCATGACCGGCTGATAAAGAAGAAGAATATATATCTGATATCGATTTTTTCAATTCTGTGTAATTACTTCCTGCCATTCCGGCACCTGCATAAAGTATACTGAGCTTAAACCCTTTTTGCCTTTTCCATGTGTAAAACGGCTCAAGATGTTCTCTAAATGCAGTGTCGGTCAGGATAATCATTTCTACAGGCTGATCAGAATATCCTGTCATAAAATCGGCCGGGTAATAATTCAGGATTCCTTTATCAAGAGTCTCATTAAACAGGGCAGATTCGTAAGAAGAAGACTTTGAATTATTTACTATATCACCCGAGAAGCTTATTTCTATTTTCATCGATGTGATAACCTCCAGGAAATTGGAGACAGGATCGTACCTGACCGGAGTAATCACCAAATTTGACAGCTCTTTGCTTCTTATTTTTCCGAGTGATTCTATCCTGACTGTGTCTGATTTAAGGATCCCGCGTCTGGAATATAAGTCTTTGTCAATCACAAATCCGGTTTTCTGGCTATCCTTTTGCTTTGTTTCTCCATGCTGTGCAGGAAAAAGGAGACCTTTAATATTATTATCAGAAGGATTTATCCTGGAAGATTTTACATCAGTTATCCTAATCCTGATGGCGGAACCCTCAGGAATGTTTATAAGCCGGTTTAAAACCGGAAGTTCAGGTTTGCCCGGTTCGGCAGTAAGGGAATGACCCGGAGCTGTAACCCTGTAAAATGTCCCGTTATTATTGGTGATATTGTCAATGTTAATCTCTGATAATGTGTAATTTATGATAATAGAACGATTTCCGGTAACCACAGTTTTCTCCTGCAAATCACCATTAAAACGGTACTTGATACTTCTTCCTGTCTGTCCTGAAACAGGTATTGTAAATAATAAGAAGCCGATTAGTATATTAATCTGCTTAATTTTCCCTAAATACATCAATGTTAATTAATTAACACTGTACCTAAATTCTGCCGAAAGTTATTAATTTTTCGACACATTAGAATATGCCAAATTAAAATTTGACTAACAGCACATTATAATATATTAACAATATATATTAACAATCCTTGCAGGATAAGGTTTTCTGAAAATGGTTTAAATATTCTTAACATTTAAACTGCCGGTTCCTTTAAGTGAATAATACAAATATTTGTATATTCGGCTTTTAAATGAAGAGATACAGTCAGAATTTTAATAAGTCTGATAATGAAGAATATAATTATAACCTTAATATTTTTTGCTATGACTGCTCCGGTTATTTCCCAGAATCTCCCGGAATCTGATAAGATCAGTACTTCGGCAGGCGATGTTGAAATCTTCTTTATAGGGCATGGATCGCTGATGTTCAAATTAAACAACTATGTTATTCATATTGATCCTGTACAAAGTTCAGGTAAATATGATAACCTGCCCCGGGCTGATATGATCCTTGTGACACATGAACACTATGATCACCTTGATACTGAACTGATAAGCGACTTGCGGAAAAAGGAGACGGTTATGTTTTGCAGTAATTCCTGTAGTTCCAAAGTGCCATGGGCGAAGGTTATGAAACCTGGCGATACTAAAACTGAAGGACAAATCGATGTTGAAGCCGTGAGTGCATATAATATTGTAAATGAACGTTCAAAAGGCCAGCCTTTCCATCCAAAGGGCGTCGGGAACGGCTATATAATCAGATTCGGAGATAAAAAGTTCTATATCGCCGGGGATACTGAAAACACTCCCGAAATGAAGGCTCTTAAGGGTATCAGTGTCGCTTTCCTGCCCATGAACCTGCCATACACAATGACCCCGGCAATGGTTGCTGATGCGGCAAAAGCATTTAAGCCTGATATATTATATCCGTATCATTACGGCGAAACCAATACGGATGAATTAGTCAGATTACTTAAGGATACAGATATTGAAGTCAGAATCAGAAAATTACAGTAATAAATAATATTATGAGCATAAACAGAAGAGGGTTCTTAAGAACCGGTATAGCCGGAGCAGCAGGTATTGCTTTTTCACCGGTCATTATACCTCCGGTTGCACAGGTTGCGGAAGAAAATATTATTTACAGGACACTTGGCAGGACAGGGCTGAAGGTACCAGTTATAAGCTTTGGAGTAATGAGGTCCGATAATCCGGCTTTATGCAAAGCTGCGTATGAAAAAGGCATAAAGCTTTTTGACACGGCTAACGGATATCAGAACGGGAATAATGAAACAATGCTGGGAAGTCTTTTCAGGGATATCCCGAGGGATTCATTTTATCTTGCCACTAAGGTAAAGGCTGCCGGAATGTCAAGGGAAGGACTTCCCTCTGCCGAAACGACTGCCGAGGATTTTCTTTCGAAATTCACCACAAGCCTTACACGGCTTCAGATGGATTATGTCGACATACTTTATGTTCATGATATAAGCAACCCGGAATATCTTGAATATAAGCCCATCCTGAATGCCGTTAAAAAGCTTAAAAAGGACGGAAAAGTAAGGTATATCGGATTTTCGACTCACAGGAATGAAGCTGGTGTTATCGACGCAGCTGCCTCGAAGGGTGACTGGGATGTAATCCTTACCTCTTACAATTTTCAACAGGCCTACAGGAAGGAACTCGATGCTGCCATCCATAAAGCAGCAGAAGCAGGGATAGGAATCGTCGCTATGAAAACCCTGGCGGGGGGAGGTTTTATGGACAAGGAAAAAACAAAGCCAATAAACACTACAGCAGCACTTAAATGGGCCTTGTCAAACCCTGATATTCATACAACTATCCCGGGAATGACACAATTTGACCAGCTTGATCTTAATGTAAAGATACTTGCTGATGTAACACTGACAGAACAGGAGAAAAAAGATATTCAGATTGCCGTTGCTCAGCCTGGTTTATTCTGCTCAGGCTGTGAGGAATGCATACCTGTCTGTCCTTTGAAACTGTCAGTCCCTGATCTAATGAGAGCTTATATGTACGCATACGGGTATTCGAATCCATCGCAGGCATATGCTCTTCTTAATGATCTGGGGTATGGAAATGATCCCTGCAGGAATTGCAGCGGCACATGCTCTGTGAAGTGCTCAAGGGATTTTGATGTTAAGGGAAAAATTGCCGATATATCCCGGCTGGTTGATGTCCCTTCCGAGTTTCTGACTTAAGTCACTATTAAGTTGTTAATCAATATTACAATGCAAAACAAAATTCTGCTTCTGCTTTCCCCAGTTCTGTTCTCAACAGCTTTATTGGCTCAGGATCCCGTTTTTCCTTCGCTTAACGGTTATAAAATAAAAACAGACTACCCTGTATTTTTACCCGATAATCTGTGGGATTTTATAAATGGGGCAGCTGACACCTACATTGCCTATGGATTTGTTGATCTGCATGTTGCGGAGTATAAGAAAGGCAAAAATGTTATAAAAGCCGAAATTTACAGGCACAGCGATAATACTATGGCATTCGGGATCTATTCATCGGAGCGCTCTCCCTCATTCAGGTTTATCAACCTTGGTGCACAGGGATATGTCGCCGATGGTGCAATCAACTTTTTCAAAGGCAATTATTATGTAAAAATCAAAACATATTCTAAGAAAGAAAAAGTATTGCAGGATGCAGAGTCGCTGGCAACCAGAATATCAGGATTGCTGACGGGAGATGCAGCAATGCCTGAGTTGCTTAGGCAATTTCCGGCAGAAGGCAGGAAACTTAATGAAGAGTCCTATATTAATGAAAGCGTGCTTGGCCATAGTTTTCTTAATAAAGCATTTAAAGCTCCGTACCAGAACGGAAATGACATTTTTTCAATTTTTATTTTTGAATGCAATTCTCCTGATGAAGCAGTAAAGACCGCACATACATATATTTCTTCAGCCGGGATGGATCCGGGGGAGACTGACGACAACAGGGTAGTGCTTGCCGACGGATACAACGGGACTATCTTTCTTGCCTGGAAGGATAAAAAGATCGTTATAATTTCCGGCCTGGCAAAAGACCAGGCGGAAGTTGCAGATAATTATACTTCAGAGATCCTGAAATAGGTTACAGGTTTTCCTAATCGACTATTTCTGATACTAAGTGTTTTAGTTGAGAATATGAGTTCACATATTTAATATCCGGATTATCGTCGATTACATTCTGAGGTGGTTTGTAAAGAATTCCAAATTCTGCCTGGCGCAACATCGAAATATCATTATAAGAATCGCCGATAGCAATAACTTTAAAATTCAGCTCCTGGAGAGCCTCAACAACCTTTTTCTTGGCATCGGTCTGACGAAGATTAAAATCCGTTATATTCCCTTCTTTATCTATTGTCAGATGATGACAGAACAGGACAGGCCATCCCATTTTCTGCAGCAGAGGATCTGCAAATTCCCTGAATGTATCGGAGACTACAACCATCTGGACACGGCCGTGCAGCCATGTTATAAAATCGAGTGCCCCCGGCATAAGTTCAAGGAGGGAGATGACTTTTTGTATATCCTTGATAGTAATACCATGCTGTTTGAGTATTTCAAGCCTTCTCTTCATCAGGGCATTATAATCGCTTATATCCCTTGTTGTAAGCTTCAATTCATCAATACCGGTCCACATTGCAACATTTATCCAAACCTCAGGAACAAGAACTCCTTCAAGATCACTGCATAGTATATACATTTCTTAAAACGATTAAAAATTAGTAATTCCGAATCATGAATTTTTTAAATGTATCATAATTATTCTCTAAAGATATATAATCTTCATTTCCGGTTTCAATTTTCCCAAGAGAGTCGGGAAGTTCTGTCTCAATGTTCAGAATACTCCTGATTTCTTCCCTGAATTTTCCCGGATGCGCTGTTTCGAGGCAAATACAGAACTGACTCTCGTCAGATGATCGGGGGTGATCATTCAGATAATGCTGTAACCCAGACCATGCAACTGCTCCATGAGGTTCAAGCACACTTCCATATTGCCTGTAGAACGATTTAATTGTATTCAATGTTTCAATCTCGCTGATGCTTATTGAATAAAGATCTCTTTTCATTATTTCAAAATCAGGTGCCTCATGGATTTCACCCTTTTCATCCATTTTCCCTCCGTACATCGCGATAATTCGTGCCAGATTACTGGGATGTCCCACATTCATTGCACTTGAAATACATTTCCTGGACGGTGATACCGGTTTGTATTCTCCGGTCTCAAAAAACAGTGGAACTTCATTATTCTCATTTGTTGAAATGACAAAGCGTTTTACCGGTAATCCCATTTTTTTTGCGATGAGACCGCCAGCCAGATTTCCAAAATTACCGCTTGGCACACTGAAAACAGCCTGACTATTTGTTTTCCCTGACAATTTCGCCCAGGCATAGAAATAATAGACCGATTGCGGAAGCAGCCTTCCTATATTTATTGAATTGGCTGAAGAAAGATTTAATCCCGATAATGAAGGATCCATGAATGCTTTTTTGACAAGTTGCTGGCAATCATCGAACTTGCCGTTAATTTCAATAGTCTGAATGTTCTTATTAATTGTGGTCATCTGTTTCCTCTGCAAATCGGTGATTTCTCCGGCAGGGAAAAGGATTACTACCCTTATATTTTCCAGGCCATTAAATGAATTGGCGACTGCACTTCCTGTATCTCCTGATGTTGCAGTCAGGATCGTAATGTGTTTATTATCAATATTTAAATAATGCTGCATCAATTTACCCATCAGAAGCGCTGCAAAATCTTTAAATGAGGCTGTCGGTCCCTGGTCAAGACGCATTATATAATTTTGTTCACTTATAAGTTCTATCGGGATGCTGAATTTATAAACCGTATTACATATCTCCTCCAGTTTTGTCTTATCGATTTCCGTGCCTATAAGTTTATTAAGAATTTCAGATGCCAGAGCGGCATAGCTTTTCCCCGAAAGTAACTCAAGTTCAGAGGAGTTAAGATGAGGGAGGTGAGAAGGCATATAAAGCCCGCCATCAGGGGCAAGCCCTTTCAGCAACGCCTCTCTGAATGATACAGCAGGTGCCTTAAGGTTTGTTGAATAGTATAGGATTTCTTCCTGCAAAACTTATAGTTTTCTAAACATTCACAACTCTCATAATATCGGCAAAGATACCTGCCGCCGTAACATCGGCACCCGCTCCATATCCCTTGATAACCATCGGCAGCTCACGGTATCTTTCAGTTGTAAGCAAAACAATATTGTTGCTTCCTTCAAGATCGTATGTTGGATGAGATGAATCGACTGTAATAAGCTCAACGCTGGCTTTCCCTCTGTCCATTGAAGCAAAGAACCTCCACTTTCTTTTCTGTTTTACCAGCAGTTTACGTTTCTGTTCAAATTCCCCATCATATCTTCTGACCTTTTTATAAAAGTTTTCAAGGTTGCCTTCAAAGCACTCTTCCGGAAGAAATTTTTTTACAATTACATCTTCTTTTTCAATTGAATAACCTGCTTCACGGGCCAGGATAAGTATTTTTCTGACTACATCAATCCCACTAAGATCGATCCTTGGATCGGGTTCAGAAAAACCTTTTTCCTTTGCTGTCTTAATCGTTGCACTCAGAGACATATCGGGGCCAAGATTATTGAAAATGAAATTCAGTGTTCCTGAGAGAACTGCTTCTATTTTAAGAATTTTATCACCGCTGACAACAAGGTCATTAATGGTTTTAATAATAGGCAATCCGGCACCCACTGTGGTCTCATACATAAAACGGACCCCCCTCTCATTAGCTGTTGATTTAAGTTGGTGGTAATAGGAATATTCAGATGAACATGCTATTTTATTGGCTGTTACAACCGAAACATATTTTTGAAGAGCCTCCTGATAAGTTGCTGAGACCATTTCATTGGCTGTACAATCGATAAAGACAGAGTTCCTGAGATTAAGCCTGGTAATCTGGCTTATGAACATATTGATATTACTCTTTTCGCCTGCACTGTTTAACGTTTCTCTGGAGAACTCAAGAGGAATTGGTTTATTGCCAGTGAGCATTTTCCTTGAATTGGCAATGCCCATAAGATTTATTTTAAGATTATGTTCTTTTAAAAGAGTATCATGCTGCTTTTGCAGTTGATTAATCAGGCTTGTACCAACTAATCCGGTTCCCGCAATAAAAAGGTGGAGCTCCTTAAACTTAGACAGGAAAAAGCCGTCGTGGATGACATTAAGTGCTTTTTTGAGGTTATCATTCCTTATAACAACCGAAATATTCAGTTCAGAGGAACCCTGTGCTGTTGCAATTACATTGATCCCGTTCTTTCCGAGCGATCTGAAAAGGGTGGCTGATATTCCCGGTGTATTCTTCATTTTCTCACCAACAATTGCAATTATTGACAGGTCCTTCTCAATGAGAATCTTAATTTCTTTCTTAAAGATTATTTCCCGTTCAAATTCCTGGTTGATCCCCTCGATTGCTTTTTTAGTGTCGGGCGGATTTATGGCAAAAGTTATTGAGTATTCGGAGGAAGCCTGTGTAATAAGGATGATATTTACATTACGTCTGGCCAGCGATCCGAAAAGTCTCATCGAGGTTCCTGATACCCCGACCATCGAAGGCCCCTGAAGGGTTATCAGATCAATATGATCGATCGAAGAGATTCCTTTGATAGGACTCCTGCTTCCGTTCGATGATTTTTCACTGATAAGGGTTCCATTTGCTTCAGGATTGAATGAATTCCTGATGTATACAGGGATCAGTTTTTTGTAGACAGGACGGAGGGTAGGAGTGTAGATGACCTTGGCGCCGAAATGCGAAAGCTCAATTGCTTCTGAATAAGTAAGCGACTCTATTGCATAAGCTTTTTCAACCTTTCTGGGATCGGCAGTCATAAAACCATCAGTATCGGTCCATATCTCGAGCGCATCAGCATTGACAGCAGCCGCTATGATCGCTGCAGTGTAATCTGATCCTCCTCTTCCAAGGGTTGTTGTTTCATTTTCATGAGTGCTTGAGATAAACCCCGGGACAATTATCAGTCTCTTCTTTTTTAAGATATTTTTTCTGATAAGAGAATTGGTGACAGTAAAATCGACATTTGCATTCCCGTAATTATCGTCGGTTTTAATTATTTCCCTGGCATCAACGAGGAGCGTGTTATCAAAATATGAAGATATGATAAGAGAAGAAAGTCTTTCTCCGGAGCTAAGAACCTTGTCGAGTGAATATTTGCTTAATTCTCTCAGAAGAAATAGTCCGCTTAGGATTTCATTCAATTCCTTAAATATCTGATCAATATTTGACAGGGTTGATTTCAGGGCATTTCCATTTAGAAGGTCAATGCATACAGCCCTGTGCTTTTTAATAAGCTCTTCGAGCCCTTCTTTATATTGTTCATCGTGTGCGGCAGCAGATTCACTGATACTTTTAAGCGAATCGGTAACACCTTGAAAGGCTGAAACCACAATTATAAGAGGTAAAGACTCAGATCCGATTATCTTCTTTACTATCCTGATCCTTTCGGAATTACCAACCGAAGATCCTCCAAATTTCAGGACTTTCATCTCAGTTTATATTTAGATAAGGAATGCACATTCAAATGAATTGAGAAAATAAGGTGCAAAAATAATAAAAAACAGGAATATACCTTGTTAACAGGATTAATAGAAAATCAGGGATTTTTATGAATATTATAAAGTGGAATAATAATACTTAATAAGTGAATTAATTTATTTTCAACGACTAAGAAATGCCCAACCTCCTGAGCTATATTAAAATTTTAAACCCCGTGTTTAAAGGATTTCCTTAAATGTATTTGTTTAGTTCCCCTTAACTTGCCGATGCTTTTTCAAGCCTTTTGATTATGGAGAAAATGAAGGTTGCTGAGAGAAGGCAGCAAACAATGAAAACAAGCCAGAGGGTACTAAGTGATACTTTATCCCATAGCAGTGTGCCGACAAACAGGAGCTTGTTGCCAACCGCAGTAGCAAGAAGCCATCCACCCTGCATCAATCCCTGAAAACGCGACGGAGCCACTTTCGAAACAAATGATAGTCCCATCGGACTAAGGAAAAGTTCCGCTACCGTAAGTACAAGGTAACTGCTCATCAGCCAGTAAGGGGAAACCCTGTCGGCGTCAGCAGCCGGCACTCCGGCAAGCGATAAAGGTGACGGTGCTCCAATCGAAGCGATAAGTATAATTACAAATCCCAGGGCTGCAATGATCATTCCGATCCCGATCTTTTTCGGTGTGGAGGGTTCTATCCCTTTTTTGTTCATCCATGCAAAAGCTGCCATGACCGGGAAAGTGAGAGCAACAATGAAGAGAGGGTTGAATGATTGAAAAACTTCCGGAGCTATGGAGTTCTGAGACCCGAAAGCGGTAAGCCATCTGCCTAACAGGGTTGTCGGGTCAAATCCGATGAGGAAAAACAGGGCAAAGAGAAGAGAAACGACGAACAGGGCTCCTCCGAAAATCTTTGTTTTGGATTTAATATTTTTATATAAAAGAATTACAATTCCGGCTATTGATCCTATTACTGCCAGCATTGAGGGGAGAGTAAAAAACATGTTTGTCAATGGTCCCACCTGTTTAACGGTATAATCCCTGGCAAAAAGAGTAAGTGTAAGTCCGTTCTGATGGAACGACATCCAGAAGAAAACAACAACGATAAAGACCAGTATCAATGAAGTTATCGCGTGCTCTCTCCTCCTTGCTTGAGGTTAGAATTATCCATGTAATAAATCCGGCAAAAAGCCCGAATGCAAAACCAGTGGCCAAATCGATCTGCTCAAAGAGCTGAAGGACGAAAGGCAGTTATTCCCATAGCCACTGCTGCAGCAATGATGGGTACGGGTTTAAAATCGATCTTTTCTGAAGCTGTGGTTGTAGCTTTTACCTCCTTATTGGGTAAAAATTTGTTGAAAATAATATATACCAGGAGTGATATTACCATTGCCACAGCAGCAATTCCAAAGGCATAATTATATCCTTTTGAGAAAACTTCCAGGTAATTGTGAGCAAAAGCTGACAGATCAGTTACAGGTCCGGCAAGATTCACCTTGTCGGCAAGCTGCTGAAAAACTCCGGTATCTGTAAGGGTGCCGTTTATATATTGGTGGCATAGCGAAGGAACGCTGCCGTCATGGGCAAATCCATTGGTTTTCAGCCACCAGTTACGCATTCCGTTGGCTGCATAGGGGGCAAAAAATGCTCCGACATTTATTCCCATGTAAAAAATCATGAAAGCTGTATCTCTCAGCTTTGAATACTTCGGATCGTCGTACATCTGACCTACAACTGCCTGAAGATTGCCCTTGAAGAGCCCGTTCCCCAGAGCTATGGTCATCAGTCCAATCAACGTTATGGTAAGAGTCATCCCGGGTACAGCCATTATAATATAACCGGCAAACATTATAATTATGCCGGCAAGAATCACCAGCTTGTACTTTTTTGTTGAGTCGGCAAGAATACCACCAAGCAGTGCAAGTGCATAAATTCCGAAATAGAACCAGCTGTAAATTTCTCCGGCCTTTTCAGCCGAAAGCCCGAACTTTGCCTGGAGAAAAAGAACCAGAATTGCCATCATTGTATAAAAGCCGAACCTCTCGCCCATATTGGAGAAGAATGCAACCAGCAGCCCTTTGGGATGATTTTTTAACATATTCCTGAAGATTAAGAAGTTTATAAAATGTTAATTGTCTTATAAGAAAACAGACTATTATGTTTTCTTGAGTATATTCGAGATCAGGTTTAATGATTTTCGAAACATAACAAATATATTAATCTTTTTTACAATTGATTGTGTAAATTTATGATTTGGAAAATTTAGGATTGAGTCAGCTAATAATGAAAATATTCAGAACCGGGCAGATTAAAGACTTAGATAAGCTTACTATTGAAGGCGAACCGATAGCTTCTATTGACCTGATGGAAAGAGCAGCTGACCAGTTGCAAAAATGGTACATGCGAAATTTTGACCGGTCGAGAAGGGTTATCATCTTTGCTGGTCCGGGAAATAACGGCGGCGACGGATTAGCTCTGGCAAGACTATTGTCAGTAAACAGGTTCAACGCTGAAGTATTTTTTGTGAAGGATTCAGCCAAGACATCTGATGACTGGAAAGTCAACTACAAGAGACTTGAAAAAGAGACACCTGTACTGTTCAATACTTTAGAAAATATTGATCATTTTCCATTCATCAGCTCTGACGATATTCTGATTGATGCAATTTTTGGATCGGGTTTGTCACGACCTGCAGAAGGAGTGGCCGGATTGGTAATAAGAAAAATAAATCAGACCGGTAATGTTGTTATTTCAATTGACATACCATCGGGAATGTTCGGAGAGGACAACAATTCGAATAATCCTGAGACAATAATCCATGCAGATTATACTCTCAGTTTTGAGTTTCCAAAGCTTGCCTTTATGTTTGGCGAAAACGCCGGATTTGTAGGAGAATGGATTCTCCTGCCAATTGGCCTGAATAAAAATGCAATAAGGAGCACGCATACACCTTATCAGTTAGTTGAAGACACCCAGGTTATGCCTCTTTTAAAGAAAAGAAAGAAGTATGATCATAAAGGGAATTATGGCCATGGTCTTCTCATTGCAGGTTCGTACGGAAAAATAGGATCTGCAGTTATTGGCGCCAGGGCCGCCCTCAGGACCGGGATCGGACTTGTTACCTGCCAGGTTCCGCGTTGCGGTTATGAGATTCTTCAGACCTCGGTTCCTGAAGCAATGACTATAATTGATAAAAATGAAACACTCATTTCAGAGACTGATACTTTTGATCCTTTCGAAGCAGCAGGCATCGGTCCAGGTATCGGAACTGACCCGGTAACACAGGAAGCTCTGCACAATTTATTACTCAAATTTGGTAAACCCCTTGTTATAGATGCAGATGGTATAAATATTCTGGGCTTAAATAAAAACTGGCTATCCGAATTGCCTGTCGGAACAATACTTACTCCCCATGTTAAAGAATTTGAACGGATTGCGGGAAAAACTGAAAATAGCTATCAGAGGCTTGAAAGGCAGGTGAAATTTGCAGCTGAATATAAATGCATAGTTATTCTGAAGGGGGCACATACAGCAGTCGCGACTCCTGAAGGGAATGTTTATTTCAACAGTACAGGCAATCCTGGTATGGCAACAGCCGGAAGCGGAGATGTTCTGACAGGGATGGTCCTTTCGCTGCTGGCTCAGGGTTACTCCCCTGAAGATGCATCGGTTACCGGGGTTTATCTTCATGGCCTTGCCGGTGACATAGCTTCATTGAAATCAGGGTGTGAATCTGTTATTGCCTCCGACATAATTGACAATATAGGGAATGCGTATCTTAAGTTAAGGACTTCCGTATGAACGAAGATTATTAATTGCCTGTTAATTAGTTAAACAAGAATATTAATTGAATATAATCTGCTAAAAAACCTGTTTATGAAATACAATGCTAAACTGATTTACTTAATAGCTTTAATGTTGATTACCGGATCATGTGGTTCGAACAAGTACATGTCGGATTCAGATATTACTGTGATGCCTCTTTCAGACAAATCCGGAGTTTCAGCCGGAAGCCTTGTTTACGGGCTTCCTCTCACTGTTGTGGATATTGAAATTGAAGCAGAGAGGATTATTGAAAAACCTGGCCCTTATTCCAGATATGCCGAAAATTTGCTTGGATTAACAGATATTATTAAAACAGAAAGTGAATCGTGGAGTATCAGAGCAATAAGAATAAATACTCACCAGGAGCTGGATCCTGGTGAATTTTATGTCATCGAAGCAAGCTCGGTGTTTCAAACCAATGTTCTCGCTTTGAAAAAAAACGGGTTAATCCTGGATCTTAATCCGGAGATATATAATTCGCATAGTGATATTTATAAGGATACTGGAACCGATTTGAGATCCCTGCGGATATTTGATCTTGGAGCCGATGAATACTTTCAGGATCAAAGGGATACTGTTTACAAGACAGTTAATGTCGATACAGCATTTATAAAGGTACCTTATCTTGTTACGAAAAAGCAAAAGCTTACTATAGATCAGCTTGCAGAAAAAGCTGCTGTAAGGCTTATGGAAATGAGAGACGGAAAACACCTTATTCTGACTGGTGAAACCAATATTTTTCCACAGGATGGCGCGGCAATTAATGAAATGAATCGCCTGGAAAAGGAGTATACTGAACTCTTTACCGGTAAGACGCTCAGGGACAAACACACCTTAAATTACCAGATTATTCCCGGAAAGGATATGGCAGGGAAGCAGATAACTGTCTGTACTTTCTCGGAATTAACAGGGCCCGGAACCTCTGCTCAAAAATCAGGAACTCCCGTTACAATCGAATTTATCCCGGAAATGAAGACTGAAAGCCTGAAGGTAATTTCCTCTCAAACTAAAGAATCTTCTTCGCAGAAGTATGGCAAACTCTTTTACAGGGTCCCTGATGTTGTTTCAGTGAAAACTGTATTCGGGAAGGAAATTATCAATACATCAAGGAAGTTAATATATCAGTTTGGAGAAGTTATACGTCTGCCGGAAAACTATATAATTGGCAAGTAATTACATTGTTATTACATGTCGAAGGGCATCCCGTGGCTGAATTATTCTATTTTCCCTTTAAAAGTCTTCTGGAAATCTTCCCACTCCTGGGTTTCATATGCTTTAGTTGCGAAAAAGCTCAGCAGAACCTCCATTTCCCTGGGTTGTCTGAATCCTGGTACCGGTGACGCTGAATACTTATTGTCCTGCTTTGTCAGAAATACAACAGTCGGATATGAAAGCTGTCCCTGGAGAAGTGCCACGGCAAGCTGGTGTGCTTTGCCGTATTTGCCGTCATTAACATAGGTTTGTTCAAGAAATTTGACGCTTTCATTACCTTCTGCATCAAACTTAACAGGGTAGAAGCTGGTGTTAAGAATTTCAGCAATGACAGGGTTTGTAAATGTCTCCTGGTCCATCTTTTTACACCATCCGCACCAGTCAGTGTAAGTGTCGATAAAAATTGGGCGCGATGATTGCTTGCTCAGTTTCTCAGCCTCCTGGATAGTGTACCATTTTACTGACGGATTGGCTTGCGAAAACAATTGGTAACTGTGCCATTATCACGATAAGAAACAATAATAATCTCTTCATGGGGTGATTTTAATTCTTAGTACATCAAATTCTGTGCAAAATAAAATATTTTTACATTCCCTTTATAAAAAGCCGGGAATTCAATTTTTATAACAATCAATCGCAACCATGTGTTCAATTTTACTCTGTTATAACAGAATTTTGCTTAAAATATTTTTCTACATTTACCGGACTTAAAACAAACCCTATCAATTTGTATGGAAACAATAACTAATACTTTGCGCGATTCAAAAGTTGCACGCTGGTCAGCCCTGGCCGTGGTATCATTTACAATGCTTTGCGGGTATTACCTGACTGATGTTATGGCTCCTCTTAAAGGATTGCTTGAAGGTCAGCTAAACTGGAACAGCTCTGAATTCGGATTTTTTACGAGTGCTTATGGCTGGTTCAATGTTTTCCTTTTGATGCTTATTGTCGGGGGTATAATCCTCGATAAAATGGGAGTTCGTTTCACCGGACTTATGGCTGCCTCAATAATGGTTGCAGGGACATTCCTTAAATACTTTGCAGTTTCAACGCATACTCTGGATGGTCAGATGTGGCATATCCTGTGGTTTGATGTGAAAGCACAGGTTTTTCTTGCAGCCCTGGGTTTTGCAATATTTGGTGTTGGTGTAGAAATTGCAGGAATTACGGTTTCCAAAATTATTGTAAAATGGTTCAAGGGGAAAGAAATGGCCCTGGCAATGGGTTTAGAGATGGCAACTGCAAGAATGGGTACTGCGCTTGCCCTTTCAACCTCTGTTCCCATTGCCAAAGGTTTTAATAGTGTTTCAGCACCTATCCTTGTTTGTCTGATCATGCTATGCATTGGCCTGATATCTTTCTTTATCTATACTTTTATGGATAAGAAGCTGGATGCCTCCCAGGCTGCTTTTGATAAGGCAACAAATGTTGTGGATACTGAAGAAGCTTTTCGCATAAGAGATATCCTTAAAATAATTACAAATAAAGGTTGGTGGTATATTGCTATTCTTTGCGTTTTGTTTTATTCAGCTGTATTTCCGTTCCTTAAATATGCTACCGACCTGATGGTTCAGAAATTCCATATTAATGAAGACTGGGCCGGAATAATTCCCGCCATGCTTCCTTTCGGGACTATTCTGCTCACTCCTCTGTTTGGTAATATGTATGACAGGAAAGGTAAAGGTGCCTCTATTATGATACTGGGAGCAATACTTCTGATTATCGTCCATATAATATTTACAATACCATTCCTTAATCACTGGGTGATTGCAATTATGCTAATTCTGGTGCTGGGAATCGGATTTTCCCTGGTACCCTCTGCGATGTGGCCTTCTGTTCCTAAGATCATTCCTGAAAAACAACTGGGAACTGCTTATTCCCTTGTCTTCTGGGTTCAGAACTGGGGTCTAATGGGTGTGCCTGCTTTAATTGGCTGGGTCCTGAATAAATATTGTTTTATCGGGTATTTTGCTGTTGCCGGAACAGGTTTTGTTACTTCCCAGGGAGCCCATATTTCGCAGGTCGTTACGGATAATCAGAAAAGCTACACAATCAATGAAGTAGGATTGATAAGCAGAAAAAACGTTGATCAGAAAATAGTGCAGTTCATCAAATCAGATGATGGAAAAATAAGTGCAGTTATCACAGCTGAAAACGACACTATTAGTTCTGGATTTATTTCAAAGAAATCCCTTAAAAAGGCAGAAAAGAAGCAGGAATTAAAGGTCACACAGTATTTTTATAATGAAAAGGAGCAGATTGAGAATTTCGTAGACACTGAAGGCAGGAGTGTATCAAAGTTCAATAATGTATTTTCATTTTATAATTATACCCGCCCGATGATGATATTTACCGGACTTGGTTTGCTGGCTCTGCTCTTTGCATTTCTTCTTAAAGCTGAAGATAAGAAAAAAGGGTACGGACTTGAGTTGCCTAATATCAAAAAACAGGAATAATATTCACTGACAGGTTAATATGTTTATCTATTGTTGAGGACTTCTGATTTAACCTCTGCTATTTTAAGATGAATTGAACCTTTCGACCAGTGATTTTGTTTTATTGTTAAATAATTAACAGACATTCTATGGCATCCAATGAATTCGAAAAAGGGAAAGCTTTCAGTTTCAATGATTCAGTTGATTACTCTGAAGGAGGTATTGTAAGTAAAACAGTCCTGAAGAAGGAGACAGGCAATATCTCCCTGTTTTCGTTTGATAAAGGTGAAGCCCTGAGTGAACATACAGCACCGTTTGATGCGATGATCCAGGTAGTCGATGGCAAGGGGGAAATAATAATAGGAGGGAAATCAAATCTTCTTGAGACCGGTCAGACAATTATCATGCCTGCCAATATTCCTCATGCAGTAAAAGCCGTTGAGAAATTCAAGATGGTATTGACGATGATTAAAAGCAATTAAACGTCTTGCGATCCGTGGTTTGCGGTTTGCGGAAGTCAAGAACCGCATGCCTCGTACCGCAGACCGCACACCAGTTTTTATGCCATCTTGATAAGTATTGATTTAATTACATCTGTAATATCCTCTTCTTCGTCGACACACCTCTCAAGTATCTCAAGAATTTTGTTGTTTTTTACCAATTCAGATGCATCTTTCTCTTTTTCAAATAGTTCGCCTACTGCAAAGAAATAATACTCATCGGCTTTACGTTCAATAGCCGTCACTTTGTTACAGGCTGTGGTTATTTCAGCCTTATTAGCAGCGGCATCGTTCAGGCAGTTAATGCAAATCTCAACCTCCCTGGCTGCTTCGACAATCATTTCAGCCATCTCTTTATAAACCGGCATTAGATGCTTGGGTTTATAGAGACAAATCCGTCTTCCGATCCCGTTAATTGAATCAACAACATCATCAATATGACCGGCAAGCTCATGAATATCCTCCCTGTCAAATGGAGTTATAAACGATTTATTTAGTTGCACATATGTCTTATCCGTGATCTGATCTCCTATGTGCTCCACATTCTTGATCTCCTTGTAAATTCTTTCGTGCTCTTCAATTTCGGTGCTCGATAACAGCTGCCTTAGTAGTTCGGCGGCTTTAACGAGGTTCTTTGCATCCTCTTCAAAAAGAGGATAAAACGAATGATCTTTGGGTACAAAGAATTTAAGGAACTTGTCGATATTCATATTCCTGGTATTTAGTTTAAACTGAATTTATATTGAGGAGGTTGAAAATAAAATACATTATAGCCCCGAATATTCCTGAAACAGGGATTGTAAATATCCATGCCCAGAAAATTTTTGTAGTTACACCCCATTTTACTGCAGAGAGACCTTTGCGGGAACCAACGCCGATGATAGCTCCGGTGATTGTATGGGTTGTGCTTACAGGTATTCCAAAGTGAGTGGCTCCAAAAAGAGTCAGAGCACCTGCGGTTTCGGCACAGAATCCTTCAAAGGGTTTTAGCTTTGTTATCTTTTGCCCCATGGTTTTCACTATACGCCAACCTCCGAACATTGTACCCAGGGCAATGGCTGCCTGACATGATAAAATAACCCAGAGAGGAGGTCTTGCAGCATCTTTTGATGTAATGCCATAAATTATTAATGCAATCCATATAATTCCCATTGATTTCTGGGCATCATTACCGCCATGGCCCAGACTGAAAGCCGCTGCAGAAAGCAGCTGAAGCCTCCTGAAGTGCTTATCAACTCCAAATGGACTATGATTTCGTGCAAAATACTGAACGATGGTGGATATGATAAATCCCAATAGCATCCCAAGCAATGGTGATATTACAATAAATGCCACAATTTTAATAACCCCGCCTGTGATTATTGACCCTGGACCGGAGCTGACCAGTGCAGCCCCCACCAATCCTCCCACAAGGGTATGCGAAGAACTGGAAGGCAATCCCCACCACCAGGTTATCAGATTCCATGTTATTGCAGCAATAAGGGCGGCTCCGATTACTGCAAGTGTTAACCCGTCAGGGTCAACGACGCCTTTTCCGATAGTGGTTGCAACGTGGAGGGGAAAAACAGTGAATGCTATAAAATTAAAGAAAGCAGCCATCGATACTGCTGCAAATGGTGAGAGTACTTTTGTTGAAACTACAGTTGCGATTGAATTAGCCGAATCGTGAAATCCGTTAATAAAATCAAATATAAGCACCAACGCAACAATAATATACAGGAATGTCATTTAAATTAAATTAAAAATCAAATCCGGCTTGATTCCATGATTTGTTTAAATTGAAGGATTTGCGATCAGGTCTCATTAGGGCCTGATATTTTAATCAGGTGCTCAAAATTATAAAAATATTTGTATTTTTATATGGTAATCATTCTAAAATTTAAAATGACAATAATATGAGCGATATACGCAAACTTGAACCAAAACCTTTATGGAATTATTTCCATGAAATAACCCAGATCCCTCACCCTTCCAAGAAAGAAAAGAAGATAATTGAATTTATGAAGGAATTCGGGAAGAAGAATAACCTAGAGACAGTTGTTGACAAGGTTGGAAATGTAATCATTCGAAAGCCGGCAACCAAAGGTATGGAGAAGAGGAAATGTGTTATTTTTCAGACACACCTTGACATGGTGCCTCAAAAAAACAGCGATAAAAAGCATGATTTTGAGAAAGATCCTATTGAAACGATTATTGACGGTGATTGGGTGAAGGCTAACGGAACGACTCTCGGATCAGATAATGGAATCGGGGTTGCTGCTACAATGGCTGTTCTTGCTTCAAAGGATATCCCTCACGGCCCGCTGGAGGCTCTCTTTACCATTGACGAAGAGACAGGTATGACAGGAGTTTTCGGATTAAAAAAAGGACTACTTAAGGGCGACATACTTTTAAACCTCGATTCGGAGGATGAGGGAGAGCTTTATGTTGGCTGTGCTGGTGGTATCGATGTTGGCATCAAAAAAAGTTATGGCCAGGAAAAATCACCACAGGGCATGGCTGCATTTAAAGTAGTGGCAAAAGGACTTAAGGGGGGGCATTCAGGTGTGGATATTGCACTTGGGAGAGCAAACTCAAACAAGATAATGTTTCGTTTTCTTATGCAGGCCGAATCAGATTTTGGTATCAGGGTTGCCGAAGCTGCAGGGGGGGACCTGCGGAATGCAATACCCCGCGAATCATATTCTGTTGTCCTGGTACCCGAAATAAAAACGGCCGAATTCAAAAAATTTGTAAAGGGTTATGAAAAGATGTACAGGGCAGAATTCTCCGATACTGAACCTGATCTCTCTTTCACGGCACAAAAGACTGATGTTCCGGCTAAAGTAATGAAACAGGCTGATCAGTACCGGATAATAAGGGCAATTTTTGTCTGTCCCAATGGCGTTCAACGGATGAGCCAGTCAGTGAAAGGTCTGGTTGAAACATCAAATAACCTGGCAATAGTTAAATGTATTAATGGAAATCTTGAAACCTATTGTCTTACACGCAGTTCTGTCGATTCTTCAAAAGAATCGACTGCCTGGAAAATAGCTGCAGTTTTCCACCTTATTGATGCGGAAGTGACTTTATCAGGAAGTTACCCAGGCTGGAAACCAAATATGAATTCGCCTATACTGAAGACTATGAGCGATGTGTACAGGAAAAAATTCGGCAAAATACCCGATATAAAAGCCATTCATGCCGGGCTTGAATGTGGATTGATCGGTGGCGTTTACCCGAACCTTGATATGATCTCATTCGGACCCACAATAAGATATCCGCATTCCCCTGATGAAAAGGTAAATATTCCTTCTGTAAAGAAGTTTTTTGATTTTCTGTGTGAGACACTAAAACAGATACCTGTTAAGTAAAACACTTTACCCCAACCATTCTCCCAAAGGAGAAGGCTTTTATATGAAATGGAAATTAACTTCCCCCTCTCTCCTGGGAGGCTACTCTTAATACATATCTATTGACATTAAAATCAAAAACCTAATTATTAGTCTTTTAACCACGGAGTCCCACAGAGTTAACACTGAGTTGCACTGTTTGCTTTTCGTATGAATTTACTCCGTGATTTACTCCGTGAAACTCCGTGAAAATCCGTGGTTTATGTCTTTTCTGTATCGTTTTGTTCCCGCCTGTTTTAACATCCTGATCTAAAGTTATTTATTAATTATGTATAAAGAATAGCCTGGGAGAGGGGGATCAGAGGGGGTGAGGCAGAATCACGGGAAAAGGGGCCGGATGATGAGGTTTTTATTCGACTTTTATTTCGACAAGGATATCGTCTTTCATTACATTCGAGTTGGGTTTTGCCAGAACTTTGATAATCTGTCCGTTGACCGGCGACTGAATTTCATTTTGCATTTTCATTGCCTCCAGTATCACCAGAGGTTCTCCGCGTAATACATTTGATCCCTCCCGGACCAGGACATCGATGATCTTACCTGGCATAGGGGCTTTTAAAGTTTCCTTTTCAGTTTTTCCTCTGGCAGCATTTATTACTTTCTTCCTCTGCATCGAGAATGGAGTCTCTACGGTAAAAGTGTAGCTTATATCGTTGAAGAGGATCTCATACCTGTTCTGCCTCGAGCTGACAACCTCAACAGGATATTTGCGGTTTTTCCACAATATATAGGTGCCATATTTGTCATCAGATTTCAGCTTGACCTCATATTCCCTTTTCCCTATCCTGATTGAATGTTTCAGTGGCTGTGGGAAGCAAAATCTCTTGTTTTCGGATGAAAGAGCATAAAGCTTTTTGATACCTGGTTTACTGTTAGGCATAAATTTCCTTCGTTAAAACTGGTTAATTCTCTTATTTAACAACCAGGGGCTCATTTCCTTCCCCTTTTCATTATCTTCATTAATGCTTTTGTCAGTGAAGTTTTCCTCAATGAACAACTTGGTAGCAAGCCATGCAGCAAGCATCTCTTCATATTCACTGCTATTGTAGTTTTTCTCCAGATCTTTTTCGATGAAAGCGGTGGTAAAGTCACCGTCGATAAATTTGGGATTACGGACGAGCATTCTGAAAAAGGGGAGGGTAGTTTTTGTTCCCTTTATCCAGACTTTGTCAAGAGCCAATTTACAGTTTTTTAATGCATCCTTGCGGTCTTTTCCCTTAACTATCAGTTTTGCTATCATTGAATCATAACTTGGCACAATTGCTGATCCGGCCTGAACCCCTGTATCAATCCTGACCCAGGAGTCTGAAGGGAGGTGTAATTTTTCGATCTTCCCGGGATCGGGAGCAAATCCTGCCTGAACATCCTCAGCATTGATCCTGCACTCAATTGCCCAACCTTTTAATTTAATGTCTTCCTGACGGTATTTCAGGGCTTCACCCATCGCTATGCGAATTTGCTGTTCAATAAGATCGATACCGGTAACAATTTCAGTGACAGGATGTTCAACCTGTATCCTTGTATTCATCTCCATAAAATAGAAGTTCTTATCGGAGTCAAGGAGGAATTCTACAGTGCCGGCTGAATAATAATTTACTGCACTGGCAATCTGAACCGCAATCCTGCCCATTGTTTTCCTGAGTTTTTCACTCAAAGCGCCCGAGGGGGCCTCTTCAAGAAGTTTCTGGTGTTTTCTCTGAATTGAGCATTCCCTCTCGCCAAGATGTATAATGTTACCTTTGGTATCGCCGAGTATCTGGAATTCTATATGTTTTGGATTTTCAATATATTTTTCAATAAATACCGATGGATCATTAAATGCTTTTTCAGCCTCCTTGCTGGCAATAATGAACATTTTTTCCATCTCTTCAGGTTTCCTGACTATTCTCATACCCCTGCCTCCACCTCCGGAGGCTGCCTTAATGATAACGGGATATCCTATTTTTTCAGCAATTGATACTGCCTCCTCTTCATCGCTGATGTTGCCCTCGCTTCCCATTGCCATCGGAATACCTGCAGCCTGAGCAATTTTGCGCGCGACCGTTTTGTTGCCCATTTTGTATATTGCATCAGGCGACGGGCCAATAAAGACTATTTTGTTATCAATGCATTTCTGGGCAAAATATGCATTTTCGGCAAGGAATCCGTAACCGGGATGAACAGCGTCAGATTTTGTTTTAACCGCAATCTCGATCAGTTTTTCTATATTTAGAAAAACGGGAATCTCCGATGTGTCTTCCGTATTATCGTAAACCACATCAGCCTGTGAAAGAAACATGGCATTAGGCTCCACAGCACTCCTTACAGCAACTGTTTCAATATTCATTTTATGTGCTGTCTTTATGATTCGTACTGCTATTTCACCCCTGTTGGCAATTAAAATACGTTTGATTTTCATAGTTGTCTTTTTTGTCTTGCAGTCTTGCAGTCTTGCAGTCTTGCAGTCCTGCTGTCTTGCAGTCTTCATTACACCATTATGCCATTATGCCGTTATGCCGTTATGCCATTTAAAGCGGCATATTGCCATGCTTTCTGGCCGGCACTTTAACCCATTTGTTACTTAGCGCGCTGAATGCAGAGATTATCTTCTTTCTTGTGACGGCTGGATCTATTACTTCATCAATATATCCAAGCTCATCCGCAATAAAAGGATTGGCTATTTTATCACGGTACTTTTTCACAAGCTCTTTCTTCATTTCAGCAGGGTTTTTCGACTCCGCAAGCTCCTTCTTATAAAGGATTGCCACAGCTCCGTCAGGTCCCATGACTGCAATTTCTGCTGTTGGCCAGGCAAAGCTAAAGTCGCCTCCCAGACTCTTGCTGTTCATCACAATAAATGCTCCACCATAGGCTTTCCTTATAATGACAGTGATCCTTGGAACCGTTGCCTCGCTGTAAGCAAACAGCAATTTTGCCCCATGTCTTATTATTCCAGCGTGTTCCTGGTCTGTTCCGGGAAGGAAACCCGGAACATCTTCGAGTGTCAGAATAGGTATGTTAAATGCATCGCAGAATCTTATGAATCGTGCACCTTTTGTTGACGAATCTATATCTAGGACACCTGCAAGAACTTTTGGCTGGTTTGCAACTATACCGATGGTTTTGCCTTTTAGCCGTGCAAATCCGGTTACAAGATTTGGCGCATAAAGTTCTGCGGTTTCAAAGAAGCTGTTCTTATCTATAATAAGCTGTATAATGTCCTTTACATCGTATGCTTTGTTGGGATCATCCGGAACTATATCGCGAAGTTTCTCGTTTATGTCGGGTGTTGTTCCGTCATCCGGAACCACAGGAGGATTCTCCACGTTGTTTGAAGGAAGATAAGCCAGAAATTTCTTCAGTGCCAGGATTGTGTTTTCCTCATCATCATAAATCATGTGGGCAACACCGCTTTTACGGGCATGGACTTCGGCTCCGCCAAGTTCTTCAGATGTAACATCTTCATTAAGAACCTCCTTTACAACATTTGGCCCCGTCACAAACATATAACTGGAATGGTTAACCATGAAAACAAAATCTGTGAGGGCAGGGGAGTAGACTGCACCGCCTGCTGCTGGTCCCATAATGATGCATAACTGTGGAATGATACCTGAAGAATGGATAATGTTATGGAATATAGCGGCATAACCACTGAGGCTTGCCACTCCCTCCTGAATCCTGGCGCCTCCTGAATCCATCATTCCTATTATCGGGGTGCCCATCTTAAGTGCCATCTCCTGGATCTTTGCTATCTTTTTGGCATGAACATAACCAAGCGATCCCCCCATTACTGTAAAATCCTGGGCAAAACCAAAAACCAGTCTCCCGTTTACTTTCCCATGGCCAACAATAACCCCGTCTCCATAGGTACGTTCCACCTTGCCAAATTCAACAGGCTGATCAGCCGGAGTTACAAATGCATCCAATTCTTCAAAAGTACCAGGATCAAAAAGCAGGCTGATCCGTTCCTGAGCTGTCAGCTTTCCTTTTGAATGCTGCTTTTCTGCCTGTTTTGGATTGTACTGTTTTTTTAATGCTTCCTGTCGTTCTATGAATGCCTTGTAGTGTTTTCCCGATAAATCCATACTTTGTATATTTAATTAATTTTCAGGAATATGACAAGAATCAAAACTTGTCGTTTTAAGAATTCACATCATTTTTAAGGTGGCAAAATTAGCTATTGTCGGGGTAATTTCAAATAAAACTTTCGACCGGTATGGTGACAATTTTTATATGTATTTATTATTTAACCTTTTAGCATGTACTAATTTTCGAATATGGAGATATTATTTAACTGGTTTAAACAAGCCGTCTTCATTTGATCCGAGCATTCCTGCTCTGAGCATATAATCGCCTGCAATATTAAGTTTCTTTATCATTTTTTCGGTTACAACCGGGAAATGATGAAGCGATTCGATCTTGTCTCCGATGTACTCAAGATCATCGTCAGTAGTTGCCCAATTCCGTTTGTTAAAATAAGTCAGATCGAATGGAATTGAATATGATCTCAGTGATTTTTCTCCATAAATATTGAAGAAGAAATCAAAATACGACATTATGAGCTCGCGGAGCGACCTGTAAACCGGCTCTCTGTACCTTAGAGATGTGAAATTGGATTTTGCAACCGCTCCCCAGTATTGGTCCTTCCTGAAAACAGCTATTACATGGTCGTCATCATTGAAAGCTTTCATGTCGACGATTATTGGTTTAAAACCAATGAAATCGAAAGCTGCTGCAGCAAAAAGGGCTCCTTCAAAACAGTGTGCAGATTTCTTTTTTATAACCCATCTTGGTGACCTGCACTCATAGCTGGGATTATAATCGATAGAATCAAGAAAAACCTGAATGGACCATGGATCTTTTAATTGATTAAGAAACTCTTGTTCTTCCTCTGTCCATATTATATCCGAATATGATTTTCCCATAAAAACGGATGAATTTTGTTTTTGGTTTTTTTCAGGAAACAATCAGCACAGTTTCCTTATTATTTTCTGCATCTCAGTGTATTGTTCTTCCATACTCAGTACAAGTTTTAGCTGTGCTTTTGCCCTCTCGAGATTGTGTTGCTCATGGTGGATCTTATAATAGTTATCGCCATCGAGATAGTCAGTAAGGAACCTGACTGCCATTGTATAGGTTATTAGCCGCGGACCAAATGCAAGATATTCTTTTTCAACATCATTAAGTGTGTCTCTGGTTTCTGACAGATAGCCTTCT
This sequence comes from uncultured Bacteroidales bacterium, assembly GCA_963753495.1. Lineage (GTDB taxonomy): Bacteria > Bacteroidota > Bacteroidia > Bacteroidales > VadinHA17 > LD21. The sequence goes on from CAVWCO010000008.1 coordinate 284,900, forward strand.
GCATATGCTTGGAAAAGTCTGATATCCATTCTTACTTTTGAAAGTTCCTTTTCATCTTCAGCTGCTGTATTTGCAGCTGTCCTGATAGCATCGCCAAAATCATAGTGAACATATCCCGGCATAACAGTATCAAGATCAATGATACATAATGCTTTATCCTTTTCGTCGAGAAGTATATTGTTGAATTTTGTATCATTGTGTGTTATTCTCAGAGGAATCATCCCTTCTTTTCCAAGTTTTAGAATAATCTTCATCTCCTCAGACCTCTTAAGGATAAAATCTATTTCTTCAGAGGAACTCTTAACACGATCCACCCTGTCGGATTTCAAAGCAGAGATGAAGCCCTCCAGCCTTTTTGCTATGTCGTGAAAATAGGGGATAGTCTCAAACAATGGTTTCCCTGGAAGATCTGCAAGTAAAGCCTGGAAACGGCCAATTGCCTTACCGCCTTCAAATGCTTTTTCAGGTGTGTCAACTATATCATAAGACCTGTGATTTGGAATATAAATAAACATTCTCCAGAAACTTCCGTATTCATCCTCAATCCAGCTTTTACTATTTTTAGACGGAATAAGCGTTAAACATTCCCTCTTTGCATCTGTTCCGGGAATAGCAAGGAGCTTCTTTTTAATATGTTTTGTAACTCTTTCAATATTATCCTGAAGTTCAGGTATATTTTTGAAAACCTTGTTATTCAGTCTCTGAAGGATATAATCATCCTTGTACTTTTCGCAGGTTTCTACCCTGAATGTGTCATGAATATGGCCGCTGCCATAAAGGCCGGCATTCGAAAAGGAACCATCAGTAAGGAAAGAATCGTAAATTTTCTTGAGGTCATGCTTCATTTTTAATACCTATTTTATGTCCTATAAATGCATAAAACATAATTACAAGGTAGCAAGGAACACAAAGCCAGTAAGCAGACTGAGTTGAGAAACTAACGGCAAGCTTACCATACAGCAACGGAATAAGAGCTCCTCCGGCTATTGCCATAATAAGCATTGCAGAAGCGGTTTTTGTAAATTTTCCGAGACCGTTAAGGGCAAGCGGCCACATAGCAGGCCAAACCAATGAATTGGCAAATCCCATGAGGGCAACAAACAAAACTGTTACAGGCAGGACCAGCTGAAGGGGCTTGAATGTAACAAGATCGATGAATGGCATCGTGAAAACCCTGGTTACCGGGGTAAGAATGGCTCCTAAAGAAAAGATAATTCCCAGAACTGTGCATATCTTTAAAGCATTCCCCTGTTTTAAGTATTTTGGAATTAAAGCGATCCCGAGGAGATATCCTACTATCATCGCGAGCATTGTAAGTGAGGTAAAATACTTTGCCGAGTCCATTGGTATACCAAGGGATTGTCCGTATCTTATTATTGAATCGCCAGCTATTACTTCCACCCCCACATAACAAAACAGGGCAACAACCCCCAGAATGAGGTGAGGGAATTGCCATATACTTGTTTTTCTGAGATTAGCTACACCTACAGCTTCATCTTCTGCATCTGTATCAACCTCAGGGAGATGCACGTATTTTAAAATAAGTCCCAACAGCACAAGGACGATAGTCATTACTATATACGGCATTATCACAGTCCGGGCCATTTCGTCAAGGAGAACAGCAGTTGATGCAGGATCGGTTGATTGCGCAAGCTTTTCTTCAAGGATATGGGAATCTTTCAGTATTATACTTGCCAGAATGATAGGAGCGATGACTCCTGCAAATTTATTCGCTATTCCCATTATGCTGATTCTTTTTGCAGCACTTTCACGTGGACCTATAATTGTGACATAAGGATTGACTGCCGTCTGAAGAAGGGCAAGCCCGGTTCCTTCAATAAATAGTCCTGTAAGAAAAAGTCCAAAAGTCCTGGTAAGCGCAGCTGGAATAAAAACCAGCGCCCCAACAGCCATTACCCAAAGACCTACAGACATTCCGATTTTGAAGCCGGTCTTCTTCAGTATAACTGAAGATGGAAGCGCCATCACAAAGTAGGAAATATAGAAAGCTGCTGTTACAAAATATGCCTGAAAATCGTTAAGCTCGCATGCTGTCCTGAGAAATGGGATAAGAACTCCGTTAAGCCAGGTGACAAATCCGAAAATAAAGAAGAAAAGACCGATAATGGTTATTGCGAATACATAGTCTTTTCTGCTAATGCCGTTCGAAGAATTGGTAGTAGCCATAATTAAGGTATTAGGTTTGAATATTGGTTACAAAAAGATCAAAACTAATCTTTTTTGATATCGCGACCAAGAAAAATACCAATTGTTTCCCTTCAAAATTTTCATTTAGTAATGTCACACGAAATGTGACACATAATCGACCCGATATAAATATTCAGAGCCTCAGATAAGAAGTTTCCTTGAATTCTGCCCGCAGGATTCCCTCGATTTAAAACCAAGATATCCTCCATGGTGCCTCTTTGCATAATCTTCCGGAGTGAATCCTATTTTTCCCATCATGAGGACAACAAGAGCATCACCTATTACGGTGAAAACAGTTGTTGAAGTGGTTGGAGTAAGTCCCAGCAGACATACTTCTGCGGGTGAGCCTGTTGAAATACAATAATCAGCTTTCTGTGCCAGAGGACTGTTCACATTTCCGGTAATAACGATTACAGGCATCTCGGGAAAAAGATTGTTTTTCAGATCAATCAGCTCAATAATTTCCCTGGTTTTCCCCGAATTTGAGATAGCCAGAAGTACATCGTTTTCCTGAAGGATGCCAAGATCTCCATGCTGGGCTTCACTGGGATGAAGAAAAATTGCCGGGGTCCCGGTCGAGCTGAATGTTGTGGCAATGTTATGGGCTATCTGTCCGGCTTTACCCATTCCGCTTGTGATAAGCTTGCCATTCTTTTTATGTATATTCTGATATATTATTTCAGTAACCTTTTCATAGTTATCATCTACCGGAATCTGGCTGATGGCAGATGCTTCACTTTCAAATATTTTCTTCACTTCATCCTTCATAATAACAAAATAAAACCGGGGCAAAGTTACTAAAAAATAAACCTCTGTTAAGTCGCAGACAGCTTTTATTGGATTTTGGGGCTTATATGACTAAAGTTATTTTAAATTTGCAGTACAGCACACAAGATAACCCTTAACCAGAATACCAATATCCCTCTGATTCTGTGAAAAAGACACCTTTGGTCAGTTCAAAACCATACGTTGTGGCGACAGCATTTTTCTCACTGCTTGCTATTGTTGGTTTTGCACTTTACGGATTACCTTTTTTCTATGATTTCTTTGTAAAAGAGTTCGGATGGTCACGTACTGTTGTCACCTCAGGGAATGCCATAGGGAAACTTCTTGTCGCCCCGGTATTCGGATTCATTGCCGGCTGGCTCATTGACCGCTACGGGCCGAGAAAAATGATGCTTGCCGGTTCCCTTATGGCAGGTTCGGCAATTATCGGATTAAGCTTTATGAGCAATCTCAGCATGTTCTATTCTTTCTATATTCTTAACGCTCTTGGCTATGTTTTCGGAGGGCCCCTTCCATGCCAGGTTATGATCTCCAGATGGTTTACAAAGAATCGCGGAAAAGCTATGGGAATAGCCTATCTTGGCATTGGAACGGGAGGTGCACTTGTGCCGCTGATATCAACCGCGCTTGAGAAGAACCTTGGATGGCAGCTTGCACTGACTTCACTTGGTGTAATTGTGATTGTTTTATCGTTTCCGCTGGCATTTTTCATCAGAGAAGCTCCGCACAAGCCTGAAGAGCGCCAAAACGATTCCGCAAAAGTTGCGGTATCCGGCATTTTAAGGAACAGGAATTTCTATCTGCTGGGAATCGGAAGCATGTGTTCAATCGGAGCTGTAGGAGGAGTTAACCAGCACCTGAAGCTGTATCTGAGGGATCTTGATTTCTCACAATCTCAGGCTGCCAATGTAATGTCACTTGTTCTGCTCTCGAGTCTTGCCGGAAGGGTGCTTATGGGAATGCTGGCTGATATTTTCCCTCGTAAATATGTTATGATACTTATTTATATTATTGTCGGATCCTCAATCCCGTTGCTGCTGGTTCCTGATTTTCCGGGCCGCTTATACATTTTTGCTGTTATTTTTGGCATCGGTCTTGGCGGCGATTATATGATAATCCCGCTTATGGCAGGTGATCTTTTTGGGGTTAAAATACTTGGAAGGGTAATGGGGATTATTCTGGTAGCCGATGGCATAGCAGAATCACTCTCACCCATGATGGTAGGTGCTTTATACGACAGTGCCATGAAAGGTTATTCTGCAGGATTTATCATTTTGATATGTATAGCACTGACCGGAGCCGTAATAGTATCCTTTTTGCCAAAGGATACTGATAAAAAGGAAGGTATATCTTATGGTTAAGATCATCTTGATTATCATTCTGCCTGAATATCCAGGTTCCTGATCAGTCTGGAATGAAAAAATTGACCATATTTTAATATTTTGATGAATACTGATAATTAAGGCCTGAATGAAATTTTTCTATTGATGTATGCAGAAATTTGAAAGCTTGAGTAATGCAAAATGCCTCAAATTGAGGCACTTTGATATAATTAAAATTTTGTAGTTAACCTGTTGTTTCGTACATTTGGCATATAACTATTCAGATAAATTTTTACAACAGGTTAAAAAATCACGGTTTCTAAAAATTAACAAATGTTAAGAGGATACCCCGATTTGAGGGAGTGGTTACGATCGATGGCTTCCGATATCTTTCACAGATATTCTCTGCCAAGGTGGATGCTTTTTTTGCACGATACAACAGCTGTTTTTATAGCATTCATTTTTGCTTATCTATTGAGATACAACCTGATTGCTGTCAATTTTCCTTATGACCAGGCAATCATTCATGGTTTAATTGCACTTTTGGTTTACGCTGTATTTATAGTGATTTTCCGCTCATATGCCGGTCTGATCAGGCACACCACCCTGACTGACGTCTCACTTGTTTTTGTTTCCACAAGTTCAGCTACAATATTCCTGATGGTTTTGTCCATGGCAGAAACCATTCTGAGCCTTGATAAAAGCTTTGTTATTCCATTGTCGGTAATTTTAATTCATTACATGCTTATTACTGTCTACCTGTTCTTCTCAAGAATCTTTGTCAAAATGATTTTCAGGTTTGCAACAAGTTCTATTAAACTTTCGGAAAACAGGGTGCTGATTTTTGGAGCAGGCGAAATGGGATTTATTGTTAAAAGGGTTCTATTAAGTGATCCCAGAGGAGGATATAGTGTTCAGGGATTTATTGATGACAGCAGACAACTTCAGGGTAAGAAAATCAATGGGATCCATGTTTATGGCCCTGAAATTCTGTCGTATGACTTTATGGTAAAACATAGAATAAAGACTCTCATCCTTGCAATTCGTGGGATCCAGCCTTCTAAAAAAAGTGAAATCATTCAAAAAGCAATTGATTCCAAAATTGAAGTGCTTGAAACACCAGCCATAGAAAAATGGTTGAACGGACAGCTCGAGATACGTCAGCTTCAGAAGGTCCAACTTGAAGATTTACTCGGAAGGGATCCCATAAGGCTCGATATGGAGCTCATCAGAAAGGGATTATCGCATAAAACTATTATGGTTACAGGTGCAGCAGGATCAATTGGTTCAGAAATTGTCCGCCAGCTGTCACGGTTTGTTTCCAATAATATAATATTGGTCGATCAGGCCGAAACACCTATGTTTCACCTTGAAAATGAATTGCGAAAGGATTACGGGCACCTGAAATTCAAATCACAGCTTGCAGACATAACGAATGTTGAAAAAATGGAACTTATTTTCAACAGATATCACCCTGAAATAGTGTTTCACGCTGCTGCCTATAAGCATGTTCCGCTTATGGAAGAGAATCCTCATGAAGCTCTCCGGGTGAATGTCGGAGGTACAAGAACTATGGTTGAACTTGCTGTTAAATTTGGGGTTAAGAAATTCGTAATGATCTCCAGCGACAAATCAGTGAATCCGGCGAATATAATGGGAGCTTCAAAGCGTATGTGCGAAATGCTGGTTCAGACCAAGTCAATGAAGGAGGGTGTCAAAACCCAGTTCGTAATTACACGGTTTGGCAATGTTCTGGGATCAAATGGTTCTGTCATTCCACTTTTTAAGAAGCAAATTGAGGAAGGAGGCCCGATAACTGTTACGCATCCGGAAATAACAAGATATTTTATGACTATCCCTGAAGCGTGTCAACTGGTGTTGGAGGCGGGCTTTATGGGCAACGGAGGCGAAATATTTGTATTTGATATGGGTAAGCCTGTGAAAATTGTTGATCTGGCAACCAATATGATCCACCTCTCAGGACTGGAGCCTGGTAAGGATATTAAGATTGAGTTTACGGGATTACGTCCGGGAGAAAAACTATATGAGGAATTGCTGTCAATGAAGGAAGAAGTAATTCCGACGCATAATCAAAAGATCAAGATAGCGAAAGTTGAAAAGAACGATTTTAAACTTGAAGTTCTTAAAGTAATATCTTCATTAAAAGGATTATATAACCTTTCAGAACAGGAAGTAGTTGAATTATTTGAAATACTTGTTCCGGAATACAAGTATTCGAAATCGACAAGCAACGGAAATTTCCTTAAAAAGAAAAAAGTTAAGGTACAATAAATTATCCGCAAAAAGAAAAGCGTAATTACTTGATATTATGTGTAATTACGCTTTATTATTGTGATCCCGAAGGGATTCAAACCCCCAACCTTCTGATCCGTAGTCAGATGCTCTATTCAGTTAAGCTACGGGACCTATAACTCTCTGCGACGCAAATATAGCAATTTTTTATACCCGGGATTATTGCCTACCTTTATTTGTTCCTTCAAATAAAATAATTCCTTTTTTATATCGTTGGCAATCAGTAGTAAACAATAGTTAAATGAAAAAGATAACTGGCATATTTCTGAAATTAATTCTGGGATTTATCCTACTGATTCTAATACTGATTTTTACCATTCCGGTCATATTTAAAGATAAAATAAAAACCCGGATCGAACAGGTCATTAATGAATCCGTAAATGCAAAAGTAAATTTTGAGGATTATAAGCTCGGATTTATAAAGAACTTTCCAGACCTGACTTTTTCTCTTTATAATGTCTCTGTTGCCGGTATTGACAAGTTCGAAAACGATACACTGGCAGATCTGGGATCTTTAAATCTGGTCTTATAATCTCCCGAGCCTGTTTAAAAAAACGGGCTATGAAATCAAATCAATAATAATCAATGAGGCTGTAATTAAGACTCTTGTTCTTAAAGATGGCAGCGCAAACTGGGATATAATGGCAGATACAACCGAAAGCGTTCCGGTAGACGAATCAGCATCGGCAATGAAAATCCTGCTCAGAAAAATTGAAATTCTTAACAGCTCGATCTCGTATATTGATCATGAATCGGATATTGAAGCCTGCCTTACCGATGTAAACAGTACCATGAGTGGTGATCTTACAGAGAATGAGACCAACCTGGAAATAATGATAAGTGCAGGTGAGCTATCATATTTAATGGATGGCATCAAGTACCTCAATAAGGCAACAGCTGACTCAAAAATAAATCTTCTTGCAAGGCTCGACAGTATGAAATTCTATCTGCGCGATAATTATCTCCAGATAAATGACCTTAAAATGAATTTTGAAGGAATGGTTGCCATGCCGGAAGATGATATCGAAATGGACCTTAATTATAAATCGGAACAAACTTCTTTGAAATCCCTTCTGTCCATTATACCTGCGGTTTATATGACTGATTACAGCGATCTTAAGACAAGCGGGGAATTCAATCTTTCAGGAACAGCCAAAGGAGTATACAGCGATGCTGACAGTACTATGCCCGATATTGCACTAATCCTGAATGTTAAAAACGGATTAGTCAGTTATCCTTCACTTCCGGAGCAAATAAAAAATATCAATATTGAATCTGATATTTTCATCGATGGGATAAATATGGATAAATCAATTGTCAATATAAATGGCTTTCATATGGAACTGGCAGGTAATCCGTTCGATATGAAGTTCATCCTTAAAACACCCATCAGTGATCCTGATTTCAGCGGTTCAATGAAGGGTAAAATTGATCTTACAGCACTTTCAAATGCTTTACCCCTCGACAGCATAAACCTTTCAGGATTGATTAATATGTCGGTGAGCATGGCAGGTCGAATGTCGATGATTGAAAAGGAGCAATACAACGACTTTAAGGCGTCAGGGACAATGGATATCTCTAAAATGACTGTCGCAATGACCGGTTATCCTGAAGTGAAGATCAACAATGCCGGCTTTGAATTCACCCCGGCATTTGCTTCGTTGAAAAGTGCTGATCTGAATATTGGTGGTGACAGCGATTTCAAACTTAGCGGTAAGCTCGAAAATTATATCGCATATGTTTTAAAGGATGAAATTATCAGAGGGAACCTGACTCTTCGTTCAAAAATTGTCGACCTCTCTGATATTATGTCAGAAATTGCTTCCGATACTGCTGAAATTGAAGATACCACCGCACTTACTATAATAAAAGTCCCTGAGAACATCAATTTTAATTTTGATGCTGTCATCGATCAGTTTGTTTATAATAATATTAAAGTACAGAATGTCAAAGGGAAGATTATTGTTAAGGACGGAATTCTTAGCATCAGAGAGACCGGGATGGACCTTCTGGGAGGTAAAATTGCAATGAATGCTGATTATGACACACGCGACATACTTAAGCCTCTGATGAAAGCGGAAATGAACATAGAAAACCTTGGCGTTAAAGATGCATTCAATACCTTCAACACAATACAGATGCTTGCACCTACTGCGAAAGGTGTCAGTGGGAGGGTAGGTGTTAAATTATCCTACAGCAGTCTGCTGGGCAGCGATTTTATGCCTGTTATTTCAACGATCAGCGGCGGAGGGAAACTTCAATCGGATGAAGTTACCCTTGTTGAATCATCTGTTTACAAATTAATGAAAGAATCACTTAAACTCAGCGATAAATACACAAACACTTTTAAGGATATAAATGTGAGTTTTAAAATAAATAACGGCAGAATCCTTGTTAGTCCTTTTAATACAAAAGTTGGCAACATCAAGATGAACATAAGCGGTGATCAGGGCATTGACCAGACAATCAATTATGTCATCAAAACAGAAATTCCAAGAACAGAGCTTGGAAGTTCTGTAAATTCACTTATCGATAACCTGTCGGTTTCGGCTGCTGCTTTCGGAATAGCATTTAAACCTGCTGAAATAATTAAGGTAAATGTTAAAGTGACAGGGACGTTCCTGAAACCGCTTGTAACACCATTCTTTGGAAGTAATCCTCCTGACAGCACTGCAGGTATTAAGGAAAGTGTGAAGGAAACAATTAAAGAAACAGTTGGGGAGGAATTAGATAAGGCAAAGGAAAAAGCTAAAAGTGAAGCCGAGGTACAGGCTGACAAACTCATAACAGAAGCTGAAGAACAGGGCCAGAAACTAAGGGACGAAGCTGCCGTTGCAGCTGATAAAATCCGGAAAGAAGCCGATACTCAGGCCCAAAAGCTCATTAAAGAAGCTGAGACAAAGGGTGCTCTGGCCAGGCTGGCTGCACAGAAAGCAGCTGAAACAGCTAAAAAGGAGGCTGACAAGAAAGCAAATCAACTGGTAAATGAGGCTGATATTCAGGCCACTAAGCTTCTTGACGAAGCAAAAATTAAGCGTGAAGAACTGCTTAACAAAATTTAAGTGAAAAAAAAAGACTGTTCAGCCTGAACAGTCTATGGTATTTTTTGAAACATCCTAGAATTTCTTTTCGCGGATACGGGCTTTCTTACCTGTAAGATCGCGAAGGTAAAAGATCTTGGCCCTGCGAACCTTGCCATGCTTGTTAACTTCAATCTGATCAATAAAGGGTGAAGAAACTGGAAATATCCTTTCAACACCTATATTCCCTGACATTTTTCTTACTGTGAAGGTTTCGGTATGGCCCGTACCGGTTCTCTGTATCACAACACCACGGAACTGCTGGATCCTTTCCTTATTTCCTTCTTTAATCTTATAATGAACAGTAACAGTATCTCCGGCAATAAATTTTGGAAATTCATTGGTTACTGACAATTCCTTCTCAACAACATCCATTAAATTCATCTCTCAAAAATTTTGTTTTCTTAATTCTGATTTTTAAAACAGGTCGCAAAGTTACAATAATATTTTGAAAATCACGAATCCTGGTAAATTCAAATTGTTAACAGCTGGCAGGTCAAACTCCTTCCAGATTCATTCAAAGGCAGCCAGCACTTTACTTCTCCTTCAGTTTATCACCTGTGTGCTGTTCACTATAGCTCTGTACCATTCCTCGCTATAGCCAGGTTGTGATACTTTGGGTATCACGTATTTATATCCTGGAGGAACTGGACCGTCTTTTCCTTAACATTACCATCGACATATTTGACGAAAAGGAACTTGTAAAGCTTTTTCCATTGTGTCACAGTACTGTTTCCTGCATTTACAGAATAATCTGTAAGATATCTGACTGCTTTTCTAGGGCATTTTCTTATAAAGTTCTTCAGCATTCTTATCAATATTTTGTAGTTTCGGTGATATATCCGTCCTCAAGTTCACTCTGCTTTTTCTATATTTCATCGTTCATCAGATTGTGCGTGTATATGCAAAATTAGTAACCTGGTTGAAAACCCAGAAAGCCTGAATTCTCGCTGAATAGTCATCATATCACCATTGCCCTTCAGCATATGATTCAGGAACTTCTGTTATACCGCAATATATAGGATGAATAAACTGTAATAATATGTATCATCAACACCAAACCAGAAAATTCCTCCGACCGGGTCAGGCAGCCATGATCTGCTCTGTGCAACAAATGAAAATCCTGTCTGCTGGGTTGAAATTGCTCTTTCGTGAATATATGTAACGCCATCTGACCTTCCATTCCATCGGCCTCCATCGGTACGGTGACTCTTGTAAGGTCCTGCACCGATATCTGTTCGTCATATCCATTGGTGTTCCTTGGTAAGTGATCGCGCATCAAATTCATAACATCTTTCACGAAATCTTATTATCGGGTTTTATCCACAGAGGCATTCTGTTTGAAAGGTTTTCACCCATTGCATAATCGATATATTGATCCATCTCATTATTTACCGTATTGAAACCTGACCAGACCCTGGCTTCACAGAATCTTGCCCCGCTGAAATCGAGAGGGGCATATGTATCACTGAAACTGAAATCCTTGTCTTCTCCCTTAAACCATCCGTATGATCGTGCAATATCAATAACATCGTAAGCATAAACAGTTTCAACTTCAGGATTGTAAATCCTGCCAAGGTCTTTTGATGTTATTGATTCTAACACCATCGTAGCAAGCGGGAAAGTTGTAATTCTTGGATGGTTAGCATGTCCGGAAATATATCCGTCGGGGATTCGGCGTGCAACCCAGACTGCTCCTTTTTTACCCGGACCTTTGCCGATAAGTTCCAGAATCCATGCCTCATTTGCATCAGCAATCGAAAATGATTCTCCTGAACTTGCATATCCGTAATCGGATACAAGTCTGAGAGAAGGTTGAATTGCTTCCCTGGCATTTTTAGCTCTCTGAAGAGTCATATATATCAGCGATCCATAGTCAATGATTCCCGTAGTATCAACAAGTCTCAGACCTGCCGCCATATGTTGTTTCACCAATCGACAAGCTGATGCTGATTCATATTTCCGACAACTGAATAAGTCCTGGCAGCCTGTGGAATTTTCCCAAGAAATTTCCCGGTATCCCATTCATAAACATCAACCATGGCACCTGCGGGCCAGGTATTGGCAGGCCAGTAATAAAGTTCACCATAAAGAACATGAGAATCAGCAGAATAGGTAATCATTACCGAGCCATCCTTCGAAGCTCCTTTGGTAATCAGAAAATTAGTGCAGGCTTTTGATGTCTGGTCTGGTTATAGTCCCGGCAACTAAAAGCATTAACGTTATGAATAAGAATTTTTTCATTATTAATGTTGATCTATTAGGATTTGGAATAATTATTTATTGAAACCTGCAAAGGTAACAAGACAGATAAAATATCAAAGCGATATCATATCATTTTGAGGATTTCGATGATTTTTTTTATTCTTTCGGGATCAGCCACTTTTCTTGAAAACTCGGGTACGCCGGTAACTCCTCCCATGTTTATTCCCTTTCGCCTGAAAATCATTCCACTTTCAATGATATTTCTTCCGGTAAGGTGAATTTCCCTGGCTTTTGTTGCGGTTAATATTAAGGCAGCATTTGTTTCATCGATTCCGCTGCCGGGCATTATTATTAATCTGTTACCAGATTGTATGATAAGCTGCCTTATAAGCTCAATCCCGTCCTGGGCTTTGTTTTTCTGTCCCGAAGTAAGAAGCCTTGAGGCACCTGTTGAAATAACATCCTCCAGTCCCTGGACCGGATCGATGCACATGTCAAATGCCCTGTGAAATGTGGTTGACATAGGATATGCAAATTCAAAAAGTTTTGCGGTACGTTCAATGTCAATGTTACCCCCGGGATGCAAAATCCCGGTCACAATTCCATCAACTCCCGTTTCTCCGCATATCTCTATATCCCTTCTCATCAGATCATATTCCAGATCGGAATAGAGGAAATCACCTCCTCTTGGCCTTATTATTACATGCAGTCCGATAGTCAGATTGTTTCTTGCTGAAACTAATGAACCATAGGATGGTGTAGTTCCCCCTTCAATAAGATTATCACAGAATTCCACCCGGTCAGCTCCGGCAGCTTGCCCATTAATCGCAGATTCGACACTGTCAACACAAATCTCAAGCTTGTAATCCATTTAGAAAATTAAAACTGATTAATAAAATTAATAATATTTTCAGTATAATTGTGAATCTAAAAATAATATATTATGAAACCGACGCTTTTAGTACTGGCTGCCGGAATGGGCACACGTTACGGGGGAAACAAACAACTTGATGAAGTAGGTCCATCAGGTGAGACAATAATTGATTATTCTATTTACGATGCGATACGTGCCGGTTTCGGCAAGATTGTTTTCGTTATCCGTAGGGATATTGAAGAACAGGTCAGGGAAAGATTTGTTGACAGGCTACATGGAAAGATAGAGATTGATTATGTTTTTCAGGAGATTACTAACCTTCCTGAAGGAGTAAAGGTTGCCCCTGATCGCTCAAAACCATGGGGAACAAGTCATGCTATACTTGTTACCAAAGAAAAGATTAAGGAGCCATTTGGGGTTATCAATGCTGATGACTATTATGGAGTTGAATCGTTTAAGATACTCAGGGATTTTCTGGTAAATGACAAAAATCCTGATAACTATTGTATAGTTGGTTACAAATTAGGAAATACTCTGTCGGAACATGGACACGTAAACCGTGGCGTATGCCAGGCTGGCGAAGACGGATTCCTGCTTGATATAGTTGAAACACGACAGATTGAAAAAACAAAAGAGGGAGCTGTTGCTCCGGGACCTGACGGTAAAACTTTACATTTTACCGGAAATGAGATTGTATCAATGAATTTATGGGGATTTAAACCCTCATGTTATGATTTCCTGGGCAAAGAATTCCGGAATTTCATCAATAAGCTCGGGATGGATCTTGAAATCGGAACTTGATATTCCGACATCGGTCGATAAATTTGTCAAGAATGGTGAAATTACCATCCAGATCCTTATGAGTAACGAGAGATGGTTCGGGGTAACTTACCGCGAAGATAAACCCTTTGTTGTTGAGAATATAAAGAAGATGATCAGAAAAGGGATTTATCCTGCCAGAATATATTCATACCATTTCATCTGGGGTGTTGAAAATCCTTTGTGAACCTAGTGAGACCTTTGAGCGACTTTTGGTTAAGTTTTAAATTATTATACCACAAAGGATCACAAAGTTCCTCACAAAGTAACTCAAAGGTTAAATCCATCAAAATACCACTTTAAAACAGCGGTTGAGGTTTCAATATTACCAGGTAAATTCGCAATTATAAGTACTCAGGTTATTCACGTTATCAGTTACATTCAGGGAAAGATTATGCTTTTTTCCTTTCTGAATTCTGGCGGAATCAAATTTATATATTAACAGGTCATTCTTCTGATCGTACTCAAATAAAGCCCATTTACCATCAATATCCGGCTCGTATGATTTTATTCCTGATAACTTATCACTGATTTTAATTCTGATTTCTGTTTTCCCTGTCAGAATCGCTCCGCTGATAAGTCCATTCGCAGAAATCAAAGGAGGTATCGTATCAATACCGACAAAAAACGTTCCGAATGACCGGGGATTGGCTGAAAGGCGACCATTTGCCCAAACGGTTGTCAGCGGAATCTTTTTATTATCATCTCCCATCTGGATGATGAGCATTTTAGTCTCTTTTCCCCCTGGTACCCTGTTGGGTTTGATAGAAAGGTCATAAGCTTTATGTACAGGTGTATATTTATTATGAATTTGATAGATATCAGAATAGGTACCGGGATTGCCTTCAGACATTTTATATTCAAAATGCAGAGTATCATAAAGAGTGCCTGATGGAATATTCACTGTCACATTCCCTGAAACAAATTTATTGTTCCGGTTGTAAGGCATCATAACAGCATTGTTTCTTTCAGGCTTGATCAGATCTGTATCAGCCGATACCGGTGACTGATTTACGTAGAAGGAGAGGAGCGACCTGTTTTGATGGATATCCTCGACTATTATTTCAACATAATGTCTTTTCCCGTCATTAAAGTTAACGATTCCTTTATTTATAACATTTTTGTAAAGGCTGAGCTTGTCGTTTGGAAGCACAAAGGCCCTCTCAGCATAAACCCGTTCCCTTTGGAACATTTCAAAATCAATATGACTGTTAATATACCTTGATTCATTAAAGGAGAATTCATCCATCATATATTTATAAACCGGAAGAGTGTCGATCCTTAGTTCTATTGAATAAACATTGCATTTGTTATAACTTCCGTTAAGCAGATCATATGCCTTAAATCCAAAACCGACATTGCCATTGATTGAAATTTCATTCTTTGTGCCAATTGTGTATTTTCCGTTTCCACCCGTAACATTGATTTTTACAGTTTTGTTCTGATTATTTATGAGCGTATTGCTGCTGAGAGGATAAATAATCAGTTTTTCAATTACAGGTTTATAATCATCTTCAATTCCGAATTCAAAAAGGAGAGGATTGACAGGCTGCTCTCCGTTTGATTTTCTTATCTCATAGTGAAGATGAGGACCTGAAGAACTTCCTGAGTTTCCTGAATATGCTATCAGATCGCCCTGATTGAAGATAAATCTGTCTTTCGGTGGCCACAAAGTTACCATGAAACTCTTTTCTTCGTATTGTCTTGAAACTACATATTCTTCAATTTCAGGGGTAAATCTGTCAAGGTGGCCATAAACTGTTGAATACCCTTCAGGATGTCTGATATAAAGGGCCCTGCCGAATCCTCCTGGCGAAATGCTTATCCTGTACACATATCCCGACGCTGCAGCTACAATTTCTTTACCGGTCACACCCTGTGTCTTGATATCCAGCCCCGAATGAAAATGATCTACCCTGAGTTCCCCGAAATTTGCAGAAAGGGAAAGCGGAATTTTTACCGGTGAAATAAAAAGAAATCTGTTTTCGGGTTCTTCTCCGATAGCGTTAAAGAGTAACAGTGTTTATAATGAATGTCAGAATAAATGCCATCACCTGTCGATAATTATATTTTAGAAATGCAAAACTATGTTTCTGTGCTGTTCTTCCAAACTATTTGAACCAAATTTTTGAAAATATCATTAACAGTGTTAACTTTGCATTAAAGAATTTAGTATGTCCGATCAGGGAAATGAGGAGATGGCATTGCTGAACAAAAAACTTGAAGAATTGTTTGTAAGATATAATGACCTGAGGACAAAAAATAATGATCTGAAAACTGAAAATGAACTAATAAAAAGGAATCTTCAGGAAAAGGACGAAAAAATTAAGCAATTAGAAACTAAATACGAAAGGGTAAAATTATCAGGAGCATTGTTGGGTGAAGGCGAAAATGCCGCCGAGGCGAAGAAAAAGATAAATGAATTGGTGCGGGAAATTGACAGATGTGTTGCTCTTTTAAACAGATAAGATATAAAAATGGATGATAAGCTTTCGATTAAAGTAAATGTGGCAGACAGATATTATCCATTGAAGGTAGAAAGGGAAAACGAGGAAAAGATCCGGAAAGCTGCCAGAATGATTAACGAGAAAGTGATGCAGTATAAGCAGCGCTACTCGGACAAAGATGTTCAGGACTTTCTGGCGATGGCTTCACTTCAGTATGTAATCAAGCTGAACGAAGAAGAGGAAAAAATCAGAAACGATCAATTCCCTGATGCCATTAAAGAACTTATTAAGAAAATTGATACAGTTCTTGAAGAAAAGAGTGACAGCGTTCTTTAAAATAAAATAAACTTATTGCCCGCATTGTTTCTTCATTCGTTTTTGAAACTCAACAGTTAAAACTTTGGAGTAATACTTAGTTCAGGAAGAACAGGCCTCATCCCGATTTATCGGGATTCCGCTTTAGGGCGGAACAGTGGAAGTTCGAGCTGAATTAGCGACTCCAGCCATTCAGATATGGGGTTTTATAAAAGTTGGAGAGACTTTGCGGGTTTTTTATATATATAATTTAATACTTATTTTATGACATTAACAATAGTTATTAGTGTTTCGGCATTGATTCTGGGCTTCGTTGCTTCCTATTTTGTATGGCAACTGGCACTCAGGAACAGGAGCCGGAAGATACTCACCGAGGCAGAAACAGAATCCGAAGTCATTAAGAAGGAAAAGATACTTCAGGCTAAAGAAAGGTTTTTACAGTTAAAGGCAGAACATGAGAAGGTTATTAATGAAAAGAATAACAAGATAAATCTGGCCGAAAGCCGTATCAAGCAAAAAGAGCTCACTTTATCGCAGAAACTGGAGGAAGCACAGCGAAAAAAGAATGAAGCTGATTCAATACGTGAAAATCTTGATTCACAGCTCGAACTTATCGATAAAAAAAATGAAGAGCTCACTAAACTTCACCGACAGCAGGTTGATCAGCTGGAAGCCATCTCTGGCTTATCCGCTGAGGAAGCTAAAAATAATCTGATTGAATCCTTAAAGGAGGAAGCCAAGACAGGAGCAATGTCCTATATAAACGAGATATTGGACGAAGCTAAAATGACAGCCAACAAGGAGGCAAAAAGAATCGTGTTACAGACAATACAGAGGGTTGCAGCTGAAAATGCCATAGAGAATGCAGTTACTGTCTTCCATATTGAGTCTGATGAAATGAAAGGCAGGATAATCGGCCGCGAGGGCAGAAATATCAGGGCTCTCGAAGCAGCAACAGGTGTCGAAATTATTGTCGACGATACACCCGAGGCAATTGTACTCTCTGCTTTCGACCCCATACGAAGGGAAGTTGCCAGACTTGCACTTCATCAGCTGGTAACTGACGGAAGGATCCATCCGGCAAGGATTGAGGAGATTGTAGATAAAACCAGAAAACAGGTCGAGGAGGAAATCCTTGAAGTAGGCAAAAGAACAACCATTGACCTTGGAATTCACGGATTGCACCCTGAACTTATCCGGCTGGTAGGTAAAATGAAATACAGATCATCGTATGGACAGAACCTGCTTATGCATTCACGTGAAGTGGCAAATCTTTGCTCAATAATGGCAGCAGAGCTTGGACTGAATCCAAAACTGGCAAAGAGAGCAGGGCTTCTTCATGATATCGGAAAGGTACCTGATGATGAACCTGAACTTCCGCATGCTATACTTGGAATGAAAGTCGCCGAGAAATATAAAGAGAAGCCTGAAATCTGCAATGCTATTGGTGCCCACCATGATGAAACGGAGATGACGACTCTTATTGCACCGATTGTCCAGGTCTGCGATGCCATTTCCGGTGCAAGACCGGGTGCAAGACGTGAAATTGTTGAATCATACATTAAACGATTGAAAGAGCTCGAATCGCTGGCTCTGCAGTATCCGGGTGTAATGAAAACTTACGCAATACAGGCAGGAAGAGAACTTAGGGTTATAGTTGGCGCTGAAAAAGTAAACGATAAAGAAGCTGAAAACCTCTCATTTGAGATTGCAAGAAAGATCCAGAATGAAATGACTTATCCGGGTCAGATTAAAATTACTGTTATCCGCGAAACCAGGGCAGTAAATTATGCCAAATAAATGAATACAACTTAATTCATGGACACTGCAAAAATGCAGTGTCCATTTTTTTTTGTTTGTCTAAAAGAAATAATTATAACTTTAACAGATAATAATTCACCTCGCTTTAGAAATGTCAAAACTTAAACTGCTCAATATTGTAGGAGCAAGGCCACAGATAATAAAATCATCAGCTATAAGCAGGGCAATTCGTCTTAATTTCGAGCAGGAGATCACCGAGATTACTCTTCATACCGGACAGCACTATGATAAGGAGATGTCGGAGGTCTTTTTCGATGAGCTTGAAATTCATAAACCCGATTTCAACCTTGGTGTAGGTTCTGCACATCACGGCCGCCAGACAGCTGCAATGATCGCAGGGATAGAGGCTACGCTTATGAGTGAAAAACCTGATGCTGTTTTGCTTTACGGAGATACAAATTCTACACTTGCCGGAGCAATAGCCGCAGCAAAGCTGCATTTTCCGGTTATCCATATTGAAGCAGGTCTCAGGTCATTTAATAAGACCATGCCTGAAGAGCTTAACAGGATTATGAGTGATCATTCTTCAACCCTGTTATTTGCTCCGACTAATGCAGCTTTTAAAAACCTCATAAACGAAGGATTTAAGCCTGAAAACAGCCCTCCGTACACAATAGACAACCCTAAGATCTATTTTACGGGTGATATCATGTACGATAATTCACTCTTTTTTGCTGAACTTGCAGAGAGGAAGAAGGGTTCGCTCCTTGAATCCATGTCACTTGAAAGAGATAAATTCATCCTGGTCACTATACACCGGGATATTAATACTGATGATACAGGGCGCCTCGAAGCTATTCTCTCAACACTGAAGAATATGGCTTTGGAATATTCCATGCCTTTCGTTATGCCTTTTCATCCCCGTACAATTAATTCACTTAAATCAGGTTTGAACAACCTGTTTGAAGATCTGAAGAACTGCACTTTCATCAGAGTCATTCCTCCTGTCTCATACCTGGCAATGACCCTCCTTGAAAAAAACTGCAGTATGATCATTACTGATTCCGGAGGTGTCCAGAAGGAATCTCATTTCTTTAAGAAACCATGCATTGTGCTGAGGAGGGAGACAGAATGGATTGAACTCGTTGCTAATGGCTCAGTTAAGCTGGCGGATGCCAATCCTGAGTTAATAAGAAATGAGTTTGCCGGATTTATGCAGTCAGGACAAAATCTTGAATATCCAGGATTTTACGGTGATGGCAAAACTGCTGAATTCATTCTGAAAGAGATACTTCTATTATTCGAAAGATAATCTGGCCTGTTGTTAAATCCTGAGGACAGATAAGGTATTTATCAGAAACAATCAATAAAATGAATAGAACGTTAAGCGGTCGTAAAGTGCTTGTAACAGGAGGAGCCGGATTTATCGGATCCAACCTTGTTGAATCAATGCTTAAAAACGGGAATAGTGTTGTATGCCTCGATAATTTTTCGACAGGTAAACGGGAAAATATTCAGGAATTTCTGAATAATCCTGGTTTCCAACTGATTGAAGGAGATATAAGGAATTTATCTGATTGCGAGAAAGCTGTCAGGGGAATCGATTTTGTCTTTCATCAGGCAGCACTTGGATCTGTCCCGCGATCGATCAAAGATCCTGTTTCCACAACAGATGTTAACATTGGCGGATTCGTTAAGATGCTGTTTGCTTCAAAAGAAGCCGGAGTAAAGAGGTTTATTTATGCCGCAAGCTCATCAACATATGGTGATCATCCCGATCTTCCGAAAGTCGAAGACAAGATTGGAAAACCAATGTCACCTTATGGCATAACAAAGTATGTTGATGAACTTTTTGCTGCCAATTTTGCTGTGAACTATAACATTGAAGTTATCGGACTCCGCTACTTTAATGTTTTTGGCCGCAGGCAGGACCCTATGGGAACTTACGCTGCTGTGATACCATTATTCGTAAAAAAGCTCATGAATCATGAACCTCCGGTGATTAACGGCGATGGTTTATACTCAAGGGATTTCACCTATATTGATAATGTTCTTCAGGCCAATTATCTTGCTGCTCTTGCACAGGATCAGTCTGCAATAAATCAGGTATATAATGTAGCTTACGGAGAAAGAACAAGCCTTAATGAATTGTATGATCTGATAATGCAGCTGATAGCGGAGGATGATTTGGAAGTGATGGGAATAAAACCTGTTTACGGACCGTCAAGGGCAGGGGATATCCCTCATTCTCTGGCCTCAATTGAAAAGGCACAAAGACTATTAGGTTATAAACCGACTCACAATGTAAAAGAAGGAATGGCTGAAGCAATAAAATGGTATAAAGCCAATTTGTAACATTTGTTACAATTCAGATCCTTAAATCTTTTTCATCACTTTCAGGGCAAGGTCCATGATGAGTGGTTTGTAATCATTGATGAATTCCCCGGTTACACGATTCCCGATCACAGCGCAGACAGTCAGAGCTTTGTGGCCCAATAACCCCGACAATCCGTAGATTGCTGAGCTCTCCATTTCATAGTTACTTATGGTCCTGCCTCCGAAAGAGAATTGTTCGAGCTTGCTGTTAATTTCACTATCGAAGGTATTTAGCCTTAACCTTCTTCCCTGAGGGGCATAAAAGCCGGGAGCCGAAATTGTTATCCCTTTAATGAAGTTCTCATTCTGAAATAAGCTTATAAGCTCTTTGTTCGCATTCACTGCATATGGAAAAGGAAGGGTATCGGGCCATTCAAGGTAATCAGCTATAACTGCCGATAGAATATTATCAAGCAGCCAGTCGTATCCTTCATAAAAATGTATGAGGCCGTCAAAGCCAATCGCTGTTTCAGACAAGACAATTGAACCAGCCGGCACGTCACTTCTCAATCCTCCTGAAGTTCCCAGCCTTACAATGGTCAACGAAACAGGATCTTCTTTTACTTCACCTGAAGTGAGATCGATATTTACCAGAGCATCAAGTTCATTGAGAACTATATCTATATTATCTGTTCCTATACCCGATGAGATTATTGTTATCTCATTACCCTCAAAACTTCCGGTGACTGTTCTGAACTCCCTGTTCTCCTTTCTTACCCTTATATCGTTAAGCAGGGAGCCAAGCATGTCAACACGTCCCGGATCTCCGACAATGATTATTTTATCCGAGATGTCACCGGGAAGCAGATTCAGATGAAATATACTTCCGTCCCTGTTTGTAATCAGTTCGGTTTTCTTTTCCATACGAAAAAATGAAGATCAAATATAGGGAATTTTGAGCTCAGAAACTGCTAAAAGTAATTCATTATGTTACCTGATATAAGCAGAAGCGATATCTCGGCCAGCTTTGCCAGCGACTCAACCGAGAGAAGGCTCTCCCTTGCATCAAGGAGGCTTTTCTGGACCTCCCTAAGATCGATTCCTGATAAATTTCCAAGCCTGTACCGTTCCATGGCTATTTCGAGGTTTTCAGTCGCTGTCTGAAGATTCTGGGTTTCAAGAGCTATTAACCTGAGGTAATTTCTGTATGCACTGTAAATGGTTATCAGATCTGCTTTAACTCCCTGTTCAATTTCAAGATATTGCAGTTCCTTATTCTTAATATCAATAGATGAATTACGGATACTCCTTCTCTGGTTAAAACCGTCAAAAATGTTCACTCCGAATGTAAGTCCGTAATTAAGCCCATTTGTTTGTTGGTTTTTTGTTGCACTTGGATAAAAAGTGTTGAAAGAATAATTATATCCGGTCGAAGCTGTCAGATAAGGATAGCTGCGGGATACGACCAGTTTATAATCATATTCTGAAATTATCTTGTTCTTGGCAGACAGCTGTAGTCCTGTGTTTTTAACAAGTGTTTCATCCATAAGCTTCTCAAAAAGTAATTCCGGATTTACTGTAATTGATGTATCACTTGTTGTAAAGTTAAGACTCAGGTCTTCGACTGCCATCAGTTCGTTCAGCCGTATCTGGGCTGCATGAACAACTTCCAGCTGGCGCGACAGTCTTGAACTGTCGGCATTCAGATAAACCCTCGACTGCAATACCTGAAGTTTGGAACTTGATCCCAGGAGATAGCGGTCTTCATCAATCCGAAGACGTTCTTTGGAAAGTGCAACGGCATACTTAAGGTTTTTAGAGAGCTGTACCTGCTGAATATAACCATAATAACCCACTATAATATCCGATAACAGGTTTTCAATTTCCATTTGAGTGTTTAATTCACCTATCTGCTTCAGCTCGTCCAGCTTTCTGTAGGTTGTAAGTACGTTAAAACCGTTGAAAATTGTAAGACCCAGGGAGAGGCCCGCGGATGATGTGGTATTATATTCGTTGTCGGAAGTTGTCTGACTTCCGTCCGCAAAATTCCTTTCAATATCGTTAACACTTCCACTATGTCTTCCTGTCAGATCCAGGCTAGGAAGAAATCCTGCATTCCCGATTGTGTAATTATTTTTTGCTATTGCTTCGCTGTTTCGTGCAATCAGCAGTGAGAAATTTCTCTCAAGGCCAATTCTGATACATTCGTTGAGGTTGTATATTACATCCTGTCCCGATACTGCGGAGAAAATTAAAAGCAGGCTGAAATTAATTGACAGAAACTTTATTTTCATCAGTAATCGTTTTTGTTTCACTTGAAATATAGGAATAAACAGCAGGCACAATATAGAGTGAGAAGAAGGTAGCGAATACCATTCCCCCGATTACTGCTGTTCCCATCGCAATACGGCTCTGTGCACCTTCTCCAAGTCCCAGTGCGAGTGGTAAAATTCCAAGTATTGTAGCCATACTGGTCATCATTATAGGACGAAACCTGGAGGATGAAGCATACTTAATGGCATCCATTTTATCCATGCCGGCAATTTTTCTCTGGTTGGCAAACTCCACAATGAGGATGCCATTCTTGGATACCAGACCGATAAGCATTATAATACCTATCTGGCTGAAAATATTCATGGTGATATCGAAATACCACATGAATATTAAAGCTCCCGTCAGGGCAAGCGGTACAGTCATCATAACAATAAGCGGATCTTTAAAGCTTTCAAACTGGGCTGCCAGGACCAGAAATATCAGGATCAACGCAAGAATGAAGGCAAACATCAGACTTGACGAGCTCTCCCGGAAGTCTTTTGAATCACCCGCCAAAGCAGTTCTGAAAGAATCATCCAGAACCTCATCTGCAATACGGTCCATCTCTTCAAGTCCCTGGCTGATGGTATATCCTTTTGCAAGACCTGCTGATACAGTTGCTGCAACAAACCTGTTATAACGATACAACTGGGGGGGAGCATTCTCTTCCGTCAGTGTTACCAGATTATCAAACTGAATCATCTCACCACTGTTATTTCTTACATACAACGATTTAAGATCAAGAGGTTTATTCCTGTCCTCCCGCGCAAGCTCTCCCAGGATCTGGTATTGTTTGCCATTCATGAAAAAATAGCCGAAACGCTGGCCGCTGAGTGCAAGCTGAAGTGTCTGCCCTATATTCTGCGTGGATACCCCGAGAGTTATTGCTTTCTCACGGTTTATATGGATCCTGAGCTCAGGTTTTGTAAACTTCAGGTTCACATCGGCCATTTGAAGGACCTCGCTATCCATCACTTTTGCCATAAAGGCGGGAAGTACTTCCCGCAGTTTTTCTATTGAGGTTGCCTGAAGAACATACTGAACAGGCATTCCTGCCCGTCTGCTTCCGAAGGTTGACTGCTGCATCACAAACGACCTTGCTTTTGTCTTTGTCCTCAGATCAGCTGATAACTGGTCAGCAATTTCCTGCTGTGATCTTTCCCTTTCATCCGGTCCCACCAGGGTAACCCGGATATTACCCATACTTCCTCCCCTTACCATTTCTGTATAAGTTATTCTTTCAGGTACCTTCTGTTCAACCAGTTTTGCAATATCGTCAGCATAAGCCAGCATATACTCATAAGTAGAACCTTCAGTAGCATTTGTGTTGACTGTTATCTGCGACCTGTCCTCGAGAGGCGCCATTTCAGAAGGAATTGAATTCCACAGTATGAAAACGAGTACAAATGTAACGCCAAGTATAAGAAATGTGTACCTGCGATGCAGGAGGAATGATTCAAGTGAATTTCTGTAAGCTGTATTTAGTTTTTCAAAAAACTTTTCCGTTTTTCTGAAGAACCAGCTGTGTTTCTTTTCATGCCTTAAAAGTTTTGTTGAAACCATCGGAGTAAGCGAAAGAGCAAGAAAAGCAGAAATTGCTACTGTACCAGCCATGACAACACTGAATTCCCTGAACAGACGTCCGGTAATTCCCTGAAGAAATACAATGGGGAAGAAAACGGATATCAGTGTTATGGTGGTGGAAATAATTGCAAAATATATTTCTTTTGAACCTTTCAAACCGGCTTCGAGAGGATCCAGTCCCGATTCAACCTTTACATATATGTTTTCCATTACTACAATTGCGTCATCCACCACAATGCCGATAGCCAGTACTATTGCCAGCAGCGTAAGTACATTTATGGAATAGCCGGCCAGATACATTATAAAAAACGAACCGACAAGCGATATAGGGATGACAAGTATCGGGATAAGAGTTGCCCTCCAGCTGCGGAGAAAGAAGTATATGATAACCACCACAAGCGCAAAAGCAATATAAATTGTATGTTTAACCTCATTTATCGAAGAACGTATATATTGAGTATTATCATAGTTCACGTTCACGGTTACATCATCAGGAAGGTCCTTCTTTATATATTCCAGTCTTGTGAAAACTTCGTCGACAATTTCTATATGATTTGATCCTGGCTGAGGTATAATGGCAATCATTGTCATTGGAACACCGTCTCTTTTTAGAATTCCCCTGATATCTTCAGGGCCAAGCTCAGCCCTGCCTATATCCTGGAACCTTACAATCTGATCCCCTGATTGTTTTATTATCATATCATTGAATTCCTTTGGAGTAGTCATCAATCCAAGGGTTCTGATCGTAAGCTGGGTATTTGTCCCTTCTATTGTTCCGGAAGGAAGCTCGACATTCTCGCGGTTTATTGCATTTCTGACATCCATCGGCGTCAGCTGGTACCCTGCAAGCTTTACAGGGTCGATCCATAACCTCATTGAATATCGCTTCTCGCCGAAAATACTGACAGCGCTGACACCAGAGATTGTCTGAAGCTGTTGCTTAAGGGTCAGATCTGCAATTTCTGATAGTTCCAGCAACGATCTCTTGCCGCTTTCGACAGTCAGAAAGAGTATTGGATTGGCATCAGCATCTGCTTTGGTGACAATAGGCGGATCACAATCGCGGGGTAACAGCCTCATGGCCTGAGAAACTTTATCCCTTACATCATTTGCAGCAGTTTCGAGATCGACTGATAATTCAAACTCAACTGTAATATTGCTTCCTCCCTGACGGCTGACACTTGTCAGCGATCTTACACCTGGGATACCATTAATATTCTGTTCAAGAGGCTCTGTTATCTGGGTCTCAATTACATCGGAATTAGCACCCGGGTATGAGGTACTTACGGTAATGATAGCAGGATCAACACTCGGAAACTCCCTGATTCCTAAAAATGTAACTCCTACAATACCAAATAATAGAATGACAATTGCAAAAACGGTGGCAAGTACAGGTCTGTTTATACTTACTGATGATAGACTCATAACGAATTGATTAAATGGAAATTAATTTGTTATCAGGGTGTCAAGAACAACCGGCAGATTATGTCGGAGCTGCAAAATCCCTGATGTAAGCAATGTGTCTCCGAAATTAAGTCCTTTGACTATCTGAATCAGCGACTCGGTACGTAACCCCGTCTCAACCTTAACTGATGATGCCTTTCCATTCCTGTAGACAAAGACCGTTTCACCCTCCATCTCCGGAATCAGCGCTTCGGAGGGGATCGCAACAGTATTTTCTATCTTAGAAAGCAGGAGGGTAACAGATGCATATCGTCCTGATTTAAGCTCTTCGTTCCGGTTGGGATAGAGTGCTCTGATGACTATGGTCCTTGTCCCTTCTTCTATCTGGGGATCAATGGCATATACTTCAGCATTGAATACCTGATTAGTGCCATCAACTGTAAATGTGACAGGATAGCCCATTTTAACCTGATCGGCATACCTTTCAGGGATTGAAAACTGAAGTTTGATAGGGCTTATTTTTACCAGCCTGGCTATCTTGGTTGATGGATTTGTATAACTACCTTCACTAACATATCTTAAACCAATTATCCCATTGAAGGGAGCACGCAGCTCTGTTTCGGAAATACGGGCCAGGATAAGATTTATATCCGCCTGAATCGTTTGAAGTTCAGTTACTATCTGATCATAACTTTCCTTACTTATGGCATCTTTGTCAAGCAGGCTCCTCTGGCGGAATTCCTTGTCTTCAGTGAGCTTTTTCTGTGCCGTAAGTTTTTCAAGCTGTGCCTGCAAAGGCTTGTCATTTATCTTTGCCAGTAAATCACCCTTTTTTACCCGTGTTCCTTCTGTAAAGTTTATCCCGACTATTTTCCCTGAAGTCTCGAAAGCAAGTTCTACCTGTTCGTCAGGTCTCAGGCTCCCGGTACTGTTATACAGGTCGCTGAGTTCCCTGGGCTGGATTAGAAATCCGCTGACATTAAGAATCTGCCGGCCTGGTCCTCCGCCAGGACCACTGCCTGAACTTTGTCCGGAACTTCCTGGTACTGCCGGCTTTGAAGCGATTATTGGTTTTAATTTGGGCCAGAGGATTATTATAGCAGCCACAATAATCAGTGATATGGTAATAATTATTCTGTTTTTCTTTTTCATAAAAATATGCAGTGGTTAATTAAATAATATTTTATTTCTGAACATTTAACAAATTGAATAGTTCATTACTTCAATTTCAGTTTATCAAATTCCGACAAAAGTAGGTCATTTAGAATTCATTAAACAATCTGTGATCTGAAAAATTTGTTAAATAATCATAAAACTGAATTTATTTTTTTCTCTGTTTTGTGTTATTTCGAAAAAAACCTGATTAATTTCAACCGGCCAATTTTTGAAAATAAAACCTGAACATAATGATCCAGCGAATTCAGTCACTTTACCTGGTATTGACATCCATATTGCCTGTTTTATTCCTCAAAGGAAATTTTTTAAAGTTCCTTAACAATGACGGATCTGAAATGGCCATGAATTTTACAGGGACCTGGAAGCTTTCCGGAGCGGAGAATTTAAGCCTCCTTCAGAAGCATATTCCCCTTTCTGCTGACATCGTGCTGATCTCTGTGGTCTCGGTTATTGCTATATTTCTTTACAGGAACAGAAAGCTTCAGGTAATTTTTGCCAATGTTATCATATTTCTTTCGATCCTGCTTGTCGCTTTAATAGCCTGGTATGCATTTTCTGCAGCAGGTAAATTTGATGCCACATTAATTCCGGGCGTTAAAATGGTTTTACCACTGCTGATCCTTGTTTTCAGCTTCCTGGCCCAAAGGGGAATTAAACATGATGAAAACCTGGTCAGATCATACGATAGGCTGCAGGTAACATTTGTAGTATTGACTTCCAGATTGAACTGATACACGTCAGTTAACAATTCATATTGTTACAGGTAAAATATTTACTGTAGTACAGGTATATTTTTGCTGTGACAGGGTCAATTTTTAGTCAGATTATCTGGAGATTCTCCTGATTAGTAATCTTCTCACAATAATGGCATTTCAGTGATACGTTTTTCTTAGATACTACCCTGAATCGTGTTGTAACGGTTTCGAAGTTGGTAATGCATTTGGGATTCATGCATTTTGCAATTCCGACAATATTATCAGGTACCTCAACAACCTTTTTTTCAACAACTTCATAATCCCTGATAATATTCAGCTTCGCATCAGGCGCAACAAGGGCGATCCTGTTTATATCGGTATCCTCGAAAAACTTATCCGAGATCTTTATAATTGCTTTCCTTCCAAGCTTTTTGCTTTCCAGGTTGGTTCCGAAAGTAATCTGATTATCAATATGATCAAGTCCAAGTATCTGAATTACCTTGAACAGGTTTTTGGCAGGTATATGATCAATAACAGTTCCGTTTTGTATCGCACTAACGCTCAATTGTTTAGGTTCTTTCATGATTTACCTCCAGATTATTTGATTCCTAAAAACGTACATAATATTGCCTGTCGTGTAAAGACTCCGTTAAGCGCCTGTTCGAAATAGTATGCCTTCGGGTTGGTATCTACATCTGTATGAATCTCATTTACTCTCGGCAGAGGATGCAGAATCCGCATATTCGGCTTTGTATTTGCAAGCATTGAGTTCTTTAGGACGTAAACATTTTTAACTTTCTCGTATTCAATTGGGTCAGAAAACCTTTCCTTTTGAACCCTTGTCATGTAAATGATATCCGCCCTGGAAATTATATCCGTAAAATCACGGTGCTCATAGTATTTCAGGCCAAGATTTTCGAGATAAAGTTTGAATTCCTCGGGCATTTTAAGCTCTTCAGGGGAAATGAAATTAAAAGTTGTATTCCATCTCGACATGGCCATCATCAGGGAATGAACTGTCCTGCCGTATTTCAGGTCCCCGACCATGAATATATTAAGATTATCCAGAGTTCCCTGGGTTTTACGGATTGAATACAGGTCAAGCAAAGTCTGTGTGGGATGCTGATTGGCACCATCGCCTGCATTTATGACCGGAACTGAAGATATCTCGCTGGCAAACCTGGCACTTCCCTCAACAGGGTGGCGCATGACAATGAGATCGCTGTAACTGCTGACCATCCTGATAGTATCATGAAGCGTCTCTCCCTTTGAGACACTTGACACACCTGCATCTGAAAAACCGACAATTTTCCCTCCAAGCCGGTTGATTGCACTTTCGAAGCTCAGCCTGGTACGCGTCGATGGTTCAAAGAACAGAGTTGCAATAACTTTCCCTTCAAGCAGCTTCTGTATCGGATTCTTCTCAAATTCTTCGGCGTCATCAAGGATCTTGAGAACCTCATCGGTCGATAAATCATCAATAGATACTAAACTTCTGTTTTTCATTATTTTAGCTGTTTGAGGTCGTTAAAATTTACTCTCAGTCAAATTTATTCAACAATCGCTTCCTGTTGATTGTGTGTTAATAACTAGCTAACAACTTTTAACCTGATTTGCCAGATCAGAATGTGGCAATATGCCTGAACTTCAAACCATTTATCCGCGATAAGCTGTTCAGTCTCCTTTCCCTGGCTGAACTCCTGAAGTTTATTGTCATTATGCATTCAGTTTCAAATTTTTGCTGCGACTGACTTATGCCCTCATCTTTAATGACTTTCATAACATCATTGATTGAAGAATATGGGAAAACCAGCTCAAAATAATCCTGAACAAAACATTCGACTATTTCACTGTTACTAATTGCCGAATCTGCCGCAGACCGGTAAGCGTTAATCAGTCCGCTGACTCCCAGTAGCTTTCCTCCGAAATATCTTACAACGACTATAAGAATATTTGTCAGCTCACAGGAATTGATTTGTCCCATTATAGGTCTGCCTGCACTTCCTGATGGTTCGCCGTCATCACTCATCCTGAACGTCTCCCTTGCCTGGCCCAGCATCCATGCGAAGCAATGATGCCTGGCTGAATGATGTTCCTTTCTTATTTTATCCAGGATGTCTTTTATTTCTTCCAGGGTTGAAACAGGATAAGCCAGTGAAATAAACCTGCTTCCTTTTTCCTTATAGAGGCCTTGTGAAAAAGCTTTGATAGTCAGGTAAGTGTCAGATTCCATTACAAAATAAAGCGAATGATATAGCGTTCATACATTAATACAATATTAATTAATTCTGCAGACAGAGTTTCTGATTAATTCTAAAAATGATATTTTTGTTCTAATTGAAAATAGACATGAGCGTTTTGTTAGACGAGAAAGATCTTCAGAAACTGATAGTTATTGGTGACCGGATTCTTATTAAACCAAAAATACCCCAGTCAAAGACACGCAGCGGACTTTTTCTTCCCCCGGGTGTCAATGAAAACGAAAAGGTGCAGATAGGTTATGTTCTTAAGGTAGGTCCCGGATATCCTATCCCATCTGTCAGCGATACCGATGAACCCTGGAAAAACCGTTCGGATGAACCAAAATATGTCCCGCTCCAGCCGAAGGAGGGCGACCAGGCAGTCTACCTTCAAAACAATGCCATTGAAATAGAATTCAACAAAGAGAAATATATTGTGGTGCCTCAGTCTGCTATTTTGCTTCTGCTCAGAGATAACGGTCTGTTTGAATAAAGCTGGAAAAATGGAAAATGAATATCTCAGGACAAAAAAAATACTGATAGTCGAAGATGATGTATCAAGCCGCCTCTATCTTAACAAGATTCTTGAAAAAACAGGAGCAGCACTGCTTAATGCCTGTGACGGTAAAGAGGCTATTGACGCCGCAATGGCCGATAAGGGGATAGATATAATTCTTATGGATATTCAGCTGCCGGTTGTTGACGGTTATGGCGCTGCAAAGAAGATCAGGGAATTCCGTAATGATGTTATAATAATTGCCCAGACTGCTTACAGTTTGCTGGGCGATCGTGAGAAAATAATTGCTTCAGGTTTTGATGATTATATCGTGAAACCAATATTCCCTCAGCAGCTGATTGAGAAGCTTGTAAAATCAATAAGGAAATTCTGAGTTCAACGCAATTAGTCTTTTTTTCATTCGTCATAAACAGAAAACTGACGAAATTCTCTTCTGAATTCCTCCGTTTCATTATGCCACCTTTCGAGTTCAGATTTTATTTTTATCCTGTTTTCAAGAGAGTGTCTCATTACACTATCACCTGACAGTATATCAAACGGCATAAGCCTGTATTCATATTCATAGGGCGGCTGATTGAATTTCAACGATCGCACTGGTGATGTTTCAATTATAGCATCAATTATTTCATAGGCAACCGCAACCGGATAATAGACTGAAGGATCAGTGACATGGATCTGCAGTCCGTTGCATAATACTCCCGTGAATTTATTGAAAGAAGGAATAAAACTGTGTATCCTGAAAACAGATCCGGGTATCTTCCTTGCATCAAGATTTTTCTTTAGTTTTTCCGGATCAATGAAAGGAGCACCAAAAAGCTCAAACGGGATTGTTGTCCCTCTTCCCTCCGAAATATTCAGAGCTTCGAAGAGTACAATACCCGGATAAACAATTGCTGTCTGAAGTGTAGGCATATTTGGGGATGGCAGGATCCATGGAAGCCCGGTCTCATTAAAAAGGGAATTCCTTCTCCAGCCTTTCATCCAGATGACATTCAGCTCACAGTTCCTGTAATACTTTTCCTTTATCCATAACGACATTTCCCCAATTGTCATCCGGTGGCAAAGAGGTATCGATGCTCCCCCGACAAATGTAAAATACTCTTCCTTCAGTACCGGCCCGTCAAATGGTAGTCTGCCAACAGGATTTGGCCTGTCAAGAATCCAGACAGGAATCCCTGCTTCCATGCATGCCTCCATGCAAAGTTTTACAGTCCAGATATAGGTGTAAAGTCGGGCTCCTACATCCTGAAGGTCAATAACAAGTGCGTCGATATTGCTGAGCATTTCCCGGGTTGGTTTCCTTTGTTCTCCGTACAGGCTGTAAAGGGGGATTCTGTATAATGGATGAAGGTCGCTCTTCCATTCTATCATATTGTCCTGAGTCTGACCATAAATACCGTGCTGTGGACCGAATACTGCTGTCATGAAACAATCTTCCCTTTCAGAAATTATTTCTGTTATATGCGAGTAATCAGCTGCAACACTGGGTGCGTGGCATAATATCCCGATTTTTCTGCCTTTCAGTCCCGGTGGTAACTTAGCCCTTATCTGATCCAATCCTGTTTTTACCATTCTGTTAGATTTAACCTGCCAGCTTCTTTTTAACCAAATTTAACAGAGAGCTGTTTATTTACATTTATAAAAATAATCGAAAGTAAATATTCTTTCCTATGTTTATGTTTTAAAATCACATTTGACTTAAAACATTATAATGAATTTCAGAATCAGTATTACAAAGCTGCAATTTTTGTTGCTTCTTATTTTAATGGTCGATTGTAAAAGGCACGAGCAGCAATCAATTACAATTCTTTTTACAACCGATGTTCATGGGGTTATTTTTCCATATGACTTTATTGAAAATGAAGAGATGAAGGTTTCTCTTGCCAGCGTCTCTACCTATGTTAATAAGGTAAGGGAAGACGCCAATCCGGTTATTCTTCTTGATAACGGCGATAACCTTCAGGGCCAGCCTCCGGTTTATTACTATAACTTTATTGACACAGTGGCGCCTCATATTTTAGCGGAAGTAATGAATTTTCTTGATTATGATGCCTGTACGGTTGGAAACCATGATATCGAGGCCGGTCACGATGTTTATGATAAACTTGTCGGCCAGTATGACTTTCCATTGCTGGCTGCAAATGCAGTCAGTAAGGCAACTGGAAGACCTTATTTTAATCCCTATACGATTATTGAAAAAAATGGCATTAAAGTGGCAATACTGGGTCTTATTACTCCGGCAGTCCCCCAATGGCTTCCTCCTGAACTCTATTCCGGTATCGAATTCAGGGATATGCTTGAAACAGCAAAACAATATATGGGGGAAATTATGAAGGAAAAACCTGACCTGATAATAGGGATGTTCCACTCTGGTTGGGATGACCGCGATGACCCGGCTCAGGGAGGCAGCCATTATGATAGCAACGGTACTTCTTCCGTGGCGAAGAACGTTCCTGGATTTGACATAATTTTATGCGGGCATAACCACAATGTGATAAATAAGAAAATTGTTAATTCAACAGGCGATACTGTGCTGATCCTGGAAGGTGGAAGCCGGGCTGAGAAAATTGGCAGGGCTGATGTAACTTTTCGTACTGATAAATCCACCGGTAAAAAACAAAAGATTCTCAGTGGCAGAATTATTGATGTCGACAATTATGATCCTGATCCTGAATTTGTTAAGAAATTTGCAGATCAGAAGGAAGTGATTATGGAATATGTCGGGAGAGAGATAGCTGTATCTGAGAAAACTATTTCATCAAGGGATTCATATTTCGGTTCTTCACCATTTGTTGATATGATCCATTCAATTCAGCTCGATATCACCAAGGCAGATATATCTTTTGCTGCTCCTCTTTCGTTCGACGTGAAAATTTCGGCAGGACCGGTTACCGTAGGTGATATGTTTAAATTATACAGATTTGAAAATATGCTGTATACCATGTCGATGAGTGGCCTTGAGATAAAGAAGTATCTTGAGTATTCTTATTCAGATTGGTTTAATACGATGAGAAGCCCCGGCGATTACCTTTTAAAATTCAGGGCTTCAGATGATGGAAAACCGATTCTGACGAAAGGGCAGGCATGGCTGAAAAACCAGCCTTATAATTTTGATTCAGCAGCCGGGATTGACTATACGGTTGATGTTAGCAAACCTGAGGGAAAGAGAATATCAATAAAATCATTTTCAGATGGAACCCCGTTTGAAATGAACAGGACCTATAATGTTGCTGTCAATTCTTACAGGGGAAATGGAGGAGGAGGACATTTTACAGAAGGTGCAGGGATAGGTAAAAATGAATTGCCGTCGCGTTTGATAACATCCACAGAAAGGGATTTAAGATATTATATCCTTAATTATCTGGAGATAAGGAAAACCATTAACCCTGTTGCCCTGAACAATTGGAAACTCATTCCGGAAAAGCTGGTCGATAAAGCTATTCCCCGCGATTATGAGCTGCTGTTTGGAAAATAAAATCATTAAATGTCGCGTTTTTAGTAATGAGGACAAAACAGAACATAGATACTGATGCCAATAAACTTCCGCTTGTAGAAGAATTCTTTACAATACAGGGCGAGGGATTTCATACCGGTGAAGCAGCATGGTTTATACGCCTGGGAGGTTGTGATGTCGGCTGTAACTGGTGTGATTCACGTTTTTCCTGGGATCCGGGCATTCATCCTCTGGTTGAAACAGACAGAATAGTTGAACATGCTGTTCGTTCTGGCACCAAATCTGTTGTTGTTACGGGGGGTGAACCCCTGATGTGGAATCTTGATTATTTATGTTCAGGACTAAAACAAGGGAGTATTTGCACTTTTATTGAAACATCAGGAGTCTATAAGTTAAGCGGTGAATGGGACTGGATCTGTCTTTCACCAAAGAAAAACATGCCTCCTGTCGGCAATATATGCAGTAAAGCTGATGAATTAAAAGTTATTATTGAAGATAAAGCAGATTTTGAATGGGCTGAGAAATACCGGAAAATGGTCGGAAAAAAATGCAGGCTCTTTCTGCAACCAGAGTGGAGCAGGTTTGATTTTGTCATTCAGGAGATTGTGGAATATGTTAAGAAAAATCCTTTCTGGAGAGTATCACTCCAGGTCCATAAATACATGCATATTCCCTGAAATGATAGTAAGGATTTTCATAATAGCAAGTATAGTTCTGACGTCCTGCCTCACAACAGAGAAGGGATTCTCCCAGCAATACCACACTACATCAGGTAAAGCCCTTAAAGCTTACAAAACAGGACTGACATCTTTCGATTATATCGATTACCCGAATGCTGAAAGGTATTTCAATCAGGCAATAGAAATCGACGACAAATTTTATGAGGCATATATGATGCTGGGAGATCTCCTTTCCAAGCAGAAAAGATATCCCGAAGCGGCAAAAAACTATCAAAAAGCCATCAGTATAGATTCAACAGCTTATATGCCTGTATTTTTCAATATGGCGACTGCTGAAATGATGAGCGGAGACTATAAAAATGCCCTGATCCATTATAATGTCTATATCGTTCAGAAGAGTATTTCTGCGAAAAACAGGGACATTGCAGAAAAGAATATAAAGAACTGCCTGTTTGCCATCGAAGCGGTTAAGAATCCTGTGCCATTCAGCCCGGAGAGTCTGGGGGAGGGTATAAATACATCTGATGATGAGTACTGGCCTTCAATAACTGCTGATGGACATACACTGATGTTTACACGGCAGTCAAGGCCCAGCGAAAATGTGATAAGGAAAGGAACTTCACAGGAGGATTTTTATATAAGTTATCTTACGGATCAGGAATGGGGAAATGCTATTAATGCAGGGGCACCTCTGAACACAGGCCAGAATGAAGGCGCTCAGAGTCTGTCATCCGATGGCAGCTACATGTTTTTTACAGCCTGCGAACGTTCGACAGGTCTGGGCAGTTGTGATATCTTTTTTTCAGCAACCAACAATGGAAAATGGAGTATCCCGGTGAACCTGGGCAATCCTGTTAATTCTTCTTCATGGGAGTCGCAGCCTTCAGTGAATGCTGATGGCAGAATGCTGTTTTTTTCAAGTAGCCGACCAGGCGGCATCGGGGGGAAAGACATCTGGTACTCAATACTTAAAGCTAACAGCAAATGGTCAAATCCGCGAAATATGGGAGATGGGATCAATACTGCAGGTGACGAGATGTCTCCATTCATTCATTTTGATGGCAAAACGCTCTATTTCTCTTCCGATGGCAGACCCGGAATGGGTGGGCTGGATATCTATTTCACAAGAATGAAGGAAGACAGCACCTGGACAGAACCCCGGAACCTTGGTTACCCTATCAATACATTTAATGATGAAATGGGTCTTGTAATTGAATCGGGAGGGCAGAAAGCATATTTTTCATCAAAAAGAGATGAGCAGGGGGGCAAGAATATTTACACTTTTAATCTTCATGAATCCATACAACCCGATCCTGTTGCATATCTTAAGGGAAAAGTAACGGATAAGGGTACCGGTAAAACCCTTGTTGCACAGTATGAACTGATAAACCTGTCGACAGGTAAACCCATTGTAAACAATTCGACTGATCAAGGCGGGAATTTTCTTGTTTGTCTGCCGTCAGGGTTTAATTACGGACTTAATGTAAGCAGGGATGGATATCTTTTCTACTCTGAAAATTTCATGTTTGAAGGGAAGCATTCTATTATTGCTCCATACCTGAAAATTATCACACTCAGCCAGTTAAAAGTAGGGGAGAAGATGCTCCTGGCAAATGTCTTCTATGAGGTCGATTCCTGGCAGCTTAAAAAGGAATCGATGGCTGAACTGAACAAACTGAGCGATCTTCTTGAAGATAATAAGGAACTGAAAGTTGAGATAGGCGGATATACCGATGCTACCGGCACAGATCAGCATAATCTTTATCTTTCTGAAAAGAGAGCTCTTTCGGTGGTTGATTTTCTTGTGGCAACCGGTATTCCCTCTGACCGGCTTAAATTCAGGGGTTATGGCAATACAGACCCGGTAGGGGATAATGTCACATCTGAAGGTCGGAGACTAAACAGAAGGACTGAAGTAAAGATTATCGAATATAAGAAATAGAAACAGCTGCCTTGGTAAGCAGCTGTTTTCGCTCGTGCTTGGGACGAACAGACATTAAATACAAACTTACATCTGGTATCAGATAGTGCTCATGGTATTCGAAAATTTATTGACTGAATTTTCAGCATTGACAGCTTTACCCGCAGGAACTGAAAAGTAAATCCCTGATCCTGTTAATCCATTGCATTCAATCCATATTGATCCTCCCATAAGTTGAATAAGCTTTCGCGTTAGTGCCATATTAACTGCTGCGGAGGTATCATTGAACCTGGTCAGTGATTGGGCCATATCCTGGCTCTGAAGAAACTCTTTGCACTTGAAATAACCCTGTCCTGAATCATGAATATGGAATGTGAATCTGTCATTCTTCAGGTCATACCCGACTTTGATGTACCCTGATTTTGTATTGTTGAGAGCATTCTGGAACAGATTACGAATTACCCTTGTAACCCTGTTCATATCAATCAGGTACTCTGCATCGCTGAATGACTGGTTATCAGAAACAAGTATCACATCCTTAAACCTGTCCTGCTTCAAAAATTCCCTGAATTCGGAGAAAAGATCGTTAAAAACTTCATTCGGATTGCAAATTCCAGATTCAGACCTTGAATTACCCGTATCAATGATTGCAAAATCTAGGAAATTGTCAAATAATGAAATTATTTTTTCGCAGGAAGCATAGATGTGACCACTGAATTCCTCCCTTTCAAAATCACTGTAGTCCTTATTATTTAGCAGAAATGAGAATGCTACAATAGCATTCATTTCCGTTCTCATTTCACGCGACATTCCGGTCAGTATTGACGGACATGAAACAACGCTATGATTAAAAGATTCAGTCATTTTGCCTGCGTCTTTGCGTATTTGTCCGGATTCTCCAGCCTCTTCCTTGCTATGTGCCGAAATATCAAACATTTCTTCCCTGGTTAGTTCTTTAGTTAAGGCTTTTCAGGATTTTCCTGGCGTCCTTCCTGTATATGGTTTTTGATTTTTCGATAATTGCCAGTTGTTCCAGCGCTTTTGGTTTTTCATCAGTGCGGATATAACAAAGAGCCAGGTACCATTGGGCATGATCAATATAATAGTTATTGTTGTCGGAAATAACTTTTGACAGGGAGCCCTCTGCTTCAGGATAGTTCTGCATTTCAAAGTTGGAAATTCCGTTCAGCAGTTCTGAATGCATGTTACCTGGTTCATTTTTAAGAACT
Organism: uncultured Bacteroidales bacterium; assembly: GCA_963753495.1. Taxonomy (GTDB): domain Bacteria; phylum Bacteroidota; class Bacteroidia; order Bacteroidales; family VadinHA17; genus LD21. The sequence goes on from CAVWCO010000008.1 coordinate 322,559, forward strand.
TTACTGAAGTATAGTGCTGCATTCCGGTAATCGTGGATATGATAATACTCCAGAGCAAGCAGGTAATCAGTGTTCTTAATCACTTCTTCAGATCGTGTTGAGGAGGTAGCTTCGTACGGTTGATAATATCGATCCATAATTTCATCGGTGCTCATTTTCCTGTTAGAAAATAAAGCTATACTGCCGATTAGGATAAATCCTGCAATTACAGCAGCATATTTAATATTCAACGCTCGCCCTGTCTTTCTGACAGGAATTCCTTCCTCCCTTCTTTTCTCAATAGCATTAAGCTTATTTCTGAGGTTCATCAGATCCTGATTTTTAAGAATTGTATCAGTTGTTCTGCGCAATTCGACTTCTTTCCGAAGTTTTTCGTTGTCCTTTAGTTCCTTTATGAACCATTGTTTTTCAGCATCATCCATCTCACCGGCATTATACCTTTCGATGAAGTATGAAAAATCGATTGTTTTCATAGTATGTTATTTAAAATTATTTCCATTTCAAAATACATCATATCAGATAATTAAATGCAGTATGCATCTAAATTACTGAACACGCTTCCAGATACGGGATCGTGCTGACAATCCGGTCTGAAAAATCCAGACTTTGTAAAAGTCTCAAAAGAAAAAGTCATTCTCCCTGCTTTCGCTAAAGCAGGGCCTCACCCTTTATGTTATTATCAAATTCTAACTGGAGGAGGACATGGCATTACAATAGGTTCACCACCTTGATCACCACCTTTAACACAAATCATTTCTTCTGCAGTAAGAGCATACTCAACAAAAATTTCGTCAATGTTTTTCATAATCAGGGTTTTCATTTGTTTAAGATTTTAAATCATTAATACTAAATGCGGGTAATTCGTAGTTCTGTTTATAATTCATGTATCATGTCAGAATACATCATTTTGTGACAATAAAAAATCGAACTATTTTAAATATATTTTATTAGCTCAAGAGAATCAACTACTTACCATAAAGAAAATTTGTTCATAATTAGGTATTGTACCGACATTTTTTGTAAACTTGCGGTTTTGTTACGGGGAAAAACAAAAATCAGCAGCTCCTTATGATCCTGAAAAAAGAAATTGGATTGATTGTTTTCTTTTATTTCAGCATTGCCGGTATTCCGTCATTTAGTGTTGATTATAATGAAACCATATCCGTTCCTGCTCTTTTTCAACAGAATAATCATAAAAATGGTGAGCAGTCAGAGAAGGACGACACTATTAAGGTTCTCGGGAAGCTGAATGAAGATTTCCTGGTCTCATTAACGGCTGGGGATACTGTGAAATCGAAACAATTACTTAATTTAATACTAAGAAACCTGAGAGATGGAAATAACAATAATCTGACCACTTCAAACTCACAGTATTTCGTTGGGGTCTATTATCTCTTGTCAGGGAAATACTCCGAAGCAATCAATTGGCTGAATCTATCTTCTTCAATACGCGGACAAATGCAAATTGATGATGAGATTCATGCCAAGTGTCTTTTCAACCTGGGGCTGGCATACAGCAAATTGGGTGATTTCAGGAGGATGGAGCAATATACTTTAAGATCGCTTGAGATAGAAAAGAAGAATTATGGGGAATCAAGTCCTTTACTGGTCACCGGATTGTCTGCCCTGGTAAATGCTTATTTCGGTCTGAATGAGTATAACAAGGCTATTACTTATGGAAACAAAGCACTCAGCCTGATAGGGGGAGTTAAAGAAAGCAACCATTATGATATTGCTATTCTCTACACAAATATTGGTACATGCTATACCAGATTATCGGACTATTCAAAAGCTGTCATTTATCTTGAGAAGGCCGAATCTATTTATATGGAATATTCTCTTCCGGAGGATGAGAATTTTATAAACCTTCTTAACAGTCTTGCTGCTTCTTATTTCTTCCTGGGATTTAACGAAAAATCTGACAAATATTTTAATAGAGGGATTGAAAAGATAGGATCATCAAATTCCAGGTTGTCGCTTAACTTTTTAAACAGCTTTGCCATTGGACTTGGTAACACTGGTAAAGTCAGCAAAGGTGAAGCCCTTATCCAAAGTTCCCTGGCGAAGGCAAAAAGCTCTTATGGAGAAAATTCAAGAGACTATATTGAAATGGTGAAAAACTATGCTGACTATCTCAGGACCTTTAATATTGATATTAAAAAATCATTATCCCTTTATGAACAGTGTATTGCCTATTTAAACATCCATGAAGAGGATTTCTCTCTCAGGGAACCTGTTCTATTGGGATACTCCCTGGCTCTTTCAGATAACGGGCAATCAGATAAAGCTCTTGAAATCATCCAGGAATTGCTTTTTTCCCATGTTGAAAACAAGGCAGGCTATGAAGCAGCCGAAAATCCTGAGGAAGCAATGATAGAGAATTTACAATGGTCAATAAATGTACTTAAAGCCAAATACCAGATTCTTTGGGACATTTTCAGCAAAAATCATGATAATGATTATCTGCTTGCCGCTTCCGGGACTTCTGAATTAATAATCAGTTTACTTGAAAAGGTAAGGATTAATATAAGTGAGGAGGAGAGCAGGCTTGTCCTTGGTGACCGGTTCAGAGATTCCTATCTGTTTACGATACGCGATTTTGACCTGTGTTATAAAAATACCGGCAATGATTCCTTTCTGGATAAGGCATTTGAATATGCAGAAAAAAGCAAGGTTGCAGGACTTACTTGCCTCAACAAGGGAACTAAAAGCAACCCAGTTTCATATTCCCGCTGAAATTGCAGACCTTGAACGCAAGCTTAAGACGGAAATCAGTTATTATGAGGCAAGGATTTCAGAAGAAAATTTAAAAAGATCACCCGACGCGTCACTCATTTCAGACTGGAAGGGATTAGTGCTCGGATCAATGCAGAGACGTGATTCGCTTATAGATCTTTTTGAGAAAAAATACCCCGAGTATTATTCGATCAAATATAATACGGAAGTTATAAAGCCCGAAGAAATTCCACATGTGGTTGGAAGGAGTACAAATTATCTGAATTATGTAGTATCCGATACAGTTCTTTATATATTCCTGACAAACAGAAAATATCATGAAGCTCCTGACGGTTCCGATCGATTCTGGCTTTTTTGAGAACATCAGGGAATTCAGGAACATGTTATCCATGCCTCGTGATAATGCAAAATCAAATTTTATCCAGTACACGGAAATCGGAAACAGTCTGTACAAATTCATTATAGAACCCGTAAGAAAATATTTGATATCCAATAAACTATTGATATCACCTGATAATATTCTTTCATATATACCATTTGAGGCAATTCCGGTCAGAATGGTTTCCGACGAAATTGTTCTTTACAATGATGTTCCATTACCTGATGAAGGAGTTCAGTATCTCATATACCTATTCTGCGACACTGCTTGCAGAGTCGTTAAAGAAGGATTACAGTTTCTCAAACAGCCTTATTGCTTTTGCCCCAGTTTATACCGGAAGCATAAATGTGGATTCTGTACTAAAAACAAGACAGGCTGGGAAATCAGTCCTTTATGATCTGGAATATGCCAGGATGGAGGCTGAATATGTTACAGAGCTCACAGGCGGGAGGCTTTTCATCAATAACGGGGCAAAGGAATCAGTTTTTAAGACTGAAGCCGGCAAATATGATATAATTCATCTGGCAATGCATACTCTCCTGAATGACCAGGATCCGATGCATTCAAAAATGCTTTTCTATCAGGGAAATGATTCTACGGAGGATGGTAATCTTAAATACATATGAAGTTTACGGATGTCCCCTTAAAGGCAAAAATGGTAATTCTCAGCTCATGCAATACCGGAACAGGAATTCTGCATTCCGGAGAGGGTATACTCAGCCTTGCAAGAGGATTTGTCTATTCGGGCAGCCAGTCAGTAATAATGTCGATGTGGGAAATAGAGGACAGGTCAGGAGCAGAAATAGTCAAAAGCTTTTACAGGTATCTTAAAAGGGGAGCGACAAAAAGCAATGCTCTGAGAAAGGCAAGGATGGAGTTATCTTAAGAGCTCGGATATGCTGAGATCCCATCCTTATTTCTGGTCGTCGCTTGTAATTTACGGTAATAATGCACCGCTTGTACTATTCATGTAAAACTGTTGCTATAATTGCTTCGGTCGTTGTTCTGATATTACTTTCATTTTATTTTTCTATTATCGCAAGTCAAGATAATCCCTGTATTCCGGATCAGATTTCATCAAGTTCAATAAGAGCTTCTTTGCTCAGATATTTTTTTCTTCTTGCATAGGTCTCATTTTTCAGATTCATTTTTGATGCAATTTCGTGATAAGAAAAACCTTCTGAAAAAAGAGTCAGTATAGTCCGGGAATCAGGCTTAATTTCTGAAAAGCCCTGTTTACAATTCTTTCCAGGATAGGGTTGCCTGAATTTCATCACAGTCTTCATCAGGAAAATCAGATTCAATTTCAGTATTCCTGGCTTTTTTTCTGTAGCTGAGCAGCTCCATATATTTCGTGCAATTCCAAAAAAATAGCCTTTAAGATCAGTTGTCAGTTCAACTCATTTTCGGATATCTGACTGATAAAGTGTAATAATTGATTCCTGGAAAACATCTGAAACATCTGCATCCGATCCGCTGTTTTTTAGACATGATGCCTTACCGTCTGATGGTAATTATCATAAAGCCAGTTAAGTATCTTATCGTCCTGCCGACGAATCCCTTCAATTAATGCAGTATCTGAAATCTTGCGGAACAATTGCTGATTTTTAAGACCTGATAAATTGACAAATATAGTATTTCCACTCTGTAAAAGTGATGATCTGTCAGTGCGGGTTACGGGTTATTTAATATTGTAAGTATTTTTATTCAAATAATAAATATCTTTACTTCATATAATTAAACGGTTGAGCATTAAAAAATGTTATTCCCTTTTGTAAAACAATATGATGCGATGGATTGTGGCCCTGCCTGTCTGAAAATGATAGCAGGGTTTTACAAAAAGAATTTTTCGCTCGATTACTCTCAGAAAAAAATGTTTTATAACCAGGGAAGGGGTCTCATTTCTTGGTCTTTCGGAAGCTGCCGATTCAGTGGGATTCAGGACAATGGGAGTAAAAATACCTTTTGAACTGCTTGAGGAAAATGTCCCATTGCCATGCATTGTCCATTGGAGGCAAAAACATTTCATTGTTGTTTACAGGATTAAGAATGACAAAATATGGGTTGCCGACCCTGCAATAGGACTGGTTAAATATACCCGGGAGGAATTTGAAAAGAACTGGGCTAATCACACTGGCTGACGGAAAACAAGCAGGTCTGGTACTGATTATTGAACCAACTCCTGCACTTTATGATGATGAAGAGCATGAACAGAGAAACAGGCGGATTCAGATTTCTTTTTAAATATTTCAGACTTTACCGCAAATATTTTGGTCAGCTTCTCCTTGGATTATTATCGGAAGCTGATTCAGCTTATTATCCCGTTCCTGACACAGTCAATAATTGATATCGGTCTGAATAATAATGATATAGGATTTATCTACCTGATACTTTTTGCCCAGCTTGCCCTTGTAATTGGCAGAATGTCAGTTGAATTTATCAGAGGATGGCTGCTGCTTCATATCGGATCGAGGGTAAATGTTGCTATTGTTTCGGGATTTCTTCAGAAACTAATGTCGCTTCCCGTTGCATTTTTTGATACAAAGCTTACAGGTGATATTCTTCAGCGAATTGAGGATAACAACAGGATTGAAGATTTTCTTACTTCGGCCAGCCTGAGCATATCTGTTTTCATTTTTTAATCTTATTGTTTTTGGTATTGTGCTTGCAATTTTCAGCATTAAGATATTTGCATTATTCCTTGCAGGAACATTCCTTTATATTATATGGGTTTCGCTCTTTATGAAATCAAGGGCACAGGCTCGATCATCTGCGGTTTAAGAGATGTCAGCCGCAGGAATTCAAGCTATAAATATTGTAAACGGCATGCAGGAGATAAAGCTCACCCAGAGTGAGCTAAGCAAGAGCTGGGACTGGGAAAACCATCAGGCTCACTTTTCGGACTTAAAGTAAAAGGACTTGGCCTTATTCAGTATCAGTCAGCAGGAGCCACATTTATAAATGAAGTAAGAATATCTTAATAACAATTGTTGCAGCAACTGCTGTCCTTAAAGGAGAAATGACTCTTGGTATGATGCTTGCCGTTCAGTTTATTATTGGACAGCTCAATGTTCCGGTAAGCCAGATAATAGGCTTCTTCAGAATGTCGCAGGATGCAAAGATGAGCCTCGACAGGCTTGCTGAGGTTCATGATATGGAGGATGAAGAACCTGATCCCGAAATGAAAGTCAAAACTTCCTGAAAAAAGGAATATCAGATAAATAATCTTTCATTTCAGTATGAAGGCCCCGTTCTCCTTTTGTTTTAAAGAATATTGACATTGTTAATCGAAGAAAACAAGATAACTGCAATTGTTGGTGCCAGCGGAAGCGGAAAAACAACCTTCTTAAAATGCTTCTTGGATTTTATCAGCCGGTCACGGAAAAATACTTGATCGGAGAACCAGACTTTCAAACATTAGTCTGAAACTATGGAGAGAAAAGGTCGGGGCAGTAATGCAGGATGGATTTCTATTTCCCGATACAATTGCCGGCAATATTGCTCCCGGATCTGAAGAAATTGATGAAGAAAGATTGATTAAAGCAGCTGAAACAGCAAATATAAAAGGATTTATTGAATCACTTCCACTTGGATACAATACAAAAATAGGAGCAAATGGTCATGGCCTGAGTGAGGGGCAGAAACAAGACTGCTGATTGCAAGGGTTATTTACAAGAATCCTGAAATAGTAATTTTTGATGAAGCGACAAACTCACTGGATGCCAATAATGAAAAAGCAATAGTTGAAAATCTGTCGGATTTCTTTAAAGGCAAAACAGTTATTATTGTTGCTCACAGTTTCAGTACAGTAAGAAATGCTGATAAAATAGTCGTTCTGGAAGAGGCAGAATTATTGAAACAGGAAATCATGAATACTCTGATTGAAAAAAAAGGAGCTTATTATAATCTGGTAAAAAACCAGCTTGAACTTGGCAATTGAACAGACAAATGAAAGAAAAAAAACCTGATAATAATTATATTCTGATCCCGTAAATGAAATTATGGGCCGTCCCCCGGGAAAAATATTGAGATGGGGCAACGCACTTATATTGATTGTCTTTATTCTTTTATTTTTTTTCATGGCTTATTAAGATATCCCGATATAATACCCGCACCGGTTGAAATAACAACAGTGAACCCTCCTGTAACACTGGTATCGAAAATAACCGGACGGATAAAGAATCTATATGTGAAGGATAAGGAAGAGATTAAAGCAGGACAGCTGATTGCAGTAATGGAAACAGCTGCTTCGATTGATGAAATCAATAAGCTCAGAAACAATAGTTGATACAATTAAAGACCCTGAAAAGGTATTGCTCTGAATCTTTCCCTGATTTTACTGAGCTTGGTGAAATTCAGAGCTATTATGGTTCATTTCTGAAAAGCCTGTCGGATTATAATAATTATAACAGCAATGATTTTTACGGAAACAAAATAAATTCTCTAACCGACGAGATAGATGGAATTCTGGATTATATAGGAGGGTAAAAGTAAAAGAGAAATTGTTTGCTGAAAACAGATACTTGAACAAGAAATATAAAAGGGATTCACTGCTTTTTACCAGAATGTATATTCTGAAAGTGAACTTGAAAAATCACACAGTCTCTTATACGGCATCAATATTGAACTTCAGCAGGTAAGGCTCGATCATTCGGCAAAATCAATCGAACTGGCTGAAAAAAGACAACTCTTCAGGATTACAGGATAAAGACTGGAGGAGGAGAGAAAAACTTATTCGGTACTTGAATGAATCATTTCATGAATCTTAAGGCACAGATTAAAATCTGGGAAAATAATTATCTGCTTATTTCCCCTGTTGACGGGACAGTTACATTTACAAAATTCTGGAGTGAAAATCAGATCAGTTAATGAAGGATGAACCTGTATTAAGTATTGTTCCGCTTGAAACAGGCGATTATGTCGGCAGGATAAACCTGAAAATGAAGCGTTCAGGCAAAGTTAAAACCGGTCAGATGTAAATATAAAACTAAGCGGTTTCCCATACCTTGAATATGGAATGGTCAGGGGAATTGTAAAATCAAAATCACTGGTTCCTTCAGACGATTCATATATAATTGAAATTAGCCTTCCTGAAGGCCTGACAACATTATATGGGAAAAACCTTGATTTCACTCAGAATATGCAGGGTACAGCTGAAATAATAACAGATGATCTCCGTCTTCTCCAGAAAATTATGAATCCCTTCCGATATCTGGTATCCAGAAATAAGAGATAAGCCTATTTTTTTGAATAAGGTTCATAATCATCATCCTTTGACTGATGAAAATGATGAACCAGTTGCATTCCCCTTCTGGTCAGCCTGACCTGCCTGATTCTTTTTATAAATATTTCTGGTACAGGCTGAATCCCATGCAGCATGCCAATACAAAAGCAAATAATATAATATCCTTTTTTTCCATTTCGGCTCTGCTTAAAATGAATACTTAACCAATACTATTTAAATACTCTGCCAAAATATTATTTATCTTTTAAAGCTCTGCTATAAGTATTTAAAAATGTCAATTACCGGCAGAGCTGAATTCGGTTTACCGCTCAATTCTTCATATATGATTTCAATATCTTATTTTTAGATAAAACTTTGAGTTTTAATAAATATTTCGATATTTTCGTACTCTGAAAAATCCATGGTTTGCCATGGTGAGAATACTATATAGATGAGCTGAACCTATAAAGGATTGACATATGATTAAAAAAAATCCGGAAGACTCTGTTCGTGAAGAACAATCCGGGGCAAATGAATGATGCTTCCGGAACTGAGGATAGCCAGCAAGACTGACAAAGCAGAAGAAACTGAGTACTTCTGACAGAACTGAAGATGCTGAGAAAGCCGGAAGAGAACAAAAGAAGAAATTGATAAATGAGACTGACGATGTAACTGAAAAAAAGTCAGTACCGACATTCTGAAAAGCTACATGAAATCTGAATGACGAACCCATTGATCCTGAAGAAATTGAACTTCCTCCGGTTGATTATTCGGGGTATTCAAAAACTGAGCTGGTTGAAACTCTTGACCCTTATAATTGAAAACAGACCTCCTCGGAAATCCGGGATGATGTCGAAAGAATAAAGGTCTTTTTCTATAAAAAGCTTAAGCAGGAAACCGAGGAACGGAAAAATAAATTTCTTGAAGGCGGAGGAAAGATTGAAGATTATAAAATATGGGTCGACCTGCTTGAAGCTATCGTGTGAAACAACTTCTCGAAAAATATCAAAGAGAAAAAAACTGATTATATAAAAGTTACAGGAAGCTGAGAAATACGAAAACCTTAAAAACAAATATGATATCATTGACAAGATTAAGGATCTTGTCAACCGCGAAGAATCGATAAATAAGACATTTCACGATTTCCGGGCCCTGCAGAATGAATGGCATTCAATTGGTGTGGTTCCTCAGATCATCATTGAAAGACCTGTGGGAAAATTACCACCACAGTGTAGAGGTATTTTATGATTACATCAAAATAAATAAGGAGCTTCGTGATCTTGATCTTAAGAAAAATCTTGAAGCTAAAAGTTCAGTTATGTGAAAAAGCTGAAGAGCTGTTACTGGAGCCAAATCCGGTAAATGCCTTCAGATTGCTCCAGGATTTTCATGATCAATGGCGTGAAATAGGTCCGGTTCCGCAGGAATCAAAAAATGAGATATGGGAACGATTTAAGGAGGCAACTTCCCAGATAAATAAAAGGCATCACGAGTATTTTGAGAAACAAAAAGATGATCAGAGGAAAAATCTTGACGCAAAATTAGCATTATGCGAGCAGGTGGAATCTATCAATCTGGTGGAAATAAAAAACTTCAAAGACTTCGATGAAAGGGCTGACAAAATTGTTGCGTTGCAGAAAATGTGGCGGACCGTAGGGTTCGCTCCTAAAAAACAGAATAACAAAGTCTATCAGAGATTCAGGGAGGCATGCGATAAATTCTTCGAAAAGAAGAGAAGCTTTTATGCCGATAACAAGGAGACACAGCATGAATAACCTTCAGCTGAAAAACGAACTTTGTATTCAGGCTGAATCACTTCAGGAGAGCTACCGACTGGAAGGCGACTTCCGAAGCTCTGATTAAGCTTCAGAGAGAATGGAAGGAAATCGGATCCGTTCCGAGAAAACAATCAGAAAAAACCTGGAAGAGGTTCCGCAAAGCCTGCGATCATTTTTTTAACAGGAAAGGGGAATTCTTTAACAAACTGGATACCTCATATGAGGACAACCTTATTGCTAAAATAGCTGTTATCGAAGAACTGGAGAAATTTGAACCAGGAACCGACGTACAGGCAGCCTTTGAAAGACTCAAGGATTTGCAGAGGAAATGGACAGAAATAGGATTTGTGCCTTTTAATAAGAAGGAAGAAATCACAAACAGATACAGAAATGCTCTTAATAAGGAATTCGATAAACTTAAAATCGCCGATGAAGATAAAAGCATTCTGAAATACAGAACAAAGCTCGACAACTTAAAATCCAATCCAAAGGCATCCAGAAAAGTCCGTAACGAAAGAGACAGATTCTTCATGAAAATAAAACAGCTTGAAAGGGATATCGTACTCTGGGAAAATAATATAGGGTTCTTTGCAAAATCGACAAATGCCGATACCATGATCAGGGAAGTCGAGGAAAAGATTGAAAGTGCAAAGAAAATGATTAAGACCCTTGAAGAAAAAGTCAGGATGATTGACCAGTCAGGTCTCGATGAATAATGAATCAACACATAAGAATATAACAAATAAATTTTTAAGATATTGGCTGACGTCAAGTATGTATTTGTAACAGGAGGAGTAACTTCCTCACTGGGAAAAGGTATTATTTCTGCTTCCCTGGCAAAACTCCTTCAGGCAAGGGGTTACTCAGTCACCATACAGAAACTTGATCCCTATATCAATGTTGATCCGGGGACCTTGAATCCATATGAACATGGTGAATGTTATGTTACTCTCGATGGGGCAGAAACTGATCTCGATCTGGGCCATTATGAGAGGTTTCTTAATGTACCGACAAGCCAGGCAAATAATGTAACCACAGGGCGGATTTATCAGACTGTGATAAATAAGGAGAGAAAAGGAGATTATCTGGGAAAAACGGTTCAGATAATTCCTCATATAACCGATGAAATAAAAAGAAGGATTAAACTGGTCGGCTCAGGGAATAAATTTGATATTGTAATCACTGAGATCGGAGGAACTGTCGGTGATATCGAATCATTACCGTATATTGAATCTGTAAGGCAGATGAAGTGGGAGCTTGGCTCACAGAACTGTATTGTAATTCATCTTACCCTGGTTCCTTATCTGGCTGCTTCAGGTGAATTGAAAACAAAACCCACACAACATTCTGTAAAATCTCTTCTTGAGGCCGGGATTCAGCCTGATATCCTTGTCCTGAGGACGGAGAAGAACCTTACAGATGATATTAAAAGAAAGGTTGCTCTTTTCTGTAATGTCGAGGAAAATGCAGTAATTGAATCAGTTGATGTATCAACTATATATGAGGTTCCAATCAAGATGCTGGAGGAAAAACTCGATCAGACTGTTCTTAGAAAACTGGTTTACCTGTATGAAAGGAACCTCCACTTACAGAGTGGAGGGAGTTTCTTAAACGTCTAAAGAATCCAAAACATTCTATAAGAGTCGGCCTTGTAGGTAAATATGTTGAACTGCCTGATGCATACAAGTCAATCGCTGAATCATTCATCCACAGCGGAGCAATGAACGAATGCCAGGTTGATGTTGAATACATACATTCTGAAGAAATTACCGATGAAAATGTGAATGAAAAACTCAAGGGACTGAAAGGTATTCTTGTGGCTCCCGGTTTCGGTTCAAGAGGCATAGAAGGTAAGATCCTGACAGCAAAATATGCCAGGGAAAATAATATTCCCTTTCTGGGCATCTGCCTTGGTATGCAATGTGCAGTAATTGAATTTGCCAGAAATGTATTGCATTTTGATGGCGCTCATTCAACTGAGATTAACCATAAGACAAAGTATCCTGTAATCGACCTCATGGAAGAACAAAAAAGTGTTACCAACAAAGGAGGAACGATGAGACTGGGCGGATACAAATGCACCATTACCAAAAACTCCCTGGTTTATAAAATTTACGGAAAAACCGATATAGTTGAAAGGCACAGGCACAGATATGAATTTAATGACAGGTACTATGATGAATTTAAAAAGAATGGAATGGTCCCGGTTGGAATAAATCCTGAATCAAAACTTGTTGAAATAATGGAAATAACTGCACATAAATGGTTTATGGGAGTTCAGTTTCATCCCGAATACAGCAGTACTGTAGTTAACCCGCATCCTCTTTTTGTAAATTTCATTAAGGCATGCATTAGAAAATGATCAGACTGCTGAATAATAAATTTTAATAAATTAAAAGTGTACGAATGGATAAGAATACAATAACAGGTATAATTCTGATTTTCGCAATATTTATCGGATTCAGCATCTTTAACAGCAACAGGATGAATAAATCATATAAACAGCTGTTGCAGTTGCTGATTCACATTATGCAGAAGGAGATCTGGAAAATGCCAGGGCTGAATATATTAATGCTTCAGGTATAAGCCAAATCAGCCTGAGGCTGTTGCAAAAGTGAACGAAATAAACCAGCTCCTGGGTATTGCACCTGCTCTTCAAAAAGCTGATTCCACAGGCGCTCAGAAAATTGAAACTGTAAATCCGGCTCAGACTGTCTACAAAATTTTGAGGAGATTCCAGCAGGTATGGTGTATTCGGCGGAGCCGTAACAGGCGAAACCGGTATGATCATACTTGAAAATAATAAACTTGAACTGAAAATATCCCCGAAAGGAGGAAGGGTGTATTCTGCCCGGCTAAAAGACTACAGAACTCATGATTCACTTCCTCTGATTTTATTCTCGGGCGATTCAACTGTATTTGGGTTTAATTTTTATACTGTTGATAATAAAGCAGTTCTCACAAATAATCTCTATTTCAAACCGGTTCATGAAACGAGATCAGTTATTGTTACTTCAGAACCCCAGAGTGTTCTTCTCAGGCTTATGGCTGGCGAAAACAAGTATATAGAATATAAATATACTCTTGCACCCGACAAATATATGGTTGACTTTGATGTCACATTTAAGTCGATGGAAGAGTATCATTGCTTCCAATCAGAACAGCTCTTACACTCGATTGGAGAATGTACATTCCGCAACAGGAAAAGGGGAGACAGAATGAAGATAATTATACTACCATAAAATATAAATATTTTCAGGATGATGTTGATCAGCTTAGATTGAGGCAGCAAAAGGATAAGGATGAAACTGATATTACAACAAAGCTGAGCTGGGTTGCATTTCAGGACCAGTTCTTTTCCTCTGTTCTGATTACCAAGGATTTTTTCCTTAACGGAAGGCTCACCTCAACAAAAACACCTGAATCCGACAGAATACATAAGGCATTTTACATCTGAACTCGGTGTGCCTTTTAATTCAGGGCATGAGACATCGCTGGCTATGAAACTTTATTACGGTCCGAATCACATCTCTACTTTAAGAAAAGAAGGGTTCGAGCTTGAAAAGCTTGTTTTCCTGGGGAAAAACATAATTGGATGGATAAACAGATTTGTTATAATTCCGGTATTTAACTGGCTTGAAAAGTATATTGGCAGTTATGGAATAATTATCCTTATTCTGACTATTCTGATAAAGATAGTGCTCTTCCCTCTCACTTTTAAATCATACCAGTCGACTGCAAAAATGCAGGTATTGAAACCCATGGTAGAAGAATTGGGGAAGAAATTCCCCAAGAAGGAAGATGCTATGAAAAAGCAGCAGGCGACCATGGATCTTTATAAAAGGGCAGGCGTTAATCCGATGGGGGGATGCCTTCCGATGCTTCTTCAGATGCCGATACTTTTTGCAATGTTCAGATTTTTCCCTGTTTCAATCGAATTAAGGCAGGAACATTTTCTCTGGGCAACTGATCTTATCAACTTATGATTCAATACTGGCCCTGCCATTTCACCATTCCGATGTATGGTGATCATGTTAGTCTGTTTACTCTGCTTATGACTGCTTCCACGTTGCTCACTATGAAGATGACAGGATCATCGCCCGGACGGATCAGCCTGGAATGAAACTGATGATGTACATGATGCCTGTAATGTTCATGGTGATGCTTAATAACTTGTCTTCAGGCCTGACATATTACTATTTTCTGGCAAATATGCTGACATACCTTCAGAATATAGTATCAAAGAGATTTATTGATGAGAAGAAAGTACTGGCTACTCTTGAAGAGAACAGAAAGAAACCCTTAAAGAAATCCAAATGGCAGCAAAGGCTCGAGGAAGCAGCAAAACAGAGAGGAATACAACCTTCAAAAAGATGAATTTTCCTGTGAACAATTGATCTTGATTTTTGTTTAATTATAGATTGTCCGGCAATTACTAAATTCTACGGAAGGTTCTTTTCTTTGTTAAATATTCTTAAATGAACCTTTTTCAATAAAAATAGTTCTAAATTTATTTCTTCGAATTTCTGGGGGAAAAATGGGGAAAAAAGTTAAGAACAAAGATTTAGCTGCAAAGCTTGGCTTATCAGGTACTCTGGTATCGCTTGTTCTGAACAATAAGGCTGATCAGCATGGAATCCGCAAAGATACTCAGGAAAAGGTTCTTACCCTTGCAAGACAAATGGGTTATTTCGACCTGCTTAATGAGCGTAAAGAGGTTTCGCCGGTCGAAGAAAAACCTGGCGTAATCGGAATGATCGTTCCTTCACTTCACGATCCTTTTGTATTTGAAATAACTCCATTTCTGCAGAAAGCTTTTGCCAGTATCGGAGTAGGATTCTCGATAATGACAAAAGATCCGGATGACGGGAGGTATAACAGACTTGTAGGGGCCTTCAGAAAATTTTACAGTGGTCTGATTCTTGTGGGAGAGGCGGCAGATGAATTTACTGTCCGTTCACTGAGGGCGACAGGCTACCCTTTTGTTTTGCTTGAGAAATCAGTCAGGATCCTTCGCCTGAATACTGTTTGCACTGATATTGCGGCAGGTGCTCAAAGTGTTGTCGATCACATCGGGAAATTAGGCTACAAAAATATACTGATTGCTGCTGATAAAAATTCAATCAGTAAAGATAAGCCGGTCATCGATCTTCTTAAAAGTGCAATTGACCTTAAAGGCGAGATATCCAAACCGGTTATTGTCGAATTTGATCAACCGATAACGGGCAATGAAATTGATCCGGCCCAGATTGAAAAATATCTCCGACCTCCACACAGGGCAGAAATAATCATAGTATTGCATGCTACACTTGTTTATAAGATCATGGCGCTGCTGAGAAAAAAGAAACTTCGTGTTCCGCAGGACATAGCTCTGATCTCAATGGAGGAGGGAATAGGCTTTGATCTCATGTTCTCGCCTGTAACCTGTCTTAGGAAACCTTTAACGGGAATGGCTCTGAAAGTGGCTACAATGATTTGGACCGAAGTCAGAAACTCGGGGAAAAGCAAATATAAACGCCAGGTAAATATAACACCCGAGTTAGTCGTAAGAAATTCATGCGGCACAATATAGAATTCTAATAGACCTCCGTTTATCAACCAATTGTTGATATCTGAGTATAGGTCATAATAAAAATTCATTTACCTTTGATATGTTTTGGTGTTACAATGAATTAAGAACATTGTAATGAAAAGGGAATGCGGTTTGAATCCGCTACAGTACCCGCTGCTGTGATGCCCGATCACGCCTCGCGTGATGATGGCTTCAGGAATTACCTGCCACTGTCCCGGGTCATCGGGATGGGAAGGCTTCCAGGAACCGGGATAAGTCAGAAGACCTGCCAGACATTAAATATTCAAAGCTTTCGGG
>CAVWCO010000009.1:0-69401 GCA_963753495.1 uncultured Bacteroidales bacterium
TATTAACTAATGACAAAATTCATTATGCCATAAATTCAAAATGTTAAACTATAAAGCAAGATTAAAATGAAAAACATGGAACAGTTCGGTACAATGGACAATTGTATAATTACGAAGTAGATGAACACAGATATGTTTGGATTATTGAGGGAAGAAGTAAAACAAATATAGGTCAACAAGACCACTTCTTCCTTCGGATGATGTTGAACAGGTAGTATTAGATATGCTAGCTGCAGGAGGATATTAATAAACTACACCACATAACATGGTCAATGCTATGAAAAGCAATATCCCTGGGAAAGTGAATCTATGAAAAATCCTATATGAACTTCTTAAAAATCCCATAAAATCACCCTGCTATCGGTGGTCATTATCAGCTGATCGCAATCACCTGTCATTATTTATAAATGGCAGCAGTATCAAATAAATCAAGAGGTCACTTTGACCTCTTTTTTATTTTTCAATTTGTATACAACTTCCCCTAATAGATAAATGGGTGATAAACGAAGGTAAAAAGGAAGATAACCTTCCTACACTTTGGGTAGATGTTTATTGATTACATTTGATTTTTTTTCGGAGAATTAAAAGGTTTACGAGGGAGCATGATCACAAATATTCATAATTATAATTTGTTCTTTAAGTTCATTGAAACTTATACACCTTCCGGATTCCATGGCATTGATCCTGATGATCCTCTTATGGTGGAGCTTGAGAGAATAATGGAGATGAATGATCAGCTTCTCTTATTGCTGATGCAATTCAAATGAATATTCATTTTACAAGCAATGGGAGCTTAAGAATACTAGGTATCCCGCCTGAGAACTAAGTTTCTACCATTTCATGGAAGCCACGCATCCAAATGATATTCAAAGACTTAATCTGGGCAGAGCTAAAATTCTCAAAATCTGTCAGGAACTTTTCATTGCTGAAAGGGGCTCTCGAATATTGTCAACAAACTATAGGATTCGGACTACATCCGGAAACTATTCTGATTTCTTAATACAGTGTTATGCATTTTTCACCACAGTACCTTATAAAACAGTATTTTTCCTTAAGATCCATACTAATATCGACTGGCATAAGAAGATAAAATATGGTTTTCATTATTATATTGGAAACGACCTCTCTTGCTTCAAATATCCTGATGAAGAATTATTGAAGAAAGGAAATATCTTCTCCGGCCGTGAATTTGAGATCATCAGATTAATATGGTCAGGCCTGAGCAGTGAAGAAATTGCTCAAAAATTATTCCTGAGCGTGAATACGGTAAATACACATCGCAGAAATATTCTTGAGAAGTCGGGGAAAGAATCAATATCGGAATTGATTTATGATCTGACGGAGAGGGGAGTGCTGTAAGAGATTTTGGATTTCGAAACATCCTCTGGTTGCATCTTATGTCCGTTGGAATTACCCAGACGCACAAGAGGTCAAAATCGACCCCTTGTTTCCTTTTATATACCTTTGAAATCGCACTAAATAAGGGAATGATAAAAACCTTTTAATATGATTCTGGGATGCGACTTTTAATATCGAAAATCAGTTTTTTGTCAGAGTTGCAACAAGGTATCTAAACAAAAAAAGTAAAAGAAAAATTATACTGTTTAGTAAGTATTGTCTATTATACTGTGTGAGTTTAATTTTAATTATTATAATCTATTGATAGGATTACATGAATGGAAACGATTATCAAAATAGATGAAAATCTATGTATTGGATGTGAAAGTTGTATAAGAGAATGTCTTGTTGGAATGTGTGAAAGTACTTTTTGTAATAATAAAATAAATTGAGTTAAAAAATGACTCACAAACTTAAACGATCAGACTTCTCAACCCTTTTGGTAAATCGTTATGACAATGGTTTAGTTGTGGTGACACTGAACCGTCCTGAAGTCGGTAATGCAGTAAACACAGAAATGGGGATCGAACTACTTGACTGTGGACAGACTTTGTCCGTAACCATGATGGGCTTCGCTGTGTCGTTCTGACTGGCTCAGGTGAAGATGCATTTTGCGTAGGCGGCGATATGAAGCAACGAAAAGGAATGTCGGAATATGACTGGCGCCATCAGCACGAAATATTCGAGCAGGCACTCTGGACAATGATGGAATGTCCTGTTCCGGTTATAGCTGCAGTAAACGGTAAAGCCTTTGGAGGTGGTCTAGAGATGATCCTTGCAGCAGATTTTGCCTATGGAGTGGATTACGCAAAATTATGGTTCCCTGAGGTAATGATAGGTATCCTCCCGGGGGTTGGCGGTACCACTACGCTGCCGCGATAGCAGGTAAGCGTCGTGCCAATGAAATCATATTGGCCGGTGGTGCATTTAGTGCCGCAGAGGCGCTGGAATGGGGTATTTTCAATCGTATTTGCAGTTCAAAGGAATTGATGCCAGCTGTAATAGCAACTGCTGAAACCATTGCCGGGAATGCACCCCTTGCAGTTCGTCAGGCCAAGAAGGCGATACATGAAGGTCTTCAGATGGATGTCCGCACAGCACTTCGCTACGAAGTTGAGGCCTACAACCGACTGACTGACACCGAGGATAGGGTCGAAGGTACTCTAGCATGGAATGAAAAAAGAAAACCCAAATTTAAGGGTCGTTGAAGGTATTTCCATACATCTGTTATAAAATATGACATCTATTCAGATTATAGTTATAGATAAAGATGTCATGAAACCAGTTGCAACTTTCAGCAGTCAGGGGAGCATGAAAACAGAGCGAGAGTGAGAGTGAGAGCGAGAAGCTTGAACGAACACTCTCGTTCTGTTTTCCTCAAGACTCACTCTCACACTCCAACTTATCAACTCAAATCATTCGGGAGCGAGCACTCTCATTCTTTTTTATTTTTACCCCCTTGTAAAACCCTGGCAATCTTGAACAAAACTTTAATAGGTTCCGTAAAGGGTATTGTTGCAACTCTTCCTCTTATCAAAAACGAGTTTTCTGAAAAGATGCACTTTATGATATTAAGCATAAACGATGGAAACTATTTATATAAATTTGTTTCCTGAGTTTTTTAGTATATATTTGCGGCATGAATGAAGAGCTGAAAAATATACTTCTGAAGGTCCGTGAATTATACATGAAATACGGAATCAAGAGTATAACAATGGATGATGTGGCGAGTGAGCTTGGGATTTCTAAAAAGACTCTTTACCAGTATGTTACTGACAAAGATGATCTTGTTGGAAAATTTATTGATAATGAAATTGAACTGAGGCAGGAGGAGATATGCAAATGTTTCAAAACAGGATTTAATGCTATTGAAGAGTTGTTTGAGATTTCGATTTTCATGAATAAGATTGATGAGGGATCAGAATCCTGCAACTGAACACGATCTTAAAAAGTATTATCCTCACCACTATCAGAAAATAGTAAAAGTCACGCAGGGAGGGAATATTCAACTATATCCTTTTAAACCTTAAGAAAGGAAAAAGGAAGGATTATACCGGGAGGAGATGAATGAAGAGATAATTGCAAAGCTATATCTGTCAAGGATCAGAAAGCATTCATCTAAATGATCTGTTTACAGTTGAGGAATTCACTTCAATGAAACTATTTATGGAACTTCTTGATTTATCATATCAGGGGAATTGCAACCGAAAAAGGAATAATTGAGTTGGAAAAGAAAATTAAAGAACTAGAAACAAATAAATTTATAATAAATAATATAATATGAATTTGATACGAAAATATCTTTTAACCATTGTTTTATCCTGGGATCTGTTCACAAAGGATTCGGTCAGGAAAATAAAGGAACCTCTAAAACTTTCAATCACTGAAGCCCAGGAATATGCGCTTCAGAATAACCGTGCTGTAAAGACATGCGAGAATTGATATTGCTAAGTGCAGACAAACAGGATATGGGAAACAATTGCAATGGGACTTCCCCAGTTGGACTTTGCTGCAAATTATCAGCATCAGTTTGTAGTTCCGGAACTAAGCTTTGGCCAGTTATCTTGATCGTAGATTCATTACCAGATGGGTATCTTACCAAGACAGATATTATGAATGCATATAAAGCATTCTCCCCCGGTTCCACTGGGTGTAAAGGATAATACAACATTCGATTTTACACTTTCACAGCTCATTTTCAGCGGTGAATATATTGTTGGTCTTCAGGCAACGAAAGTATATAAGCAGATATCTGAAAAGTCTCTTGTTAAAACAGAGGTCAGACAAAAGAAACTGTTGCCGGTACATATTATCTGTATCTGGTTCTTGGAGAAAGTCGTCAGAGTGCTGAAGGAAAGTCTGGCGTCGGTTGACCAGACATATAATGAGCTGGTCAAAATGAATCAGCAGGGATTCAATGAGGAGACTGATGTTGACCAGATGAAAATCAGCATGTCGAATCTTACAAAGACTTATTACTTCAATTGAATCACAGAGAGATGTCTCGAATGAAACTTCTGAAATATCAGCTTGGAATGGATTTGATCAGCCTGTTGTATTAACTGACAGTCTTCCTGGCATTATTCAGGAAGGAAATATGCAATACCTCTCACCTCCGGCATTTAATGTATCAGAAAAGTATTGATTACCAGATAGTTACGTAACAGGAAAATTCATCAGCCCTGTTTGTTAAAACGGGAACAATCGAAGTATCTGCCGACAATTTCAGGCATTTTACCGCCATCACGAACAGACAAATCAGCCGTCATTCAATTTTGCAGTAAGGATCTAGTGGAGTCGGACTTGAATCTTCCCATTTTCACAAGCGGACACGAAGTTCCAAGAGTCAGCCAGGCAAAATTTAATCTTGAAAAATCCACGACTAAATACGGAAAATGCAGAACAGGGCTTGATACTGAGTTTGAAACTGCACTTAGCAACTATCAGACTGCCTACAGAAATTTCACCACAAACAGTGAGATATTGTCCTGAGCAAAAAAATTTATGAAAAATCTAATAAAGTACAAGGAAGGGTATCCTCAAGTTTTGAACTTTCGCAGAATCAGAGCCAGTTCCTGACGCAGAATCAGAACTATTATAATTCCGTTCTTAATTTACTGAATGCCAAAGCAAAACTCGATCGTATATTAAGCAGTCAATTAATAATATTAAACAGATTAAAAATAATAAAATACAAATCAGATCAGATATGAAAACCATTAAATTTAAGTATAGCAGTTATTACAGTATTGTTCATTATGTTCTCCTGCAGCACTGATAAAAAGGCACAACTTAATAAAATTAAAACAACAGCAGACAGCAATAGATGAAAAAATCAAAACATCTTGAAGAATGAGCTCAAGCTGAAAAGCAGGATTCACTGAATCCCGAAGAATTTAAATTTGTTGGTCTTAACGGATGTCAAAACCAGTACATTCGATCATTTCATCAGGGTACAGGGAAAACTTGATGGTGATCAGAATGCAGCTGTTTTTGCAGAAGCTCCCGGAACTGTTTCTGCAAAGTATGCCGATGTCGGCCAGAAAGTTGTAAAAGGTCAGGTACTGGCACAGATTGATGATCAGCAATACCGCAGCCAGCTGGAAGGCCTCGAAACCCAGTATAAGTTTGCAGTTGAAATGTATGAAAAGCAGAAACGACTCTGGGACCAGAAGATCGGAAGTGAGGTTCAGTACCTGCAGTCAAAAACCAACAAAGGAATCACTTGAAAAGCAGATATCATCACTTAAAGCAGCAGATTGAAAAGTTTAAGATCAAATCACCGATCGACGGAACAATTGAAGAGTGCAATATAAAGGTTGGAGGTGTTGTTTCACCTGATCCCGCGCTTGCAGCTTACAGGGTTGTTGCATTCAAAAATCTGAAGGTAAGTGCAGAAGTTTCTGAAGCATATTCCGCAAGAGTACAGATAGGCGACAAACTGATTGTCCTCTTTCCTGATATGAATAAACAGGTTGAAGCAAAGTTGATTTTGTAAGCAAATATATAAATCCTGTAAACAGGACATTCATGATTGAAACCAAGTATTACCAGACGGTATTACAAGATCTGAAAGCAATATGATTGCAATAATTCAGATAAACGATTACCATTCAGATAATTCCATTCTGGTTCCGATGAATGTGATTCAGACCGATCATTCAGGCAGCTATGTCTATGTTGTCACGTCCAAAGGATCAGTATCAATGCAGCATTCAAACAACCTGTGATAATAGGCAACAGCTACAACGGAGTTGCTGAAATTCTTAAAGGTCTTAAGACGGCGACAAAGTTATCTCAGCCGGCTTCCAGGAACTGGTTGATGGTGAATATGTAAGATTTTAAGTATTATTCTGATATTCGATTTGATCAGAATATAAAAAGTATTTTAATGGAAAAGAAGTATAAAGAATTTTTTGCAACCAGCTGGGCAATAGACAATAAGATCAGTGTTTATGTGCTGGTATTTATAATATCGGTGTTTGGTATGATAAACTATTATACAATACCAAAGGAACAGATTCCTGAGATTGTCATCCCAATGATAATTGTCAATACTATTTATCCGGGAACATCGCCATCCGATATGGAGAATCTGGTTACAAGGCCACTGGAGAAGAATCTTAAATCAATAAGCGGAGTCAAAAAGATCACATCCCGTTCAGTACAGGATTTTTCTGCAATAATTGTTGAGTTCAATACCGGAATTGAGATTAAAGGATGCCAAACAGAAAGTAAATGATGCAGTTGATAAGACAAAAAAGATCTGCCTACCGATCCTTCTTTTATTGAACCATCAGTAATGGAAATTGATCTTTCAGAAATTCCTATTCAATATATAAATCTTTCAGGTGATATACCACTGGACCGTCTGAAGAGATATGCCGATGATATGCAGGACAGGATTGAAAGTCTGAAGGAGATTACCCGGGTTGAAATCGGAGGAGCACTCAACCGGGAGATCCAGATCGATATTGATATGTATAAGATGAAGGCTGCAAGTCTTACTTTCAGGGATGTGGAACAGGCTGTGAGCCTTAATAATATGACAGTATCAGGCGGCAATATCGATCTGCAGGGAATGAGCCGATCAATCAGGGTTGTCGGAGAAGTAACGAATATTGATGAGATAAAGAATATTATCATTAACACATCAAGCGGGGCACTTGTAAAACTCATAGATATTGCCACTAGTACGTGATGGCTTTCATCAACCTGAAAATTTTGCACGGTATAATGGAAAAAATGTTGTTACCCTTAATGTAATCAAGAAGAGCGGCCAGAATCTGCTTGATGCATCCGACGAGATCAAAGGCGATAATTACCGACATGCAGAAGACTAAACTTCCGTCAAATCTGATTGTTGAGGTTACCGGCGATCAGTCACGCTATACACAGGAATACCGTAAATGAGCTTAATAATACTATAATTATAGGATTTATTCTTGTCACTATTGTCCTGATGTTCTTCATGGGACTTGTAAATGCAATTTTTGTTGCTTTCTCGGTTCCTCTGTCAATGGCAATAGCATATATTGTTCTGCCCTGGATAGGATTTACAATGAACATGCTTGTGATGTTCGCATTCATATTTGCACTTGGGATTGTTGTTGATGATGCCATAGTTGTAATTGAGAATACTCACCGTATCCATAAGAAAACCAGAATGGATATTACCTCATCTGCAAAATTTGCTGCAGGAGAAGTATTTGTGCCGATTCTTTCAGGAACCTCACAACACTGGCTCCATTCTTCCCTCTTGCATTCTGGCCGGGAGTAGTGGGAAAATTCATGGTATTTATCCCTGTAACACTTATAATAACTCTTTTTGCTTCGCTGATTGTTGCATATATTTTCAATCCGGTTTTTGCAGTGGATTTCATGAAGCACGATGATGAAGATCGTCCGCTGTCAATAAGCCAAAAGTTTATAAAACTACAGCCATGATAGCTGCTGATTCATTACCATTTTATCTGCTCGAAGTTACAGGGAGTTGCAAATTTTACTGATGTTTATTGCAATTTCTTTCTTGCTTCATAATCTGTTTGGATATAAGGTACTCAGAAGATTTCAGATCACATGCTATTCCTGCAATGATGAGGAAATATGAGAATACTCTGAAATGGGTTTAAAAGGGAAAAGACCGGTATATATACTTGGGGCATGATCGGTCTGTTTGTTTTTACAATGATCCTAAATAATATTGTAAAACCAAAGGTTGTTTTTTTTCCTGATAATGAGCCAAATACAATAAATACATTTATTAAAATGCCTGTCGGAACCGAGATTGATGTAACTGATTCAGTTGCACGTATAGCTGAACACAGGATAATGAGTGTTCTTGGTGAAAATAATCCTATTGTCGAATCAGTTGTTACCAATGTTGCATTTCTTGCTTCAGAAATAATTTTGACAACTCAAGCAAATCGTCAAACCTGGCAAAAATAGCAGTTAATTTTGTTGAGTATAAAGACAGGCATGGGACAAAGTACAGGTGCTTATATGAATGATATGCGCGAAGCACTGAAAGATATGCCGGGGCTGAAATAGTTGTCGATAAAATTAAAATGGGTCCTCCTACCGGAAAACCTGTAAATATTGAAATTCCGGAGAAGATCTGATACAGCTTGCTTCAACTGCAGACCGCTTTAAACGATTTATCGATTCACTGCAGATAGGTGGAATCGAAGAGCTAAAATCTGACTTTGCCACAACCAAACCTGAGATAATAATAAATCTTGATCGCGAACGGGCTAATTATGAAGGTATCAGCTGCTGCAGTTGTTGGAGATGCAATCCGCACAGGCCAGCTAGGAAAAGAGATCTCAAAATACAGGGAAGGAGAGGATCAGTATTCAATAATGCTTCGTTTTGAGGAAAATCAGCGCAAAGATATCGAACAGCTTGCTCAATCTTACAATTACCTACAGGGATATGAACTCCGGTACTCTTGCGTCAGATCCCTCTTTCGGTAGTGGCACATATTGATTATGTAAACAGTTACGGACAGATAACAGGCTTAACCTGAAAAGGGTAATCACAATTTCATCAAATGTTCTTGACGGATTTAATGCAAACCTGATAAATGCCCAGCTGCGAAAGGCAATTCCACAGTTTACAAAATCATCTGATATTGATATCCGTATTACAGGTGAACAGGAAGATCAGCAGGAATCAATGGTATTCCTGTCAAAAGCAATGATGCTTGCTCTGTTCCTTATAATGTTTATACTTATCACCCAGTTCAACTCAATGTCCAAAGCTCTGATAATTATATCGGAAGTAGTATTCAGCCTTATTGGGGTACTGCTTGGATATATGATTTTCGGAATGACAATTTCAATAATAATGACAGGTATGGGTATTGTGGCACTTGCCGGAATTGTTGTCAGGAATGGAATATTGCTTGTTGAATTTACAGATGTACTGAAAGAGCAGGGTGTGAAAACACGGCAGGCAATTATTGAGGCAGGAAAGACCCGTATAACACCTGTTGTTCTTACTGCAACTGCAACTATTCTCGGACTTATTCCACTGGCAATCGGAATGAATATCAATTTTGGAACACTGCTGACAGATCTGAATCCTCATCTTCATTTCGGAGGTGATAATGTAATGTTCTTCGGACCGTTGTCATGGACAATAATTTTCGGATTAAGCTTTGCAACATTCCTGACACTTGTACTGATACCGGTGATGTATTTTGTGATCTATACAAGAAATATCAGAAGACAGAGACGTAAATCGAATCGGTTGCATTAGCCGGTCACCTTGACCACATTCCGCCGGTAAATAGGACATTTTTATATTTATCTATAGGTCATATGATTAACTCCGGCCTTAGGTGGTCAATATTATCCGGCGATAAGTGATCAGGGTCACGGTTCTTCGTCAAATTTGGGGATGTTTTAACCTGCTCGAGACAAAATCACTTTCCTTCGTAATAACTCAAAGCTGGCCCTTCCATACATTTGTCGTTTGATACTTTTTATTCTATTTACATGTCCTTCCACAGCTCCATTGCTCCAGCTCATATTGATCCCATTTTCAACAGCCACTATATCTGCCATTAGACCTCTCGCAAAGCTTTTCAGTCCTGCTAATTTATATTTCGAGTGTTTGACAAAAACAATCCATCTTTTAATATTTCCGCACCTTCTTGCGAGCATTGTTTTAAAGATCTGCACCAGTTTTCGGACGACTCTTATTTCGTTAATATTATCCAATAATGTTTGAAAGTAAAATCGTTCATGATGATCCTTGATGTCCATTAAGTTACAACCAATATATTTCGCTAATTTTCTGGAACTAAGTGGTTTTATATATGGGATCTTAGGCCGGGCAATTTCTTTGTACCCTGGAGTTACTATTTCATGATACTCCTTGATACGTTTTATATGATAACACCCTTGCGTTCTACGACCGGTATATCCCAACTTTTTTATCTCTCTAAATATGTCCATTAGCTTATGCCCGTTTTCACCTAATCGGGCTATAATAAGATCCGTAAATACCTCAATATTTGTTGATCTGGAGCTTTTTATGGGCGATAATGATTCCTGGCTAAAATATGATTTAACTGTATTTCGACTCATTCTCAAATCTGTTGCAATTCTTTTGATTGGAGTGCCTTTGGCCTGAAGTTCCTTGACTTTTAAAAAGGTGCCCATTCTTTGGTCCACCTTAGCGTCAATCGATTCCTGGGCTGTTAGAACGAGTTGATCCTCTTTTGTTTCTTCTCGTATATTTACTGGCACTTTTTCAGGGAGTTCAAGAAAATCAGTAGTCTTGGCAGTTATCAGAGACCTTATTCTTCTACTTATGCTTTTGAAATAGGTATCCAAAGCATCTGATAGATTCATCAATAAATGAAATCGATCCGCAATTTGAATGGCGCTTGGGCAAGCCTCGATAATAGCAGCTGCATATGAACTTGCCCTATCTCTGCTAACAATCTTAACATCGTTATTGTTAAGTAACCAATCCTTTAATACCTTGCCATCTCTTGATGGGAGCAAATCAATTGGCCTGGATGTCTCCATGTCTATTAGAACAGTACCATAGCTGACTCCCTTCCTATATGCCCAATCATCCACACCAAGTACTTTAGGTCGTACTATATCTGGAAGAGGAAGATTATGAGCTATTCTTGTCATTGTAGAGCTACTGACATAAAGGTTTAGTTCTTTCGACAGAATACTGCCCAGCCTTCCTGTTAATTCAATTGCCAAGGTATCAAGGAGCTTTTGAGCTCTTTCAGTTCTCCTTGAATATCTTAAAATGGCTGGTATCTGTTCTGAAAAGACTTTTCGTTGGCATTGCTTGTTTATACACTTGAATTTACGAGTCTTTAATAGGATTATGGTTTTGCTCTGAAATATCGGAAGGTCGGAAATAGTCCTAAAATAGTAATCATGTACTCGGTTGCTGTATTTTCCACATAAAGGACACCTTGATCGAGGAGATCTGATGGAAGCGTATATCCTACAAAACCTTTCAAAATTTTCAATTTTCTGTATTTTTACAAAAGGTATCTTAAATAGCCGTTTTATCATCCCAAGTAATTGTTTATCATTACTTTAAGATACAAAACAAGCTTGTCTTTACCAAAGAAAATAATGGGTTATTTAGTTGATATCCAATTATTTATCAACAGTTGATTGTTTATTATGCATCCCCAAATTTGACGAAGAACCAGGGTCACCGGCTTTCGCACCTATCCCTGTTTTTTCTCCAGATGTCTATAGATCGATTTTGGACGATATTTATAAGCCAGACGCTAAAACTTTCATTTCCTGAGAATGTACTAATCTGTTCAAAAGCAACATGAAATGATTCCTGTATAATTTCCTTAGCTTCCAACGGATCATTGACAATTTCAAGAATTGTGTTATACATCTCTTTATAATACAATTTGTAAATCTGAAATTGTGCCTTCTGATCCATTCTTTTACATTCTTCAATAAGGATTTGGTGAATGTTATTTGATGCTTCCTGATTTGTTTCAATTGTTGTCATGAGAACCAGTTTTTAATATTATATCGCTGGCGGTAATAGTTTATAAATTACCGGAGTAATGATCCTTGATAATAATGTGGAACTTATCAATCCTCCGATTATAACAATTGCTAATGGGGAAAGCATAGGATTTGTTGAAACGGCGATTGGCATCAATCCTCCTATAGCTGTAAGTGAGGTTAAAATAATTGGGAGGAATCGTATCTCCCCGGCTTCACGGATAGCTTCTTCCAGAGGTTTTCCCTCTTTACGCAACTGATTTGTGAAATCCACTAGCAGGATGGAATTCTTTACCTCTATTCCTGCCAGTGCTATTAATCCGATTAATGCAACAAACGACAAGGAATTACCAGTAATCCAGAGTGCAGTCAAAGCTCCTACCAGACCTATAGGTATGACAGATAAAACAATTAAAGTACTTTTAAATGTTTTAAACTCCAGAACTAAAATAGCAATGAACAAAAATAAAGTGATTATAAGGATGGTGCCAAATCCCTCAAATGTATCCTGCCTCGATTCAAATTCTCCGCCCATCTTGTATGAATATCCCGGAGGCAACCTGAAATTATCCATTTGAGTGATAACATCATTTATTACATTATCAGCTAAATATCCTTTCATTACAAAGGCACTCACCGATACAGTTCTGATTTTGTTATAATGATTGATGGTAAGAGGAGAGGATTCCAATTTTAAAGTAGCCAATTGTGTCAGCGGAATTGCAAAACCCTGATTATTATTTACAAACAGATTGTCAAAAATATCAAGTGTTGCTCTTTCATATTTGGGTGACGTTAATAATATATCATAGTCATTACTGTTTTCATCTGAAAAATTTCCCAGCTTGAATCCTGCAACAGCCAGATGAACCAGACGATCAATATTTACAGTTGGGATCCCAAAACTATTGGCCTTTTCTTTATCAATTTCCAGCTTAATATCGCTTTTAAGATTTATTACAGGATTTTTAACATACATGGTACCCTGCGTTTTGATCAACAGATTTTCTACTCTTTGTGCTATCTGACGCAATGAATCAAGATTATCTCCCGCCAGCCTGAACCTCTACAGGAGCAATGATATTCGCACCCTGCTCAAGGTTTTTTACTTCAATTTTAGCACCTGAGTATCCATTAAAAATGCTTCTGATCTTCTCAATTAATTTCAGTTTTTCAGCTGGAGTTGTGTGAGGATCCAGCTGTACAAAGATTTGAGCGTAATCACTTCTCTCATTTTCAGGCAGTTCACTATAATATATCCATGGATTTCCTTTACCAACATTACTTGTGAAATATTTTATTTCCTGAAATTTGGCCAGTTCACTCTCAACATATCTTGTTACACTATCTGTTTTATAAATATTGGTTTGCAATGGTGTATTGATGTTAATCATAAACTGTGGTTTCTCAGAAGCCGGGAACAAACTAAAACCAATCACAGGTATTAATTGCAGAGATCCAATAAAAATCAACGCTGCAACTATATTGTTATTACCGGGTGTTTCAGTGCTTTTCGTAAAACGGGACCATATATTTTATGAATGCCTGTTTGAAAAGCCCGTAAGAATAAATTACCTGTGTTTTGCCCTTTGTGTTCTTTTAGTATTCGGCTTGATAAGAACGGAGTAATGGTCAATGACACAATCATTGATGCAAGAACACAACTTACGACTGCCATTGGCAAACTTCGAATGAAATCTCCGGAGCTTCCTGGTAAAAATATCAATGGCAAAAAAGCAATAATCAGGGTAGCCGTACATCCTATTACAGCCAATCCTATCTGTTTGGTGGCCTTAAGGGTTGCTTCTATTCTGGAGTATCCATCACGGAGCCATCTCTCAATATTCTCCACGACAACAATACTATCGTCCACCAACAGTCCCAGTGCTACTACCAGCCCAACAATACTAACCTGATTCAAACTATAATCCAAGTAAATCCAGAATAACTAATCCAATTGAAACCGATAATGGAATTGATATCATTACTATAGTAGCAGCTCTTCTTCCTAATGGTAAAAGTGTTATTGCTATTATAAAAATCGCTATTATAAAATCAGTCCCTAACCCACCCAAACGCTTATTTACATTTGCTGCCTGGTCAAAGTAATCGACCAACTCGATATTTGGAGGTAAAGTCTTTTTAAATTTCTCAATTACTGGCAGATATAGATTTTGAGTCTGAGAAATATTGAATCCTGATTTTTGAGCAGCATTTACTAAAACACATCTGTGTCCGTTTAAACGGGTAATATGTTTGGCTTCTTCATAATCAGAATGCACATTGGCAACATCTTTTAAACGAACATTTTTTCTGTCAATACTGAATACAATTGTGTTCTCTATTTCTTCAATTGACTTATAATTACCACTTGTTTTAATATTGAATGTTTTACTGCCTGCATAAACAGTTCCTCCGGGAATATTGGCAATCTCACTCTGGATACTTGCAATAACAGCATTTAGAGGAATGTGCATTTGAGCAAGTTTATCCAATTTTAAATCCACCCGCACAATTTGTTTTGGCAATCCGCTGATCTCCACTTTCTGCAAAGCATTGATCTTCTCCAGCTCATCCTGTAAACTCTCAGCCTGTTTTTTCAATTGTTCTCTTGGAGCATTCTCTGAAACGAGTGCCAGTTGTAAGATATTCACATCGGTGAAAGATGGCTTTTTAATATCAATGCTTAAAATATCTTCAGGTAATGTTCCACGCATGTTGTTTATCTCGCGGACAATTTCCTGATATTGTTCATTTACATTCCCACCGTACTTATATTCTACTCCGATTATAGCAATACCATCCAAAATATTAGTTTTAATTCGATTAATGTCCTCAAGTTCAGATATTCTTTTCTCAATGGGATCAACAACTAGTTCTTCCATATCCTGAGGTGAAGTGCCAGGATAAACTACAATTACCGTGAAGGAGGGTATTTTAATTTCAGGATCCTCAGACCGGGGCATATTGATTAAGGTAGTTAATCCAACAACAATGGCCATTACAAGAATAACCAATGTAAACTGATAGTTTTTTACGGCATATTCTGAGATTTTCATATCGGGTCTATTTATTATTTGCTAAAAAATTATTTGTCACATTTATAACTGATTTGTCTTTAAGATAAGCACTTCCCGAGACAATCAAAGATTTGTATTCGTCAAGTCCTTTTGAGACAAGAATGTTTTTTCCATCAATTGCGTCAATTGTTACAGGTACTTTAAATGCATTTGTATTATCATTAGTTACAAAGACGAATCCCTGATCAGAATTACCGTCCAGCAATGCATCATAAGGTATTTGCCATACGAGATTCTTTTCCGATAACCTAATCTCGGCTTTCCCAAACATACCTGATGCGATATTTAATTTTCGTGCATTGTTCAGTTTTAAGTCAATCGAGAAGCAACCTGTCATCTGATCAGCATTCTCTGCTTTAGAACTGACATATGCCTGCATATCGTTGATATTGAGGGCTTCTATTTGCACATTGGCTTTGTCATTTAATTTTATTTTAGCCCATTCTTTGTCGCTTACTGCCACACGGAGAATCCAGTCAGTCCGACCTTTGCTGCTGGTTTTTAATACTGGCATCCCCTGGCCTATAATTTGTCCTTCATTGGCAAGCTTTTGTAAAATCACCCCATCATGAGCTGCTCTTATTTCCGAGTATTGTAAATTGAATTTCGCAGCATGTCAATTGCTGTCTGGCCAATTCCAGACCCGTTTTTGAATTTTGCAGCTGCTCAAGTGTGGCAACACTGTCTTTCCGAAGGTTTTCGAATCCTGTCATAATCTCTGACAGCTTTTTCGAATGCTATCTGCGTTTGATTCACCTGTGAAGATATTTCTGTCAGATCGAGTGTTGCAAGCAGTTGACCTTTTCTTATCTTGTCTCCCTCTTTTACATAAATTCTGTCAACTATACCACCGGTTTTAAAAGAAAGCATAGTTTCATCATCTGTTGTAAACTGTCCTGATGAATGAACACTTCCTGACACTTCAGCCTGGCTCAAAAAAATTATCTTTACAGGAATAGCTTCAACTGACTTTGGCAGGGTAGAGAGTTCTTGTTCTTTACCGCAACCATTGAATAGCAGCATAAATAATGCGCTAATTGTTAGGATATTTAATAATTGTTTTTCATTTTTCTTTTGTATTAATTTTATTTATTAATTTCTCTTTCGTAAGTGGCCAGTGCTGCCAGCAACTGATATTTGTTAATGACCAGTTGGAGAGAGGCTGTAGTTAGCTGATTCCTTGCATCAATAGTTTCGATGAATGTATTGATCCCCTCCTTGTAACCTTTTTCTATGAGTTTGTTATAGGCAGTGGCTGCATCTAATTGCTTGATGCTGGCTGCATAATTCCTGTAAGATGCCATCAGACTATTCCTGGCCATGTCGGCTGATAAGTTGTATCTGGTTTCGGGTATAGGTATTATTTATCAATTGTTTTTTCAGAGCCAGTTCAGATTGTTTAATCCTGATCCTGTTTTTTCCGGCAGAAAAAAGCGGAAAATCCAATTGGAATCCCAAAAAGTAATATCTTGATTTGTTATTAAATTTGAAGTCACCTGCCTGTGAGCCAAGATCCAGAAACCCATTAAGTTTAGGGATCCAGTATGCTTTGTTCATTTTTATGACATTCTGGTTGATCGATGCGGATTGATCCAAAGCTTTTAATTCAGTTCTGTTATTAATTGAAGCCTCATTCAGAAGATATTGATCTACTATTCTTTGATCAACCGACACTTCATATGCAGTGTCAATAGCTTCATCTGGGTTGGTATTAAGTATAAAGTTGAAATACATCCGGGCATTTTTTATTTGCTGCAGCGCCGATGTTCTTTTTGCTTCGAGGCCCTGTATCTCACTTTCCGATCTTAACACATATGCTTTGAGTGACTTCCCGTTATCCAGAAGACTCTGGTTCATTCTCTTGGCCTCCCCGGCCAGACTTAAGCGCGCCATCATAAATTGCAATAGATTTTGCAGCACTTAAATAATTGTAATAAGCTACCTGAATATTCCTGGTTAATTCGCTTTTATAGATCTCCACATCATACTCCTGCATTGTAATTTGTTGTTTCCGGATTGTGCGGTTATAAATAAGATCACTGTTAATTATTGGTAGAGATGTTCTGACTTTCAGGTCATAGAAATTTTGTGGAAAGAAATTTGTTTCGACATTACTGATATCAGAAAATGCATTACCCGATGTCAGTTGATTCAAAGTTCTGTAGACCGGATTTAACATATCACCGACAGGAAATGAAATACTTCTTCCTCCGTCACCCGACTGGTAATCGCCTCTTAAATCCATTGATGGAAAAAACAAGCTGTTAGCAGTTTTAAGTGCATTCAAAGCACTTTCGAGGCTGATATTCTTCTCTTGCAGCACCAGATTATTTTTTAGTCCGGTTTCAATGTACTTTTCAAGGCTTCCCTGGGCATTGACGACAATACTCATCCAGATAAAATGGATGACTGGCAATAATCTTTTTCTAAATTCTGAAGTTGTAACCATCATTGCTATCATTTTAAAAGATTTTGTTTTAACTCTGCTTTTGATTAATTTTACTAAGAATAAAAAGTTCATATAAAATTGAATCTTACACCAACAAAGTTACGGGTGTAAACAGGCCTAAATCAATAGTGAATTATCATCAATTTTTATGGAACCTAATTCTCCTTTGAACCCATTAGATCAAATTTTTTCATGCCAGAAATTTGAGGTAGAGGATGCTGATTACCTTGAATTTGAGAAGAAAGTTTGCTTTTTAGAAAGATTATCTGAGGTTGAGAACAGTTCGGTTTCAGTTGTGGATTTATACAAGAAGAAATACATATTTTTAGGTTCCAGGAATCTTGAACCTTTTGAAAATCTTCTTGGAGAATACGAACCTCAGGATGCTTTTTATTATGTTCAGTTGTTCCATCCTGATGACCTGCCAATTGTTATGGATTCCTATAAAAAAACCTTCAATTTCTTTTTAAGTCTGCCTGAAGAAGAAAGGAAGGACTATAAATTGATCGTGAATTACCGACAGCGCGACAAATATGGTAAATACTTAAATATTATTGTGCAATTGGTTGTCCTTGAACTTGATAAGAAGGGGAATATCTGGCTCATGTTAATACTTGATGATCTGTTACCTGATAAAATATCATTTGAAGGAGTTAATCGAAGACTAATTCACATAAAGACAGGCAAAATATGTTTATTTAAAAATGAATTGGAGTCGAATAAAAAAACTATTCTGTCGACAAGAGAAGTTGAGGTACTCGGATTGGTTTCCAAAGGTTTTGCGAGCAAGGAAATTGCAAATAAACTTTTTCTTAGTATAAATACAGTTAATAATCACCGGCAGAACATTCTTGAAAAAGTCAGAGCTTCAAATACATCTGAAGCGGTCAATTATGCAAGGAATTTAGGGTTACTATGAGGGTGTATATCATAATACTGACTTATTATAACCTATATATTTTAAATCAATCGAGATCTTAGATAATTGTTTGTGAATTGGTAACTTTATGGGCGAAAAGCCTTTATATAGATTAGAATATGTCAAAATTTAGATGAAGATAAAATCTCTTTCCATACCTTCCTTTTTAATTGATTCCTTACCCGATATTTCAGATACTGATTGCAGGGAACTGCTTCGATGCATTGAAATCAGTGCAAATGCATCAGACATTTTTGTATGGTTAAAACAGCTGCGCATTGCACCTTACAGTTATGATTTTATTGACAACAGATGCAGAAAATCACCTGATTATATCATTGAAAACCTGCCACCCCTAAAAGTCAATACACACTACCTGTTATCGTTTCATATATTCGAATTTGTGGAAAATTCTTTTATAGCGTGTCGTTTCTGTGAACCAATTAATCCACCGCTTAGCTTTTATATGAAGGCTCTGTATATTGAATACAGGATTGAAGAACAAGGACCTAAAGCTAGATTATGGTGTAAGATAAAAGGTTATTATAATAGCGATATATCTTCAAAGGGATTCTTTTTTATTTTTTCTATTCTTAATAAAATAATGATGTCAAGGCAACTAAAGAACATTAAAAAGTTATCAGAGCTATTAAATGCCAGAAAAGTAGACAGGAATCAAAGATTTAAAATATTACCATCACGAATCAGGAATACACTGGTGGTTCTTTTGCCGTCGTCATAATTGTAAAGGATTAATAACATAAGATTGCTTCCTTTTAAAATACTTATAAGTCTATACCGAAAATTTTAATCCTTTATGAAAAGATGCCCCTGAAAGATTTCGGGCAGAATTAGGAATTGAATATAACTCGGAATTCAACATAAAACGATAATCTTATTTTCTTGCCAGGCTTTCCTAAAGTCATTAATATAAATAAAAAGAATAGCGCTTTTAATTAACACAGGATTAGGGTTATAAATGACTAATGCTATCATTGTTATTGTTTTTAAAGATTTTGTTTTAACTCTATTATTATTTAATTTTACTTTGGATAGAAAGAATTCATAAAATTGAATCTTGCACAAGCAAAGATATCGGTGTACGCAGGGCTGTTTCAATAGTGTATTATCATCAATTTTTATGGAACCGAATTCTCATTTGAACGCATTAGATCAAATTTTTTCCTTCCAGGATTTTGAGGTAGATAATGCTGATTACCTTGAATTTGAGAAGAAAGTTTACTTTTTAGAAAGGTTGGCTGAAGTAGAGAACGGTTCGGTTATAGTTTTGGATTTGTATCGGAAAAAATACATATTCTTACGATCCAGGTATATTGAACCTTTTGATAACCCTCTTATAGACCACGATCCTCAGGATCCAATGTATTATTCTCAGTTTATTCATCCGGATGACCTGCCCATAGTAATGGATTCCTATAAAAAAGCCTTCACTTTCTTTTTAAGCCGGCCGGAAGAAGAAAGGAAGGACTATAAATTGATCCAAAATTTCCGACAGCGCGATAAATATGGTAAATACTTAAATCTTATTTTGCAATTGGTGGTCCTTGAACTTGATAAAAAGGGCAATATCTGGCTCGCATTAATACTTGATGATCTGTTGCCTGATAAGATATCATTTGAAGGTGTTAAGCGCAGAGTAGTTAACATAAAGAGCGGTAAAATATGTTTATTTAAGAATGAATTGGAGCCTAATAAGAAAACTATTCTGTCGACAAGAGAAGTTGAGGTACTCGGTTTGGTTTCCAAAGGTTTTGCGAGCAAAGAAATTGCAGATAAACTATTTCTCAGTGTAAATACAGTTAATAATCACCGGCAGAATATTCTTGAAAAGGTCAGAGCTTCAAATACATCCGAGGCGGTCAATTATGCAAGGAATTTAGGGTTACTATGAGGGTGACATCATAATACATTTTGGATAACAAAAACTGTTCAATGTTTGTATATAGTACTTTAAGTATTACTGTCGGACTTACTAAAATCTCGTCCAATCAAAATTAAAGTTTTATCAAACAATTTATTCTAAAATCCTATATGGCCGGTTGCAACTTTTGTCCGTTCGGGGTACAGAAAAAGAGCGAGAGTGAGAGCGAGAGCGAGTAGCTCGAACGAACACTCTCATCTCTTTTTCCTCAAGACTCGCACTCACACTCAAACTTCTGATCCTTTCATATTTTCAAGATTCTTTATAAATTAGCTCCGTATTGCTGCTAATTTATTTCTCATAGTGCTAACTTAAAACTTATGATCATGTTTGATTTCCAAAGACCTGAAGAAATCTCAAAAATGCTTTTTGGTTTGATTCGTGGGCTGGATAAATAATGGTGTTTGTGATATTGAGCCCATTCTTCTCTTCTTCCTCAAAACTTACCCTCACACTCACACTTTCTGACAGGGGGTTGCAACTTTTTTTTTGAAGAAAATGAGTTTTTTGTCAGAGTTGCAACCATGGGTGCATTCGCCGGTCGCCTTGACCACATTCCGCCGGGCAAATGGAAAATTTTATATTTATCTGTAGATCATATGATTAACCCTAGCCTTGGGTGGTCAATATGTACCGGCGAGAGATGGTCAGGGTCACCGGCTTCTCCACCGAGAGGGAGCAACTCACTCTTTTTTCTTCAGCTCGCTTGAGCTTCTGGTGATCCATTTTTTATTGCTTATTTTGTATACTTTACATAAAATTCCAAACGCCATGAACAGGATTCTGACTACTCTATTAATATCTCTGGGCTTTGCATCAATCTTTGCTCAGGGCCGGAAACCAGAAATAAAAGAGAATATTCCTTTGGATTCCATCCGGTTGAGCGACCCTTTTATTCTGGCTGACAAAAGTACCTCAACCTATTATATGACAGGTACGGGCGGGTTGCTATGGAAAAGTAAAGACCTCAGCAAATGGACCGGGCCTTACGTGGTAACAAAGACGGATCCTGAATCGTGGATGGGCCCGCAACCCATGATTTGGGCAGCTGAATTGCATCAGTACAGGGGAAAGTACTACTACTTCGCTACTTTCACCAACAGAAAGGTAAATATTGATACGGTCAGAGGAAATATTATTAACCGGCGAGCCAGCCATGTATTGGTTGGCGAACAAGCAAATGGCCCTTACCTTCCGATGAATAATGATGTCTACCTGCCTGCCTGTAAACCTACTTTAGATGGTACATTCTGGGTTGACAACGATGGAAAGCCCTATATGATATTTTGCCATGAATGGCTTCAAAACTGGAACGGAACCATCGAAAAAATTGAATTGAAACCTGACTTATCCGGATCTATTGGTGAAGGCAAAGTTTTGTTTCGGGCCCACGATTCGCCATGGAGCAAAGAACGGGATGAAAATGGGAACATAGTCCCCAATAAAGTAACCGATGGCCCTTATCTCTTCAAAACTCAGACAGGCAATTTGGGAATGATTTGGACAAGCTGGGTTTTCAGTGATTATGTTCAGGGGGTAGCTTACTCGGAAAGTGGTACACTTGACGGACCCTGGATACAGGAAGAGGAACCAATCACTCCGCCAAACTTCGGACATGGCATGTTATTCCGAACCTTTGAGGGAATACTACTTATGTCGGTCCATAGTCATAAAAGTATAAACGGACGCACTATCAGGATTCCTCACCTGTTTGAAGTGGATGATTCGGGTGATAAATTAGTAATGAAAGGTCAATATCACCCTTTGTAATAAGTTCTGTAAACAGCAGATAAAAACCTCTTGATTCAGCTTTATCAATTGATGGTCCGTTAGAGGATTAATATTTTCTCCTGTGAAATAACAGAATTTCAAGATTCAAGACATGCATAAAGAGGTGCCAATATAAAACAAAACTGTTTATTCAGGTTGCAGCTTTTGTCCATTCGGGGTACTGAAAAAGAGCGAGTGTGAGTGTGAGGACGAGGGAACCTGGACAAACACTTCACAAAACCTCACTAATCCTGAGGATGAGTTGTATGGGTTCCGTGAAGACAGGGGTTGCAACTTTCCTTTTCTCCAAAATGAGTTTTACAGCAAAAATGCGAACATGAATTTTCTTCTTTGTGGCACCGCTGTATCTCGTTGAATTTGACCAGAATTCCGGAAGATAAAGAGACAAATAATTTGGGAGTCTGTTCAATTTTTGACAGTTCATAGTGCAAATGAAAAAAGAGGCCGGAAATGACCTCTTTTCGAACCCTTGAAGATGCCCTGTTTTTACTTTAATTTGATATGAATCTTATTATCCCTGGGAGGCAGATCTCTCCACAAACAATTCAATCAAGGTACGGCTGAAATGGAACACATTTGAAAGCACCTCAATACTTTTCACTTTCTGCAGGGTTGAATTTTTCGTCTCCCGCAAAATAAGCTTTAAATGCTCGTTTGAAAAAACGGAGCGGTAATTGGGTAATGTTCTGCAGGAAACTGAAACATTTTCGCAAAGGACGACTAGAACTGTAAAAAAGCCGTTAAGCCGATCTGTAATTAAATCGTCGCAATATTCACAAAATCTTTCCCTTCAGGCATTTCGGCATCGATCTCGGTTACGTTTCTTGTTTCAATGTTGATAAAATTATCATCAAGTTTCATTATCCGGTAAGGGCTTAACGGGGTTACCAGAGAACCTGTTTGAACGTCATAAAGAGTTTTCCTGTCATTTGTAAATTCCACAATATCGTTCGCATGATAGTGACCTGTAAATATCACCCTTATACCCGCATTCATTAAGGCAATGGCATTTCCCTGTGAATTCTTAATTAGTTTTTCCAGTTTATCCTGACCGGTATAATGCTCAATAATACTATAATGCATCATCGCAAGCACAATGATACTATTTTCATTGGCTTCTGCCATCTTTTCATGGATCCAGGCCATTGTCGCTGGATTAATTGCACGTCGGCCGGAAGAAGAATTTCATTTCGTCGATCCCCAGAATCCATAATCCATTGTATGGTTGGCAGATATAACTTAAGGAATTTTCATCCCTTGTAATGATGTTCATTATATCCGAATGCTCCATATATTGTAGTGAAATCTTCCGGTGATAAATAGTCAGTAAAAAGGTTAGGTCTTATAATTCTTGGCCTCAGGATTACTGATGTCATTATTGCCCGGAATTACAAAAACTTTAATACCCTTATTTTCCAACTCTCAAGAAGGCCTTTCACGGTCTCGTGGGATACCTGTTGGCCTTCAAACGAAAAATCACCTGTTATAAGCAAGATATCAGGTTTTTCAGCAATCAGTTCCGAAACTGACTTTCCCAAAATCGGATCGCTTAGCTCAAAAGTCTTACGATCATGGATACATTTTTTTCCGAGTCCGTATTATTTTCAGGGTCTTCCGGCATAAGTGAGAGATCCATATAATGGATGTCAGAAACAACTGCAATCTTAATTTGCGGAGAAATCAGATTGAACTGACTTAATTGCCAGGCAATAGACCAGGAGGATCAAACAACTGATCTTTTGCGCAGGAAGCGCAAAGGAAGATCAGGACTGAAAGAAAATACCCCAATTTTTTCATAATTAAAGGTTTTAGTTTGAATCTTCTACATATTCAGACTAAAATTAAACCATTGGTTTATAATGAGTTTTGCTTACAGTCTCTGAAATTTTGCTGTAAATCTCAAATGTGCTTTTTGCAGGTTGCGTCACCTGAGAAAGAAAATTATTTACGGAATTCGCTGGGGGATTTCCCGAATTCAGATGTAAACTCGCGACTGAAGTGTGAGAGGTTTTTAAAACCTACAAGATAAGTTACTTCCGTAACATTGAGGTTGGTTGTTAAAAGCAATTCTTTGGCCTTGTACAACCTAAGGGATTTGAAATAATCAGCTACTGTTCTGTTACTCACTGATTTGAATTTCCTATATAACTGGGCACGGCTGACTGATAGTTCTCTGCAGAGTTGTGAGACTCCGAATTCATCATCTTTGAGATTGGTTTCCAGAGCCTGCCTCACTTTTATCATGAACCCGTCTTCTTTTTTGATGTTGATATCGAGAGTCTCAGGAAATTTATCCAGGGATCTATATCGTTCGTAAAGTATTTTTCTGAGTTCCACCAGGTTTTTCATCTGGATATGCAGCTCTCTTTCATCGACAGGTTTGGCCAGGTATGCATCAGCACCTCTTTCAAGTCCGGTCAGCCGCGAATCAATATCTGCCTTTGCTGTCAGCATCACCACAGGGATGTGACTCGTGCGGATGTCATTCTTTACTTTTTCCAGCATTTCAATCCCGTCCATGACCGGCATCATTACATCGCTCAGGATGATATCCGGAACGATCTCCAGGGCTTTTTTCATACCAATACTTCCATTTTCAGCAATCTCTATCCTGTATTCGTATTTGAGAATAGCCTGAAGGTATAACACTACATCCGGACTATCTTCCACGATCAACAGCAAAGGCAGTTTTGCCTGACTGGCTGCCACGACGGAAAGCAACTCTTCGGTGGATTGGCGATTATAAAAAGGCTCTCCATAAGAACTGACCTTTTCGTAATCATCATCTGTTACTTTTAGCAGGTCTGCCGATTCATGGATATCAGATAACTGTGCATTGCGGGTAACAGGCAGGAGAACCGTAAATTCAGAACCCTCTCCCTTAATGCTCTCTACAGAAATTGTCCCCTTCAGGATGGAACCATTTCCTTTGTCAGGGCCAGGCCAATGCCAGTACCTCCCGGTGATAACTGGTGTTCTACTCTGTAAAATCGCTCGAACAGATGGTCCAGATGTTCTTTTTCGATACCTATACCAGTATCCTTAACCCGGATTAAGAACATTTTTCCATTATCCATAACACCTGTGATAATTTCAACCCGGCCGCCTTCAGGAGTATAATTCAGGGCATTGGAAACCAGGTTGGTTATTATGTGCATAAGTTTTTCAGGATCAAAATCCATTTCAAACGGTTCTCCGGCTGATGTAAATCTCAATTCTATTTTCCTTCTGAAAGCTTCCGAACTGAACTGTTCCACCAGGTAGGCCAGGTACTTATTTGCATCTCTTCTGACAAGGTTAACGGATACGGCGCCTGCTTCAGCTTTTGCCAGGGTGAGCATCTGGTTCACCAGCCGCAGGAGGACGTGGCTGTTGGTTTTAATCTTCTGCAGGCCGGTCCCCATCCACTCTCCCGGCCTGGCTTTTATCAGGTCGGCCATACCATCTATGATAGTCAGAGGGGTACGGAATTCATGGGTGATATTGGTGAAAAACCGGTCTTTGAATTCATTTATTTCCTTCAGATGCCTGGCCTCCAACTCTTCCGACTTCCGTTGTTGCCTGATAAACTGGAGTACAAAACCAAGTGCAC
Organism: uncultured Bacteroidales bacterium; assembly: GCA_963753495.1. Taxonomy (GTDB): domain Bacteria; phylum Bacteroidota; class Bacteroidia; order Bacteroidales; family VadinHA17; genus LD21. The sequence continues at coordinate 25,689 of CAVWCO010000009.1, forward strand.
TACCGGTGAGGAAATGCATTTCTGCAAACAGAATGGAGTTTAATTCAGGAGTCATCTGCGCAGGAACATGCAGCCATGGTTTCAGGACCACCAGGAGAACGACCATTACAAAAAAAAGAGAAAACATCGAAATTGGGAACCAGGTTCTTTGCCGCGGAACAGTGGCAAAAACATTGGCAACTCCCGCAAAAATAAGGCCTCCCGAGGTGGGTATCCCGCCCAACCGGATCATGGCATAAAATAACATCAGGTACATAGACGTACTTATACAAAGATGTGTAACCATGTAGCGTCTGGGAAATAAAAGCTGCAGTAAAAGGGATAATGTATACAGACCACTGATTGCTATCATATAATAAATAAAAATGGTAGCCTGGGGTGCAAAAATCGATAAGGGAATTAAAAACACTAATATCGGGGCGGTTGCGAAGAAAAATATGGTTATAAAATACGGTTATATTCCCCTGAAGTTGCTTCTTCAGTGCAACCCGGAAAAGAGAGTTTCTTTTCCAGCCATGAGTTGAATTTAGTAATTCCCCGTTTTGCATATCTGGTTACATTTAATTTCGAATTAAAATAAAAAAACATAATAGACCCTTATTATCTTCAGGTTGTTAGTTTTTCATAAATGGGAATGGCTCACTCCAGTTATTGGAGCTCTCTATGAAGTATGAAATGAAAGATGATATCAACTACTTAAGATTTCCCCTTTTCTTATGAACAGATTCATCTTCATAAGGTCTAAGATCCTCCAACAGAGGGTGATTTGATACCAAAATTAGGCCTAATAAAATCCAAAGTCAAGTTTATTTTCACCTGTCATATTTTCCTCAAAACTCGCACTCACACTCACACTATCAGTTCGTGACCACTTTTAAGTGAGGAATTTGTAACTTTATCCTTTACAACTTTGATTAAAACCTTAATTTAGAATTTCGCAATAAGTCCATTTGATAAAGATGAACACCGATTTAATAAAAAGTCAAATAAATTCGATCGTCTCTTTAAGTAATGAGGAATGGTGTCAATTTCTTCCTTTTATTGAATCAAAAACTCTTAAAAAAAATGGATATTTTCTTCAGGAAGGCCAGGTTTGTGAATCAATAGCTTTTATTAACTCGGGGGTATTGATTTATTTTAAATTCCTGGAGAACGGGAAAGAGGTTACTACGGATTTCGCTTTTAAGAGTGATTGGGTAACTGATAACCAGAGCCGGTTGAATAATTTACCATCAATTATTAATATAAAAGCCATTGTACCTTCCGAGATATTGATTTTAAAAAGCAAAGATCTTCAATACCTGTTTGAAAGGATTCCAAAAATTGAACGGTTATACAGGATAGTCATGGAGCAGGCATTCACAAAATTCACTCAACTCAGCATAGATTTGCAGGTACTTTCCGCCAAAGATCGTTATGTGAAAATGCTTAAGGAATATCCTGACATTTCTCAAAATGTTCCTCTTTATCATATTGCCAATTATTTAGGGATAGCTCCAAAATCATTGAGCCGTATACGCAATGAAATATGTGGCAGAAAATAATTTGGTAACAAATGTGGAGCAATTGAGATTTCTTTAATCCTGATTTTTGTATCATAAACTTTAAAACTTTATGATATGAAAAAGCAAATCGTTCTTATTGTTGCCTTGGTATTTGCAGCAACAACGATCTCAGCACAATCCGATTCGACCAGCGGAACTTTCTGGAAGCCAAATCCGCGGAATTACGAAGTAAAACAGGCTTTTGAGGTAGAAAGCCTTGTACCTATGTTTTTTACCGGAGGATATCATATTGGCATTGGCTACCGGTACGATAAATTCAGAGTTAGAGTAAGCGTTATAAATGGCGGCAGCTATAATGCAGATAATCAGGCAGTCGGCGAGACCGATGAAGGCTATAAGCGTTATTACACAACCTCCCCCGGGTTTTTCCTGGGATACAATGTGTGGAAGAATCTGGAGGTTTATGGTTATTACGAAAGACACACATTTGAAATCGAGCAAATGGAAACAGGTGAAAAACAGGACCTTCCTTCTAATGACTTTGGGATAGGTGTCAGCTACCAGTTCTTTATCGGCCGTACTTTTTATATCCAACCCGGGGTTCACACATATTTCAGACCTGAGCAAAGTATAGAATTTACTGATGGCGGAACTTATACGATTCCAACATTCGAAATTTCGCCTGTAGTAAGACTTGGTGTCAGACTCTGGCGTAAATATTGATTAAATCTTAACCTCACCCGGAGCTGACTCATGTGTCAGAAAGCGGGAAGATAGCTTTTTCATATTCATATAGCTATTGTTAACTTCCGATTCAAAATATTTAGCATTTCTTATAATGAAAATAATTAGTTTAGTACCAGTAATCGGTTAAATAATACTGATAATTCTATGGATCTAATAGATACAATAAAAAGTCCAGTATGCTTTGTGATCGCCTATTCAAAAAAGGTTAAGAGAGAACTGGCTGGTCAGCCATTTTCAGAAAATAAAATTCTAATAGAAAGTGATATTGCACATTTGCCTGCTCCGGCAAGAAAATTTGTCACGTGTTCCGGTGCGATAGGAAAAAGCAAACCTAAAAATGTGCGAATTGCTTTTGAGGCTGAAATGTGGAGTAATCCACGAGCGAAACCTATGAAAGCCAGTACGGATCAATACAATTTCTTTGGAGATTACACCAGAATATTTTTAATGAAGGCAAGCAAACTTCTAATTCCTTTTCATGCATTTCACATCTATAATAAGAAGGAGGCAACATTTAGGGTTAGGGTTGCGAATCTGTTTAACATGGTTGATGTAAAGGGAGAGGAACTAACAACCGCTGAGACTGTTACCTTTCTAAACGATATGTGCCTGTTTGTACCTGGTAATCTCTATGATAAAAGGCTTTCATGGCAGGAGATAGATCCGCTTTCATGTAAGGTTACATTGCAAAATGGAAAGTATAAAGTATCAGCAATTTTATACTTCAATGAAAAAGGAGAACTGGTTAATTTCGTCTCGGACGACAGGTATGCCCTTCAGGATGACGGCACAATGAGGAGAGCAAGATGGTCGACCCCAGTTAAAGACTACAAAGTGATAGATGGAAGAAGAATACCAACTTATGGTGAAACTATCTGGAATTATCCTGAGGGTGATTTTACATACGGAACCTTTAGATTAAAAAGTATTGATTATAACTTAAACCGTTAATATTCAGAATATGACCACTGATAAATCAAAGGAGTTGAGTACCTCAATTCAGCTAATAAACGGGAAACTTCATTTTGAAGGAAAAGCAGATGGAAATGAACCCATATCAATCGACTACACTCCTCCACTTGGTGATAATCTTGGCTATACTTCACTGGAGCTTTTCCTGTTGAGCCTATCCTCCTGTACGGGGAGTGCCATTATCGTAATACTTCGGAAAATGAAAAAAACCATAGATTTCTTTGAAATAAATTCCACTGGTTACAGAAACGAAGATCATCCAACAGGATTTCATACAATCAGAATGCAGGTAAATCTTAAGTCGGATGATATTACTTCTGCAGATATGACTAAGGCAATTGATCTTATTAAGAATATCTGTCCGGTATTCTCAATGCTAGATAAGAATGTTAAAGTAATAATTGAGTATATAATATCAGACTGACTAAATCATGAAAAGACGCTTTTCTTTAATCGTATCAATTTCCATGTCAATATTCCCTTGTAAGGTTGCAACTTTTTTCAGGACGAGTCACACACTTCATCTCTGAATGTAAATACGGTATCTTAATCATGAGTGCATTTAGTACTTCAAAACCTCATTTACTATGGATTCAGCAAAAAACACAATTACTCCAGATCGCTTAAAGGAAAAAGAAAACAAACTTGTGGTTTCATATAAGACTTTAAGAAATTTAATTGGATACTGCGGCATGATCCTGCCTATTGTGCTTATACTTACTACCAGGACTGCACCTTCTGATAAAAATATTGAATCATCATTTAGTGACTATTATTATACGAGTAGTGGTGATATATTAGTCTCATTTCTTTGTACCCTTGGAGCGTTCTTATTTATTTACAAAGGATATAATATTAAAGAAAATATCCTTTCAACCATTGCAGGAATTTGTGGAATTCTGGCTGCATTCAGTCCTACTGCTGCAGAGGATCTGAGACGGTCTTTTAGTGTGCATACGCCATTAAATGATGTTCCGGAAATATTTGGATTTGAAAGACATACAATAGTTGCCGGACTATTCTTTATTACTTTAGGGGTTATCTCATTGTTATGTTTTCCACAAACTGATGTAAATAAGCATATTACAACACAAAATAAAAAGAGAAACAATATATTCAAAATTTGTGGCTGGACTATGCTTATGTGTGTACTAATAATGGCAATTTATTTTTTGTCAGATAGATTTAGCACAATGTTTGGGAAAATTCCATTTATCTTCATTATGGAAACTATTGCTACCTGGGCATTTGGAATATCATGGCTGACAATAGGCGAGACAATTTATCCTGATGGAGAACATTACCTGGTTTCAGGCTATAAGGATATTAAACAGTTCCTTAATAATAGTTTTATTAACTCTAAGAATTAGGCACTTCAGCTTACACCCTCAATGCAATTAAAAGCAGTGTCAGTGCCTTAAAAACAACGGAAGTACTAAAAAACCTTTCTTTTAATTTCAATGGCCCTTTCCCTGCAAACTTCCTGGCAACAATAACAATGAATACATTTTGCTTCGTTTAATAAAATCTTATTCTTCCTTTTATCGTCATAATGCAGAATCTTAACCGGACAGATATCAATGCATTTTGAGCAGCCAATGCATAGCTTACTATTAAATACCGGTCTTTTATTTAACCTTCTGAGGATAGGGATTTTCTTTTTAAAGTACTTAAATATGATGCCCGCTTCACCACCTTTATCAATCCGCTTAAAATCCCTGACAACAATGGTCTCTGGATCAGTTCCTTTGATAATTATATCGTCTATATTCTTAAGGAGAATACCTCTCTCAATAGCAATTTTGTTTGTTGGAATATCAAGAGGATTATATCCCAGTATGCGGCTGGCGACAATATCAAGTGCAAGGGGATTGACAGAAGCCAATAGCACATTGACCTTCTTAGGGTATCCGTTACCCGGACCAGGGCCTTCCATGGCAACAATACCGTCCATTATGTGAAAATGTGGTTTTATTGCCTCTTCCAGATCGACAAAAAATTCACCGAATTTATACCTGTCGGGATATTTTACATGTTGCATTGCTTTGTTGAAAGCAGGAACAAATCCGAATATGTTTTTTATTGCTCCTGATAAAATCATCAGCTCATGGTTCTTCAGCTTCGAAAGCGAAATTATCAGATCGACCTTTGTTATGAGTGCCGTGATTTTTATTTCAGAAGTACCGACTTTCCTTATAATGGCAGCGTCATTAAATCTGACCCATGTGGCACCACATTTATCCGTTACCTGTCTGATTCCGGATCTTTCACCGGTAAAGTACCTTGTATCAAAAGTGGGTGAATCACCGACAAATACAGTCGCACCCCTTGATTGAAGATACCTTATAACAGCTTCAACTACAGCCGGATGAGTTGTTGTTGCCTTATATACTTCATCATCTGAAAGAATATTGGGTTTCAACAGGATCTTTTTCCCGGCAGGATCCGGTCCATCGCTTTCCATATAGAGCCATGCAATATGTTTTGCTATCTCATCAGGATTGTATTCAAAACACCTTTGTACAGCAACAGTTGAACCCATAGTTACTATTGTAAAAATCTGGCAGCAAATCTGTAATACAGTGGTCGGGGTAAAATTGATATGATAAACTTTATTGCCCTGTTCCGGAACCCCGGAATAACAACAACCTTGTTTTTCTTCCTAAGGTTCCTGACAGATATTTTAACGACATTTTCTGGTTCCATCCAGGGAAGGATTTCCCAGTTTTTAAGTCCGGACAGTTTAAAGCCTGCTCTTCCATGAAAATTGGTATTCCGCACAAAACCCGGGCACAGGACCTGGACTTTAATGCCTTTTTCTTTGAAACTTATATGCAAAGATTCCATAAAACTATTGCTGAACAGCTTGGTTGCAGAGTACATTGCATCCTGAGGAACAGGCATAAATGAAACCAGCGAAGACAAACTAATTATCGTCCCCTTATTATTACGGATCATATTCGGAAGAGCTGCAAGAATTAACCGTACAGGAGTACAAATATGAACTTTTACCATGCTTTCCAGACTCGGGATGTCGATTTTCCAGAAAGCCTTTCCGAAAAAAAAGCCCGCATTATTTATCAGGACATCAATCTCTCTGGTCTTTTTAATTAACTCCTCTAATCGTGTAACATCATTTTCGTTAGCCAGGTCAGCAAGGATTAAATCAATATATACTTCATTTTTTGTTTTAAGATCTTCAACATCAAGGAAGATTTTGTCATCCGGATGTCCGGTAAGAATAAGGTCATAGCCCTGCTTTGCAAAATGACGTGCAAAAGCGGCACCAAGTCCACTTGTAGCACCACTTATAAAAGCAACCTTCTTATCCATAGAAAATATTTCAACCTATTAAAAATACGACTTTCAAGGGAAAGAATATTCGAGATTAAGACAAATATTTAATTGACTTTCATGTAACTATTAAATATCTTTACATTATTGACTTGTATTTTTTCTCGATAAGATCCTTATTTCTTCGAAATAAATATATCTATGATTCCACGAGAAAAACTTTACAGATTACCATGGTCAAAGACGGATAATCCTGGCGGCTGGATAGAAGTTACGGATACCTGCGATCTTCATTGCCCGGGTTGTTACCGGCATCAGCTTGAAGGACATCGTTCTCCTGACACAATTAAAAAAGACATCGATGTGCTCATAAGGCTCACCAATTGTGATTCTATCGCAATTACGGGCGGAGAACCTCTCGGTTATCCTGATCTGGCTGAGATAATAAGCTACATCGCCTCAAAGAAGATCAAGCCGATGGTCTTTACCAATGGTCTCTTGCTAACCCATGAAATGGCTATCGAATTAAGAAAAGCGGGCCTTTCAAAGATCCATTTTCACATTGACAGTGCCCAGGAAAGGCCAGGATGGACAGGCAAATCTGAAATTGAGCTGAATGAACTGAGGCAACACTATGCAGATATCCTCTGGGGTACAAAAAAAATACAGTGTGGCTTCCATGTTACTATTTTCCGGTCCAATCTCTCATATATTCCGGAAATCCTGAAGTGGTGCCAGAAGAACGTAGCCAGAGTGCATCATGTATCATTTCTTGCGTATAGGGCTGTTGCCAAAGATCCTATGTACCAGCTGATAGCCAACGGTCAAATAATTGATCCCGAACAATCATTGGGGAGCAGTCCTAAACCTGAAGAGATCAATATAACAACTGAGGAGATGTATGAGTATGTTCTTAAGGCAAATCCAAACCTTCGCCCATCTGTCTATCTGAACGGAACATCTGTCCATGAAACAAACAAGTTCCTGATTATGGTCAATGCCAGCACTTCGAGGAATTACCTTGGGGTTCTTGGCCCAAAAACCATGGAAATGGCTCAGATGTTTTACCATCTCTTCAATGGAAGATATTTTGCTTTCCTTGAAAATCCCCGACCCGGTAAAAAGCTATTCTTTTTGTCTCCGTTCGACAGTGAGATCAAAAAGGCATTCAGGTAATTACCTGAAGGCTTCGCTAAAAAATCCTGTCCGTTTATTTGATAAGGTCTATGCTCAAAGCATACATCTGCAGCAGCCTATTGAAATCCTGAATGGCATGGTGAACCTGTGTGATGACTGTGTCAATATGATGGTTTACAACGGTAAACTGATAAATTCATGCAGGTTAGATGAATACAGAATGTTCGGGGGACCAATAAACGTTATTAAACAAATAAAATCTCAAAATTAAACAGCCATGTTTCCTGACCGAAATCATATGTACAATTTTCCATGGACAAGGAGTGATAATCCGGGAGCATGGATTGAGGTTACAGATATTTGCAACTTGGCTTGCCCTGGCTGCTTCAGAAGGAATAATTTCGAAGGACACAGGCCACTCAGTGAGATAAGGAAAGAAATTCTCCAATGCCGTGAAATGACCAACTGCAGCAGGATATCTATTTCAGGGGGTGAGCCTTTATTGTACCCGGATATCATTGAAGTAGTAAAATTTATAACATCCCTTAAGCTTAAATGTATAATACTGTCGAATGGAGAACCGCTTACACCTGATTTTACAGCTAAGCTCAGGGAGGCCGGGCTGTACCAGTTCTTTCTGCATGTCGACAGCGGCCAGAACAGGCCGGGCTGGACAAACAAAACAGAATCGGAGGTGAACAACCTGAGACAATATTATGTCGACATGATTCATAAAACAGGAAAAATAAAATGCGGATTTAATATGACTATCCGGCATTCAAACCTGGATGAGGTGCCTGACATTGTACGCTGGTACCGGAAAAACATTGACAGGGTAAGTCATCTCTCATTAATTGCTTTCAGAGGAATCCCAAAAGACGTGGCCGAAGTGATGAGCTACAACGGACATAAAATCAACTTGAGACTTTGCCTGATGCTGTTAAACCGGACGAAGAAATTGATATTCCGTCTACAGAGATTCTTGAAAAACTCAGAACCAGACCTGGCCCATATTTATCCATCTGCTTATCTTAAAGGCACCACCAGACCTGAGACTTTTAAACTGATCACTATCAATAATATAGGTTCAAGTCGACAAATCTATGGCGCTATCGGGGAAAATACCATGAAGATTTACCAGGACATGTATCATAAGCTTCACGGAAAATATGATGCAACAGTCCCGGTATTTGGGAAATTAATTTTTATCATGGCATTCTTCGACAGGGAAATAAGAAAAACACTTGGTAATTATTTAAGAGAGGTAATTAAAAATCCATCGCGCCTGTTTGAAAAGATATTTGTTCAGAGCCTGGTTATTCAGCAACCATTTGAGCTAATCGATGGCGAATTGAATTTGTGTGACGGATGCATAAATCTCATGCCATATAAAGGAGAGATGATTAACTCCTGCCGCCTTGATGAATACAGGCTGCTGGGTGGCCCTGTCAAATACAGCCGGGCGAAACTCGGGCAGCCATATCAGCAATATAATTATACTGATTAAAATGCTTCAGATTCAGGAAGTTGTCAGCAAATCGGATTTGAAAGAATTTATCCATCTGCCTGAAAAACTGCATAAGAATCACACTAACTGGGTGCCGCCAATTTATAAGGATGAATGGGATTATTTCAACCCCGAAAAAAACAGGGCCTTTTCATACTGTGATACTACTATAATTCTTGCACGAAAAAATGGAGAAGTGGTCGGAAGAATTATGGGCATTATTAACCACCGTAATAATGAAGAAAAGAAGGAGAAGGTTGCCAGGTTTTCCTTTTTCGAGTGTATTAATGAAAGGGAGGTTTCTATACTGCTTCTGAACTATGTGGAAAAATGGGGATCTGACAGAGGCATGAACAAAATAATAGGTCCTTTCGGTATGTGTTACCATGATCCGATCGGATTTATGACAGAGGGATTCAATGAGAGACCATCACTTACAGCGAATTACAATTTTGAATATATAATATCACTTCTTCATTCAGCTGGTTATGGTTGTGAGGCTGACCTGGTTGTCTATAAGATAGATATTTCCAGGGAGATTCCAACTACATATACACGGATACTTCAAAAGGCTCAGCAAAATCCAAAACTCAGAATATTAAACTTAACATCAAGAAAAGAACTTCGCAAATTTATCCATCCAGTTCTGAAATTGATGAATGAAAGTTTTACAGAAATTTATGGCTATTCTCAACTTGATGACAATGAGATGCAGGATTTAGCAAGCCATTATATCCCTTTGCTCGATCCAAAACTCGTTGCAGTAGTTACCTATGAAGATGAGATAGCAGGTTTCATGATTACAATTCCCAGCATAAACGAAGGAATTATTGCTGCCAGAGGATATCTCTTCCCTCTTGGTTTTTTAAAAATCCTGAAAGCTTCAAAAAATGCAAATCAGCTTGATCTTCTGATAGGTGGTATAAAAGCAAAATACAGAGGGATGGGGATTGATGTATTAATAGCTTTACACATAATTAATGTTGCCAAAAAATATGGTTTTAAATTTATCGACAGTCATCTGGAACTGGAATCCAACTGGAAGATGAGGGCAGAAAATGAGAGACTTGGCGGAATGGTCTATAAAAAGTACAGAATCTTTCAAAAGAGACTAACTTAAAATAGTTAGCCTCCTTTAAACCTTCATCAGCAAGATACCTAATCGCACAAGAACAATTATCCGCCGGATTTGTGATGTAAATTTTCAATTATTTGACAGACTCGTCAGATGCCGGTCAGACTCCGGGATATCTACACCAAATACAAGTGTAACCAGCATACCCATTCCAATTGCCAGGATAAGTGACATAAAAGTTGGTTGAAAGATCAGTACTGCCGAATTAGGTACCGCAGTAAAGATGATTCCTGATAGCACATAAAGTATTGCTATCCATTGAGATAATTTCATACCTGTCCAGAGTGGCATCTGTGCATCACCATGGAATGATTCTAGCACAAACAGGCCAGTACCCTTAAATATTAAATATATTCCGATAATGAAAGAAGATGATGCTTCAATATTGAATAATCTGATCAATACCAATCCTGTAATAATATTGATCCCAATCGAATAGAGCTGCGTCGGGTGCAAAGGAACACCTGAGAGTCCGGCTGTTATGTTTACCATGGAATCAGGATATATAGAGCGAATTCCGAATTTTTCATTCGAAAGCTTACCATGGCAACAGCCCTTAACAAGGCATCTGAGACCTCCAATGGAATCGACCCAGGGTGCTGCCATTGCAAAGGATGCCAACAATATGAAAATGTCTATTGAAAATATAATGTTAGCCAAAATACATGCTATAATTCCACTTATAAGTCCGCCAAGATAGATGAAGAGTCTGAGTAAATGCAGAGATCCCTCAACTAACATTGTCAACAACCTGACTACGGAAATAACAAATATCAATATAAAAAAACCAACCAAAACATTTTGACGGCCAAGAAAAAAACCTGTCAGCAAGGCTCCTGTAAATCCAGCAGCCCCTGAGTAGAAGCTATGATTGATCACTCTTAAAGGGCCAATTCTCCACTGTCTCAGGCTGTTGGAGAGACGTTCAGACTGTATCCGTAAATAATCCCAGATATTCTGCCTGTAAATAATTATTATGAAAGCACAAAAACCTGCAACAACATCCAGAATAGAATGAGCACCAACGGTTATGCAGCTCACCGATATAAGTACTGCAAGGCTAAACCAAATCCATTTAAATCTGAAAAAACTCCGACTGAAATATATTGCAGCCAGGAATGCCCATATTACGTGACAGGATGGCAGCGCACCTGATTCGCCATCGACTGAACGTTCATATAATATAATATGACCCAGGAATGAGTGCGGAATGAATTCTTTTTGCTTTATAATCAGCGGAAATACCAGGTATATGATTCCAACAAAAATTATTGTAAACCATACATCGGTTATAAAATTCTTTAATTGGTTGCTGGTTTTCACAACTAACGGAATTAATAAAGAAAACAGGAATGCAAACGAATAGAATACAGTTGAAAACTCCCATATTGGAAGATGTTCCTCAAAAGGAAGATTCGTACTGATTGCATCTTCCGGAGCTCCGATAAATATGAACGCCTTATAAATGATTAACCATGGTACAAAAACAAGAAAATATGAGGATAATCTAACCCTGAATGATGGCTTATTGTTGGAAGTGGAGGGAAGTGACAGGAATGGTTTATAATACTGTGCACCTAAAACTGATTGAGTTTTTTCATTTTTGAATCCTGTGACATATGCGGCCATCAGCAAAGTGAACACAGGGCTTACCAGCCAGAATCCAGATGCCGACCGGGTAATAGCAGAAAATCCAAAACAAACCAGTGAAGCACCTAAGAGGATGGGGTGCCCGGTAAAACCATGAATACCATTTTTTATAAATCTCTTTGGCGGGAAAGCATTTAAAGGTAATCTATTGTCCCGTCTCCTGAGGTCGCGAATCCCTGAACAGACAAATATTGCACCTGTAAATAAAAGTATATATCCAGAAAGTAAGTTAACCGGCAAAGGTATTGTTACAATATTCCTGGTAAATTTTGCCCATAGAATGAGAATAACAGGTACTATCACAAATAACACTAACCCATACGGTGCATTGTCTGTTATTTCCTTCGATTTCCCCATTTAAAAATTTCAAAAAATAATCTGCTGACTTATTAGACAAAGAGTTTTAGGAGAGGGGGTTTTTATCTTATACATTATTTTTGGTGCTCACTGGAATTTATCGTTTACAAATATTATTAAGATCACTGAAAGGGTAAAATTTTAAGTATTATCAAAATCTAAGATCGGCAAGAAAGCTTACTTATCAAAAAAATATTATAAGAACATTCCCACAATATTTATTTAAATAATGTCAACTTCTCTATTATTCAATCCAATATGAATTATAGCTTGAGAGTTGCTTCCGGGACGCTTTTATGAGATTACTGATATCTTATGCAATATATTGAAAGAAAGATCTCTGGTTCAACTTATTGATAAGTTTATTATTGACAAACCATTTTCTGAACCTGTTCACATAAAGCTCAAACAATATCTTATAAGGTACATTACTATTGGTGGAATGCCTGAAGTAGTAACATCCTATGTTAATGGAGCTTCATTACTTTATTGTCAGGGTATTTTGGAAAATTTGACAAATTCCTTATATGATGATTTCTCAATACAGAAATCTCATTGGTTAACAAAGGGGTAATTGCTGAGCTTTATACAGGACTGAAATTAATAAAATCCCAACCGAACAACCAGGCTTCGTCTCTGTATTACTGGCAGAGAGAAAAGAAAGGAAGCCAGGCAAAGGTTGACTATGTAATTGAACTTGGCAACAGGATTGTTCCAATTGAGGTCAAATCGGGCATAAAAGGGAAAATGCAGAGTCTCCGGATTTATATGGAAGAAAAAAAATGCAAATTCGGAATCCGAACCTCTTTAGAGAATTTCGCCAGGTTGGAGAAAATTAATATTATTCTTCTTTATGCTATTAGAGCAATTTTTGAAGCTCGAAAAAATAACTCATTAACCTGAACCAAGGAAGTTGTATCCTTTTACTTTCCCATTGACAACAATCACTTTTTCAGCAAAGATGGTATTAACTATTTTCTTCCTTGTGGCACCATCAGCCTTTCTGTAATTTTCTTACAGTATTCATAGACACCAGTTTAAAAATGTAACTTTGTTTGACCGCTTACTTAAGAAAACAAGCTCTTTAATCAATTCATTTCTTTTATCATGAATCATTCAGACGATCGTTCCCGCAGAAATTTTTTTAAAAAGGCCGGAGGATTATCCTTTGGATTAGCTGGCTCATCAATATTCAATTGTTGTTCGGGCAGCGGAAAGAAATTAAAGTCAGATGAAGCAGGCACTCTGTTTATTGGTAAACCCAATTCCAATGAAGAGAGGGTAGAAAGAGTAAAAACTGCAGCATTAGGTATGCAGCGTTATGACTGGGAACAGGGAACTGTTGGACAAGCGTTGTTGGAGATGGGAGAATTGGACCTGGCCATTTCGTTTGCCCGTGGGGCCATCCTCAGACAGGAAAAAGGGCGATTTTCTGTTTTAAAAGGAAACGGCCCCATAACAGATTGCTCAAGCATTGGTGAGGTTGTGTTATTTGCAGCTTCTAAAACCGGGGATCCCATCTTCAGGAAAGGTGCTGATGAGATGCTTGAAGTATTTCACAGATCGGAGCATAAAACACCTGAAGGCATTTTATTCCATACGCAAGAACCTACAAAATGGATGATGAGTGATGCGAACTACATGTTACCTCCTTTTCTGGCTGCATGTGGCGAATATAAAGAGGCAATTAAGCAAATTGACGGATGGCGTCAATATCTGTATAATGCAAAAGAACATCTTTACTCACATATTTATGACTACAATAATAAGTCTTTCAAACGGGAAGAGTTCTGGGGAACCGGAAATGGCTGGTCAGCTGCAGGATTTTGCAGGGTAATTAAAATGCTTCCTGATAGTATGCCGGAGGAAAAGAAGAAACTGACAGCGTATACAAAAGATCTGATAGATGGATGCATAAAATATATGAATCCGGATGGCACTTTTCATGATGTAGTTAACAAACCAGAGACATTTATTGAAGTCAACCTTTCCCAAATGCTTGCATACTCTATTTACAGGGGTGCAATCGCAGGTTTTCTGGAAGAAAGTTATATAGAAAAGGCTGAGTTGATGCGCAAAGCAGCAAATGAAAGGGTAGATGAGCTTGGATATATTCATGATGTCTGCGGATGTCCAAACTTCGACAGAAGCTATTTTTCACCTGAAGCTCAGGCCTTTTTTCTTCTGATGGAAACTGCAGCAGAAGAGTATGCAAGAAGATAATTTGCTTTTCCTTTTACTTTGCTGCATTCGCCGGTCGCCTTGACCACATTCCGTTGGGGAAATAAACAATTTTATATTTATCTGCATATCATAAGATTAATCCCAGCCTTGGGTGGTCAATCTGTACCGGTGAAAGATGGTCAGGGTCACCGGCTTCTCTACGCCCTGACCACCTCTCCTGTTGTGCCTGTATTCATCCTTTTCTTAGGGCGTAAAATGAAATATCAAATTAAGTTTTATTAAATTTAAAGCAAGTTTCCATTAACCAATAATTATTTAAGTTATGCCAGTAAAAAAGAATTCTTTAATAGGATATGGCAAAGATATCTCTGTAATGAAAAACCGTACAATACCATCGCAAAGTCTTGTGATAATTCTGGTCAGCATACTGATTTCAGGTTTCGCATGCAAACAGCAGGCAATTACTACAGGTTTTGATCCTTCAAAGTTGAAACAATTGGGTGACAGCGTGCATTACGGTTCCTACTTTATTTACAAAATTGGGGCAGACATCTATAAAATCAATGACCCCGGCGACCCGGAAGCTATTTTGGGAGGGCTTATAGGCACGGATATTTATCTGATTTGTGGTGAAAGCAAGGCATTAATGATTGATCTGGGCAATAATTATATTGATGGTTATGAGAAAGATCTCATAAAATCCCGAAAAAATGCAAAAGAGGAGTTCCTGGATGTAGTTAATAAGTTAATCGGCAAACGGCAGCTCGAGGTCGCTGTCTCACATATGCACCCGGACCATAGCGGTATGACTAATGCTTTCCCTGGCACCGGGGTGCCTTTATGGATCGGGGAAGGTGAAGACATGGAAAGGCTGAGAACAATGCATGGCGTAGACCCTTCAATATACAGTATTTTCAGGCAAGGGGAAAAGAGGTTTGACCTTGGAGGGGGACGCATTGTCGAATCATTTTTGCTCAGGGGACACTCAAATGGCGGTACGGTGTTTCTATTAAAGCCTGACATGATGCTCTTTACAGGAGATGCAATCAGTCCGGGGCCACGAAGGAAAAGAGAGTTGCGTTCAGCTGAGGCATTTAATAACTTTACAGTTGATATTAACAATCTCATAAATAACATCAAGGACAACTTTGCTCCCTACGACAGGTACAGGTTACAGGTTTACACCGGCCATTCAGGAGAGATGATGTTTCATAAAACAAAAACGGATGCTGCTGATACATTGCCCGAAGATGCAGGTTATGGTGAATGGCGATTTGTCCAGGATATGGCTAACGTTGCAAACGCGATAAAGGATGGCACATGGCTTGATGCAACAAAGGGATTTTATCACTTTGAAGTTCCTTCTGGAATGAATAATCAAAAGCAAATTCAGATTGTCTTTTACAATGGGGCACTGATTTTGCCTGAAGATGTTGCATACGGGGCATCGGGCATGAAAGTGCCGGAGTTACCTAAAAGTAAATAATGCCTTTTTATAGAGGAGATTTCTGGGGACATACTGTGTCAACTATGGGAATCATTCAGGCATCTTCAAACCGGCTGCCTCATAGGCTTGTCTGAGCGGTATTATTATCGTGCCGGTACCACAGACCATAATTGCCCTGCCTTCCGCGGAAGGCCAGGCATCAGTATAGGCCATATTACCTATATAGCGAACCCCGCTGCCATCAACGAGCCACTTGCCCTGGAGTATTCCATTTGAACAGGAAGCCACATCCTGTATGAAACGCCAGTCAAGATATCCAATGTCAATCCGGGATTTATTCGGGTGCAGGAATCCGCCATAGGCATTCTGCCACCAGTGGCCTGTATAGACCCTTAGCCCATAACGCTCGTAGGGAGTGAAATTCGCCTTTAAATATTCAACAAGCTTCTGAGAGTCCTCTGCCACCTGTTTGAGCTTTTCAATGGTGGGAAAAGCCTGGCCAAATCCCGATCCAAGAGCATCACCCGAAAAGACAATCATGTCTTTCTTTATCATATATACGGTGCCGCCATTGCTGTGCCCCCTGACCGGAAAGGTTTCAACAATGCGTCCACCACCGAGATCGAAGGATTTTATACCATGTGTAAATACCTTATAGATTGCCGTATCTAGTTTATGCTGAGTCTTCAATGCCTTCAGATCTTCACCTTCACCTGCCCAAAATGTCACCTTTCGGTTTAGGAAAGCACCGGTCATGCCATCATGATCAGGATGCATGTGGGTGACAGCTATTTCCAGAGGCAGTTTGCCAGCCAATCCGTCTATGACGGCAAGTAGCTCTTCTGTTGCATTCCTGCGAGGTTTTATTAAGTCCTTTTCATAACCGGTTATGTAATTGTTGCCCAGGTCGATCATCAACGCTTTTTTGGTGCCGCAAACCAGATACATGTCGACGCCCCACCCTCCTCCTTTGGTACTTTTATCACCAGGATCGTTGATCTGAAAGATCCTATCCCCAATTTTACGAATGAGGTAGGAACCATATCTGACTTCGTCACCCGGGCTGATAAGCGCTGATGCATTAAAAGGAGCCACCCGATGTGAAATTGAGGAAGTTGTAAATAAGGTTTTAAATGCGTCCGCCCAAAATTGAACAGGATATTCTCTTGTACCATTCGTGAATTCAATGGGGACCATATGTCCGACATTTTTAAGTACTGAATATTCATGTTTAATGCCCAATGAATCGAGATAATCGCTGAATTTTTTAGTTATGAGTTTACCATTATTGTTATACAACCAATCCTTATCGCCTACAATAAGCCTTACCTTTACATTTTTCTTTATCAGCGCAGTATTCTTGCTTGCATAAAATCGCGGGTGAACCGAGTTAAAGTATTCAATAGATTTTTCTGATCCGGGCCCGGTTGCAGGACCAAAAGTATTGACGAGATACTGCGGATTGTGTTCGTCCTGAAATTCAATCAATGCTCCTGCAACAGATGAAGCGAAACCAAACAATTCCGGATACTTAAAAGCAAGTCTTATTGCTCCGAAACCTCCCATAGACCAGCCTTCTAATCCACGGCCAGAGGGAGTAGCTATAGTACGATAATGAGCATCAATATATGGAACAAGGTTATTTATTAAAACATCTTCGACAGGTCCGCTTATTACACCTTTAGCGCCAACATTGGCATTGCAGTACCATCCAATTGGCAATGCCTGCACACTTACAATGATTACCGGCTGCATTTTTTGAGCTTTTATGGCCTTGTCTATCTCGTTCATAAGCCATTTCCCCTCTCTCTGGTTTCCATTCCCCCCATGCAAATAGTATATTACCGGGTAGCGGTTGGAAGTATTTTTGTACTCTTCTGGAAGATATATCATAAAACTTCCATAAGTGTCGCTTCCTCTTTCCGGGGTAGGATAAACCTGATATGTTGCGAAAGATGGTACTGACTTATTAGGGGAGACCCAGGCGGTATCTGGATCAGAATCCTGAATGGTGTCAGGCTTTAACTGGGCAAAGTTACTGTTAACAATGATATTCAGACAAAAAAAGGATAAAATGGTTTTAAATAATCCTCTTTTAAAATAATTAAAAGTTATTGCTTTCATTTCAAGTATTTATAATTGATATGTTTTTCCACTCTCTAATGTACAAAAAAAAATGAATCGTCCTTCCAACAGGTTGCAACTATTGTTCGTTCGTGGTACAGCGCCCACCGAAGCCTTCTTTGACCGACGAAGCTAAAGCGAAGTCGGTGGCGAAGGTGGACTGAAAAAGGAGCCCGCTTCCGTAAAGCTTCAGGGGTAAGACGAGAGTGAAAGAGAAAGCGAGTAGCTCGAGCTTAAAGAAGGTATTTAATACCTGATAATAATGAATTTAAGGATAATCTTATTACAATAATTCATAGATTTAAAACCAGAAATTATTCCAGGCAGATGGACAAATCCGGAAACAGAATAGGGAAAGGCGCTGAAACCAAAGCCGGATTGTTCAGTGTGGTCGGGCCTTACTGGGGAATCGTGATCATTTTGATTATCATGGCACTGGCAGGCAGCGCCATCAACCTCCTCATTCCCGGAATAATTGCACGTGCCATTGATGCTTTTTCAGCCGGAAATTTCTCAGCCGGTATAGTTGTTGCCGAGTTCCTGGCTGCCGCGACCGGGATATTAGTTTTCACATTCCTCCAGGGCGTCTTACAGACAATTACCGCAGAAAGAGTTGCAAAGGATCTGCGCAAAAGCCTTGCTGAAAAACTGTCTGATCAGACCTACTCTTTTATAATAAAGTCAAATCCGTCAAAGCTTCTGACAAACCTGACTTCCGACATGGACTCGGTAAAAATGTTTGTGGCACAGGCTTTTGTAACTATAATCTCATCTCTTTTTGTGATTATTGGTGCTTCGGTGCTCCTGATAATGATAAACTGGAAGCTTGCCCTGGCAGTCCTTGTCATTGTGCCTGTAATAGCCACTGCTTTTATAATTGTGTTCCGGAAAGTAAGGGTGATTTTCAGAAAAAGCAGGGAAGTGATAGATGCTCTTAACAGGATTATCAACGAAAGCATTCTTGGCGCTGCTCTCATAAGGGTACTAAACTCCCAACAACCGGAAAATCAGAAATTCCTTGAAAAAAACATGGAATCACGCGACCTTGGCTTATCGATAGTAAGGCTCTTTTCCGTTCTTGTACCGATAATCATGTTCGTATCCAATATCGCTGTGGTAACAATCCTGGCTCTGGGAGGCCATTTCGTCGTAGCCGGATCACTTTCTCTCGGAAACTTTGCCGCTTTCAACAGCTATCTGGTAATGCTCATATTCCCGGTGATGATGATAGGGTTTATGAGCAATATAATTGCTTCCGCAACGGCATCATACGGAAGGATTAAAATGGTCCTTGATGAACCCCCTCCGGCAGAAAGCGGTACTGTTAGTTCCCTAATCAGTGGAGATATATCACTGAATAATGTATCGCTAAGCTACGGTAGTAAGCCTGTGCTGAAAAATATTTCCTTTTCCGTAAAAGCCGGAACCAATAATGCCATAATAGGCCCTACTGCGGCCGGGAAGAGTCAGTTGCTCCTCCTTCTTGCAAATATTATCTCTCCTGATTCCGGCAGCCTGGAAATCGACAATATCCCAATTGAAAAATATACAAGGGAGGTATTCCACCGGCAAATAGGTTTTGTTTTTCAGGACAGTGTGATTTTCAACCTGACCCTGAGGGAAAATATTGCCTTCAGTGAAAACGTGACTGAAGAGTCCTTCAGGAAAGCCATCGAAACTGCCGAAATGAAGGATTTTATTGAATCACTCCCGGATAAGCTTGATACAATGGTTGCAGAGCGCGGAACAAGTCTTTCGGGCGGACAGAAACAACGGATAATGCTTGCACGTGCACTGGCAATAAACCCGAAAATACTTCTGCTCGACGACTTTACCTCAAGGGTTGACAGGCAGACAGAAAATAAAATCCTGTGCAATATCCGGAATAATTACCCTGCAATGACATTGCTCTCAATCACACAGAAAATTGCACCGGTAAGACATTTTGACCAGATAATATTGCTAATGGAAGGTGAAATAATAGCTTCCGGTAAACATAAGGATTTAATGGAGAGTTCACCTGAGTACATTCAGATTTACAATTCCCAGCGAAGCACCCACCATTATGAATTATAATCTGAACAAGCCTTCGGAAAACACGGCCGGGAAACTTCCGGTAATAGCCTCCCTGAGGAAACTGATTGGCATTATCAGTGGTGAGCGCCGGAACTTTATAATTGCTTTTGCTGCAATCTTCCTGAATGCGGGATTAAGCCTCCTGGGGCCCTATCTTGTCGGTTACACGATTGACAATTATGTCCAGGTAAAGAATTACCAGGGGGTTCTTCACTTCGCTGGAATTCTCCTGGTAATGTTTATAACTGCATTTATTGTCAACTATATCCAGATGCGGATGATGGGCGGAATAGGCCAGCGTATGCTTTTCAGCCTGCGAAATTCCGTTTTCGCCAAACTCCAGGAACTCCCCCTTGATTTCTTCAATCAGAATAAGGCTGGCGACCTGATATCGAGGATCAACAACGATACCGATAAGGTTAACCAGTTCTTTTCCCAGTCGCTGATGCAGTTTATTGGCGGTCTGATAACCATGACAGGTGCGGGGATCATTCTGCTTGCGATAAACCTGCCCCTTGGGCTCGCGGCCCTTTCGCCTGCTATAATACTGTGGATAATGACAACAGGCATTTCCCCGTGGATCAGGAAAAAGAATGAAGCGAGCCTTAAAAGCCTTGGCACTCTGTCAGCCGAGATCCAGGAGAGCCTTGCAAACTTTAAGGTTGTTGTCGCCTTCAACAGGCGCGACTATTTCCGCAAACGTTTCGCCGTGGTGAACGAAGAAAACTATAAAAGATCCGTACATGCAGGCATTGCAAACAATACCCTGTCGCCTGTATACACATTTGCAGCAAATGCAGGGCAGCTGATTGTGCTGACCATGGGCATATGGCTCATTATCAAAGGAAATTTTACTATCGGACTGCTGATAAGCTTCATTGCATATATCTCAAATTTCTATAATCCCCTGCGGCAGATAGCTGCCCTTTGGTCGAACTTTCAGCTGGCGCTGGCAGCATGGGACAGGATATCATATCTTTTGTCGTTTGGTAATAATCTTTTATTGATAAATGATCCCGGGAAAGTTAAAAGTACATCGTTTATTCATTTCCATGATGTCTCATTTTCATATCCCGACGGGAAAGAAGTATTGCACAAGGTAAGCTTCGACCTGCAGAGAGGCAGGACCTATGCCTTTGTCGGACCAACAGGCGGGGGCAAAACAACAACCGCTTCCCTTATTGCGCGACTCTATGATGCAACGAAAGGCATAATACTTCTTGATGGCAGGGATATCAGGTCGTACACTCCATGTGAGAGGGCTTCGAAGATTGGGTTTATACTTCAGGATCCACTGCTGTTCTCGGGAACCGTACGGGATAATATATTGTATGGCAATCCGGAGTGTTCGGGCCTTACAATCGATCAGCTTGAAACCGCACTTGAAGATTCACATCTCACGAACCTGATTAAACGGTTCGACATGGGGCTGGATTCTCCCATTCAGGCTTCCGGAGAAGGGATCAGCCTTGGCCAGAAGCAGATTATTGCCTTCATGAGGGCAATCCTGCGCAAACCTGAACTTCTCATTCTTGATGAAGCGACAGCCAATATCGACACTGTAACGGAACAGCAGCTCGAAGCGATTCTGGATAATCTTCCGGATTCGACTACCAGGGTAATTATTGCTCATCGCCTGAATACGATCGAAAATGCCGATGAAATCTTTTTCGTCAACACCGGAAAAATAATTCCGGCCGGATCGTTCAATGAAGCCCTCAGTCTGTTAATGCAAGACAGGGTGGAGAGCTGAAAGTGTAATATCTTTATTTAAAATCGTACCAGAAGAGTGAGAGTGAGAGTCCCTTAATACTATACCTTGCTTAAAAACCATATTACTATCACCCCAAAAAAGCAGATAACAAATGAAAGAACAAAAACAGGATAATGCAGATGTCTCCGGTTTCTATTCATTTGATCAAGTTCTTTAATCCGTCGGAAACTTATTACGGTTACTATTATCATCATTACAGTTCCTGAAATTGTCAGCAGCATTCCGGCAACATGTCCATCTTTTACCAAAGCCTCTCCCATGGCTATGCGTGCCTGGTGCAAAGCTTCAGTCCCTTTGTCAATAGCAAGTCCGGCTGTGATAAGCGCTAAAACAGTACGGATCCATGCGAGCTGTGTGCGTTCAAACGCAAGCTGAGTGCGCTCAATGGCAACATCAATACGGGGATCATCATCTTGGAAATTTGATTTGAATTGCTGGTCATTTTCCATATAATATAATTTAAGTGTGATATTTTGAATACTTCTGCCTTCGTTCTGTTTTCCTCCTTCTGTCTTTCGATTTCCGATTTTTAAACAATTATTTCTATCGAAATCAGGATCACCGGTAGGCTATATCCATAATTTCAAAAACAATATCTTCCCTGTCCCTCTTTAAAGTAATCCTGTCTCTGGCTTTTTTATTTATCAACGCTTTGGCAAGGGGTGAAATAAATGAGATCTTCCCTTTGGCAATGTTTGCCTCATCAACACCTACTATCTGAAAAATCTGGATATTTCCGGAAGCTTCTGCCCTTATTGTCACCGTTGCACCGAACCTTATTTCGCTCTGTGGCTGCTCCTTCAGATCAACAACTCTTGCTTCGGCAATTCTGTTGTTCAGCAGTTGTAATTTTGCATTGATATAGTTCAGGGAGATTCGTTTCTCATTTTCGTCGGTACTGCCAGGGTTTTCCTTTTCATCGATCAGCGCCTCCTTTTCAGCCAATAGCTGGTCCATTCCGTTCCTGGTAACGAAGTTGGTCATACCCTCCGGCAGGTATGCCCTCTGTGGCACTATCGGAACTTCTTCCTGATCGTCTTCCTTGACAAATCCTCTGCTCATAGCTTATGGGTCGGGACCACTAAATTATCTAATAAAGACTAATCTGTCAAGTTTAGTTATATTAAAAAAGTCTATGAACAACCTGCAACTTTATTGAGGTAGGGTACAAAAACAGAGTGATATTGAGAGTGGGAGTGAGAGTGAGAACGAGCACGTGTATGGTTCTCAATTTTGATATTCAGGAAATTTGTATAGTCCGGAACAAGAATTGAATGTACAAAACAGGAAATCAGATTCGACAGGAATGATTCTCATTTTTAATAAATCCCTTGATTTACTATTTATTAAGCTTACTTTTTGGAACTATTTAATGGTTCCCTGCTAATATTTGACCTGATGAGATAATCCTTCAGTGGCTCCAGACCTATCTCCTTCCGCCATTCATCCACTTTTGTTTCATCCTCAAGCGGATAAAGTATTCTTTCGTTTGTCGCACGGTTATCCAGGTTATAGTGCGTTCCATATTTCTGCGGCAAATTCTGGTTCATCCGCATACGATCGAACATAAGTGCGTACTGCTGCCAGTCGGCCTCATTCTCCCTGCAGCATTTTTCGAACATGGGAAGATATTTCTCCTGGGCCGCTGCATTTGAGTGCTGAAGTACAAAGAAAGGGGCTCCCGCAGCCTCCAGACCAACCTGGCTCCTTTTTGGCCAGCCTTTTTCCTGAAGTAAAACCTCAAGTTCCTCCAGATTTTTCTGATTTTGCATTGCCTGTAGTCTTCTCATAGCAGTGACAACAGGAGAATCGGGCCCTAATTTTCTTACTGCTAAAATTGTTTCATAAAAACAGTATTGATCCAGGCATCGAAGCCTCCATAATGCCTTTGCATAATCAACATCTTTTATTGGGTTTCCTGATTTCCTGTCCAGCAATTCTATCATTTTGTTTTCAAAACCGGCCCATCGTTTGTCCTCCCTCAGTGCAAGCAGATTTGGATCAGTGAGTGCCCTGGTATCAGGTTCAATATTTACAGTAATGTATAAGTACTTAAAAGCACTGTCAATCTGCCCTTCGCGTGATAAAGCGCAGGCAAAATCATAGCTTATCTTTCTGTCACCTGGGTTTGACATGTACATTTTTTTATACTCAGCAACTGACTCTTTGATATTTCCTTCGTTGAAAAGGCTGTCAGCCTTGCTTACCTGTCCGGATGGTGGAGGAGGAGGTGGCGGAGGGGGTGGCAGTACTGTCTGAGAATTGGCTGTCTGACTTAAAATTGCCAGAGCAGCAATAAAATTTAATGTTTTCACTTCGATAATAAATTATTTAATAATGCAAATGTCTCCAAACCAACTGATTACTCCACTGACATAATCAATCCCGGCCACATTGCCGGCCGCTTGTTCACCATTACTATATCAGAAATACAAGTTCAAACAATATGAAGAAATTAAAAGACTTATTTTAACAAGATTCTTCTCCATAACCTGAACTGAATTATCATTCATACTGTTAAAATTAGGTTATGCATTTTAATTATCACAAATAATTCAACGAACGGCATAAAATTCTATACAATCGACGATTCCGACCCTTCAAACTGCAAAACGAAGATTTACCTGTTTTGAAGGCTCTGATGAACATAAAAGAAAGCAAAAATTGCTATTTTTAAAATATAATTACCTGAAACAGATTCGGGACGAGTCTTTGCTATTTTAAAGTCACATCCAGATAAACCGAGTGACGCCCGTACGTTTCATAAAAGGGCTTAAAAACAATACCGTCAATATTAAATAATAATTGCTCAGCATCACCTGATATCGATTTACTGATATCATCTGCATTTAATGTTACTTTGCGCCATTCTGTCATGGGCTCAGGTTCCTGAGCTGCCAGCAGAACCGGTCCGTAAAACAAACTGGCAATATTTTGCTGATCCATAACCGGTTCCAGATAAAACTTAAACGGCATTCGCAACTCAACCGTGTCCCCGTCTTTCCACTTACGACTCAAGGTAAGATAACTTCCAGGCAAAGCCTTAACTTTTTTAGTCTTACCATTTATCTTCACAAAAAATCCTTTTGTCGCCCAATGCGGTACACGTACATTTAGGTCAAACCTGCCATTTCCTTTAATGGTTAACCGGGTATGGTCTTCCTTTGGATAAGCTGTTGCCTGCGTGATGGTTATATTCTTTTCT
Organism: uncultured Bacteroidales bacterium; assembly: GCA_963753495.1. GTDB lineage: Bacteria > Bacteroidota > Bacteroidia > Bacteroidales > VadinHA17 > LD21. Next base: position 50,803 of record CAVWCO010000009.1, read on the forward strand.
GTCCAGTTTAATGTTGAAGGCACATAAAGATTCACATACAAAGCCTTGTTGTCAGCACTTCTGAAATAGATTGAGTTTTGAAGTTTTGTATTACTCTCGAGGGCCGTTCCGTTACAACAGGAAAAACCTGTCATGTCAGCATTGCCAAAATGTTTTACAGAACCTGGTCTCAGCGGCACATGATATGTATTTGCAGGAGTGTTCTCCGCTACAGAAGCAAGAATATGATTGTAAAGCCCGCGCTCATAATAATCCATTAACTCTGCACTCTGATTAAAGAGAAAAAGGTCTCTGGTCAGTTTGAGCATATTATAGGTCGCACATGTTTCATTCTGTCCTCCTGCCGCGAAACCGTTTTCATAAAGTGTTGCCGGCTGGGCGGTAAAGCATTCCGGATTATTAGGATTACGTGCTCCTGCAACTCCCCCGATACTGTACATGTAATCATTAGTGACAATATCCCAGAAATTATCAGCTATATGATAATATTCCGGAGCATCTGAAACACGATAAGTTTCAAGCGCCCCGATAACCTGAGGTATGTGCTGGTTGGCATGTAATCCACGGAACAGATCTACATTTTTTGCCAGTCCGTGAGAATGTTCAGCATCACCAAAAAATACCTTGATGTTATCAAATAATTGTGCAACTTCCAGATAACGAGGCTCTTTTGTAATCCGATAGAGTCGTGCCATAGCTTCGTTCATTCCCCCATACTCTCCTGCAATGTATCTGTTCCACATGCTGATAAGTGTCTCTTCCGGCAACTGACTCAGACGTGCATATACCCAGTTACCCATACCTTTTACTATCTCCAGCGCCTTTTCGTTGCCACTGATTTCATAAATATCCATCAACCCGGCCAGGTTTTTATGAAGTGTATAGTAAGGTGCCCAAATTTGAGTATTGGACCTTCCGTAGGTCGCACCCTTTTCCAGCATAATAAACTGGTCTGGCGGATAGGCACTTATAAATCCTTTGCCCCAGTTCCAGTAATCTGTCCGGATACCTTCTGCACTCAGATCTGAATCAAAGTCTGATTTACCCGGACCCGGTTTCACGGCTGTCGGGTCTGACACATTTTCTCCTCCGGGTGTTTTTGGTTGTCCGGACATTTGTGACAATTCATACAGCGTATTCACCATATATTCCATCTTATCAGCAAAATTTGCCTGAAGCGATGCATCATAACCGGTACCCGCATATGCCTGAGCTATGGCGCTAAGATAATGTCCTGTGGCATGACCGCGCAATTTAGTTTGCTGGCTATCCCATCCCCCCATTGGTTCGGCTCCCTCTGGCTGTTCCTGCCCAAAGGCATTACGAAACATATAAAGGAAATTGTCAGGATTAGTATTGGCAAGACCTGTTATGAATTTATCGCGGTTCTCAATAAATTTCGTGTTGTGGCTGTGAAGATCAGTGTTTAATATAACCTGTTCAAGATCAAAAACTTCCAGCGTGCGATCTGGTGCAGCGGGCTGTTTAGCCTCTTTAACTGTGACAATTGCTTTTGGCTGAATGTCTGTTCCGGCAACCCTTCCTGTTACCGTATATGTGCCAGGGGCAAGTACCTGACTATTATCCACGGGTGCCGGCCAGAGCACTCTTACATTTGGCCCTTCAATTTTATTGCTGTAAACACCTTTTACATAGCGTGGTAATCCTGGAAGATACCCAACTACGGTCTCCACCTGAATATCAGGAACGCTGGTCAGAAATTCGTTATACAACTGAGGAGTTGTTTCGGGAAACACCGGAAGATTTTCTCTGACTCCGCCTGATATCTGATCACCGCTTTGTGCATATACCAGCGTTGTCCCCAAGGAACAAAAAATTACTATTCCAACGAATAGTCTGAATGATTTCATAATTTAATCCTATTTAGTTTTTTTTGTATGTATTCAAATCAATTTGCACAGTTTAGTGTCCTGGATTGAAGTATAATTGAATAAAGATATTTTAAAAGTTTCCAAAATCCAATTCGGGTTTCCGATCAATACCATTTTTAGATCTCAAGGTACAGTTTTTCACACTCACTTTGGTGCGTCATACTGCCCGGTCGTATTTTCATTCTGTAATTTTCCTAAATTTGCAGTGATGCATCAACTCTTTGACAAATCCATGACCATTGCTGTCAGGGTAAAGGAAATAATGAAATAAAGCTCAATGAACAAAATAACCGCACCTTTTCGAAGTACACCAAAAATGCCAGTGCTGTTTCTCGGCCATGGAAGTCCGATGAATGCCATCGAAGAGAATGAATTTGTCCTTGGGTTCCGGACGGTTGAAAAATCAATCCCGAAGCCGGATGCCATTCTTTGCGTTTCGGCTCATTGGGAAACACGCGGTACACTTGTCACGGCAATGGAGCAACCCAGAACTATCCACGATTTCGGAGGTTTCCCGAAAGCCCTTTACGAGGTTCAGTACCCGGCGCCGGGCAGCCCGGTACTGGCTGATGAAGTGAAATCGCTTGTAACTGTAACCAGTGTCGGATCAGATCACAACTGGGGTCTCGACCATGGCGCCTGGAGCGTTATCAGGCATCTGTACCCCGGGGCAGATGTGCCGGTAATAGAATTGAGCCTCGATTATGATCAAACACCCCGGTACCACTATGATCTGATGAAAGAACTGTCGTCACTTCGAACAAAGGGAGTGCTGATAATTGGAAGTGGCAATATGGTTCACAACCTGGGTTTGGTGGCCTGGGATAAGTTTGATTCCGATAATTTTGCCTTCGACTGGGCTCTGGAAGCCAGCGAAAAAATGAAAAAGTATATTTTGAACGACGACCATGAAAAGCTAATCAACTATCATTCCCAGGGCAGTGCATTTGAAATGGCAATACCAACCCCTGAACATTACCTGCCACTGTTGTATGCATTAGCCTTAAAAGAAGCAAACGAGGAGGTTCAATTGTTTAATGACAAAGCTGTGGCAGGTTCACTGACAATGACATCGGTAAAAATCGGGTGAACATTCAAAATCCCTTCAGCATCACGGAGTGTACCAGAATTATTTATCAAATAATAACTTTTATTAAATAATAACTTTATTAAATAATAATTTTTATTAAATAATTACTTTTATGAACGAATAATTTCAGCGGCAAGGCCTTACGTAGATAGAAGTTTATCTGGTTGAGATTCTCCGGAAAGAATACCAGGCAACCTTTCAGAGCACTCCCCGTTCTTTGAGCTCATAAATCAGCTCAGCAACCGATTCCTTGCCTGACTTCTCCAGGATATTCCTTCTGTGAGTATTGACTGTATTGGGACTGATAAATAACTTATTTCCTATCTCATCAGTGTTCAATCCTGATTCTATAAGCCTGATTATTTCAAATTCTCTGTCAGAGAATACATTACCTTTCATCAGCATATCATCATCCGGATACCTGAACCATGAAAGATCAGTTCCTATATAGTAATGGTATCCGTTTTTGATTTTTTTATGCCAGTCGATATTGGTATGAACCTTAAGGAAAAATACTGTACTATATGGAATTGCAGTATAATAAATATATGCCTGAACAAGAATATCTGTATATTCTCCTGAAGGATTTCTAAACCTGTAATTGGTTGCCAGAAGACCATATCCCTTCCTGGCAATAAAAAGATCCTGAGCCATTTTAATGATCTTGGCTCTTCCCAGATTAAGCCTCTGAATATCATCTTTATGTGCTGCTTCCATAAAATGGTAAGGGGTGACATCTTCCGGCTCTATGCCAATCATTTCTTTACTTCGCCGGCTTGTAAAAAGGACCTTCATTTGAATAATGTCGGCGATATAGAAAAACTGACCATTATTCTCCATCACATCCTCAAGCTGTAAAATCAATGGATCATTCCGATCAATTCCTTGAAAACCAGAGGGTGTATAAGTTTCTATGAACCTGAAAAACAGATCGTAGTCTTTACGGGTTTGTGGCATAAACAGAATCCAATGTTTTAACCGGCTAAATTACTAAAACTTAAGAAAAAATACTCATAATCAAGTATTGCATGAGGTACTAATCCGGCGTAATTTTGATTTTGTAAATCCGCAAAAGCATTTTTTCAACTACTAATAATCTAATAATCAAATTACAATGGCAAATGAGACAAAAAGAACGGCTCCTGACATGCAAACGATTATTGCAAATGCAAAAAAAGCAGGCAAACTGAAAACAGTACCTCTTGACTGGAAAGAGGTCTATTACACAAACTGTCCTCTTGTATCTGCCAGTAATGTGGACCAGGAACTTGGGCTGGACAAAGGAGGAGTATAAAAAGATGGTGTTCAGTACCTTTATCTGCGTGCCCGCAAAGAGAATGACTGGTATCCGCACTACATCCACAATATGGACAACATTATCCGCTTTGGCGGCTTCTTTCCGCCGATTCATGTTCATGCGGATATTCGCAGAACAGTCTTCTCGGAGTTACTCATGCACCAAGAGAAGGGGGTGTGATGATGGTACGCTCAAGGGACGATATTTACACGATGGCAGACCTGAAAGGCAAAAAGATCGGACTTTCAAGAAGCCAGAATAAAATTAAAACCGACTGGTGGGGAATCCAGGAAGAGCAGGGCATAGAGCTGATGTTAAGAATGAATGGCATGACAAGAAAAGATGTCGAGATCGTTGAATTCCCTATACCCTGACGACTGGTATGATGTCCCTGAAATGATGGGGCCCGGAGATGGAAAATCCTTCGGAATTGTGGTTACGCCGCGACCATAAGCACGACCTGGCTTTCCGTCCGCTTGAAACAGCGCTTGAAAAAGGGGTAATTGATGCCATGTACAGCCAGAGTAAAGTTTTTCAGTGTGCTCTCTGAAACAACCGGTAAATTTAAGTCAATCGAAGACCTTTCAAGATATCCCGACTGGACCTTGCAGGTAGCCAACATTCCTGCTGCAATTACATGCAGCGATGTAGATGGCGGAAAAACATCCTGAACTGGCAGTTGCATTTTTGAAAGGAATGATAAAGGTTGGCCGATGGGCCAATGAGCACAAACATGCTGCAGCAGCAATTCTTGACAAACAGACTTTCTATCGTGATGTAGAAGATACATACGAAGGAATCAGGCTCATCGACATGGTGCCAAACCTGTCGCCACAAAACCTGGTATCTGTTGAAATCGGAAAGGATTTCATGCTGAGCCATGGTTACATAAAGAACAATTTTGATGTGCAGAAATGGGCGGCTCCGGAATTCCTTGAGCAGGCAGCAAGGGAATTCTGGAAGACGAATGGAAGAAAAGAACAACAGCCAAGCTTCCCAGTGCCGCTGATCCGCTTGCTTCCGGGTCAAGACTAGGCTGATTTATACTTAAAATTAGGTTTCCGATTGAAGTACTGATCACAGGCCCATTTCTAAAATGGGTCCTGTGATTAAATCATGTCTTATCAGGGTTAAGGCCAGAAACTGATATCATGGAACATCTGAGCAGTTTGTGTCTGATTTGATTGAAAAACCTTTGCATTTACAGATTAAAAAGAGATCAATTTTACCGGAAATAGCCTGAGGATAGTCATGGGAGATTACAACCAGTTCAAAATTATTACTGACTTTAAGGGGGATCCGTTAAAGGGGGAAAAGTATTACGAGCTCCACCTCCCCTGCGGTCTCCCTGTATGCAAATTCTGGTCGGTGATACTTTATGACAGTCAAACTGACCTTTTGGTCCACACGGATCAATCCTGGCCATCAGTACACAGCAACCGGAAAAGGCTTCTGATTAGTAATAATGGCTCTGTCGATATATGGACCGGACCTGAGATCAAAGCAGGTAAAGAAGGCAATTTTATAAAAACGCCGCCCGGTATTAGCTGGTATGCTATCGTCCGGCTATATGATCTAAAAAATCCGGCAGATTTAAATGGATGGAAACGGGGGAGATCAAAGAGTTAATTAAAGATGCTGAGTAATCAGGGTTGCAGGTTCAGAACCATTTGTTTTTGAAATTTATGAATTCGAACAGGTTATCAGGTTCAGATTTAATTTCTGATCGGGGAAGATAATCAGTAACACCACAGGGGTATCATTCCTTTAAGGAGAGGTTTTAAATTAAACCGCACATTTGAAAAGAATGTACGGTTTTTTTCAAGCGTGTTTAGCTTAAACGGAGGGAGATTCCGAGCAGAGCCCACCGAAGCCTCTGGCGAAGGTGGACAGAGATCGATTTCATTCTGCTTCAATTACCTTTGCTTCATTCTTATTATTAAAGAGAACGGATAATTTCTATCGATTGCCAGGGAGTCGCAACAAACAGGTTGTCGTCAATTGAATAAGGGGAAGGGCATTCCGGAACAACAAAAAATGCTTTTTGCGGATGAAAATCCTGCATTGTTATCGTCATCGATTTACTCCGACCCGGACCTGGCGAGAATTTGGTATCAACAGCAGCAATACATCGGGTACCTTTAAATATAATCAGGTCACATTCTGTTCCATCAGCAGTCCTGTAGAAGTAGAACTGATAATCATCTGTCAGCATATTTATAATTTCCTCAATAACATATCCTTCCCATAAGCTGCCAATCAAAGGATGCCTCAGCAGTTCCTCATATTCTGTAATTCCAAGCAAATGGTTTATAATTCCTGAATCGCGTATATATATCTTTGGCGATTTGATAAGTCTTTTCCCGATATTTGAGTACCATGGCTGTAAAAGCCGGATAATAAAAGACCTCTCGAAAAAGGAAATCGCATTGCCAGTGGTTGGTGATGAAACACCAAGTGCATTGGAAAGTCCGCTTACATTTAAGATCCCTCCCTGTATGGAAGATATCATCTGGAAAAGTTGCTGCAATTTTGACGGAGATGTATTGAGACCCAGCAACCTGAGATCTCTTTCGATATAAGCTGACAAAAATGATTTCATCCATTCTTTGCGAAAGGATGTTTCCTTTATTCCGATTGGAACAGGGAAGCCTCCTTTTTGCCAGTGTTCCCTGAAATTAACCAGATGGCTGATCTCGCTATAGGTAAACGGTGTAAGTTCAAGATAAACGATTCTACCTGCAAGTGTTTCATTGCTTAAGAACAAGAGCTGCTGACTTGCGGAACCCAATAAAATAAACCTGCCATTTATCCTTTTTTTGTCAATTACCGAACGTAAAACAGGGAAGAGGTCGGGCTTTCTTTGTATTTCATCAATTACTATGGTCTTCCCCGAAAAGGAATTAAGAAATTCGACAGGATGGATCAAAGCTGCCAGATCAGAGGGATTCTCCAGATCAAGATAAACACTTTCTTTCGGGAGATGAGCCATAACTTCTTTAGCCATAGTTGTTTTCCCAACTTGTCTTGGACCGAGGATTGCTATTGCAGGAAAATTTGAAAACAGTTCCAGCAGTTTTTTTTCTATTGTTCTCTTTATGTACATGGAAGGGTTATTACCGTAAAATTAAAATATAATTTTAAATAAACGGCAAATAATAGCAGGTTTTTAAAAAGAATTTTTAATAGCAGATGGTTTCTCAACCCGGACTTTAAGGTTTCAAATCCGGATCGCCGCTTCTTCCCCTTCCACTCCAAAAAAGGTCGTGTCATCCCGAGCGCTTCGGCCACCGAAGCCCTGGCGAAGGTGGTCAGCGAGGGATCTCCCCGGTGTTACACCAATTTATATTAATGTTGTTCTGGATTGGTCTAATGTTCATAAAAGAACATGTCATCCCGAGTCCCGCCTCAGCGCCAGCGAGGGATCTCCCCGGTGTTACACCAATTTATATTAATGTTATAATGGATTGGTCTGATGTTCCTTATAAGTCGTGTCATCACGTTCAGATCATATACTTCAGTGATAGCGGGTTTACCCTGTTTTCTGATAATTATTTGAATATTTCTGTTATACAATAAATAATAAGATTTTATTAGTATTTTATAATTTATATTAGATATATTTAGTATTTTTACCTATTATTTCACTTATAACAGATACAATATGAAAGCAGCATATATTAAGCGTCCCTTCTATCTGGATAGAATAAAACCATTCATTGGCAAACAAATCATTAAAGTGATTACAGGCCAGCGAAGAGTCGGCAAAAGTTACATTCTGTTGCAATTGATTGACGAAATAAGGAATTTATATCCTGAATGTAATATCATCTATATCAATATTGAGTTGCATGAGTTTGATACAATCCGGACTCATACGGCACTATTTCAATATATAGAAAAAAAACTTGTCAAAGGAAAAGAGAACTTCCTGTTTATTGATGAGATTCAGGAGGTAAAATCGTTTGAACTCTGTTTACGCAGCCTGCTGGCAGAATCAAAATGCGATATTTTTTGCACCGGCAGCAATGCCCAAATGCTTTCAGGAGAATTGGCAACCTCACTTTCAGGACGATACATCCAATTCCCTGTTTATTCTTTAAGTTATACTGAATTTCTTGAATTTCATAGCCTTAAGAACTCCAATGATAATCTGGTTAAATATCTCAGGTTTGGGGGAATGCCATATCTTATTCATACAGGATTAGATCAGAATGTGGCTTTTGAGTATCTTAAAAATGTAAACTCGACAATCCTGTTGAAAGATGTGGTTGCAAGAGAGAATATAAGAAATGTATTTTTTCTCGAGAACCTGACAGCTTTCCTGGCTGACAATACCGGAAGTGTTTTATCAGCTCTGAATATCAGTAAATACCTCAAATCACAACAACAGAACATGCCCACACAAACAGTATTGAATTACCTTCATGCTTTAACAAATGCATATTATCTGCATAGAGTTCAACGGGCAGACATAAATGGCATGAAAATATTTGAAGTGGGTGACAAATTCTATTTCGAGGATCTGGGACTGCGTAACGCGATCAGATCGTTTGAATACAGGAACGATGTTAACAAGCTGATGGAGAACGTTGTTTTCCTGCACCTCAGGAGAAAGAATTATAATGTGTATGTTGGAAAGCTTGGTGATAAAGAGATTGACTTTATGGCTGAATTAAATGGAGAAAGAATTTACTTCCAGGTAACCTATATGCTTTTTGATCAGAAGACTATTGACCGGGAATTTGGCAACCTTATGTCAATAAACGATCACTATCCGAAATTTGTAATTTCAATGGATGAAGTTTCCGCAGGGTCAGGTTTTAAAGGAGTAAAACAGGTACATCTGCGCGATTTTCTATCAGAATAATTAACCGGAAAATACGGATAATGTGGCTGGCGAGGGATCTCCCTCATTGCGCTCCGGTGGCATAAGAAAGATAGTGTTCCGTTGGTGACGACATTACCTGAAGCAGTGTATGCTGAGGGAGATCCCTCATTGCGCTGCTGTGCCTTCAGAATTATAGTGTTCCGTTGGTGACGACCTTATCCGCAGCAGTGTATGCTGAGGGAGATCCCTTATTATTTCAGCAGTATTTTAATACTACGTTTTCTTTGTTCATTCAAAAAACCCTGTAACCCATAGCCGTCAACTTAAGACTTTTGTAGTTGAAGTTAAGGGATCGCAAAAATTTCCCCTCCTTTTGAAGGAGGGGTGGCCGGGACTATTGATTATCTGATATTTACAAGGTTCATTTCCCGGCCGGGGTGGTTGATTATTCGGTTTTTCCACCTAAGTTTCTATTGATAACAAAATCCCTTCACACAAAAGACTTTAAATCATTTAGACCATCTCTTAGGAACAGATGCAATTCTGCAATGTTTTTAGATTCGAAAACAGATTTGATTTTCAGGGTCTTGAATATTTAAAACATGAGATAATGAAAGTTATAAGTAAAAAAAGAATATCCCTTTTAAAATCAACCACCCCGGCCGCAATGAGACTTTGCAATACTTTGATAAACATTGTGTTGCGGCCACCCCTCCTTCAAAAGGAGGGGAAACTTATACTATTATCTCCTGCATAAAAACACTGCTTAAGTTGACGGTTATGGGATATACGCCCTTTCTAACCAAGTCGTGACATCCCGCCTTGCGCTGCTGTGCCTTCATAATAATATTGTTCCGTTGGTGACGACATTACCTGCAGCAGTGCAAGCTGAAGGAGATCCCTCATTGCGGTGCGCTCCATTCGGGATGACAGTGTTCTTGTTGTTGTACTGGCGAGGGATCTCTACAGCAACCCTTTTGCTTTCAGATCACGGATTACTTCTGTAATAGAGGATTTCCCCGCTTTCTTTATGATATTGGTACGATGGGTATTGATTGTCAGTGGACTCCTGAAAAGCTTCTCAGCAATCTCCTTGGTGCTCAGACCTTCCTCAATAAGTTCAATGATCCTGAATTCGGTATGTGAAAAAATAAGTCCTGTTGAAAGGAGCTTCTCATCAGGATAGCGAAAGACTTTCGGATCGTTTCCGATGTAATAATGAAATCCTTTATGGATATTCTCAAATCCGGAAATATCAGTAATCACCAGTATAAGAAAAGTGGATTCGTAAGGAATTTTACTGTAAAAAAGAAAACACTGATAAAGATGGTTAGTATAACCCACTCCCTTCCGGATTTCTTCCCCTGAAATTAGATGAAATGATACATGTGCCGTTTTTCTGAATGTAAATATCCTGGGCCACACTGAAAAGCTTTGTCCTGGCAAGCTGGTGTCTTTTAAGATCATCCTGATGTGTGGTTGTAAGAAAAAACCCGGGAGTAACTTGTATCCTGTTCCATCCCAAACATTCTTTTAACTCCTTTGCTTATGAATTTTATTTCCAGCAGTACCACATCGGCGATATAAAAAAGCTGATTGTTCTGGTCCATGTAACTATCAAGCTCCTATCAACAGCGGATCATCCTGGTTTATCCCTTTGAAACCTGCTCTGGGAAAAAGTTGTAAAAAACTTAAAGAACAGGCTGTAATCCTCGTATTTGGCTGTTATGATATTCACAAAAAGAGAATGTTATAATGTTTCAAAGCGAAAAGTATAAAAAATACAGATTCATCCGTATTGATGACAGTTTGTATAGGGGATACCTTTGATGAGGATAGATTTTACGGATCTGAAATTGCATTAGTTTTTTACCCCTTTCAAAAAACAAAGCCAGATGATGGAAAATCAAAGAGAGTATATTGATAAGATGGCTGCCAGGCTTAAAGAACTGGAGAGTGAAATTAGTGAGCTCGAAAAGATTGCAGACAAGGCAATCGAAGAGGTAAAAGCTGAGTACCATCAACAGATACAAGACCTGTTTTTAAAAAAAGAAGCGTTGCAGAATAAAGTTCAAAAATCAGAAAAGCAAGCGGAAATGCCTGGGAGGATATGAAAGCAGGATACTGAATTGAGCTGGGAAGTATTTCAGGATTCTGTAGAAAGCATGAGGAAGAGAAACAATAGTAACAACATACCGGGCTGATGCAATAGACCTGGTTCAGGTTCTTTGACATTTTGTAATAAGCGACTGAGTTGTCGGATTATTTTCGATTGGATTAATTTAATCAATCGTTCGCATTCAATCCGAATCTCCTACAGCAATCCCTTCTCCTTGAACTCATAAATCAGATCAGAGATCTGCGATTTACCTGACTTTTCCAGAATATTGGAGCGATGGGTATTAACAGTGTGTATACTCAGGAATAATTTGTCAGCTATTTCTTTACTGCCCAAACCTGTATCAATCATCCTGATGATCTCCAATTCCCGGGTAGATAAATTAGTACCAATACTCAACAGCTCTTTATCAGGAAATCTGAATAAAGAAAGGTCGTCACCCAGATAATGATGAAAACTATGCTTTTTCATCATGAACGAATCGATATTGGTATACACCTGAAGATCATATACTACCGGGTAAGGGATCGGTGAATAAAATATATAGCATTGAAAGAGTAAATTAGTGTACCCGCCTGCAGGATTTTTAACCATGAAGTTGGTTGACAGCACTTTACTTCCTTTTTTGGGAATGAAGATATCATGCTCAATCCTGTATACCAGTGCTCTGGCCAGACCAAATCTTTCAAAATCATCGGGGTGCATGGCATCCTGAAAATGGCCCGGATGAAATTCTTCCGGCCGGAAACCCATCATCTGAAGGCTCCTTTTACTGTTATATTCAAACTGCATCTTCCCTAAATTGGCAAGCGAAAAAAACTGATCATTCTCTTCCATCACCTGCTCCAGCCTCTGCATAATCGGATCATCAGGATTTATTTTCAGAAACCCTGATGGCAGATATGATTCAATAAAATCAAAAAAGATGCTATAGCTATAAGGATTTGGCATTATGCGCTGAATATGAGCCTTATATAAAAATTATGTGCGTGCAAAAGTAAGAAAAATACTGATACGTCAGTATTGTAGCTGGTTTAAATCACCTGTAATTTTGGTCTATCGGAGGCGACATTATCTTGAACTCAAGAAATAATTTCATCAATCCATTCATTTTGTTATAAAATTATGGCTGAGTTAACAGCAAAATTATTCCGTGATTTTTTTGGAGGAAGCTGGTCGGGAAAGGTTTCAAGAAACGGCGAATTCCAGCGTGAGGTGATCTTTAACTGGCCGGAATTAAGCAGCAACAACTCATGCCTTGGGACCGGACCGGGATTAATTGTACCTCAGGGATCAGGCGTTCTCGATGATACCAGGCAGGTTTCCATTTCAGGCTGGCGGCATGATATAAGGAGATGGAGTCATGTATGGCACAATGAATTCGGAGGATACGGGGAAATTCAATGGACATCCCGGGAGGTCGTAAACGGGATAAGCGTTCTTTACGGTTTCTGCCACGAATGCAAACAGGAATGCGATGATCCGACTGATCATATTATCATGTGCGAAATATTGGATAACGACAGTTTCAGATACACACTACAAAGTTTCAGAAAAGGGATTCTCGAAATTGCTGCCACCCGAATCAGAACAGCAAAAGAGCTTAATGCACTGCTTGAAAAACAGGCTGAAACAGCAATAAGTTTTTCAGAATTACTCAAATTGTAAAGAAATGAAAATAATACCATATTAATATTAAATGTGAAATATCAATAACAAGTTAAAAATAAACTTTTAAAAGTAAATTGAAATGAAAACAGAAACATTAAATCCAACAACAGCAAAGGTAAAAACCGATAAGGAACGGATAGACCGGCTGAAAAAACAACTCAGGGAAACCGATCCGGCAGTAGACTTCGAGCGCGTCCGGATCATGGAGAAAGTTTATGGGGAGACTGCCGGGGATCCGCAGATCATGCGTCGGGCCAAGTTCCTGGCTGCAGTGCTGGAACAGAAGAAGCTCTACATTGACGACAACCTCTTCGTGGGCAGCATGGCTGGTAGCGTCAACGCCATGTACACGTTCCCTGAATGGAACGTCGACTGGATGAAAGAAGAGAATGTTGTCGGGAATTCGAAGACTCCTGAGGACAGGTAAGCAAACGAGTGGGCCATCAACTACTGGGAAAAACGTTCGATGAGGCCCCGCGTACTGGAGATCTTTGAGAAGCGCTATGGTTTTGATCCGCGACCTGTCTATCAGGCCGGCCTCATTGCCGAGTTCTTCAGCTGGCCGGGTGGCGGCGGCAACCTTAACTACCCAAAGGTCTACAACGAGGGACTTGCCAGTATGCTTAAGGATGTCAAAGAGCGGCAGATGGCACTCGATATGCGCCAGCCGAACACTTCCAAACTCTACTTCTATGAGGCTTGTCAGATCGTCATGAAGGCCGTCATCAGGCTGGCTCATCGATATGCCGAACTGGCCAGGGAAATGGCGTCTGAAAGAGAAAAATGAAACCAGAAAAGCAGAGCTGATATCTATTGCCGAAACCTGCGAATGGGTTCCCGAACATCCGGCCCGGAATCTGAGAGAGGCAATGCAGAGTCACTTCATCTGTCACATTAGCGCGGAACTCGAACAAATCGGCTGCGGTTACTCCGAGGCCTACCTGGGTCAGAACTTCGAACCGTTCTACCAGCGCGACAAGGCTGCCGGCCTTGTCACCTATGAAGATGCCGTCTTCATGTTCGAAAACCTCACGATCAAGCTGAATGAGATCGGTTATTACTATGGAGAAGCTGTTGCCAAGCAGAATTCGGCCGACCTGGGACAGAGTATCACGCTTGGCGGTTATACCGAGAAAGGTGAAGATGCTACTGCAGAAATGGATTATGTAATCCTCGATTCGTGTGAATACCTGGCTTTGCCACAGCCTCCGCTATCCTGTGCTGTCACCCCACTCACACCCGGGAAGCTACTTGAAAAGTGCTTCGATGTCATCGGCACCGGCGTCGGCATGCCTCAATTCCTAAACGCCGATGTGATGTTCAAGCGGGCACTGCATCTCTGGGGCTTTACCGAAAGGATGGGCCATCTGGATTTGGGAAAAGCACGGCGCACCTGTGTCGGAGCCTGTGTAGGCAGCTACATCCCTTACGAGACAGGCCACCCTGTGGAAGGGCAGCCTAACCTGGGAAAAGTTATGGAGCTGACGATGAACGATGGCTTCGATCCCAGAACAAAAAAACAGATCGGTCCCAAGACCGGTAATCCGGAAGACTTCAAAAACTTTGAAGAACTATATGCAGCTTTTGAGAAGCAGCTTCAGTTCTGTGAGGATACCCTCCGCAGGGGTGCGTGGATTGCAAGTATGTTGAACGCTGAAGTCTTGCCGGTTGCCTGGCGCTCAATCCTTACCGGAGGCTGCATTGAGACCGGCACCGAAGTATGGCACGGCGGTGCAAACTACTACACGGTCGCCCAGATCTGCGTTGCCAGTGTTGATGCTGCCAACTCGCTGATGGCTGTGAAGAAGCTTGTTTTCGACGACAAGAAGATTAACATGGCCGAATTGAGAAAGGCCCTGGCAGCCAACTTCGAAGGGGAATATGAGAAGGTCAGGAAGATGTGCTTTGAAGCACCTAAGCACGGCAACGATATCCCGGAAATGAACCGTTTACTCCACAGGGTGAACGACAGCGTTGTCGAAGCGTTTAGCAAGGTAGATGGCGGCGGCAACTACCTCAGCAAGGATATCAAGTCCTCGCTAGACCAATACTCCAAGAGTGTTCATAACCCTATGGGTATGGTAACAGGTGCGCTTCCGAACGGCAAGAAAGCCGGGGTGGCGCTCACAGACGGAAGTCTCTCTGCTATGCCGGGAACCGATGTCAACGGTCCCACAGCACTTGTGATGTCTGCTGCCAAAAGTAACGATGCAGTGAAGTGGTGTGCCACGCACATGAACATGAAGCTTCCGCCGGATCAGCTCGAAACCCGTAAAGGCAGGGATAATGTTCTGCAACTGATCAAGACACTGTTCGATAACGGTGGCTATCACATCCAGTTCAATGTGCTGAACACCGACATCCTCAGGGATGCACAGAAGAACCCGGAAAAATACCGCGATCTTGTTGTCAGGGTTGCAGGTTTCAGCGCCTTCTTCACCAAACTGCACGTAGGTGTCCAGAACGAGATAATCGACCGGACTCTGCATAAATGCGGTGTATAATATAAAATTGAGAATAAGTTAAAATAGGGCATGGCAGATTGCCATGCCTTATTTATAATATTTAAAATACGAAAAAAACCAAAGGAGTAATAATTATGAGTAAAGATACAGGACGTAAACGCATTGCCATAATGGTAGGCGCCGGATACATTCCCGGGATAAATGCCGTGGTTGCAGGGGCCTCTCTTGCCGCAGGCAAACTGGGCTGGGAGCTGGTGGGCATTCTCGATGGATTTGAAGGTATTCTTCATCCCGAAAAATATCCCGATGGAGGATTGGTTGCAATCAATCCCCGGGTATTGAATCTGGATCCGAATACAGGCAGTGTACTTGGCCAGTCGGCCCGGATAGATCCGTTCAATGTCCGCACCATCAACAAGGACGAAATGGTGGAAGAGGTGGACATGTCGGATGAGCTGCTTAAAAAATTGAAGGCAGAAAAGATCGATGCAGTTATTTCGATCGTAGGAGGGAAAGGTCTTACTATTCTTTACCAGCTTCACCGGAAAGGGCTCAATGCAGTATGTGTCCCACGCTCAATCGAAAATGAAATTGCTTCAACTTCGGTATCATTCGGGTTTAACACTGCGCTTACTTTTACAATAGAGATGCTCGACCGTGCACGTCTGGCCGCCAAGGCGGCCCATAAAATAGCAGTGGTCGAGGTACAGGGAGAGGAAGCCGGATGGATCGCCCTTCAGGCCGGTATTGCTGTTGCTGCAGATGCCGTACTGATTCCTGAGATCCCGGTCGATCTGAAAAATGTGGCAGCACACCTGAAAAATAAAATGTCAGGTAAAAAATCCTGGGGACTGGTAGTCGTGGCGCAAGGCGCAAAAATTATCAATCAGCCCAAAAATGATGAACCCGTATCCTCGCTTAAAGCTTCATTATCGCCACTGGCAACAAGCGATTCCAACAGTGAATTTGTAATTCACAGTTCAGGACAGGCTGCACAGGCTGTGGCAACAGGACTTCAGCTGCGGATAGCAGAAGAGACTTTTCCAATGGTAATCGGCCCGTGGGTAAGAGGTGGTGCGCCATCGGCAGTCGACCGCCAGCTGGGTGTGGCTTACGGTGCAGGAGCTATTCAGGCGCTTGAAGCAGGCAAAAACGGTGTAATGGTGTCGTTTGTCCCTCCGGATATAAAGTTCGTTCCGCTTGCAGAGGCTATCAACAAGGTAAGAACGGTACCCGCTGAAAGCATGTTTTTTCAGGTAGCGGATTCACTTGGTATTTACGTTGGAAAATAAGGAGGGAAGAATCATGATAAATCAGACAAATAATATATTGGATATTACAGGCAGAGTTCTGAATATCCAGCGGTATTGCAGCCACGATGGTCCGGGAATCCGCACGAATGTTTTCATAAAAGGTTGTTCCCTTCGCTGTAAATGGTGCGGCAATCCTGAAAGTATCAGGTTGAAGCCGGAAGTTTCGTACGATCCAAAAAAATGTGAAGGGAAAAAGTGCAGCATTTGCCTGAAAGCACCCTTCCCCGAAGGTGGCTTTTATTTTGTGGATGGAGACGATACAAAGGTAAAAGTGAACTGGCAGCTGGCCGCAGGCACTACTGAGGAGATGGTCGCGCTTTGCCCCACCGGTGCACTCGAAATGTTCGGCAAAACAATGACTGTTGGTGAAGTGATGGAACAGGTAGAGAAAGACTCCTCCATCTATCGCAGTTCCGGCGGAGGCATGACGATCAGTGGTGGCGAAGTGATGCTTCAACCCGACTTCGCGGCAGCTTTATTGCAGGAAGCCCACAACAGAGGCATCAATACTGCTATCGAAACGGCATGCAATGCACCCTGGGCTAATCTGGAGAAAGTATTGCCACATGTTGATACCGTGCTTCACGACCTTAAGTTAATGAATTCGGAAAGGCATAAGAAGTGGACCGGTGTTGGTAACGAACGTATTCTTGCCAACTTCAAAAAAGCTTACGAAACTTTTCCAAAAATTGATTTTATTGCCCGTACTCCGCTCATTCCCGGTGTGAATGCCGATGATGAACATATCCTTGGTGTGCTGGAGTTCATAAAACCACACAAGAATGTGATTGATTATGAACTGCTTCCCTATCACCGTTTTGGACTTGGCAAGTATGAATCGCTGGGTGTGGTTTACGAACTCGACGATTACAAAACACCTTCTGAAGAAGTTGTTAAGCGCTTTCAGGCAATGATTGACAAAGCTTTTGGGAGGGAGACTCAGGAGAAATAAAGGATTGCGGAGGTATAGAAAAAGTCTTTTTAAACCGCAAAGAATGCTAAGTGTTGCAAAGAATACAAAGTTAAAGTACATGATTTTAGCTCTTTATGAACTTCTGCGTATTGCCTTTGAGTACTCTGCAGTTAATAGTATTTCGACGGTTTACAATCGAGATTGAGATACCGAAATCAACAAATCTGAAATCAAAAAAAGTTATAATATGAGTAATAATGAAGTATTCTTAAGGGTCCCGGCTTTATAGCACAATTGAAATTTTACGATTGCAAAAGCAGTTACGAATGTATAACAGCCTGTCCTGAAAATGCCATCACCCGCGGGCCGGAACGTCTGCCGGCGAACATGTGCAACAGCATTGAAATGCTGCCAGGCAAACCAGAAATTGATCCTGTAAAATGCACCGGATGTGCCATATGTATTCCGGTTTGCCCGAATAATGCACTTGAAATGGTGGCGAGAATTTGAAAAAATGATAATTACATAAATAAGAACAGTTATGATTAAATCACTTGGTCATGCAGGTACGCACAGGCGTGTCGCAATCAATGTAGGGTCAGGTTTTGTTCCCGGCACAAATGCAGTTGTTATGGGTGCTGCCATTGCGGGTGGTAAACTGGGTTGGGAGATGGTCGGCATCCGTAACGGCTTCGAGGGGCTATTGTTCCCGGACCGTTTTCCCAATGGCGGAATAATCAACCTCAGCCCGGAACTGATTGAAAACCTTGACCCCTCAACAGGAGGTATCCTTGGACAGGCGCCAAAGGTTGATCCTTTTCATGCTCCCTCAGTTAAGGGAGGTAAAAAAGATCTTTCCGATCAGATATTAAAAAGGATAAAGGAGGAAGATATCGATGCCCTGATTTCAATCGTGAGCGGACAGGGTCTGGGCATTCTGCAAAAGCTCTATCTCAAAGGACTACATACAGTCTGCATTCCGCGATCGATCGAGAACGACATAGCCAC
>CAVWCO010000010.1:0-224021 GCA_963753495.1 uncultured Bacteroidales bacterium
AAATAAGGCGGAAGGGTATAACGGCGTAGCGGCGCAGCGGCGTAATGACGCAGGGGCTTTAAGTCATAACAGTAAAGCCATCCCTCGGTCTTCTGTTCCTGCTTGGCAGAAATCGCAAAATCGCACGATTGCATGATTGCACAATTATTTTCTAATACATAAATCCGAACAACCATAAGGGTATTTTTTTGCCGTCAGGGAAAATCAATATCGTCAGCTGCAATAAAGCTATTCTCCTTACCTGATAATTGTCCGTGCATTTTTTGATTTACCTCCAACCTCAATAAGGTACTTGCCATCTATCAGGAAATCTCCCGTTTCAGGGTAAGTGACTTTATGCTTTACCATCAACTGGTTAAGCAGGAAAGTTTCGCGAAGGGTACCCTTTATCTGGCTTTTCACCGTTCAGGGCAAACATCAGATTCGTATTATTAAGATAAATCTTATCCGGTTTGTTCAGATAGTTAATACCAAATGTATCTTTTGTCAGCCACCTGACAATCTCAGCCTTTTCGAGGTAATAAAGGTATTTCAGCAGCGTGTCCCGGGTTGTTCCGGCCTGCCGGGCAAGCTTTTCAATGTTTGGCTTATAGGGTACAATCCTTGAAAGGACGGCAAGCATCTTTTTTATTTTCAATACTGAATAGTAATCAATATTGAAAATAGTTGGCAGATCATTTTCCAGGATAAGATTTAATATAGTTTATCAGCCGATCAGGATAATTCCTCTCCGACTCAATAAAAAAAGGATAGTATCCGGTCTGCAGGTATTCTTCAAAAAATTTCAGAGGCCTTATTTTACCAGTAATCTCCCGGGCAATACTTTTTGAATTGTGCAGGATCTCTTCAAGCGGATAGGCCGGGAATGTCAGCTGGTAATTTAATTCAATAAACTCACGGAATGATAATCCCGGAAGGTTATAAACAACAGCCCTCCGGCTCAGGTCATAGCCTCCCTTGTATATATCGAGAGCGGAAGAACTGGTGAAGATGATCTTAAGGTCGGGTAAGTTGTCATAAATATTTTTCAGCTCCCTTGACCATTCAGGATATTTATGCACCTCATCCAGAAAAAGGTATTCTCCTCCCTTTCTGTAAAATTCTTCAGCAAAGAGCACAAGCGGATTCCCGGCAAAATAAATATCATCAAGGCTTACATAAAGAGCTTCGGCACCAGGAGGCAGGCTGCTTTTCATATGTTGCAGGATCAGGGTGGTCTTGCCTGATCCCCTTGCTCCTGAAATACCAATCATCCTGTCACCCCATGTATTTCATCAATAAGAAACCGTTTAAATTCGGTCTTAACCTGTTTAGCCTGCTCTCTGATATTTGTTTAAGTCTTTCCATTTATTCCTAATATTTATGCAAATATAAGTATATTCAATAATATATAAGTATATATTATATAATATATCACTTATTTTTAATTGATTTCTTTATATTTTATCACTTATTTATAAGTGATATCTTTTATAATTAATTCCTGGGTATTTCACGGCTCGCTCTTGAGGGAGATATTTAACAGAGAAATCGCTCAATTACCCCGGTCAGCCTCATTATTACCAGGACAGGATCATCAAAGCGTATTGTTTGCGGTAAGTTTGTGCATTATCAGGCTGCATGGTATAACCCTGCATGTAAAAAAACTTGAATCATAACTGTTTGTTTACTACTTTTAATACAAAAGAAAAAAGTAGATAATGGCAATCTGGTCCGCTGAAATAAAAGAGCTTGAGAGACTTAATGCCTCATTTACCGGTCATTTCACTGAGCTGGAAAAGGAACTGAGCCACTTAGTCAGCTCAGACGATCCCAATGTTCTGATGCTTTATTCGAGAAGATGCCTTGAAGTTATCGTAACTGACCTATGTGAAAAAGAATTAAATAGACCACGGAAGACGGATCCTCTCAAAGGCATTATCGATAAGCTGAACAAGGAGGAGAAAGTTCCTTCCCATATTATCACCTCTATGCATGGCCTTAACGACCTGTCGACCTATGGTGCCCATCCAAAGGATTTTGATACTGAACAGGTTAAACCTGCTCTCAGCAATCTTGCAATTATCATAAAATGGTTTGTGAAATACAGTGGATTACAAATTCCTGACAGTATTGTTTCAGACCAGGAGCAATACCCTGCAAAACAAAAGAAATCTGCCATAGGAACATCTCTCAGAAAAAGAAATAAAGTTGCATTAATTGCATCAGCTTTTGTTTTGTTTATTTCTGTTATTGTGCTTCTGGGGTTACTGAATATCATTGAATTAAGTAATAAGGGAGCATTTATATCCAACCTTGACAAATCAATTGCCGTGCTGCCGTTCACCAATCTGAGCGATGACCCGGACCAGGAGTATTTCAGTGACGGAATGATGGATGAGATCCTTGACCGCCTTTTTAAGATTGGCGATCTGAGGGTTATATCACGCACTTCTTCGATGCGCTATAAAAACTCCGAACTGTCGCTAAAGGAGATAGCTGGGGAGCTGGGTGTTTCGGCCATTCTTGAAGGGAGTGTGAGAAGAGCCGGGAAAATGGTCCGTATCACCGTTCAGCTCATTGATGCAAGGAACGACACGCATCTCTGGTCGGAGGTATATGATGGTGATCTGAGCGATCTTTCCAATATTTTTTCAATTCAGAGTGATGTTGCCCAATCCGTTGCAAGGAACCTCAAGGCGGTGATAGCCCCTGAAGAAAAACAACGCATTGAAAAAATTCCCGCTACAGATCTTGCAGTTTATGATGAATATCTAAAGGCTCTATCTTACTGGAATGATTTTAGCAGGGAATCATTGAATAAAGCCCTTGAGTTTTTAAACAGCGCGGTTGAGAAAGACCCGAACTTGCCGCTTCTATATATAAGTCTGACGGAAGTCTGGATGGGAATACAACAGATGGGGTATGAACCACCCTCTGTTGCAGCTCCAAAAATTTTTGAGAACCTTAATAAAGCACTTGAATTGGATCCTGATCTTGCTGATGTTCATTATTATAGCGCAATGATTGCTCATCTGATGGAATGGGACTGGGAGAAGAGTGAAAAAGAATTCTTGAAGACCATGCCATAAATCCCAATCACTCTCTCGCAAGGATCTTCTATTCGCAGTTATTAGCGGTTCTGCAAAGGAATGATGAGGCATTGGCACAGGGAAAGCTGGCTTATAGCCTCGATCCGTTAAATCCTAATATGAAGAGTTGGTATGGAGCAACACTGATGGCAGGTGATTGCAAAACCTGCTTGTCTCTTGCTGAAGAGGTCGTACAGTTGATCCAGGGAACATAATGGCCAACAATGATATTGTAATGGCAGCTTACAGGTGTAAAGAGTACGACAAAGTATTAATAGCAGAAAAATACATACTCGCCGTTTCTTATTCCTATTAAAGAGGATGCTTTTAAAGAAATAGAGAGGATTTACAGCGAACATGGCATTATTTCGGCCTATGACGAAATAATGAAACATCTGGAAGAATTTGCTCAAAACAATCCCATTTCACCCTTCGATATGGCATTCAGATACATTATATGCCAATCAGCCTGATAAAGCCATGGACTATATTGAAAAGGGATTTGAAATACATGATCCGGTAATGATATACATAGCAACAAAGATGATTAATCTAGATCCATTGTTTAAGAAGCCCAGGTTCATTGCCATTTGTGAGAAAATGAACCTGCCGCTTCCAAAATCAGATTGAGAAATATTTTCACTCCCCAGGCCCCTGCTAAGGGTTTTAAGTTAAGGGACTAAAGTCCAGGATTAAGGGGTCTCCTGATCCGTCAGCTGAAGCTGACGGTAATTGATTAAAAGTTTACCGGACTAAATTGTAAAACCGTTTTTCCAAACAACCAGATTCTCTCCCCGGTTTAAATCTACGCTAGAGATTTCTTCCTTAAATTACCGTTGGCTTAAACCAACGGCCCTGAATTCCTTCTCCGGTTTAAATAACGCAAGGGATTTCTTCTGTAAATTACCGTTGGCTGAAGCCAACGGTAATGGACTCCTCCTTTGTTTCCGGGCTTCAGCCCAACATTTGATAAAAAATACCAATGTTCCGGATCTGGATAAATTTGGGTATAAGCTCAAATCAGGTCCTCTCTTGACTTGTGTTTTACAATAGTGTATATTTAATTGCATTAAACCAAATATCCCAATGACAATCTGGACAGCTGAAATAAAAGAACTTGAAAAACTTAATGAACCCATTTCCGGACGTCTTCCCTGTACTTGAAAAGGAAATGGGTCAGCTACTGAAAACAGGAGATGAAAACGTTGCGATGCTTTATTCGAGGAGATGTCTTGAAATAATCGTTACTGATCTTTGCGAAACTGAATTAAAAAGGCCCCGAAAGACCGAGCCTCTGAAAGGGATAATTGACAAGCTTAACAAAGAGGAGAAAGTTCCATCGTACATCATAACTTCGATGCATGGACTGAACACTCTTTCGACATACGGAGCCCATCCGAAGGATTTTGATCCCGAACAGGTTAAACCTGCTTTAAACAACCTGGCTATAATCATGAAATGGTATCTAAGGTACAGGGGGATTGAGATTCCTGTTATATCTTCTTCACCGGAGGAAGAGGCTGAAACCGTAGAAAAAAGAGCATTTGAAAGACACGTCAAAACTTGAAAAATCGATTGCCGTACTTCCGTTTATCAACGACAGTCCCGACCAGGAAAACACCTATTTCATCAACGGGGTGATGGAAGAGATCCTTAACAACCTGCAGAAGATAAAGGATCTGAGGGTCATCTCCCGCACCTCGTCCGAACAATACAGGGGTCAGAAGAGGCCCATATCTGAAATTGCACAGGAACTGGGGGTAAACTATATCGTGGAGGGCAGCGGGCAGAAATACGGCAATTCCTTTCGCCTGAGGGCACAGCTGATCATGGCAGAGCATGAGTCACATCTCTGGGGGGAGTCTTTCCAGCAAAAGATCACCGATGTGGAGGATATCTTTAATATCCAGATCAAGATTGCGGAATCAATAGCTGAAGAGCTCAAAGCGATCATATCTCCTGAAGAGAAAAGGCTCATTGAAAAAATACCGGCTGCGGATCTTGCAGTATATGATGAATATCTGAAGGCTCGCTCTTACTGGAATGATTTAAGCAAGGAATCGTTGAATAAAGCCCTGGAGTTTCTGAACAGCGGCGTTGAGAAAAACCCTGACTGGGCGCCTCTCTATGCAGGTCTGATACAAGTCTGGATGGTGGATACAACAATTTGGGTATGAACCACCTTCTGTTACTGGTCCAAAAATTTTCGAGAACCTTAACAAAGCATTGGAACTGGATCCGGATCTTGCTGAAACTCATTATTTTAATGCCATGATTGCTCAGCTGGTGGAATGGGACTGGGAAAAGAGCGAAAAAGAGTTCTTAAAGGCCCTGGCCATTAAATCCCAACGACTCACTCTCAAGGATCTTCTATTCACAGTTATTAGCAGTGGTCCTGCACAGGTATGATGAAGCTTTAGAACAGGGAAAGCTTGCATATAGTCTCGACCCGTTTAATCCCAATATGAAGTGTTGGTATGGAGCAACAATGATGGCAGCAGGTGATTTCAAAACCGGCTTGTCTCTCGCGGAAGAAGCTGCGGCCGCTGATCCGGGTAACATAATGGCCTACAGTGGAATTGAAATAGCAGCTTACAGATTAAAGGAGTACGACAAAGTAATCAGAGCAATAAAATACATTCTTCCGTTTCCAATTGAAGAAAATGACTATAAGGGAATTGTGAGGATTTACAGTGAAGTCGGAATTGTTTCGGCATGTGAAGAAATATTGAAACATCTGGAGAAGTTTGCGGAAAACAATTATATTCGATTTTTAGATATGACAATGAGGTACCTTTATGTGAATCAACCTGATAAAGCCATGGAGTGGATTGAAAAGGGATTGGAGATGCACGACCCGACAATGACATATATTTCTTCACCATTATGTAATCTGGATCCATTGTTCGGGAATCCCAGGTTTATTGCCATTTGTGAGAAAATGAACCTGCCGCTTCCAAAATCTGATTAAGAAATTTTCTCACTACCCAATGCCCTCGCCAGGGGCGTTACTTAAGGGACTAAAGTCCGTGTTAAAGGGGTCTGCCTAATCCGTCAGCTGAAGCTGACGGTAATTGATTAAAAGTTTACCGGACTGAATTGTAAATCCGTTTTTCCAAACAACCAGATTCTCTTCCCGGGTTAAATCTCGACAGAGATTTCTTCCTTAAATTACCGTTGGCTGAAACCCACGGCCCTGAATTCCTTCTCCGGTTTAAATAACGCAAGGGATTTCTTCTGTAAATTACCGTTGGCTTCAGCCAACGGTAATGGACTCCCCCTTTGTTTCCGGGCTTCAGCCCAACATTTGACTAAAATTAACCTGTTTCCGGATCTGGATATATTCAGGGGTATGTCAAAATAAAAAATTGACTTAAGCTTAAGAAAGATGTAAATTTATATCATAATAACACTTATCTATGTGGCATTCCGGGAAATTCGACTTTCGACAGTAATTTATTTGATCATTATTATAATAGGATTACTATTTAGTGGATTCTTGCTGCTTTTTGGAGTAGCTAACCTGATTAATCCGGATGTATCCGATGCTTACCTGAAACAGAATACAAAGGTTTGTATAATGGTCTGCAGCCTGGGTGTGGACTTTTTTGTGGTTTGACTAACAAAATCTATCTCAATGAAAAAGAAACAACCCTACAATGGATTAAGATGGACAGCCCGCATTAGCGGAACATTGCTTGTTGCATTTACCCTGTTCTTTGTAATTGCGAGCTTTATCGACAGTATGAACAGAAACAATGAATCCCCGTTTGCATCTTTCAGTACACTTATTATCATTATTTTTTTAATTTGGGGTATCGCTCTTACCGGTCTTATTTTAGCACTCTGGAAAGAAGGTATTGGAGGTTTTATATCTCTGGGATGTTTTATTTTAATGTTTATTCTGAATTTATTCAATACTGAAGCTTCCATGAGAGCAGGTGCTTTTCCGGTCTTTTTGATCTTTTCTGTTCCCTCAATATTATACCTGATTTACTGGAAACTGATGAGAGACATTTTTCGAAATAAAGAAAATATTTTACCAGAAAGTTCAGTAAGGGAATAAAATCGGATCAATTTAAACCACGATCTCCCGTTCAGGACCAAGGTCAAAGCTTCAGAAAGACCCAAGGTTAAAATTTAGGTGTAGTTCTAATACCTTGTTTAGAATAAGTTTTAATGAAAAATTATTTTAAATGAAAAAAACCTTTTAATAAGACCTTAAGATTTTGACAATACATTTTTTTATACTCTTTTCGGATTCCCTTTTGATCTTCTTTTGGCAAACGAACAAGAGTATTTCTTTTATTTTTAAAATGGTGCCATAATCCTGGGATGATACCGCTCAAAAATAGAAAAAGCAATACCACGATAAAGATGAAAAATAACCATGAGTCGGTCTTTGATTCCATACTTTTAGATTTAATCAAAACTACATATTATCAAGGAATTAGATAATTTAAATGCAAATCCCCATCTGGAATACATACTTTATCCTGGCTTCTCTGTCAGTTCAGGAATTTCTTATAAAGTTATCTTCTTAAAATCTTCATCATCGTAAAGGCTTTTAAAATCTTCATCTTTGCGGGCACTCTCCTTGAAAAAAGAATTCATCGAAATTGCCTTTTCCAGGTCTGCAAGTGCATTTGCTTTATCGCCTTTCAGACAGTAAATGCATGCCCGGTTGTATATGTTGACAGGTTGATTGGGAGCAAGCTCCATGCCCTTGTTAATTGAACTGATTGCTTCGTCGAACTTGCTGATTTTTGCAAGAGAACCTGCTTTCATTCCCCAGACATCCCACCGGCTTGGATCTAATGAGGTTGCCCTGTCAAAGGCCAGATAGGCATCATTGTATTCTCCTTTCGCATGCAGAACCTGACCTCTGAGAATAAAATTTAAAGGATCATCCGGGAAAAGCTTAATAAGCTTGTCAATATCTTTCAGAGCTTCTTCATTGAGCCCGGTTGAAGCTTCAATAAATGACTTCCTGAAAAAAGGATTGCTGTGTTCTCCGGGTACAACTTGCCCAGATCTTCTATCAGTTTCAGAGCTCCTTCCGGACCCGATGAGGTATTTCTCATGGTTGTGATAAACCATCCCTGGACAGCATCTCTGTTATCAGGTTCACTTTCAATTATACTGATATAGATTTTTAAAGCCTCTTCAGTCTTTCCCTGTTGTGTTAATTGCTGAGCTTTTTGGAGATGTGCTTTTACAGAATCTTTTCTCGCCATTTCTTCCTGGCTTAGGCTTACCTGAGCCTCAGTTTTCTGGTAGAACAAGATAACCGGAAGAAGAAAAATAAGAAAAATTAGT
This sequence comes from uncultured Bacteroidales bacterium, assembly GCA_963753495.1. Lineage (GTDB taxonomy): Bacteria > Bacteroidota > Bacteroidia > Bacteroidales > VadinHA17 > LD21. The sequence goes on from CAVWCO010000010.1 coordinate 8,391, forward strand.
CTTTTCATTTTGTCTGGTTTTAAAAGTTTTCTAATATTATTTTTATGTTCCAACCTCTTCAATCTTAAGATCATCAATCCAGAAAGTCCCTGGTTGGAGTATATTCAGTTCAATTCTGATAGCTTTCATCTTTTCCGGGATAGTATAATAATATTCAATTAACTTCCAATCGTCAGAATATTCATTTGATCTGACTATTGTATCATATTTCCCGCTTGTGGCGGTTATACCTCCAATTTTCACATAATATTCGGTCCCGTTATTCATGATCCAGAAACTGATCCTGAAAATATCTCCGGGATTTGCCGGGTACTCATTACAAAATCCGGGAGACCACCAGCCACCGACTGATGAACACTCCCGAACCAGGAATTTCAATGATTGTTTCCCGTCTTTATATTCCGTTGTATCGATAATTATATCAAAATCTCCTTTGGGGACTGTTTCTGGTATATAAACCAGCCAGTTAACAGGCAAACCCGATTTTGTAATTTCAAAGCTGCCATTCATGCCGGCGGTTTTATCACGGATTTGTCTACTCATCCGGGTGCAGCTGCATACCGGTACCATAGCTGCTAATATTAGCAAAAAGCTAAGGTCTCTGATTGCGTATTTTAAAGTTTTCATAATTTCAATTTAAGTTTCATCCCGTCATTAAAGCTACTTTCCCGGGCCAGGGATTTTAATAAGCGGATTCTTCTCTCCAGGGATCCAGTGCTTTATCAGATATTTTATTCCAAAGATTAAATGTTTCATCATGTTTATTTCTTCAATTAGCTTCAGAATCTAAATGTGCTTTTTCAATCATTTTATTCAGACCTTCAATATTTGATATCTCCGGATTATAATTTAATAATCTGCGGGCTTTGCTTATATCAAACCAGTGTGAACGGGTTAATTCACTCACTATGAAAGGGGTTAATGTTCCCTGAGCATTTGCTGATAATCTATGAAATGATTCAGTCATATGGGAAATAATAGTGGCAACCCATTCCGGAACTCTTTTCTTTAATGGTTCAAGACCTGATGCCTGCAGGATCATATCAATAAAATCCCAAAGCAAAACAGGTTCGCCGTTGGTTATGAAATAGGCCTCCCCTGCCACCGCAGGATTGTTTATCATTGCCCGGGCGGCATTTAGATGAGCCATGACCACATTATCAATATAAGACACATCGACCAGGTTTTTGCAACCGCCTATTCTTCGAAGCCTTCCGGTTTTTGCCAGGGACATAATCCTCGGAAATAAGTGATTATCACCCCGGCCATAAACTAAATGAGGTCTAAGTGCCAGTGTTCTCAATCATGGACGAATTAGCCTTCAGGATCATTTGTTCAGCCAGTGCCTTGGTTCCGGTATAATAGGATACCGGAATGTGCAGGGTATGGCAGAGATTCATCAGAGCCTTCAATATCCTTTCCGTCAAAAACGACGCTTGCCGAGCTTGTATAGATGAGATATTTGATCTTGTTTAATTTGCAGGCGTGAATGATATTCGAAGTTCCTGTTACGTTAGTTTTGAAATATTCCCTGTAAGACACCTGATGTCCCTGCTTTTGCGGCAACATGAAATACTATGTCCATATCATTGCATGCTTTTAATACTGAACTGATATCAGATATATCTCCCCTGCTTACTTCAGCCCCTATATCCCTGAGAGCCGGATAATCATTTCTTGAGAAACTTCTGACTTTAAATCCTTTTTTAACCAGTTCATACACAAGGGCAGAACCAATAAATCCTCCTCCACCGGTCACTAAAGCCTTCATTTTATTCTTTTTGCGGCCCATGCGGCCAGTTTTTCGCGAAATATCTTGGCATTATGCCTCGGATCGACAGGAAAATCTTTTTTAAAGAGTATGTCTGATATTCCTTTGGTAATCCGTACGGAATTTCCAAGTTCAAGTAGTTTCTGAATCAGCTTCTTTGTTGGATAAAATCCGGGTTTAAGCTGAATACATATCACAGGCTTTTTAAATCCGGAGTTATTCGGATGGACTCCGACAAGTGCGGAACGTACCACTCCAGGGTGGTGGTTAAATACAGCTTCACATGGGATTGTAAACAGAGTGCCTTCAGAAGTTATTACCCTGTGTGATTTCCTGCCATAAAACCAAAGCCTTCCATGCGGATCAATTTTCCCAAGGTCTCCCATCCGGTGCCAGATTTCATTTGTAGCCAGATCCGGGATTTTTGAAAGAGTATCAGCATCATTTCTTTTAAAATATCCTGTTGATACCCATGGCCCTTTCACAACGATTTCTCCAACTTCATTAACAGGCATCAGTCTGGCATTATCCCACGATGTTATCTGTTTGTCAGTAATTTCAAGGATTTTAACATCCAGTGGCTTGACGGGATTTCCTATACAAATCGGCGTTTCATTTTCAGGTTCAGCTGAATAGATCCGGAGAAGCTCAGAAGCGGTGATATCAGTGACAGGCAATGCTTCGGTTGCACCATATGGGGTATGTATCTCTGCATCTTCGGAGATAAGTTTGCTGAATGATTCCATTACATGCCTGTGAACTGGTGCTCCTGCAGAAATAATATTCCGCAGTGAGGGGAGTCTTATTTTTCGCGGTGAACAATATTCCGCCAGTTTGTTTAGTACCATGGGAGAACCGAACATCTGCGTACATTTGAAATCCTGGATGTTCTTAACTATTTTCGCCGGATCGAGTTTTGACGGATGAATCATATCCATATCTGCCAAAACTGAAGAATTACCATGGCAGATAGCAAACAAGCCAAGCAAAGGGAAGGTGCAAAGATCTATTTCACCGGAGCCGATATTGAATTGCGATTTTGTTATTTCAATCTGGTTTTTAAGCATTCCTGAAGTGTAAATCACTCCTTTAGCCGGACCGGTACTGCCGCTTGTAAAAAATATTGCAGCCATTTCTTCCGGATCATCTGAATGTGAAGGATACTGACCGGGATTATCTTTTACCAGATTTTCAAGTCTCGTAGCTCCAAATAAAGAGACTGCCCCGGTTGTAAATTTGATTTTTACTGTTTTAAAGAGACGCGGATATGCTAACCTTAACAAATGAGCTTTCGGTATGCCAATAAAAGCATCAGGTTCCAGATCAGCCAGAACAGATGACATTGCCTTAATTCCCATGCCAGGATCTATCATAACAGGTACAGCACCGATTCTCAGAAGGGCAAATATCAGTATGAAAAAATCAGTTCCTGCAGGCACCATTATCAAAGTTCTGGTGCCTGCCCTGATGCCTGCATGATCAAGGCCGAATGAATATCTGTTAACCTTATCCTCTAAATCCCTGTAGGTAATCTTTTCAGGATAAATAAGTGCCGGTTTATCAGGGGAGAGTTCAGCATAAAACCTCAGGTATTCTGAAATATTATTGATCTTAAAGCCGGTCATATGCTGATCTGTTTGTAGCATAAAATCTTATTTTAATTTTGATAAAGTGCAAGTGACACATTTATCCCTGAACCGATTGTGAGGAAAATAATATTCTTTGAACTTCCGAACCGGTTATCATCCCAGACCTTCTTCAGTGCAAATGCCGGTCCGGCAGTATGGAACACCATATTCCCTGTTTTTCTTATTTCAATAAAATTACCATTCATGCCCACCCGTTTTTTCAATTTGTCCGTAAACCCCAGAGGGCTTTGCGACGGGATGATAAGGTCTATATCATCCAGCTTCATTCCTGATTCATCCAGAAACTTAAATAATGATTTCGCGGCACAATCAACACAAACATCGGGATAAGATTCTTTTTGCATGACATTCAATATATTCCTGCCTTTCCCGTGCACCCCCGGAATTGTTATAAAATGTAGAGCTTACAAATTCCCCGCTGTACTCAGGATAAGTGAATGTCCTGAACATTGAGAAACCATTTGACTTATTGGATCCGCCAAGAATTATTGCAGCCGCTGCTGAATTGAAAGTGAACTCTTCTGATAAACGGTAAAAAGGCTCAGAGTCGCCGGTCACCACCATTCCATAATTTATTTCACCACTTCTTATTGATCCCTCAATAATCTCTATTGCTGTAAGCAGGCCGCATCCCCCATTGTTTAAATCAAATGAGAAAGTGGTTTTATGATTATCCGGGGTCTTTTGCAGTCGTTCTGTTGGAGCCTATTATTTTCTGAATTAATGCAGCTATTGCCGGTTCTCCGGTATTTTTATAACGATACACCCCTGTATTTACCAGAAGACCTATATCGCAGGGATCGATGCGGGCATCATCCAGGCATTGACTGGCAGCCCTGGCCGATAACCTGATTGAATTCACATGGTGAAATCCAAACCGGGGTCGTGCCACTGAGACCATTTTAATTTGTGTTCCCATACCTGTAAACCATTTCATTCATTTTAAAAATTACCACACCTATGATGAGCCCTGATGCGAAACAGAGTAACATCACATTATCGTCTTCACTGAATCGTCTTTCATTCAGGTATTTGTGAAGCGCCAGGAAATGTGTGGTTGATGCAGTATTCCCGGTTTCTTTAAGAGTTATTACTATTTGCCCCGGCTTTTCTCCGAAGCAATTCAGATAATGATTAGCTCCTGAAATAATTGAACTTCTGGAAGTCTGGTGTGGAATGAGCCACTTAATTTCATTGAAGGATAAACAACACTTTTTAAGTGCCTCCTTCACAATAGGGACAGATTCTGAAATTGCCGCCAGGTGGATTTTTTTTGCTTTGGTTTTCATTTTTCCTCCCGGGGAATTCCGGTTCTGTCTTCCGGTGCACAGATCACTGTATTTGCTTAAAGTTGTAAAACCGGAAATAATCAGACCCTTTCTTTCATCTGAAGTTCTCTCAATTATTGCCGCCGCACCGCAATCACCCAATGTAAGGGAGGATATTTCTGAACTTAAAGATGTCGTTATATTATTAATTGCATGATCGCATAAATTTGAAATATATTCTCCGCTAACTATCATGCAGGTTTTTATTATTCCCTGCCTGATGAATTTCTCGGCTATATACACACCGGTTAGCATTCCGGCACATGCATTTGAAATATCGAATGTTATCGCTTTGCTGGCGCCTATGTTTTTCCTGATTAATGCTGAAAAGGAAGGTTCATACAGATGTGATAATCCGTCTTTGTATTTTGTAATTGAGCAATTAATTATCATGTCAAGTTCATCGGCACGGTATTTTGAATGGGAAAGACAATTTACTGCTGCATCTGCTGCCAGTGAAAATGAATCTTCTCCTGCCGAGCATATTTTCCTTTCACTGATCCCTGTCAGCAGACCGAACTTTTTTATGCATGGGGTCTTGAATTTTCCCATTAATTCTGCGGTTGTCAGTCTCTTTCCCGGAATTTTTACTCCAATGCTTTCAATCTGACATTTCCAATCCATAGATTTGAGAATTTTAAAGGTTACCTATCAGCCGCTGATTTCTTATGAAATCTGATAATGATCTCTGCAAGCTCTTTATATCTGTCTTCCTGAATAAAGTGTCCCGGCATCAAGCCTTATATGATCCTGACCTGCTGCCCCCGGGATTCTCTTTTGCATGTATTCATCCCCGCCCCGGGTTATCGGATCGTGGTTACTGAAAACAGTCAAAAACGGTTTTTTCCAACCTTCGAGCAATTTCCATAATGTCTTATTAACAGCCGATTGCGGATCATTCTGAGCGGAAGGGACACGGGAGGGCAATGCACGAATTGCTGCTTTATATCTGGATGACGGGAAGGGAGCCCGGTATGCCTTTCTTTTCCTCTTTGTCGAGTTTTCTTAAGGTTCCTGCTTCAATAACCAGGTCAACAGGAATAAACGGGCTGTAACGGGCAAAATATTTCCATAATCTGAAAGCAGGATTGATTTTATGTTCACCCGTCGGCAGCATTCCGTTGCTGACTATGATCCCGGTAAACAGATCCGGATGCTGAGCGGCAATCCGTAATCCGATCAATGAACCCCAGTCATGGCAAAAAAGGGTGATTCCCTTAAGATTAAGTATGCTGATGAACTCCGTGATCCATTCAACATGTGACTGATAAGAGTGCGACTTTGCTTTTAAGGGCTTATCTGATTTGCCAAACCCAATCAGATCAGGAGCAATAACACGACAGCCAGATTCAGAAATTATTTTTATCAAATGACGATACAGATATGACCAGGCCGGAACTCCATGAAGCAGCAAAACAGGATCATTATCAACCGGACCTTCTTCAATATAATGAATCTTAAGATTATCAATCTTAATAAAATGAGGTTGAAACGGGTAATCCTTCAGATCTTTAAACCGGGATTCAGGTGTGCGAAGTATTTTGTTCATCGACAGTGTGGTTCAGTCTGACCAAATTTTAAACTTTGTGCTATCTGCTCAAAGCGGAAAGTTATTGAGCAGATCAAATTACACCCCATTTCCGGGAACCATGTTGTAATTCTTTTGTAAATTAGTTGTAAAGTAATTTACAACTATTTTACATTCACACCTTTGTAATTCATTTCCAATTTTGCATCAGGAAGAAAAAATAATCTTCAGCCTTCTAAAAAAGGAAATAGCGGCAACAATGATGCGGTCATACCCTGGTATTGATCCTGAAATATCAAACTGGAAAGGGCAGGAGATAACTGACTTTCAGGAAGAATTAATTAAAAAGGTAAACGGGCAGCTCAGTGAAAAGTGGTTCTATACACATATGAAAGCTGAATGTGAGTCTTTACCCAGAATTGATGTTCTGAATATACTGAGCCAGTATGCAGGTTATCAGCAACTGGCAGGATTTCAAATACAGGAACATAATTCATGTTCTTCCGGCAGGAACGTCACGGAAGAACCAATGAATTTTCTGATTCGGATTCCTTTATTGTTTCTGGCCGTCATGATCCTGTTATTCATTATTTTAAAAATGATCAATATCCAGAATTACCAGTTCACTTTTATTGATTCTGATACCGGGGTGCCTGTTATTAACAATAATCTCAGGGCTGAAGTGCTTATGGAAAATGAATCTCCGCGCTCTATCAAATCCGACGAAAAAGGTAGTATTACAGTCAGGACCAATAAAAGCGAGGTAAACATGATTGTAAAAGCGCCTTATTATCTTACAGATACAGTAGAAAGGGTACTTAGAAAATTTAAGCGTAATGAACAGATAAGCATAAAACCGGATTATTCCGCTCTTATGATAAGTTACTTTTCAAAATCAGATGTGAATTCCTGGGAGAAAAGACGGGAACAGCTTGACAGTTTATTCAGCGAAGAGGCAATAATTTACCAGTTTCCTGAAAATCGTTCCGGGAACGCCATGGCAATTTATAATAAATGGGAATTTATTGATAAGATTACTATGCCTTCATCGGGAATGAGGCAGATAGAAATAGTGGATAACAGGTACCTCGATGGCAAAATAGTTATCCTGCGTTTCAGAATAAAAAATGAAATGGAATGAACCGGATCAAATACATATGGATTCTGATTCTTATTTATCTTGTCTGTTCTGCCAGGACATGCAACGAAAGTGAAGATGCTACAGAAGTGCAGAAAGAAGTGTATACCATGAATTTAATGAACAGCGTAAAACATGTTTTTACGTCCGACTCTCTTTCAGATCATTTCTCAGGGCTTATGAGATTACCGCTACTGAGAAGGTTAATGATTTTGCCGATTACATGAAAATTATTTCAGATACAACTCTCGATCTGAGATTCAGACAACATGCTGCAGGATTAATCAGGGATTTGTTTATTTCTGATGAAATCGACGTCTCCGGATGGAGTAAAACTTATCCTGAACCAGATCTTGATATTCTTGAACATTTGCTTTCTTACAGTCTCTCTGAAGGTGTTTTGTTCTGGCTTAAACCTATTGATATTGCTATAATTAAACCGTTTACAAGTACAAATGATTCTACTTTCACCGGCAATCTTTCATTTAATTACAAATCTCTTTACCATTCAGGCCAGGAAACAACAGAAATAACATCCGGTAGGCTGGTAATTGATATTTGTCTGATGAAAGAAACAAGATCTTTTGGGAATGAGCAGTTCAGAGTCTGGGAAGTATATCTTGGGAATATAAATGAGGATTCTGAAAATTAACATTAATGGTCTTCTCAATTTGATAAATTTGACCCCTCTTATGCTAAACAGGAAAACTCTGATAATAGGACTTGGTAACGAAATCCTGTCTGACGATGGTATTGGTCCGCGACTTGTCAGGAACCTTTCTGAAATGATTGATGCTCCGGACGTTAATTTTACAACGGCATTTTGCGGAGGGCTGGAAATAATGGAACATATCAGGGGTTATGAGAAAGCTGTAATAATTGATGCAATTCATACACGGAACGGAAACCCGGGGAATGTGTATTATTTTACTCCGTCTGATTTCAGGGAGACTTCCAATTTGTCGAACCTTCACGATGTAAATTTTATTACGGCACTTCACCTGGGAAATATTCTCGATCTGAATCTTCCTTCTGATCTTCATATTATTGCAGTAGAAATTATTGAAGACAGGGAATTCAGTGAAAAACTTACTCCGCTCCTGGAGATCCGGTACCCTGAAATTTTGAAAGAGGTGTCTGCCCTGGTTAAAAAAATAATAAATGCGTAATGAAAGAACCTTTTTATGCAGGTTGTTTTGATGTTTGTGCTTTTTTTATTAAATTTTCATCATATTATTGATCTATTATTTGTGTTTTTATAATTAAACAATTCATACAGGAGGAAATCGATCATGAATGAAAAACCAAAAATTCTTATTGTAGAGGATGACGCTGATCTTGTAGCAGCAATGAAAAGAATACTTGAAAGCAGAGGCTACAAAGCAATCATTGCTTACGATCCTGATGAAGCAAATGAAAAATTAAAACTTGAAATACCCGATTTGATTATCCTGGATGTAATGTTTGGGAGCAAGGGTGAATCGAAAGGATTCAATTTCGCCCAGGCCATAAGAATTAATAAGAAATTATCCTCAATACCAATATTGATGTTAACAGCAATCAATACAGAAAAGCCCGCCTTTAAATTCTCACCGGAAACTGATGGTGAATTTCTGCCTGTTGATTCATTTCTGGACAAACCGGCTCGTTCTGAAGACCTGCTAATGAAAGTCGAAGAACTCCTGACTCAAAAAACCAGCAGATGGCAAAACTGGCCGGAAAAGAATAATTAAAACTAAGTTTTTTCTATCCTTTACCTTGTACTTATACTTTGTTGTGATTTTATTCACATTATGGCCTTATTTATTAGAATAATGTTTGAATAATATTTTCAACTATAATATTTAAACAGGTCATAAAAATTAACGAATCCTTTGTTTTCCCTGCAGTCTTATCAGAACATGATTATAAAAATCTTTTTTACCGGCCTGGTTAAGATTATTATTTTATGTAATTTGATATCAATTACATAGATGATTAAATCGCTGATTATTATCCTTATATCCGATAAGGGATATGACAACTCTTAAATAAGTGAGATTATGCAAATTCCAGAATACTCATAGATGCACTATTTAGTTTTATTGTGATTATATTCACATTATCCTTTTCTGTATTAATAGTTTTTTGACTATTATCTTTTTTTCATAAATTTATTTTTTCGGTTTTTAAAAACTTTGATTTACACCAAAAAAGGTATGGAATTCAAACCCAGAATCATTGCTTTTTTATGCAATTGGTGTTCATACACCGGCGCGGATCTGGCAGGGACATCAAGGATGGAGTATAAGGCCAATGTAAGGGCAGTCAGACTTATGTGTTCAGGCCGTATTGAACCTACTTTGGTACTAAAGGCATTTAATAAAGGTGCCGACGGAGTCCTTCTTTGTGGTTGTCACCCGGGTGACTGCCATTATCAGGAAGGTAATTACCGTTGCCTGCGGAGATATTTATTACTGCAAAAATATATCAAACAGGTAGGTATTGAAGCTGAAAGGCTGAAACTTGAATGGATAAGTGCCAGCGAAGGGAAACAGTTTGCAGAACTTATAAACAGTTTTACAGAAACCATTATAGAGCTGGGGCCATGTAAAGTAAAAGAGACTGTGACAGTTTTTAAATAAATTAAACTGACTGTAAAATGGAAGGAGCAGAAACCTAAACTTAAACTTGCCGTTTACTGGGCTGCTGCCTGTGGTGGTTGCTGCGTATCGGTGCTTGATGTTCACGAGAAGCTGTTTGATGTTGTAGCAGCTGCTGATCTTGTATTCTGGCCTATTGCACTTGATATCAAGTATAAGGATGTCGAAAATATGCCAGACAAGCACATAGATTTAACCCTTTTTAACGGGGCAGTAAGAAACTGCGAAAATGAGCATATGGCAAAGCTGTTGCGTGCAGAAAAGCAAAATCCTTGTCGCCTACGGGAGTTGTGCTCATATGGGAGGCATCCCCGGATTAGCAAATTTTCCACAAAAGAAGAATTTTTCGCAGGGTTTATGAGGAATGTGAATCAGTTATCAATCCGGACAATATCAGACCACTTCCTGAATTTGAAGTAAAGGAAGGGACACTTAATATACCGGTTTTTTATAATGATGTCCTTTCTCTTTCACAGGTTGTTGAGGTGGATTATTTTATTCCGGGTTGTCCTCCCCAGACTGAAAGATTTCTCGAGGTTTTTACTGCTGTTGTAAGCGGGGCTGAGCTTCCGCCCAAAGGTTCGGTTATAGGTGCAGATATCAAAGCCCAGTGTGATGAATGCAAACGGAAAAAAACCGAGAACAAGAAAATCAGGAAGTTTTACAGGCCATGGGAAATCAAAGATGATGGGGTAACATGCTTTATGGAACAGGGAGTTTTGTGTATGGGACCTGCAACCAGGGCGGGATGCGGCCATCGCTGCATTAAAGGGTAATGCCCCATGCCGAGGCTGTTACGGACCTCCTCCCGGTGCTGACTGACCCGGGAGCCAAAATGATGTCAGCTATTGCCAGTATTATTGACGAAAAAGAACCTGAAGAAATTAACAGGGTCATTGAAGATATTGCAGACCCGGCAGGATTTTTTTATCGTTTCAGCCTGCCTGTCCTCATTAATAAGAAGAAAAGTATTATGAAAAAGATCACTATTGACCCGATCACAAGGCTTGAAGGTCATGGCAAGATAGAAATCTTCCTTAACGATGAAGGAGAAGTCGGTAATGTATATTTCCAGGTCCCGGAACTCAGAGGTTTTGAAAAATTCTGCGAAGGCAGACCGGTGGAAGAGCTTCCTGCAATCACTGCTAAAATATGCGGGGTCTGCCCGGGATGTCACCATATGGCTTCAGGGAAAGCAGTAGATGCTGTATTTGGAGTCGAACCTCCGCCTACAGCAAAAAAACTCCGGGAGCTGTTTTATATGGCACATTTTGTTCATAGTCATACAGCTCATTTTTATGCTCTTGCAGCACCTGATTTTGTTGTTGGACCTTATTGCACCGCCTTCAAAGAGAAATATCCTCGGAGTGATTGAAAAAGTTGGAAAAGAAATAGGAACTGAGGTCATTAAACAAAGGCGGATTGCTCAGGAAATTCAGGCCCTTCTCGGGGGGCATCAGACATTTGTGGTAATGAATATTCCAGGGGGCGTCAGAAAAGGACTTTCAGATCAAGAAAGAGATGATATAGTAACCAAAGCCAATGGATTTGTGGAATTTGCAAAATTCACTCTGAAAATATTTAAGGATATTGTCCTCAAAAACAAAGAATATGTCGATCTTATTCTCAATGGTCCGTACAACCTTAAGCTGCATTCAATGGGACTGGTTGATGACAATAATAAAGTAAATTTCTATGATGGGAAAGTAAGGGTTGTTGATACTGAAGGGAAAGAATTATATAAATATTCACCTCCGGAATATCTCGATTATGTGGCTGAACACGTTGAACCCTGGAGCTATCTTAAATTCCCGTACCTTAAAAAGATAGGATGGAAAGGATTTATTGACGGACAGAATTCAGGCCTCTACCACGCTACTCCTTTATCGAGGCTAAATGCCAGCGATGGAATGGCTACTCCCCTGGCACAAAAGGAATATGAAAGAATGTATCAGTACTCTTGGAGGGAAACCCGTACATGCAACACTGGCAATGCACTGGGCACGGCTTGTTGAACTGTTATATTCTGCTGAACGATGTCTGGAACTCGCACTTGATCCTGATATTACCGGCAAAGAACTGCGTGCACCTCTTGGTACAATCCCGGGTGAAGGAGTTGGTATAGTTGAAGCCCAGAGAGGTACACTTGACCCATCATTACTGGACCGATGAAAAAGGAGTCGTTACCAAAGTAAATTTAATTGTCGGAACCACAAACAATCATGGTGCTATTAGCATGTCGATCAAAAAGGCTGCTGAAGGTTTTATAAAAAAAGGAGTCGAGGTAAGCGACGGTATATTAAATATGATTGAGATGGCTTTCAGAGCATATGATCCCTGTTTTTCATGTGCCACTCACTGCTTCCCCGGCGAAATGCCAATAATTCTGGATATACGTGAAGTAAACGGAGAGTTGATTCAACGATTAAAAAGAGACTAATAAAACACACCAGGTTTTTAGTATATAAATCAAAACTTAGGAATCATGCGAACCGGAGTTTTTTTCTGTCAGACAGAAGATAGCAGGAGTTTAAATATTGATGCCATTGCAAAATATTCAGCTAACCTTCCGGATGTTGAAACAGTACAGATTTTAAGGTTAAAGCCTCTGCCCGGTATTAACTTTATTTGTGAACAGATCAAAACAAATAATCTGGAACGGATTGTCCTCGCAGGAGATATGCCGGGCTATTTCAAACCTGTTTTCACTAAAGCAGTAGCATTAACAGGCGGCAATACAGATGAAATCCGTCTTGCCTCCTTCCAGGAACATGGGACAAAAGGTGAAAATGCAATGGACCGTGCCAAAGCAATTGTAGCGTGTGCCACCATGGGAATTCCTTTCCCGCTTGCAGCAGTCCCGGGCGGAAATCCTGTCAATCATGCGACTCTTATTATCGGAGGGGGCATTGCAGGAATACAATCTGCACTTGAGATAGCCAACGCCGGCAAGCAGGTCTATCTGGTTGAACAGACCGGTACCATCGGCGGCCATATGGCAATGTTTGACAAAACGTTTCCCACACTCGATTGTGCTGCCTGTATCCTTACACCCAAAATGGTATCAGTGGGACAGCATGAAATGATCCGTCTGCTGACCAGGTCGAATTTAGTGGCTGTTAGCGGAAAACCAGGAGCTTACCGCGTAAAGATCAGGCAAAAAGCACGGTATGTTGATGTAAAATCATGTGTTGCCTGTAACATATGCACTGAAGTATGCCCCGTAAAAGTTAAAAGTGAATTTGATGCGGGGATATCTTTACGGAAAGCAATTTATATCCCTTTCCCGCAAGCAGTTCCGAACGCTTACCTTGTTGATGAGTCAAGCTGTACTTATATACTTTCAGGAGGTGAAAAATGTGGTGCCTGTGTTAAAAAATGCCCGAAGGAATGCATAAATCTCAATGAACCTGATAAAATAATTGATATTGAAGTCGGTAATATCATTCTGGCAACAGGATATGAATTCCTTGATGTAAGCAAGATAGAACAATACGGATATGGAGTCTTTCCCAATGTATTGACTTCTATCGAATTTGAACGGCTTACCAATGCATCAGGCACAACAGGAGGAAGAATTGTAACAAAATCCAGAGTGGTTAATAAAAAAACAGGTAAGGAAGAGTGGATATTTTCACCCGAGGGAATACCACCAAAAGCTGTTGCCCTTATTCATTGTGTCGGTTCGAGGAATAAAAAATATAATCCTTATTGTTCCCGTGTGTGCTGCATGTACTCTCTGAAGTTTGCCCACCTTATTAAGGAAAAAGTAGCGAATGTCAATGTTTATGAATTTTATATTGATATGAGAGCTTTCGGAAAGGGCTATGAAGAGTTTGCAGAACGAATAAAACAGGAGGGGACATTCGTAGTAAGGGGACATTCAGCTTCAGTTGCAATGAAAAATGAACAGATGGTGGTAAGGGGAGAAGATATATTTAAAGATAGTCTGGTTGAGTTTAAAGTAGATATGGTAGTCTTGGCTGTCGGACTTGTGCCCTCACATGGTACTGAGGAAATCAGCAGGATGCTGGGTGTAGCAGAGAGATTCCGATGGCTGGTTTTCGGAGCTTGATTACAACGGCAGCCCGACTGATACCGATAAGGGAGGTATTTATGTGGCAGGAATGTGCCAGGCACCGAAAGATATACCTGATACTGTGGCACAGGCTTCAGCAGTGGCTGCCGGGGTACTGGGAAGCTTTACAAGCGGAAAAGGAATCGGCCACATGAGCAGCCTTTCTCTCAGTGAAATTGAAAGCAGAGCAAAAACAATTCATGCAATCTAAGGAGTTCATTATGGCAATCAGAGTAAATCCGACTGTTTATAGATGAACTGGACCGTTTTGGTGCCGAAGATGTGCAATTATGTTACCAGTGCGGTGATTGTTCAACGGTTTGTCCGCATGCAGATGATGTTTATAAATTTCCACGTAAATCAATGCGATTACTGCAGATGGGCCTGGAACAGAAAATTGAAACCACTCTTGAACCATGGCTATGTTATTACTGTGGTCAGTGCTCGACCCAATGCCCCAGGGAAGCAGATCCCGGGCGAAACAATGATGAGCCTGCGGCGCTGGCTTATCTCCCGTTATGATTTAACAGGGATTGCAAGGCATTTTTTTAAATCAAGGTTAACAGAAGTTCTGGCTATTATTATGTAGCTTTGCTGACAGGAATATTCCTGGTATATTATGGATTCTCAGGAGGGAACACTAAATATATATGATGGTGAAGGGGCATTCTTACCAAGCCAGTTCATTCACCGATTCGACCTCACGGTCGGATCAATATTATTGATATTTCTTCTTGCCAATGCCATCCATATGTGGTACCTGGTCATGGTTAAAGGGACAACATTCCGATGTTCCATGGTGGCTATATATAAAGAAATTATACCAGCTTCCATGGCATTTTTTCACCCAGAAACGTTATTCGGAGTGTGAAAAAAAACAGGAACATCCGTTTTTTATGCCCTGGTTTATCCATCTCGGTCTAATGCTGGGATATGTTACAATGCTTGTACTGGTAATGGTTTTTATTGAACAGTTGCAGGCAGGACCTGAAATCAATGGTCAGTGCATATTTTCGGATACCTGGCAACAATTGGATTGATTACAGGTACTGTATATTTTATCAGGAACCGGTTGAAGAAAAACTATGTCCAGTATAAAAAGTCACATGGAACCGACTGGGTTTTTGTGATTTTGCTATTTATTATTGTTTTGACCGGAATCTTCCAGCATATTTTTCATCGTACCGGCCTTCTATGAACTGGCAAATATAACATATGTAATCCATTTAATGAGTGTTGTACCCTGGTTGCTCAGGATGCCATTCAGCAAATGGGCACACCTTATTTATCGTCCCCTGGCTATGTATTTTGCAGAAATCCGCAGAGAGGCATTAGCCAGACAGGAAGAAATCTATTCAATCATTCCGGTCTTAATTAAATAAAATATTGGAACCATGGAAAACTGCAGAATAGGGGTATATATTTGCATGTGCGGAACAAATATCGCCAAAATAGTTGATGTTGAAGCTGTTGCAAAATTTGTATCAGGTATTCCCAATGTTGTTCTGGCCAAGACCTATAAATATATGTGTTCCAATCCCGGACAGGAGATGATAGTCCAGGATATAAAAGAGAATCATCTCAACAGAGTGGTAGTAGCTGCCTGCAGTCCGAATATGCATGAACGGACTTTCCGTAATGCACTTAGATCTGCCGGACTTAATCAGTATCTGTTCGAAATGGCCAATATACGTGAACAATGCAGCTGGGTTCATAAAGATCCTGTTGAAGCAACTGAAAAAGCCAAAGCCCTTGTTTATGCAGCCATTTGCCGGGTTGCATTCCATGAGGAATGGAAAGCATGTCGGTTAATATGTGCCCGAATGTCCTTGTAATTGGTGGAGGTATTGCAGGTATGACAGCTGCACTTGAGCTTGCAGATGCCGGTAATCAATGTTTATCTTGTTGAAAAAGATGATCATCTCGGAGGCAATCTTGCCCGTGTTGATCTTACAGCACCATATCTTTATTCGGCCCGGGATCTCCTTACTGAAAGGATAACACGTATCATGAACAATAAAAAGGTTCATGTTTATCTTGAATCAAAAGTGACAAACCTGACCGGATTTATCGGAAATTTCAAAGCAACAATCCAATCGCTGAACGGAAAACCGGCGAAAATGAGCAATCCGGTTGAGGTGGAAATCGGAAATGTCATTGTATGTACAGGATATAAGGAATTTGATGCATCGCGAATAGTTCACTACGGATATGGAAAATTACCAAATGTAATTACTTCTTTTGAACTTGAAAAAATGATCCGGGCAGGACGAATTGAAACAAAAGAGGGAAAAATACCAAAATATGTTGCTATTATACACTGTGTCGGGAGCCGGAGCCAGGAATTTCATACATATTGTTCAAGGGTTTGCTGCATGACCGCATTAAAGTATGCACATGAGATCAAATCTGCAAATCCTGAATGTTATATTTCAGATATTTATATTGATATGCATGCATTCGGAAAAGGCCATGAGGATTTTTACCGGCGTTCATCGGAAGCAAAGACACTTTTCCTGATGTATGAAAAAGATGACAGACCTGTAATTCATAAAGCATCACCTAAAGATGATTGTGAGATGCTTATAGAGGTAAATGAAAAGCTTTCAGGAGAGCTAATTGAGATACCGGCTGACCTGGTAATCCTGATGGTAGGGATGGAAGCCCGTGAAGATTCACATGAAGTAGCCCGCATTGTAAATATCAGCCAGGATAAGGATGGATGGTTCATTGAAAGTCATCCGAAACTTGAACCGGTTGCAACAACAACAGATGGAATTTTTATTGCAGGAACATGTGTTGCTCCAAAGGATATTCCTGATACTGTTGCACAGGCAAGAGCTGCAGCAGCCCGGATACTTGCAAGAATAGCAAAGGGAAAGATCGAGGTTGATGCCCTTTATTCGGAAGTGAATGAAGAATTGTGCTCAGGGTGCAGGTTATGTAACCAGCTTTGTCCTTACAGTGCAATTGAATTCAATGAAGAAAAAAGACACAGTCATATTATCAGTGCATTATGCAAAGGATGCGGTGTTTGCGTTGCAGCATGCCCGTCGTCGGCAATAAAAGGCAGACATTTTACCGATCAGCAGGTACTTGCACAGGTTGATGGATTATTTGAGTTTAATTTTCATTTTTTTGAAAAATAACCATTCTGATTCAAATACAGAATCCATATGGATGAAAAACTGATTCCGGCACATATACTTTTTGCCAAATGGTTCATCAGGATCAGATGGATTGCAATTATTCATTCTTATTATTTCAACTTATGTTGTAAGGCATATATTTAATATTTCAATACAGGAAAATTCAATATATATTCTTTCTGCAATTCTTCTTGTTCTTAAATATATTTCACAAGATAATTCTCAAACAGATTAAAAAAAAGAAAGGCAGCAGAGTAATCCGGAAAATAAAAATGAAATCCATTTCCAGATAATAACTGATCTGATCATCTTAACACTTATTATTCATTATTCAGGAGGTATAGAAAATCCGCTTATCCTTTTTTATTTTTTTCATATGATAATTGCAAGCTCAATATTTTCGACACTTAAAAGTTATTTTTATGCGCTTTTCACAATGCTTCTGCTGCTTCGCTGGCACTTCTTGAATGTTATTCAGTAATTCCTCATTATCCGCTTGAAGGTTTTATTGACTCACGATCTGTATAAAAATGTTTCTATGTTTTTGGACAGGATTTGTTTTTACATGCACTTCTGTTCTTGTGGTATGCCTTTCGCATATGATAATTTACAGGTCAATAAAAAGTGAGGAGACATATGTTAAAACAAATATTGAACTGGAAAACAAGGATAAGCTTAAAAATGAATATGTCTTAGTGTAACCCATGATATCAAAGGTCATATTGCAGCAATCTTGAGTTGCATTGATGTAATCCGTTCGAAATTGCAGGTCCCCTAAATGAGGTACAGGAAGAATTTTCAAACCGTGCTTTTGAACGAACTGAATTGCTTTCAACGTTTTATAAAAAATCTCTGAACCTGACAAGAAAACGACTGAAACACGATAATGAATTTGAAGAATTTTTATTGAGAGATATAATAAATAAAGTTGTAATACCTGTTCAAACTTGCAAAGGACAAGTCGATTGATTTCAATATTTACATTGATAAATCAATCAGGATGATAACAGGAAATCCATTTACAATTGAGGAATTATATTCCAATCTGTTGTTGAATGCAGTTAAATACACTCCACCTAAAGGACATATATAATTAACTGTAAGAGTCGTCAACAGATCATATTATAACGTGAAATATCCGATTCCGGAATCGGAATCCCGAAAGAAGAATTATCAAAAGTTTTTGATGAATTTTACCGGGCTTCCAATGTTCCAAAAGATATTAAAACAGGATCGGGATTAGGTCTTTCCATTGTAAAGCAGATTGTTGAAAATCATAAGGGAAAATATCGGTGAGCAGTGAACTCGGTGTATGGACTAAATTTACTTTCATATTGCCTGAAAATCCTGCAATTATTCCTGAACTGTGGTCTGATTATTTAGTTTAAAAAGCCTTTATGGCTATGACAACAATGTTGAGTGCTCAGAATCAGGGAGCAGATCATGGACAGATTAACGGACAGAGGTAACTTTAAAAACAAGAGGATTACGACCAAATATCTAAAGTCGTAATCCTTTTTTTCATCTGTTTCATCTTAGGATTTTATTTTTGTTCTCTCAGGAAGCAATTTCTATAACCAATTTTTATGGAATTGGTAAAAACAAAGGTTTTTAATAATGATTTGAAACGAACAATATTTTGAGAAACAATGATAAAATCAGTTAAGATATTTTTTACTATAATGCTTTTGATTTTTGCTGTTAATACAAGCTTCTCCCAGAATTTATCTCAGCAGTCTGATTCGATTAGAGCGAAATCAACAGTAAATAAATCTGATAAAGATGTTAAAGATCAGGAAGCAGCGGCAACAAATACCCCACAAACAGGGGCAAAGGGAGTCACCAACGGGATTCAGACTGCCAAACAGGTAAGAGGCAGCCGTCCGGATATGAGTAAATCACGGGGAGCTCGTCCTCCTATTATTGTCAGGCCATCAGGATCGGGAATACCTAAAGGTGCCGGAAAGCCAGGTGGAGCAGGATACAAAGGCGGAAGATAAACTTAAAAACAGAACTATGCATTTTAAAATGCCAACCTCAGTATTTAAATTTCAAAGTCTGTTTCTCCTTTTCCTGCTGTTAGGTATCGCTGCGCAAACCAGCACTAAAATCGCCTTGCCTGTGAGTGACACCTCAAAAACAAAAACAGAATCTGAAGTTGCGAATCATTCAATCTACACCGGTGCAGGATACGGGAGTAATATGATCTATCTTGGCTCCTCAATGTCACAGGATCAGCCTTATGGTTATGCTAACCTGACCTATGGCTTTAAAAATGAATTATATGCCTCCTTTTCAGCCGTTCATCTCTCCGGATTTGATCTGATTTCCTCATTTTTTATAGGTGGATTAAATTACAGCCACGTATTCAACTCATGGTTTGATATCTCTGCAGGCGTCTACAGATACGAAGTTGATAAGACATTAACTGATACTCTTTTCAGTAGTTTTACATTTGGAGATGCCACCCTTGGCGTTGACTGGAAATTAATTTATACTAAAATTTCATTAGGAGGAATATTATCAAAAGAACCTCAGACCTATCTTCAAATTAAAAACTCAAGGTATTTTCAGACTCCGGAATTTTTTAATGATAAAGCCAATATTTCCTTCGATCCTTATGTGAATCTTTTGTTAGGTACATTAATTACTACAGAGATTATCAATGGGACTCCGGCAATAACAACAACACAACAAACCAGCACTCCCTTGTTGCCAGGTGATAATAAAACGAAAATTCATCAGCAGGCTCCGGATCTGGTTCATCAGGTGGTTACGGGTCCGGTTCACCGTCAGGTTCGGGCCAGGGATCATCAACAGATAGCGGTTCCGCCTCATCTTCAACTTCAACTACGACTACAACAAGTACTGTACCGGCTTCAACCATTTCCTATAAAAAGAGCTTTGATCTGATTGAATTTGAATTCGGGCTACCGGTTTCTTTTAATATGAATTTTATGACAATAGAAGCAGAAGCAAGCTATATTTACAGCCTATTCCGATCCTTATTTCCCTGGGCCAAAAGGTTTTGTCTTCACTTTAAGTTGTTTTTTAAAAAATTTCTGAAAATCTGCATTATTTTCAATCATCATCCCCGAAATTTCATTATAAATTCATCTTCACGGGCTTACATTTGACTCATTAACAATTTTAAACCAATAATATAAATAATGAAAAGGACAATTTTTTTAACTGCTTTAGCCCTTTTAATAAGTGCTGGCATAACAGCTCAGAGTACTGGTCAGAATCAGGTACAAAACGGTAATCAGACAGACTCAGTACAGAACGGCACCAGAATCAGACTCAGGTACAGAACGGCACCCAGAATCAGACTCAGGTACAGAATGGTACCCAGAATCAGTCACAGGTACAGAATGGTACCCAGAATCAGACTCAGGCACAGAAAGGTACCCAGAATCAGTCCCAGGTACAGAACGGCACCCAGAATCAGACACAATCACAAATTGGTGATCAGAGCCAGCTTCAGACTCACAAAAGGGATCAGCTGCGTAAACATGATCAGACTGGAAGTGGCGATCAGATCCGCAAAAGGGATCAGGCCAGGTTACATGATCCTTCTCTGAAGATGTCGAGGACCGGAACACAGAATGCCCAGATGCGTAATCAGGGAGCATCACAGGTTCGCAGAACACAACCAAATGCCGGTCTGCGTAACAGCGCTATGAATCATAACATGAGGACGTCAACAATGTGGGGCGCAGGCCGCAGATAAAATTTCAGTAACAACCAAAAGAAAAGGGGCATTCTGAACGATTGCCCCTTTTTCATTATTAGCCGGTACAGTTATTTTTTTCCGGTACCTGGCTTTTGGATTTATCAGGTAGTTTTTATCTGTGAATTATCTTATCAGGGTTTCCGTCAGGGTCATTTTTTACATAACCGTTGAAATCAGGATTTCCTCCGGTAATCAGCAGAACACCGCATGCATGAGGTGCAGCCATTGATGTTCCACTCATGGTTGCTAGGGTTCCTCCTTTATATGTTGATAGAATACTTACTCCGGGTGCACAGAAATCGATCGGGGGATTACCATAATTTGAGAATGATGCCCAGGTGTCATTTACATCACAAGCTGAAATTGTATAAATATTAAGTCCATTAGCCCTTGCCGGGGAATGATTGTTTGCATCATCACTTTCGTTTCCTGCTGCCAGGCTTACAAAAAGTCCTTTTGCTCCCATAGCCACTACTTTTAAATCCAGGGCCTCATAAGGACTGCCGCCAAGACTCATATTAACGGCGTCGCCCACTACTCCATTGGCAGTGACAAAATCCACACCTGCTATAATGACCGACATGGCTCCTGAGCCACGTTTATCAAGCACTTTAACAGGAACAACCTTTGCTCCTGCAGCAACTCCTACTACTCCAACCGTGTTGTCTATAGCAGCAGCAATCCCGGCACAATGTGTTCCATGACCGTTATCATCATCGGGAGTCGTAGTTCTTGAAACAAATGTTTTTCCGGAAGCACCATCAACATTAAGGTCAGGATGATCAAGATCAATCCCGGTATCGATTATCCAGATTTTTTTTGTCACCGGTATATGTTGCGCCTCCTCCTACTCTGGTTATACCAGGAGGTGTAACTTCTGCAGGAAGCGGAGTTGGCGGCTGAACCGGTCTTGCTAAAATGACCATCTTGTCGGGCCAGACACCTATTACCCCGGGATTTTTTTCGAGAGTCATGGCTTCCTTCTCAGAAAGCCTGACCGCAAAGCCTTCAATTGCCGCCGTGTAGACCTGCAGCGGTTCCCTTTCTGAAATATCGGATGCACTTAGAACTTTCAGCATTTCACTTCTCATAAGAATCTGGGCATCCTTGTATCCCAGCTTTGCTGATTTCACAGATGTAACCCCATCTTTAAGCAAAACAACATACTGTCCGGGAATGATATCCCCATCATTAATCTTGACTAACAACTGTTCGTCGTCCATAGACAGACTATCAGTAGTTCTATCACACGAACTAATAACCATCGCTGATGCAACAGCAAAAATGAGCAGAATTTTTTTCATAAATCAGAATTTTTTGTTTAAAGAAAGATAATAAATTATATTACAAAATACAAAATTCAAATTATAGATTTTAAAGTGTATTTAATACCAAGTACCTTTGATAAAGCAGGCATTTAAAAAAAAGGTGTATCAAAAGTATTATTGGGGATACTTTTCCCTTAGTGCAACTTTGTGTAGTACTTCGTGATCCTTTGTGGTATTGATTTAAAAATTAACCACAAAGGGTCCTCAAAGGTAATAACAAAGGCCCCTAAGGACTTTTGAGACACCCTCTTTCAAATTTAAAAATAGATTTCAGAGCCTGGAGGTAAATGTTTCCAGATGTTTTTCTGAGGCTGATAAGAGTTTATCGTATACCTGGATCAGGTTAGTCACTTCAGTCAATGTAAGATAAAGTGTCAGATCTTCAATATCCTGTACTTCTATGTCTACACCGACTTTAAAAGCTTCTTCAAGCGTTGTGCCCCGGGCTATTAAACTGTTATAAATTTCCTGAAATTTATCAGTAAATACACCGACACCCAGGCCAGCAACAGGATCATTAAGCAAGTAGCCATCAATCAGGGCCAGGACCGCATCCATATGCTTCTGTTCACTGTCAGCAATATTTTTAAATATTACATTACCAAAAATTTCATAGAATTCAAGGTAAACATCCCTTGCTAATTTTTCTTCTTCCCGCATATGCATTAAACCCGCTATTTCCGCATCTGTTAAAACAGCTGTAAAATTACAGTCTTTACCAGCATCGGAATTCAGCTGAGCGCCATTCCCTTGTATAACCAGGTCGTCACCGGCCATATCCGGATTCTTGGAACATGCAGTAAATAAGACTGTCAAAACAATTGCAGCCACTGCACCACTTAAAAAGCTTTTCTTTTTCATTTTATTCTGTTTTTGTGGTTTTGAAACTGTATGTAAGTTAAAACTGACATTATGAAGAAATCATGAATTTATGAAAAAAGCTGAACGGATTAAATATTGGGATGAACCAGTATATTTTTTTGACTAACAGACTAAATTGAGTGACAAACACTTAGAGAAAAGCCCGGAAAATCCACTTAAAATTTTAAATTTGATATTAACTGTAAAGACATCTTTTTTTGTAAAACTTCATAGATACTTATTAGTGATGCAGGAATTTGTGATTTCAGGTTTATTATAAACCGGAATAAGGCTGTAAGAGATTTTGACAGTATTTATAAAATATGATTGATAGAATTTATTTCGATCAGGTTCGGTTTGCAAACTAACAAAAAAGGAGGTTTTTATGGTTAAAAAATTATCTGTTAATACCATTACTTGGCATAAGTATGGTATTTTTATTGAAGTGTACAGATGATCCGGTCGTATCTGTCAGCGGACGACCAGGCTTCGGAAGCAACGCCGGGTGCAGGAAAGAAAGGCGGCGGAGGACATACCGAGGCAGCTGTCAACAATTTATCGTTTCCGGTATATGCATTAAACGGCTTTCAAATAACCCCTATTTCAGAGTCCTTTATGGACGACCCCATACACCGGTCCATATACAGGATTAACCCCGGAGGAATTGGAAATTGTTACTGACGGATCCTCGTGGTATGCCCAGAAGGTTACGGGAAATACCTGGCAGGCTGAAATCAGACGAATAAGCGCTCCGTTGAGTGTCACATTTATCGACTGGGGTGATGTTATCGAATCTGTAAATCCGAAAATCAACAGGCCATTCAGGCTTGAGGTAACACTTTATGTCGATGTTTCGGTTGACCAAATGGAGGGTTACTGGATGGCCATGCTGGCTTACCCAAGCAGTCCCCAGGAAGTTCAGGGAACCAATGAGGGTCAATATTATACATATGGGAATTGGGCTACAATTGCTTCATCAAGTCCGGCTTTGAGAATACAATATCTTATAGATGATCCCGAAAATGGAGTAAACATTTCCTGGGATCCTGATGATTACCTATGGACAGGACCTGCAGTTGGAGCGACCACAAACATTACCTTCGCACCGGAATTAAATGTGGGAGGTAAGTATATTTATGGAGCATCAACAGGTGGTTGGAAGCCGACCGTTGCCGGATTGTACAGAATTACTTTCTACATGAAAGATAATCCTTCGTCAAATATTGATCTTTGAGGTGCCGAAATAGGAAATTATATCGGCAATGAAGATTCACCGGGAACGGGTGAAACTAACGCATCAACCCCTGAGGTTGATATCGTACAACAACATCACATATGTTGATGTCAATGTAGTTGCAGGCGGCGGAGGTGGAAGGGGAAGGCAATAGAGGAAAATGAAATCTGATTTCTTCTGCCTTATCTGACATGGGAGCTGTTTTATAATATAAAACAGCTTCTTTTTGTTAATATTTCTGAACACCAGGCGTGATTATTTGCTTCTCATCCTGACAAAAAGATAGACTAACCATAGAGTTTTAATTTGCTGTTGCGAACAAATTGGCATTAAATCAGGAAACTTACAATCAAGTGTGACCCATACCTGAAAAAATATTGAATTTTACTTTCATTATGAACTTTAGTTCATTACCTTTGTAGTGAACTATAGCTCATTACTAATGTCACCAAGACCAATCAGATTAAGAAAAATAAGTAATCCGCCGGTTATTTCAGGATTTAAGCCTTACAGGGATAAAACGGTTGATGAAAAGGCTGAAGCTATATTCCTCCAGTATGAGGAGTATGAAGCTCTGCGTTTATGTGATCATGAGATGCTCAACCATCATCAGGCATCGGTCCTGATGGCAGTTTCCAGGCCAACCCTTACTCGTATTCACTCGAAGGCCGTGCAAAAAATCGCAGAGGCTCTTGTTCTGGGGAAACAGATAATTATTGAGGGAGGCAAGATCTATTTCGACAGCGAATGGTATTCATGTAAGGCTTGCGGCTGTTTCTTTAATAATCCTGAGAAAACAGACTGAGATAAAAAAATGCCCTTTATGCGGAAGTTCAGATTTCTCCGCAATAGGAGATATAAATAACATGTAAAAAACAATATCAAATAAAGCCAAATGAAAGTAGCATTAACAAGTACGGGAAACAGTCTGGAAAGTAAATTGGATAGGCGCTTCGGGCGTTGTTCATATTTCGTCATTTATGATTCTGAAACAAAAGGGATTGAAATTATTCCAAATCCAAATAAAGATGCGCAGGAAGGTGCTGGTCCGGCATCTGTACAGGTTGTGGCTTCACGCAATGTGCAAAAAATAATATCAGGGGAATTCGGGATTAAGATCAAGTCGCTGCTCGACAGTTTGAAGATCCAGATGATAGTTATGAAAGAACCTGATAAAAAGATAGAAGAGATAATAAAAATGTTAAATAATTAAAAATGAAAAAACGTATTGCCATTCCGTTGGAAGACGGGATATTGTGTTCTCATTTTGGTCATTGCCAGCAATTTGCAATAATTGATGCCGAAAAAAGTTCTGTCACCGGGGAATCACTAATTACACCTCCACCCCATGAACCAGGCTTGCTTCCCGGCTGGCTGGCTGAGAAAGGAGTTACAGATGTTATCGCAGGAGGCATTGGGCAGAGAGCAATTACACTGTTCAATGAGCAGAAAATCAATGTATTTGTTGGAGCACCGATAAAAGCTCCGAAAGATCTGGCAAATGATCTTTTAAACAATACACTGATTGCCGGAGCGAACTATTGTGATCACTAATCTTATCAGCCAGAGATGATTTCTGATTACCGATGCTTCTTTTGTATTACAAGGGCATTTGAGAAATTGCTTGTAAAGGAAAATATTTCCGCTGAAGCCAAAAACAGTTTTACAAAAGATATGATCACCATGTATCAGAAAAACTGGGATGAATTAAATTCTCCGGAATTTGCCAGGGAATTGCATAGCCTTTTACGGGATTATACACTTAACAGTGATCCGTACAAATCCGAAAAAAAGATATATAATGATTTGGCTCTAAGCCTTATCCCTGAATTAGAAAGTATTTTGAAGCAGAGCGAAAATCCATTTGGCACCGCTTTGCGTCTTTCAATAGCAGGAAATATAATCGATTTCGCGGCAAGCGATAATTTCAATTTACAGGCAACGCTTGACAGGGTCCTTCATTCCGGATTTGCCATTGACAATTCAGAATCACTTAAGAAAGCTTTAGAAAGAGCCGATAATGTTTTATTTCTTGGAGATAATGCCGGGGAAATTGTATTTGATAAGCTTTTTATTAAGACAATTAATCACCCCAACCTCATTTATGTGGTAAGAGGTGGACCTGTAATTAACGATGCAACAATTGAGGATGCCGTATATGTAGGAATGGATGAAGTGGCAAAGGTTATTTCAAACGGCTATGATGCTCCCTCAACTGTTGTCCCGAAATCAAGTGATGAGTTTAAACATTTCTTCAATAAGGCTGATCTTATAATTTCAAAAGGTCAGGGTAATCTTGAAGGGCTTCTGCATTTAAATGATAAAAGGATCTTCTTTCTGCTAATGGTCAAATGTAATGTAATGGCAGAATTCCTCAAAGGTTGAAAAAGAGAGTTTTGTTGTATTTAATTCAGCCGGTATTAAAAGTGCAACAAATTATTTTACAGGTATATAGAATGATAACTTCCGGTCCGGTTCCGTTAGGAAGATCAGGAAAAAGCCTCGGAATCAACAATATAATTTCCCAAAAGACTTGTTCTTACAGTTGTATTCTCAGCTATGATTAAAATTGCCATAGCCAGCGGAAAAGGGGGAACAGGGAAGACTTTTGTCGCTACAAATATTTTTTATACCCTGCTGAAGAATCAAATTGATGCAGTTCTGGTTGACTGTGATGCTGAAGCGCCAAATGCTATGGCCTTTTTTGAAACCAAGCAAACCAAATCCATTGAAGTAACCCAGCTGGTACCGGTTATAAATTCCAATACCTGTACTTTTTGCGGAAGATGCCATGAATACTGTAATTATAATGCCATTTTTATCCTGCCTCCAATGAGGATAATTAAGGTCATTGAAGATCTTTGCCATGGCTGCGGAGCATGCACTGTTGCATGCATGGATAACGCTATCACTGAGAAACCGGTTTCGCTGGGCAATGTTAATTTATATTCAAACAATGGCAACCCTTCACTTATCGAAGCACAAATGAATATCGGGGTGCTATCGCCGGTGTCGGTTATTAAGACAGCTCTTAAACAAATTAATAATCAGGCCGGGATCGCTATCCTGGATTCTCCCCCCGGAACCTCATGCCCGTTTGTACAAACAGTTGCATCGGCCGATTATGTGATCCTGGTTACGGAGCCAACACCTTTTGGGCTAAGCGATCTTAAACAGAGTGTTGAGATCCTGCGAAAAATAGAGAAGTCATACGGGGTAATAATTAACAGGACAGGTATGGGCGATAATAAAGTACAGGAGTATCTATATGATGAAGATATCCCTCTTTTACTCGAAATTCCTTTTAAAAAGGAGATTGCAGAGTTATACTCAACAGGAAGAATAGTCTCGGAAACAGATCCATTTTTTGCAAAACAATTGATGGCAATAGTTGATGAAATCACTTTAAACCATGGAGATAGCAATAATAAGCGGTAAGGGGGGTACAGGGAAATCGAGTATAAGTGCTGCTTTTGCAACGTTAAACGGCAATGTAGTTCTGGCAGACTGCGATGTTGATGCTGCAAACCTTTACCTGTTATTTAATCCAACCCATGAAGAAGAAATAGTATACATAGCAGGTCATAAAGCAGTTATAAATTATGATTTATGTACCTCCTGTGGTATCTGCGAAAGTTACTGCCGGTTTGATGCCATATCGGTTAAAGGGAGCAAGGTGTTCATATCAGAAATATCGTGCGATGGTTGTTTCCTGTGCTCACGTATTTGCCCTGAAAAAGCCATAACCATGGTTCAGAATAATAAAAGCAGAATGTACTCAGGATCATTCCGTAATGGTAAAATGGTTTATGGAAGATTGGCACCAGGTGAAGAGAACTCGGGAAAACTTGTGAACATGGTTCGTGAAAAAGCCAGGCAAGTCTCGCGGGAAAAAAATTTAGATACTATAATACTTGATGGCCCTCCTGGAATCGGCTGTCCTGTTATTTCGACAATTACAGGAGTTGATAAAGTTGTAATTGTAACCGAACCCACCATATCGGGATTGCATGATATGCAAAGAACAATCGGGATGGTTCAGAAATTCAATCTGCCTGCATCTGTCATCATCAATAAATATGATCTTAATCCTTCCATGAGTGGACAGATTGAAGATTGGTGCAGGCAAAACGGGATCTTAATTGTTGGTCAGCTCCCCTTCGACAGGCAAATTACTGAGGCTATGGTTCAGGCTAAAAGCATAATTGAATTTAATCCGGATATTGATATAAGTGAAAAAATAAAAATAATATGGAACAAAATTCTAAATCAAAGAAAATGAGTGATCTGTTTGAAAAAATCCACTTAATGATGCACGCAAGGCGGCTTCGATGTTTACTACTCCTGACCTAAAAGTACCTATTCTTGGTATAATCGAAAATATGTCATGGTTCACTCCTGAAAAGCACCCCGGTGATTTGAGAGTTTGATATGTTTGTTTGGGAGATATTTTTTGTTTTGACGGTGGGTGATGCTGTTGATAATGGTTTTAGTGTTTTCAGTTAGTAATATAAGTTAGTTGTTTTTGTTTTTGATAATATCGCTGTTTGTTTTTTCGATAACTGATTAAATATTACTTTTAAACTATATCGTGTTACGTTGAGTGTGATTAGGTTTAGTTTAAGTTTCGATGATGCTGTTATTACTGGTTTTACAACATAGTTAATAGGGTTATTGTTTTTATGGTGGTTTCAGTGGTGAACAATATTTAGTTTTACTTTAGCAGCGATAGTTTGTTTTTTTATTTTTAACGGGTGTGTGTTAGGTTTGTTTGTTACTGAGCGGGGTGTTATGGGTTTTGGTGTAGCGGTTAGTTTTTTTTTTTTTTTTTTTTTTTTTTTTTTTTTTTTTTTTTTTTTTTTTTTTTTTTTTTTTTTTTTTTTTTTTTTTTTTTTTTTTTTTTTTTTTTTTTTTTTTTTTTTTTTTTTTTTTTTTTTTTTTTTTTTTTTTTTTTTTTTTTTTTTTTTTTTTTTTTTTTTTTTTTTTTTTTTTTTTTTTTTTTTTTTTTTTTTTTTTTTTTTTTTTTTTTTTTTTTTTTTTTTTTTTTTTTTTTTTTTTTTTTTTTTTTTTTTTTTTTTTTTTTTTTTTTTTTTTTTTTTTTTTTTTTTTTTTTTTTTTTTTTTTTTTTTTTTTTTTTTTTTTTTTTTTTTTTTTTTTTTTTTTTTTTTTTTTTTTTTTTTTTTTTTTTTTTTTTTTTTTTTTTTTTTTTTTTTTTTTTTTTTTTTTTTTTTTTTTTTTTTTTTTTTTTTTTTTTTTTTTTTTTTTTTTTTTTTTTTTTTTTTTTTTTTTTTTTTTTTTTTTTTTTTTTTTTTTTTTTTTTTTTTTTTTTTTTTTTTTTTTTTTTTTTTTTTTTTTTTTTTTTTTTTTTTTTTTTTTTTTTTTTTTTTTTTTTTTTTTTTTTTTTTTTTTTTTTTTTTTTTTTTTTTTTTTTTTTTTTTTTTTTTTTTTTTTTTTTTTTTTTTTTTTTTTTTTTTTTTTTTTTTTTTTTTTTTTTTTTTTTTTTTTTTTTTTTTTTTTTTTTTTTTTTTTTTTTTTTTTTTTTTTTTTTTTTTTTTTTTTTTTTTTTTTTTTTTTTTTTTTTTTTTTTTTTTTTTTTTTTTTTTTTTTTTTTTTTTTTTTTTTTTTTTTTTTTTTTTTTTTTTTTTTTTTTTTTTTTTTTTTTTTTTTTTTTTTTTTTTTTTTTTTTTTTTTTTTTTTTTTTTTTTTTTTTTTTTTTTTTTTTTTTTTTTTTGCTTTTAAATTTTTTTAAATTTTTTCTTTGATAACTTTTGTTGTTTAAGTTTTGAGGTTTTTTTTTTTTTTTTTTTTTTTTTTTTTTTTTTTTTTTTTTTTTTTTTTTTTTTTTTTTTTTTTTTTTTTTTTTTTTTTTTTTTTTTTTTTTTTTTTTTTTTTTTTTTTTTTTTTTTTTTTTTTTTTTTTTTTTTTTTTTTTTTTTTTTTTTTTTTTTTTTTTTTTTTTTTTTTTTTTTTTTTTTTTTTTTTTTTTTTTTTTTTTTTTTTTTTTTTTTTTTTTTTTTTTTTTTTTTTTTTTTTTTTTTTTTTTTTTTTTTTTTTTTTTTTTTTTTTTTTTTTTTTTTTTTTTTTTTTTTTTTTTTTTTTTTTTTTTTTTTTCAAGCCACGAATGTGGCTTAATATGAATAACCCCCAGCGCAGCTGGGGGTAAGGCCTCATCATACGAGATAAAGCACTGAAGGTGCTTAATATATTTGGAATAGAATTTTTTGTTTTTGTATCTTAGCATTATCTCGCTGTTTACTTGCAAAAAATATTTAAAAATGTCAAGTTACCGTCAACATCTCTATCATCTTGTTTTCAGAACTAAGAACAGTTTGCATACTATAAAACAGGATAATGTAAATGAGCTTTATTCCTACATCACAGGTTTTATAAAAAATAAAAACAGCCATCTGTATCGTATTAACGGCGTTGAAAATCACCTTCATATTCTTACAGATATGCATCCGTCAATTGCACCAATGGATTTCATGAGAGATGTTAAAGTATCAACTTCATTATGGATGAAAAGTAGCGGTCTATTTCCTGCATTTAAGGGATGGGCAGAAGGATATGGTTCTTTTACCTGCTCATATAAAGATTTAGATAGATTGGTGGAATACATTAAGAATCAAAAGGAACATCACAAAAAGATTACATTTGAGGAAGAGTATAGGATACTTCTTTTAGAGTATGGAATAACCCCGGATGAGAAGTTTTTTCCTTAATCTATATATTCAGCTCCTGCAGAGCTGATAAGATGTGTATAGTTATTACCCCAGCTGGCGCTGGGGGTTATTCATATTTGGCTCTTTCAGAGCCGGGAGGAGAGAGGGAGACAGAAGAGAAGAGAGAGAAGGGAGAAAAAAGAAGGAAGGGAAGAGGAGGAGAGGAAGAAGAAAGAAGAAGAAGAGGAAGAAAGAGAAAAGAAAGAAAAAGGGGAAAGAAAGGGAAAGAAGGAAGGAAAAAAAAAGGAAAAAGAGAGGAAACAAAGAGGGGAAAAAAAAGAGGGGAGGAAAAGGAGGGAAAAGGAAAAAAAGAAAAAGGAGGAAGAAAAGAAAAAAAGAAAGAGAGCAAAAGAGGAGGAGAACGAAAAGGGGGAAAAGGGGAAAGAAAAGGAGGACAAAAGGAGAAAAAAACAACAACAGAAGACAGCGCAAAAAACATACGCTCGACCGGTACGAAAAGCAACCACCGCAGCAACAGGTAGAAACCCATGCTCCGCAGGTGTATGACTGCCTGGGTGATTATCCGTAAGAATTGAAATCATTTATGTTTTAATTCATAAAAAACACCTCTCTCAAGGCTAACTGTCACAATTTTATTATTCGCTTCCAAAGTTCCCAAATATTTATTTATTTCATTAACATGAATACCAAGAAACCGATGCAAATCATCAAGTGTGCATGGGCGACGGGCTATTGTTTCTAAAATGGCATTTTCAATGTCGCCGCTATATGATTCAATAAATGTTCGTTCGTGAGCTGATGCAATGATTTCGACATTTGGCAGGTTCCAATATTCAATAATTTCCTGCAATTCATGTTTTGATAAAGGAACCAGGCCCGGAACTGTTCCGGGACGATCGAGGGTGTTTAATTGAATTCTGTCGGGATTGATTCTCAAAATTGCTTTTTTAAGCAAATCCAATTCTTCTTTTGAATCGTTATAATCTTTCAGTAAAAATACTTCCAGCCAGATATTTCCTTTGTATTCTTTCCTTAAATCAATCAAACCCTGAATATAAGTTTCTATTTTAAGGCTTGAATATGGTCTGTCAATTTTTTCAAAAGCGGGCTGACTTGCAGCATCTAAAGAAGGTAAAATGACATCGGCTTGTAATAGTTCCGTTCTTAATTTCTGATCAAATAACAAAGTCCCGTTTGTCAAGACTGCGGTTTTTATATCAGGATAATCTTCCCTAATGAAGTTTATCACATCTCCTATTCTACTATTGAGTGTTGGTTCTCCCGAGCCTGAAAATGTAATGTAATCGATTTTGGTATCATTGCTCATGAATTGTTTTAACTCAGCAATAACCTGGTCGTATTTAACATATTCCTTTCTGTCAGTAGTAAGCTTAGTAGTTTTACCGACTTCGCAGTAAACACAGTTTAAAGAGCAGACTTTTTTGGGTATCAGATCAATTCCAAGCGACATACCCAATCTGCGCGAGGGAACAGGTCCGAAAAGATGCTTATACATGATTTTAGTTTTTATATCCTATTTTGATAGTATTTCCAATGTATAATGTTTTAACACCCTGTCTTTTACTACTAATGGAGTTACAGGGGCTTTTGATTTGGAATTAAAGATCATATCATGTCCCAGGCAAAGTCCCATCATTATATTCAGTTCTGTATTCTTTTCTTCGAGGTATTTAGCCTGGCCTGCCGGGTTACATGACACCCCTTTATATCCGGGGACCAGATCATTAAACGGAACCTTTCCATACTTACAATTGACTTTATCAACTATAAAACCAGCCTCTGACTTATCATTTTGCTTCGTTACTGAAAATCGTTATTTTCCATTTCACAAATTATGATTCCTTAACAACTATCTCAGAAGTCATTACCATTGTTTTCTTATAAACAGCGCTGACACCACAATATCTCTCTTCCGATAATTCCACTGCCTTCTTCAGTTTGTCCATTGGAAGATCTTTCCCGGTAAATTCGTACACGACATGAATTTTAATAAAGTGTTTCGGGTGTTCTTCAGTAAGTTCTCCTTCCACTCTCACATTGAATTCATTTACTTCAACTCTCATCTTTTTAAGTATGGATATTACATCCATCGCTGTACAACCACCCAGTGAAGCTAACATCAAAGGTTTTGGTCGTGGCCCGCGGTTTTCACCCCCTGCATTTGGCCCTGCATCAAGAATTATTTTATGCCCGTGAACATCCGCTTCGAAAGCCATGTTGCTGAGCCATTTTGTTGTTACAATTTCTTTGTTCATTGTTTATTAAGGTTTATCTGCTTATAAAAATGATCCATTTTAAGCTGATACAAATTTAATCACTTAATCTGCTTTATTTTATTCAAATCAAATATTATGGTCTTTAAACGAACCAGCGTTCATTAAATAAATTAATTTTGTTATAATTATAATAATATTTTATATATAATATTGTAAATCAAATTATTATGGAAGAAAAAACTTATGCAATGCCTCGTATTGGCGACAAAGCGCCTGAGTTTAAGGCTGTAACAACACAGGGAAACATAAATTTCCCCTCAGACTATTCAGGAAGCTGGGTAATTTTATTCAGTCACCCGGCAGATTTTACTCCGGTTTGCACCTCGGAGTTCATGACATTTGCCAGTATGGAGAAACAATTCAATGAAGCAAACTGCAAGCTTGTAGGTCTTTCGGTAGACGGACTTTACAGCCATATTGCATGGTTGCGTACCATCAAGGAAAAGATCGAATATAAAGGAATGAAGAATGTTGAGGTTAATTTTCCCCTTATTGAAGATATA
Organism: uncultured Bacteroidales bacterium; assembly: GCA_963753495.1. GTDB lineage: Bacteria > Bacteroidota > Bacteroidia > Bacteroidales > VadinHA17 > LD21. Next base: position 42,315 of record CAVWCO010000010.1, read on the forward strand.
ACAATGGAAGTTGCAAAAACCTATGGGATGCTTCAGCCGGGAGAAAGCTCAACGAAAGCTGTGAGGGCAGTTTTCTTTATTGACCCCAAAGGAATAATCCGCACTATTATTTATTATCCACTTAGTCTTGGCCGCAACTTTGATGAGCTTTACAGAATCGTTATTGGTCTGCAGACCGCCGATGCCTTCTCGGTAGCCCTTCCTGCCGACTGGAGGCCTGGTGATGACGTAATCGTTCCGCCAGCCGGCTCATGCGGAGTGGCAAAACAACGTATGGAAAGCAAGGAAGAAATGCATTGCTACGACTGGTTCTTCTGCACTAAAAAGCTTGATAAGGATACCGTGATGAAAACGGTATTAAAAAAATAAACAAAACCCGGATAGGTTTATTAAAGGTGGCTGGTAAAATGCCACCTTTTTTTAACAGTCTCCTTTATCAATGGTACATACTGAGGGTAGAATGATTTTCTGTCTTTACATTATGTTAAATTGAAATTATTATATTTAAAAAATTAAAAAATAGTAGTGGGCACTTTAAACCCACTGATTATAAGTTGTTTTCTTCTGGTTCTTTGAAATTAAAAAAATCGCACCTCGTAAGTATCTCTTTTATAGATATTTTGTCCAGTAAGAAGATGTTCAAAATTATTAGATCTTCATAGATTGAAAAATCTCTTTTAAGCTGGTTTTACTTTACCGTTGGCTTTAGCCAACGGATTATGGCTCGCAACTGGTCGGGCTTTAGCCCAAAATGGAAGGACTAAAGTCCTTATAAACGAGGTCTATATACCGTTGGCTAAAGCCAACGGTAATTAAAAATTACAACGAAAAAAAATGAAAGAATTATATTTAGAAAATTTGACTAATTCAAATCGTCACGCTGCAAAAACAACCGCAAATGCGATTATTTCATAATTTAAAAGAACAACTTTACTAATTTAATGCCCACTAATGAATTAAAAATTATAATCATGAAGATAAAACCATTCAGTATCCTTACCCTTCTGACAATTATACTCATATCCGGCTGTGCGGTACAGGATATCAATAAATCAAAAACTCCCCGGCCGGAAGTAAAAAATATCATTCTTTTTATAGGAGATGGCATGGGAACTGCGCATGTGTCTGCTGCTATGACCGTTAGTGAAAAACCTTTATCGATGGAATCTTTTCCGTTTTCCGGATTCAGCAAAACTTATTCTTCAGATAATTATATTACAGATTCAGGTGCCGGCGGAACGGCTATAGCCTGTGGGGTAAAAACCAGAAACGGAATGATAGGAATGGGTCCTGATTCCGTAGCGGTTACTTCAATAATCGAGTTCGCCCATAAAAACGGACTTGCTACCGGAGTGTTAAGCACATCCTCGGTAACACATGCTACTCCTGCTTCCTTTGTTGCCCACAATTCGGGAAGAGGAAATTATGAAGACATAGCAAAAGATTTTATGAATGGCACTGTAGATGTGTTCATCGGCGGCGGCGAGGATCATTTCAGGAAGCGTGCGGACGGCATTGACCTGACTTTAAAACTAAAAGACCAGGGTTATGATGTTGTCTATAATATGGAGGAATTAAAAAATTCAGGCTCCCTTAAAATTGCAGGTCTCCTTGCAAAGGGACAGATGCAGGAGGCAAGCAAGGGAAGATCCGGAATGCTTGCAGAGATGACAAGGAAAGCTATAGAAACACTTCGCAGGGATAAAGATGGATTTTTCATGATGGTTGAAGGATCGATGATTGACTGGGGAGCACATGCAAAAAATATTGATTATACCGCTGCTGAGGTTATTGATATGGATGATGCCATAAGAGTAGCCATGGAGTTTGCTACCAATGATGGTAAAACACTGGTTATTGTTACCGCTGATCATGAGACAGGCGGGCTCACTCTTGTAGATGGCAGTATCGGGGAACGCAAAACGGTTGCTAATTTTATTCCCTCAGGCAGTCATACTGCAGTAATGGTTCCAATATTTTCTTATGGCCCTTCAGCAGAAGTATTCTCCGGAATACATGATAATACCTTCTTCCTGAATGAATTTCTGAACTTGCTGAATATCAAAAAATAGTTTTTGAACTTTATCCCTTCTTTGTCTGTTCCGGCTCAGACACCAATGTCCCAGCGGCGGAAATAGAGCGCCTGACGAACCATAGGCAGGGTTTTGATTTCTATTTCCTCCATCTGAGACTGACTCAGAGGCGAAAATCCGGAAGCGATTTTCACGTTTTCCTCAATCTGCGCCACACTGTCAACACCAATAATCGTTGTGCTTACCGGCAGGCTCATGTTATATGTCAATGCTTCCTTAATTGAAATGGTCCCCGGTTTGGGAGTCCGCAGACGCACATCGGTCTGTTCTTCCACAGGAGGCGGCGTCCAGCTTGAAAGCAGCCGGCTTCGGGTTGTAACTTTCATCCCGATAATTGCAATTCCCTGTTTTTGCGCTTCCGGCAGAAGGTAGTTTTTAAAACTGAGATAGTGAATGTCGGCTGCATTAACCGCCAGTAAAATCGAATCGAACGGATACCGTTTTATGGCTTCCAGCAAAACCATCGGTTCGAAATGGCCGGTTATTCCGATGTTCCGCACCATTCCTTCGGCTTTGGCTTTTTCCATGGCTTTGATGGCTCCGGCGGCGGCAAAGATCTGGTCTACCTGATCCTGCCGTTGCACATTATGCAATTGCCATGTATCAAGGTGATCTGTCTGAAGATTCTTCAGGCTCTCTTCAAGCAAACGCATTGAGCCGTCATAGGTCCGGTCGTGAGTTTTGGTGGAAAGCCATACTTCCTTACGACGGGTTTTCATAACACGGCCTATATTCAACTGGCTGACACCCTGTCCGTACGAAGCAGCCGTATCAATATAATTAATGCCCAGATCGATGGCGCGATTAATTATTTTTTCAGATTCTTCCTCCCTTCCCTTAATCTCAAGGGTAGCCTGCCCTCCGAGGCTTAAGGCTCCCACTTTATAACCCGTTTTTCCTAACGCCCTTGTAGGCATGGCATTGTACGTAACAGGATTGAACGGATCTTCATCGTTTTTCTTAACCGGAATTGATCTGAACTTATCATCTGCTATCGGACTTCCAATAGTTACCGAAGCCGCAGCGGCGAGCCCGGTTCCAAGAAAAGTTCTGCGATTAATATTATTCTTTCTCATTGCTCGGTTTTTTATGGTTTGTATTTCACACTGGATATTTTTATAAAGCCATCCGGTTTTAACGTCTGTCTGAATCAAATTTATACCTTTATTTAATTCTGATCAATTATTTTAAATTTTTTTGCTGATTTTGAGATTGATTTCGAACTGCCTGTTTGATGGCCTGACTGACCACATCTGGCTTTGTCAGAGTGCATCAGCACCCTGAAATGCATTCAATCAATCCGCAATAGTCCGACCTGAAACAAATCCGATATCCTCGTTAAGAAAGAATAAAGAAAATACCTTAACTTTACTATCCGGATTTACTCAATATGTCAATATTTGAAAATATATAAATGACATCCCTATCATTCTTTAACAATTCGTAAATTCAAATCATAAAACAGAAAAACAAACCTTCATTTCTAACAATTAATAAAATTGTTTCAATTATGAAAAAACCATCTTTCCCCAACAGAATTGTGGTAATTGCAGCCCTTTTGGTCTTCACAATCTCACTTTGCGCGCAGGTTAAATATGTACCGTTAAAACCGATGTCACAGGTAGTTACAACTTCTTTGAAACCCGTGCGCACATCCGGTGCGATAACCTTACCAACTATCACCTGGGGAGGCGACATTGCAACGGTCTATGCTGAGATTAACGGTATATTCAAACAAAACGGCCTCGAATTCACCCTCAGGAACGAGGATAATTTCAAAGATCAGGTGCAACGATGCATCAACGGCGAAACACCCTACCTGAGAGGAACAAAAGGTATGATCAAAATGGCTAGCGACGCGCTCAAAGCCGCCGGGACAGAACTAGTGGAGATTTACCAGATCAGTTACTCGAACGGCGATGACGCTGTCGTTTTCCGCCCTGGCAAGAATATCAACAATGCCAGGAATGTTGCCCTGCAGCTCTATGGCCCGCATATGGACTATGCTGCCAACCTGTTCACCAGCGCCAAAAGAAAACTTGAGGATATAAACTTTAAATACCTCGAGGAACTTACCCTGAACGACAATGGCACGAACAACAACCCGGTAGAAGCATTCGTTGCAGATCCTACATTGGACGCAGTCTTTTGTATCATTCCCGACGCCCTCAACCTGACCTCTGGCGGCAAAACCGGTACCGGCAGCGAAGGATCAGTCAAAGGAGCCACAATCGGGCTGACCACAAAATCAGCGAACCGTATCATTGCAGACGTCTATGCTGTCAGGAAAGATTATTTTGACACGCACAAGGACGAGATACAGAAATTAACCCTGGCACTTATGCAGGCAGAAGAAGGTCTTCGGGACCTCCTGAAAACTAAAGCCTCAAAAATGGGCGAGTACAACAAGTTGATCAGCAGGTCATCTGAGCTATTCTTTGGCACACCTACTGCTACAAAAGATGTCGAGCCTATGCTTGAGGGAGGATGTGAGTTCGTCGGCCACTCCGGTAACGTCGCTTTCTTCATCGGACAAGGAACAACCAGGAACCAGAAGACCATTGACACAGAGATTCAGAAAGCATTTATCACAATGGGAGTGCTCACCTCCTCAACTAACGTTTTAAGTGCTAACTGGGACTACAACGCATTCGTCCCGGACCTCAGGTATGCCAAAGCCGGAGCGAACACAGCTACTCCAAGGTTTGATGAGAAAAAAGTCTCACAGGTAGTTGAAAACAAAATCAAAGCTGAAGCAACAACCTGGGAATCAGAAGGAACACTTTTCAATGTAGAAATCTACTTCCAGCCGAACCAGGAAGACTTTACAGTTGCTAACTACTCGGCTGACTTTAAAGAAGCTCTCAAGCTCGCCCAAACCTATGGTGGTGCTATCGTCGTTATTGAAGGACACTCGGACCGGGGAGGTGTTCTGAAAGCAAGACAAAGCGGGGCTAGCAGCCAGGAAGTTGCGCAGATCGAACAGGTGGCAAAGAACCTCTCCAGGGATAGAGCTGAAAACGTGAAGAAGAGTTTTCTGGCTTACTGCAAACAATCAGGAATCGCCTTCGACGCTTCGCAGATTACCGTTGTTGGCAGAGGTATCGAATCGCCGAAATTCATGCAGCCAAGAACTCAGGAAGAGTGGAAGCAGAACTTCCGTGTAGTTTTCAGAGTCAAACAACTCGAATCAGAATCCATCAGGTTCGACCCGTCAATATACAGGTAACTATTTTGTTATGTTATAACTATCATGAAAGATAGCATGAAACGATATATTTGCAAAGCAGGCACGCTCATCATATACTTAAGCGTACTTGCATTCCTGATCAACTCCTGCGTCCAATCAACACCCGGAGGCAGACAGGCAGAACAATCGGAGCAGGAAGCTCAGGAGTCAGAATCACCCCAGATAACCATCCTTTTCGATGAATCAGATGGTGTCGCCTCAACCACGTCCAATTTTTACTTCGCCTTCGACATGAGTGGCAGCATGAATGAAAAATGTTCCGGGAAAAGGAAGATTGATGGAGCAAAGGAGGCTGTCACGAGGTTCATGAAGAATATTCCTGATGATGTGAACATTGGCCTGATGCTCTTCGGTACCCGAAGCGGAGAGGGTTATGTTGAAACACTCCCACTTGGTTCCGGCAACAAGGACGAGTTCCTGAAAATCATCGACAGCTTGCAACCAGACGGACAAACACCGCTGGGAGAAGCACTCTTAGCGAGTGTCGACAGGATTACCGAACAATACAAGAAGCAGTTAGGTTACGGTACTTACCGAATCATCATTATCACTGATGGAGAGCAGACAGGCATTGATCTGAAGCAACCATGCAGCTACCTCGCCCAGCATGGATTCATCGGACTTTACTCTATAGGCTTATGCATGGAAAGCTCACACACATTGAAGAAGTACTCGCTCTCCTACCGCGACGCGAATAACTACGAGGAACTCGAGCAGGCATTAGTTGAGGCGACTGCTGAATCAGACATGTTTGACGCAACACTGTTTGATGAAACCCTGTATAAAGCTGATAGTACTAACCGCTAATCAAGAAAACAGGGTTATCGGCTCTGTGAGTGCTATTTTTTTAACACAATAATTAGTAGGTTTATACTATGAATAACAGATCAAAAGGCATAATCGTTTTCATGCTCCTTGGAACCATTGTTGTGCTTGGCATCTACTTCGGCACAACATGGCTCGATGGAATCAAGAGAACCAGGAGTTCCGATTCAGGAGGTGCCACGCAAACCGTACGATGGGCTGGCGATGGCTACGCCGGCTACGCCTTCATCAAATCAACAGAGATGAGGAAACGACTGGCAAGGAAAGGTATTGTGCTCGATTTTACCGATGATGGTGCAGCATACGCTGACCGTCTGAAAAAACTGAATGATAGCGAGTATGATTTCATCGTACTGCCTATCAGCTCTTACATGGAGCATGGTTATAAGTATAAGTATCCGGGTGTTATCACGGGAGCTATCTCCGAATCCCGGGGAGCTGATGCCATACTCGCATTCAAGGATTTCCCCTTCACCAAGGTCAACGACCTCAACGACAGCGAGATCAAGATAGTGGTGACACCTGACTCACCCAGTGAGGACCTTGTCAATCTGACCATCACCAATTTCGATCTTGACGAACTGCAGGGCAGGCAGGACTGGATGATCGAGGCCAGCGGCTCGGAAGCTGTTTACAGTCAGGCGAAAGCCGACCAGAATGATCCTGCAAAAGGCAAGCACCTTTATCCTATGTGGGAGCCTGACGTATCAAATGCCATCGGGAATCTGGGTATGAAGAAGATATGGGGTTCTGACAACTTCCGTAATTACATCGTTGACGTGTTCGTGTTCAGCAGGAAGTACGTTAACAATAAGGAAGAGGAAGTCAGAGAGATCCTCCGCACTTATTTCGAGGTAGTGGACTACTATATGGCCCGGAAGGAAGAGATGTTCGATGAGCTCAGGTCAGTGACAGGCGCCAGGAGAACAATGGTGCCTTCTTTCATGGACAATATCAAGTGGTACAACTTACAGGAAAATGCCCACCTCATGTTCGGCATCCAGGGAGCAGCGAGCACAGGATCATATGCTGATGAAGGCCTGGTGAAGACTATCTACGCCTGGAACGACGTCAACCGCCTGATGAAAAAGGATATTGAAGTGGATAACCCATATGAGATTCTGAACAAGACATTCATCGAAGGATTGGTCTCGACAGCAGTCGTTCCTGTCGGAACAAAGTTAGAAAATGTCAGGGACTTCGAGGCGTTGAGCAAAGACCAATGGGAGAAGTTACAGGAATCAGGAACTATGCGGGTAGAGAACATCACTTTCCAAAGCGGAATCGGCCGGTTGGACAATGATAGTGAAGGGACTGTTGATAACGTTGCACAGAAGCTCATCCATAACTATCCTGACTATCGCGTCCTGGTCGCAGGACACACTGGCTACGGCGATGCTGAAGCCAATCTGAAACTGTCACAGGAACGGGCAGATATAGTGCGACAGCAATTGATAGCCGTGTATAACATCGACGAGGATCGTATCCTGGCAAAAGGGTTCGGTGCAGAACGGCCTCCAAAACGCAAGAATGGGGAGTCGGAACGAGCCTACCGTTTACGGATGCAAAGGGTAGAGTTCATCCTGTTACGTTAAGAAATCAGGTTTGTATATGGGACTTCCAGGAAAAAATAAACAACAAGAGGAAAAAGCAGTATTCACACCCCGGCCAGAGGACTTCGAAGAGCAAGCTATCATCAAGGCGCTCAACAAGTCCATCATGGATAATTGGTTCGTTGGCGCAAGTATCGGAGCCATACCTGTAGGGATTCTTACTGTCTTTCTCCTTGGTACTGGAGTTGGTATACCCATCATCGGGGGAGCACTCCTTCTCGGTGGAGGTGCCTGGGCGTGGAAACGCTTCTTTAAAGGAGATAAGTTCTTCGACCAGTACCGGGACCACCTGCGTCAACTCCTTGATGAAGATACTGAACGCCGTCGTAACGAATTGCAGCAATCTCTCGATGCATATGGAAACAAGCACGCATGCGAGCAACTCGAGCAGTTCCAGAATAAGATAAAGGTGTTCATCGAAATCCTGGATATGAAATTCCCTGATAAGAACCAGTTGACTTATAACCGTTACTACACGATTGCGCAAGAGGTTTTCCTCTCGGGCATCGATAATCTTAATGAGGTATTGCTCATCCACAAAACGCTTGACGCTATCGACATGGATTATATTGAGCGGAGCTTGCAGAGGGTTGAGAACCGGGAGCAAGATGCTGCGACGAAAAGGGAACGGAGCTCTTTACTGCAAAGCAAGGAAAATTATCAGGACCAGCAGCAAGACATTAAGAACCTGATGGCTCAGAACGAGGAAGCCTTGAGTAAACTCGATGAAGCTATCGTGCAGGTGCAGGAAATTAAAAGGTCAGCAAACAATGAAGGTCAACTTGATATGGAAGCATCCATGGAACAACTGCACCGATTGACACAGCAGTCCTACAAATTCTCACATTAGAAATAAAATAATCAATAGGTAAAATGAGTAAAAAACAACAACAAACAGTAGACCCGCAACTCAAACAAAAGTTGCAGGAACATGCCCAGGATTTACAAAACATCGAGAAGGCGGAGTATAATGTCCCTACTGAGGCCGAACTCAAAGAGGACCTGGAAGAACAACTCGGTCTGACCAGAGAGAAGAAGGAAGTTATCGATCCAAAAATTGATCAGCTTACTGACTCCATCATTGACAACTTCTTCAATGGCACGTATAACGAGGAGCAGAAGAAGAGGTGCATCAACGACCTGGGCATGAAGCACCAGACAAGGTTAAGTAGTCACAACGCAATCCTTGACCAGTCCATGCAGATGCTTGCCAAGACGCAGGACGGAGGCACAGTCGCAAAAGATCTGCTATTACTGAGGAATGAGGTTGAGGTATTAAACCCACACCAGTACAATCTCACATCTCCGACCAGCGCCACCGCCAAGTTTTTCAGAACAATCATAGGAAAGAAGAACCCCATAAGCAGGTATCTCGAAAGGTATGAAAAAGGCAGCATCGTGTTGAAAGACATTACACAGAGTTTGCTTGCAGGAAAGGAAGGTTTGAAGGATGACAACAATATCCTCGGGATTGACAAGAAATCATTGAGGGAAACACTCGATGGTCTATCCCACGCTATTAAAGTCGGTCAGGTACTTGATCAGAAGTTCGAGGCGAAGCTCCATGAGATGAACCAACAGGAACAGCCTGAGGATTACCGGTTCCTCCAGGAGGAAGTTCTCTTCCCGTTGCGACAGCGTATCATCGACCTGCAAACCGCGTTGAATGTGAACCAGCAGGGAGTCATTACCTACGACTTGCTTATCAGGAACAACGAAGAGCTCATAAAAGGTGTCGAACGCAGCGTAACTATCACAACTGTTGCTTTAAGTGTCGGCGTGACTGCACAGTTTGCCCTGAACAAGCAGCGCATCGTACTCGAGGCAGTCAAAGGAACCAAGGAGATCACGGAGAAGATATTGATAGGTAATGCGGAGACCTTGAAGACACAAGGTGTTGAGATCCAAAAAGGTGCCACTGAGCCAACCATAGCTGTGGAAGTTTTAGCCAGCGCATTCACCAAATTGAATGAAGCTGTCGACGACCTTTCAACCTTCAGAATTAATGCCCTGGCTGGCATGAAGGAATCTATAGGAAAACTGGAAGATCTGACCAAAAAAGGCCGTGAAACAATCGAAAGAATGGAGAAAGGTGAAGCCGTAAGGAAGAAAGCGTTCATGGACATCACAGCTGACGATGAAATCTAAGTGAAAAAAACTATTCGTTACAAACAATCAGAAAATTCAACATTAACATGAAAAAAATAATTAATCTACTTGCAGCTATAATGACCGTATCGCTGATCATTATCGGATTGGCTATGAGCTCATTTACCTCCCAAACTCCAGGGAAGGAAGCACCTTCTCCCGCAGCGAAGGAGTTCACCGTAGTTTGGTCCATCTATGCCGGATGGAACCCCTGGTCGTATGCCAGCACTTCAGGCATCATGGAAAAATGGGCTACCAAATATGGCATTAAGATAAAGCTTGTCCGGATGGATTATATGCCTTCAATCGAAGCGTTTACTACACCCTCCGTGGATGCCTGCGTAATGACAAACATGGACTGCTTAACTATTCCGGTCGCCGGCGGCATATCATGTTCCGCAATCATCGTAGGTGACTATTCCAACGGTAACGATGCACTGATCGTGAGGAACAACCTTACAATCCCGCAACTCAAAGGGAAGAAAGTAAATCTTGTTCAGTTCTCCGTCTCTCATTACATGTTGTCGCGTGCATTAGACATGAATGGCATGACTGATGACGACGTTAAGATCGTCAACGTAAGCGACAGTGACATCGGCCCGGCATTCATCGCGAATAAAGATCAGGAAGCGGTGGTGACATGGAATCCATTGGTGATGGAAATCATGAAAACCCCGGGAGTCAAGAAAATATTTGATTCCTCGCAAATTCCTGGTGAAATACTCGACCTGATGGTTGTAAAAACCAAGGTTTTGCAAGCTAATCCTGAGCTGGGTAAAGCCCTTGCTGGTGCCTGGTTTGAAGTAATGGATGTCATGTCCTCAAGGACTGATAAAGGGAAAGGTGCACTGGAAGATATGGCTAAGGCTGGCGGTTCGAGCCTGATAGAGTATCAGAACCAGCTGAAGACCACTGCAATGTTTTATAAGGCAGCCGACGCTGTCGCTTATACGAACGGTGAGGAAATAAAGACGAATATGCGCCGGGTACGTAACTTTTGCTCCAAGTATGAGTTGCTTGGTGCCGGAGTAAAAGCTGATGATTTAGGTATCAGGTTCTCTGACGGTACAGTGATCGGAAATCAGAACAAAATCTTATTCATTTACGATGCCAGCTACATGCAGGGAGCATCTAAGTAACTCAAATTTATGGGAATGTTGCAGTGGCTGAAGGGTTTCCCACGAAAAACACTGGAAGTAATCAGGCGCTTACCGCGGCTCATTGCTCTGGAGCTTGTCGGACTGGGCAGGGAGTTCCTGGAAATGATTAAGAATTTTTACAGGCTCAGAACAACACCTGGCAAGCGCATCTCGCTTTTGCTCTCATTAATTATCTTCCTCGTCTGCATTAAGCTGTATTATAATACTTCCGTTGAGAGGCACGCGGAGAACCCGCAGGATAAGCTTGTTCCTACTGGCGAACAGTTGTGGAACGGTTTCAGGAAAACTGTTTTTGAGGTGAAGGTCAGAGAAGAGTACGATGCGAATGGCGAAGTCATCAAAAATGATATGCCCAAAACATTCCAGGAGGCCCGTAAGCGCGACAAACAAGCGTTCGCAGATGGGAAGTCCGGGAGCAGGCTGGAGATATGGAAAAACGGCGCTACCCGTGAGTATCTGAAGCAGGGAGAATCGCTCCTCTGGCAGGATACCAGGGCAAGCGGCAAGACGAATTCTCATAGCCATGGTGTTCATTTTCGCCGGCATCTATGCCGGATTATTTATGGGTGCATACCCCTATGCGGAGAAGATGTTTTACAGGTTCGTATTGTTCTTTGATAAGATACCGGCATTAGCGGTCTTGCCAATTCTGTTCATCGTCTTCGGTCTTGGAGAAACTGCAAAGATCGCGTTAATAGTTATCGGCGTTGCTCCTACAATCATTCTTGACACATATCTCAAGGTGAAAGAGGTGCATGATGAGCAGCTTGTCAAAGGGATGACTATGGGCGCAAGCCAGCCGGAGATTGTTTTCAGGATTATATTCCCGCAAATCATCCCTAAAGTGCTGGATACCGTGCGTCTGAACTTCAAAGCAGTCATCCTGTTTCTTATAGCTGGTGAGGCGCTGGCAGCTGAAGCAGGTATCGGTTATCGTATCTTCGTCGTCCGCAGGTACATGGATATGGCGACTATATTTCCTTATGTTGTCTGGATCAGTATGCTGGCTTTCCTGGTTGACATGGCTTTCCGCGCCTGGATTAAAAAGCAATATCAATGGCTGAACAAGTAATAGTTGTATTTTATGGAAAAATACATTGACAGGAAGTATGTTATAGAATTGTTCAACACGTACCAGGAGTATAGTGGGAGAGTCATTCTTAACGATATCAGCCTGCGTATCCGTAAAGGAGAATTTGTCTCCATCGTGGGTCCCACCGGATGCGGCAAGTCAACATTGCTGCGTATGATTCTGGGATCCGAAAAGCCCAGTCAGGGCATAGCTGCTATGGAAGAGAATCTCATTAAGCGTCCTGATCGCCGTCGTGGTATCGTCTTCCAGAAATACTCATTATTCGATTTCATGAATGTTCGGGATAACGTGATGTTTGGTCTGGAGCTGGAGCAGTTCAACCTGGCGGATAATTACCTCAGGAAAATAGTTCCTTTTCTGTATCGGAAGAAAGTTAAGAAGTTCCATGAAGAGGCTGATCATTTTTTGGAGAAGGTTGGCTTGCTTGAACATGCATATAAGTATCCTCACCAGTTATCAGGAGGACAACGGCAACGAGTGGCTATCGCCCAGGCGATGATCATGAAACCGCAAATCCTCCTTATGGATGAGCCCTTGGGCGCATTAGACGTGGGCACCCGTGAGGCTATGCAGATTTTCATTCAGGAACTATGGGGCCAGACGGAACAGACGATCCTGTTCATTACGCACGATCTGGAAGAGGCTATCTTTATGGGCACGAGGCTTATCGTGCTCTCCCAGTACTATAAGAGTGGTGGAAGCAACGGGTCGAAAATTGTACAGGATATAAAGATCCCCTGGCCACAACCGCGACCTACAACTATAAAACACACTTTGGAATTCAATGATATCATGGAGGGTATTCGTCACACAGGGCTTGATCCTACTTCGCTTCATGAAATTGACGAGTTTAATATCCAGCATGAGGATGCGTTATGCTCAGTGAGAAAGTTTGGAGAACAGTAATTTGTCTATGAAACCGTTATGGTTATGGAAGGAAATAACAACCCACTACCGCAGGAAGTAGTAAATAGATTGACACTGGAGCTTGAGAACACGAAGAAGCTTTTTCAACAGAAAACTGCTGCTGCTAACAAGCTCCAGATCAAGTCTGATGAGCTTGAACAACAAATCAATCGTCTCCAAACAAAAGTCGACGAGATGACAACTACTCTTGCGAAGGCCAAAGAGAAACTGTTTGAACAACGCGACATGCTCGAAGCTCTCACCAGGGAGCCGCTCCCTTTGGCCACGGTCATTAAGACGTATATGAATGATCCTGGTGTGTGGGCTGATCACGGCAATTATTTCAAGGACAATGCAGGTCATAATGAGTACAAGATCGGACTTATAGTACGGATTAAGCCTGAGAACGATCGATCGCATGAATCCATGGCTGAGGGTGAGATCAAAGCCAGGCAGAAGAGTGGGTGGGTAACGGTTGAGTTTGCGGATGGTAAGAAAGGTGATTACCGTACCGATGATCTGCTCCTGAAAGATCGTGATGCGATGGATCGTGATCGTTACGGCACAGCGGTCCTGCATTTTGAAGGACGACTCGTGGAAGTAATCTTCCCAAGGCACCTTCACGGGAAATTGCAACCAGGCGACATGGTCAGGCTGTCACCTTCTACGAAACAGATAGTAGACAAGACTGAAGGTATCATAGCCGGAAACATTGGTATCATAACTGAAATTGTCGATAATGAGAGTTGTGAAGTGGCCATCGGCAGCGGCAAATCGGTTGCTTATAAAGGTCGTTCTGTTGATATGAAAAAAGGTGACCGTGTAGTGCTTGATCTCTTTAATGCAATTATTATCAGGAATCTTGGGAATATTGAGACGAGTTACACTTTAAATGACTGGAAAGAGGTGTCCTGGGACGATGTTGGTGGTTTATTTGAGGCAAAGCGTACTATGCGTGAAATCATCGAAGGGCCTCACCAGTTCAAAAAGTTCTATGAGTTCTATCGTAAGAAACCGGTAAAGGGCGCCTTGCTTTTCGGCCCTCCCGGATGCGGGAAGACGCTCCTTGCGATGGCTGTCGTCACGGCAGTAGCCAATATGTATGGTATAGATGCCAAGGAGGCCATGCAGTCAGGATTCATCTATGTCAAGGGTCCGGAACTTTTAGAAATGTGGCTCGGCAAGTCAGAGGAGGCTATCAGAAGTCTGTTTTCAAGAGCTAAAGCGCACAAGAAGAAGTATGGATTTCCTGCGATTATTTTCATTGATGAAGCAGAGGCATTGCTACGGAAGCGCGGTTCTGGAATCAGTTCTGATATTGAGAGTACGACTGTGCCGACGTTTCTGTCGGAGATGGGAGGTATGGAGGAATCAAGTGCCCTTGTTTTACTGGCGACTAACAGAGCAGATATTCTTGATCCTGCGGTCGTTCGCGATGGCAGAGTTGATGTTAAGGTATATGTTTCCCGGCCGACATTAGAAAGTGCCGGTGAAATATTCAATATTCATCTGAAAGGAGTGCCGCTCGCAGATGGTTTGAAGAAGGAAGACGTTGCTGCTTCTGCTGCGAACCGGCTGTTCTCTGATGAGTACAAGTATTATGCTGTCTTTGATCGCAAGGATCCTAAGACCCCAAGGTATTTTATGCTAAGGCATATTATCAATGGCGCTTTGATTGCTGGCATTGTGGATAAGGGCACAACCCTTGCTATCCGCCGTGACGCTGATCATCCTGATAAGAATCCTGGTGGCATGCAGGAGCAGGATTTGATTGATGCCATTGATATGGTGTTCAGGCAAAATATTGGTTTAGATCATGAGGATCCTTTGAGTGAGTTTATTGAGAATGAGGGTATTGATGTTGTTGGTATGGATAAGTGTGTTACCTTGAAATCGGGAGGTCATGAAACGGCGTTTTAGGCAGAAACAGGATCTGGAGCCAAAGGATGACCCGGAAGAAGATAAGGGTTTATCGGATGATGGTGCCCGGGAGAACGTCGATATTGATGATGTTATCCGGGAGATTGATACACAGCTGGAGATTCCAACGGATAATCCTGAAGAAGAGTAATTTTTTTTCTTCAGTTATAGTCTCCCTACACACTGGGAACAGTGCCTCAATTACCAACTACAAAACAAAAGTGTGGATATATTTCACCATCACTGTTTCGTTGGAGTATTTTGTAAGGATAAATTTGATTATGGCTTATCCACGAGTATGCCAGTCAGCAGGCTTATGATCAGTATAATAATCATCCCGATCATGTTGCTTTTGTGCAGAACCGAAGGGTAAAAAAGTCGCTATTTTCATGGCATTTCATTAGGTATAAATTTACTTTATGACGATAATGCTAAAATTATTCTAAAATCTGTAGCCCAAACTGATATAGCCATTGATAACATTTGAATAATTGTCATTGTTGCTTAATCCGTTCATTATACCGATTCTCAAAGGTCCGATTACCGACATATATCCAACCAGAAGGCCAAATCCGGTAAGAAGAGAAGTCTTTTCTTTTTCGGGAATCACATTTGCAGCATAAATGTCAGCCATAAGAGTCAGATGGACATTTTTAATGACCTCAAAATCTAAATCGGCTCCGCCTCCGGCAAATTTGTCAACAGGAATTTCATTTGACTGGAAACCGGTTAAAGGGATTGATTTTGGGGTAAGTGATTCTATTCCTCCCAGATAATACTGGTTATGTAACGAGGTAACCGAATCGGAACCATAAGAAATAAGGAAGTTACCTTTAAATGAAAAGGTAACTTTTTCGCCTGGTCGTAAAATAATGTCTGAAACCCGCTGATATTGAATAGGTTCTGTCAAAAGAAAATTCACCGGGTGATGTTTCTTTAAAAGTTTCATTTGAAAAGTCAGTAAGGAGACTCCCGGATAAAAGCTTTGAGGTACCGGCTGTCACCTGAAACAGGCTTCCTGTGTTCGGGAAATACTTTGTGTCAATAGTATTCACCTGATAATTAAAGATGCCTGACAAAAAGTTAAAGGAGATTTTTTGCAGATCATCAGGAGAAACATAATCCGGAATAAACCTGCTGCTTCCAAGGATCACTGCAACGTTCATCAAATGATTAAGACCCAAATATTTACTAAGAGAAATCCCGGTATAAAAACTGTGATTAAACATAGCTCCCGATTCGTTGTTAATCGTAATCATGGGCAACCGGGTATTGTCTGCATAAAAAACCGTCCTGAATCCGAATTTCTGATTACGGTCGAGATACTGAAGCAACGTAAGTCTGGCTCTGTAGAACTGACCAACATAGGAATCAAAGTCAATAAAGGATTTCCGGGTCACCAGGTCTTTAAAAGTCATCCTGAAAACTATTCCTGACCTGATATAGTTGTCATAATAAACACTCCCGTAAAGCATGACCCTGGGTTCTTCAATGCAGTCAATAACAAGAATCAGAGAATCATTCCGGGACAATATCCTGTACTTAACTTTTTCGAACCATCTTTTACCATAAATAAGATCGATTTTTTCATTTATACGGTTTTTGTCAATTTCTTCTCCCGGTTCGATACCAAGAAAACCAAGTATCTGATCATCAGAATATATTTTATTCCCGTCTATTTCAATTTTTTCAAAAGAGAATACCTGCCTGTCGAGGATATTTTCCGGCAGTTTATTGCTCTCCATGTGATTTATTGAATCTGCCAGTTTTCTGAAATACTCTTTATAAGGCAGGGCTGCTTTATAACCTCTTCCAACAATAGCGTCAACATTGTCAAATTGAGTGCGTGAAAATCCATCAAGTTCCGGTTCGATAATAATGTCGACATTACCTTTTTGAGACCTTGTAATCCTCGGTACTCCTCAGGAAAGTTATCTGTTTAACTATATCAGGCATTGATTGTAACTGGTCTTCTGAATAAGACCTGGAACCAGTATAGGATCCGATAATGATATCTGCTCCCATATTTCTGACTTCTTCGCCCGGAAAGTTCCTGAGAACTCCGCCGTCGACCAGAAGTGCCGTATCAATTTTAACAGGTGTAAAAATTGTGGGAATAGCCATACTCGCTCTGATAGCATCAGGAAGGTAACCTGTTTTCAGTTCGATCAGTTTCCCTGTTAAAATATCAACTGCCAGACACATGAAAGGAATAGGAAGTTTAGAAAAATCATTTATTCCTGCTGCGGGCCATAAATAATAACTAAGCTGACTTTCAATCTGCTGACCGTTTATCAGACCCGAAGGAAGCTTTATTTTTTTAGCTGTAACAGGTAGTGATATTATGCTGTTGTCAAAATGTTCCTTCTCGGGGAATACTACCTTGTTTTCCGGAATAGATTTGGAAAAGAGGAGATCCCAGTCCATTATTTTTAACAGTTTATAAATGCTGTCTGCTGAATAACCGACTGAATACATGCCTCCTATAATACTTCCCATGCTCACACCTGTTATATAGTCAGGCCGGAGTCCGGCCTCTTCCATAACTTTCAGCACACCCACATGCGCCATACCCAGAGCACCGCCTCCGCTCAGGGCAAGGCCGACTTTTGGAACCTTATTATGTGATTGGGCAAGGATGAATGGATGAGAACCGGAAATAAACAGACTTAAAATAAAGATTTTAATGAAGTATCCAAAAAAAAGCTTTTTGGGATTCATCGATGAAGTTCTAATGTCTATATTTCTATAAACAAATGAACTACGCAATAGTTCCTGTGTAAAACATCAAGGGATCAAAACGAAGATATTTTTATTTAACGGCAATGCCATCTTTATAGAACCCGGTAATATTGCCGATCCAGGCAATAAAATCTTCCGGATCCTCATCTGCACCATGTTTTGCATCCCAGTAAAGCCAGGTATTCACTTCCATGTTCCGGTTCTCCAGACTTGCAGCAAGGTTGGTAATGACAGTTTGTGAGGTGTGGTTATCTGAAGTGCCCTGGCGGAGCCACCAGTTTTTAGTACAGCCGCTGTTATTCAATCCGATGAAGTACATGGCATTCATCAGATTCACCAGTGTTTTTACTTCACTATCAACCTCAGCACTTTTGTTACCTGAAGCTTGCTGCAGGCTGAAACTGGTAAAGTGTCTTGCTTCGGTTGTCTTATTGCCGAATAAAAGTGGTTCAGGCTGCTTCATATTAAAATCATCGAAGGCCGGAAGCCCTTTCATTCTGCCAACATGTGTGACATAATCGGCAAATGAAAACGAGGCCCCTTTATCACTCCATGTGATCCATTTATTATTTGCAAGGTATTCATTGCGTTTTTCGTCCGGAAGCCCTTTCAGGTACTTATTTGCTGAAGGGACCAGGTAAAATTGCAATAAGTACTTGTCATAGTTGTCAGCCGTGATTGTTCCGAAGCCATTTTTGCCCTGAAGGTTCAGTGAGGTCTGATATAGTGTATAAGAGGCCTTCAGCTGTTTTGAAAGCTCCTGATCCACCAGACCCGATCGGCCCGGTGTGGTGCCATACATCCACTCATAAGCCCCGTCGGCATGCTCCAGATCGGTGATCGGACAGAAACAGGCGCTGCCAAAGATGTTGTCATCCGTGTCTGCCGCACCAATTTCTTTAAGATATGAGTCATACAAACTGCTGTTGCCCGAAGCACCGAGAAGTGCTGAGAGTGCTCCGCCTGCGCTGACGCCTGTTGAGATAATCCAGTCGACATTGCCTGGCATAATACCCTTGTTATGTCGTATATAACGGACAGCTGCCTTCAGGTCTGCTATGGCAGCAGGAGCCTTTCCATAATATGTTCCTTCTGCAGCCTTATTGTCCCGCCCGCGGCAACCGGGAGATACAACAACATATCCTGCAGCCAGGGCCAGATCACCTTTGCCGCTGATATTTCCGGTTCCACCAGGACCACCTCCCTGAGAGTTACCTGAACCGGTACGTGCATTATTCACCGACATATAACCGCCTACTCCGATATTAAAAAGAATTGGTGCATTGGTGGCATCGACAGTTATATCATCAACGCTGACAGGAACACTTACATTCATGCTCTGATAATCTTTATCGATGGGATTCGCAACATACGGAATGTGCATATAGGAATGGTATGTGACTCTCTTTTCACCTTCCGAAGTCTTCACAATTTTAGTCTCCACTGTAAAGTTATCCTTCGGGAACAGTAATGGATCGGTTGACTGGCCTGATGATGTGAGAATACTAAAAGCTGTAAGTACCAGCGAAATCATATTTTTTTTCATTGTCCTTTTCTTAAGGTGACTATTCCCGAAATCCCATTACTTGTACAATAACAGAAGGAAAACAGCAAAAATAAACCCTGCTAAAATAATATATAATCCATTGCGGAATACTTTCGATTTACTGTTAAACATCCAGAATGATGAAATCGCCAGAAATAACATAACAATACCGAAGACCAGGGTAATCCAGTGGAATGGATTTTTACTGGGAGTTTTATGAAGATTTGTAAACTTGTTTAACGGGAAAATAAGCTCTTTAACCGTCATTTCTGCAACCCCGCTGGCGGTATTAAATGTTCCTCCCTGGAAATATATGACATCTCCTTCGGTTTTAAGTATCCTGAATTCCCTTAATCTGAGGGCAGGACCAAGATCGGCAGGTTTGGTATCAGCAGGCAGGTTTACCTTAACATTCCTCTCCTTTTTAAGAAAATCTGTATCTCTGAAAACCAGAGTGATCCCGGCGAATGCATAAATTAAAACAAATCCCACGAAAAAGAATCCCAGATATCTGTGAAGCAAACGCATGTAATAATTAATCGATTTCTTCTCTTTGTTCTCCATATAAAAAATATTTAAGATTAATAAATGTTCATAAAATAAAAGTGTGTATATATTTCACCATCACTGTTTCGTTGAAGTATTTTGGAGGTTCAGGTATTGAATTTTTATTGGAAATGCTTCGAAAATCGTTGAACACCAGGTAGAAGTCATTCCCTTCACGGGGATTATACCGTAATCTGAAATTTGTGATCAGCTCATCTTCGGTATTTACATACTGGAGAAGCAGCGATGCAGAGAGTTTTGTGCTGAACATATATAATCCCTTTATGTTCACAGAGTGGATGTTGAGAGAATTATTTGTCTCTCTTTCAGGAAACCGGATTGCATTAAACTCATACATTGCCGACAGGTTAAAGCTGGAGGATATATTAAAGTTAGGTTCTGCCCTGAATCCTATCCTGTTGCCATCGTAAAACTGTCCGATATTCGCATCGGCATTGACAGAGATCTTTCTCGCCTGTGATGTTCCGAACCTGAACTCCGCTCCTGTAAAGGAATAATCTCCTGCATATATTGTAATGCTGTCGGAAAGCTGAAAATCTTCCAGCACACCTTCTTCCTGAATTTCCATTGAAATTTCTGCATGAATTCCTTTTTTTGTATTCAGCTCGAATCCCGGTGAAATCTGCATCGATTCAAGCCCTCCGTCTTCCAGCCTGATATACCTTTCGCCCCTTACATTGAAATTGTAATTAAACAACTTTGATTTCTCACCCGGAATCCAGCCATACATCAATTGTCCATTCAAACCCTGAACACCTCCACGCATTACGAATCCGACTCCCGGGTTAAATTCCTGACCCGAATAGGTATAATTCAGCTTGTATCCAAATCCTTCCTCTGAACGTCTTTCCCAATCGACAAGTATGAATGAAGGATCGAGGGAGTTCAGTTTAGTGTCACGTCTTGCTGTCATATGCCTGAGACCATTTAACGTTAAGGTAATCATCTCCGAAAAGACGGAAAATGCCATCGACACCATAGGCGATATTCTGATCGCCATTCATCCCGAGCCGCGAAGTCATAATTCCTCCCACATAGCTGTTCTGATTAATGACCTGCCTGCGCATCCTGAGAACACCGAAATTTTCTCCCGGTGTTTCCTCGTGCTCTGCGGTCTGCATGTCGAGGAAGCCCATATCCCATTTCCCCAGTCTGCCTGTAAGCCTTGCACCTCCATAAATCCTTATGGGTTCTCCGTCCGCTATTCCGATATTCCTGCTGTAAAACAGGTTGTCTTCATGCCCTCCAAGGCTGAAATCAAAAAGGTTTGATCTTTCCTGAAAAAATTTCCTTTTCTCAGGGAAGAAAAGGGAATACCTTGTAAGATTGACCTGCTGGTCATCTGCCTCCACCTGAGCAAAATCGGTGTTTGCAGTAAGATCCAGTGTAAGATTGCTGTTGATATTATATTTAATATCAATACCGGCATTATATTGCGGGTTATCCTCTTTAACATATTCTGTTCCCTCTTCATTCAGTGACCAGTCGCGTGAAAGACCTCCCAGTAAATATGGTGAAACATATAAGTGGCTTTAATGGCCTGGCTCCTGCGATTTCAGCAGTCTGTGCCTGTGAAGGCTTGTTAGTGGCAAGAAAGCCATATTTGGGATCAATTGCAGGATAAGTGGCTGTCTCGTTATTTGCGCTTATATTACGGCTGATAATCAGCCCCATTGTAGCAATATCATTTTCGGATTTAAATTTCAGGCTTGAAAAAGGAATCCTCATTTCCACATACCATCCTTTATCATCTTTTGTTGTTTTGACATCCCAGAATGTGTTCCAGCTGTAATTCATATCTGAAGGTCCTCCAGGCCCTCCGCCACCTCCTGCAGCATCGTTTGAAATTGTATAATCAGTTCTGAGCCCGGTCGGAGCAGTAAAAAATGCCAGTCCGTTTTCATTGTCATTATATGTATCAAGAATAATACCGAATGCATCATAGTCAAAAAGCTCTTCGTCCCTTTTCTTTGTTACCGTAAAAATTTTCGATGCATCTTCCATGAACAGACTGGCACCTACCCAGAGGAACTCATCGTCGTACCCGATTCTGATGTCACTTTTCTCTGAAGGCTGAGCCCCGAAATTCGGTTTGTGCATGGTAAGCGGGAAAAGATCCAGGACTTCCCAGGCGGCTTCACTGTGGTATTCCGTCAAATTCTATGGGACTGGTAATCCTTTTAATACTGACAGCCTCCTGGCTGAATAGATTATTCTGAAATCCCAGTGATAAAATCATTATAAAAAATCCAAAAGCTCCCTTGTTAAGTGTGATTAATAATTTCCTCATTTATTCACTAATTTAGTCTGTTAATAATCCCCGAACCATTTTTTAAATTCCGCGATCTTCGCTTTACTTACAAGAATTTTATCGGAGACAGCTACTTTCAAATTAACAGAAAGCTTGCTGCTGAACCAGATATCAATGTCTTTAATTGCTTTGCGTGAAATGATATTCTGCCGGTTGGCACGGAAAAAATCTTCGGGATTCAGTAATTTTTCGAGTTCATCGAGCGTATAACTGAATATAAAGGTCTTTCCTTCATATGCTAAAGCTTTAACAGTACCGGTATCAATATAAAAACAAGCCAGATCATCAGTCTGAACAGGTATCAGTTTGTCTCCTTTGGAGGGAATCAGAAAATGTGTTTTATATTTTGCAGCCTTTCCATAGGAGGATATAAGATTCTTTATTGCAGTCTGCATACTTTCTGAAGCTGTAAGCTCATTCAATTTTTTTAATGCAGCCTGAACCTCAGCTAATTCTATTGGTTTAAGCAGGTAATCAATACTGTTTACCTTAAAAGCTTTCAGGGCATACTCATCATAAGCGGTCGTAAAAATAATCGGACAGGTGATATTTACGTGTTTAAATATCTCAAACGCGGTACCATCTGACAGATGAATATCCATGAACACTATATCCGGTTGCTGATTTTTTCCGAACCAGTCAATTGTTTCAGTTATGGATTCAAGTACAGCGATAACTGAAATATTTCCAACCTCATCAAGAACCTGTTGTAAATGTTTTGATGCCAGTATTTCATCTTCAATAATCAACGCTTTCATTCGTCATGGTTTTATTAAAGGAACCTCCACACTGAACCGGTTATTTTCCCTGGTAATTGTAATATCTTTATCTATAAGCAATTGAAACTGCTTTGACAGGTTTGTCAGGCCTATTCCGGTACCCTCTTCGTCAGTGAACTTCTTCTGTATCTCATTCATTACAATAAGACTCTCCTTTTCGGTGGTCAGAATATTAATTATGAGGGGTTTCCGTTTACTTATCTCATTATGTTTAATGGCATTCTCAACAAGAGTCTGGATTGTAAGAGGAGGCAGCTTATGCAAAGCGAGGTTTTCATTTATACTGGTGTTCACTGTAAGATTAGTATCAAATCTCATCCTTATCAGGAACAGATAAGATTCCATGAATACCATCTCCTCCTTCAGAGTTACAAGCTGTTTTTCATTGCTCTGCAGGGTATAACGAAGCGCTTTTGAAAGACTGTTAACATAGTTCTGAGCTGTTTCAGGTGCATCCTTAATCAATATTTTGAGGGCTGTTAACGAATTGAAAAGGAAATGAGGACTCAGCTGATTCTTTAATGACTCAAACTGGCTTTGTAGGGCTTCCATTCGCAGTTTTTCATTCTCAAGTACAATTGTCTGCTTCTGAAATATCAGACGAATGATAAGCACACAGCCAACAACCAGCGCTGAAACAAAGAAGTTTGTATAGTCAAATTCATCCCGGTGTCCCCTTGGACGTGGACCGGTATCTATTACATTTTTAATGGAATATAAAAAATGGTTCAGAATAAAAACCGAGACCACCGTCAGGGAAACAGCCAGAACAATATTCCAGATATGCAATTCCCCGTGTCTCTCAACCGGTTTTAATATAAAGAAATTTAAAATAAACATCAGAAGAGCCACAATAAAGGTTATCAGAAGTTCCGTTCCGAGATGGGTAAAACTTACCATGAACCCGTGATTATAGCGGCCTCCCTCTTCTCCAAAAAGGTAATTCATAACCAACGGGAAATTGATCGTTACGGCAATTGCCAGCGACAGAAGCAGTGCAATAATAAAATATTGTTTTGTTGAATTTGTCTGCATTTAAAATATTATTCTACTTTTCAGCTCTCTTGTAACTAATTAATGTTCCGTTATTCAGTGTGGTTTCATAGTTTTTCAGACTCCTGACATATTCCAGGTAATCGTCTGAATATCCACCCCCTCCACGGCCTCCTGATCTGCCGTATCCACCGGAACTTCTATCTGATATATTATGAGTAGTGTAACATCCCCCGATCTTTAATTTTGGATCGACATCAATAAAATAGTTTTTATACCAATCCTTGTCCGCATCACTGAAGACAAAATCAAAGGGCCCTTTAAGCTCCTTAACCAATGTATGAGCATTTCCAAGCCTTGCATCAATGTATTCAGCAAGACCTGCCTCCTTAAAATTCTGAAGGGCAGTTTTATGTCTCGATTCATCATATTCAAGAGTAATAAGTTTGCCTCCGGTTTTACTTAATGCCCAGGCAATCCATATCCCTGAATGACCTGTTGAGGTGCCAATCTCAAGTGCACTTTTGTAATTTCCCTTTATGATAAGATCATAAAGTAATTGTCCGTCAGCTGATGAAATATTAAGATCGTGCCATTGTCCTGAATGCTCCGTAAGAAATTCTTTTACTTTCTGATCAAGAGAAGGATTATTTTTCAATTCCTGTGCCCTGATTTGTCCGGGGAAGATTGCCAATGTGATGAGAACACAAATGATAATACTATTAAATCCGGGTGTTTTCATATTCTGAAGATTTTTTTCAAAAGTACTCAAGGATAAATGCCTTAAGTGAAAAAAATCAGTGAAACGGCAAAAATCACGTTTGAACCCGTTTTTACATCGAATGAAATTATTTTAGTGGTTGCCTTTGTGATACTTCGTGAGGCACTTGGTGAGACTTTGTGGTTCATGCTTTATGTTTAACCATAAAGTCATACACCAAGTTCTTACATTAAGGGAATATCAACAACAGGAACTTTAAGTTAGACAGAGTCTACACAGAGAAGTCACAGAGCTACACAGAGTTAATAAATCAGATCTCTGTGGACCATCAGTGACTCTCTGTGTAAGGATTTAAAATGGGATTATATCAGTCTCAATAAGTATTCACTTTTAATGGATCCAACTTCAGCAAGTACTCCGAATTATCCTGATGGTTGCTATTTCTTATAATTAATAACTTCTTCAGGACTCTTCCTCGGGGTTGCTGCTGAAACAGCATCAACGCTTTTATCAACATTGCCGATTCGCAGGACCACTACAGCCTTGTAACCTGCCGGGATCTGAAACACCTCTTTCTTTGAATTGATGTTTCCGGCCGGACTGCCATAAATCCGCGCACCGAGGCCAAGACCATGTGCAGCTATAAACATACTCTCCGTGGCCAGGCCGCAATCGAAATCGGGTGTGGTTCCGGTTTCTGATATGATCCCTGAAACAACAACCAGTACATTGCCGGGTACTGCATCATTTATAATCTCCTTCACGGAGGCTTCGTCTTTTATTACAGTGAACTTCCAGGGCTGGATGTTCCTTGCGCTGGGGGCCTTAATACCGCATTTCAGAATAAGATCGAGCTGCTGATCGGTTACAGGTTCTGATGTATAAACCCTTTCGGAATATCCTGAAAGTATCACATTTGTGACACCATTTTCAGGGGTCTGACCGTACAAATTTGAAATTGCAAACAAAGCAATAGCAAGTAATGATAATCTGATTTTCATCTCAAAACGGTTTAAAAGGTTTAATTATGTACTGGCATTTAAGTTAAGCAAATTATTCCATTTACTCATTGTTAACCCGATGTACTCAGGTAAAAAGACTCACGATTTTGAAGTTAATATTTTACTTATCAGGACCTTGTCAATCCTGTTTCCGTCAATATCGACTATTTCAATAGTATAACCATTGTAAGTAAACTTGTCTCCGATCCGTGGTAAATTGTCAATGTTATCTAATACGAATCCTGCTACTGTTGAGTAGTCGATGTTTTCCAGATCAGTCATATAATTGTCAAAGATCCCATCCAGTATTTCTACCGGAGCATCGCCGCTTACCAGGTATGATTTATCGTCACGTACAAAAATATCCGGTTCAAATTTCTCTCCTTCTTCAGGAATATCTCCAATAAGGTTTTCCAGAATGTCATAGAGAGTTATGATTCCTTCAAGACTGCCATACTCATTTACAATAATACAAAAATGTATTTGCTTCTTTTTAATAAGATTTAAAACATTGTGAGCATCAGTACTTTCAGGAACTATAATAGGCTGCGTTAATAAGTCAGAAATATGAAACTTGTTTGATGACGGATCTGCAGATAAAAAGTCTTTAACATTTAAGATACCTTTAAAATCATCAAGATTCCCGTCACAGCATATCAGTCTGCTATGCTGAGATTTGAGAATGATCTCTTTAATATTGTCATATGGCTCATTGATGTCGATCCACTCAACCTCCATCCTGTGAGTCATGATATGTTTAGCTTTCTTGTTGGAGAAATAAAAGACTTTTTCGTGGATCAGATTTTGATCTTTTTCAATTATTCCTTCCCTGGATGCAATTTTTAAAAGATATCTAAGGTCGTTTTCTGTAAGATGGTCCGTCTGTTTTTTAATTCCTATCAGTCGTTTAATCAGTAAAGTAGAAAAAGACAGGAACCTGACAAACGGATAGAAAATAATACTCAGATAATAAATCGGCGGCGCTATTTTTACAGCAATTTTTTCCGGGCTGTTCAGTGCAATTGATTTAGGAACCAATTCGCCTATCACAATTGAAAAATAAGTAATTGTTAAAACGGTAAATGCCAGAGCGATCTCCTCTGCCGAATTTTTAAACAAATCGAATTGCTGAATGAATGGAGTGATATCATCTGCAATGTTAATTCCTCCATATACTCCGGTAACTATTCCAATAAGTGTAATTCCTACCTGAATGGCAGAGAGGAAATTTTCAGAGTCTTTAAGTAGCCGTAACGCAGTTTTAGCACCTCTGCGGCCGTCTTTCTTAAGCTGTTCCAGCCTGGATCTTTTGCTTGAGACAAGGGCAATTTCCGACAATGCAAAAAACCCGTTCAATAAGATAAGAATACTAATGATAATAACTTCCATTTTACAGTTATTCAGTGTCTTCCCCTTTAACAGCTAATATTAAGTCATTGACAAAGGGTAGTGACAAAGATAATGTTAAGAGTCAAAAAGACCTTCTGAATGAGGTCTTAATCGATGGCGATTACAAACCTATTGACATTTCAGGTTTGTTCTTTCTGCTTTTGCCGGATTGGCAAAGGCCCCGTACATGGCATTTTTAAATGAAGCGCATGCATCGGCGGTTTGTCCTTTACCTGCCTGAGCAAGACCAAGCTGGAAATAAAACTTCGCTTTTGCTTCGGCAGCTCCTGTTTCGAGAGCCAGGCCTTTCCGGGCATATTCTGTTCCTTTGTCAAAATTCTTCTGTTTGTTATAAACATCGGCAAAATAGTAAAAAAGGTCCTTGTCGTCTCCGTATTTTGCAGCTTTGTTCAGCGATACGAGAGCTTCATCAAGTTTATCTGCCTGGTTAGCCTGCGATCCGGCAGCACGAAAATATTCAAGAGCCACTACAGATGCCTGTTTGGCCTTTTCTGCGTCTTTCACCGTATCAAGTTTACCCAGATATGAGTCGATTGTTTCCTCAAAAGAGGCAGCGTTATTCTGACTTCTGTATATTAAAGCCTTATTGTAAATAGCGGCAGTGTAATCCGGATTGATCACCAAAAGGGAGTCAAATGCCTTCAGTGCATTGTCATAATCTTTCTTTGTAAAGAATTCGTTTCCCAGGTTGTAATAACCCTGAACCAGTATCTTCCCTGCATTCTCTTTATTTGTGGTGCTTCCGTATTTTTCAGCAGCAGCAGAAGCAATCTTTGCAGATTTAATTATTTCCGGCGCTGGCTTTTTTTCTTTAATAGCGTTATTTGCAGCCTTTACATACAAGCCCGGCAATACCTGTACTGCTTTTTGCCTGAGGTCTGCGGCTGTCTCACCCACTTTGTCCGAAAGGGTAACTACCTCCTCAAATGCCTTAATAGCAGCTGGAATGTCAGTTTGCATAACCTTTGCCCCTTCATTATAGTATTTGATAACGTCATTACGGTCCTGTGCATTCAGGTTTGCACTGATAATCGCGGAAACGATCAGAATACCTGCAATTTTTCTTATTGTTTTCATATTCAATTTTATTCAGATTATCAATTTATTAGAAACATTTTTACTTTTTTCAGCCTGTAAAAATAAAAATTATATTTGATTTACACATTTGTGGGACAAACTTATACCTGGTCTCAGAGTCTGACGACCTGAATCATTGCCAAAATGACCTGCCGAAACATAGCGAACAGAACAAAAGATTGATATTTTCGTTATTATTGCAGAAGTGTTTAATTAAGAATGATTAAAAGAACAGCATCAATATTTCTTATCCTGTTTGCCAATATAGTACTATTGGCTTTTGCTGTTATACCCCATCATCATCATCATCACCAGATCTGTTTTATACAATCGCATTGTGAAAATGATGATGATAGAGACAATAAAGATTCAAACGGGGATTCTCACAAACATGATTGTGAAGGTTATGCAGCTGGTTGCATACTGCAGGAACCGGTTGTTGTTCCGTCAAATCAGTGGAAACCGGAGATTAAGTTCGTTAATGGTATTAATGACAACTCCGGAAATGATGATTTTCATTATAGCCTTGAAACCAACGTGATCAAAGCATTTATCCCTGTTTTATATAATATTGCTTCAGTACCTCTAAATAATTGTTCTTATTCCTTTCACGTTTCCTCTTCGCTGGGATTACGTGCCCCCCCTATCGTTTAAATTTTTAGTTAACCAGGCATGCAATAGTACATCTGACAATGATGTATTAAGCCATTTATATTATTCATTACTAAAAATTTAAAGAACATCATTATGCATTTCAGGACAATATTGATTGCGGCTTTTGCTTTTATAATGGCAGGATGCAATCACAACACCGAAGCTGAAAACACTGCCGGAGAGGAAGAAGTAAAGTTTCAATATACTGCATACTCTGATAATTTTGAACTTTTCGCAGAAGCTGATCCTTTTATTGCCGGGCAAACATCAAATATTTTGTCGCACTTCACAACCCTGCCGGATTTTACTGCTCTCGAGAAAGGTAAAATCAATCTGAAAATAATAGTTGACGGAAAAATAACAGAACAAACTCTTGAGTCTCCAACCCGAAAAGGAATATACAGCTTTGATATTAAACCCTCAGACCAGGGTGAAGGCTCACTTGAATACACCATTATAACCGATAAGGGGGAATTTAAAATAATTGTGCCCCGAATAATTGTATTTACTTCTCTTCAGGAAGCTGCTGATGCAGCCTCGAAGAATGTGGTTTCAAAGATCAATACCACAGTTTTTACCAAAGAACAGTCATGGAAAACTGATTTTGCAACAGACTGGCCTGCGAAAGAATCATTCGGACAGGTAATAAAAACAACTGCACAAATTCAATCGGCACAGGGTGATGAAATATTAGTGACTGCAAAAGCAGATGGAATTATTTCTTTTACAGAAACCACTATTTCAGAGGGTAAAAGTGTTTCAGACGGACAGACACTATTTATGATTACGGGCAGTGGATTTGCAGATAATAATTCGGCTGTCCGTTTTACTGAGGCTCAGAATAATTTTGAAAAAGCAAAAGCCGACTATGACAGGGCAAGAGCTTTAGCGGAGGACAGGATTGTTTCTGAAAAAGAATTGCTGCAAGCCAAAAACCAGTATGAAAACACAAAATCGGTATTCGATAATCTAAAGCAAAATTTCAGTGCCTCAGGTGCAACAGTCAGAAGTCCGATAACAGGTTTTGTCAAACAACTTTTTGTAAGAAACGGCCAATATATAGAGGCTGGTCAGCCTGTGATACTTGTGTCACAAAACAAATCACTTTTACTCCGTGCTGAAGTTCAGCAAAAATATGCTCCTTATCTCCATGCTATAACTACGGCAACCATCAGAACCACAGGTGATAATAAGACATATTCGCTTGAAGAATTAAGCGGGAAAGTACTGTCTTTTGGCAGAACCACTACAAATGACAATTATCTGATCCCTGTAACTCTGCAAATTAACAATACAGGAAGCTTTGTGCCGGGAAGCTTTGTGGAGCTATATCTGAAAACAGTAACGAATTCACAGGCGATTACTTTGCCAAACAGTGCACTTCTCGAGGAGCAGGGAACCTTTTTCGTATTCGTTCAGGTTACTCCTGAATTATTTGAAAAACGTGAAGTAAAAGTGGGCCCAACAGATGGTTTGAGAAGCGAAATCGCTCTGGGATTGTCACAAACAGAGCGTGTTGTCACCCGGGGCGCAATACTGGTAAAGCTGGCGCAGGCATCAGGTGAATTGGATCCACATGCCGGCCACGTTCATTAATAGTTAAAATCCATGTTTGATAATCTTATAAAATTCTCGATTAATAACAAGTTTTTTATCTTGTTAAGTGCAGTCATTCTGATAATTGTCGGATTGCGAAATGCCAGGAAAATGGACGTCGATGTATTTCCTGATCTGACCGCTCCTACAGTTGTTGTTATGACTGATGCACACGGCATGGCTTCGGAAGAGGTTGAACGCCTGGTAACTTTTCCCATTGAGACTGCTGTAAATGGAGCTACAGATGTTCGACGGGTACGTTCAGCGTCGTCACAGGGATTTTCTTTTGTCTGGGTGGAATTTGACTGGGGCACAGATGTATTTAAAGCCCGGCAGATCGTAAGTGAAAAACTGATACCCGTTTCGTCCCAAATGCCATTGGACGTTGGTCAGCCAATCCTGGCACCGCAATCGAGCGTAATGGGAGAAATGTTTTTTATCGGGATCCAGTCAGACAGTACAAGCATGATGGAACTGAGGACCATTGCCGACTGGGATGTTAAACCATTGCTTCTTGCAACGAGCGGTGTTTCGCAGGTAACAATTATCGGCGGAGATTACAAGCAGTATCAGATTCTTGCAGATCCGGGTAAACTGAAGTATTACGGTGTCTCCATGGGTGAGCTTGCGGAAATATGCAGGGGAATGAGCCAGAATTCGACTGGAAGCGCAGTGAGACAGTATGGCAATGAATACGCTGTCAGGGGTATCGGAAGGACATCTGAGATTGATGCATTATCCAATTCATTTATCAAGTCAATTGATGGCAGACCTGTAAGGGTTGGCGATGTTTCGGAAGTGAAAATCGGCAGTGCTGTAAAAATGGGGTACGCTTCGGGGAATGCTAAACCGGCAATAATAATTTCAATATCAAAACAACCAAATACAAATACTCTTGAATTAACAGAACGGATTGAAGCAAACCTTTCAGAATTGCAAAAGAGCCTACCTTCAGATGTAAAACTTGATACAAGGATATTCCGTCAGGCCGATTTCATTGAAACATCTGTAAGTAACGTCAGTAAAGCCCTGCTTGAAGGCGCGTTATTTGTTGTGATTATACTTTTCTTATTCCTGGGGAGCTTCAGAACAACAATAATTTCTGTTCTGGCAATTCCAATATCCCTTCTGGCAACAATACTTGTCATGAGAGGTTTTGGACTAAACATAAACACTATGAGCCTTGGAGGTATGGCTATTGCCATTGGAGCATTAGTCGACGATGCTATAATATACGTTGAAAATGCATATAAAAGACTGCGCTATAATCATTTGAAAACCGGAGAAGAAAGAGAAAGTATTGATAAGGTAGTTTTTGAGGCTTCAAAAGAGATCCGCGCTTCCATACTTAACGCCACGTTGATAATCATGGTGGCATTCGTTCCTCTTTTCTTCCTTTCGGGGATGGAAGGCAAAATGCTTATCCCTCTCGGGATTGCATATATCGTCTCTTTATTCATGTCTTTGCTGGTGGCAATGACTCTGACACCCCTGCTTTGCAAACTTCTTCTCTCCAATGATAAATACCTCGAAAGGAATCAAAATGAAAAATGGCTGACAAGGAACTTATCTTACTATTATGAGAAGTCACTGGTCTGGGCTTTAAAACACAAAAAAGCAATAATTTTTTCAGCGTTTGGGCTTTTTCTTGTTTCATTGATTGTACTTGGTTCAATGGGACGCAGTTTTCTTCCTGAATTTAACGAGGGATCCCTTACCTTATCGGTTATAACCAAGCCTGGAACTTCTCTTGAAGAGAGCAATAAACTTGGAAATCTTGTCGAAACTGAACTGTTGGCCATCACCTGAAATTGTCAGTACTGCCCGCAGAACGGGAAGAGGAGAGCTTGATGAGCATTCTCAAACCACCAATAGTTCCGAGATCGATGTAAATTTTATTTTGAAGGATCGCAGTCGTGAAGATTTCATGGCGGATGTCAGGGCGACCCTTGTACGAATTCCCGGAATAGCAGCCACGGTAGGGCAACCGCTTGGTCACAGGATTGATCACATGTTGTCCGGTACCAGGGCAAATATCGCTATTAAAATATTTGGCAGCGATCTTAATAAATTGTTTGCCATCGGGAACCAGATTAAAGCCTCAATTGCCGGAGTAAATGGTCTGGTAGATTTAAATGTAGAGCAACAAATTGAAGTGCCGCAAATTCAGATAAGGGCAAACCGGGATTTGCTTGCAACCTATGGAATTTCAATGAATCAGTTCAATGAATTTATTGATGTTTCTTTTGGCGGCGAAAAGCTCTCGGACATATATGAAGGCCAGCGCAGATTTGATCTTGTACTGCGCTTAAATAAAGATTATACGGAAACTGTCGAAGGTATCCGTGCCTCGCTTATAGATACTTATGATGGTAAAAAAGTACCGCTGGAACAGGTTGCGGATATAGTATCCGTTACCGGACCAAGTTCGATCAGCAGGGAGAATGTGCAGCGAAAGATAGTTGTTTCGGCAAATGTTTCCGGCCGGGACATCCGGAGTGTCGTAAATGATATACAAAACAACATCAGAGAAAAGGTTGCGTTGCCTGAAGGTTACCGGGTTGAATATGGCGGACAGTTTGAGAGCGAGGCAAGAGCCTCCCGGACCCTCCTGGTTACTTCGGTCATTGCGATATTTATAATATTCCTTCTGCTTTACCAGGAATTCAGAAACTTCAAACTTGCAGGGATAGTTCTTTTAAACCTCCCGCTTGCATTGATTGGTGGTGTTTTTTCAATATTTTTTACATCAGGGGTTCTGAGTATCCCTGCAATAATAGGTTTTATTACCCTTTTTGGTATCGCTACCAGAAACGGAATTTTGTTACTGTCAAAATATGAAAATATGCAGAAGCACAGGGCTCCGCTTTTTCAAACCCTGATCAAGGGTTCATCTGACCGTTTAAGTCCGATCCTGATGACCGCGCTGACAGCTGCTCTTGCTCTTATCCCGCTGGCAGTAAGGGGTGATCTTTCCGGTAATGAGATTCAAAGCCCAATGGCTAAAGTAATCCTGGGTGGGCTTCTTACATCCACATTGCTTAATCTATATATCGTTCCTATAGTGTATAGCACACTCAAAAATCGCGGAATATTAAAAAACGACAATTTATGAAACGACTGATTATACTTCTTAGCATTATTCTGCTGCCTGGTGCAAACCTGTTCTCTCAAAACAGTATCGACAAAGTCGTTGATGAGGTACTGAAGAATAATACCACCCTTTCTGCTCTCAGAAAAAATGCAGATTCAGAACTCCTCGGAAATAAGACCGGAATATATCTTAAAAATCCTGAATTTGCCTTTAATTATCTGTGGGGCAGTCCGGCTAATATCGGAAACCGGACAGATATAAGTGTCCTGCAATCGTTTGATTTTCCATCTGCCTACGTTTACCGGAATCAGATATCGGATTACCAGAATGAACAGGTCGAACTTGAATTCCGGAAACAAAGCAAATCAATTATAATGCAAATCAGGCTGGTATGTAATGATCTGATTTATCACAATGCCTTAAAGTCAGAGTTGTCCAAAAGGATAGCAAATGCTGAAAAAATCGCAATCTCATTCAAATCAAAATTTGAAACCGGCGACGTTGGTATTCTGGAATATAACAAGGCACAGGTAAATCTGCTGAACCTTTCAAAAGATGCAGAATCCACTGAAATTGAACGTAATGCCTTATTGTCTGAATTACAAGGTCTTAACGGTGGTATTTTTATTGAGTTCACCGATAGGGTTTATCAGTTACTAACCATTGCCGGCGACTTTGAACAATGGTATATCCAGGCAGAACAAAATAATCCTGTTTTACAATGGTTGAAACAGGAAGTTACAATCAATGAGAAGAATGAAAGATTAAATACAGCCCTGGGTCTGCCGAAATTTCAGGCAGGATATATGAGCGAAGATGTCGTGGGGCAGCAGTTTCAGGGCGTTACAATCGGCCTGTCAATCCCATTGTTCGAGAACAAGAATGCCGTGAAATATGCAAAAGCAAAAACCATAGCTGTTCAAAGCGCTGAAGCCGATACCAGACTGCAATTCTACAACAATTTAAAAGCATTGCACACAAAGGCGGTAAGTCAGCAAAACAGTTTAAACGATTACCGCACTAACCTGCAATCATTTGATAACTCCCCATTGCTTCAAAAAGCATTGGATCTGGGAGAACTTTCATTAGCTGAATATATCTTTGAGCTCTCCATCTATTACGAAAGCTTTGATAAACTATTGGAGCTGGAAAGAGATCTGAATATGACTATTGTGGAATTAAACAAGTATCAATGAACTGAATCAAAACCATTCATTCAGTGTTTAAGAAACAGGGAAATATCTGTAATAATGGAAATAAAAGAAACCAAACTTTATAAACAGGCTTACTGGTTAAGCCTGTTTACGATTTTTTACAACATTATTGAGGGTTTGGTATCAATGATTTTAGGCTATGCAGATGAAACGCTTAGTTTGTTTGGATTTGGTGCAGACAGTTTTATTGAAGTGATGTCAGGTATTGGTATTGCCATTATGATATTGCGTATCAGAAAAAACCCCGATAGCCCAAAAAGTAACTTTGAAAAAACTGCCCTGCGAATAACAGGCACGGCATTCTATCTTTTATCGGCAGGTTTATTTGCAGGTATCGTTTTAAATCTCATCACCCATCACAAGCCTGAAACCACACTTTGGGGAGTAATAATATCACTGGTCTCAATTGCAGTAATGGTGTGGCTGATGAATGCAAAGAAAAGCATTGGCAGAAAGCTGGATTCTGAACCAATAATTGCTGATGCCAATTGCACCAAGGTTTGTGTATATATGTCATTGGTACTGCTGGTATCAAGTCTGGTTTACGAACTCACCGGCTTTGCATATGCCGATGCTATCGGTGCTGCAGGGCTGATGTACTTTTCAATAACTGAAGGGAAGGAAGCCTTTGAAAAAGTCAAAGGGAAAGAATGCGGATGTGAAGATAAGTCAGGAGAAACCCACTGCTGATCTTAATAAAATATCCGGTTGCGAATCAAATCACAAACCGGATACCTCTCAAAATTTAAATAATTTCTTATTTCACCTCTTTGGCTTTTTCAGGGCAGGTACCTGAGCAGGCAGCTGAACAGGGTGTTGCAGCTTCAGTTTTAGTAACTTCAGTCGAAGCCTTGGTTGCTTCCTTCTTTGACCCAGTGGCATTAACAAATAAAACAACCACACAAGCGATGATCAATAAACTTCCGATAGCGATTAATAGTTTTTTCATATTTATGAATTTTAGTTATTTCCCAAGACAAAAATAAAAAAAATATTCAAAAAAACTTTGTTTATTTAAAAGTAAAATCTACATTTGTAGAGCATAGTCACATAAATGTAGAGACAGATGTATCTTACAAATGCTGAAGAGCAGATCATGAAACTGCTCTGGAAACTTGATAAAGCCTTCATCCGCGACCTGCTGAATGAATTCCCGGATCCCAAACCGGCCCCCACAACAGTAATAACATTGTTAAAACGCATGATCGACAAGGGTTTTGTCAGCTATAAGCAATGCGGTAACTCGAGGGAATACTTCCCGGTGGTTAAGAAATCAGACTATTTTTCTGATCATATTAACGTACTGATAAAGGATTTCTTTAATAATTCAACAGCCCAGTTCGCATCATTTTTTGCAAATGAGACAGACATGAGCCCTGAAGAATTAAAGGAACTACGGGATATTGTGGATAAAAAAATTGCATCCAAAAAGATGAAAAAATGATAACATACATCTTTAAATCAAGCCTGAGTCTGATAATATTATTCGGACTTTACTGGTTTCTTTTAAGGAAGGAAAAGCTATTTGTGTTTAACAGGTTTTTCCTGGTGGCATCTGTTGTTTTTTCACTGATTGTTCCATTCATCTCCATACCTGTTAACCTCCGGGTAACTCCTCAGCTCGAAGAGATTATTCCTTCGGGCGATTTTGTCATTCCGGAGATCAGCACGTCAGAATTTAATACTGTAACTACTGAAGCTTACTCTGATCAGACAACTGCTGAAAACCAGCCTGAAGCCATTAACTTTTCAACAGTATCTTCTTGTTCTTTATATTTCAGGTGTAATATTCTTTCTCGTTCGCTTTCTGAAGAACATATATTTAATAATCCGCCGGACCAGATTATCTGAAAAGATAAGTTTTGATGGTTACCGGGTAGTTCTGACCAATGACAAAACAGGTCCCTGTTGCTTCTTCAGAAGCATATTCCTGAACAGGGATGATTACCTGAACGGCAGAATTGACAGGGAAATTCTTGATCACGAGCTGGAACATATAAGGCAATCCCATACTTTTGATATAATACTGATCGAACTTGTAAAGATCTTTTACTGGTTCAATCCGGTTCATATTTTATACGACAGGGCGATAAGGATAAATCACGAATATCTGGCTGACAATGGAGTTATTAGTGATAAATCCGATGTAACAGGTTATGCTGATAAGCTGCTTGAGTTTTATTACCGGCAGGAGCAATATGTCCTTAACAAGTGGTTCAAATCATTCCTTTACGAGGAAGAGGCTTATGATGATGATGAAACCCGGATCAGGGAGGTTCATTTATGGAGCAAGGATCGCAATAACCTTATGCTTAGGAACAACCTTATTCCTGTTTTTAAGTTTTAAAGAGTCTGATAAGCAGCCTTTACAACCCGATTTATCAGGATTGGTAACAGAAGTGACACAAAGTATTGTCAGGGGAATTGTATTAAACGAAGAAGGAAAACCATTGAAAGAAGCCACAATAGTATGTATGGTTTCAGAACACGCTTCATCCGGAATGACTATAGGTTCAGACGGGCGTTTTGCAATTAATAATGTGCAGGCTGATAACTCACTTATAATCGGTTGTTTCGGATATAAACCACAGACAATTAAACCTGATTTCACCTCGGAGATGATTATTAAACTGACGAAAGATCCGAATTCTCCTGAGATAAAGGATGTATACTTCAGAAATCCTGATTTTACACCTGCAAGCGCTCTTGTTTCAATTAATGGTGCAATATCAGCCTATGAAGGAACTTTAAAGGTAAATCCCGGCGAAATAGAATCATTTAAGATATTAAAGGATAAAGAGGCAACCAGCAAATACGGTGATAAGGGAAAAGATGGAGTGCTTGAGATTGTATTATATGGCAATCAACCCGGATCTAAAGGGAAAAAACGAACTAATGGAGCTGCTTCCGATAGTTCAAAGTACATTACACTTTTAAGTGTTAACCACGTTTCAAATAAAGGAGAATTGATTGATATCCCTGTTTCAAATTTACAATCAGCAAGCGTGTGGATTTACCACGATACTCCTGCTAAAAACAAAAAGAAATTAAGAACTATCGGGATTATGACGAGAGATTTTTATAAAGTCAAAGGGACTGTTGTCAATAAGAATGGTAAACCTTTATCTGGTGTATCAGTCAGTGCT
Source organism: uncultured Bacteroidales bacterium (assembly GCA_963753495.1). GTDB lineage: Bacteria > Bacteroidota > Bacteroidia > Bacteroidales > VadinHA17 > LD21. Next base: position 80,174 of record CAVWCO010000010.1, read on the forward strand.
ACTGATAATCCGGTAAAGGAAATCTCAGATAAAGATGGTCGTTTTCTTATCGAGGATGTAAAGGCTAATGCTATGCTTGAGTTTTCACTTCCCGGTTACAAACCCTATTACCTTGTGACTGGTTCAGTGGCGTTTACGATGGACCTGACAATAGAACTCGAAAAGAATAATGTGCCGGAGAAAGATGTTTATGTGAAAGCAGAAATAATGCCTCAATATCCGGGAGGCGATGCGCAATTGAGAAAGTTTATTATAACAAATGTGAATTATCCGGAAGCTGCCAGGGAACAAAAAGTGAAAGGTACGGTTATTGTCCGCTTTGTTGTTAATACCAAAGGAAATATTGAGGATGTACAAATATTGCAAAGGCTTCATCCTGCTATTGATGCCGAAGTACTAAAAATTGTTGGTAGGCTGCAGCAATTCATACCAGGTTCCCAGGGAGGAAAGCCTGTAAAAGTTTATTATACTGTACCGGTTACCTTTGCCTTGTGAACCGTTCCTCACCGCGGATGGTTTCGGGAATGGGACCGATCGTCGAATACAGACTTATGCATGTACTTGTATTGTTTTAAAATAATATGAGTATCGGGATTCATGCATATCACAGCCACACTTTTTTGCCTGGATTCAATTTCATGTTATTTGAGATTCCTCACTGGCACTGATAATGACAACCAATATAAATTCAGAGGATAAGACTAACTCATTAAAGACGACCCGGACTAATCCGCAGGAGATTCCTCGCTGGCGCTCGGAATGACAGGATTCTTTTTGGGGACGGTGGAGAAGTGGGGGAGATTCGTAATAACGAATCTCCCCCACTTCTCCACATTCTCTATAAATGAGATTGTCATTCCAAACGTAGTGAGGAATCTCCAGTTTTCACTGCAGGATTTTTTTAGTAATGTGTCTTTGGTCCAAAGAAAAGTATCTTGTTTTAACAGAATATTTAATGGTTAAATTGAAGTAATTTAGTAAACCCTGTGAAAACAAATGTCTTTCCTGGATCAAACTAAAAAACATGAAAATCAATTTATATTATGTTTATGTTCTTACCAACTCTTATCACAATGTTCTCTATACAGGAGTAACAAATGATTTGGAAAGGAGATGTTATGAGCATAAAAAGAAGATAGTAAAAGGATTTACTCAGAGATACAATGTTGACAAACTTGTCTATTTCGAGGTATTCGATTCCATCGACCAGGCCATAGCCAGAGAAAAGCAGATAAAAGGATATTCCCGTATGAAGAAAAATGCCCTTATTGATAAATTTAATAAAGAGTGGATAGAATTGTACATTGACGGGAAACTAAAAATTCCCTAATAGTCAAAAATGTGTTTATGCATTATCGATTATGTCTGATCGGATTGAATTTATTAAAGGAAAATCTTCTCTTCTGCTGAAGAACATGCTGATTCACACCAAAGAGATTTAACACTTATGGTACTAATGACGACATTCATTAATCAATTGATATATAGAACTATGAGATCCTTCGCTTCGCTCAGTATGACATTTTAGCTTTTTATGGATTGAGGAGGGAAGCAGGGGCGTTTCGAGCAAGAATTGATAGTCTTAAGAAGAATTTATGTGAAACGCCCCTGCTTCCCTCCTCCCGTTAATTAAAAATGAACTGTCATTCCGAGCGTTAGCGAGGAATCTCCCACTCTGTTATTTCGATATTATTATTGATAGCCGATCCTCATTTTAAATAATAAGAATATTTTTAATAATTACATTAAAATCACTTGTTTAAAGCAGAAAAGCGGTTAATATTTATTGTAATGCACATATTAATTAATGTAATACAATATGTGGTTTCCGTTCCTAGTAATAATATGGGATCTCTTTAGCGCCGGTAATATGACAGCTGCAGTGATAAAATTATAAGAAGCTTCCAAAGAAGAGTTTAAGGTTGTTTTAAACCTTACCTTTGCAGGTATTACATAAAAAAATAATTCTTCATTATGTCAAAATTGTTTTCTCCCTTAACTATAAAGAATATCACCTTAAAAAACAGGATAGTCATGTCGCCGATGTGCCAGTATTCGGCAAAAGACGGATTTGCCAACGACTGGCACCTGGTTCACCTTGGAAGCAGGGCTGCCGGAGGTGCAGGACTGATAATTGCAGAGGCAACGGCTGTTTCACCCGAAGGACGGATCACTCCCGGCGACCTTGGCCTCTGGAGCGATGAGCATATTCGCCGGATTAAGCAGGATTGTCGACTTCATTCATCTGCATGGTGCCATTGCCGGAATCCAGCTTGCCCATGCAGGAAGAAAAGCCTCCTGTGCAGTACCCTGGGAAGGAGGAAAACAACTCGATGAAAAACATGGCGGATGGCAAACCATTGCCCCAGGCGAAATACCATTTATGCAGTGACGACAGGACACCTGCACCATTAAGCATAGAAGGCATCCAAAAGGTCGTTTCAGGTTTTAAAGCTGCTGCCGGACGTGCTCTTGCTGCCGGTTTTAAAGTGATCGAAATTCACAGTGCTCATGGTTACCTGTTGCATGAATTTCTTTCTCCCCTCAGCAATCATCGTACCGATGAGTATGGAGGTTCTTTTGAGAACCGAACCCGCTTATTACTGCAGGTCATCGATGCTGTTAAATCAGTGTGGCCGGCTGAAAATCCGCTTTTTGTCCGCATCTCCTCAACTGACTGGACAGAAGGAGGATGGACTATAGAGGAAAGTGTAAGACTGGCTTACATATTAAAAGACATGGGTGTTGACCTGATAGATTGTTCTTCAGGCGGAAATGTATTATAATGCCACAATTCCTGTTGGTCCGGGGTACCAGGTTCCATTCTCTGAAGCAGTACGAAAAACAGGAATATTGACTGGAGCCGTGGGTTTTATAACAACAGCCAGGCAGGCTGAATCAATCCTGCAGGAAGAAAAGGCCGATCTCGTGTTTATGGCAAGGGAGTTGCTCAGGAATCCGTATTTCCCTTTGATGGCAGCACGTGAACTTGGCGAGGATATAAAATGGCCTGCTCAATATCTGAGGGCCAGATAAAATTGATTATATTCAGGGAGCTATTTAAAACTCTGTAATTCCGATATTATGAATATCGAGATCATTAGAGAATACTGCATCTCTAAACGAGGAGTCACTGAAGAATTACCTTTTAATGACACAGCTTTAGTTTTTAAAGTGGCCGGGAAAATGTTCGCATTGCTCGATCTATCTGAAGATAACAGAGGCTTAACGCTGAAATGTGATCCGGGACTGGCCCTTGAATTGAGGGAACGGTACGTTGAGGTTACACCTGCATATCACTTTAATAAGAAACACTGGAATGGGATAAAGCTTACTGGTAATATCAGTGATTGTCATATTAAAGAGTGGATTGACCATTCATATAAAATTGTTGTCGATAATCTTCCTAAATCAAAAAGAGAATCACTATCTGTGTTATAAACAGTAGTTAAATACAAATTCTCTCTAATTAATGCTACCAGCGATTTACTTTTATTTAAATGAGATAATACTATATATTGTTTAATTTAGTATAGAATTATTTAAAAGTATAATACACCCATGACCTTTTAGCTTAATGACCATGAAAATATTAATTATTTATGCCCATCCTAATCCAATGTCATTTACTCATGCAATTCTTGACAATTTTGTAAGAGGCCTTAATGAGGCCGGACATCAATATGAAATTGTCGATTTATACAAAATAAAGTTCAACCCCGTATTGCAGGATAAGGATTATGCTTTTTTTGTGGATAAAGATTTGCCTGAATGGCTTTTCAGGCAAATGGACATGAGGAAGATGATAATCGAGCTTGCGGGCGGGCCTGTAAGAAGGTTAATTGCAAAATTGTATATTAAGAACAAGAGTGATGATGATCTGCGTAAACTTATCAGTTCTCAAAAGCCCGGGGATGTGCTGGCACAGCAAAAGAAAGTAGCAGAAGCGGATGTGCTCGTATTCATAACACAGGTGATCTGGATGCACTTTCCCGCAATTGTTAAAGGGTGGATGGAAAGGGTTTTTACTTACGGATTTGCATACAGACTCAATGAAAGGGCTGGAAAGGTGATCCGGATGGCAGAATTCCCTTATTGAAAATTAAGAAAGCTATAATAATGCATCCTGCTTTCTTCAACGAAAAAGTATACAGGGAAAAGGGATTCAAAGAGTCGATGGAAAAAATTATTGATAACTGGAGCCTGAAATACCCCGGAATTCAAACTGTCGACCATATCTACTTCCATTCTATACTGGCAGTGGATAATGACACACGTAAAAAGTATCTCGAAATCGCTTATTTAAAAGGTAAAAATTTATGAATGATAAGACATTAACCAGAGATGGAAGAAACAAATCACAGATAACCCTGGAAAACACACCAGTCACTCTGCACTAAGTTACAGGACCAAAAGGATGTATCGCCGTCGCGGCCTATCCAACTTATTGAAGATGGGCCATTGTGCTCCTGCTGTCATGCAGACTCTTCTGGATCTTGGAAATAGGAAAGAAGAATGGCTGGTCAGGATGAGTGCCGGACTGCCAGGCGGTATAGGCAATACCGGATTCGAATGTGGAGGGATTACGGCCCCGCTGATTCAATTGGGACTGGAGCATGGTCTCAGTGCAAAGCATGACGGACTGCCAACGGTCATCTATGCTGGGCACGACTATGATCAGCGATTTCGGAAGTGCAACAACTCACTCTTGTGCAAGGAGATCCTCGGCAACCGGAGAGTCCCTCTGCCATGCATAAAAGTCGTCCGTCATGCACCCGAGCTTTACAGACAAACCGACTGCAAAGACAACACCGAGGCTATTTCAAGCGAGACCAGGGAAGCCTTTCACCTTTTGTATTCTCACCTGTCCGCCAATGGTTTTCACTGTGCCCATGCTGTCCTGAAGCATCTGGGTGACACTATTCCCGTAACCCAGGAACTACTGGATGGAACCAGCGGTTTTATCGGCGGAACGGTATTCAAAGGCCTGACCTGCAGTGCTTTTACCGCCGGACTGATGGCTGTCGGCCTGAAACTTGGTGAGATTGAGGACAGTCACCTTCGGGTTATCCGGATGTTAGCGACCATGATCATTGGCGGCAATGCCTTTGCCGACCACCTGAACAAGTTCAACAGGCTCATGAACATCGGCAACAGGATGTCGAAGTGGTTCAAGAAAGAATTCGGAAGCACCTTATGCCGTGAAATCACACAGTGCGACTTTTCTTCCTTAGGGGATGTACACCGGTATATCGAGAAGGGTTCTGTAACCACCTGTAAGATTATAGCGGAAAAAGTGGCCAGGCAAGCCGAAATGATCATTAAACAGAAAGGAGTTGGCTTCTGAAATGGCAGTCATGTCTCCCTAAATCTTAACTTTTTAAAATAGAAAACAATGAAACACTCAATTGGTTTTATCGGTGGCGGAAGGGTCACAAAGATCCTTCTGCAGGGATTTAAAAATAAGGATGTGAAATTCGAAAAGGTTATTGTGACCGACACCAATCCGGAAGTCCTGGCAAATCTTAAAAAACAATTTCCTGAGATTGTCACCTCAGATGCTAAAAGTGCAGCAGGTCAGGATATTGTTTTCATTGCCCTGCATCCTCCAGTGGTAATGGATACCCTTGAACTGATTAAAAATGATGTTAAATCAGAGGCAACTGTAATTTCGCTGGCTCCGAAGATCAACATGCCAAAACTTGCAATGAAACTTGGTCATGTCACGAATCTGGCCAGGTTGATCCCCAATGCCACTTCATACATCAATGAAGGATTCAATCCCGTGACTTTTGCAAATGGATTTGTCCCTTCACAAAAGGAAGTTGTGCTTGATCTTTTAAAAATCCTGGGCACCACCTTTGAGGTTTCTGAAGAAAAGCTTGAGAGCTATGCAATATTGTCGGCAATGCTTCCAACTTATTTCTGGTTCCAGTGGAAGGAACTGGCCGAAATCGGAGCTAAGATCGGACTGTCAGAGGAGGAGGCCAAAGAATCTATTAATCAGACTATTATTGCTTCACTTGATCTCTTGTACAAATCAGGTCTTAACTCCAAAGGAAGTAATCGATCTTATACCAGTAAAACCTATCGGGGAACATGAACCACAGATAGTGGAGATATACAATGCAAAGCTTATTAGGTTTATTTGAAAAGATTAAACCTTAGAATCAAAGAATAATAATTTCATTCATTCATCTTAACCTGCTCTTTATGTCTTTGGACAATCGTCAGATATTCAGAACCTTGTAATTGTCTGGATAGCAGTTATGTGGAGTATTTCAATGTTATGTTTTATTGTAAGTTTGAAATTCAACCGGTCAAAATAAGCATTAATAAATGATCTTCTTTTTGTCATCAGCCGAAAACTCCGGTTGAATTGTAGAATGTGTTATTCCGTTTTTCTTCAACACAGATTCAATCTCATTAAGTATGCTTTCAAAACTACTCACCTTAATATCTTCCGACATGTCAATATGCGCCTCGAACATAAGATTGTGCTCATTAATCTGCCATACATGGACATGATGAATATTTTTAACACCCTGTATCATTTCGATTTCAATGGCAATTTTATTTATATCAATTCCTTCAGGAGTGAATTGCATGATGATCCGCAATGATGATCTGAATATTCCCAGGCTCATATAAAGAAGGTAAATCGCAATGACTATTGAGAAGACTCCGTCTACCCAATTCCAGTTAAGGTACTTTATGGCAAGTCCGCCCAGTAATACTGCCACAGAAGTAAGCATATCTGTGAAAAGATGCAGATAAGCTGATTTCATGTTCATATTTTCATGAGAATCATGCCTGAGGAAGAGTGCACTGACACCATTTACGAGTATGCCGGCAATAGCCAAATAAATTACCCAAATGGCAGAAATAGCAACAGGATTAATTAATCGCTGAATGGCTTCTGAAAGTATCAGAATTGCTATCACAATCAATGTTGCAGAATTGATGAAAGCAGCAAGTATCTCAGAACGTCTGAATCCGAATGTCTCTTTTTCGGTAGCACCCCGTTTTGCTAATCTGTTAGCTAAAAAACTTATTACCAGCGATAACACATCACTGAAGTTATGTGCAGCATCGCTGAGCAATGCCATACTGCCGGATATGGCACCTCCGATGGCCTGGGCAACAGTAATGCCTACATTAAGCAGGATTGCCAGCCCCAGGTTTTTACCGCTAACTTCATGATGATGGTGCTTTGATTCATTCATGATATATCTTGTATAAATTAATTTAAGTTGCTGGTTGCTTGTTCCTGGTTGCTGGTTAAATATCTGATTAATAATTAAATATTTAATATTTTCAATTATCTTTCAAAATATACCTGAAGATTTAAAAAGTTCATTATCAAACAACTGGCAAAAATCACCCAGTACCTGGCAACTTAGGTTAATTACTTAAAAAGGTAAATACTTTTTTTACAAATCCAATAACTTTATAAAATATTTCTTATGAGTATCAGGAATCAAGCAGAAAAACAAATTGATGTTAAGGCGATTTAATATTCCTTATACATGATTGCCGATAGTAATATTGGCCAAATCAGGTAAACAATAACGTTAAACAAAAAATAATGAATAAGTACACAAATGAGCTTATCGACGAAAGCAGCCCTTATCTGCTTCAGCATGCCCATAATCCAGTGAACTGGTATCCCTGGGGAGAAAAAGCGTTGAAGAAAGCTAAAGATGAAAATAAAATGCTCATTATCAGCATCGGATATTCTGCATGCCATTGGTGCCATGTTATGGAACATGAAAGCTATGAAGACACCACTGTTGCCAGATAATGAATGAATATTTTGTATGTATTAAAGTCGACAGGGAAGAGAGGCCGGATATTGATCAGATATATATGAATGCTGCTTATCTGACAACCGGCAGCGGAGGATGGCCCCTAAATGTTTTGGCTTTGCCGGATGGAAAACCTTTTTTCGCCGGCACATATTTCCCAAAGGATAACTGGATTAAAAGTCCTGAATTATTTCATTGATATTCATAGTAAAGAAATTTGCTTCATTAATTGAACAGGCTGATAAAATTACCGAGGGGATAAAGTCAACGGAAAATGTTGTATTCAGTCGGGATAAAACAATCCTGACAAAAAGTGAGCTTGAAGAAATTTTCAATAGCTAAGGCCAAATATTGATTTTAGTAAAGGTGGAATAAGTCAGGCTCCAAAATTTCCGATGCCTTCTGTGTGGGAATATCTGTTGCATTACTATTCCCTTAGTAATAATCCTGATGCTTTGAAGGCAGTTACATCAACTTTGGATAATATGGCTGCAGGAGGTATTTACGATCAGATCGGTGGTGGTTTTTCGCGTTATTCAACAGATGAAAACTGGCATGTTCCGCATTTTGAAAAGATGCTGTATGATAATGCACAACTGGTCAGTCTGTATACTCATGCCTGGCAACTGACAAAAAATCCTGAAGTATAAAAAGATAGTTTACGAAACTCTTGAGTTTATTGAAAATGAACTGACTTCTCCTGAAGGTGGATTTTATTCATCGCTCGATGCCGACAGTGAAGGAGAAGAGGGCAAATTTTATGTATGGACAAAAGACGAAGTTGAATCTGTTCTGGGTAAAGAAGCGCCTCTCTTCATTGATTATTTCAACATTACCAGACCCGGGAACTGGGAAGAGGATAAAAATATTCTCTTCAGAAAAACAACCGATGAGGAAATTTTAAAAAAATACAAATCGGGCCGGAGCAACTTCAGAAGAAGTTAGTCAAAAGCAGGGAAACTCTGATGAAAGTCCGTAATAAAAGGGTCAGACCCGGACTTGATGATAAAATACTTACATCCTGGAATGCACTTATGCTGAAAGGTTACGTTGAAGCTTACAGGGCATTTGGAGAAGAAAAATTCCTTAAAGCAGCACTTAAAAATGCTGATTTTCTTAATAATAATGCAATAGATAAAAATAATGAGATAACCCGTAATTATAAAAACGGGAAATCTTCTGTTCCGGGATTGCTTGATGATTATTCTTTTACGATTTCTGCATTCATTGATCTGTACCAGGCAACATTTGATGAAAAATGGCTGTATAAAGCAAAAGACCTGACAGATTATACAATACTGCATTTTTTCGACACATTCATCAGGCATGTTTTATTATACACCTGATAATCATTCTGATCTGATAGCCAGAAAAATGGAGATATACAGATAATGTAATTCCCTCATCGAATTCGGAAATGGCTAACAATCTTTTCTTGCTCGGGAATTATTTTAATAATGAACCTTTCATTCAAAAAGCACAACAGATGCTTAAAAATGTACAAAAGGATTTACAGCAGAATATCTTCTACTATTCCAACTGGGGACTATTGGGAATACATTTTATTAAACCATTGTATGAAGTTGCAATTGTTGGATCAGACTGGGATACAATAAGAAAAACGTTAGATAAAAACTATCTCCCGGATGCCATTTATCTTGGAGGAAAGAACGAAGGGACATTGAATCTGCTTAAAAATAAGCTGGTGCCAGGTCAGACAACAATTTATGTATGTGTCGATAAAGCATGCAAAATCCCTGTTACTGAAGCGGAAAAGGCTTTGGTACAAATAAAACAAAACATTTAAATATTTTGCAATATTTTATAGAGTAGATTATTTTCAAACCGAATCAACATATGAAAAGCATAACATCTTTTATCAGCAGGTACATCAGAGTTCTTTTGTTATTGCTGATTTTATTGGCAGTAATAAGTTGTGCAACACAAAATAAGCACAGAAAAATAAAGTCAGTTCCATGTCCATGTCTTAACCTGACCAGGAGATAACTTAAATACCAGATACCTTAACATATTCCTGACAGTTATCATACTAAATTATATGTCAATGTAGTACATTTGTATTATGTGTATCATGGTACAAAAACAATCAGAAAATGTCGAATAATAACTCAGTAAAGGGTATGAATACCTTATTCCGGTGGGATTATGCCTGGACGCCACTCAGTAAAGGATATACCGATAAAATCCTGTATATAAATGCAGGTTCCGGTGAAATTAAAGATAAGAGTGTTTCTTCGGAAATGAAAGAAAAGTTTATCGGCGGCAAGGGGTACGGTCTGAGACTTCTGTGGGATGCCACAAAACCTGATACAAAGTGGAATGATCCTGAAAATGAAATAATTATATCTTCTGGCCCGATCGGTGGAATAACTCAGTACTCAGGTACAGGGAAATCACTTCTGGTGAGCATATCATCTCATACAGATTCAGTGATCGACAGCAATGTGGGTGGATTCTTTGGTCCTTTCCTGAAATTTGCGGGTTTCGATGCTCTTGAACTGCAGGGGAAAGCAGAACACGATATTATCATTTTTATTGACGGGATAAATCACAAAGTTGAAATTCTTGAAGCCTCCGGAACAGCCGATGACAGTCATATTCTTGTTGAACAGCTTACTGAGATGTTTTCTGACAATGAGAGTGAGAAAAGAAATATAGGGATTGTCTCTACCGGACCGGCAGCAGAACATTCCCTTATGGGTATGCTGAATTTCAGCTTTTATGATTCAAAGAGGAAGAAGGTAAGGTTGAAGCAGGCAGGCAGAGGCGGAATTGGAACAGTTTTTCGCAATAAGAAAATAAAAGCTCTGGTGTGCAAAATACCAGGAGTAAAAGGCAACCTTAATAATGTAGTTGACCTTGAGGCAATTACGGAAAGAGGCCGGCGCTTTAACCGGGAAATGAAGGAACTCGACGACAAGCAGTGCCAGATGAGGCAGGTGGGCACCGCACACCTGATGGAGATAATGAATGACCACGACCTTCTACCGGTAATGAACTTTAAATACGGGAGACACCCTGAAGCATATAAAATTGACTCTTCAGTATGGAAAAGAAATTTCACCCAGAATATAAATGATGGTTGCTGGATAGGATGTAATATGGCGTGCAGCAAAGGTGTCGATGGTTTTGAACTGCAGACTGGACCATACAAAGGACAGAAAGTCCTTGTAGACGGTCCTGAATATGAGAATGCTGCCGGGCTGGGTTCCAATTGCGGAATTTTTGATCCCGGTTATATTATTGAGGTCAATTTTTACTGCGATACCTACGGATTGGATACAATAACCTGGGCAACAGTTCTTGCATTCATTATGGAATGCTACGAAAACGGTATTCTGAATAAAGAACGAACAGGAGGCCTGGAATTGAAATTCGGTAATTCAAAGGAAGCTCTTGAATTATTGCACCAGCTTGCAAGGGGAGAAGGATTCGGCAATACAGCAGGACTCGGTGTGCGTAAAATGAAGAATCTGTTTATCCGGAACGGATGGGGCGATCCTTCATTCCTGAATGATATAGGCATGGAAAATAAAGGGCTTGGAATACTCCCAGTACATGTCGAAGGAATCCCTTGCCCAGCAGGGTGGCTATGCAATGACCAATAAAGGACCCCAGCATGATGAGGCATGGCTTATATTTATGGATATGGTCAATAACCAGATCCCGACATTTGAAGATAAAGCGGAAGCGCTTCATTATTTCCCTATATTCCGTACATGGTTCGGACTTGTTGGTCTTTGCAAGCTTCCATGGAACGATGTTGAACCTGAGAGTAATGCACAAAGCGGTGAACCGGCCAAAGTTCCGGAACATGTCGATAATTATGTGACTATATATAAAGCAGTTACCGGTCGCGAATTTGACAGGAAAAGGCTTATTGAGGATTCCGAGAGAGTCTATAATTTCCAACGGGTATTCAATCTGCGAAGAGGATTCGGAACAAGGATCCACGACAGGCAGCCTTACAGGGCAGCAGGTCCGGTTACAAAAGAGGAGTATGAATCACGTTCTGAACGCTATGATAAACAGCTCATCGAACTGACAGGATTTGATCCTTCAGGAAAATCAACTGAAGAAAAAATGGCAGCGCTGCAGAAAATATCGTGAAGATCAGTATGAAAAACTTCTCGATGCAGTTTACAAAAGAAGAGGATGGAATGAAAACGGCGTTCCAAAAATTGATTTCCTGAAAAAAATAGGGATGGATTTACCTGAGGTGATAGAAGTTGTAAACGAATACCAGTAAAATTTAATAAATTTTAACGCAAATTTGCGATCTCTGATTTGTGAGTGGTCTATTTTCAGCTACTATTTTGTTTACATGACCTGAGTCAAAATTAAAGCAGGGATTCAGTCCGGAATTTTTTTTGATATTAAATAACGTAATTATACGTTACATTAAAAAATTAAACGTATATTTACGACACAATAAAGTCGACCTGATCATATAATAAACAAAAATGCAGATGTGGAACAAACAGTAGTTCAAAAATAATGCAGAGCTGAAATAACATTTTTCTAAACTTTATAAAAAATGGCATACGCTAAAATTGAATTATTTACAAAAGAATTTCAGAAGAGCTCAGAATTATTTAAAGCACTGGGGCATCCGGCTCGACTGGCTATTCTAAAATATCTGGCTGATATAAAAACATGTATAACCGGGGATATCGCTGATGAACTACCTCTTAGCAGAACTACAGTAAATCAGCATCTTAAAGAATTAAAAGATGCCGGACTGATAACAGGAACAACGGAAGGAGTAAAAACTTGTTACTGTTTAAACCCGGAGAAAATAAAGGAATTAAAGGAAATGTCAGAAACATTTATAAATGAGATAGATATCTCAGTAAATTTTAATTGTAAGTAAATAATAATTTGAAAATGTGCCAATTTGAAAATTTGAAAATGAACTTGATTGTAAATGGTTTTGCATTTTCAAATTGACTAATTTTCAAATTTTCAAATTAATACGTTATGAAAATATTGATATTGTGTACAGGGAATAGTTGCCGGAGCCAGATGGCACAGGGATTTTTGCAGTCATTCGACAAAAGACTGCAGGTCTTCTCTGCCGGAACACAACCAGCTGCCCGGATAAACCCTACAGCCGTGAAGGTGATGAATGAGGCAGGTATTGATATAAGTAAGAATAAACCAAAAAATGTTGATATCTATCTTTATGAACCCTGGGATTATGTTATCACAGTATGTGATGACGCCAAAGAAACCTGCCCTTTCTTTCCCGGAAAAGTCAGGAACCGCCTGCATCTGGGATTTGAGGATCCTTCAAAAGTAAAAGGATCTTATATTGAAATCATGAATGCCTTTTACGATATCAGGAATGAAATAAGGGATGAATTTTACGGATTATACGAATCGGAACTAAAGAAAAAATTATGAAAGCAGAAGATCTGAAACTAATTGTAAAGGAAAAATACGGTAAAATTGCTGAACAAACCGATAATCAAAAGTCATCATGTTGCAGTTCATCATGCTGCGGCCCTCAAGTGGATTACACTGTTTTCAGTGAGGATTATAAAACAAAAGACGGATATAATCCCGATGCGGATCTCAATCTTGGATGCGGTATTCCAACCGATTATGCGGGGATCAAAAACGGCGATCATGTACTGGACCTGGGAAGCGGAGCAGGAAATGATTGTTTCGTTGCAAGATCAATAGTGGGAGAAACAGGCAATGTCACAGGACTCGATATGACAGAACCTATGGTTTTAAAAGCAAGGAAAAACTGTGAAAAACTTAAGTATAATAATGTCGGATTTGTTCAGGGCGATATTGAAGAGATGCCCTTTAAAGAAAAACAATTTGATGTGGTAATTTCAAATTGTGTCCTGAACCTGGTACCTGATAAATCCAGGGCATTTTCAGAGATCTTCAGAGTTTTAAAATCAGGAGGACATTTCTGTGTTTCAGATGTAGTATTAAAAGGCACTCTGTCTGATAAAATGATAAAGGATGCTGAAATGTATGCAGGATGCGTTTCCGGGGCAAGCGAAATAACTGAATACCTGAAAATCATTGAGAATTCAGGATTCCTCAATGTGAAAGTTCATAAACAAAAAGAAATAAAACTCCCCGATTCTTTATTGTCGGAATATAATGATAAAAATGAACTGAAGTCATTTCATGAAGGAGAACCGGAATTTTCAGTATAACAGTTTCAGCAAATCAAAACCATTATAATTTGAAAATTTGAAAATTAATTTCAATGAAACCAAAACTTAAATTTTTTGACAGATATCTGACTCTCTGGATATTTCTTGCAATGTTTATCGGAGTCTTTTCAGGTTATTTTTTTCCTGCAATCGCAACATTCTGGGATTCATTGAAATCTTCTCCTGAAAGTACAACTAATATTCCAATTGCCATTGGTTTAATTCTGATGATGTATCCACCCCTGGCAAAGGTAAAATATGAAGAACTGGGTGGCGTTTTCCGGAACTTTAAGATCCTGGGCTTTCACTGGTGCAAAACTGGATAATCGGTCCGGTCCTGATGTTTGTCCTTGCAATTGTTTTCTTCAAATTGTTTCCCGGTAAAGACAATGCAAACCTGCCTTATATGTACGGTATCATAATGATTGGCCTCGCCCGTTGCATTGCAATGGTGATCGTCTGGAACGACCTGGCAAAAGGCGATACAGAATATTGTGCCGGTTTGGTGGCTTTTAATTCCATATTCCAGGTATTATTCTTCTCTGTTTATGCCTGGATCTTTATTGCTGTTTTGCCCGGATGGTTTGGAGTGCCAACTAATTCGATTGTAGAAAATATTACTATCGTGCAAATTGCAAAAAGTGTCTTTATTTACCTCGGAATTCCATTCATTGCAGGATTTATTACACGGTTCATTTTGATCAGAATTAAAAGCAAGGAATGGTACCACACCAGGTTTATTCCCAAAATAAGTCCGTTAACCTTAATTGCCTTGTTATTCACAATTATAGTAATGTTCTCATTAAAAGGAGAATACATTATTAAACTGCCTCTGGATGTTGTTTTGATTGCCATCCCTCTCATGATATATTTCCTGATCATGTTTATGTCCTCTTTCTTCATGAGCAGGAGAGCAGGGGCCAATTACGGGCAAACAGTTACCCTTTCATTTACCGCTGCCAGTAATAACTTTGAACTTGCCATAGCAGTTGCAATAGCAGTTTTCGGTATAAACTCGGGTGAGGCATTTACAGCAGTAATCGGACCGCTGGTTGAGGTACCGGTAATGATCGGACTTGTTAACGTTGCTCTTGCTTTTAAATCAAAATATTTCAGTGTTTAATTATAAAATGGTTGTGATTTTATGCATAAAACAAGCAACACCGGAAATGCTTCAGGTCAAAAGGCAGAAATGCCTTTACCTGAGAAAAATCAAAAGACAGAAGCATTTGCAGAACTCTTCCGCGGAGTCCATGCAGCGCTTGAAACCTATTCCAATGTCCATCGGGGCAGCGGACACAACTCAATGGTTTCAACATATTTATTTGAGCAGGCCAGGGAGATTGTCCTGGATTACCTTGGACTGGATAAAGATAAATTCGTTGTCATTTTTTGCTCACCCAGAAGCGCGGGAATCCTGAAGGCAAAGCTGAAGCCTGGAAGTTATAGAATTGTATCCAGCCAGGATATTGGCATACCATTGGGTGTAAGAGCAATAGCAGCTGGCAGAAAAGCGTTGCCGGAAGGTGCACCTTTCCTTACAGGAGGAGGGACAACGAGGCTTGTTTCTGCCGACTGGGTAATCTGGGCCGATGCCCCTGACAAGTTTGAAGCCGGTACTCCTGCAATAATTAATGTCATCGCGTTTGCCAGGGCGCTGCAACTAATCCGGCATTTCGGGAATGGCGCTTTTCAGGATACAATCCCGGATAAGCTGACTGCCCAGGATATTCTCTATCACGATGAACTTGAAGAATTTTCAGGGCAAAAACTATTGGAAGAGCTGAGGAAAACCCTGATAGGTCGGGGTATGCTGGTTCCCACAACCGAAGGTGAAAAACCTTTTATTAACCTTGACAACGGAGCAAGCACACCAACCTTCACTCCGGTATGGAACACCGTTATCAGGACATGGCAACAGTCAGGAGAGGTGCATCAGGAGATCATAGATGAGGTCAGGAACATTTGTTCAGAGTTTCTGGGTGCTCCCCGGTCTGATCTATGATATTTTTTTTACTTCCAATACTACAGAAGCTATCAATCTGGCAGCAGAGAGCCTGAATCGCGAATCGGATAAGGAAACAGAGCCTGTAGTGATAAATACAATGCTCGAACATACATCGAACGATTTACCATGGCGTATGTTTCCCGGCATTTCGCTTATCAGGATGAATATCGACGATGAAGGTTTCATTGATCTGAATGACCTGGATAAACTTCTATCTGAATATAACGAGAAAGGTCTGCATGGGAAAAAGAGGATCAGTCTTATGGCTGTCAGCGGTGCATCAAAT
This sequence comes from uncultured Bacteroidales bacterium, assembly GCA_963753495.1. Lineage (GTDB taxonomy): Bacteria > Bacteroidota > Bacteroidia > Bacteroidales > VadinHA17 > LD21. The sequence continues at coordinate 96,479 of CAVWCO010000010.1, forward strand.
GTTCTGGGTGTTTTCAACAATCTGGAGGAGATCAGCAGGATAGTTCATAAATACGGAGCCAGGTTATTGGTTGATGCGGCACAGCTGGTTGCACATCGCAAGGTTGAAATTGAAAAATGCCGGATTGATTATCTTGCCTTTTCGGCTCATAAAGCATATGCACCTTTCGGCACGGGGGTACTGGTTGTCAGAAAAGATCTGCTTAAATTCAGCCCGGCTGAAAAAGAACTGATCCGTGCTTCAGGTGAAGAAAATGTTGGCGGCATTGCTGCATTGGGGAAAGCGCTTTTACTATTAAAGAGGATCGGACCTGACCTGATACAGGAAGAAGAACAAGCCCTTACCAGGTATGCTTTAAGAGGACTGTCGCAAATAGATGGTCTTACGATATATGGAATAAAAGATCCTGATTCACAAAATTTCGCTCATAAAGGAGGTGTGATTGTTTTCACTCTGAAGAACATCTTCTCAAACGTTACAGCCAAAAAATTAGCTGAAACTGGCGGAATAGGTATCCGGTACGGTTGTCATTGCTCTCATATTCTGATCAAACACCTGGTTGGTGTCGGTCCTTTCCTGGCACGATTTCAGTGGATTATTGCAACCTTGTTCCATAAAATAAATTTTCCGGGTCTTGCCCGGATAAGCTTCGGTATCGAAAACACCGAAAAGGATATTGATGCTTTAATTCAGGTGCTGAACAAAATCGTAATGGAGAACCGGAAATCGCCCAAATCAGATATAAAACAACAAATGAACGATTATATCAGGGCTGCTTCGAAGAGGGTTTACAAGCAAATATAACCGCACATTAAATTAAGACAATCCTTTAAAACTTTCCAATATTATCCGGCCTGCATCCTGATAGTCAGTCTCACTGATATTGAAGATAATTGCTTCACTGATTTCAAATTTGATCTTTACTTCATTTACAAACGTATTACGGACTGTAAGCATAATATGATTCGCCCGTTTTTGCAGCAGTTCGCTGACAGCGTCCGCCCACCCCTTATCCTTAAGCTCCAGCAATCCGACCTCATCAACAATAACAATACTAGTTCCCTTTCATAATCAGGGAATGCAGAACGGCTCTACCAACAGCAAGCCCATCCGGGAGATTGTAAACTTTCCTATTTTTTCAGATCCGGATTCTTCATTCTGCCGCAGAAAAATCGTTTTTTCTCCGGTTTCTATATTTACCACGTCATAACCGGTTGTACGGGAATCAGTCATCACCCTCTCCGAAATTATCCCGCCGGTACTGATATTATTCTTCCTGAAAAACTCAATTAAATTTTTTGCGAAAGTTGTTTTTCCTTCTCTTACAGATCCGGTAATAATGAATACTTTATTAGTTTCGTTATTTCTTTTCTTAATTTCAGATAATCTCCCGTTTGCCTGTGAAATAACCTGATAAAAGATAGAGACACGGATTCTTTATCATAGTTTTGAAATCAGGAATATTGGCAATAAATAAAGGCAGGCTTTCGACTGAAAGTTCCAGTGCCAGCGGAAGATTTTTAAATGAAGTCTTTCGAAAAAAATTCCTCACTACCGGATTGTACAATTCAGTCCCCAGAACAGAAAATCCAACAATAATAACTGCAGCCCTGAAATTCATCTGTAATCCGGTCATTAGTCCCTGTTGCCACGAATATTCACCTGTTTGTGCTTTTGAAAAAGCAAAAGCTGTTATTAATGTGATGAAAACAAAAAATATCCAGAACTTTGGTTTCGATAATTGCCGTAATGCTCTTTTATATCTTAAGGACCAGATAATTATTATTCCTGTAATTGCCAGGCTCCAGACAATCCAGGTTGTATAATTCAATAAGAAAAAAGAGCCGATAATCAGGGCAATATCTGCTAAAAGCCAAATAATTGAATATTTAAACTTGTTTTCTGACTTATGCAGGGAATTCCTTGGCTTGTTCATTACTGAAACCGGTGAAATCGCTAACCGGCTGATGTAACAATTTCCTGCCGGTAATTATCCCGATTATCCCGGCAAAAAGTCCGAATATCGCATAGAGAATGAGCAATACTAATTATTGGCAGCCATACGATGTCAGTCTGAATATTCAGCTGTTTTTGCGCAATTTTGAAAGATTGTTATAGACTTCAATAATATTTGCTCCATAGTAAATGATATAATTCGCAATCTTCTGGAACAGGTTCCATGACATTGCCAGCATTGAGCCAATAAGGAAACCTGCTATAGTCCTGCCTAAAAGCCGAACTGAAAATTCAAGAAGAAGCGCCTCGGAGAAAATCGCTATCATCGGTCCGAAAATTACAGCGCTTGGCGACATGGTTTTCATCAGTGCACATATTATTCCTGCCCGCCAGAACAATCCTCTTTCAGTCCAGATGTAACTTATTGAAATGAGAATAACCAGTCCGATTGCAGTAAGGATATTTCCGCTGAACGGAATTCGCAGATTATGAAGGAAACTGCCAAGAACGATTTCTGATGCTGCCCAGATTGTTCCGGCAATTGATGCCTTAATCCATTTTTCACTCAGTTTATGATTCATCTCTCTTTTAAAATACAGATCTTCTGCGCACAATATTCAAACAAATGATAACCAGTACCTCCTTCACTGACGATATCAAACAAAATTTCCGGCCTGATAATCCTGCTTGTACCTATGATGGTAACTTTATTCTCAAACAGGATATCCGGAAGAAGACCGCTTGATGGACCGGTAACAATAACCTCTGTTCCCGGTGAAACAGCTGCCAGCAATTCATCAATTGTCCTGTTTACAAGCGTCTGGCCTGTAATAATAACAATATCCGATGAAGGAATGACCTTATTATACTCACCGGCAGGGACAAAGAATTTCCTTTGATCCGAAGTAAGAGCATTTTCGTTCAGTTCAAGAACATTTAACTTATTTTTTGTTTCTGAAATTTTCCTGATATACGATTGAAATGCTCCCACAATTGTTATTGTTTTCCCGTAACTAAGATCTAACAACTGGATTGGGATCACAGTTTTCAATGATCTTATAATTGCCTGATGCGATTATTCCTGAAGAAATGGCATTTAAAACAGCTGCTTTTAATGATGAAATTATTCCGGATTCTTTCTGTAGCTCGAGTATATCAAGCACTACATGTCCCTTTGATTTTAATTGGTGTAAAATCGCCGAAATCCCTTTCGCTTTTTGTACAGACAGGATTATCATCCGGTTAATGTGGCAGAAGTTCCGGTACTGTTATCGGATAAGCGGACAGCAGTCAGATACAATCCAATTCTGACATCAGAAATAACAAGTTCTTTTAACCTTGTTTTATACCTTTTTTTTAACAGGTTATATGTCTGCTCTATTATAAGTGACAATATGAGGCTGTTATTTTATTACTTTGAGTTAGCGGTAAAAAGCATTGTCATTCATTACCTGGTCTTTGTCCAGTCCCTTTTCTTGTCTGTAAGCCATGCAGGGTTCCCTGTGCCCCCTGTAAAGGCAAACTTAACGGGATCCCATTTCATAGGTGTATTGTTGAAATAAAGCTGATTAATAAGATGACAGGATATGACTGTGCGGCCGCCGATCTGTTCGCTGGCAACAGGCTTTTTGCGGCTGGCGACACACGACAGGAAATCTTCATAATGTGAATTGCTTTCGTAAAGCCTGATGGCGGCGTCTTTCAGCAGCAGTTTTTCTGCCTTGTCAACTTCTGCACTGCAGGTAGTCTCTTTGGTATCGATGCCCGTATAGGCAGCAATGGTCTGACCTTTCACTATCACCTTAAACCGGCCCCGGTTGACCATAACTTCCCCGTCGCTGCCAAAGAAGTGAATACCAAAACCCGTTTTCTTCTGGATCACTTTTATCCCATTTGAATAGATCAGCACAGCTTCATTATCTATGAAAAGTATCTCTGCAGGACCGCTGTCATCCATTCCAAGTCCCCACTGGGCAATATCCAGATGGTGGGCACCCCAGTCACCGACATCGCCTGTGCCATATTCTTTATATGAACGCCATTTCGGAAAATAATTATGAACTCCGCGTGGGCTTAATATTGAATTATATGGTCGTAAGGGAGCCGGGCCAAGCCACATGTTCCAGTCCAGTCCTGGTTCCATAGCTTCTTCAGGAAGATCGCAGGGTATTGGCGGACCTCCAAAGCTGCATTCAACATGGTCGATCGTTCCTATACAGCCGTTACGCACCAGTTCACATGCTATCCTGAATTCCTTTGCTGAACGCTGCATTGAACCTGTCTGAAGCACCCGTTTGTGTTTATCCACAGCTTTGATTATATCTATTGCCTCCTGAATATTATGTGTCAATGGCTTCTCACAGTAAACATCTTTTCCCTTCTGAAGTGCCAGAAGAACAGGCTCAGTATGCCAGTGATCGGGTGTTGCAATACAGACTGTGTCGATATCCTTGCGGTCGATAAGCTCGCGATAGTCGGTGTATGCCTTGCAGCTGGCAGCACCTTTATCCGTATTATCAGTGTAGAATTTGTTTACCGACTCCTGTGCGCCGGTGCGGCGCGTAGTGTCCACATCACAGACAGCAAGAACCTGTGCCAGGGGCATAAATTTGGAGAGCAGGTATTTCGATTGTATTCCCATGCCTATAAAACCCATGGTAACTCTGCCGGAGGGAGGAGATGCCCATAACCTTGAGGGTAGGATAAATGGTGCAGCAATCAGTGGTGATGCCAGTGTTCTGACAAAAGTACGACGTGTTGTTTTCATGATTTTGATTTAATTAATATGATATACCATACAATACCTCACCATGTCTGATATACAATCTTCCGTTCTTTATAACAGGATGTGCCCAGAAAGGCCCGTTACCTTTTGTGACCTGAAATTCGCTTATGATTTCAAGTTTCTCCGGATTGGGTTTTACGAGAGCAACATGACCAGATTTTTCCTCATACAGATAGAGCATTCCATCAGCGCTTATTACTGAACCCTTGCTGTACCACCTGGCGGTCCAGAGTGTTTTCCCTGTTTTCCAGTCGATACATGCCCATGAGTCGGCAGGTTTTGCCTGGTGAGTTGAACCATAAATATTGTCGCCCAGAAGAACAACACCTCCAAGCTGGGGATCAAAGCTCGTGTTTTCCCAGACTTTCGTAACTGAATTCCCGTCAGGAGACAGTTTAAGCTTAAGTGCAATAAAATTATATCCGTTACCAATAAATAATTCGCCGTCCCTGAATACCGGGGTAATTGCATGATTCTTGTAACTTTTTGGTTGTCCGGCATTTGCAGCAACATAATCGAATTTCCAGATAATTTTCCCGTCTCTGGCATTAATCGCCAGAATATTTGTCTCCATAACGGTAATTATCATTTTTCTGCCGGCATACTCAATAAGCATGGGATTTACGTACTGAGGAGCAGCATCCACCGGCTCGGTTTCCCATAATACCTTACCGTCATCAATACTGAATGCCACCACTGATGCCTTTTTACCGCCAGGTGATGCGATTACCATATTGTCAAAAGCCAGAGGCGATTCTGATATACCGAACATCAAAGGCTTGCTGCCATAAAGGTTGTAATGATTTTTTGACCATTTAATCTTACCGTCGGTTCCGACACATACAATATCGCCGCTGCCGCTTATTAAAAATATCCTGCCATTGTAAAATGTGGGAGTGCATCTTGTCCCATCATGATTGGCGGTCCAGGCTTTGCCATAAACAACTTCCCATTTCTTCTTTCCGTCAGGCGTGAGAGCAATAAGAACATCGTCATTCTCCTTTCGTCCTGTAAGATAAACTGCATCATCGGTAACAGTGGCAGAAGAGTATCCTACGCCAGAATTTCCGAATTCCCAGATCAGTTTCGGGCCTCCCTCAGGCCATTTTTTCAAAAGGCCGGTTTCATTATAAATTCCTGATCGTCCGGGCCCTCTCCATTCATATAGCTGAGCTGATACCAAAACAGTTGAAAGTGCAAATAACAGACAGGCCAGTATTGTTCTTAATGCAGATAGTCTCATATTCTTTACTACTTAAGTTTAGAAAACCGCGTTTTTTGTTGCGGCAAAATAGTAATTTTAATCTGGGTTAAAAATCCTTACGGCCAGAAACACAAATTTTTATGTTTTTTTAAGATATACTGATTACCTTCATATTTACCGGATCCCAGCTGATGATCTTCTTCTGGAAATAACTGTCGTTGCATGCCAATGTCGGTGCTGCTGCCCTGAATGCAAATTCCGGACCTTCGACAAGGGCTTTTGTACCCCTTACCCCATCGAAGAAATTTTTGAAATGCTCAAGATGTTCATCAAATCCTTCAGGAGCAACGTAATTTACACCGGGAACTACCTTCCTCTTTTGTTCTTCAGCTGTGTATTTCTGGTTATATTTTTTCATCAGTTCATCCTGCATAGCCTTGGGATAGGTATCAAAAGCATCCCATCCGCCAATACCCGGAGCCTTCGACATAATACTGTGACTAAGGTTGAATCCGTTGTCGAGCATTTCCATTACTCCTTCACTTCCAATAAATCGTGTGATACCTTTATCGCCCTGGCCGCTAACGAAATTCACACGCAGCATTAGCTGAAAGGCAGGGTGTTCCTTCGATTCAGGATACTCCATAATAGCGGTCATGACATCCGGCACATCCCGTCCGTCTTTCCAGTAGCATAGCTGCCCCGAGGCAAAGATGGTCTTCGGTCCGAACGAATCGGTCAGCAAATGTATTCCTGACAGCAAATGCACAAAAAGGTCGCCTGCAACTCCGGTACCAAAATCACGGTAATTCCTCCACCAGAAGAATTTCTTCGGATCCCATGGCATTTTTGTCATACCCTCGATATAACGATCCCAGTCAACAGTTTCCGGCGATCCGTCGGTCGGCATTGTATATTCCCAGGCTCCAAGTGCATCCTGCCTGTCGAATGACGCTTCCACACAGTTCAGTTGTCCGATAGCTCCTGATTTATATAATTCTTTTGCTTTGGCGTAAACAATGCTGCTGACCCGCTGGCTTCCCACCTGCATCGGTTTTCCTGTTTTTTTCTGTGCTTCAATTACCGGCAAACCTTCACTGATCTTCTGAACAACTGGCTTCTCACAGTAGACTGCCTTTCCGCTGTTCATGGCTTCGATGGCGATTCTGGCATGCCAGTTGTCGCTCGTAGCAATAATTATGGCATCAATATCCTTTCTTCCCAGTAATTCACGATAATCGCGTGTCGTAAAAATATTATTGCCGTATTTCTCTTTTGCTCTTGTCAGCCTGCCTGAATATAAATCGCATACGGCCGCCAGTTCAACACCCGGAACCTTAATGGCTGAATCGGTGTCGGCATTTCCCATAATTCCCATACCTATAGTAGCAACCCTGATCTTGTCATTCTGGCTGATTGCCGGTTTAAAAGGGATTGTTCGCTTTTCCATCTCATCTGAAGCCAGCGACTGAAGGCTTCCGGCTGCAATAAGCAGTGAGGAGCCGCCAAGTTGCCTGATAAATTGTCTGCGTGTCGGTTTAGTTTTCATTTCATAATTATTTTAAAAATGATTGAAATACATGTTTCGCTAAAAAGCAGGAATATTTTCATAAAATTAGAAAAATAAACACTACAAATTCCCCTGTTTAACTTCTTTCCCGGTAAGCATTATAAATATATATCACGCCCAAGATGATTTTATATCACAGAATAATCTATTTTTGCAGAACACATGAACAGTTGTTCATATATAATATCAAATGGTGAAGAATAATCCTGATATGGCTGAAATACCCTGCATCGAAAAGGAAAAGGTAAAATCGGTGAGAAAGAAAATGAAATCAGAAAGATTTTTTCACGATCTGGCAGAGACATTCATGGCAATGAGCGATCCGACCAGAACAAAGATCATATACTCTTTATGCCAGGAAAATGAATTATGCGTTCGTGATATTGCTGCTATAACAGGAACCACCAGTTCAGCAATTTCCCATCAGCTCCGGATATTGCGCAACATGAAGCTGGTTAAATACAATAAGATTGGTAAAGTGATTTTTTATTCTCTCGACGATATTCATATCAATAATCTTTTTGCAGAAGGATTAAGGCACGTCAGGGAAAAATGATTTTTTAGATGCTTAAATTGAATATTTGTTCACATATCGATATAAATAATATAATATGAGTTTAACAGACATTAAAGACGGCCAGACAGGAATTATAGTTTCGGTGCTTGGAGGAAAAGCACTTACTAAAAGACTGGCTGATCTGGGCCTGACTCCCGGAACAGAAATAACAGTGCTGGGCAGGATGCTGTTCTCGGGTCCGATACAGATTGAGGTCTGTGGTTCAAGACTGGTTCTGGGAAAGGGGCTGGCATCAAAAATAACTGTCGAATTGAAATGACAGATGATAGAAAAATCAATATTGTCCTGGCAGGCCAGGGAAACGCCGGAAAATCAACAGTATTCAATTACCTGACAGGACTGCATCAGCATATTGGCAACTGGGCAGGAAAGACAATCGAAAAACGCGAAGGCACGCTATTTTATAAGGGCTATACAGTTGATGTTCTTGACCTGCCTGGTATTTATTCCTTTACAACATTTTCGGATGAAGAAGTAATTTCGCGTGAATATATTATCCGGAAGAAGCCTGATTTTGTAATTAATATCATTGATGCCACTAATCTTGAAAGAAATCTGATTTTTACGCTTCAGCTCCTCGAGCTTGAATGTCCGATCATACTGGCTTTAAATATGGTTGACCTTGCAAAAAAGAAAGGCATTACGGTCGATCAGAAAAAGCTTCAAAATCTTTTAAATGCCCCGGTCATATTAACTGTTGCATCGCGGGGCTCAGGGCTTACTGATATTATTGATAAAGTCATTGATCTTAAGAAGGAGAAGATAATCAACAAAACACCTGAATACGGAAAAGAGATAGAAAACTGCATTTCACAGCTCTCTGTATTGCTCAAGGGTATTGATATTCCATATCCGGAAAGATGGATAGCAATCAAGCTTCTTGAGAAAGACAGGGATATCACAAGTCTGGTAAAGGAGAAGAGACCTGAGGTCCTTGAAAAAGCAATACTGCTGAGCAAAAACCTCGAAGAAATTCACGGACATGATTCTTCGATAGTTATTTCTGATGAAAGAAGCCTCCTTGCCTCCCGGATAACAAGGAAAACAGTAAAAATTACTCCAGGCAGGCAAATATCCTTAAACGACAGACTGGCAGCAATTACAACTCATAAATTTCTGGGTTATCTTGTTATGATATTAATCCTGGGAGGGATGTTCATTACCGTTTTCAGCTTTGGAAACTGGTTTTCAGGCCGGCTTGACCTGATATTTCAGAACTGGCACAGTTCGTGGAACAATATTGCCGGGACCTCATTTCCTGCTGCTCTGGGCTGGTCGGCAATTGAGAGTGTACTTGCCCTGGTTCAGATCGCTTTTCCATATATTCTCCCTTTTTATATTATCCTTTACGTTCTGGAGGACTGGGGTTATATAGCCCGCATCTCATTTTTAATGGACAACCTGATGCACAAAATGGGGATTCACGGCAAAGGGTGCATTTCATTTGTAATAGGCTTTGGATGTAATGTTCCGGGATGTCTCTCGTGCCGTATTATGGAGTCAAAGCGTGAAAGGTTCATTACTGCTGTCCTGGTGACTCTTGTTCCATGCTCGGCAGTATCTGTGATTGTTTTCGGACTTGTGGGAAAATATGTAGGTCTGCTGTGGGCTCTGGGATTATACATTTTTGCTATGGGACTGATCTTTATTGTTGGCAAAATTTCTTCTAAATTACTACTCGGAGAGCCGGTAGAATTGATCATGCCAATGCCCGATTATAAAACACCCCAGGTGAAAACAATACTTTACCAGACATGGGACGCACTAAAGGAATTTATCTATATAGCTGCTCCGCTGGTTATTATCTCCGGAGTATTAATTCAGGCTATCAACCTCGCAGGATGGATGCCGGCTATCTCCTCAGTTTTGAGTCCTGTCACAGTAACATGGCTGGGGCTTCCCGCTATCACCGGGATCCTTCTTATTTTCGGGATTTTAAGAAAAGAATTGATCCTTGTCATGCTGGCAGCATACCTGGGTACAACAAACTTCTCAGATGTTCTGACATCTCAGCAGATGATTACTCTGGCGGTTGTAAGTATGTTTTATATTCCATGTGTCGCTACCATATCCGTTCTGTGGAAAGAATACGGATGGAAAAAAGCAATGATCATTTGCGTACTTGAAATTCTGTTTGCTATTATACTTGCAGGTCTTGTTAAAAGAATACTGGATTTTGTTTTTTAATAAACTTAAGCCCTCCCGGTATACAGGATAAATCAATAACTAAAGATACGGGTGAATTCCTGATTTGTTTTTGTCTTCGCTCAGCCAAAAAACTATGGTTTTTCCAGAACAATATTTTAGTTGAATTGTTTCTATTGCTCAGGGTATTATATAAGAACATTCACAAGAAGCATTTGTAACCCCGATATTACGGCAAAAAAGCAAAAACTCTAAAACAAATTTAAACCTCTGCAGAATGAATTTCAATGAAACAGTACCCGGACAAAGTAATATTGATTTAAACCAGGGCAGTATCGAATCTGATAACATTACCGGTTCATTACTGAAAGAAGACGCATTCAGGAACGCGATTGAGAACTCCATTCCAAGCGGTATTGCTATAATCGATGAAAAAGGAAGACAAGTTTATGCCAATCCGTCATTTTGCAGAATGACCGGGAGGAATGAGGAAGAACTTTTGGGAAAACAGCCGCCTTATATATACTGGTCACAGCATGATATCGAAAACATTAATAATGCATTCCGGCAGACCCTCGATCATAATGCACCAAAAGAAGGATTTGATCTGGTCTTTATCCACAAAAACGGAACATTGATTCCTGTAAATGTTATTATTTCAATCTTCCGGCAGGATAATAACGAAACTTTTTTCCTTGCCAATGTGATTGATATCACTGAACGCAAGAAATCAGAGGAGGCGCTGAAAAAATCCCGGTTACTTCTGGAGTCAAGCCTTGAGAGCCAAAAAGATAGTATATTATTCTCCATTGATAAGCATTATAATTATCTGTATTTCAATAAAGCCCATCATGATGCCATGCTTTTTGCCTATAATACAGATGTTAAACCCGGGATGAATTTCCTTGATTTTGTTTCCTCAGATATTGACCGGGACCTTTTAAGGTATAATGTTGACCGTGCGCTAAGGGGAGAATCCCATTCGATTATACAGACTTTCGGCTTCGTAAATCAAGGTTATTACGAAGTTTTTTTTAATCCTATTGTGAATGAAACCGGAGAGATTTTCGCCTGTTCCTGTTTCGCCCGGAATATTACTGAGCGGGTAAATGCCGAGAAATTACTTAAAGACAGTGAGATAAAATTTAAAGAGATTATTAACCAGATCAATGAGATAATCGTTGTTTTTGATGAAACCGGGAAAATCATTATCTGGAACAAAGGTGCTGAGAATATCTGCGGATTAAAAGCAAAAGACGTCTTAGACAAAAATATTGCCGATATTCAGGTCCGGCTTACACCCCCTCCAAATAATAAAAGAGACATAATTGAGAAAGTCATTCAAGGAATAGTCACTCAGAAAACGCCTGAAATTTTCAACCAGATTATTGACAGTGAAATAATCCAGGCCGATACCGGGAAATTATTAAATATTCAAAGTATGGTCTTTCCTGTCAAATTAGAGGGATATCATTTGTTTTGCACTGTTATCAGAGACACGACAGAAATAAAGAGATACGAAAAAGAATTGCTCCGGATAAGTGCTGATAAAGACAAATTCTACTCCACAGTTGCCCAGTACCTGTATACTCCATTCAACGTATTCAATAATTTTTCTAAGCTGATGTCAGAGGAACTTGATAATCTGCCACTTAAAGAAATTCAGAAAATGGCAGGCATGATGAGCAAATCAGCAAGTAACCTTTACGGCGTTCTTGATAACCTGCTTCAATGGACAAAACTGAATCAGGGGAAAATTTCTTTTGAGCCGCTCAAACTGAATTTAAAAAAAATCAGCAAGGATGCTGTTTCGGTTCTTAAACCGGATTCTGAATCAAAAAGCATCCGAATCAATTATTATATTGATGATGGGATAATGGTTTTCGCTGATATTTATATGCTGAAAACAATCCTTAGGAACATTGTTGCCAGTTTATTAAAATTCTCCGGCCAGGATGGACAAATTGATATTTATGGCCAGCCAACAACTGAACAAATAATAATTTCAGTACGGGGTAGCAGAAATGGTGTAAGTTCTGAATATTTAACAAATTTGTTCGATTTTTCGAAGATCCAAACAAACTTTGGGGCAGCAGAAGAAAAAGGGATAACTTTAGGATTATTACTATGCAAGGAATTTGTAGAAAAACATAGTGGTAAAATCTGGGTAGAAAGTGAAGATCATGAGGGAACTTCCGTTAAATTTACCATGCCCCTGACGAACGGATAATAATAGTTTTGCTGCAGTTATATCCTGCCAGACATTTTATCGTTAATATTGCACAGTAATCTCATTATGTAACATGGTTTAAATGAGAGTCAGGTTGCAGTCTTATCTGTTTTTTCTGCTCACGGTGACATTACTCCTCCCCGGATGTATAAAGGATGATTTTGATGTAACTGATCCTGAAAAAGAAGTTTTTAACTTCATCGTTACCGATTCACAGCGTCTGTATATCAATTCCAGCCGCGGAGAACAATATGAGATAAGCGATCCGGTTCCGGAATTGGAATTTGCAGGAAGCACTTACAAAATCAACCGGTTTGAAATCCGTGGCGATAATACTCTCAATTTTACCCGAAAGGGTTTTGGTGTAAACATGGGCAGTAAGCTAACCCTTTTTAACCCGGAAGAACAATCAGAGAGAAAATTTGAGGAATTCAAGCTCCTGGCGATGGTCTACGATTATACCTACATCGAAAACAGTACAGCTGTTGGCTTATTTAAAGAAGTCGGGTTATGGCCCGTTTATAGTTTCTTTACTGAAGTACGGTTAAATGGCCATACTCAGGGCTTGTATCATTTTATTGAAGATCCCGTGGAATATTTTATCGAACAAAAAAATGCTTCATTCGTTGTCCGCCGCGGGTATGATCATATTGTAAAAGCCTATTCAGTAAGCCCTTACTATCAACAGAATACAGAGGAATATATTAATCGCCTGAATAAGATCTACTCAAAACTTCCTGAATATTCAGGCCGCCAGATATATGATACCCTTTCGAATTATATCGACCTTGAGCAATATTTTGCAAAGCTTAGCATCGACATGCTCATAAAAAACGGTGATTATACCGATGAGATCTTTTTCTATTCTAAAAACATGAATGGCAGGGAAGTTCTTGGTATATTTCCATGGGATTATGATGATGTCTTTGCCGATCAGCCTCATGAAATAGGAAGAACATGGGCAACAGGTTCGGTTTTTGGACAGAGAGATTATTATAGCATCGATGATGTTATTGCCGATGTTGGATCAAAATTATTGTTTTCAATTGAGGATGATCTTGATTACACAATTGCAAAGGATGATGTTCTCTATCAGGAATACCTGAAAACCCTGCGGAGTGTAATCGGGAAAATTGATCAGGCAGCAATTGATAAAATATTTGATCATACTTTTGATCATATTGGATCCTTTTTATTCCTCTGACTCCATCGTTGAGCAGTCAAAGCATGATGCTGACGAAACCAATTATGACCTTTTCGTAACTAATATTGCTGAAAAGAGGCAGATGCTTAAAGACCGGAGAAACTGGATCGTGAGCGAACTTGACAAACAGCAAAAAAGGTAGATATGAAACTCTAGTATCTGTTGTCATGTTTAATCCTGTTTCTCTTTTTATCAGGCTGCAAAAAAAATGAAGATAATATCATTACTGAACCACCTGAGGGATGCATCAATCTGTCGGTCCTGGAAACAATGCATGATTATTTTTTGCCTTTTGCCCTGGCAAATGATAATGAAAATATTAGTCTGGTAGTGCTTAATAATGACACCGTTGATTTCAATACGGGCATTTTATGGAATTCAGTGAGAACGGATTTTATGAGCTGATCGTGATGTACAAAGACACTAACAGGGAAAATGATAGTTTATTTATTTACTACCATCACAGAAGAGAGGGAAGATTCAGAATGGGGTATCAGGGCATGGGTTCCGGCACCTTTTAAGACCAGGGAGTTGGGCCCGGAAGAAATAGAGATATTTTACCCCCGCAGGTTTGCCGGCCAGATTAAAGTGCCGTTTATTTTTTATATAAGGGAATCGGGAAAAATAAAAGCTGTTTATTGCGAAGGAAACCATCCTGCTTCAGGAGAATCCTTTTTTATCAAACAGGGTGAAGGTTCCGTAAATCTGTCAGCCTCAGCAATTTCAGACAAGGCGGAATTCATTATTGGCGGTAAAAAAGTCACCGTACCAATAAATAAAATATCAGAATCATATATAGAATTAAAAGGCACGATAAATAAAGCTGAAGAAATACCGGCAAACAGTCTTGTTCATATCTCGGGCAACCTGGATATTACATCCACAGGATCTTTGACAGTGCATGAAGGCGCTTTGATACTTATTGATGAGGCAGTCGATATTAATGTGAGCGGCCCGATAATTTTTTCAGGCAGTCCGTTAATCCGGTATTTGTTACCTGCAGTAAGGAAGATAAATACTGGGGAGGATTTATTACCAGGGTTTCCGGTGGCACCATCGAGGCTGAATACACCATATTCTGCCAGAGCGGGTACCATGATTCGGAGGGTTATAACTGGGGTCATTCGGGAAGACAGGCATTGTTTTATACGGAAAACAGCTCACTTAAACTGAATTACTGCTTTATGCTTGACCATATCGGCCAGATCTTTTATCCTCAATCTGCCACACTTATCCTTGAAAACATACTGGTTCAGCGGGCACAGACCGGAGGACAGGTTAATTATTCAGACCTTTCCATATCTAATTCGATATTCACTGATTTTCCTGATGATTCTTATGTTTTTCAGGATAACGATAACGATGCACTTTATCTGAGTGCTTCGGATGCTGAAATTGATAACACTGTTTTTATGTTTGCAAAGGATGACGGACTCGATTCGGGAAACGAGGAAGGTGGCGAAATCACTCTTACAAATTGCAGGTTTGAAGCCTGCTTCCACGAAGGGGCAGCATTGTCGAGCGGAGGTACTGTAATTAAGAATCATACTTTCAGGGGATGCGTTTTTACCAATTGCGGACAGGGTCTGGAACTTGGATTCAGCTCATCAAATCATACGGTACTGGCTGAAAACTGCATATTCATTGATAACGGTACAGGTATCCGATACGGAGATAATTATAAATGGTCGGATGTAAACGGGAAAATGATAATTACAGAATTCAAATTCTTTATTCAATGATAAGGATGTCTGGAACATGGTCAGAATGGACTGGAGTCCGAAGCTTGAAAACATGGTTTTTGAAAATACGCTGGTTTCGCAATTCTGCCCCCAGTATCCCGGACTGGAAATAAGAAAGGAATAGCGGCACCATTTTTCCAGGAGTCTTACCGGAGTTTGGGCATTAATATTACTTTTATCCCCTTCAATTGAAACCGATGGATCATTTGAAATCCAATCCGATGTACCGCTACCTGCTGATACTTGGAATATGCGCGAGCGCAGGACTCCAGGGATGGACTGCATTGTTCACAAATTATGCCAAGGAGATAGTTGGCGTAAACGGATTCCAGATAGGCGTTTCACAGTCAGTTCGTGAAATCCCGGGACTTTTGTCTTTTGCAGCTGTTTATTTGTTTTTTATATTTAAGGAACACCGCCTGTCAGCATGGTCGGTAGTATTGCTTGGAACAGGTATATCAGTCACCGGAATTTTTACATCTTTTGGCGGGCTTTTAATGACGACCTTTATTATGTCGGTCGGATTTCATTTTTTTGAAACTACCAACAAATCACTTACAGTTCAGTATTTTAATACGACGGAGTCACCGGTTGTTTTTGCGAGGATGCGGGGCTACGGTGCTCTGGCAAACATATTAGTAGGTTTTGTTATATGGGCATTATCATTTGTTTTGCCTTACAAGTACACCTTTCTTATCCTGGGAGCATTTATAATTCTGTCGGGGATTAGTATGCTTTATGTCAACCCTGTAAAACAGGAAATTCCTTTCCAGCATAAAAAACTTATTTTACGCAGGAAATACTGGTTGTTTTATGTCCTTAACTTTTTAGCCGGTACCCGGCGGCAGATTTTTACTGTGTTTGCTATTTTTCTGCTTGTTGACCGTTATAATCTGGGATTACGCGTTGTAACAGGAATCTATGTAGTAAATTATGCACTTACATATCTGCTTAATCCTCAGATTTCAAAAGCATTGAATAAGTATGGCGAACGCGTGGTCCTCTCACTTGAAAGTGCCAGTCTGATTGTTCTATTCCTTGGCTATGCTTTCATCAGCAATGTCTGGATTGTTATCGGGTTGTTTATCATGGACAGTATTTTCTTTAATTTCTCGATCGGACTGAACACATATTTGCAAAAAACGGCAGATCCGGAGGATCTGGGTTCCTCAACAGCGGTCGGGTTTACTATAAATCATATTTCAGCTGTGATTATCCCCTTTTTCGGCGGGGTTCTGTGGATGATTAACTGGCGGCTGCCATTCCTCCTGGGCACTGGTTTTACTATACTTTCGCTCTATTTCACTCAGATGATAACCACAGATTATCATGAAAAAAGAAGGATTCGTTTTGGAATAAAACCAAGATAGTATTTTTCAATTTTCTGATAAAAATTCCATATGCATTATGTAACTCAATAATTTTATTGAAATTTACTGTTTCTTAATAGCAGTATTGAAATTCAAATTAAATCATTTTTACATTTTCAGCCATGAAAAACAACAACCGTCGTGAATTTCTCAAAAAGAGTGTGATCGGAATTTCAGGCGCTGCCCTGTTACCCGGTGTCATAAAAGGCAATACATCATCGTTGCTTCCACTTATGCTACCGGCTGATTTGCCGGTCCGCACACTGGGCAGAACAGGAATAAAGACACCTCTTATAAGCTTCGGTACCTCCGGGGCACTTGATACCGGTTTTATCAGATCAGCTTATGAAGCCGGATAAAAATGTTTTTTTCAGCCACTTATTATGGTGAAGGGAACAATGAAAAAATAGTCGGTGAAGGGCTGAAGGGGCTTCCCCGTGATTCTTTTATTGTTGGCACCGCCGTTCCACCCGATGGCATGGATAACACGGACAGGAAAATTTACAAGTACTTTCGATGCGGATGGATATATTAAAAAAGCTGAAGGAAGTCTGAAGCGATTTGGACTGGATTATGTAGACTTTTTTCTTTTCCCGTATGCAGGCAAAAAGGAGACCGTTCAGGATTCCGGAGTATTGAAAGCACTGGAACAGCTGAAAAAACAGGGCAAGACACGTTTTGTGGGGATTGCTTCGCACAGCGACACGGAAGAGGCATTAAAAGCAGCAGCTGAGGCAGGCATATATGATGTCGCCATGATCTCATATAATTACAAGATCAAAAACATCGACTCACTGAATGCAACTATTGCAGGTGCAGTAAAAGCAGGTATGGGAATAGTTGCAATGAAGTCAACTGCCGGCGTTTACCGCGATAAATCAGGCCCTCAGCTTAATTCTGATGCTGTATTGAAATGGGCGCTTCAAAATGAAAATATTGCATCGATTGTTTCAGGAATGACATCGCTGGAACAATTGCAGAAAAACCTGTCAATGATCCGGAATCTGAAAATGTCGGAACAGGAGCTTAAGGATCTTAACCTGGCTTTGCTTGATTCTGAAACAGGGCTCTATTGCCAGCAGTGCAAACAATGTATTCCCCAGTGCCGGTATAATCTTGATATTCCTACTATAATGCGAAGTTATATGTATGCATACGGATACAGGAATACTGCTCAGGCATATCATAATCTGGCAAATGTTGAAATGTCGGACAATCCCTGTGAAACATGCGGATCATGCAGCGTAAAATGTCCTTCGCGATTCGACATCAAGCAAAAGATAACTGATATAGCAAGGCTCCGGAAAGTTCCGGAAGATTTTCTGAAAGCATAAGAATAAGGTGCTGGTGCTGGGTTGCTTGTTGCTGGTTAATTATGAATTAATAAGATAGATTCCCAACTCCTGTCATCTTCTTTGATGAGACCCTGGAATTAAACAGTGCGGTGAGTTCATCAGCACTAAGGTTTTGTGATGGATTGAATCTGTCAGATGACATATATTTCAGTATGCTGCTGTATAGCTGACGTGCTTCAGGTTTGTCCTGAACTGATTTCAGGTCCGACATGCAAACCAATATTTTCCCTTTGCCAACAGTAAATTCAAAGATCAGACCCAGCTTATGGTTTCTTTCGAAATTATCGACCACCTGTACAAGTGGAAAATAATTCTTTGGTGCATTATCAAGGATGAAAGGCCTGCTGTTTTTAACTATCGGCCACCATTGCCAGTTAGTATGAAATTCTGTAGGAAAATCGCTTAACAATGGAAGGTCCGGATCGGTAAGGATAGACATTGTTCCCGGCGAAACCGGCTTTTTGTTGTTTTCCGAAATCGATTTGAACATCCTGTAATTCCAGTAGTCAGGAATGAACAACCCTCCCACCGATTGCTCCATGACAGCTTTATGGTCAGGAAAGAACAATACTTTTGCACCCGAAGATAAATCTTCCAGCAACTTCCTGTCAAGTCTGTCTGAAACAATGATATCAGCAGGAACCATTGTATTGACATCTGCCGGATAAATCCAGAGTGAATATGAGTTTTCGTACGGAGTTCCGCTGAGTTTTATTGATAATGTTACCTTCTCAGCTTTTACAATGCCGGATAAGCCGGCATTAAGAGAAATAAAGTCAGACAAACCACCCTGGCCGATATCCATAGTCTTTCGGCCTTCAGCAATTTTTTCTCCCTCTGAGTTTTTAATATCCCATAAAACTTCCTGATCCACCAGATTCCATTTCGAATAATTCGCAACCTGAATCTCTGCCTTTAATGTTTCATTGTTGGTCCAGCAATATTTCTCAATAATAAGCAGCGGAACAACTTTATTGCAGAAATGGCTGAATTCTTCAGGA
This sequence comes from uncultured Bacteroidales bacterium, assembly GCA_963753495.1. Classification (GTDB taxonomy): domain Bacteria; phylum Bacteroidota; class Bacteroidia; order Bacteroidales; family VadinHA17; genus LD21. The sequence continues at coordinate 115,618 of CAVWCO010000010.1, forward strand.
GTAATTAATCCCTTGCTGTCCATAAACGCATCGAGGATGCCGATCAGCGCTGTTCCCTGACCCGGAAAATCCTGCAGGTCGAGAAGATGAAATCCTCCGAATCCGGGTGTTCTTAATGCCATTTCAATATCAGCCCTGTAGCATATAACGCTTGAAGCCCCGGAAGCTCTGAAGAAATCGGGGGCCTGGCCGCTGAGATTATTTTCCTCAAGACGTTTCCGGAAAATTTCAAGGTTCCAGGGTTTAAGTACTCCGGTATATTTCTTTATCTCATTGTAATCAGGATAGATCTGATACTGTCCTACCTCCGTACCGAGGGCAGGAACTGTACAATTGGCAATTGCTCCTGAATAATTGAGATTTGTTGAGGGATATCTGCCGTTAATATAACCTCCGTCATTTGCATCAGCAAAAGAAAAAGAGGCACGGATGTGGGTTTTATACGAATCATCAGTATCCGGGCCTATCCTGCAGCCGGCAAAATAATCCTCTCCTGCTGCCTGCCCCCTGTAACCCAGGTAATTGTTCGATCCGTAAGCCATCAGCGGTCTGCTGTCGAAGGCCCTGAAATGGTTAAGAAAATCATTCATTACATCCTGGTCTCCCGATAGTTCATTGCCAAGCGCGAACATTACAAAAGATGCGTGATTTCCGTATTTTTCAAGAATATTTTCTCCCTGCTTCAGCAGATAATCATTCAGATCAGGATTCCTGTCCTTGCTTAAACTGCCCCAGAAAGAGAGCTCCGGCTGCATATATATCCCTTCAATATCAGCAGCCTGAAATGCTGCTTCCGGCGGGGTCCATGAGTGGAACCTGTAAAAATTAATGTTATATGATCTGGCAATCCTGAAAACTTTTCTCCAGCTTTCAACATCCATTGGCGGATGGCCGGTTAACGGGAAGACACATGCATCATGCTTGCCCCGCAAAAAAGTCTTTAAGCCGTTAATTGTGAATTGAGTTCCGCTTGTTGAAAATTTGCGCAAACCGAAATTTGTTGTTACGGCATCAAGGGGAACTTGTCCTTTTAAAGTCACTTCCAGCTGGTAAAGAACCGGATCAAACTCGCTCCATAGCTGTGCTTTATCGCCTAAATCGTATTCAAGCTCTATTTTATTCTCCCCTGGCTTCAATGACATACTGAAAGATTTTTTTTCTGCCTCAACTGGTTTTTCCGTGTTCCATGATTTAGCTTTCAAAACAATAAAAGAGGTCTCTTCTGCTTCGGGCACACTGAAAACATTAAGCTTTATCAAAACCCTTTTTCCATCCGGGTCAGGAAAAGTTTTAATCTCTTTTATAAATGACTTGTTGCAGGCTTCAAGGCAGAACTTCCCGATAATGCCATTCCAGTTAGTTTGTGTATGTTCGGTCCAGGAATGCGAACCGGTGATCCCGCCCGGAACCGACCCGTCTCCATTATTGACAAGAATTGTAATTGTATGTTTCCCGGGTGTCAGAAAACCTGATAACTCATAAGCCTGTTGAGTCAGAATATCGCTGTTTTCTCCGGCAGGTTTAGAATCGACCCAGACTTTTGTCGGTTTGGTCCTCTCCATTATCAGTCTGATGTTTTTACCGGACCATTTTCCGGGAATATCAATCTCTTTCTGATACCATGCCATCCCTGAATACATCAATTCGCGGGAAAGTCTCATTGTTTCATTTGTATTGTGTATTGACTATCCCTTTTTTGTTTTCATCCATTGTGCCGGGAAGCTTAACCGAATCACTGAGAATTGAGGCATACCATTGGTTTTCAATACCGATTCCCGAAGTATCCATTGCAAACCTCCAGGTTCCTTCCAAAGGAATTGTCTCCCTGAGGGGTTCCAATGGTTTATCATTACATGATGATAAAATAAGAATCAGACCCGTAATAAGGGGAAAAAGATTCCTGATACATATTTTGAGGTATTTAGTTATTTCCTATATCAGCCCCATTGCCTTAAGCCACGTTATGCACAAGTCGGGCCACGAAGATTCTGTTCCCTTTCCGGTAGCCAGACCGTACCCATGGCCTCCTTTCTGAAATATATGAAGCTCAGCCGGAATTTTGTTCTTCTGCAACCCTTTATAATAACCTATGCTGTTCATCACCGGAACAGCATTATCATCAGAGGAATGGACAAGAAATGCCGGTGGTGTGTCAGCAGTTATCTGCAGTTCATTTGAAAACCGCCTTACCTGGTCGTCATCTGGCTTAAGTCCTAAGAGATTGTTCCTGTGAACCCCTGTGGGTGACAAGAGTATCCATTGAAACAACAGGGTAGATAAGAAGCGAAAAATCAGGACGAGCACTAGTATTATCCTTAACATCATACACTTTTTCAGCATAATGTGTTGAGATCGTGGAAGCCAGATGTCCGCCTGCAGAAAATCCTATCACTCCGATCCTCTTTGGATCTATCTTCCATTCCGAAGCATGCCTTCGGATAATCCTCATCGCTTCCTGGGCATCCTGTAAAGGACCCACGGATTTATCTTTCATGATCCTGGTCTGACGGAAGACGGTATTTCAGAATAATTCCGGCTATTCCGTTATCATTCAGCCACTTTGCAATTGCGTTTCCTTCATGGTCAAATGCAAGGGTGCCATAGCCTCCGCCGGGACATATCATTACAGCTGCTCCGTTTGCCTTTTCAGGTGCCGGAAGGAAAACCGTAAGATCGGGTGTAACCACTTTCTCGCAACGTATAGTCTTTCCGTCGGTAATTATGATGTTTTCAACATAGGAAGGATCTGATTTTGATCCGGGAATGCCGTCTGGCCATAGTTTTAGCGTCAGTGTCTGGCTTCTGACAATTAGTACGTTCATTAAATAGGAAAGGAGAACAAATAAAATCCTGGTTTTCATATTACTCTGCCCATGGCACTTTTTTCGACTTGTAATAGTTAATATCCATGGCTTTAAAATGGCTGGCATGATCTGCAAGCCTCATTTTATATTCATCCCAGTTTCTCATTGAAGCAGGGGTCCATCCTATCTCGGCAAATCCGGGAAGACGCGGAAATATCATGTATTCTATTTCATCCAGATTTGTTAATGGTTTCGCTCCATAATGCTGCTTCAATCCCTATGATGTTTTCCTTTTGCAAGCCCTTAATCAATGTCAAGGGATCCCAGATATACGCGCTGTCAACCTCTATATAGGCAGCCCAGTGAAGACCCAGAGGTGTTGTTGAATCATACTGCATATCGAGATAAGCTTTTACTGCAGGTGACATAAGTATTTTAGCACCCTGGCTTACTGCTTTTTTTGCGTTTGTGATATTTGCCCAGTGCTGTGCAACGCTGTTCGGCTTCAGGGTCGACAATGCTATTTCGTCCCAGCCTATCACCTGCTTATCCATGCTTTGCAACTATTTCCTGTACCCTGTTAACAAAAGGAATATAATCTTCGATCTTTGTGGCATGCGACTCATCTCCGCCGATATGGATATATGGTCCGGGAGTCATTGCAGCAAGCTCCCTTATTACATCATCAATGAATTTGTATGTAATCTCCTTATCTGTGCATAAAGTGCTGAATCCCACTTCGGTTCCGGTATAAAGTTCAGGAGCCTTCCCGTCACAGTTCAGTTCAGGGTATGAAGCGAGGGCTGCATTTGTGTGGCCAGGCATGTCGATTTCCGGAACAATAGTAATAAAGTGCTCCTGTGCATATTTCACGATGTCAGCATATTGTTCCTGGGTATAATAACCTCCCTTGCCTCCCCCAACCTGGGTGGTACTGCCATATTGTGTAAGATTTGGCCATGATTTGATCTCGATCCTCCATCCCTGGTCATCTGACAGATGCAGGTGAAGCACATTCATTTTATAGAATGCCAGGTAATCAATAAACTGCTTTACGACCTCAACACCAAAAAAATGACGCGAAACGTCGAGCATTGCTCCCCTGTAGGAATAGACAGGATAATCAGTAATTGTTCCTGTGGCTATCTTCCAGATCTTGTTCTTCTTTGAAACACTATCCGTATTTGAAGACAATATCTGTCTGATAGTCTGAACCCCTCTGTGTAACCCGGCCGGCTTTACGGCTGTAAGCTTGACAAGCTGAGTAGTTATTGTCAGTTCATATCCTTCATCACCGAGCTCTTTATTTACATCTGATAATTCAAGAAAAATATTGCCCGACCATGGTTCTCCGGAAGCAGTCTTAATTGCGGTTTCGAAACCTGTGAGCGCCTTAAGATTTTCGGCCAGGTATTGTCCGGCCTTATTCATTTCTTCTGATTCGCCATATACAAAAATCTTGCATTTGGGCTTCATAATGAAATAATCGCCGGTTGAAACAACTGAAACAGGTTTCGGAATAATGCTTTCTTTTGAGAGGTCGGATGGTTTCTCTTCTTTGCAGGAAACCGGAAGTGCCATCATAATTAAAACAAATAGTGACGGAGTAATAAGATTATGTTTCATATTTTTTTGGTTTTATAAATTTATTTCAAACAAGGTCACAGGCATCCGGAGGCATCCAGTGAGCATCTTTACCTTCCCATTTAATATTACATCCAATAGGATTTGTAACAGGCACCGATATGGGTTTTCCTGAGGTAAGTTCTTGCAGGGCCATATCAAGATTATTGACCATCATTTTTGAAACATCCCTGGGGTTGTCGACTCCCCTGCCTGTATAAACAAGAATTCTTTCCTCATTGAAGACATAGAAGTGCGGAGTCCTCAAAGCACCGTAAGCTGAAGCAATTGACTGGTCCCTGTCATACAGGTAAAGCCATGGAAATTTGTACTTTTCCATTCTTGCAACCATGTTTGGAAAGCTGTCCTCAGGGTAAGTATTTTCGCTGTTTGAATTTATCCCCACAAACCTTACATTTTTTGTCATGTATTTTTCAGCTGTGGCCCTGGTAACTTCATCTGAGCCTATCACATACGGACAATGATTGCAGGTAAAGAATATCACCAGATATCTGTCCCTGCTAAAATCAGAAAGAGAATAATCTCTGCCCTCCGTTGATGGCAATTTGAAATCAATTGCCTTTTCCCCGGGTTGTAATGTAAATGTTTTCTTCATCATCTGGTGTGTTTATTTAATCACAGGATTATCTGCTCTTTTATTAAATTCCTCCTGCAGCTCTTCAACTGTGTTATTGTTTTTCAAATATTTTATAAGGACAGCAAGCTGACCTGCTTCGCTTTCGAGCAGGAGTTCCCCCAGTCTCTTGCTTGGCTGAGCCACATCGCTTGCGTAATGATTGGGATAGTCTGCATACCACCATATTCCGGTATAGCCAAATGGCATCTTGTCCAATCTGTTCTGATTCAGGCCTGACTGGGATTTTATAGCTTCCTGATCAACAAGGTCAGGTCGTATAACCGACATCATGGAAGTTTCTTCCTCTCCTGCATGGCCATCGACTTTGGCTTTTTTCAGTGACTTGATCTCCGGTCCATTTACCTGATCATTCCCCTCCCTGAATAAAACAACAATATAATCTTTCCTGCTGGCAAGCTGCGACTGGCAGAAATACTGAAGAAAACTGCTGTTTCCTCCGTGTCCGTTCTTTAATATGATCTTTTTTAATCCGTTCCTGGATAATTCGTTGCAGGTCTCTTCCAGCATTTTCCATAACAGATCGTTACTGTAGGCAAGTGTTCCGGCCTGGTGCCTTGCTTCAAAGATCTGGCCCATGAAGTAAGGAGGAAAGACAATCGCATATTCCTTCTGTGCAGCGCGGAATGCAGTTTCCCTTGCCTCAAACATATCAGTGCCAAGAGGAAGATGGGGGCCGTGCTTTTCAATTACACCCATTGGTATAACGCATACACCTCCTGCAAGGGCAACAGCCTTACTGAACTGAGGCGACGTAATCTCTTCCCACTTAAAGGATAAGGCTGACTGATCCGTCTGCTGGGCAGATAAAAAATATGATATCAACAACAAAGACATTAAAACAGTAAATTTTCTCATGGCTGGTTACTTTGGTTATTGTTAGGGGTTAAATTTCAATACTGGCAAGCCGGTATGGTTTGATTTCAATATGTTTCCAGACTCCTTGATTAATATATGGCTCTTTTTTCAGACTTTCGTCAAGAGCCAGTCTGTCGGGAAACTCATAGACTATCATTGATCCGATCATTTTCCCGTCATCATCCAGAATAGCTCCTCCAAGAAGGAATTCCCCGTTTTTCTTCAATATCGCTATCTTTTCAAGATGCTCAGGCCTGGCCTTCATTCTTCTTTCTGGCGCTTCAGAATCGGTCCCGTCATAAGCAACAAGCAAAAACTGCATATGGAATATAATTTATTAAACGACTTGATCAGCCAAATTTAATCAATAATAATTTGCTTCCATCAAAATTAATCTACTTCAATTGGGATTATCAAAGCAGCAAGATCTTACCTATTTATTGCTTAGTGCGACTTTGTGCAGTACTTTCTGATCCTTAGTGGTTTAAAGATTTTTTTACCGCAAAGTTGCTCATAGGTTCCACAAAGTAACCCAAAGGATTTTTTCAGCGATATAACTCATCAAAAATATAATTGTTCTCATATTTAACTGAACCTCATCATTGATTATATTTGCTGCATACCTAACAAATCAAATTAAAATCTCAAACAACCGGTAACCAGCGCCCGGAATTAATTTAGTCAAATGCTGAATCTGAAATCAATATTTAATCCTGTCCGCTTTTTCAGGGATCTCAGGAAAAAAGATCACAAACCTGTATTAGGCGCCCTTGATATTTTCAAATATATCGGTCCCGGATTACTGGTAACCGTCGGATTCACCGATCCCGGAAACTGGGCGGCAAATATTGCAACAGGATCGGAATATGGTTATACTCTGCTATGGATAGTAACACTTTCCACACTTATGCTCATAATACTTCAGCATAATGTGGCTCATCTGGGTATTGCAACCGGCCTTTGCCTTTCAGAGGCGGCTGCAATACATATAAAACCTGCAATTTCAAAGCCGATCCTTTATTTTGCAGTGATGGCTTCTGTGTCAACATCGCTGGCAGAAATCCTTGGAGGTGCAATTGCGCTTGATATGCTTTTCGGCGTACCGGTTAAACTCGGAGCATTACTTGTAACCATTTTCGTTCTGATAATGCTTCTGACCAATTCATACAGGAAACTTGAAAAATGGATTATCGGTTTTGTTTCAATTATTGGTCTCTCCTTTCTGTATGAGATTTTCCTTATCGATGTTGACTGGGCTGCAGCAGGAATTTCATGGGTCAGGCCATCAATCCCCGAAGGCTCAATGTTATTGCTTATGAGTGTACTGGGGGCAGTAGTGATGCCTCATAATCTTTTTCTGCATTCTGAAATAATTCAAAGCCGGCAGTGGAACCTGAAGGATGAAAAGATAATAAGGGGTCAGTTAAGATATGAGTTTGCCGATACATTGTTTTCAATGATTATTGGCTGGGCAATCAACAGTGCAATGATAATCCTGGCGGCAGCCACATTCTTCAATAACAATATTAAAGTGGATGAGCTTCAGCAGGCAAACAGCATCTTAAAACCACTGCTTGGTAATAATGCTTCAGTTGTATTTGCATTAGCACTTCTTTTCTCGGGTCTCTCTTCATCAATCACTTCCGCAATGGCAGGCGGTTCAATTGTTTCGGGGATATTTCGCGAGCCTTACGATATAAGGGATAATCATACACGATGGGGCGTAATCATTTCACTTATTGGTGCCCTTATTATCATATTTCTTCATAAGTGATCCATTTAAGGGACTTATAATGTCGCAGGTGTTCCTGAGCATCCAGCTTCCTTTTACTGTTGGAATCCAGGTTTATCTTACTTCATCCAGGAAAGTAATGGGTAAATATGCAAATGGTAATCTTTTAAAGACTGTTCTAATGATAATTGCAATATTTGTAACTTACCTTAATTTCAGGCTTTTATTTGATCTAATATTCTGACGGAGATTTATCAGTTAATTAATATTGAGGTGAAAAAATACAGGACAGGATTGGTTCTTAGTGGAGGTGGTGCAAGAGGATTTGCTCATCTGGGTGTTTTAAAGGCACTTAATGATTCTGGAATTTATCCTGATGTGATAGCCGGGACAAGTGCCGGAGCCCTTGTTGGTGTTTTGTATGCTGACGGATATACCCCTGATGAGATCCTTAATATAATGAACACTACGAGCAGGCTTCATTATATCAGGCCAACGGTTCCGCGCGAAGGACTTCTTCAGATATCGGGTATCGAGCGGATACTTAAAGAAAAACTCAGGGCAGAAAAATTTGAAGATCTCAAAATTCCCCTTTTTGTAACAGCAACTGATCTTAACAACGGCAAAGCAGTATATTTCTCTTCCGGCGAATTACTGAGACCTGTAATAGCATCGGCAAGTATTCCGGTTCTTTTTAATCCGGTAATAATTGATAAAATACATTATGTTGATGGCGGGGTTCTTGATAATCTGCCAATTAAACCGATTGAAGGCATGTGCAATTTCATGATAGGTTCCTTTGTCAATCCGATTGGGTATGAAAAGACTGTCACAAGTCTTGTTCAGATCGCTGAACGCTCTTTTATGCTGAATCTGTCAAAAGAAGTTGATATGAAAGAAAAGGAATTTGATATTTTTATTGCTCCCCCCGAATTAAAAAATTACAAGATTCTCGATAATGAAAAAGCTATTAGAGGTCTTCGAGATAGGTTACAATGCAACAATAAGCAAGCTTGAAGATCCGGAGATAAGGAAACGCATTTCCACTATTATTTTGCCCCGAACACCCTGATAGTGGATTACCCCAACCCCTGCCTTGCTCCGCCGAAGTGGCTACGCGAAGGCGAAGAAGGGAACTGAAAATCATGCAGGGGGCAGGATCATAGAATAGAGCTTTTTAATTTCGGCTTCCCAGAGCGATTCTTCAGGAGTTTCAAGAATAAGCGGCATATTATCGAACCGGCTGTCGTTAACAACAAATGAAAATGTATCTTCCCCGAGGAATCCGGTTCCGATGTTTTCGTGTCTGTCGACCCTGGTGCCAAAATCTTTTTTGGAATCATTAAGATGCATTCCCTTAAGATATTTCAATCCGATTATCCTGTCGAATTTTTCAAATGTGTCCATGAAATCCCTCTGGCCGTTTTAACATCGTACCCCGAGGTATAAGCATGGCAGGTATCGATGCATACCCCGACTCTCGATTTATCCTCAACCCCGTCAATTATTAACCTTATCTGTTCGAAGGTATGTCCCAGGTTTGTTCCCTGACCTGCAGTGTTTTCAATTACAGCAATAACCCCGCTGGTTTTCTCCAGGACAATATTTATTGATTCGGCAATCCTTGAAAGGCAATCTTCAATTCCTATCATATTCAGGTGGCTGCCGGGATGAAAATTCAGTCTGTCGAGGCCCAGAAGTTCACAGCGTTTCATCTCATCAAGAAATGAAGCCCTCGATTTTTCAAGGGGTTCTTTTTCAGGGTGTCCGAGATTTATCAGGTAACTGTCGTGTGGAAGGATCTGAAATGGTTTATAATCAAGCTTCTCACAATTTTCCCTGAAAGCAGAAATGCTGGTTTTGGAAAGGGGACTGGAAAACCATTGTCTTTGATTTTTTGTAAAAAGGGCGAAGGCTTTTGCGCCGATTGCATCAGCATTTACCGGTGCATTCTGAACCCCTCCTTCAGCGCTGACATGAGCTCCGATATATTTCATATTATTCATAATAACTTGAACCGTCCCAGCAATGAGTGCATAATTTCTCTTTTGGAAGACCTATCGCTTCCACAAGATCATCAAGCCTTTGATACATCAGACTGTCGAGATCGAGGGTTTCGGCAATTTTTGCCACCATCTGTTTATGTTTCTCTGAATCAGGATCTGAATACTCCTTTAAATCCCCGGAATCTCCTTCAAGCTGATAAACAGCTTTCCTGCCTGCAAGTTCAAGTGGTGTTCGTGATTGTGAGAAATTCAGGAATTCGCAGGGATAAAGCAGTGGCGGGCAGGCAATTCTCATGTGCACTTCTGCTGCACCCGACTTTCGCAGATCATTTGTATTATCCTTTAACTGTGTCCCCCTTACAATGCTGTCATCAAGAAAAACCATTTTTTTGTCCTCAATAATTGCTTTGTTCGGGATAAGCTTCATTCTGGCCACCAGATCGCGCTGATCCTGATTTTGCGGCATAAAACTCCTTGGCCATGTTGGAGTATATTTTGCATAGGCTCTTTTGTACGGAATTCTTTTCTCATTGCCATAGCCGACTGCATGGCCTACACCCGAATCGGGAATACCGCATACAAAATCAGCTTCGACATTATCTCTGCGGGCAAGAGCAGCTCCGCACCTGTACCTGCATTCATCAACATTTATCCCTTCATAATAAGAAGGAGGATACCCGTAATAAACCCAGAGAAATGCACATATCTGCATTTTATCTCCGGGTTTTTTCAGCTGAGTGTATCCATCAGATTTAACACTGACTATCTCTCCCGGACCAAGATAATATTCGATTTCATATCCTGTATTCGGAAATGAGCAGGTTTCAACGGCTACTGCATGAGCTCCATCTTTCTTACCGATCACAACAGGGGTGCGTCCAAGTTTATCACGGACTGCAATTATTTCATTTTCAGTGAGAATAAGCATTGAACAGGATCCCCTGACATTCTCAAAAACATTTTCAATACCTGAAACAAAATCATCCTTTTCGCAAATAAGGTTTGCAATAACTTCTGTGGGATTAATGTTTCCTTCAAAAGTTTCGGTAAAATGATTCTTTTCATTAAGAAACTTGTCTTCAAGCTCTTTAAGATTCAGCAGCCTGCTGACTGTTACAATTGCAAATCTTCCAAGGTGTGAACTGAATAAAATTGGCTGCGGATCAGTATCGCTGATTATTCCCATGCCCGAATTTCCTTCAAAATTCCTTAATTCATCTTCAAATTTGTTTCTGAAATAAGCATTTTCAAGATTATGTATCGATCTGCGAAATCCTTTTCCGGGTACAATAAAGACCAAACCAGCCCTTTTTGTACCCAAATGAGAATGATAATCCGTTCCATAAAAGACATCCTCGACACAACTGGTTTTTGAAATCGCACCAAAAAAGCCACTCATATAATTGAATATTAGCTATTTATAAATAATAGGGTCAATGGTAAAATTAATCATTGAAATGGATTTTTTATATATTGAATGATATTATTAATTTTGTATCATAAATTATTATAAATACAGGCAAATAAATGACAGACACAAACACATTCACTCCGATTGAACAACCAAAGAAAAAAAGTGCACCGATTGCCATGATTTTCACTACTGTTATTCTGGCTGCAGCTTTAATTTTTCTGGTTGTTATGTATTTCGATCAGAAAAACAAAATGGTCGAAATGGAAACTGTTCTCACCCAGGAAAAAGATTCTCTTCAGAATGAACTCAGGCTGATGGTCCATGGGTATGATACATTAAAGACAGATAATGACACTCTAATGGCAAATCTGCAGAGGGAGAAAAAAAGAATCGTTCAGCTGTTGTCAGTTAATGCCTCAAATGTTCAGCTGATTAAGAAATACAGGGCCGAAATCGGAACAATGAGAGATATAATGAAAGGATATATTGTTCAGATAGATTCTCTTAACACCATAAATCAGCAGCTTGTTGCTGAAAATATAGGTATCAAGCAGCAGATAACTGAAGTTCAGACGACAAATGTTGAACTGACAAAAGCAAAGGAAGAGCTGACTTCAAAAGTTGTTGTTGCCTCAGTGATTCAGGCAAAGGATATTAATGCTGTTACCCTTAACCAGAAAAGGAAGGAGACAACCAGGATTAACAATATCGATAAGCTGAGGATCTGCTTTACTCTTCGTGAAAATCCGATTGCCGCCGCCGGTGAAAAAGAAGTATTTATGAGAGTAATCAGGCCGGATTCCCTGGTTATTACAACCAGTCCGGATAACCTGTTCGATTATAATGGCAATAAGCTTGTTTACTCGGCCAGCCGTCTTGTTGATTATATGAATCAGGATATTGAGATGTGCATCTTCCTTGATAACACCGGTGATTTTATCATTGGAACTTACAGCGTTGAGCTTTATCTTGAAAACAATATTATCGGCCGGACCACATTTGCCCTGGCAAAAAGATAATCAGTTTTCAACCGGCAGCATAAGTTCGGAAATAATATTATCTGATATCATTTTACCCTGGTTCGTAAGGACCAGGGTTTTATTTTCCTGTTTCATCAGCCCGTAGTTAATGAATTTCCCGGAAGTATTGAGAATATAATCATACCCTTCCTTATCAAAGATCCTTTCAACATATTCAAGATCAATTCCCCACATCGTCCTAAGGGTGGTCATGATATACTCATTAAACCTGGTCTTTTTATCAAGCTCTTCCTTCTCAAAAAAGGAGATCCTGAATTCACTGATTTTATATACTTTCTGACATCCCTGATATTCCACTGGCGGGAATAACCGTTAAATGAATGTGCTGAAGGTCCAAGGCCTATATAATTGACCTGTTTCCAGTAATTTGAATTATGAATTGAAAAGTAACCCGGTTTGCCAAAATTAGAGATCTCATAATGCACAAAACCTGCCGATTGCGCTTTATCTATCAGCAAATTAAACTGGGCACTGCTCTCCTCTTCATCTATTTCGGACAATAACCCTTTTTCCTTCATTTTCGAGAATACAGTGTTGGGTTCAATTGTAAGATGATAAGCGGAGAGATGTTTGATATCGTATGAGAAGCTTTTGTCGAGGTTATCAGCCCAGTCAGTCGATGGTTAAACCCGGGATCCCGTAAATCAGATCGATAGTCACATTCCTGAATCCTGCTTTGAGTGTCTCCTCAAGAGCATATGCTGCCTGTGCAGCATTATGCCGCCTGTTTAATAATTTAAGATCAGAATCTCTCCACGACTGTATTCCCAGGCTTATTCTGTTGATAGCCGAATTTTTAAGTTCCAGCAGATATTCCTTATCAGCATCATCAGGATTTATTTCTATAGTTACTTCACAGTTTTCACTCAACCCGATAGAGTTTTCTGATGGCCTCAATAATTGTCTTAATCTCCTCTACAGATAAAACCGAAGGAGTTCCGCCGCCAATATAAATAGTATCAATTATTTCATTTCCGATATATTCCCTTCGAAGAGCCGCTTCTTTAATAAGGGCGTCAATAAAATGCTTATTGTCAGATTGAGATATTATATGGTAAAAATCACAATATGAGCAGAGTTTTTTGCAGAAGGGGATATGAATATAGATGCCTGCCATGTAAGTTTGATGAAGTGTTTAAATTTATTAAGAAATTATCATACTAATACTTAAATTTGTCACCAAACTGATAAAATGATAAAAAATAATATTTTCTCAATTCTTGTTTCGCTGGTTATACTCTATTTAAGTCTGGCCAACGCAAAAACATTTGAAGAGATCGGGTTTTTTGATATACCCTACCTTGATAAATTCATGCACTTCGGACTTTATTTCTTATTCATGGCGGTGATAATACTGGAACACCGCAATTCTTTTACAAATACCAGGCAGATAATAATAGTTGCCTTAATTCCTGTATTTTTCGGAGGCTTAATGGAGCTGATGCAAACAGGATTTACAACAACCCGAAAAGCTGATGTCCTTGATATAATGTTTAATACCGCAGGAACTGCGACTGCAGTTTGTATATGGTTGTTTTTAATGCCATACTATAAAAAGTGATTCAGATGAATATATCTTCTGAATTATTTGCATTTTTTGAAAGTTCAGCTATTGTTTTGTATTTGAAAAATTTTGTCAGTTCTGCTCTTATAGCTGAATAATCATCGTGAACAGGGCATACTTTTTTACTACGCTTAACCTCAGCACAGGATCCGTCGTGAATAAGGCAGTTTTTAAACAACTCATCCCCGTCAATAATTTTTACAATTTCGAGAAGAGTTATAGATTCAGGTTTTTTAAGAAGTAGAAAAACCTCCGTTGGGTCCCTTCGTTGAGCTTAGAATTTTGTGTTTCGCGAGCTGTTGAAGGATCTTTGCAAGGAAAGGGGCCGGAAGACCAAGATCACCTGAAATCTCCTTTATTCCTATATTATTTTTTTCAGGATGCCTGCTTGCCAGGTATATCAACTGCCCGGATTCCGTATCTGCATGAATTTGAAAGCATATCAATACATTTTTAAAGGAATCTTGTCTATTCTCCTTTTATGCCGTCCACCTTCAAATTCAGTCTCCAGAAATGCCTTTACAATAAGAATAGCTTCAGATTCATTAATAAACCTTGCCGGTAATGAACAAATATTTGCGTCATTATGCAATCTTGCCAGACGGCTGATTTCTTCATTCCAGCATAATGCACTCCTTATTCCCTGGTGTTTGTTTACAGTCATGTTTATTCCGTTACCTGTACCGCAGATTGAAATTCCAAGATCAAAATCACCGCCTGAAACAGCTTTTGCCAGAGGATGGCCAAAATCGGGATAATCGTCAGCTGCATCAAAGTGTAACTTCCAAGATCTTTAAGCTCTAATTTTTTCCATACCAGATATTTTAAAAGTTTCTCTTTCAGATAAAAACCTGCATGATCAGAAACTATTGCTACCTTTTTTTTCTTCACATTTAATTTTTTTATGGTATCAGTTTGTCTGCAAATTAATATAATTGATCAATTTTAAGAAAATAATATCCTTTTAACTTATATTGACTATCAGGAATAAACAATAATTACTGTGAATTTTTTTCTGTTTTAAATGTACTCATCCGCCTGTACCACTGACTTCGTCGATCCTGCAAGCGGGATTCTCCTTAAATCAAAATGAATGGATTAATAAGCGTTTAACCTTCTTTGCATGGAAATAAAAACTTTATAAAGACTAAACAGAAATAAATTCCCTTTGTTTATTACCTGTAAATAACTGTTCATTAAAATTGTCATATTTTCAATTTTATTAACCGATTGATAGATCTAAGCAGCAAAACCGTTTCTGATGAAAAAGTTATAATGAAATAAAATCAGTCTATAAACTTTAAATGAACATTAAAACCTATATTTTTGTCCGTATAGCCGTGTATCAGTAACCTTATACTTAACAATTGTTAATTATTTTGCTAATTATCTGATATTCAAAAATGGTATATTTTTTGAACTGTTGATAAAGTGTTTACCTGATAATTGATTATTGAAAATAAAAGACAAATCTGTTTTTTGTTTCAACACAATTAACAGGATATAATAATTATCATAAGAATTTAAATTTAATAAGTTTATAATATATAATTATATCAGAATGATAAATTAATCGGAATTTTGTTTTCGATTAGTATTTTCTGTAAAAGCCTCGGACTATTAAAATCCGCTTCAGCGTGGTTAAGAGATGAAAAGAACAGAGGAATACTACTGATAATATAATAAGTATTAATGGATAATAAGAAACATATGATTAATTTCTGAAATAAAGAAGCTTAAGATGGAAAAGAATGCAATTATCCTTGCTCATTATTACCAGACAGGAGATATACAGGATATTGCGGATTTTGTCGGCGACAGCCTTGCCCTCTCTCAGAAAGCAGCATCGAATGATGCAGATATTATCCTGTTTGCAGGTGTAAGATTTATGGCAGAAACAGCAAAGATATTATCGCCGGAAAAGAAAGTTCTTATTCCTGATATGAATGCCGGATGTTCGCTTGCTGATTCATGTAAAGCTGAAGATTTTAAAAAATTCCTTGATGAAAATCCCGGAAGAACTGTAATCACTTATGTAAATACAAATATCGACATAAAGGTTTTATCGGATATTATATGCACTTCTTCAAATGCAGTTCAGATAATAGAATCACTGCCGGCTGATGAAAAAATAATATTTGCTCCCGACCGTAATCTTGGCAATTATATACTTAATAAGACAGGACAGGGATATTATTGTCTGGAATGGTGCATGCCATGTACATGAAGAGTTTTCCCTTGAGGCGATACTTAAACTGAAAGATGAGAATCCTGAAGCCAAAGTTATTGTTCATCCTGAATGTGAACTTCCTGTCAGAATGATTGCCGACTTTATCGGCTCAACCTCTGCCCTGCTGCAATTTACAAAAAAGGATAGTTCGCAAGACCTATATTGTTGGTACCGAACCAGGTATTATTCACCAGATGAGAAAAGCAAATCCTTCAAAGGAATATATTCCTGCTCCACCAAAAGATTCAACATGCGGCTGCAGTGAATGCAGTTTCATGAAGTTGATTACCATGGAAAAAATATATAAATGTCTCAGGGATGAAAAACCTGAGATAAATATTGATCCTGAAGTTCTTGAAAAAGCACGAAAGCCGATAATCAGAATGATGGAAATATCTGAAAAACTTGGTCTTTAAAATGAAAAAAGAACTACTTGTCATTGTTATTTATTATTAGCAGGATTCATGTCTTTTGGACAGACAGGAAATACTATTCAGGATGGCTATCAGGTTTTCAGATATCCCAATGGAACAATATCAAGCGAAGGTCTTTTTAAGAGTGGAAAACCTGAAGGTTTCTGGAAAAGCTATTATGTTACAGGAATTAAAAAAATCGGAAGGAAAATATATCAAGTTTTCAGCTCGACAGCATCTGGGTATTTCTTTGATCAGGCCGGCGACACAATTGAAAAGATAAATTACCTTTTCGGAAAAAGAAACGGATATTGCTATAAATACAAAAAGGACCCGACTGAAGGACTATATATTTATTCAAGGGAACTTTATGCCGGAGACAAAAAAGAAGGTACTGCATATTTCTATTTTCCCGACGGAAAAATACAACAGACAATTTCATACAGCAATGGTAAAAAGGAGGGCTTGTCAAAAGAATTTGACAAAAACGGAAACAGTAATAACTCTGCTTGAATATAATAACGATTTCCTGATAAGCAGGGAAAGGATTAACCGGGCTGACAGCAAAGGGCTTAAAACAGGGTGTATGGAAGGAATTCTATCCTGGCGGAGGAATTAAATCAGAAAAGAACTTCAGGGATGATCAGCTCCACGGATATTACAAGGAATATGACAACAGGGGCATACTTGTGCTTACAATGCTTTATGATAACGGATCAATAGTAAAATCGGAAGTTGAAGATGAGCCTGATATTGAGATTGAAAACAAATATGATCAGAATAACAAACTGATTTACAGCGGACCATACAGGAATAAAATCCCGGTGGGTGTTCACAGGGAATATGGTGCAGACGGAAAAGTAACAAATGCATTCGTTTATAACGATAACGGTCTTCTTCTGTCGGAGGGCATTGTTGATGAAGGAGGTAAATTCAATGGAAAATGGAAGGACCTTTATCCTGATGGCACAACGCTTGCCGAGGGCCAGTATTCAGATAGCAGGCAGAACAGGTATCTGGAAATTTTATACTGCTTCGGGAAAGCTTGAACAGACAGGTTCATTTAACAACGGACGTCCTGACGGATTATGGAAATGGTACTATGAGAACGGTAACCTGCTGAGGGAAGAAGAGTATTTCCAGGGGCAGCGTGACGGGGTCTATACTGAATACTCTCCTGCAGGAGATATAATAGCCCAGGGCGGATATACCGACGGTGAGAAGAACGGGGAATGGAAATATAAATCGGGCGATAATACTGAAGAAGGGAAATATATTGTAGGTTTGCGCGACGGATTATGGAAATCATATTATTCTGACGGAAAAATAAGATTCAAGGGAAATTATATGCAGGGAAATCCTGATGGACAGCTAACATATTATTATGAAAACGGAAGGCCCAGGGAAGAGCAGTTCTACCGGATGGGAATAAAACAGAAAACCTGGAAAAAATATGATGAAGAAGGCGTTCCTGTGCTGACAATTACCTATAAGGATGATGTTGAGATCAGTATTAACGGCGTTAAAATAAACCTTCCCGAAAGCGATGTGAAGCTTATTAAATAATTATGGTTGCCGGGTACTGGTTCCACCAACTAACCAGCAACCAGAAACGACCAACAAGCAACTCTGGATATAAATACATTTACCCCTTAATGGAGGATAATTTTGATATAAGAAAGGAAGACCTGGAAACAGATGACCAGGAATTTGAAAAACAACTCCGTCCGGTAAATTTCGATGATTTCAAAGGGCAAAAGCAGATAATAGATAACCTTGACAGTATTTGTAACTGCTGCCAGACAGAGAGGAGAATCGCTCGATCATGTACTGCTGCACGGCCCGCCGGGACTTGGAAAGACAACGCTTGCCGCAATTATATCAAATGAACTGAAAGTGAACCTCAGGGTCACTTCAGGTCCGGTACTTGATAAGCCTGGTGATCTTGCCGGACTGCTTACAAACCTTCAGGAGGGAGATGTTCTTTTTATTGATGAGATTCACAGGCTGAGCCCGGTGGTTGAAGAATACCTCTATTCCGCAATGGAAGACTACCAGATCGATATAATGCTCGACAAGGGACCCAGCGCCCGATCGGTTCAGCTAACCCTGAATAATTTCACACTCATAGGTGCAACAACACGTTCAGGACTTGCTTACAAGCCCTCTGCGGGCAAGATTTGGAATTACTTTTCATCTTGAATATTATGATCATGATGTTCTCACGGGGATAGTAAAAAGGTCAGCCGGTATTCTTAAGGTTAAAATTAATAATGATGCAGCAGATGAAATAGCAAAGCGAAGCAGGGGAACTCCAAGAATAGCAAATGCACTCCTTCGGAGGATAAGGGATTTCGCCCAGGTCAGGGGTTCCGGAAAAATTGATCTTGAAATAACCAGGTTCGGTCTGAAAGCACTCAATATTGACCAGCATGGTCTTGATGAAATGGACAACAGGATACTATCTGCAATTATTGACAAATTCGGAGGAGGTCCGGTCGGATTAAACACTATTTCCACAGCCGTTGGCGAGGAAAGCGGAACTATTGAGGAAGTGTATGAGCCATTCCTGATAAAGAAGGCTATCTTAAACGGACACCAAGGGGTCGTGAAGCAACCGAACATGCTTACAGGCACCTGGGTAAGCAATTTGGCCGCGAACCTGAACGGCACTCTCTTTTAACAGAAATTCGTACCTTAACGCTGACCGGATTAACTCCTGGTAAGGACATTGCTGATTTTCTCAAGTCCTTTTTTATTAAGGATACTTATTTTTCTACCATTGAGCTCAACAAGCCTGTCGGTTTTAAATTCGGAAAGTAACCTTATTACGGATTCGGTTGCAGTTCCGACAATATTGGCAAGCTCTTCGCGGGTCAGGGATATCCTCAGATAATTGTGTTCGTCGAGACCGAAATCATTTACCAGCAGCAGAAGTATTTCTGCAAGCCTTTCCCTGACTGTCTTCTGAGCGATATCGGTAATGAATGAATTTGCCTCTCCCAGCTCATGACAGGCAAGCTTGAGCAGTTCAAGAGAATATGCAGGATTTGTTTTAATGAAGGATATAAGTATTTCCGACGGGATGAAACAGACACTGCATTCCTCAATTACTTTGGCTGAAGTGCATGCAACCTCATTGCTGAGGACACTCCGGTAGGCAATTATTTCACCTGCCTTTGCAAACCTTATTATCTGCTCTTTTCCGTCAAATCCTGTCTTATAAACTTTAATTATTCCACTGTGAATACAATAAAAATCCGCTTATCCTGTTGCCTTCCTGATATAGAATTTCTCCGCGCTTATACTGCCTGAAATCCTTCTCGAAATTGATAATTTCAACTTCTTCAGGGGTCAGGTGCTTGAAGATAGACCCTGTTTCAAGAGCGCATTTATCACATAATGGAATATGTAAATCATGCTGTTTCATTTCTTTATCCGGTTTCATTATTACATTAACAATAGCCAGCCCTGAATGTTTAAAGCAGCTTACAGGGCTGTTTTGAACTGATCGAGAAATCTCAGATCATTTTCAAAATAAAGGCGGAGATCATTAACCTGATATTTAAGCATTGCTGCACGTTCTATTCCCATTCCAAAAGCAAATCCTGTATATTTTTTGCTGTCAATGGTGCAGGCTTCAAGCACATTGGGATGTACCATGCCGCACCCAAGCACTTCGAGCCAGCCTGTATATTTACAAACATTGCAACCTTTACCTCCGCATATTTTGCAGCTTACATCCATCTCAGCCGAGGGTTCGGTAAATGGGAAATATGAAGGACGGAGTCTGATTTTTGTCTCTTTTCCATACAACTCCCTGGCAAAGAATAATAATGTCTGCTTCAGGTCAGCAAAAGAGACATTTTCATCAATGTACAGTCCTTCGATCTGATGAAAAATACAGTGCGCCCTTGCTGAAATAGCCTCGTTCCGGAAAACCCTTCCCGGAGAGATGGTGCGGATGGGTGGTTTCTGGTTTTGCATCACCCTTACCTGGACTGATGAAGTATGGGTCCGAAGAAGGATATCATCCGGACTGGAGTCTTCTGCTGAACTCCTGAAGATATAAAATGTATCCTGCATGTCACGCGCCGGGTGTTCAGGGGCAAAGTTGAGCTTTGTAAAGACATGGTTGTCATCTTCAATTTCCGGGCCTTCAGATACCGTAAAACCAATCCTGGAAAAAATATCAATAATTTCTTTCCTGACTATTGAAATAGGGTGGCGCGACCCTGAAGGATAAGGAAATGCCGGTCTGGTAAGGTCATCTTCAGCAGATCCTGTTTCCAGCGATTCATGCTCTTCTTTCAAAACATTGTATCTTTCCTGTGCTATTTGCTTTAGCTCATTAAGCTTCTGGCCGACTTCCCTCTTATGCTCTGCCGTTATATTCCTGAACTCTTCAAACAGTTCAGTAATAAGTCCTTTTTTACTGAGATATTTAAGCCGGAATGACTCAATATCTGAAGATGTTACTGCCTTAATTGAATGGATCTCCTCAAGCAGGTTTTTTATTTTGTCAAGCATTTTTGTTTAGTTTATTACCAGCCATATTCTATTTGCTGACCAGTTTCATTGAAATAATCTTGATATCATTTAAGGCTTGTCAGCCTGATTTGTCTGAACTGCAGCAATTTTGTCAACAACTTCAAGTCCTTCAGTTACTTCACCGAATACGGTGTATGTTCCGTCAAGACGAGGCGTCCCCCCTGTATTCATATATGTATCAAGTTGTTCCCGGGAGAATTTGAAATCACCTTTAGTGGTCAGATAATCAAACATTTTCATTGAAGCACGTTCCTGGATTTCACTGTCAGTAAGAGGTCGTTCCGGATAACCTTGCGCTGTCGGCAGTTTCCTTAAGAAATCTGCTGAAAAGAACCTGTTTGATATTGCTGTTAATCCTTTCCTCCGTGGCCATGAGCTCAGCTTCAGAATATTTTTTACCCTGGACTATATAGAATTGCGTTCCGGATGAGCGCATTTCCGGATTCACATCATTTCCTTCGCGTGCTGCAGCAATAGCACCTTTCTTATGAAAATACTCCTTATTGAACTCAGCAGGAATGGTATATGTATTCAAGAGTATCAAGCTGTTCTTTTGTCAAACCGGTTCTTGTCACGGGATCACCTGCCTGGATCATAAAATCCTTGATTACCCGGTGAAATGAAATTCCGTCGTAAAATCCCATATTGACAAGCTTAATAAAATTATCCCTGTGAGCGGGGGTATTGTCATATAGCTTTATTTTGATATCACCCGCTGAGGTTTTGATTAAAACCATTGTATTGCCATTGCCACCGGGGGCAGTGCATGAAATGATCAGGAAAAGGGCAGAGAGAGAGAATAAAGCGTCTGACTATTGTGTTCATGAAAACTGAAATTTGGTTAATAACGTTCTGCAAATCCGAGGGCAAAGATATTTAACTTTGGCCGATACTCGAAAGAATTAGTTTTCAAATTGAGCAAATATAGCTGAAACTCAATGCGACAATACGAGATTGCCTCGTTAGAGCTATATTTGTCATCAAATTTTTAGAATGAAGGAAGTCAGGAAACTTGCTGGCCAGACACTGATTTACGGTCTGGGAACCATTATTCCAAGGTTCCTGCATTATGCAGTTATGACTCCTTTCTATACAAGGATATTTTATAACGAGCTGGGACAGTATGGAGTTATCACGGAGTTATATGCCTGGATGGCAATACTCCTTGTGATACTTACATACGGGATGGAAACAGGATTCTTCAGGTTCTCTCAGAAAAGCGAAGATTACGAGAAAGTCTACAGCACTGCACTTATAAGCCTTTTTGTAACCTCGCTGCTCTTTGTTATACTGGTGAATCTCTTCATCAACCCGGTTTCAGCACTTATGAATTATAAAAATAATCATGATTATATAAGGATGTTTGCCGGCATCGTCGCAATAGATGCTTTTTCTGCAATACCCTTTGCAAGGCTCAGGAAGGAGAACAGGCCCGGTATTTTCAGTACGATAAAGATTATAAATGTTTTGATAACCATCGGGCTGGTCGTCTTTCTGCTTAAGATAGCCCCCGGTATCTGGGAAAAAAGTACCGGCTGGTTCAGGAATGCTTATAATCCTGACTACAAAGTAGGATATATATTTCTCGCAAACCTCGTTTCAAGCGGCTTAACACTTGATAATGCTTATCCCGTTTATTATCAGGATCAGATTCAGATTCGATACAGGATTATGGTACAGAATGATAACTTATTCATTTCCTCTTCTTCTGGCAGGATTGAGCGGAACAATGAATGATGCTCTCGATAAAGTGATACTGAGAAGGATGATAGGAGAAGGAGAAGGTCTTGCAGTTGTTGGGCAAATATGGAGCAGGGTATAAGATCGGTGTACTGATGGCAATTTTTATCCAGATGTTCAGGTTTGCTGCGGAGCCATTCTTTTTTGAAAGGGCAAAGCATGCGGATGCCAGGAAAACATATGCTGAGGTAATGAAGTATTTCATAATTATAATGCTCGTCATGTTCCTGTTTATAAACCTATATATTTCAGGCTTTAAGTATATCATTGCATTTAGCTACCGTGAGGCTATTGTGGTTGTTCCCATTATAAGCATGGCTTATCTCCTGTATGGCATTTATGTCAATCACAGCATCTGGTACAAGCTGAACGATATGACGATTTATGCCGTTTATATTACATTTGCAGGCGCTTTGATTACGGTTCTGATAAATGTATTGCTTATTCCGGTTTACGGTTATATGGCCTCCGCATGGGCTCATATAGCATCTTACGGAAGCATGATAATATTATCATTTATTTTCGCCGAAAAAAGATACAAGGTAAATTATAACATGAAGCAGTTTATACCCTATTTTCTGATGGCACTGGCAATGGTAATTTTCGGAAAATATTTTAAATATCCCGGGCATCGTTTCAGAGCTTATTATTAATACAGTTTTAATGCTTATTTTTATAGGTTATGCTCAGTATAAAGATCAGCTATTGAGTGTTTTCATACAGCAGAGAAATCAGAGAAAATGAAAATAACGAAAGCTTGATTAACGATATCAATGATGAATCGTGAAAATACTGTCTGGTTTGATCATGTACGGTATCATGCAGTAAAAATATAGTTCCGGGTTTAAAGCCAGGGAAGGCGGGCAATGGGAATGACAGCGCTGCATTTAATTATATCTATGTTGAAGGGATAAGGCAGAAGCTTATGGGAAATCTGGGAGAAGCCCTCCGGTATTTTGAACAGTGCCTGCTTGTAAATCCTGAAAGCGATGCTACATATTACCAGATGGCTCAGATTGTTCTGGAACCGGGGATCTGGTAAACGGAAAGAAATATGTAAGCAGAGCAAGTGAAATTCAGCCAGAAATTTATGGTACAGCATGTTATTGTCGAGTATTTACCATCGCGAAGGAAACATTGACAGCGCTATAATTTGCTATGAAAGAGCAGTAAGGGCTTACCCGGAAAAGGAAGAACTGCAGGTTTCGCTTGCAAAGCTGTACACTCAGAATAAGAATTATGAAAAAGCCAGGAAAATCCTGAGCCAGTTTGATGAAAAGTACGGAGTTAATGAGAATACAACGCTTACACTAATAGAGAATCTGATGGCTGAAGGTAAGCGCAAGGAGGCCCTTGCAAAAGTTCAGCAGCTCCTGGACAAAACCTGATGATATTGTATATAACGGATACCTCGCTGCAATTTACAGGGAGCAGGGCGATACGCAGAAAGCAAAGGAAGTATATAATCAGCTGATAGAACGGAATCCGGACAACCCCGGAATACAGCTCTCACTATGTGAATTCCTGGTATCAGAGAAGAACTATGATGAATTATTTGATCTTCTGAACACAGTAATTATCAATCCGAAAATATCGAGGGAAGAAAAGGTCTCCTTGATCGCCGATCTGATAGAGAATGATGACATTATCAGGGAATATGGAAATAAAATGGAGCTGGCCATAAGGGTTATGGAAGCAAATTATCAGGATGATGATTTAATACTGTTACTCAGACCGGAGTTTTTACAAAAAGAGAAGAAAACGGAGAAGCTGCATTAAGGCTTGAGGAAATAATAAAATTAAACCTGACAATTATTATGCATGGGAAAAGCTCTTCTGGTCTATTATGACCTGAAAGACTTTAAAAAGCTGCAGAGCAGCGGAAAGGAATGTGCGACCAGGTTCAACCGGTCTATTATTGCAAAGATGCTGTATGCAACAGGCGCAATGGAAAATGAAGAGTACGAAGTATCTATTGAAGAGCTTCGCAAGGCAGATATACTCGCCGGTGAGAATAAGGAGCTGAAACTTCAGGTTCAGACTTTGAGGGCAGATACTTATTACAGAATGAAAAACTACACAGAAGCTTTTAAGGCATTTGATGAAGCTCTTAAATTAGATGACAGCGACCTGACAGTGATGAATAATTATGCTTATTATCTGGCAGAACAGAATATGAATCTGAAGGAAGCTGAAAAAATGGCAAAGAGTGTGATTGAAATTGAGAAGGATAATAACACATATCTCGATACTTATGCCTGGGTGCTTTATAAAAGAGGCAAGGTAAGGGATGCTGCAAAAATCATGGAAAGAATAATTGGCTTCAGGCCAGCCGGCTGATGCTGAATACTTTGAACATTATGGATTTATACTGAAAAAGATGAGAAAATGCAATGAGGCAATTAAAAGCTGGGAAACAGCAATGTCTCTCGACAAAACAAAAATTAACCTTTATAAAGAAATAGAAAATTGCAAAAAATAATTTACATAACACTCTTTTTGTCACTTCTTCTTGATGCATGTTCTGTTTCTAAGAAATCAGGCGGTGACAAATGCTTCATCAGCAGTTTCAAATGCTGATGAAAAGACTATTGAATCGGTGATTGTAAATAACCTGTCAGCCGAAAATTTTCATATTCAGAAGGCAGATATCAATGTAACCCAGGATAATTTTTCTGCCAGATTCACTGCCAGTATAAAATTCAGAAAGCCTGATACAATGCTGATTACTGTAAGATCAAGAGCTGGCATTGAGGCAGGAAGAGGCCTGATCACAAAAGACACAATACTTATAAACGACAGGATAAATAACAAACTTACTGGTTGGATCACCATCGGTCATTGGTCCAAAATATGGAATTGAACCGGCACTGTTTTTTGTTCTGCTTGGAGACTTAATTGTTAAAGAGTCAGACAAAAACAGGATTATTAATTGTATTAAGGGAATTTCAAAGGAGGAATTTGAAATAAACGGGAAAAGAGTTGAATATATAATAGATTGTAAAAGCCGGAAAGCTACACAGGCATATTTTGAAGGAGATATTAAATCGGGAAATATAACAATCAGGTTCAGCGATATCATATAATGATAGCGGAATCAAGTTTCCAAGGCTAATTGAAATAAATGATGACCTGAGTTCTCTTAACATAGTTCTTGAAATTAAGAAGATCGAGAGACCATGGAATGGTAAAATAGGATTTGTTCCAGGGCAGGGATATAAGGTTATTGTATCTGAAATGAAAGGTTTATTCCTGATAAATATCTTGCTGTTTAGTGCTCTGCTGACTGTAAATGCCCAGTCAAAAAAAGATCTTGAAGATCAGAGAAAGAAAACTCTGGAGGAGATAACTTATGTCGATAATCTACTGAAGGAGACAGAGAAGGAGAAAAAAGAAAGTCTCAATGAATTAAAGATAATAGGAAAGAAATTGAATCTCAGAGAATCAGTTCTAAAGGGATTTCAGGATGAGATTACACTGATTAATGGAAGAATTGACCTAAATACACTGGCCATCGATATGATGGAAAATGATCTGGAGATATTGAAACAAGATTATGAGAAAGCCGTATTAAGTTCATTCAGGTCATCAAAAGGAAATTCAGAGATAGGTTATATATTATCGGCAAGTAATTTTAACCAGGCCTATAAAAGATTGAAATACCTTCAGCAGATAACAAAATTCAGGAGGCAGGAATCAGAAATAATTCAGGAATTGAAAAGTGAAATTGAAATTTCACAAAAGAAAATGGAAGAGGACCTGGTAAGGATTTCGGAGTTAAAATCGAGAGAGGAACAGCAGAAATATTTGTTACAGGGAGAACAGAATAAGCAGCAGAATGTTGTAAAATCACTAAGCAAAAAGGAACAGCAGCTGCAAAGGGAGCTGGAGGAGAAAAAGCGCATAGCTAAAAGGATTGAATCGGAAATAGCAAAACTGATTGCGGAAGAAAAGAAGAAGATGGCAAAAAGTGATGTAACTCCGGAAATGAAGCTTATAAGCGATAATTTTTTCGAAAACAAGGGAAGACTTCCATGGCCGGTTGAAAAAGGAATTATTACAAGCCATTTCGGAGTTCACAATCACCCGGTACTTAAAATATGTAACGGAAGACAACATTGATATTGAAATCACAAGTTCAGGAATGACACCGGTCAGGAGTGTTTTTAAGGGAGTGGTGGCAAAAGTATTTTCAATCAGGGGAGCTAACATGGCTGTTATTATACGGCATGGGAAATATTTAACTGTTTATCAGAATATTGTGAATGTTAAAGTGAAAGTGGGAGACAAGGTGGAGACAAAGCAGGAGATCGGAAAGGTTTTCAACGATACTGAGAACGGGGATAAGGCAATTCTTAAATTTATGGTGTTTGAAGAAACACTAAAAATGGATCCGGAATTGTGGATATCGAAAAAAAATTAGAAATTGCATAACTTTTGCTGAGTAAATTGAAAATTTGAGACGGAATGGCTAAGATGTATAAAAGATTGAAAATAGAATCCAGAATGAGTAACCTGAGGGTCATTGAAAATGCAATAGATGAAATGACAGGAGCAATTGGGGTCAATCAGGATAATTATGGTAAGATACTTGTAGCCACGCTGGAAGCAGTAAATAACGCAATAGTTCACGGCAACAAATCGATTTCCCATAAGCTGGTGGACGTTGAGATAGAGTTCGATGAAAATCAAATTAAAATTACTGTCACTGATGAAGGAGAGGGATTTGATCCTAAGAAGATCCCAGATCCTACGATGCCTGAAAATATTGAAGAATTAAGCGGGAGAGGTGTTTTCCTGATGACGAAGCTGGCTGATTCAATCGAGTTTAATGAAAAAGGAAATAGTGTAACTATGAACTTTAAGGAGGTATCTAATTGAGTATTAAGATTTTTTATGATCAGATAAAGTACAGGATTCACAAAGACAGCAGGAAATCAAGAAATTTCTTGAGAAGGTCATCACGGAAGAAAATAAAAACCGGGTGACCTTCTTTTTATTTTTACAAGCGATGAAAGCTGTAAGGAATATCAACAGGAGATTCCTTGAACATGATTATAATACAGATGTTATTTCATTTGACTATTCGTCAGGAAAGATTGTGAATGGGGAAATCTATATAAGTATAGATACTGTGAGAAGGAATGCTTTGGATTATAAGGTCACAGTCGGTGAAGAATTATTAAGGGTAATGATACATGGGGTTCTGCATTTATGCGGATACAGGGATGGAAATAAAGATGGAGAGGGATATTAATGTTTGAGAGGCAGGAAAACAAGTCTGAAGGAGTTTGGAAAGGAGAGGTGAATGAATTTCAATTATGATGTAATAGTAGTCGGCGGAGGTCACGCCGGTTGTGAAGCAGCACATGCTGCAGCAAGAATGGGAGCACGGACATTGCTTGTAACAATGGACATGACAAAACTTGCACAAATGTCGTGCAATCCGGCTATGGGAGGAATAGCAAAAGGACAGATAGTCAGGGAGATAGATGCCTTGGGAGGAATAAGCGGAATTGTTACGGACCGGAGCATGATACAGTTCAGGATGCTTAACAGATCAAAGGGTCCGGCAATGTGGAGTCCGCGTGCGCAGTGCGACAGGCAGAGATTCAGTGTTGAATGGAGAAAGGTTCTGGAGAGGACTGAAAATCTGTTTATATGGCAGGAACAGGCCAGAAGATTAATTATTGAAGACGGTAGGGCTACAGGTGTTGAGACGAGCTATGGAACCAAATTTTATGCAAAGGCTGTAATACTGACAAACGGAACATTTCTTAACGGATTAATGCATGTTGGTTTTAAGAATGTGAAGGGAGGAAGGTCGGGAGAAGAAGCATCTACGGGTTTAAGTGATCAGCTGAGGGAGACTGGGCTTTTCTGTCGACCGCCTTAAAACCGGAACAAGCGCCAGGATTGACGGACAGAAGCATTGATTTCTCGGTGATGACTGAACAGAAAGGGGATGAAGAAGGAAGGACATTTTCATATATAGGGATGGAGATACAAATTAGAGAATCAGATGAGTTGTTTTATAACTCATACAAATGAAGAGGTACATGAAGAACTTAGAAAAGGGTTGGAATTCAGTCCGCTTTTTACAGGACAGGATAAAAGGGAGGGGACCGAGATATTGCCCGAGCATTGAGGATAAAATTGTAACATTTAAGGAGAAGGAAGCGCATCAGCTTTTCCTTGAACCGGAAGGAAGGGAAACAATAGAATATTATATAAATGGATTTTCAAGCAGCCTGCCTCTTGAAGTTCAGCTGAAGGCACTGAGAAAGGTAAGGGGACTGGAATCAGTTGAGATTTTCAGACCCGGATATGCGATAGAATATGATTTTTTTCAGCCAACACAGCTTAAAGCATACACTGGAAACAAAGAAAATAGAAGGACTATATTTTGCAGGGCAGATAAACGGAACAACAGGTTATGAAGAAGCGGCAGCCCAGGGATTAATGGCAGGAATAAATTCAGTTTTAAAGATAAGGGGGCAGGAAGAGTTTGTCAGTGGAAGGGATGAATCATATATCGGAGTTCTTATTGATGACCTGGTAACAAAAGGAATTGATGAACCATACAGGATGTTTACAGCAAGGGCGGAGTACAGGATTTTATTAAGGCAGGACAATGCAGATGAAAGGCTGACACGAAAAGGATATGAAATCGGACTGGCAGATAAGGAAAGAATAAAGAAACTGGAACAGAAAGAAAGAACTGGTTGAGGAAATTAATTTCATTTCTGGAAGAGAAAGAGAATTGAACCGGATATAATTAACAGATTTCTTGAAGGAGCAGGGACAAGTAGAATTACGCAAAAAGTCAGGGCAATATCAATTGCAGCAAGACCACAGGTAAACCTTAAGGAACTTGTTGAATAGAAATAGCAGGGAATGAAATCAATGAGATTGATGAATCAGAATTATGGACTGAAGTTATTGAATCAGCGGAAATAAGAATTAAGTATGAAGGCTATATACAGAGAGAGAAAGGTGTTGCTGAAAAGATAAAAAGGCTTGAAAAGGTAAAAATTCCTGAGGATGTTGATTATTCGGAGTTACTTTCAATTTCAACAGAAGGCAGGCAAAAGCTTACCAGGATAAAGCCGGTAAGTATTGGCAGGCAGGGCGGATAAGCGGAGTTTCGCCGTCGGACATCAATATACTGCTGATGTATCTTGGAAGATAAATGTTCCACGTGGAACATATTTTAATAATAGTACTTTTTTGTATTATAATTGATTTATTAAGTTTCGAGTAAACAATTTTAATATTAGGTAGTGTCATTGCGAGGAGACCCGCTTCAGCGGGGCGACGAAGCAATCCACCAGGGAAGGCAGGGACTACATAAAGGGCAGTGCCGGGAACAGGGGATTGCTTCGTCCCGGAAGTCGGGACTCGCAATGACCGTGCGATTACAAAGTTATGTTTCCCGGCAAGCCCGGGACTCGCAATGACGGTAGGCGATTGACAAAGTTAAAGTTACTGAATTAAGGGATACCAAATAGAATGCAGCGTCATTGCGAGGAGCCCCTCAACAGCGGGCCGACGAAGCAAACCTCTAATCTTAAATACAATACTAAATGAAAATTACGGGCCAGTTGATTGATATTCACACCAGGGAAATTTATCCGGCTGAGATTACTGTAAAGGGCAGCATTAATTGAGAAAATAATCAGAATCGATTCTGCACCTATTAAGGTATATTATGCCAGGCCTGGTCGATGCACACATTCATATTGAAAGCTCAATGGTCACCCCGGGATCATTTGCAAGAGCGGCTGTTTCACGTGGAACAACTGCAGTTGTTTCAGACCCTCATGAAATAGCAAATGTGCTTGGAATTAAGGGTAGTAAGGTATATGATAAATGATGCGTCAAAGTGTCCCTCTGAAGTTTTACTTCGGTGCTCCTTCGTGCGTTCCGGCAACATCGTTTGAATCTTCAGGTGCAAAAATTGATTCCAGCGGTATTAAGGAATTACTTGAATTGCCTGAAATTAAATATCTGGCTGAAATGATGAATTTTCCGGGTGTTATTTACAATGATCCTGAAGTCATGAAGAAAATTGAGATTCGCAAAGAGAACTGAATAAACCAGTGATGGCCATGCTCCGGGACTTACAGGGGAATCTTTAAAAAAATATGTTTCTGCAGGAATAACAACAGATCATGAATGCACCACAATTGAGGAAGCAAGGGAAAAGATAGCTCTGGGAATGAAGATCCTGATCAGGGAAGGAAGCGCTGCAAGAAACCTGGATGAACTTAAAGATCTTTATAAAACAATCCGGAAAAAATAATGCTCTGCAGTGATGATCTCCACCCTGAAATGCTTATGAAAGGGCATATTAATAAACTTGTGGCGAAGCTTATATCAGAAGGATTTGATGTATTTGATGTGATAAGGAGCTGTACGTTAAATCCGGCAGTGCATTATGGTCTGAAGCGGGTCTGCTGAAGCCTGGCCAGCCGGCTGATTTTATTATTACGGATGATTACCATAAGATGGAAATTCTCGAAACCTGGATAAATGGCGAAAAGGTATTTGATAATGACAAAGTTCTGTTTGACTATACAGGAAGCTGAACAGTGTCAATAATTTCAATTGCACGCAATTAAAATACGAAGATATTAGAATTAACGGCAGATGGCGGAAACATGAGGGTGATTGAAGCATTCGACGGTGAACTGATAACCAGTGGAATTACTATTGCTCAGTAAACAGAGGTGAGCAATAGTTGAGCGGATACCGAATCAGATATTTTGAAAATAATTGTAAAGGACCGGTATAAAGACCTGCCCCCGGCTGTCGGGTTTATAAAAGGATTCGGACTTAAATCAGGTGCATTTGCAAGTTCTGTTGCTCACGACAGCCATAATATTATCTGTGTCGGGACCACAGATAATGATATTGTAAATGCAGTAAATGAGGTAGTAAAAATGAAAGGAGGGCTGGCTGTTGCCGACGGGAATAATATAAATTCACTGCCACTTCCTGTTGCAGGAATTATGTCGGACAGCCAGTGGATGAAGTGGCTTCTGCATATGAAAAACTTTCAGAAAAAGTCAGATCATACGGTTGCAAAATGTCAGCCCCATTCATGACACTTTCATTTATGGCGTTACTTGTGATTCCGGAATTAAAATTAAGCGACCAGGGATTGTTTGACGGAAGGGAATTTAAATTTGTTCCATTGTTTAAGGATTGACGCTTTATGGTTCAACGATTCTCCGCCGGGGGGCAATGAAAAAGGGGGTTTAAGACCAGCCATGGATTTATTATATTTGTCCGGATAGTAATAGCATGTCATTAATTCAGAACTATAAGGAATAATTTCTTCACTTCCCGACAGACCGGGGGTTTACCAGTTTATTGATCATACGGAAAAATTATTTACATCGGTAAAGCCAGAAACCTGAGGAAAAGGGTAACCTCATACTTTGCAAAAAACCAGACAGGCAAAACAACGGTGATGCTTAAAAGGGCAGCCGATATCAGGCATATTGTCGTCGACAACGAATCAGATGCATTATTGCTTGAGAACAACCTTATTAAAAAACACCAGCCCCGGTACAACATACTTCTGAAAGATGATAAGACATTTCCCTGGATCTGCATTAAAAACGAACCATTTCCAAGGGTCTTCAGCACAAGAAATGTGATAAGGGACGGATCGCATGTATTTCGGTCCATATACATCGGGACTGATGGTAAAAACACTGCTGACCCTTATAAGGCAGCTTTACAAATTAAGAACATGCAATTATAGTCTGACCGAAGCAAATATTGCAGGCAGGCAAATTCAAAGTCATGCCTCGAATTCCACATTGGAAACTGCAAGGCTCCATGCATAGGGAATCAGAAGAGTCTGAATATGAAGAAACCATCGTCAGATAAGGGATATCCTGAAGGGACACATCCTGACTGTTACAGACACATCTGAAACAAAAGATGGCAGAATTTTCAGCTGACCTTCGGTTTGAGGAGGCGCAGATCCTCAAGGAAAAGATCGAGATCCTGTCAAGGTTCAGAAGCCGGTCAGCCGTTGTAAGCAACACAATAAAAAATATTGATGTCTTTGCCTTTGCCCAGGATGACGACAGATGTTATGTAAACTATCTTAAAAGTTGTTGAAGGAGCTGTAGTACAGGCATTTACACTTGAAATGAGATCGAGGGTCGATGAAGAGAAGGCATTCCTTTTAGGATTTGCAATTACGGAAATCAGGCAGCGCTATTCAAGCGATTCTCCTGAAATTATAGTTCCGTTCAATCCTGATATTCAATTAGATAAAATCAAATATACAATTCCAAAAATCGGAGAAAAACTTAAGCTTCTTGAGCTTGCCGAAAGAAATGCAATATACTACAAGCTCGAACAGAAAAAGAAATTGCTTGAGCACAAGCCTGAAGCAAGAACAGGGAAAAACCTTGAAAAAGTTAAGAACGATCTTCACATGCCGGTTCTGCCTGTTCATATAGAATGCTTTGACAATTCAAACATCATGGGAACAAATCCTGTGGCCGCATGTGTTGTATTCAGGAATGGAAGGCCCAGCAAAAAGGATTACAGGCATTTCAATATAAAAACAGTTACTGGTCCCGATGACTTTTCCTCAATGGAAGAGGTAATTTACAGGCGATACAAAAGAATGCTGGAGGAAAAGAACCGGTTCCCCAGCTTGTCGTAATTGACGGGGGCAAAGGACAACTCTCCTCAGCAATGAAAAGCATCGAAAAGCTTGGACTGAGAGAAACAATTACAGTGATAGGGATAGCAAAAAAACTTGAAGAAATATATTTCCCGGGCGACTCGGTTCCTATATATCTCGATAAAAATTCCTACAGCCTGAAACTGATCCAGCAGATGAGAAACGAAGCCCACAGATTCGGCATAAATTTTCACCGCGACAAGCGTTCATCAGAAATGACAACATCGGAGCTGGATAAAATAAAAGGCATCGGACCAAAGACAAAGGAGATGCTGCTGAAAAATTTTGATTCACCTGAAAAAATCCAGGAAACAACTCTGAAGATGAGCTTGAAAAACTGGTTGGCAGCAGCAAAGCATGCAAATATCTGGCAGAAATTCTACCGAAATCAGCGCTGGAGCACATTGTGAGCTAAAACTACATGAACATGACTTATTAAGTGTCTCATTAATACACTTACATATAATGCAGTATTGAATCAGATCTGCTCAACTCGCTGAGAATTGAATATTTATTTACCTGCCGGGAGGATGGTAAGGAATTTTGGAATTTCAGCGAAGGGAGATTCTGTTAAGAAATTAATATTCAGAACCTTTCCAAGCTCTCCCGAAATTTTCACGGAGCCATTAGTCAGGAGAGCCTGCATCCCTGTTAATTCTGCAGCCATTACATTTTCTTCAATATCATCGATATAAACACATTCTTCAGGATTCAGATTGTATTTATTCAGGATATGCCTGTAAATTCTGATATCGGGTTTTGAGAGTTTTACTTCTGCTGATATAATACCTCCGTCAAAATATCTGAAGAAATAATAATCATTTTTTACCTCTTCAAAACTGTCAAGGGGGAAGTTGGAAAGGTAATACAGCCGGAAACCATGTTTTTTAAGCTCAGGGAGGAGCCTTACATTATCATCAAGGGGAAACATTATATCGGTCCTGAAATTGAAAACAAGGGCTATTTCCTCCCTGTTTAAGGGCAGATTTCAGGGCTATTGAATCGATAGCTTCCGTGAACGGTGATATCTCCGTTGTCGAGCATCTTCCATTCTTCACTTCTGAAAAATATCGTTGAGAATCGTATTCCGGATATTTTGAAGGGTAGTTTTTCTTCTTCAGAATTCTGAAGGGACAAAGCTGATAAGCACATTTCCGAGATCAAAAATGACGTTTTTGATCATATCAGTTGATTTTTCATACTAATTGGCTGTCCTGTTGCTTCCAGCACATTCCACCATAATTCACCTTCAATATCAATTTTTTTCCTTTTTGCCACAGCCATCGAAATAGGGATCAGTGTAAATTCATAATTCCAGTAACCGATAACGAAATCAGTTTTCCCTGCCAGGGCTGCATGAACTGCATTCTGAGCAAGCAGGTTGCAGAATTTGCTGTCATTTGCATTTGCCGGGGCGCTCCTGATTATATAGCTCGGATCGATGTATTTAATCGAATGCGGAAAACCTTTGGCATTAAATTCTTCCCTTATCTTTTCCTTGAGATAAATTCCGATATCTTTATGCTTTATATTTCCTGAAGCGTCGCGTTCAGCATTTTCAGTGTCAAAGAAATCCTGGCCGGCACCTTCTGCCACTACTATCATGGCATGATGCCTCTCCTCAAGGCGCTTCCGCAGTATTTTCAGAAACCCTCTTGGTCCGTAAAGATCAAAGGATATTTCGGGAATAAGGACAAAATTCACTTCCTGAATCGCAAGAGCGGCACTGGCTGCAATGAATCCCGAATCGCGGCCCATCAGCTTTACCAGTGCAATACCATTGTTTGCACCATGAGCTTCATTATGGGCATTCCTGATAATATCGTTTGCAATTGAAAAAGCAGTTTCAAATCCAAATGATTTATGAATCAGATCAATATCATTATCAATTGTTTTAGGTATTCCGGCCACTGATATTCTGAGCTTTCGTTTTTCAATCTCCTGGTAAATTGCATGTGCTCCCCGGAGAGTACCGTCACCGCCGATACAAAACAGAACATTGATATTGAGTATTTCAAGTGTATCAACCATCTTTTCAACATCCTGGTTTCCTCTTGAGGTGCCAAGGAAAGTTCCTCCCGACTGATAAATATCGCTTACCATCGGAGCCGTAAGCTCAATTACCGGATGGTTATATTTTGAAATCAGTCCTTCATATCCATATTTAATTCCCAGGATACGGGTAATCCCATACCTGTAAACAAGCTGATTTACAAGTGCCCGTATAACATTATTAACTCCGGGGCACAATCCGCCGCAGGTCACAATTGCGACTTTTGTCTTTGCAGGTTCAAAAAAGATATTTTCCTTCGGGTCCGGCTTTTTCAAATGAAACCGGTGTCTCCCCGCTCTCTTTGTACCTGTTAAAATCGTCAAGAGATACCTCATAAAGAATCCTTTCATTATCATTGACAAATTTGTAAACAGGACTATCTTCCCGCTGGGAAACCTTAAGAGGTGAAACAACACTTCCTTTACCTAAAGTAGTGACAATAAAATCCTCGTACTTCATTTTCAATAGGGTTTGAGTTAAAACTTAACCAACGTGAGGAAAGCATACTTTAATACATTCCAAAAATAATTAAAAAACATATTAAAGGATTGACCCGGAGTGACATAATAATCCTGTAAGCAGGATCAACCAGTACAAAAACCGAAATAGTCAGATTTATTAACCAGAGAGAATCGTAAATTTGATTGAATCGGAAAGCAGAAATCAGTTTGACTGGATGATTTGTTTTATTCTTCCTATCTGTCCGTTTTCAAGCCTTACTTTAATCCCGTGAGGATGAATGGGAGCTGTTGTAAGAACTTCTTTAACTTTGCCGCCTGTAAGCCTTCCGGTACGTTTATCTTCAGCAAGTTCTACCATTACATCAATACCCGGCCTTATATTTGCTCTGCGTGTTCCTTCCATTTCTCGTCTTTATTGAAATGCAATGAAAAAACTACGATCCTGAAATTCAAATAAAGGTTACAATGATAAAAATATTATTTCAATAAAATATGAAAAAAGGTAAAAAATTTGATCAATACAGGCTTCAGCATTGACTAATAGGCTCCTTTAACCCTGGTATTTATTTTGTAAAAACCTTTACTGGCTGTAATAAAAAGTGTTTTTCTGTTTTTTCCTCCGAAACAGACATTTGCTGTCCAGTTTCAGGTACTGGGATATTTCCGATTTTTTTCCCGGTTTTATCAAAGATAGTTACTCCTTTTCCGGTAAGATAAATATTTCCTTCTGTGTCGATTGTCATTCCGTCGGAGCCCAGTTCGCAGAAGAGCTTTTTATTATCAAGGGTTCCGTCAGGGTTTATCGAATAGGACCATGTTTTATTTCCTCCAATATCTGCAATATATAGTGTTTTTCCATCGGGTGTTCCAACAATTCCGTTAGGCTGAACCAGATCTTCCGCAACCCGTTTCAGTATTTTGCGATCGGCGCTCAGGAAATAAACACATTGTTTTTCCTGTGGCATATCTGTATGGTTCCACCATGGTCTTTTATAAAAAGGATCGGTAAAAAAAATGCTTCCGTCAGTGGCAACCCAGACATCGTTAGGGCCATTAAAAAGCTTCCCGTTATATTCATTAATAACTACCTCAACATTTTTATCGGGACTTATGCGCCATAGTTCATTCTGTTCATCGGCACATGACCACAGATTCCCTTTATTGTCGAAAAACAAGCCGTTCGACCTGCCGGAAGGCTGCATGAAAGTCGACAAGCCTCCTTTTTTACTCCAGACCATTATCCTGTCGTTTGGCTGATCGGTGAAATACACATTCCCGGCTTTGTCGGGAGCAGGGCCTTCAGTAAACGCAAAATCACCGGCAAGTTTCACAAGTTCAGCTCCCGGTTTCAGGATTGAAGACAGATCTGAATCCTGAGATAATACAGATACCGGGAATAATAATTAATGTCACCAGAAATGCAATAATGGATTTCATATTTAATTGATTTAATAAATAGGGACGTAGCCATGGCACGTCCCTATTTATGATTTATGCAACCTGAATTTTCTTAATACGTTCAATATAATTATCAATCTGTTCAGGTTTTTCAAATCCGATTATTATCATATCGACGGTACCCAGTCCAAGAACAAATTTCAGCGATTCATCAATCTTTACAGGATCATCTTTCAGCTTGCCTCCGCCGATCAGCTTCATTCCGATCACCCCTTTTCCGGATTTATGGAATTTTTCAATAACAGGAACAACAAGAGCCGGATCGCGCTGATCCATGGCTTCACCAAAGGGATTTATGCGGACATGGATAACATCGACCCACGGGTGTTCGGAAGCTACATTAAGAGCATCAAAGGAATGGACTGAAACTCCATGTGCATTGATGATCTTTTTGGCTTTAAGATTTTCGAGACCGTCCATAAATCTTTTCTGCTCATCGCTCCACTCCCCGTTTGTCATGCAGTGCAGCTGTACAAGATCGATATAGTCGGTATTCAGTTCTTTACGGAACCGGTCAACGACTACTGCAGAATCAGGACGTTCCTGTTCCGGGATTCCACCTGCTGTAACCCACATTTTGGTGCCAATAACATAGTTTTCCCGCGGGATGCCCTTGAGAGCGTCTTTTGTGAAAGGATGGGTACCATAGCTGTCGGCACAGTCAAAATACCTGATGCCCCTGTCGTATGCTGCTTTAATAACCGATTCAGCAACACCTGCCCTTGTAATGTTTGAAGACCGGTTATAGCCGCTGTAGCCTGTTCCCATTCCGAGAAGGGTGGTTTTTATGCCTGTTTTTCCAAGGGTCACAGTTTTGAACGGATCAAACATTTCCGGCCGGCTAACCGGAGGAATTGCATTGATTGCATTACCGATCAGCACTGTTCCGGCACCTGCTGCAAGTAGTTGCCATGAATTGTCTGCGGGTAAGATCTCTTTTTCCCATAATTATGTGTTTATAAATGTAATTTCCTATCAGGTAACAAAATAAGTAAAATTTATGTTCAAATTCTTCAGTCGGATTCTTTTATTGAAGAATACTGACCCTGATACCGGAAGGATATTTCGCATCATGATAAATCCTGTGTGTTGCCTTCTGAAAATCGCTGTCGGAACATTTATAAATATTGACAAATTTCTGCGGATTCCTGTCAACCAGAGGGAACCATGAATTCTGAACCTGGATCATAATCCGTGGCCTTTTTTAAAAGTATGGGCCACATCAGGGATCTCATATTTTACTTCGGTAATCTTTCCGGGAACAAAAGGCTCGGGCTTTTCAAAGCTGTTCCGGTATTTTCCCCTGAATACTTCACCCCTGACAAGCATCTGATATCCTCCAAGAGGGTACTTTAAGATCCGGATCACTCTGCTTTTGTATCCGGCAGGAAATACATCAATCAGCTTGACAACATAATCAGCATCGGTTCCGGTTGTCGAAACAAAAAGATCTGCAGTCAGCGGACCTGTAAGCGTAATATCCTCCGTTAAAACATCCGTCTGATAAACCATAACATCTGGCCGGCGTGATGCAAACCGCTGATCGTCAGTCATATATTCAGCAGTCCTGCTGGTATGAACATCCTCGGTATAAGGAACAGGATTCATGGGATCCGAAACATATTCATCAAAGCTTGTCTTACTGCCGGAGCTGTCAAATGAGGCAATTTCTCCCGGCTGAAAATAAAGGTTCTTTTCAATTGTATTTTTCGGAGGCCATGTTTCAAAATTCCTCCATTCATTTGATCCTGTTACAAAAATTGTGGCCTCAGGAATTTCTGGTTTGCCTTCCCCTTTAAGGTAATAATTAAAGAATGTTTCTTCCTGTTCAATAAATTCTTCATTTGCATCCAGTCCCCAGTAAATATTTCCCAGGTTATTTGCCTTCTCCGAATGCCCACTGGCCATGAGACCACGGACCCATAACAAGATAATTCTTTACTGTCAGGAGGATTCTGGGTTTCAATAGCTTCATAAGTGTTAAGGGCTCCGTAAAGATCTTCAGCATCAAACCAGCCGCCTACAGTCATTACTGCAGGCGTGACATTTTTAAGATACTGACGGGGATCGCGGGCTTTCCAGAAATCATCATAATCGGGATGTGCAAAAGCGTCATTCCAGAATTTAATGCTGTCGCCGAAATACTTTTGGGAAATATTTTTTACTGCGCCAAGCGAAAGGAAGAATTCATAATTATCGGGAACAGGCCATCTGAAACCCTGGATTCCCTCTTCTTGTCGGCTCTTTGCGGGGCTGTCCGAAACTGTAATAGAAGTTAAAGCAGTCGAGAAGGAAAAATGCGCCGTTATGGTGAAAATCATCACCGATGAACCATGCTGTTACAGGTGCCTGAGGTGAGACAGCCTTAACTGCCGGATGTGCATTTATGATTCCCATCGTTGAATAAAATCCGGGGTAGGATATCCCGAAAATCCCGACATTGCCATTATTGTTTTTTACATTTTTTATCAGCCAGTCAACAGTATCCCAGGTATCAGTTGTTTCATCAATATCCTTATTGTCTTTTTTTAATGGAATAACGGGACGAATATCTTCAAACTGGCCTTCACTCATGATATTTTCCCCTTACATCCTGGAAAACCATTATGTATTCCTCCTCAGTATACCTGGAGTAGAGCTGCATGAAGAAATTAAAATTTTCGGGTCCCCCGGGTTCGATATTATATGGTGTCCGGTTAAGGAGAATGGGATGTTTTACCTGGTTGTTTTTAGGGGTATAAACTGATGTAAACAATCTTACTCCGTCACGCATTGTAATATAAACTTCTTGTTTATCATACTGTCTGTTTTAAGGCCTTCAGTGCTGTTGGGAGCTGCTGCAACAGGTTCTCTCCCGAAGGTTATGTCGAGTTTACTCCCGCCTGTTCAAGAGTTCCGCTAATTTCAGTATATGAGGCATTTACCTTTCCTGTATATTTAAATCCCGCACCTGCATGGGTAAATGAAAAATCAGGATAGTTGAAGGATGTTGTCGTTGAAGGAATTCCAAATGCACCCTGATCAGGGCTATCCCATGTTGAGGAATATCCTTTATCGTCGGCTTTGACATGGATTGTAAGACGCAGGGTAATATCACCTATTTCTGCCTTTCCGTACCAGTCGCCCTCAATTGATTGGGCTCTGATGGAAATCAGGTATAAAATACAGAAGACCAAGTAATAAGACGAACACTGTTTCAAATAAGGTGGTTTTGTTTTCATTTTATGGTGTTTTTAGGTTGAACGGTTTGCTATTTAAGTCCCAGTTATGGATTATATCGCCGGGTGCAACTGGTTTCCCTTTTTTAGTTGCTGCAGTCCGTTATAACCTGGCTTTCACAACAAGCTTGTTATCAGGAAGCCTGAAGATATCCTGAAGAAAAACGATCCTCACATTTCCCTCTCATGAGAATATTGGTTTTTACATCAAATTTGTCACGGCTTTTGAGAGGATATTTATAATCAATCTCAACCCTTGTGACGATCAGGTCAAGTCCCTCTTCATGGAGCTGTGCAAAGCTGATCCCTTTTGACACAAGGAATACGTGCCGTGCATGTTCAAGGTAATGCTGATAGTTTGCATTGTTTACCACTCCCTGTAAATCGCATTCATAATCACGGACTGCAAATTCAACACTGTGAAAATATCCTGTTTCCTGCATGGAATTATATTTTAGTTGTCTTATTCGGTATTACTTACAGCAAAGTTCATTTTTTAAAGTTTATAAACCTGTTTTTATCAGAAAGAATTTGGATTCAAGTGGTTTAATGATATTCTCAGAATCCGGAACAATTTTCCTGTAACATCAGCACAGGAAATATTCAGCTGGTTTCCTGTAAGCCCGTTCTTAAGATTAAGAAGAGCCTCTTTTCCTCCGGTTTCACGCAGATGGACAAGAATTGTCTTTCCGTCATCCGATGGACGGGCACTTATCAGTATCACATTCGCCGGCCATCCTTCTATAAATGAACCCTCTGCTTTATTATCCCCGGTACCTTGCCCCGGAAGGATCCTTGTCAGGAAAGGTACTCTCGATCCCCAGCCGAACTGCGACGCAAAGGTGCCTGAAATATCATCCGAAGTTGTCAGATAATATGTCCAGGTATGGCCTCCCCTCTGATCGGCATTGAAATTTGTGACCCAGTAATTATTCATCGGCCATGAAAAAATATGAGTGCTCTGCGGCATTGCACCTGCCTGGTAACGGCCTGTATTAATAGCTCCGAACTG
This sequence comes from uncultured Bacteroidales bacterium, assembly GCA_963753495.1. Lineage (GTDB taxonomy): Bacteria > Bacteroidota > Bacteroidia > Bacteroidales > VadinHA17 > LD21. The sequence continues at coordinate 157,167 of CAVWCO010000010.1, forward strand.
CATCAGGGGCATTTCAGTGCAACCTATCACCACCTGAGCCTTTTCGATTCCTGCACAGAAGTGAAATTCTGAACAGTGTACCAGTCATTTGAAGAACCTTTGATCTGATCTTTTCCTGTTTCAATTATTCCTCCCTGGACTTCGGTAAAGTGTTTTCCATCTTTCAGATTAAATGGGAAAGCAATATAAAAACTCTCCGGATCAATAATGCTTTTTTTAATTATTGAGCAGACAATTTCAATCCGTTTTTCAGTATTGTAAAGCCTGATCTCAAATGAATATCCCTTTGGATTTATTGAAGTTTCAGATTCACCATAGAATTTGATGCTGTTGAAGACAGGACCCTGGGTAAAAGAATCGAACCACAGAGTATCAAGAGACGATCTTTTAAAATCGACAAGCATTTTTCTTTCCATCTGGCTTCTGTTTCCAAGCTGTTCAAGGATAAATTCAGCCATTCCGTATTCCGAATTTTTATCGACAAGCTCAAGGGACAGTTCCTTGTCGAACCATGAACTTATTGTTCCTGATGAATAATCAGGAGTTATCTTATACCATTTGTTTTCAAGTGACGCCGGTCTTTCCCTGTCTATAGTACTGCTCTCCTCGTTAAGAGGGCGGACCAGGAATTTTTTAAATCCGAATGCAGGAATATCATCAAGCCACACCGCCCAGTAAGTGCCATCGGCCCTGTGCGAAAGAGCCTGTGCCGGAATACGTTTGCCATTATGGTCATATATTCCTGCTGTACTTCCCCGTGGTACTATCTGGTGGTCAATATAAATAACAGACTGTCCCGGATCTTTTCCAGTTAAGTGTATTGAAGACGATCAATGATGGTTCTTTTTCCTTTTTAAACATGCTTTGAAGCAATCCCATACCATCTTCTCCAAGTGATGCAGGTCCGCCGGTCCGCCTCCCAGGCATACGATTCCTTAAGTGCCCGTTGTTCCATCGTGGGCTGGCTGTATGGTTCCCTCACACTCTCAGAGTATCCTGTTGTATGCTCGGTATAAAACAGCAGGGCATCATTTACCAGATCAATCTTCCTTTCAATCCCCGCAGGCAGCTTTATTCCTGCAACAGCTGCCATTGAAAGAGCTCCGGTGTTTGCCTTGAATGATGCGGCTGCTTTACGGGTTACCGACGTTTCCCTGGCTGCAGACCCGAATCCGTCAGTCCACCAGTCGGGCCATGCTCCTCTTATCACCGGGAATTCGCTGCTGTGTTCATTTTCCATTTTCCTGAAAAATGATTCGGCCGTCGAAGTGGAGATCTTTGGCCACTCAAAAACCTCATCCCATTTTCTTATCATTTCGCTTGCCAGTGTCGACGGAGGAGAATTGTCCGTCAGATATCCCGAAAGCTGAATGGCCATTTCATTGAAAGGATATTTAAGTTTCTCAAGATTTTTCAGATATGTAAGCAGGTTATTCTGGAATTTATTCAGATCCCCGTTCTGTATCTCGAAAAGAGTATTGCCGGTCATGTAATGTTCAGCCCTGAAAGTAAGGACCCTTTTTCCCGATGGTGATTCCCACCAGAACATTGTTGGTTTGTCAAAGCAGATAAGAGCACGGTGTCCGTGCGTGCCCATGTTAAGGTATTTGATGCCAAGCTGGTTGAAATAGTCATTCATGCACCAGCCTATGCCGTTCACATCATTTTGCATTGCAAGAGTTACCGGGATACCCCTGGCCTTAATCCTGCCTGCAGCTGCAAGAGAGGCTGCCAGGATCTGTTCATCAGGGAGCTCATCAAAGTTGAAATACATGCCGGTAACTTCAATCCGGCCTTCACTGATACGTTTTAACAGGCGGCTAACCTGTTCTTCAGGCCTGCTTTTCAGAAACTCATCCACAGGCCATGAGGCTTCACAGGTCCATCTGAATTTTGCATTTTCAGGATAATCGTCTGTTGCATCACAATAATCAAGGGCATAATCAATGTACCTGAGGTGTTCGGCCAGGATTTCAGTCTGCGAACGGGTATATCCGATATCGGTATGTGAATGCTGGATCAGATCAATGGTCCATTTCTTTACAGGATCAAGGGTAACGGTATTGGATAATGAAAAATCCCCGGCAGTAACCTTAAGATTTATCTGAGTAGGTTTCTGAACCTGTGGAAGTCCGATATTAACAGTATTGTATCCGAATTTGAGGTGTGTGCCGGCAACCAGTTTGTTATTAGCATAGATTTTACAGTCAGTCTCTTTGCCGAAATAGAATATTGCCGCCTCAACGAGCTGAAGATGTGCATTGTCTTTTTTAAGGACAGCAGGAAACGGATTGAGGGTACACCTGTTTTGACCTGTTGCTTATAGGTCATATACCAGGACGTAAGATGTGATTCGCTTCCTGTCACCTTTATTCTGAGCGGCTTTCCTTTCATAAGCTTACCGGAGGGGATACGCAATACCATGTATCCATGATGATCTCCATGCTGATCGGTCATAATTGAATTGAAACTCAGGCTCGACCCATCATCAGAATGTAATTGTCCAGGCCGGACGGCCATCGGTATTGAAACTGAATTTATTATTCAGGTCAGTTGTAAGGGACATTGGTGCATTTCCCGGGCTTGAGCCTATGGCAGCGACCCAGATGAATGCTGCATATTTCTTTTTATCCTGAAGCAAGCGGAGCCTCCGTCTGCCACTCCATGAAGTCATTACTGCTTTCAGCCCTTATTATAATGCTCGGCCGGGGACCCGGGATAAATGAGTGATATTCATAATCGGTACCTGATATTTTATCAGAATAACCATTCACCAGCTCGTCATCAGGCAGAGACAAACGATTGTGCCTTCGAGTCTGGGAACAGCTGTGAAACAATAAACAATCACTAAAAGCAATCAACACTAATATTTCTATTTCCTATTTCCTTATTTCCTTATTTCATAAAGGCTTTAACAAGAATCGCTTCGGATGATGAATTATTAGTTATCCTTACCTTTTGAGCCGCTGCAGGAATAACAAATGTTTCCGCGTAACAGAAGGTCTTTTTAAATCCGTTCCATGTTTCAATTTCGATGCTTTGACCTTCTGTCAGACTCATAACAAGGCATTTATTACTCAGTATTTATATCGATCACGGTGTGAAAATGATAACGATGGACATCATACGAATGAGTTTCATGGGTTGCCAGATGGTAAAGCTTCCAGTCAGGGCCTTCATCACATTAATTCCGGTTTGACAATAAGCCTTGAATTTACATAATTTCCTTTTCTGTCAAAGAAAAGATTTGCCATTCCCCTTTCAATGTTCAGCGGCCTTGGGTTTCCGTTAAGATCAGGTCTTTGCCAGTCATACATCTTGAAGGTGAAAATATATGGCGTGGTGCTGATTTCCAGAACCAGGTTGTTTTTTCCGGACCCATGAATTGTACCGTACGGAATAAGCAAAAGGTCATGCTTTTTCACATGATGTTTAAGGATATATTTATCAGGATTGAAAGGTTTTCCGGTGTCATGGCTTTCTTCAAGATCAAGCCTGAAATTCTCAGGTTCAATATTGTCGCAAAAACCCAGAAAAACGACGGCATCATCTTTTGTATCAAGAATATAGTATGTCTCTTCCTGTGTCAGGGCTTCACCAAAGTTCTCCCTGATGTATCGAGGACGCGGATGGCATTGCAACGAGAGATTGCCACCGTCGAAGGTGTCGAGAAAATCGAAACGGATCGGGAAACTGGTCCCGGATTCGCGGGTAGTAGTCTCCAAGGATCTCTTCAGCATGAAGGTACATGAGACAATCGAACGAAACCTCACAGAGCAGCGAAGAGCTTTCGATCAGCAGACCGTTTTCAGGGGTGATAAGTTCAAATGACCATGCATAATTCGGAACATTTTTATTCAGGCCCGGAATATTGATTTTTTATCCATGTTCCTCCCCATACTCCCGGCTCAAACCAGGGCCTTGTCCTGAAAACATTCCGGCTCATGATCTGAAGGGATTCCCTCAGAGTTGTTCCTTCCATCCAAACAGGCATCTCAGGCCGCTGTCCGTCAACAAACAGATCAACTGAAGGGACTAATTTTTTCTTTATGCTTATTCAGAACAACCCAGTCGACGAAGTAGAAGCACTTATACATTTTTCCCGGATCAGAGGCAACTGTGTGCCCCAGATTTGAAACGGATCCTGCCCGCGACCGGAACTGAATTTCGTTCTTTGGTATATCGATATAGATAAGCAGGCCTTCCCATCCAGCCAGAGCCGCACCGGGGCCTATCAGGATATTAATATCATAGTCATCACGGGGACTGGCTGATTTAAGTTTTCCGGCAATGAAAAAATCCCTGAGGTTTAATGAGGTCTTTTTACCAAAAAGAGGATCATCGCCACCAAGAAAAGGAGCAGTTATTTCAAGGATCTGCTCCTCAGGCTTAAAAAAATCGTTAGTATTTATCCAGAAAACATTATATCCGTTCTTCCTGAAGATATTATCAAGCCGGATCCGGAAAAGGTCAAAAAACACACCTCCATAGCCGTCAATTATAACTTTGTTGTAAGCCTGAATTTTTTCAGCCAGAGTTTCGAATCCGGCAAAAATCTGATTATCATTTATTTTGAGTGACGGATAAATATCATATTTCCCCTCTGATAAAAAAGGTTTGCTGACAGGCAACAAAAACTGGTCACTCCTTCTCAGTTCTTTATTTTTACCGGAAGTGTACAATCATTTATTTTTTGCAGGATAAAAGATACAAACTGAAAGGTATCCGGAATATAAATACCTACCTGGGGAAACTTCCGAAAAATTTTCTGATCGCAGCGTGAAATTTATGAATCCTGTGAGGCTTGTAATGCATCAAAATACATTCTTTTATAACATAATTAATACCTGAACCCTCCAGCTCATTCAATGCCTCTTTGGTTTCGGCCATCTGCTGCAACCAGATCTGTTTGATTCCCTTCTCCTTTGCTTCTCTGATCACTCCGGCAGTCTGCGATTTACTTGTCATTACAATCAGCCCGCTGACATTATCCGGGAAGACTTTTTATATCGTGGTATACTTTTGATCCATGGATTTCGTCAGCATACGGATTCACAGGAATAATATTCATTCCTTTTTCCTTTAGTTCCTTGAAGGCTGCGAAACCGAATTTTTTCGGATTACGCGATACTCCGGCCATTGCAATTGGTCCGGAACCAAGAAATTCCTCAATTTGTCTTAAGAGTTGCCATTAACTGAGATATTTAAGATTTTATGAAAAATGAAATTAATCTGTGAAAAATAGTATTCAAAAAGTATGAAAACTTAAAATTACAATAAAAACAACAACAAAGAGTAATTTTTATTTACTTGGTCAAAGGTAAATTTGTAAAAACCACAACTGAAACATCCTGAAGTTGGAAAAATGAAATCCGGACGGAGAAAATTTGTTAAACAAATATCTGTCTGCTGCGGTGCTGGTATCAGCCTGGGCAGTCTGATCCCCGGAGTTTTACCATTAAATCTCACAGCAGGCTTAAATAGACTCTCTGATGATCCGGGTGAAAAAGCTGACCCTGTTTTCCCCTTTTTTAAATATGTAAGCAATTACAATATTGGTGATTATATCCCAAAAGATCAGGGAGGCAAGTTTATCCAGATGCAGCTTATTGGCAGCGAAGATGATGAGAAAATTACGAAGGCTGTTCAGGAAGGCCTTCTTGAAAGGATTTACGGTACTCCTGTCGGATGGGATAAATATGAAAAATCAGAAATTGAAAAAAGTGTCTGGTTAAACCGGTTTTATTATCTGCCTCCTTTCGCACGGTTGTTTTATCTGACCGGCGACAGGAAGTATCTTGATTTTATGATGCATATCATTATCGCAGTGGATAGAAGATAATCCCCTCCTGCCCGACACGCCGCAAAGAACTTACAACTGGAGAGACATGCAGGTGGCATGGAGGTCAATCCACTTATCATGGTGCTATTATCTTGGTTTTAATGGTCTTTCACATGATGAAAAGTTGAAAATACTTAATTCTCTCCGGCAACATGCTGCAATACTTTTATCGGGATTTGGCAGGCAACAATTAAATGAATTCAACCATCAGTCACATGGAGCCCTTGCCATGCTTTATCTGGGCATACTGTTTCCTGATTTTCAGGAGGCCGTGGATTTAAAGCTTAAGGCAATCACAATCTTGGAATCATCATTTGGAAAATGCATTTTATAATGATGGAGGAAATAAGGAGCAAATGTTTGGATATTACCCGTTTGAATCACACATATTCAGAGATGCGTATCAGCTTTGTGTCAGTAATAATACCGCACCGGCCAAAAACAGCCTGCCGATGCTTAAAAAAATGGCTGCATTAATGATAAATTCGGCCCAGCCAAACCGAACAATGCCCCCGGTGAATGATTCATTCGAAATGCCTGTTAATTTTGCTGTTGCAACAATAAATGAACTTTTAGGCGATGAAGCAGTCACTGAAAAACAACCATCGGTTTATTACCCTGATACACAAATAGGGATTCTGAGGGACTCTGATCCCGGTAAATGGTATATTATGCTGTATCCCGCACAGGTTATTGGTTCCCATGCCCACGCCGGAAGGCTGGCTGTAAATCTTTGGTATAACGGGAATCCGGTATTGGTCGACAGCGGCTGCTGTAATTATGACGATCCTGCTTTGGTAAGCTGGTACAGAACATCAAGGGCTCACAATACAGTATTAATTGACGGAAAGTCAGATGAAGCAACTTCATCAGATATACTTTGGGTGCCCAGAAGGATAACCGCCAACAGAATAACAGGATGGCAGGAAGGGGACGAAATAAAATATTGCCGCATGGAATCACCGGCATCAGAACCTGCAAATTCTGGGGTTAAATGGACGCGGTCAATTGGTTTAATACGTCATGATTTTGTACTCATTTATGACAAATTTGAATCAACAGGAACACATAATTACGAGGTATTGTTTCACTTTCCTTCAATAACAGCTGTGTCAGGAAATTGACAGGAAATTACTGATAAATGAAACCATTCAGATAATACCTGCAATACCTGACAGAGTTAGTGATATCATCCTTGCACAGGGTAAGGTAAGCAAGGAGGGGATCAATACTCCGGCTCCTGTTGTCTCTTATTTATTAAAAGGCTCCGGTACTGTTCATTCGATTTTTATTATTCTTCCGCGACGAGCTGGATACGATAAAACCAGGGTAAGCCATAAATTTCGAAAAGATGGCATATTGATTAAAATTAAAGATTCAGGTGAAGCAGGAACAACTTTATTGCTCAACAGCGACAGTATAAAGCTATATGATGCGAAAAAGAGCAAATAATATTCAAATAACAGAATACACGCGGGACGGTCTGCTTTAAATAAGTATAAAGACTTAAAATTACAATCAGAAAACGATAACAGATGGTAATTTTTATTTACTTGGTGAAAGGTTAACCTAACAACATCTCTATGAAAAATACTGAAGATCAAAAAGGATATCTTTTTACAAAAGGATATTCCAATTATGTGTTTGTGCTTCTGTTTCTGTTGTATATGTTCGATTATATCGACAGGTCCATTATTACATCGATGTTTTCATCCATCGAAAGAGACTGGGGAATTTCACATACCCAGAGCGGCATGCTTATGTCGGCTGTCTACTGGGCTATTGTGATCCTGACATTTCCTGTTTCTCTTCTTGTTGACCGCTGGAGCCGGACCAAAACAATCGGGATGATGGCTATTGTATGGAGCCTTGCGACGGCCCTGTGCGCCCTGACCGGTAATTATGTCCAGTTGTTCATGGCCCGTCTCCTTATTGGAGCTGGGGAAGCCGGTTATGCTCCGGGCGGCAGTGCAATGATCTCGGGATTATATCCTATTGAAAAACGATCAAAAATGATGGGGATATGGAACGCCTCCATACCTCTCGGTACAGCAATAGGGGTGCTCCTTGGAGGTATTATTGCCACCAGGCTTGGCTGGAAACATGCTTTTGGACTTGTTGCATTGCCCGGACTGGTTGTCGCAATCCTCTTTCTTTTTGTAAAAGATTATAAAACTGTCGATCTTTCTTTTGTCGACAAGGCCAACAAGAAGATAAAAATGGAAAAGAAAGACATTGTTAAGGAGTTTATCTCTAAACCTTCTATCATTTATACCTATTTTGGAATTGCGGCAGTAGTATTTGTAACCACTTCGCTTATAACCTGGCTGTCGACATATTTCCAGATGACGAGAGAAGTACCGCAGGAAAAAGCAGGCACCATGGCCAGTGCTGTTATGGTCCTGGCGCTTGTCGGAGCTCCTCTTGGCGGGATACTTACTGACAGATGGCGAAAGACTCAGTTCAATGCCCGGTTATTGCTCCCGGCCATTTCGTCGCTGGCGTCAGCTATACTGTTATTTTCTGCGTTGTATCTTTTCAGGGGCACAATTCAATATATTGTTTTCCTTCTTATGGGGATCTGCATAATGATTTTCATATCCGGAGCCTCTGCAGTAACCCAGGATGTAATTCATCCCGGATTAAGAGCAACATCATATGCCATCGCGGTGGTGGTTCAGAACCTTTTGGGCTCATCGACTGCACCAATTGTTATCGGGAAAATTTATGACCTTTCAAATATCAGGACCGCTCTGTCAATATTGCCTTTTGTACTTGTGGCCGGCGCTGTTCTTTTTTATCTGGGATCGAGGTACTATGAAAAAGATATGGATAAGGTAACGAAGATCAAACTTGAAGCAGCATAACCTTTCTCCCCCTGGCGGGAATAATTACTTATCTCTCGAAACAGTATAATATACAAATTCCCTGAGTGAATTCTTAACATCCGATTCAGGATAGGTATCAAGTATTGCAAGAGCTTTATCGCGGTATTGTTCCATTTTGAGAACTGCATATTCAATTCCTCCGCTTTCTGAAACAAAACGTATAACCTCTTCAATATCAGACCTTGTTTTCTTCCTGGTTCCTATGATTTTCAGAATGATTTTCTTTCGTACCAGAGAAGTTTTTTCAAGCGCATGGATCAAAGGAAGTGTGATTTTCTTTTCCTTGATGTCGTTGCCAGATATTTTACCCGTCAGTCCGTTGCCTTCATAATCAAGAATATCATCCCTGATCTGGAACGCAATACCGATTGATTCTCCAAGCTCTTTCATAAGCTGAATAGTTTCGGGATTGCTTGTTGCTGATCTTGCCCCGCAGGCCGTGCAGGCTGAAATCAGTGCTGCCGTTTTGCTGCTGATGATACGAAAGTAATCATCTTCCCTGATATTCAGCTTTCTGGATTTCTGAAGCTGAAGAAGCTCTCCTTCTGTCATCGATTTTACAGCTTCAGATACAATTTCAAGCATATCTGTCTGGTTTTTTTCAATACTTATAAGAAGACCTTTTGACAGCATATAATCACCAACAAGCACAGCGATTTTAGAATTCCAGAGTGCATTTATTGACAATAGCACCACGTCTCTCGGAGGCATCATCCACAACATCATCATGAACAATAGATGCGGTATGCAGAAGTTCGATCAATGTTGCAGCAACATAGGTCGGTTCACCAATTTCCCCATTCAGCTTTGCACTCAGAAAAACAAGCAAAGGCCTCATTTGCTTTCCTTTGCGTCTGAAAATATAATTTAGTATTATTTTCAGGAGGGGAATTTTACTTTGCATGGTCCTGCCGAAATAGGCTTCGAACTGAGCCATCTCTGCTTCAACAGGTTTTATTATCCTTCCCAGATCAGACATAAATGGATATTTCTTCAAATATAGTAAAATAGGTTTTTATATTGCAGGATCATGGCTTTTTAGGGCATATTACGAAACAGGTACCTGTTTCCTTTCTGAAAAATTATGATATATTTGCTTAAAGAAATGGGAAATTGATGGGAATAAAAAATCTTAATCCGGAGAGCCTTGAAAAAGCATCAGGAATGCTGAAGGCAATGGCACACCCAGTAAGGATATCAATAATTGGTTGTCTGGAAGAGGGCGGAGGCAGAACTGTAACAGAGATACATAACTGCAACGGAATTGAACAATCGACAGCTTCGCATCATCTGGGAATCCTTAAGGACAAAGGGGTGCTGGGATCGAGAAGGGAAGGGAAGAATACATATTATTTTCTAAGACTGAGAAAATTATCACACTGCTGAATTGCATCGGCGATTGTTGTAAGTGAGGACCCGGCACTCAGGTTAATGCAAGATCTTTAAACAATTGCTTCTGAAAAATGATTATCGCAAATACCCCGCAGGTAATTGCCGAATCAGCTATATTAAATACAGGTCTGAAAAATATCAGTGATTCCCCCGGCCTGAATGGAGACCAGTCGGGCCATTGGGTATTAATAACAGGAAAATAAAACATATCAACTACCTTACCCAGAAGGATAGAGGAATAGCCGCCTTCAGGAGGAAACAAAACAGCGGGTTGCATGTAGCTTTCATTGAAAATAACTCCATAAAAAACACTGTCAATTATATTCCCCGTGGCGCCGGCCAGTATAGCGCTGACTGACAATATCAATCCTGTATTTGCCTTTTTCTTTATCAGCGAAACAAGGAACCAGCAAATACCGCCAATTGCAGCAATTCTGAAGAGGCTTAAAAGAATCTTTCCCGTCTTGCCTCCCATTTCCATTCCGAAAGCCATTCCGTTATTTTCAATAAAATGAAGCAATCCCCAGTTACCGAACATATGGATTTCCTGTCCGATAACCATGTGAGTTTTTACCCAGAATTTCAGAATCTGGTCTGCAACAAGTATCAGAATAATCAGTAAAGCAGCTTTGTTGCCTTTTGACATTATTAATTATCTTTAAATGAGGTGCGCAAAATAATAAAAAATGATGATAAAAAACGCTTCCAAAAACCATTAAAAAGCCCCCCATGTGGAATGAGGGGCATACTTTAACATTAAAGCCTTCTTCCTGTCTATTCTATTGCAGACTGTAATCAGGGGCAAGTTATATTAAGGAAACCCGAATCCCAGCAATACCAGTTTGTATTTCCGAAATAAACCGGGCATTTTACTCTTCCGTTGTGCAGGCTTTTGCTCCATTCAACATTGAGGTCATAGAACTGCTGGACTGAGGCATTGTACAAATGAATATTATAATATGAGTCGAGTGCACCGCTTGTCTGCCCGTATTCAATGTAGCTATCGGCATATTGATCGCCGGTTTTTACATATGTGCATTTGATTTCACCAACCTCAGCTCCGGTTTTTGTCCAGTCAATCTGGAGAACTGCAGAAGGGCTTTGCGGGCTTTGATTCAGTATCCACTGGCCACTGGTACCATCGAATTCAGATGTTCCTTCAAACCAGAGAAAATCTTCAAAACCTCCGGTTCCCCCCTTTGTAACGTACATCTTCCATACAACTTCGGTTGAAGCGATCTGTCCCGTAAGCCTGGCGTTGTATGTTTCACTGAGGACGGTTGTACTGTAATTCCATTCCCAGGTCTGGTTCTCAATATAAACCGGATCCTGGCTGGCAGCCAGCTGGAACGCAGTAACGGGAACTGCAAGCGTTGTGTACATAACTGATTTCCAGAAAAGGGCAATTCCGGCTGCAAATTCCCAGCTGCTTTTATCAGTTCCTTTTGGAACAGAAATTGAAATATCACCTTTTTTCGCATGCTTCAAAATTGCTGAAATCAATAGCCATGGTTCCTGCAGGCGGAATTGCAGGTGGTTCTCCGGGGTCACTTTTACAACTGTGCATGAGCACAACCGAAAGTGCAAGGACCAGAGTAATTATTAAAATCTTTTTCATATCCTTATTTGATTTGTTTATTAATATTAAACGATTATTACCTTGAAAAATTATTATTAAGTTACAAAGATAAACAGTAATCAGCTTGATGAAGTGAAAAGAGAATATACTTTTCTAAGACTGTTGCATCTGGGTTATTCATATCAACCACTAATGTGGTGCTTCTGTTATTGTATCACAACAAAATAAATATGTAATACAGTTATAAAGACTTCGAAGCGGTTAATGGATTCGGATTCAAGCAGATGATACCTGAAGGAAATATGGTAACCGACAAGCGTTAACTATCAAAAAACAACCTGAAAGAAATAATTGTTAAATAAAACATAGGAAATTTTATTCATTTTTATATTTTTGAGTTAGATGAATTTTGCAGGGAAATGTTGACTTAATTCTGGTCATAATTATATTTAATTCTAAAATTTACTATTGATGCGTATTTTTTTTCCTGTACAAAAAATTAAATATTTATTCATTATCATTTTTCTGTTAGAATTTATTAATCCTGTTCATTCAAATATAATTCAACCGGATGATTCAGTCATCAATAAGCAAAGGACTTTAAGTGCTGAAGAGCTGATAAGGGGGGAAAGACTTTTCTATGGATTGGTATATCTTGAAAATAAGTCAATAAATTGTGCCGGTTGTCACAATACGCGTTTTTCTGATACACTTAACTGGAATCCTGACGCCCTGGAAATTTCAATAAAATATCTGGATAAAAGTGCCGGTGATTTAAGCAAAGTATTACTCAATCCTGCCGGCAAAAAAATGGCACAGGTACACGAAGGATTTCAGTTATCTCCGGAAGATATAGTCCTGATCAAAGCTTATATGGATAAACTGACTGTTATGGGTCTTAAACAACAGAAACCTGTTGTAACCAATCTTTTATTATTCATAATTGCTTCCATTCTGTTTCTGTTTTCAATCGATAGATCTGATAATCATTAAAAAAATAAAAAAACAGTGGATCCATTTCATCGTTCTTGGTACCACTGCTATTTTTATTACCAACTCACTTGTTGCCGGTGCCATTGCAATTGGTCATTCCCCGGGTTATGCCCCTGATCAGCCTGTTAAATTTTCACATGCGGTTCATGCCGGGCAGAATGGAACAGATTGCATTTACTGTCATAGTTATGCTCCTTACAGTAAATCGGCAGGATTTCCTGCGGAAAATGTTTGTATGAATTGCCATCTTTTGGTGCGAAACGGAACACGCTCAGGTGCATTTGAGATAGCTAAAGTGATCAGAGATTATGAGGAAATGAAATCCATTGAATGGATTAAAGTTTATAATCTGCCTGATCATGTTTTCTTCAGTCATGCACAGCATGTGGGTGCAGGAGGAATAAGCTGCCAGGAATGTCATGGCCCTGTTGAAAAAATAGACAGGATAAGACTTGCTGATGAATTAACTATGGGATGGTGCATAAATTGTCACCGCACCAGGAATGTAAATTTTCAAAACAATAAATTTTATTCGGAATACAGGGATCTGACAGAAAAGATAAGAAAGGGAGAGGCAGATAGTGTTACGGTCGAGAGTATTGGCGGTACAGAATGTATGAAATGCCATTATTAACAGCAGGATTTCGAAATAAGTAGTTTATGATGAAAAAATACTGGAAAAGCGTGGAAGAGTTTCAGGGGATTACTGCTGGTAAGGACATGGATAATGAGGAGGAAAATAAAAACCAGGTTCTGGAATTGTTTGAAAATGATTTTTTAAAGAAAAATTCTTCCAGAAGAGATTTTCTGAAAGTTTTCGGATTCAGCCTTTCTTCAGCGGCTTTAATTGCAAGCTGCAAAAGACCAGTTCAGAAAGCAATTCCATATCTGATACATCCGCCTGAAATTACTCCCGGTAAATCTTTATATTATGCAACAAGCTATTTATGATGGTCATGAATATTCCGGTATTCTTGTAAAAACACGTGATGGCCGTCCAATTAAAATTGAAGGTAATATTCTGTCCTCTTTTAACAGGGAGGGTACGACAGCAAGGGTTCAGGCATCAGTTTTAAGTCTGTATGATGATGCACGTCTGAAATTTCCAACATCAGATCATTCACCTGTTTCATGGGAAACTATTGATGAACAGATTATTAATGATCTTGCAAAAATCAATTCAGAAGAAGGTGAAATTGTTCTGCTGACCTCAACTATAATTTCACCCTCCACAATTAAACTCATCAATGAATTCGGAGCCCGGTTCAGGAATTTCAGATGGGTGCAATATGATGCTGTTTCATATTCTGCTGTTCTGAAGCCAATTTGATATGCTTTGGAAAGGCGGTAATTCCTGATTATCATTTCCAGAATGCAGGGTATGTTGTTTCAGTTAATGCTGATTTCCTTGGAACATGGGTATCTCCGGTTCATTTTATTCCGAAGTATGTCTCCCGGAGGAAACTGGATAATGGAGAAAAAGATATGCTCCGGCATATTCACTTTGAATCGGGAATGAGCCTTACAGGCAGCAATGCTGATAAAAGAATAAAAATAAAACCTTCAGAAGAAAAATTACTTCTTGCGGAATTGTATAACAGGATTGCTGAGAAAACCGGTGCTGAAGAATTCCCCGGAGTAACCTGCAGGTGAAGATCTTTCAGAACTTGCCGATAACCTGCTGGCATCAAAAGGCAAATCAATAGTTCTATCCGGGACAAACAATGTTGAAATTCAGATCATTGTTAATGGAATAAACACACTTTTAGGTAATTATACAGATTGCATCGACCTGAACAATAATCTTAACATTGCTGCAGGTATTGACAGCAGGACAGAAGAACTCGTGAACGATATGAATGCTGGCAAGGTTAAAGGCACTGTTTATGTATAATGTCAATCCTGTATATGATTACCCTGATTCAGAAAAGTTTTTATCAGGATTAAAAAATACAGGGCTGACAGTAAATATGACAGGTTCCCTGAACGAAACAGTCGGGAAGGCAAAATATGAATGTCCTGTTCATCATTATCTTGAATCATGGGATGATGCCGAGATAATTCCCGGGCAGCTAAGCTTGAGCCAGCCATGTATTAATCCTCTTTTTAATACCCGTTCATTTCAGGATTCGCTGTTAAAATGGTCCGGAAATTCAATTTCCTGGCATGATTATCTGATGGCAAACTGGGAAAAGGAGTTTTTCCCGAAGTCAGACATGTCCGGATTCAGAAATTTCTGGGATGTGAGCCTTGGAAATGGAGTTTTCAGTTACAATATCTCAGAAAGCAAACCTTACTTATTTAATAAGGAGGGGCTTACCAGGGCTATGAATTCAGTGAGAGAATACAGTAACGGATGGATATGAAGTTATTTTAAATGAAAGTGTTGCCCTTGGAAACGGCATGCATGCCAATAATCCCTGGTTAATGGAATTGCCTGATCCGGTTTCACGCCATTGCTGGGACAACGTTGCTGCTGTTTCACCTGCTGATGCAGAAAAACTGGGCATCCAGACCGGACATTTGATTAAGCTTGCGGATGGGCTGATCCTCCCTGCATTTATTCAGCCCGGCCAGGCTGAGGGTACTGTTTCGGTTGCTCTGGGTTACGGACATACAAATTCAGGGCCGGTTGCAAATAATGTCGGTATAAATGTTTATCCGTTTATCAGAATGATAGGAGGAAACCGGGTTTACGGTTTTACTACCGACAAACTGGAAAATACATTGAAGCAAAGCCAGTTAGCTTTGACCCAGGTACATCATTCCATGGAAGGAAGACCTATTGTAAGGGAAACTGTTCTCAGTAAATATAAGAATAACCCCTCATCAGGAAATGAGCTTCATGAGGAATATGAATCAAAACATAAAACTCTTTATCCTGAAGTAAATTATGATGGTTTTCACTGGGGCCTTGCAATAGACCTTAATTCGTGTGTCGGATGCAATTCCTGTGTTATCGCCTGCCAGGCAGAGAACAATATTCCCGTTGTTGGAAGGGAAGAGGTAAGGCGGAGAAGGATAATGCACTGGATGAAAATAGACAGGTATTATTCAGATACTCCTGATGATCCGAAGGTCTATTTTCAGCCTCTTACGTGTCAGCACTGCGATAATGCGCCATGTGAGAATGTTTGCCCGGTTTCAGCTACCAATCACAGCAGTGAAGGGTTGAACCAGATGACCTACAATCGTTGTATAGGGACCAAATATTGCATAAATAACTGCCCGTATAAAGTAAGAAGATTTAACTGGTACCGGTATACAAATAATAAAGCATTTGATTTTAATACAGCATCAGATCTTGGTAAAATGGTTTTAAATCCTGATGTAACAGTAAGGGAGAGGGGAGTTGTGGAAAAATGTTCCTTCTGTGTCCAGCGGATACAGGAGAAAAAATTACAGGCCAAGCTTGAAAACAGGACTCTTAAGGATAATGAAATTAAAACAGCATGCATGCAGGCATGTCCGTCAGGAGCAATAATATTTGGGAATCTGAATGACAAGAACAGCAAAGTTTCAGGATTATTCGAAAATCCAAGACGTTACCATTTGCTGGAAGAGTTGCATACCCTGCCATCAATAGGGTATCTGACCAAAGTCTGGAATGATGAAGAATTAAAATCATAAATAATCTGAAAGTCGATGTATAACAGGAAAATCAGAGGACCGCTTGTTGAAGGAAATAAGACATTCAGTCAGATTTCAAAAGAGATACTTGCCCCCATGGAAACAACTCCGGGATTATGGTGGTATATTGCTTTTGGAATTTCATCAATAGCGGCGATATTTGGTTTTTATGCTATTTATATAACAGTTTCTCAGGGAATTGGAACATGGGGTGTAAATAATTCAGTTGGATGGGGATGGGAGATTGTCAATTTTGTATGGTGGATAGGTATCGGACATGCCGGAACAGCATTTTCCATTTTCCTCCTTATCCTGCGGCAACGGTGGAGGACATCGATTAACAGGGCTGCAGAAGCAATGACAGTTATTGCTGTTATGCTGGCAGCACTTTTCCCTGCTTTGCATATGGGACGTGTATGGCTTGCTTTTTATATTTTCCCTTACCCGAATACCCGCGGTCCGCTATGGGTGAATTTCAACTCCCCTCTTATTCTGGGATTTTATTGCCATAACAGCATATCTTCTGATATCAGTTTCATTCTGGTATCTTGGAATGTTACCCGATTTTGCGACAATCCGCGACAGGACAAAATCGAAAATTAAAAAAGCTATTTATGGTTTCTTTGGCATGGGATGGACAGGCTCAAGTCATCATTGGATAAGGTTTGAATCCCTTAGTTTTATTCTTGGAGGCATTGCAGCAGTGCTCGTTGTTTCTGTTCACTCAATTGTTTCGACTGACTTTGCAGTAGGAATAGAACCGGGCTGGCATACAACCCTTTTCCCTCCTTACTTTGTTGTGGGAGCTATTTTCTCAGGGTTTGCAATGGTTATGACTCTTATGGTAATTGTAAGAAAAATTTACAAGCTTACTGATTATATTACTGATAATCATATGGATGCAATTGCCAGGATTCTTGTTTTTATTTCTCTGATAATGGGAACTGCTTATTCAACGGAGTCTTTATTGCATGGTACTCAGGTAATGAATATGAAATGTTTACATTTTTCCGAAACAGAATTACAGGTGATTATACAATCCAGTTCTGGGGAATGATAGTTTGTAATGCATTGATCCCTCAGCTTTTCTGGTTCAGGAAGGTGAGGAGAAGCTGGATTGGACTGCTGGTGGTTTCGCTTTTCATTAACCTTGGAATGTGGTTTGAAAGGTTTAATATAGTAGTAACATCCCTCAGTAAAGATTTCCTGCCGTCCAACTGGGTTTCATATACTCCGACTTATATCGAAATCGGAGTATATGTAGGAACTACTGGGATTATTTGCTGCAGGAATATTGCTTTTCTTCCGGTATATTCCGATAATGGCTATAAGCGAAGTAAAGAGTGTGGCTAATATTGGGAATAAAAAAGAGGATTAACCGAGGTTCAGTTATGAACAGAGCTTTCAAAATAGGAATTTTCGATGAGGAGGAGAAATTTATTTCCTCCATCAAATCACTTCAGGAAAAGGAATTTAAGATTCATGATGTATTTACTCCTTATCCGGTACATGAAGTATTTCATCTGCTGAAACGGAAATCAAGACTGCCTACTGCGGCTTATTTCTTCGGTCTGTTCGCAATTATTGCAGTACTTGCATTTTTATATTACACCTCCGTAATCAACTGGCCTATTGTTTATGGAGGAAAGCCTTTCAACTCATTCCCTTCATTTATTGTAGTTACAATTGTCCTTACAATTTTTACAGTTACAATAGCGAGCCTTGCCGCTTTTTCAGCACGGTCAAAACTCATTCCCGGCCGGGAGAATACAATCTTTGATCACAGGGCAACTGATGATAAATTTGTGATAGTTGTGAATACGGATATTCTCGATAATTCAAAGTCTGAGCAAATCGCAACCCTGATGAAAGAACAGGGCGCAGTGGAGGTTATTGGATAAAGAGTTTGAAAATATTAATGCATGAAAAATAACTATATGTCCGGAAAAATTTGCAGAGCAGTTTTTTTGCTCCTCTTTGCATTCATTCTTACTGGATGCGACAGGAACAGGAATACTCCGGGATGGGATTATTTTCCGGACATGTTTTATTCCACAGCTTATGAGACTTTTACAAAAAATCCAAACTTCAAGGACGGTAATGACAATGAGAGTCCCTGTCAGCGGGAACAGTTCCACGTGATATTACTCCGTTTAATTATACAATTGATCCGGAGTCACGCATCCTGGCCGGGAAAGAACTCATAAATCCTGAATCTCCGACAGATGAAGCTTTGTTAAGAGGGAAGAAGGTTTATTCAACATTTTGCACCGGATGTCATGGTGATAAAGGTGCAGGTGATGGCCCTCTTTTTACAGGTGGTCTGTACCCTTTAAAACCCCGTGCATTGACAGGTAGTGTTGCAGATAATCTGAAAGACGGAGAGATTTTTCACACCATAACACTGGGATTTGGGTCAATGGGAGCACATGGATCGCAGATAAGAACTGAAGACAGATGGAAATTGGTTCTTCATATCAGGAAGCTTCAGGCAGAAGAGAGGGGAATCTCGCTTGTTAATAATGATGGGGAATAGTAAGCAACAGCAATCAGGGTAATTAACAAAACATTTTTGAATCATAAATAGTAAAATAATGAAGGAACAAATAAACGTATCCAAAACCTTCAGAATAATTACCCTGACATTAATATTTATTGGTGCATGTACTTTTCTCTTTGGCCTTATTTCTGATCCGAAGAGGACCTGGGCCAATTACCTGATAGTTAATTATTATTTTTTATCGCTGGCAATGGGGGGGCATTCTTTCTTGTAATCCAGAGTATCTCCCAGTCGGGATGGTCCGCTGCATTCAAGCGTGTTCCTGAAGCAATGATGGCCTATATCCCATTTGCAGCGGTTTTCTTTCTGCTGCTCTATTTTGGTATTACACGATCTTTATCATTGGTCTCATAAAGAAGCTGTTGCCCTTGATCCATTATTGCAGCATAAATCACCTTTCCTGAATATTCCTTTTTTCTTTGTCAGGATGATAATCTATTTTGCATTATGGATCTTTTTAACCCGGATTATTAAGAAAAATCTCGATAAGGGAAGATCATGCTGATCCTGCAAATCAGGACAAAATTTTAATCGCTATTCAGCAAAATGAGCTATACTCAAAAATATTTATTTTCATTTTTGCGATTACCTTTTCCCTTTCAGCCTTTGACTGGATAATGTCAGTTGATGCACACTGGTACAGTACGATATTCGCATTGAAAAATCTGGTAGCAGCCTTTCTGCATGGAGTATCAATACTTAGCCCTGATAATATTTATTCTTTACAAAAGAGGATATTTCCCTTTTCTTAATGAATATCATCTGCACGATTTTGCAAGATATATTTTCATGCTTTCGATTGTATGGGGATATTTCTGGTTTGCTCAGTTCATGATAATCTGGTATGGAAATATTCCTGAAGAAACTGTCTATTATTACGTTCGCTGGAAGGAAGGATGGAAGATTTTGTTTTTTCTTGAGATAGGACTTAACTGGGCAATCCCCTTCCTTATATCTGCTTCCGGTGAAAACAAGCAGAAATATGACAGTGATTACTGTAGTTATTTTATTCCTTATCATCGGGCAATACCTTGACCTTTTTGTTCAGATTATTCCGGGAACAACAGGCTTATTAAAATTTGGATGGATTGAAGCTGGCTTGTTCCTTGGATATGCAGGTTTATTTTCTCTGGTGGTGGCAATTGCTCTTAGCAAAGCAAAATTAATACCTTCCAATCATCCGTATCTGGATGAAAGTATAAATCATCAGGTTTTAATAATAGCATTTGACTATTTAATCTCATTCACTAGGTGACAAACTGCCATGGTCCTGATGTCCCTTATTGTACTGATTATGTTATAATCCTGTCAGAAATCAAGCAGGATCAGTACCAGCAAAAAGTATGAATCAAGGAGTATGGAATATTTCCTGTAATTGTTCTTATTTCCGGAGGGGTTTATTAATTCAGAAAATTGCCAGATAAGAAATACTGATGCGATCAGGAGGATAACAACAATCATTTCAGTACTGATTATTTCAAAATAGCACAGGAACAATGCTGCAATTGCAGATGTTACAACCCAGGTAAATGTGAGCCTGTTGATCTGAACCCTGTTCAAAATATTTGTAAGACTCGGAATGCCTGCTTTTCCATATTCCTCTCCATATTTCAATATAAGTAACCAGAAGTGAGGTATTTGTCCTGTGAAAAAGAGAAATTCAAGAAATATAATAGGTTTATCCCATACTCCTCCTCCTGCTGCCACCCATCCGATAAGCGGAGGCAATGCCCCGGTAACTGCACCCGGAACCACTGCAAAGGCAGTAATTCTCTTTGAATAAGTATATATGCCATTATACCATACGATTGTAATTAATCCAATGAGTGCAGCCGTTAGATTTCCGGCTGAATAGATAAGAACTGTCCCGGCAATAAGATTGAATAAAAAAAATAATAATGCATGTTGAAGTTTGATCCTTCTGGATGGAAGAGGACGATTATGGGTTCTGTTCCATCTTACTGTCCAGATCAACTTCCTGGATCTGGTTAAGAACTGAGGCAGAAATCGCCAAAGAAGAATATCCCAGAGCTTACAAGAATTATTTTAACTGAAAGATGAGGATCAAAAATAAAATATCCGGTGAATCCTGTAAGGCTTACCGGAATCATTATTTTTATTTTACTAAGTTCCAGGTAATCCTTAATCTATTTCCTGAATTACTTTTCATTAAGGGATTTCAGGTATTCAATAATCTTTGCAATATCATCTTCGCTTACTATACCTTTATAGCTCTGCATTAATCCTTTCGGATATCCTTTAACAATTTCCGAATCTGGATCATAAATTGATTTCTTAATATAATCTTCATCTACTGTAACAGTGACTTCTTTACCATCTCTTATTACAACCTGTTGTTCCCCAAAAAGATTTAAATAACTGGGGCCAACAATTTTCGATCCATCGGTTGAATGACAGGCATTACAACCCTGGGCTTTCATAATTGCCAATCCCTCCGATCCGGGAGCTGATCCTTCAGCAACAATAACCACTGCGGCAGTATCAGCATACCAGGTATTATATTTTTCCTTTGAAAGGACTTTGACAGTTGCATTCATATAGGAGTGCTGAAGTCCGCAATATTCAGCGCAATAAAGATCATATTCCCCTTCTCTCTGGGGCAGAAACCACATCATCTTTTCTCTTCCGGGAACCATATCGGATTTTATCCTGAATGCAGGAATAAACAGACTGTGAATTACATCCAGCGAAACCAGGTTTATTTTAACAGGAGTATTGACAGGAACAACCAGATCGGGACTTTGTTTTCCATTTTCATATTCAAAGGAAAAGCTCCACATCCTTGCAATACTTGTAACATTCATAGCATCATCAGGAGCTTTGGTCATAGGTTTCCAGCCGGCCCAGCCATAATAGAACATAACCAGTGCTAGAAGAATCGGGATAACTGTCCAGATGATCTCCAACCTGGTATTTCCTTCATATCTGAGTGGCAACGTCTTATTTTTCTTCCTGTTATATCTGAAGACAAAATAGAGCATCAGTAACTGTAAGTCCGATAAGAAGTACCAGTGAAATTCCAACAATGAAGTAAAATGCAGTATTGAATGTAGATACAAAATTTGAAGCGTCAATTCCTGAAGTTGAATACATAGTGATTATCTAAATAGGTAGTCCAGAAGAGTTATAAAAATTACCACGCCAATCAGCAGTATAACAGCTATTACCATAACGGTAAACATTCTGTTTTCAAACTTGAGATGCATAAAAATCCGAGAACAAATGAGGATTTGACTGCTGCAATCAGCAGGGCTATAGAAACAGTCAGTGTCCCCAGGTAAATTTGTGTCACGGCTACCGAGATAAGAGTTAATGTTATTAACCTGCCAGCACAAACAGAAATGTACTGATAGGGAATTATATGATTTTTTTCATTCTCCATAATCTCTGACAGTTTCATGTAATCAGATAAAACAAGGGAAAGAGGAATATCCAGATAAGGTCAACCAGATGCCAGTACAATCCGCTGTTTTCAAGCAAAACAAAATTATCATGAGTTAATTTTTCTCTGATGATAAATACTACAATAAATCCAATGAAGACCAATCCGATAATAATATGTAGAGCATGAAGCCCGGTCATAAAAAAGTACAATCCGTAAAACAGAACATCTCCCTGGCCACGGAGAGCAAGAACCGGTGAACCCGGATAAATATGTTCCTTAATATGTCTCCCCATTCAAAATACTTATTTACAAGAAATACCAATCCGAGGAAGATTGTAATACCCAAGAAGCAAAAGAGCCAATTTTTTATTTTTTTTCTGAATGGCGGTGATCGACATTGCAATTGTTGCACTGCTGATTAAGAAGAATAATGGTATTTGCTGTTCCGATAAACTACACTTAATTCCTGTGCAGCAAGGTGAAATGCTTCAGCATTCCTGTAGCGGTAAACCGAATAAACAACAAAAAGACCGCCAAACAGAAGCATTTCTGTAAACAGGAACAGCCACATTCCTGTCTTTGATGCCAGATCATCGCGGTGTATTTCCGTATTCAAACTCATTTATAGTTGTATGGTCCTTTAGTGATTACAGGTATTTCTATCAAAATTTTCAACCGGCGGAGGTGATGGGATGGTCCATTCAAGGGTTTTTCCACCCCAGGGATCAGCAGGAGCTTTTGCTCCGCTTTTTAATGAAGAGAACAAATTAATTATAATTATTGCCAGCCCGGAATAAAGTACCCACGATCCCATTGTTGAAATAATATTTCCGGCATGAAAAACTTCATCATAATCAAAATATCTTCTGGGCATCCCTTCAACTCCCAGATAAAACATTGGTCCATAAAGAGTAATAAATCCAATAAAGAACAAGAACAAGCCAATATTGGCCCATCTTGTATCATACATTTTTCCGGTTATTTTTGGGATACCAGTAATGCATGGCACCAAAAAAGGCAAATCCGGTTCCTCCGAATACAATAAAATGAAAATGGGCAACAACAAAATGTGTATTATGCAAATGAACATTGGCTGCAAGCGACCCAAGAATAAGTCCTGAAAATCCGCCAATCATGAATACAAAGATAAAAGCCACTGCCCAGTAGAAAGGAGTCTGAAGATCAATAGAACCTTTATGCATGGTGGATATCCAGTTAAATACCTTTATAGCACTCGGGATGGCAACCAGAAATGTAAGAAGTGAAAATGTATACAGAGCAGTCCCGCTCATTCCGGAAGTGAACATATGATGTCCCCAGACAAAATAACCCACAAAAGCAATTAGCAAGCGTAGAAGCAACCATGAATTTATATCCGAAAATAGTTTTATGGGAAAAAGTTGGATATAATTTCAGAAATTGCTCCCATGGCAGGTAATATCATAATATAAACTGCCGGATGGCTGTAGGTCCAGAACAAATGCTGATAGAGAATAGGATCACCACCCAGAGTCGGATCGAAAAATCCTATATTCAATGTCCTTTCTGCAACAATCATAAGCAAGGTGATCCCGATTATCGGGGTAGCAAGCAGTTGTACCCAGGCTGTAGCATAAAGTGTCCATGGAAATAATGGCATTTTCAACCAGGTCATCCCGGGTGCACGCATCCTGTGAATCGTCACCAGAAAATTCAATCCGGTAAGAATGGATGAAAATCCAAGGACAAATGCTCCAAATACTGCAGGGAGCATATTACCTGGTAGTTCTGAAACTGTAAGGAGCATAAAATGTCCATCCTGTATCAGGAGGCCCCTGTCCTGCAAACTGAGAAATAACAACCAATGATGACACCGGTTACATACAGATACCACGACAGAAGGTTCAGTCTTGGAAAAGCAACATCTTTTGCTCCGATCATAATTGGTAGAAGAAAATTACCAAATACAGCAGGCAAGCCCGGAATAACAACTGCAAAAATCATTACAATTCCGTGAAGAGTAAAGAATGCATTATAAGTCTGTGCATCCATAATGGTTTTCCCGGGAGCAATAAGCTCAAATTTCATTAATAAACCAAGGGTGGCTCCAATGGCGAAGAATGAAAGGATGGAAAAAAGATATAAGTAAGCCTATCCTTTTATGATCAGTGGAGAAGATCCAGGAAAAGATACCTTTATATTTTCCTTTATATTCCAGATAGCTGGGTTCCTGCTATCGCTTGTCTGAATACTCATTTATTAAACTTCCTTTTTAATTTTTATCCGTGTTAGTGACAAGAAACAGAAATAATAACAATTACAATGAAAATAATAACAATTGCCGAAACCCTGGTCACATTAAAAACAAACTGATTGCCTTTCTCATCATAGGAATAACAAACTGCAAGCAGCCGGTTAATGCTTGGCCCTATTTTGCCGTTTGCAGCTTCAACCATCGTAATTTTTATATCAAAAGGCAGAAATTCAATTCCCCGCAGGTAACGGATAATCTTTCCATCGGAAGCAAGAGCTATAAGGCCTGTAGGATGAACAAACTGATTGTTTAATATTTATAATTGAACCCAACGGATTGAGTTAATTTGGCAATGTTAATACTGTCGGAAACAAAAAATTGCCAGTATTTCGCGGCTTCTTTCTTCTTCATTGTACTGATATAGCTTGCTTTCTTCTTAATTCCCAGATCAATACTTTCAGTAGAATCAAAACTGATTGTAATAACCTCATAATCTTTGCCAAGCTGAAGATCGACCTCATCAATGAATTTTGAAATTCCCCACATCAGGGGACTGCAGGTTCCGGGACAACTGAAATAAACCAGATTAAGGATAGTCGGTTTATTGATTATATCCCTTAAAAGAACTGTATCTCCATTTTCATTAACAAGTTTTGTATCAAGTGCGGCATATTGACCCTGCTTTTCATCAAAGCCTACCTGCATCTGCTGATCAAACAGAGAGGTTTGAGAAAATGATTCAAAGCTGATAAGGCAGAGAAATAATTGCGAAAACAGTTTAAACGGATTCATAGTAATTCTGGTTATACAAAATAGATATATATAATTAGTTAAAAATCTTATTTCAGGGTATTTAAGTCAATATTCTACTTTATATCAAGTTCTTCCTCCTCCGAATATATACCTGCAATCATCAGTGATCCTCCCATCAGTGAAATATCTTTTAAAAGAGCAATCAACGTAGTAGTTTTATCTACTCCATTGAAAAGATGAGGAATATGAATTGTGACAATAAAAATGAAAAGAAGTATTGCAAGCAATATTGTCGAAATTTAACAAATTTTTTGGTAATGATACTGATGCTTGCCAATATCAGCATTATTCCTGTAAGGATCATTATGAATCCTGTCCGGGGAATGAAAGAAGTCAGCATCCCCAGATAATAATCCATCATCAGAAAATGGTTAATTCCAAAAATTGCAAAAGGAAGGGCAAAAAGAATTCTTCCGATTGTTGTGATTTTTTTCATTATCAGTTCTTATTAGTCACTCTGAAGACTTTATTCCTTTTTCAGGGGAAATTTTATATTCAATTGCCGTTAATACAATTCAATTTCAGAGATCTATTCAACAGCATGGTTTGAAGGGACAGGGTTGAATCTTTTTACAGTATATCCTGACCCTGTAATTGCATCTTTTATTTTTACGGTGTCAGTAATCCCGGGATAATATTCCACCAGAGCATTACCAGTAACATAAGAAGCCTTAACTGACTTTATTCCTTCAAGTCTTCGTAATTCCGGCCTGAATTGTCTGTTCACAGCCGGTACAGGTCATTCCGCCAATAGAAACCTCAATAAATGATGGTTCAATTTGTAAATCGGGTTTCTCAGCCTTCTTACCCCTGCTGCATGATATTAAAAGTATGGCAGCTAAAATGAAGACCATGTAATTTGCAGTAGTTTTTTTGAACATACTCAATAAATTTAAGTGTAAGTAGTTACAAGGTTTAGCTTCGATAAATGTATAAATATTTCAAGTAAGATTCCCGAAATTTACCAAAAATCATTTAAGAAATAATTTTTTAACCTGAAATGAACAAAACCAACCAAAGAATGTTTAAGTTAAAAACGTAATCAATGAACAGAAAAAATTATGTAAAAAAAATGGGTCTTGGGATCATCGCTGTCATGATTACAGGATTATCCTTTGGTGAGGGCCCTGAAAACTTAAAAACTGAAACTATGGAGAAATTTGACACTCATGTATTCCCTGCATTGCCTTACGCCTATGATGCTCTTGAGCCATATATCGATGCACGGACAATGGAAATTCATTATGACAAGCATCACAGAGCATATTTCAATAATTTTGTGAATGCAATTAAAGGACTGATCTTGACAATCAGTCAATTGAAAGATATTTGCATCAATTTCGAAAGCCGGTGATGCTGTCAGGAACAATGGAGGAGGCTTTTATAACCATGTATTTTTCTGGAATAACCTTGCTCCAAAATCTGCAGGGCCTTCTGCTGAATTGTCAGCTGCAATTGTTAAAGAATTCGGATCGTTTGACAAATTCAAGGAAACATTCAGCAATGCCGCCAAGACACGTTTTGGAAGCGGATGGGCATGGCTTTATCTTACTGCTGATAAAAAACTGGCTGTTGGAAGTACACCTAACCAGGATAATCCGCTGATGGATGTATCTGCAGTTAAAGGAACTCCTCTGCTGACACTTGATGTATGGGAACATGCATATTATCTGAAATATCAGAATAAAAGAGCTGATTATGTCGATGCATTCTGGAATGTTGTGAACTGGGAAGAGGTCGGCAGAAGATATCAGGAAGCTGTCAAATAAAACACAATAAGGACATGCCATGGCATGTCCTTATTGTCCAAACAGATCGAAGGGGCGTTGCCATGCAACGCCCTTTACTATTTTGTATACAGGAACCTCTTTATCTTTAAAGTTGCTGTCTTCTGAAAGGGCACCGGCTGTAAAAAGATCTTGGTGATCTGACTGAATTTGTTTACTTTGGAATTAACATATTCCTGAAGCTCTGCAAGTAATTCTTCCTTTTTTCCCTCATATTGCCGCGTCATATCTTCTTTGAGGTTCTGATATTTCTTTTCAAGCTCTTCCATATTAAGGTGCACATATGCAACAAGTTTACCTTTTTGCTGGATAACAAGTGATTCCACAACAAAACGGAAATTATTGATAACAGATTCAATTTCTTCCGGATAAATATTCTCACCGCTTGCACCAACGATCATATTCTTAAGCCTTCCCTTAATGTAGAGGTTATTATTGCTGTCAAAAGAACCAAGATCTCCGGTTTTAAACCAGCCGTCGGGAGTAAGAACCTCGCTTGTCATTTCAGGTTCTTTATAATATCCTTTCATAACATTTGGTCCCCTTGCCCAGATTTCGCCTTCCCCGGTTTTTTTATCAGGGTTGTTTATTATAAGCTCAATACCTTCAATTGCAGGACCTGTTGAATCAAATACCGATTTAGAGGGATTTGCCCCCGCAAGAAGGGGTGATGTTTCAGTCAGTCCGTAGCCAATAGCATATGGAAATTTTGCTTCGATCAGAAATTTCTCAACATTCTTGTTGAGCTTGGCCCCTCCGATACCAAAAAATTTAAGATGGCCTCCAAATGTCTTATATAGTTTTTTACCGGCTGCAGCATTCAGTTTCTTTCTGATGAAAGGAATTTTATACAGCATCTTTAATATCATCTTGTCGTTGAAAGCAGGCAGTATTTTATTGAAATAAATCTTTTCCATGATCAGTGGAACAGTCAGCATCACTGTCGGCTTAACTTCAGCCATTGCAGGGATCAAGACCGGGGGTGTAGGCGGTTTTCTCAGATAATAAACACACGATCCGCCTAATAATGGAAGCATAAGACCCAGGGTATTCTCATAAGTATGCGATAATGGCAGTACCGATAAAAATCTGTCATTTTCATCGATGGGTTGAATCACCTTCCCCTTCGATGGCATTAAAGGAAATGTTTTTATGGGTCAGCATTACTCCCTTTGAACGGCCTGTTGTGCCTGATGTGTAGATAATTGAAGCAAGATCGTCTTCTGCAACTTCATAAGTTTTTGAAGGCTTTGCAAAAGGATCGAAAACTATAGATTTGCTTTTTGAGAAAAGGATTGAAAAATCTTCAATAAGAATTCCGGTTTTAAGCTCATCAGATTTAAATCCTTCAAGCCTTGATAACAGGGATGTAGAAACAAATATAGCTTTCGCTCCCGAATGGGTCGAGAACATTCGCAACCTCTGTAGCTGAAAAATCAGGTAAAATCGGAACTACAACAGCTCCCATGAAAGTTACTGAAAAATATGCAGAACTCCAGTTTGGCATATTATTACTTAAAAGCGCTACTTTGTCACCCGGTTTTATCCCGATTTTTTCAAGCAAAGCTGTAAGGGCATGGATTTCTGTCAGTGATTCGTTATATGTCTTTGGTTTCTCGCCAACAAAAGAATACGCGTTACAATTTCCATATCTGCGTAACTGTTTCACTGAATATTGAAGGAAAGGTAAGGAGGACATCATTTTCTTCCATTGGAATGCACTTGGTTTATTATCTTAAAGAGATTGCAAAGATACACTATTAAATTGCTATCGTGTTAATAACATGTTAAATATTGCTTTATTGCACTGATAACAGGGTTAAATAAAAAACTTATTTCAGTTAAGTTGGTTAAATTTGCAGATGTTTAAATGAAATAAGCCGATGACAGCAATAATCAGGGTAACAAAGGAATTTTCCTTTGAAATGGCTCATGCACTTTGGAACTATGACGGACCATGCAGAAATGTTCATGGCCATTCTTACAGGCTTTTTGTACACTTTCAGGTACTCCGGCTAATCGATCAGCAGAATCCCAAAAACGGAATGGTGATCGATTTTACTGATCTTAAAAATATTGTGAAAAAAGAGATAATTAATGTGTTCGATCATGCAGCAACAGTATCCGGAAGTTATGATAATAAAAAACTGGATGCGTTTAAAATGATGTTAGGGAATGTCATTGTTGTTGATTATCAGCCGACCTGTGAAAATCTTGTAGCAGATTTTGCTTCCAGGATAAAAAAGCATCTTCCGGATAAAGTCATTTTACACAGCCTGAAGCTTTACGAAACAGCCACCTCCTATGCAGAATGGTATGCTTCAGATAATGAATAAATACAATATGTCAGAAAATCAATTAAAAAAACTGTTTTTACTGGATGCATATGCACTGATTTTCCGTGCATACTATGCATTTATTAAAAATCCCCGATAACATCGAAAGGGATGAATACCTCAGCTGTTTTCGGATTCCTCCTGACTCTCAAGGAGGTTCTCCAGAAACAAAAACCGACCCATATTGCAGTGGTTTTTGATACCTCCGCCCCAACCTTCAGGCATGAAATGTTCAAAGAATACAAGGCCACCCGCGATGAAACCCCGGAGGATATCAAAAAAGCTGTTCCTTATATTAAAAAGCTTCTTGAAGCATATAAAATACCCGATAATTGACTGTCCGGGCTTTGAAGCCGACGATATAATAGGAACACTTGCAAGAAAGGCATCAGAAAAGGGATTTATAACATACATGATGACCCCGGACAAGGATTTTGCACAGCTTGTTTCCGACACTGTTTTTATGTTGAAACCATCCCGAAGCGGAAATGAATCAGTAAAATGGGGAGTTGATGAAGTAAAGAGCGAGTTTTCGGTTGAACGGCCCGAACAGGTTATTGATATTCTTGCCCTAATGGGAGATACTGCTGACAATATTCCCGGTGCTCCGGGTGTTGGACCAAAAACTGCAATGAAGCTGATCTCTGAATATGGATCTGTTGAAGAGCTGTTCAGAAATACAGATAACCTTAAAGGCAAGCTGAAAGAGATAATTGAAAACAACAGGGAACAGATTGAGCTTTCAAAAAAGCTGGCTACAATCGAGCTTAATGTTCCTGTTGAACTAAAGGAAGATGAACTGATTCTGGAAACTCCTGACCGTGAAAAACTGAAAGAACTTTTTAATGAACTTGAATTCAGAACAATTGCTGCTGAAGTGCTTTCAGAAATCAGATAAACCGGCTCAACCAGGCGGACAGGCAAAAACCCCGGCAGCACAGGCCGAAACCACTCCAGGGAACTCTCTTCGGGGAAAATGAAGTTTCACAGATTCCTGAAATGGCATCAATCGAATCAGTACACCACAAATACATTATTATTGAGAATGAAAAAGACCTTAAGGATTTTGTTACCAGGGCATTAACTCTTAAAGAAATTTGTTTTGATTCAGAAACAACCAGCATCAATCCGCTGGATTCAGAACTGGTTGCCCTTTCATTCTCATGGGAAAAAGGATCAGGCTATCTTGTTCATTTTCCCGAATCGCAGGAAGAAACAAGAGAGAAACTTGAAAATCTTAAAGCCGTTTTTGAAAATCAGGATATTCTGAAAATCGGTCAGAACATGAAATTTGATATTCAGGTTCTGGCAAACTATGGCATTGAAGTAAAGGGGCCCTTTTCGATACAATGATAGCTCATTACCTTCTTGAACCTGATATGAGGCATAATATGAACCTTCTGTCGGAAACATATCTTTCATACAGCCCGGTTCATATTGAATCGCTGATCGGAGAAAAGGGGATCAACCAGAAAAACATGCGTTCCGTTCCTGTTGAAAAGATAAAGGAATATGCAGTAGAGGATGCCGATGTAACCTTTCAGCTGAAAGATGTATTTGAGCCGAGATTGAAATCGGAAGGACTGACAGATCTGGCTGAAACTATCGAAATGCCGCTGATAAGGGTTCTTGCCGATATGGAAAGGACCGGAGTAAAGCTTAACCAGGAAGACCTGAAAGCGATTTCAGCCGATATCCGTGAGGAGATATATCGCCTTGAAAAGGAGATCTATTCCCTTGCCGGAACTGAATTTAATATTTCTTCCCCCAAACAGCTGGGAGATATTCTTTTTCTGAGGCTTAAGCTTGACGAAAAGGCAAGAGTTACCAAAACAGGCAGTTTATTACAAATGAAGAGATACTTCAAAGGCTGACAGGTAAACATCCTATAGTCAGCAAGGTGCTTGAATACAGGGGACTAAGAAAACTGTTGTCAACCTACGTCGAACCATTTCCCCTGCTGGTCGACAAAAAAACCGGAAGAATTCACACATCATTCCGTCAGGCAGTTGCAGCAACAGGAAGGCTTAGTTCCGATAATCCGAATCTTCAGAATATTCCTGTAAGGGATGAAAGGGGAAGAGAGATCAGAAAAGCATTTGTCCCCGGAGAAGGGAATATTTTTCTTCAGCCGACTATTCCCAGATTGAGCTGAGACTAATGGCCCATCTGAGCAGGGATAAGAGCATGATAGGTGATTTTCTTTCAGGGAATGATATTCATGCAGCAACAGCTTCAAAAATATTCGGAGTCGACATAAAAGATGTCACCAGGGAGATGCGAAGCAGGGCAAAAACAGCCAACTTCGGAATAATTTACGGCATTTCTTCTTTCGGCCTTTCTGAAAGGCTGACAATTGGCAGAAAAGAGGCAAAAGAGCTGATTGACGGATATTTTAATTCATATCCCGGAGTAAAGAAATATATGGATGAAAGCATAAGGAAGGCAAGGGAACAGGGATATGTCACAACAATGTTCGGCCGCAGGAGATATCTTCGTGATATTCAGTCGCGGAATCAGGTTGTAAGGGGAAATGCGGAAAGGAACGCCATTAATGCACCGATCCAGGGCACTGCGGCCGATATTATAAAAATCGCAATGGTGAGAATCCATGAAAAGACTGAAATCCGGAGAAATATGCTTCAAAAATGATACTTCAGGTTCATGATGAACTTATCTTTGAAGTTGTCCCTGATGAACTTGAAAAACTTAAGGAGATGGTTATTTATGAGATGACAAATGCTGTAAAGCTTGATGTGCCTTTGAAGGTGGACTGGGGAACAGGCAAAAACTGGCTGGAGGCACATTGAAAGGCACAACGGCGTAACGGCATAAAGGTACAAAGACAAAAAACCCCCTTTGAAGCGGGCAGGGGGATGTAAACAGACAACAATGTTTCTTATGGAAATAAGTGTATTATTCTTCGGGGTCCTGGCTGAGGTACAGGAACCGACAGGAAACATTACAGGGGCATAACATCGTACGGCGATCTTAAACACAGGATCGAAGATGATTTCCCTGAGATAGTACACTATAATTTCCGGATCGCAGTCAACAACAAAATAGTAAATGATGACCCATTGCTAAGGCAGGATGATGAGGTTGCATATCTGCCGCCCTTCGCAGGAGGTTAATAATTAATATATTTAATAATTCAAATTATTTCATGATGCACTTAATCCAGGACCAGTGACCACCAGCGTAATATCAGAGGCAGTTGCGAAAGGTGGTGAAAATCATGATTCGGAGCTCATTCGCTTTTCCTCGGGCAGGTAAGAAGAGACCTGATCGACGGGAAATATGTAAAAGCAATTGAATATTCAGCTTATCGAGGAGATGGTGATTATGGAAGCTGACAAAATCAATAAAACAATCTTATCGGAATTTGATGATGTGAAGACAATTGAAATAATTCATTCCAAAGGTCTTGTAGAGCAGGTGAAATATCACTTCTTGTAATGGTTTCGGCCGGTCATCAGGTTCAGGCATCAAAGGCATGCTGCCAAAACAGTTGAGCTTATCAAGGAAAAACTTCCAGTCTGGAAGAAAGAGATATTTGAAGACGAACTCGAAGCAGTAGAGACAGAATGAATAATCTCAGATATGTACCCCGGTGTCATGATTTTTAATAAGAGTTAACCGTCGCAGGATAAGTGTCCTCATGTGTTATGAGTACGGGTCCTTTTTTCCCCTGCAGTATTGAATTGTAATCCTGGTTTCTGTTTAATATATCGACTGCTTTTAACACCTGTATATCAGTTTTAAGCGACCATTCAATTGATCCTGCTTCATAAAAATACCGGTTTAATATTTCATCTTCCAGGAGTCGGTTATTTCACTTTTGAAGGTCAGAAGATCCTGGTCAAGGGAATGATTCAGTTCTTTTTGCAAGTTCAGAGAAAATTTCTTCGTGCATGATCATAATATTTTTCTTTTTTTGCATTGGTGATAAGCTCATTCAGCGATTCTTCGGTATTCAGTCTGGTAGCTGAAATTACGTTTAGTAAGATATTTCTAAAATCAGAATAATCCTGGTCGGTAAAAGAGAACTGGTCAATTGTTTTCAAAGCGGGATGTGACCAGTAATAACTGTTCGCATAATCAAAAATATAATTTCGAAGGTAAAGTTCTGTAGCAATCTGGCTTAAAGTGGCAGGTGCTATTTCAATATCCGGAGTAATTCCTCCTCCGTCTTTTACAATCCTTCCGTTCCTGGTTTTAAATTCAGAAATAAGCGAATCAGGTATTATTCCAACACTGCCATCCTCATTGGGATGAGAAAAGTCGAGAGCCTGAATGCATCTGCCGCTCGGGATGTAATATTTTGCAGTTGTCACTTTAAGCTGGGTATTATAGCTAAGAGGACGGGTTATCTGGACAAGTCCTTTGCCATATGATCTCTGTCCGACAATAACACCCCTGTCAAGATCCTGAATTGCTCCGGCAACAATTTCGGAAGCTGAAGCAGAACCTCTGTTGATAATAACAGCCAGGGGTATCTTTTCATCAACGGCTGATTTTGTGGTTTTAAATGCTTCATCAAACTGTTTAACTTTTCCTTTTGTTGAAACAATCTCATTTCCGGGACCAACAAACAGATTTACAATATCCACTGCTTCCGTAAGAAGACCGCCCGGGTTACTCCTGAGGTCAAGAATTATCTGCTTAGGATTATGTGTTTTAAGTGAAACCAGCGCATTCTTGACATCATCTGAACAGTTTTGCGTGAAATTTGTAAACCTTATATATCCTGTTTTGGAATCAATCATTCCATAATAAGGAACAGTGGGAATAACTATTTTTTCTCTTTTCACCGAGAAATCCATTTCCATACCGTTTCTTTCAATTGTCAGATTTATAACAGTTCCGGGATTCCCTTTAAGCTTTTCACTTACCTGGTCATCAGATAAACCCTTTAAAGAGATCCCGTCAGCTTTTTTCAGCAGATCGCCGGCTTTTATTCCGGCAATATCTGCCGGGAAATCCTTTATAAACAAGTGCTACAACCACATAATCACCCCCTCCTCTTACAAGAGAACCAATGCCTCCATATTTGCCGGTAGTCATAAATGCGACTTCATCAGTTTCTGATTCAGGATAATATACAGTGTAAGGATCAAGGGTTTTAAGCATATTGTCGATACCTGACTTTATCAGCTTATCAGGATTCATGTCATCAACATAGAAGGTGTTCAGTTCCCTGAAGAGAGAAAAAAAGATATCA
The DNA here is from genome assembly GCA_963753495.1 of uncultured Bacteroidales bacterium. GTDB lineage: Bacteria > Bacteroidota > Bacteroidia > Bacteroidales > VadinHA17 > LD21. Next base: position 191,850 of record CAVWCO010000010.1, read on the forward strand.
AGATTTTTGGCAATCCTGAAATCTCTGGTCTCCTGGGTTGATAGAAATGCAAAGCTTATTGCACAGGTGATCAGAATTGCACCTGCTATTGCAATCCTTGCGGAACCTGTTTTTTTCATAAAATATTTTTTAATATAGAAGGGCGAAATTAACAAGAAAATCAGGCAACGAACTTGGTATTGAAATATTTAAAACAATTTTAACATTTTATCAGTTTTTGTTTTATATCGTTATTGAGTCTTTCAATTACCTCTCCGATCGATTTTTCAATGGTTTTAGTATCCGCAGCTGTTTTATGCCGGTATATCACGATGAATGCTATCAGGATCTTTTCTGATATAAGAAAATTGTAAAGAGGCTGCTTTATTTTCCTGTAAGCTTCCCTTATCCTTCTTTTTATAAGATTTCTTGTAACTGCCAGCCTGAAAATCTTTTTGGGACACTGAATGCAATCTGTGCCGGTGATGGAAGGCTGACACTGGCTGATAATCCAGACCACCTTGAAAAGAGAAGTATATAGAACATTTCCCGTTTCAAATATCTCTTCAATTAATTTAGTCCTGCAAAGTCTTTCATTCTTACTGAATGTCTGCCTTTCAATTCCGTTCATAATATCCAGATCGCTTATCCCCGGAATTCCGCAGAAGATATGACCAGGGCCGGGGGAGGCTGATAGTACTGATTATTTGTTACCTGCAGTTTCTGTTATGCTCTTTCAGAAAATCATCGAGAGCCATTGTCATTGAAGGAGCTTTTGGATTAGGAGCATTAATATCGAGCCTGAACCTTCATGCTCAACAGCACAGGCAGTTGTCGGTCCGAAGGCAGCAATTTTAATATCTCCCTGAACAAATCCGGGGAAGTTTTCTTTAAGCGATTTAATCCCTGAAGGACTGTAAAAAACAAGAATATCATAATCAAAATCGTTGAGATTTGAAAAATGGCTGCTGATTGTCTTGTAAAGGGTTCCGATAGTATATTTAATACTGTTTTTATCAAGCAAATCAGGAATTTCAGCATTATGTGGTTCGGAAAGAGGAACAAAGAAATTATCCTCCCTGTGCTTAATAATGACATCAATCAGATCCTGAAATTTGGCTTTTCCATGAAAAATCTTTCGTTTTCTGTAAACAATATATTTCTGAAGATAAAATGCAACATTTTCGGTAATACAGAAATACTTCATCGTATCAGGAACCACAATCCTCAGTTCATTGCAGATCCTGAAAAAATGATCAATCCCGGTTTTACTTGTAAAGATTACAGCAGTAAAGTCAAGAATATTGATTTTTTGCTGGCGGAAATCTTTTGATGAGACTCCTTCAACCTGAATAAAAGGTTTAAAGTCAATTTTCAGATTATATTTTCTTGCCAGTTCGAAATATGGAGATTTCGGATTATTTGGTTCTGGCTGCGATACTAAAATCTTCCTTATTTTCAACTCTTTACAGATTAAGTTTTACTTTCACAAGTAACACTTGTCAATCTAAATCAAGACCTGTAAAATATTTCACAATAATCAAAACAGGTAAAATTTCCAGCGCACAAAGGTATAAAATCAAATAGAAAATTGAAATATTTCTGTTTATAAAAATTAAAAGAAGCCTTAAAACACGGTATAAATAAAACATAATCAAAACTATAGCCCCAATAATAAAATAAACATCTGCAGGCGACAAAACGGTATAAGCCAGTAATATAATCACACCAAATAACAGAACGGAGCTGAATCTGTATGACTGGTAAACAGTAATCAGGTATTCATTGAATACGTCAGTTTCTCCGCTTAGGTTTCCGGCCGCAAGGCATATAAAATGACGGGAGGTAATGCCAAAGATCAATATCCCCATTGAAATCAGCATAAATAGAAAAGGCCCTATTCCTGAAGGAATAAAATCGTACCATTCAGCTGCACAGATACCCAAATAAGTCCGATAACCATAAATGAAACAAAATTCAGTATTGTTGACTGCCAGGTAAACAATGAACCGATATCGCGCGATGAGGATTCATTTATTCCCCGGAAAAGAAAGAACCTCGTCAGCTCCGTGAACATGCTTCTGGTTGTCGATCTCAGGATTAACCAGAGATAAGCCGACAGGAATATTATTGCAATTATCCAGTCATGATGGAAAGGCTTTCCGGCAGATATGTCCCTTCTTTCAGGTTACTGATTATTGTCATCACTCTGTGACTTTTCAGCCGTACCGGCTTTTTCGGCCAGATGAAATGGGAACTGCGTCGGAGGAATCTGTCTCAGGTTTCTTATAAAACTCGTGGAATCATAAAATGTAACATCTGCAATGCTGTTCCTGGAGCAGACCGATGTTGTATCAGTTATCGCTGTTTCCTGAGAGGCAGAGGTTCTCCTTTTCAACCTTGCAGAATCTGCCCTGATATGTTCAGGAACTTCATCAAGCTTCCGGAATACTGAATCGGGAATAAGATTATCAGTATTTATCCGGATAACAAGCTTTGGTTTAATGTATCCTGAGTGTTGAAGCCTGTTATCATAAACTTTTGAGGAATAAACCACAAAAGTAATGATTATTAGATTAGACTGACAGATTTGGAATAAACCGGATTATCAGAAATACTCATCTGTGCTTCCGGAAATATCTGAAAGGATATTATTTGCAAGCCTGCTTGCCCCAATCCTGAAAAGGTTATTATTCAGCCATCCTCGCCCAAGACAGTTGTTAACGATATGATAATATGTCAGTGCATCTGTAGTGGTAACAATTCCTCCGGCAGCTTTAAATCCAACCCTGATACCGGTTTCTGAATAAAAATCCAGTATTGCACGGCACATAATAAATGCTGCTTCAGGTGTTGCAGAAACAGATGTTTTTCCTGTTGAGGTCTTAATAAAATCTGCACCGGCATCCATGGCAATCATTGATGCCTTGAAAATATGTTCATAATCTCCAAGCAGTCCCGATTCAACAATAACCTTAAGATGCTTTTCTCCGATCGCTTCCTTTAATTTCCCGGATTTCATCAGCAACCATTGCAAAATCATTTCCAAGAAAAGCTCCGACAGGCATTACAATATCAATTTCATCAGCTCCTGCTTCAACAGCCATCTTACATTCTGATACCTTTATACTCCTGAATGTCTGTGATGAGGGAAAAGCTCCTGCAACCGAGGCGATTTTAACATTTTTACAGTAAGCTTTTCTTTAACAACCGAAACAAAATTAGGGTAAACACAAATCGCCGCAACATTCGGTATATTTGAAAACCTGCCTGAAAAACTATTGACCTTTCCTGTAAGGTGCAGATCTGACTTTTATTATCAGTGGTATTCAGACTGGTAAGATCAATCGAATTCAGAATACTCATCAGCAGATGTTTATCAGGAGCTTCCGACGCAATCAAATTAACTTTTTTCAGGCCTTTTTTGATTTCAGCTTCCGACGGGCATGCTTTATAAGTTTTTGATATAGCTTTGTCATATGACTAATTCGTTATGTTAAATCAAAGTGAATAATAAAGGATAAAAAGAACGGGATTAATATAATGCTTTTTGTTTTCATAATTATTTTTATTATGATTTTAAGTTTTACAAAAAGCCGGAATGTTCACTTTAATTCATATTTTCCCTGACAGATTTTTATTTCTTGCAAGGGAAGCAAAAATTCCAAGGACGACAAAGCACTGAAAATATCACAAATCCTGTCCTCATTCCTGCGATAAGCCCCGGATAAGTTTCAGGCATTAATAGTCTGCTTACCGATATATAATGCAATGAGCATCATTGCAATACCCATGCTGATCATCTGTCCGACCATTCTCATAGTTCCCACAACACCTGAGGCAACACCAAGATGACGTTTTTCCACAGAACTCATTATAGCATTTGAATTGGGTGATGAAAACAGGCCAAACCAATCCCCATAAGAATCAGCAGTATAACAATCAGATATATGGGACTGGCTTCATTTATAAAACAGAGAAGGATTAGTCCGGTAGCGGTAAGTCCCATCCCGTATGATGCGATGACTCCGGGATTATATTTATCAGACAGTTTTCCGGCAAGCGGAGATAAAAGGGCCATCACAACTGGCTGTGATATCATAATCAGACCTGCTGTTCTGGCATCAAGGCCTTTAAGATACTGAAGGTAGAGGCTGATAAAAAATCCTGTTGCGAAGTTGCAGAATAATGGATCAGTGCAGCCATTCCGGAAAAGGCAAATACCCTGTTCTGAAGCATAATTCGGATGTCAAAAACCGGATTTGAGATCCTCTTTTCAAACAAGAGGAAAACCACGGCCAAGTAATATCCCGCTTACCAGGAAAATCCATCCTGCTGCTGAGGGGAGCTTTGAAAATCCATACATGAATGAAACAAGGGCAGATTCCATAAATCACCGATCCCTTCCAGTCAAATTTCTCTCCTTTTGCCTCAGCCCATTCGGTTTTCATCTTTCTTAATAATCAGATACAGAGAAACAATTCCAAAAGGAACAAGAAATGCAAAGATGCTTCGCCATCCGAAATACTGTGTCAGCAATCCCCCGATAACAGGTCCTCCCGAAAGACCAAGATAGACTGCCGTAATATTTATTCCCATTGCCCTTCCCCGTTCACCGGGCTCGAAAACGGAAGTAATTATTGCAAGGCTTGTTCCGAAGATCATTGCCCCTGCAATTCCCTGAAGAATCCTAAGAATTATCAGCGAAGTAAAATTCCATGAGAAAATGATAAGAAAAGTTGAAATTGTGAACAGAAGTATTCCCCAGGTGAAAAGATCTTTTTTCTTCCGATAATATCTGCAAGCCTGCCGAAGGGCAGAAGAAATATTGCAGATGAAAGAATAAAACTGCTTATTACCCAGCCAAGCTCTATGGCATTGGCATTAAGATCTTTGCCTATTGACGGCAGGGCAAGGTTAACTGCTGAACCCAGGAAAGGGGTCAGAAATGCAGCAAAAGCGGTAACAAGCAGAACAGATTTTTTCAAAGTTTTTTCATCAACATGAGGGTTCATGATTATTCTTCATCAGCTTTTATTCTTTATTCTTTTGTATCAATAATTATTGTAACCGGTCCATCATTATCAATCTCGACCTCCATCATGGCACCAAATTCTCCAGTCCCTGCCGGTTTGCCAAGCAATTCGAGAGATCCTCAGTACAAACTTGTTATACAGCGGGATGGCTGTTTCAGGACGTGCGGCACTGATATATGAAGGCCTGTTGCCTTTTTTGGTTTTTGCATGAAGTGTAAACTGGCTTACAACAATGATATCTCCCCCTGTTTCCAGAACGGAAGATTCATAACACCATTATTGTCGTTGAATATTCTGAGCTGGACAATCTTGCTGCTCAGCCATTCTATATCTTCCTGATTGTCTGTTTCTTCAATCCCGACAAGCACCAGCAAGTCCTGATTTGATTTCAGAAAGCATCTCCTTTGTCAGTGCTGACAGAAGCACTGCTTACTCTTTGGATAACAGCTCTCATTACGCCGATAAATTCAATTGATCAAATATATACATTCAATTTAAAAATCTCCCGGATGGTGTTTTATATTATATTTGCGCAGATTACTGGTTTTGCATGGATTTTATCACTATTGTAGCTGTAGCCTTTGGCTTATCGTTCGACACATTTGCAGTTTCGCTTTCCTATGGAGTAATTCAAAACAGATCATATTCAGACAGGCTGTCCGCATTGCCCTGGTTATGGCATTTTTTCAGGCAGGCCTTCTGGTGACAGGATATTTTTTAGGTTCATTCATCAGCTGATGCAGTTAAAACAGCCGATCACTGGATGGCTTTGGTGCTGCTTTCTTTCCTTGGGATCAGAATGATAATTGAAGGACTAAGAAGAAAAGAAGACAATGAAATAAAGGATTACAGCAAACCTCTTGTCGCTTATCTCTGTGGCAGTCGGCACAAGCATCGATGCCTTTGCAGTGGGAATAAGCTTTGCCCTTTTAAATATAAGGATATGGTATTCGGGCATAATTATCGGAATAGTGACATTCCTTGCATCAATGACTGCAATCAGGATAGGAAAATCAGCCGGACCCAGACTTGGAAACAAGGTTGAGATTGATCGGCGGATTGATCCTTATTGCGATCGGAATAAAGATATTCTCTTGAACATATTGGACTAATATTTAAGGGATGCTTAAGCTTTGGTATCTCAACAGCAAATCCCAGCAATGGTTCATGATTTATCAGAACGGGATCATGAACCTTTCTCTGTTTTCGAATACTGCCATTTCTGAATAACCTGCACTTTTCAGAAGCTCATATGCTTCATCAAAATGCTGTCCGACCCTTGAAGGCATATGAGCATCCGAATTGACGCACACAGGAACATTTTCTTCCCTGAAGATCCTCAGAAATTTCCTGTCGGGATAGAAATCGCCCAGCGGCCTGTTCCTTCCATTTGTGTTAACCTCAAATGCAACATCGTGAATTTTAAAGCTTCTTGCCAGGTTCCTGTAAAGGTTTTCCGGATCAGATGGATGGTTTATAGCCATAAATTCTTATCAGGTCGCAATGGGCAATTATATCAAAAAGTCCTGAAGCAGCAGCAGCAACGACCTGATCAAAATAGACTTCATACAGCCTGTCAATATTTTTTCCGTCATAAAATTCGGGACCCATATCAACGGTCATATCACCAAGATAATGAACAGATCCTATAATATAATCAAGATTTAGTGTATTCAGGAATAAACTGGTCTCTTTTTCTTTTCCGGCGAAAAAATCGACTTCAAGGCCGGTTCTGACCTTAATGTCAGTGGTATTAAGGGATAAAGATTTTATATTTTTCAGATAGGGCTCAGCATCTGATGCGCCCATGCTCCAGTTGAGAGATTCCCGGAAAAGTGTCAGATGTTCAGAAAAACCGATCTCTTTTAATCCTGCAGCAATCGCAGGGGCGATATAATCATCAGGAGCTGCCCTGCCATCGCTGAACGATGAATGTATATGATAATCAGTTCTGTAAATCATTTTGCTTTAATAAGTTACAGATTAAATCAATCTGCAGTTAAAAGTAGGTCCAAATTTCCAAATAAAACAAATAATGCTTTATAAAAGTAAGTGGGAAAATAATAACTTTGTAAAAAACTCACCGCTGTGGATAGAAAAAATAACTATTGTGTCTGCGAAAAATGTGATTTCAGGGAAGTGGTGTTTTCAACACTCGATGATAATAACATCCGGGAATTATGCGACCATAAGGAGGAGCGTTCATACCAGAAAGGTGAAATAATTAATCATGAAGGGGAGAAAATAACTGATTTTAAGTACCTTAAATCGGGACTTGTAAAGCTTTACAGGAGGTCAAACGATGGTGATGAACAGGTAATTACAATAACCCGCCCATTTGAATTTGTAAGCAACATGAGCATATTTTCAGATGAGAAGTACAAATATTCCGTTTCAGCTCTTGAAGACTCGGTTGTTTGCTCTGTCAGGCTTGACTATATTAAGAACCTGTTTCTGAAAAACGGTGGATTTGCCAGTGTATCTGCTTACCAAGATCTCGACGATCAATGATAAGATAATAAGTCAGACGCTCGATATCAGACAGAAAAATCTTGCTGGAAGGGTGGCATTTGTTCTTCTCTATTTTGCAAATGAAATATACAGATCAAGGATATTTGATATCCCTGTTTCAAGAAAGGAGATAGCTGATTATATCGGCATGAGCACAGCAAACGTAATCAGGACTCTGTCGGATTTTAAAAGGGATGGAATTATCAAAGTTTTCGGAAAGACGATAGAAATTGCCAATATTGAAAAACTTGAGGTAATTTCAAAAAGAGGATAATCTTGCCCCCATCCCCCTTGAAGAGGGGCCTGTTTTTAATTAAAAGAACCCCCTTCAGGGGGCAGGGGTAATTATTATTTATGAGAAGCACCCTTTTTCTGACAGGATTTCTTCTGATTTCCGCAATTATTTCCGCTCAGCCCGGCCAATCTGATCAGCCATCCGGTAAAGAACCGAAAAAAGAACTTTATACCTTAGCCGGTTACAGGCATGGGGTAAGTTTCTTTCCCATGGTGAAATACCAGTCTGTTCAGTATGTACCGACGGATACTCTTGACTTTGATAAATATCATTCGCTGGATGTAATATATTCCTGGCTCAGTAAATGGGAAAATGAATATCCGGATATAGCAGAACTCCTTGAGGTCGGCAAAAGTTATGAAGGCTGGCCAATTTTTCAGATGACTTTAACAAACAAAAAGACAGGGAAAGACACTGATAAACCTGCTGCCTTTTTTGAGGGGGGAAGGCACAGCGGTGAAATTACCGGCTCGGAATGCGTGATGTGGATGGCACAGTACCTACTTATGAATTATGGGATTGACCCGGATGTAACAAATCTCCTCGATACCAAAACTATTTATCTCAGACCTGTCAATAATCCCGACGGGCATAACCTGTACCTTAATACATCTCAAAGCAACCGGAGCACAGTCAGACCCTGGGATAATGACGGAGATGCTCTTCTTGATGAAGATGCCCCCGACGATCTTGACAATGACGGCCTGATTCTTACAATGAGGTGGAAGGACGAAAAAAAAGGAAACCTTATTCCTGATCCCAGCGATTCAACCGGGAGAATTATGAAACGGGTTACGGCCGGAAAAGGTATTTATCTTTCATCCTCCGAGGGCATAGACAATGACGATGACGGCCGGATAAATGAAGATGGAATCGGAGGTCTTGATCTTCACAGGAATTATCCTGAGAACTGGAGGCCCGAATCAGAAAAAACAGATCGCGGTTATACCCAGGGCGGGGCAGGTGAATTTCCCCTGAGCGAGACTGAAACAAGGGCAGTGGTCGACTTCCTTCTGACTCATCCCAATATCTCAGTTGTCAATTCGATGGATACAAGCGTCCCGATGCACCTGAGACCCCCTTCCACATCTCCCTCTGATGAAAGAATGTATCCTGAAGACCTTTTATGGTATAAAACCTTCGATGAGATAGGCAGGAAAATTACAGGTTATAAGAAGGCCGGGGATGTATATAATGATTATGGTGACGGTAATCCGCTTTTTGGACACGGACCTGATTTTGGCTACTGGTATTACGGATCGATCTGGTATGGAGATGAGATCTGGAACGGTGCAAAATATAAAGATTTCAACGGCGACGGAGATACTAACCAGGTTGACATGCTTATTTGGGATGATGAAGAAAATGGCGGTGAAGGCTTTATTGAATGGAAACCGTTTAAGCATCCGGTTTACGGCGATATTGAAATCGGGGGATTCAATTTAAAGTTCTTTTCTCAGAATCCTCCTGCCAGGCATCTCGAACCATGGGTTAAAAACCAAGCCATGTTTAATATTGAAATGGCAAATTACCTGCCCGGGCTTGAATGGGGTAAAATTGAAGTAAAAAGAGTTAAATCATATAAAGCAGATTCGGCAGACTACCAGATTAAGATCGGTGTAATAAACAATGGGAAACTGCCTACGGCTCTAAGGCAGGCGCAGCTAGTCAAGATTGTCAGGGAAGACAGGATCGAACTTGAATTTGATACTGCGGGCTATTCTAAAGGCAAGCCTGATTTCATGGTCATCGAAGAGAAAAAGGCTTCGACGGTAAGGACCGGAAGAGGAATGTCTGATGAAATCGAAAGGCAGGATAAGCCGGTCAGAACATCAAAAAATATTCCTTTTACACAGGGAGGATCATCGACAGATGTTGTTTTCACAATCAGGCTTTATAAAAGGACTGAGCTCAAAGGCAAAGCAAATATGTTCTCCACAAGAGGAGGTATTCTGAAGGACAGGGAATTTATAATTAAATGAATAAATCAGGATAAGCAATTAATATTTTTTTGCTCCTGAAGTCAGGATTGCAGAATTGCGGACCGTAGGTAAATAATCTTTGTTTTTTGAATTCATCAAAAAAATATACTTTAGAGGTCTTAAAATTTCAGACAATGGTTTCAAATAAAAAGCAGAAGATCATGGCAGAAGTCAAAAAAACAAAAGGAGTAATTGCGATTCTTACCGGGGGAGGAGATGTTCCCGGGCTTAATCCCGCAATCAGGGCGGTAACTATCCGTGCAAACAGGGAAGGATACAAGGTAATAGGTCTCCGCAGGGGATGGGCAGGAATAACGGAACTGATCAGGGACAACAAGGCTGATAACAGCAATTGTTACCAGGTTCTTACCGATGATATTGTTAACAGGGCTGGCCGTACCGGGGGCACTTTTTTGCATACCTCCAGGACCAGGCCAAGTCATATGTCAAAAGCCAGTGTTCCTGACCATTTGCAGAGCACATATAATGCTGACATGAACGACCTTACACCGGAAGTGATCAAAAACCTGGAATGGCTTGGAGTGGATTATCTTATCCCTATAGGAGGCGATGATACCCTGAGCTATGGGGTTCATCTTTTCAAAAAGGGAGTAAATGTTGTTGCAATCCCGAAAACAATGGATAATGATGTCCCGGGTACAGATTATTGCATCGGTTTCAGCACCTGTGTCACCAGGACAATCCAGATGACCAACAGCCTGAGGACTTCTGCAGGATCGCATGAAAGGCTTCTTGTGCTGGAAGTTTTCGGGAGATATGCCGGGTTTACCGCAATGCTGCCAACAATGGCCGGAGCTGCAAACAGATGTGTTATTCCGGAATATGAGTTTGATATTGAACAGCTTGCACAGCTTCTTGTTGAGGACAGGAATCATAATCCAAGCAAATATTCGGTTGTGCTTGTATCAGAGGGTGCAATGTTCAAAGGCGGTAAGATGATCTTTTCAGGCCAGGAAAAAGATGCATACGGACATGCAAAACTTGGAGGAATCGGCGACCTGGTTTCAGACCAGCTCAAAGATCTGTCTCGCAAGTACAACAATGGAAAAACTATAAACACAATTACCCAGAAGCTGGGTTATATGGTACGAGGCGGTGATCCTGATGCCCTCGATTCAATTGTCCCGATGGCTTACGGCAACCTTGCCCTTGACCTTATTCTGAAGGGTGTACATGGCAGAATTGTGGTGCTGAAGAACGGAAGATATGATAATGTTCCGATTGATGTTGTTACATCTTCAAAGAAAATCGTTAAAGTATCAGAACACTATAATATTGAAAGACTGAGACCATATTACCACAGCTTCGAAATGAAGCCATTCCTGCTTATGGCTTCTGATAATTAACATTATCCCTTTTGGAAACCGGAATTGTCATTAAATCAGTAGGCATCCGTTATAGAATTCTTCTCGGTTCCGGGAATTCAATTGAATGTGTTCTCCGGGGGAAACTGAGGAAAAAAGAGGTACAAACCACAAATCCGGTTGCGGTCGGCGACAATGTTCTTCTGGATATTGAGAAAGACGGTAAAACAGGAATAATCACAGAGGTCCTTGAAAGAAAAAATTATATCCTGAGAAAGTCTTCCAACCTGTCAAGACAATCCCAGATAATTGCTGCAAATCTCGATCAGGTGCTGGTAATGGTTACAATAATACTTCCGCAGACACCGGTTGAATTCATTGACAGGTTCCTTATTACTGCTGAAGCATACAGGATACCCGCAAAGATTATTTTCAATAAGACAGATCTTTATGACAAGGATGATCTTGAAAGGATGGAATATCTTATTTCGGTATATTCAAGAATTGGTTATGAATGCTTCAGATTGTCAATAAATTCCGGTACCGGCCTCGAAAGCGTCAAAAATGTCTTGAAAGACAGAATAAGCCTTATATCCGGAAATTCAGGAGTGGGAAAAACTTCCCTTTTAAATATTCTCAATCCCTCACTTAACTTAAAAACAGCTGAAATCTCGGATTATCATAAACAGGGTAAACATATAACAACTTTCCCCGAAATGCACAGGATGCCTTTTGGCGGATTTGCAATTGATACACCGGGGATCAGGGGTTTCGGGGTTGTGGATATGGAAAGGAACGAGATCTATCATTTTTTCCCCGAGATATTCAGAATATCAAAAGAGTGCAGATTCTACAATTGCCTGCATCTTGATGAACCGGGATGCGCTGTCAGAAATGCTGTGGAACAGGGAGAAGTCGATCCTCTGAGATACAGAAGTTATTTAAGTATTTTGAATGATGAAAATACTAAATACAGGTGAAATTGAGTTAATTAGCATATCATCGTTTACTTTGTCTGACAGCAACATTTGTAAAATAAAATGAGGAAAATATTAATTATTGTCATTACGGCATTTATGATAATAATAATAGCGAATGTTCTCTATTATAAAGGCTTGTATGATAAGCAGATAGACTATAGAGTAAAATTACTGGACCGTCAGGCCCAGATAGTTGGCCTCTCTATCGACAGCACCAATAACGGATTTACCAGCGATCTTAACCAGATAATTTATTCAGAGGATATTTCAGACTTTTTCTCTGATCAGGAAACCAGGAAGAGGTTTGTTGAAAGGATGAAGCTGTTCTTCTCAAAGTATGAAGATCTTATTACCGGCATTAAGCTTTATGATAATAACAAAAATGAGTTTTCCCTGAAGAAGGATGAAACCGGTATAAACTGGCTCGAGCAGACATTTATACTTCATGTCCAGGGCGAGATCGTTTCAAGAGAACTCCTGTTTGAGGAAGGACGTAACTCTGAGTATTACATGCCTGTTTTAAAAAACGATATTCCCGTTGGCAATATTCAGATAAATATTGATTACCAGAAATTTTTCAATGAAACTTTTAACGCATTCAATTTCCAGGAATACCAGTGGCAATGGGTTATAGGCGATTCAGGGAAAGTAATATATAACAATTGCGCTGAAAAGCTGAAATATTCGCAGATTCAGAAGATCATGGCCGGTCTGGAAAAAGGGTCATCCAACGATGTAATCCACAAGGCTGAAGGTAAAAATATTTCGAGGGAAATAATATCATCATATTATTCAACACAGCTTCTTCAGAAGAATATCGGCCTTATTTTTTCCTCACCAACCGAAAACTTCCAGAATTATATTATCAGGAATTCAATTCTTCTGGGACTTGCGACACTCCTTCTTTTCATGCTTCTGAGCTATTTTTTCTGGAGACAGTTGAAATTGCAGAAAGCAGAAATAGGGAAACTTGATTCGTCCGGGAAGATGCTCTTCAGAGTGATCGAAGAAATGCCTGTTGGTGTGATAATCTATAACAGGAACCGTAAAATAATAAAAGCAAACAGGACAGCTGCCCAGCAATATTCATATTCCGGTGAAGCTGAAATGACAGGGAAAATTCATCCCGAAACATCTGTAACTGATGAAAATAATTATTTTTCAAAGAACCTGGGAGGAACATTCAGCCCCGATCAGTTCGTGATATTGAAAAAAGAAAACAGTGAAATAATCCTTTTCAGAAGCAAGTATACCGCTGAATTACAAAGGGGTGGATGCCAAGGTGGAAATGCTTATCGACGTTACCATGCTCGAATCGGCAAGAAAGCAGGAAGCAAAGGCAAACTCCGCCAAATCGGAATTCCTTGCCAGGATGAGCTATGAGATCAGGACTCCACTGAACGGCATCATGGGGATGACAGATATCCTTGAAAAACAAAAGCTGCCTGAAGAACGCCGCAAATGCACTTGGATTGCTTCGCCGCTCTACCGAAGTTCTGTCAAATATTATCAATGATATTCTTGATTTCTCAAAGATAGAATCCGGGAAAATGGAACTTGACGAAATTCCGTTCAACCTGAGGGAGGAGATTCAATTACTGCTGTGATCTTGCCAGGACCTATATTGATGAGTCACTGGTAAAGCTGAATTTTAGAATTGACGAAAATGTACCTGACAAAGTTATAGGTGATCCTTTCAGGCTGAGACAGATCCTGACAAATTTCCTCAATCATTCATCCCAAAATACAGCAAAGGGATTAATAAACCTGAAATGCAGTTTAAAAGAATCAGTAAATGGAGTGATAAAGCTTGGATTTGAACTTGCAGATACAGGCAGGAGCTTTGACAGGGCAACCCTGAACAAAATATTCGGCGACATTATAAACATTGAATCAAAAGTTCATCAGGAAGATGATGAATCAGGTTTCGGCACAATCCTGGCAAGGCAGCTTATTGAACTGATGGGACGGGGAGTTTTCGGCTGAAAGCCCGTCGGGACTGGATGGCGACCGGGGTGAAAGAATCAGTTTTACAATTACTATTTATTCTAACGAAAGACCGGCAAAGGATCTTCATTATGAAAATATAACATCAGCCCCACAGATTAAGACCCTTGTTATAACAGGAAGCCAGACACGCGATGAAGAGATTCTTGGCTCACTTCACAAGCTGGGACTTGCCATGACAGTCACAACATTCCAGAAATCAACTGTGGAACAGATAAAGGCAAATCTGAATCATAACGGAAACAGATATCATCTGGTGGTAATACTCGATGATAAAGATTTCGACGGATTTGATGCTGCAAAGCAGATCTGGGAAAATAAGCTTTCCGGCCAGTTCATAATGATGGTGATAAGCTCAAATGATATGAAGGGTAATCTGCTGAAATGCATTACAATGGGGATCGATCATTATATTGTGAAACCATTTGATATGCAGGATCTTTATAATACAATTAAAACCAGTTTTCCCTGTATCGACAGGAAAATTCACTGCCGGCGAAAAGGAAAAGGAAAGCAGGGAATTCAGGATTCTGGTGGTTGAGGACAATAAAATGAACCAGAAAGTAATCGGAACAATGCTGAAAAGCCTTGGCTATTCCTTTGATTTTGCCGATAATGGTTTTGAAGGACTGATTCAGGCAAAAACCCGCAGATACGATGTCATTTTCATGGATCTGATAATGCCCGAAATGGATGGTTTTGAGTCGGCAAGAAAAATTCTTGAATACGATAATAATATGCTGATTGTGGCATTTACTGCTGATAATATGCCTGATTCAAAACGAAAAGCCGAACTATCCGGAATAAAAGAATTCATTCCGAAACCGGTAAGGATTGATGATCTGAAAAAATTCTTCTCCAGGAACTTTATCCGTATCTGAAAATCGTTTGTGAGCAATTGTAATGTATATTCGCAGACACATTAATCTGACGAAAAGGGATAATGTATCAGGTAAAAGCGAAAACAGATATCATCAACTTTCTTAAGCTGGCTGACAAAATTCCGGTCATTGATGTGAGGTCACCATCTGAATTCACCACCGGACATATTCCCGGCGCATTCAATATTCCTTTATTTGATGACAGTGAAAGGGCTGTCGTTGGCACAAAATACAAAAAAGAAGGACGTATTAAAGCAATACTTGAAGGAGTCAGGCTGTCAGGATCCGTCAATGCATTCAAAGCTTGAACAGGGCATTAAACTTTCAAAGGAAGGGAAACTACTTGTTCATTGCTGGAGAGGAGGGATGAGATCTGAAGCAATGGCATGGCTGTTTTCTTTGGCGGATATTGAAACAGAGATCCTTGAAGGAGGATATAAATCGTACCGGCATTATATCCTTGAAAACCTTTCAGAAAACAGGAAAATGATAATACTGGGAGGCCTCACAGGAAGCGGCAAAACACATATTCTAAGATATCTGAAAGAAACTGGCCATCAGGTTATTGATCTTGAAGGACTTGCAAATCATAAGGGATCGGCATTCGGTTCGCTCGGGCAGCTTCCGCAGCCCTCATCCGAACATTTTGCAAATCTGTTATACAGTAAGTGGAGAGAGACTGATCAGAGCCTGCCTGTATGGCTCGAAGATGAAAGCAGGAATATTGGTACGGTTTTTATGCCTGAAGAATTCTATCTGAATATGCAGCTTAATCCGGCAATCATCCTTCTGATGGATGTTAAAACGCGTCTCCCGCGGCTTATTGAAGAGTATTCGGGCTATTCTGCTGAAGAACTGAAAGCCTCGGTTATGAAAATAAGCAAACGACTGGGAGGTGACAGGACAAGTGAAGCAATTGAGGCTATTCAGGAACGGAGATTTTCCAAGGCAATCGAAATAACACTTCAATATTACGATAAAGCATATTTTTCGGGCTGAAAGAAAACAGGAGAAGAATATTTATTATGTAAACACGGATACGGATGATATTGAAACAAATGCCATGAAAATTCTTGAAGCTGCAGAAAAGGTAAACATCTGAAGTACAATTATATTTATCCTTCCTGTCCCGTGGCTTCAACCCATTTGTAAACTTTATCGGAACGTCTCAGTAATCAGGCGTCTTAATTGAACAAAACTCTCCCTTTAAAGCTTTTTCAGTCTCTTTCAGATCGACCCTGATCTCATCTGCAGTAGTATTCTACAACACCGGTTGTGGCCCTGTAATAAGTATTGAATCTCCTTTTTCAAGATCTCCGTTTTCAAGCTTTATCTCTGCTACATTGAGCTTTCCTGAAATAATTTGTTACCTTTCCCAGATATACTTTTCTTTTTGTGGCTGCATGAACCATACCGTGTGTTCCATTCACCAAGCTTCTGTCCAAGATAATATCCATCCCAGAAACCGCGGTTAAAAACTGACGAGAGTCTCTCCCTCCATCCGGATATTTTTACATCGTCGTATGATCCGTCAGCAACAGCCCTTACAGCTTCATCATAACACGAAGTGACAGTTTTAACATATTCAGCTGAACTGGCCCTTCCTTCAATTTTAAAAACCCTTACACCGGCGTCGATCATCTTGTCGATGAATCCGATCGTGCATAGATCTTTTGGCGACATAATATATTCATTGTCGATCTCAAGCTCGTTCCCTGTCTCCTTTTCTGTAACAAGGTATGATTTCCGGCATGTCTGGTAGCACTTGCCGCGGTTAGCTGACATATTGTTTTCATGAAGGCTGAGATAGCATTTACCTGATATTGCCATGCACAGGGCTCCATGAACGAACATTTCAATCTTTACAAGTTCGCCGCGCGGACCCCTGATATCCTGGTTTCTGTATTTCAGAACTGATATTTTTTACCTGATCAAGATTCAGTTCCCTTGCAAGAACAACAACATCGGCCCACTGAGAATAGAATTTAAGCGCTTCAATATTTGTAATATTGAGCTGAGTTGAAAGATGAACCTCAATTCCGGAACTGAATGCATAATTAATGACGGAAAGATCAGATGCAATTATTGCTGAGATCCCGCTTTCAACAGCTGCATCAATAATCTTATGCATCTGCTCAATTTCGTGATCGAAAACGACAACATTTACGGTGAGATAGCTTTTTATATTGTTTTTATTGCAGATCCTGCAATTTTCCGGAGGTCATCAAGAGTGAAGTTGGTCAGATGAAGCGGCTCTCATGTTAAGACTTCAACTCCGAAATAGACTGAATCGGCACCGCCCTGTATTGCTGCCATGAGCGATTCATACGATCCTGCAGGAGCCATTATTTCAATATCATTCCGGTTCATCCGGGGGCAAAGTTAATTTTTTTGACCGGAATCAGCCTTTGCCGTTTTTCATCATGATCCTGATACAGGTGCCTTTCCCTATTTCAGAGGATTTGACAAATATCTTTCCGTTGTGATATTCCTCAATTATTCTTTTAGCCAGCGAGAGGCCAAGTCCCCATCCTCTTTTTTTGGTTGTAAATCCCGGATTGAAGATTTTCTTATAGGCCGATTTTGGCATTCCTTTGCCCGTATCGGAAATATCAATTACGGCGTATTTTCCTTCCTCTTCCACCCTGATTGTAATTTCACCATCGCCTTCCATTGCATCGATTGCATTTTTGCATACATTCTCAATCACCCATTCAAACAGTGCGGGATTAACAGGAATGTTGATCTCATCGTCAGTGGAGAAAGGCAAAACGAATAAGACTTTTGATGAGGAGCTGGGTTTGAAGATAGTTGACCGAGTTCTGGATAAGGCTTTTAATATTCTCTTCTGCAAGAGATGGTTTTGACCCGATTCTTGAAAATCTTTCCGTAACTTTTTCAAGTCTTTTTACATCAAGTGCAAGCTCTTTGATTACCGGAATTTCAGGATAGTTATTCTGCAGGATCTCAACCCATCCTGATAATGATGTGGTTGGTGTTCCAAGCTGATGGGCTGTCTCTTTTGACATGCCTACCCAGACCCTGTTCTGTTCTGCTTTGCGTGATGAGCTTAATGCAAGATAGGAAGCCAGAATAAACAGTATTATGAACCCAAGCTGAATGAAACGGATAATATATAAGCTGGCTTAAAATAATGCTGTCCTTATAATAAATGCGGTTTGTAAATCCGTTCCCAAGGTCAATAATTATTGGCTGATTGTCACTCTTCATCTTTTCGATCTTTTCTGCCATAAACCCGGGGTCCTGAGTTTTTAGCTGTCCGAGATTCCTTGTATTTATAATATTATCATGGCCGTCAGTAAGGATTACCGGGACCGTATTGTTATTCTGTATTATTGTCAGAAGGAAATCAAGGTTCTGGGTGGAGTCAGCTGAGTTAATCAGTCTTGTTGCCTCGGCCCACATTTCAACTTTTTTACGTTCCTCAGCTTTAAGGCTTCGTACAAGAAACTGCGTGTAAATGAGGGAACCAACACCGATAAGAATGGCAAACAAGAAAAGAAAAGCCTGCCAATTGCTCCTGTTAAGATAGATGTTCAAGGGTTTGTCTGTTTTAGGTAAAAGGTTCTAATTCTTTTTAAAGATCTTTTTAAATATGCTCTCCTTTTTCTCAACCGGAGGTTCTGTCTGAACTTGCGTTGTATCCGATCCCTCCCATGTTATCCTGAACCTCTTTTTTGTACTCTTTTTTTGCTCCGGAACAGAATCACTCCTATACAACCCATACTCTTCATTAAATATTGTTTTCAGGGTCGCTTTTTCTTTTTTTACATCCTCCTTAATCTGATTCCCGGCTGCTTTCATATCATAGGTTACTTTTACATCTTCACCCTTTCCGTCGATTTTCAGAAATACCGATGTTCTTCCAAGCCCGTCATCCTCAATTTCACCAAACTCATCTGATAAGGTTTTATTCTTTCTTGCTTTATTGCTCAGGATTTCAGAAAGAAGCATTTTAACATGGTACTGGTAATCATTATCGAAGCTGTGTTTTCCGTTTACCGAAAGATCAGCAGCAGATGATTTTATATCCATCTGAGGTAAATAGAATACATTGTCCTTTATGAAGAAATCATTTTCAAGTTTGTCAAATTTTATATTCTCAAGCTCCGACAACTCAATAAACTTCGACAAAGCCCTTACCGGATCAAAATTAATCAGCGCCCCGTCAGTAATAATATACTTGCCCTCTGCTGCTAATTGATTTCATAACAGGATTCATCAGGGAATCGACAGGTAAAACGAGTGAAATATTTCCTGAAAGCGATCCTGTCAATGTTCTCAGCTATTAAAAAACCCTGCCCGAAATTATGAAATGTGGTGAATGCCTCATTCACATCAACACCGGTAACCTGTAAAGCTGCCCCGGCCGATAAAAGATTTATCAGCATTCTGAACAACCAGGCCATTACCCGAGATTTCACCCTCCTGCGAATTCAGACTGATTGTCCTGAAATTCAAGATTTTGGCTTTACGCTTAGCGTACCGGTGATTTTTCTGGCATTAAAAGTCTTATAGGTCAGGGTGTCGATTCTGAGATTAACATCAAGGAACACATTTCCGGGAAATGTCACAGGTGCCATTTGCGGAATATCCTTACCTTTTGCTTCTGGCAATACCGTGGTATTCATGAAAAGTTGCGGCTGTAAAGATGAGGCTGATAAATCAGCAGATCCGGTCAGATTAACAGGATTGCCTGCCAGCCATCCGGGGAAATTCGAGAATTTTCCCGAGAGTGATATTATTTGCTTGTTAATTGAGAACCTGAAATTATCTGTTGTAGTGTTTTCCCTGATCAGGATCTTTCCCGACATATCCCTGATATCCAGTTTCTGGTTATCAAGTGTTATTCCTGCTGAATTGAATACTACTTCCGATTGGGAATTAAGATCAAAAAGATCAGTGAACCTGAATGATCTCTTTTTCCCCGGATATCCTGAGAATTTCAGATCAAGATCTATTGACCCGCCTGCCCTGCTTACATTCCTGAGATTCAGAAATTCACTGATCTCGGCAGGGAACAATCTGCCTTTAAAGTTAAGCTCCGCTCTTGGATTCGAAAAATTTGAAACTGATAACGACCCCTTATAATCAGCCGATCCGAGTCGTGCCGTAAAATTGCTGACTGATAAACGTGCTGGTTTCAGATCTGTTCCTGCTGCCATTTGTATATGAACCGTCAAAAGAAAATTTGTCAATTTTCAGTTTAGATTTGTCATTGTCAATGCGGGCATCTTTAAGAGTCCAGGTCAGATCATAATGAGGATCTGCGCTCCCTGAAGGCTTTCCCTTAATTTTCCAGTCAAACATCAGATTCCCCGAAGGATGAAAATCAGAAACTGCTTTCCTGTATTTTTCCGGAAGAAGATTGGCGATTTTTGAAATGTCGATATTCTGAGCCGAAACATTAAGGTCCTGATAATTGTCAGCCGCAATAAAGCCGGTAAGGACAAAATCCCAGTTTTCTACCTTCATGGTGCTCTTCCTGAAAAATATGCCCTTGGCATTCTGATTGAGTGCGACATCAAGCTCAGCAGGGACATTTTGCTTTATTATAAAAGAGCCGAGCTGAAAAAGCTCAAAATCCACCTTTGAATTTCCTTCGAAATCAATATTATTGCCCCTTATTTTACTTTTAATCCGTCCCTCTTTAAATACTCCGCCGATTATCAGGTATGCCCTGAGATCATTATAGACAAACCTGACGTCTGAAAGGTTGATCCTGTTCAGATTCAGTTTGACATTATCCTCACCTGCTGTCCCGCTTCCATTCTCAGTGAGATCGTAATTATAATTACCTGCACTATCCGTAAACAGTGACAGGTTGCCCGATCTGACATTTATTGTTGTAAAAGTGTAGGCTCCCCTGATCATATCGATAGTTTTAAAATCGAGCGATGCCGATTTTGCTGTCAGGAGGGTATCGGTATTTATCCCTTTAAATCCGGAACGGTCAAAATCAGGGGAAGAATAAACAATTATATTCTTCAGTTCAATTGAAGCCTTCGGGAATTTTTTTATAAGCGAGAGTCTGTAAGATCCGGTCTCTATTTTAGTCGGGAAGTTATTATTCAGTGTTTTAAGGACCATCCCCGCCACCTTATTCTGCATTATCAGCGATACTGAAAACAGTACTATCAAAACAGATACGAACAGTATTGAAAATATTTTCAGGATCTTTGCCACAAGTTTAATTCTGATACAGGAAATATCATTCCACCCGGAACATAAACGGAGGCAAAGTTATATTATTTGTTCTGAAATTGATTCTTATTTCAAAAGGAAGCGGAAATCGTCATCTTCTCCAAGTTCAAGCGGAACATGGTTCTTTTTGAAGATCCTTGCTTTTCTCGGGCCGATCAGCCGTATTTTATCTTCTTCGATAAGAACATTGTTCCCTCCCTGAGCCCTGCAACCCAGAGTTCAGGATTTACTTCAATGAACTCCTCAATGCGCTGCTCTCTTGTCTCGCCGGCATGGCCTGCCGGATTTGCATCAAGATAATGAGGATTTATCTGAAAAGGGATCAGGTTGAATGCCCTGAAAGATGTTGGCTCCGCAACAGGCATATCGTTTGTTGTCCGGATAGTAGGGCAGGCAACATTTGATCCGGCACTCCAGCCAATATAAGGGGTCCCTTTAACGACTTTTTTCCTTACCGCATCAATCAGCCTGTTTTCGCGTAGCATTTTCAGAAGCATCCATGTATTGCCTCCTCCTACAACAATTGCTGATGCTTTCTGAACGGCCTCAACAGGATTGGTATAGTGATGGATTGAAATTATATCGTGGCCTATCTCGCGGAACCTGTCCCTGACCTTTAATTCATAATCATCGTATGAAAATGTCACTGCTGCATAAGGTACGAAGAGCGCTTTGACATGCTTGTTCCCCAGGAATCCTTTAATCGTTTCTTTAGGATATTCAAGATACTGTTCGCCTGCATTGGTAGAGTTGCTGATAAGTAGAAGTCTCATATAGGGTGAAATAAAATGAAATACATTGAAATACATCAGTAACGAAAAATTAATACTCATCGCAAAGGGTGGTGATATTATGATTTTCAGGTACATTCTGGATTTCAAGTATTTTGAATGCATAATTATATATATTGAAAATCAATATTTTGCCCGAAAGTACATTCCCGGTTTCAGTTATGATCTTAATAACTTCATTTGCCATTAATGTCCCGGTTATTCCCGGGAGTACACCAAGAATGCCAACCTCTGACGGCTTCGGATTTTTGAAGTTCTGGTCCTTAATCTGTGGATTATAACACCTGTATGTCGCACCTCCCAGGTAGTTGAATACGGAAACCTGGCCCTCATACTTGTAAACTGCCCCGTGGACCATGGGCTTGTTGAGTATCACGCATGAATCATTAATAATATACCTGGCCTCATAATTGTCAGTTGCATCAACAACAATATCAAAATCCTTTATAACAGGAAGAGAATTTGATGCATCGATCCGAAGATTTATCTTTTCGGTTTTAATGAGGTCGTTAAGAAGCTCAATCCTGGTTGATGCAATTATCGATTTAAGCTTACCCAGATCACCTGAGCCATACAGAACCTGGCGCTGAAGGTTTGACTCATTGACCGTGTCAAACTCTGCGATCGCAATTTTGCCAACTCCTGCTGCAGCAAGGTACTGAAGGACCGGGCACCCCAGGCCGCCGGCACCAACAACCAGAACCTTTGCCCTTTTCAGTTTCCCCTGGCCGATGGTTCCTATTTCAGGCAGCATGATCTGCCGGCTGTAGTGTCTTGCCTCCCGCTGGGTTAAAATGTCGTCTGGCATTGATTGATCATATATCCTGTTATCACAAATATACGGGAATAATGAACACATACAGTCATAAAATAGTAAGGGCGTTGCATGCAACGCCCCTACCATTACATTGATAGAGATATCAGTGTTTTTTCAGTCGTTGATTGTAAATGCAATCCCTATTTCATAAGGATATAATTCAGGTCCTTTTCCCTCTTCAAAAAGGGAGGTGAAATAGCAGGTGCCATAAATCTGGAAGAATTCGTATCCTATCCTTCCGGTAGCTCCCCAACGAAAAGTATTCAGACTGAAATCATCTTTGACCTTGTCTTTTTGCTTGCTTTCGGTATAGTAAACAACTTTTGTATGGGCGCCAAGCTTAGCAGCCCCGACAACACCGGCTCCTATATTAATGGTTCTGTTGCTGTTCGAAAGCGGGATTTGTGCTTCAAGTATCAAAGGCAGAATTGCATATGTAGTGACAAACTTGGACTTGGAATATGTAATATCAGGGGGCGGATAGTAAGGGCCGATTACCCCATTTTCATCCTTGGTGATTGTATTATTTCCGTCAAAACGGTATTTATTGATAGCGAGTCCAAGCGTTGTTACTATTCCAAAATGCCTTGCAAATGGAATGCTAATACATGGAAGTAATAAATTCCAGTAATATGATTTTGTTGTATTCAGATCGAAATAACTATCCTCTGGTTCCAGGGTAGTACTCCAGTACTCAGTTTGAAAGCCGTCAAATCCTAATTCCAGACCCCCAAGATGGCCACTGAACCTGTCTTTATGCCTTTTATTCCACGATTCTCCCGAATTTTTATACACTGAAACACCGTCATCTTTTTCTACGACCTTGTATTCCCTGTTCCCGATCTTAATCCAGGTCTCATCACCAACTTCTTTAACTGAGAATATCTCATCTCCCACTTCCACAATTGTAGTATCCTTATCAACTGTAGTCTCCTTTTTTGCCTTGTTCTCCGCTTTGGGTATAGTGTCAGTTTTATTTTCAAGGCTTTCAAGTTCTTTTATTTTTTCCTCCTGACATATTGCAGGCAGAACGATCAGTGCTGCGATCAAAACAGATATTAGTCTTTTCATGGCTTTGTTGATTTAAGATTGTTATTGTATTCAGTGCTCTGACGGACAAGGGTGTTAAAAAGTTACAGATTGTTTGATGACTTTTTAACCGGTGTTTTGATTTTCAACAATCTTGAAGAAAAATAGTATGATTTAATGTCACCATTCTCATCAGTGTTTTTCTGCAGCGACATTTCCCAGCCAAGCAGTTTATTCAATCCTGTTATTCCTGCCTTTGCTAAGTCATATGATTCTACAGGCTTGGTTACTGCTGTGGTATCTTTCAATATCTTTTCATGAAAGAATCTGGCAAAACCTTTCCCTTCATTTTCCTTTTCATCTGTCTGTGGGGGAATGAAGCCCGGATTATAAGCCACAAGCTCTATGGCAGATGGCTCATTAGCTGAGATTATGTCTTCAGGAATTGTCATGCTGACAGCACCTAATGCTTCTGATCTCCGTATATCCTCTGTTGAGTCAGACAGGTTATTATCAATATTTTCAGCAAGCGCCATGTCAGATTCTGTAACTCTTGTTTCCGGAATGGTATTAATTCTTCCGGAACTTGCTGTTTTATTTATAGCAGGGATTACAGGTTCTATAGTTATTACCGGAGCACTTCGCTCAATAAAAAGTGAATCTGTTGTTATATTTTGTGCTGTCTGCTGAAGTTCATTTTTAATATCTGAAGGTGCAAATGGTTCAAGCACCAGCAGGAGGGCAATGGCTGCTGCTGTACTAAGAACGGCAAATGACCATCTTAAGGTTTTCTGACCTGCTGTTATTTTTTTGACACTACTTTTCCCTTTGTAACTTACGGGGAAAGGCTTGAGCTTCAGCTTCTGATAGAGTTCAAATATTTCTCTTTTCCTTTCATCACGATCAATAATCTCCTTCAGCTCAACCCTCTGTTCTGGTGTAAGATCATTTTCGAGACTGGCGATGCAAAGCTTTTCAAACTGGGATTCAGTATAGCTTCCGGCCGGTTTAAAAAGATCTTTTTTTCCGGTGAATATTACATCTGATGGTTCGAGGCTTATCTGAGCCAGGTCGCTGAACTCTTCCTGAAGATCGGGATTATCTGCAAGGAATGCATTAAGTGCTTCAACCTGATCCGGATTAAGATTGCCATCGAGCCATCCGATAAACCATATTTCATAATTTGACCTGTCTGGCTTCATCGTTAAATTACGGTTTCAATTTTTCCGATAAAATTTTTCAGGGCCACCCTGCCCCTGTATATGTTTATCTTAACCTGTGACTCGTTCAGTCCGGTTATTTCACCTATTTCCCTGTAGCTGTATCCTTCGTAATCGCGGAGGAGAATAAGCGATTTCTGGATTTCAGGCAGGCGTTCCAGTGCAAGATGAAGTATTTCATTCAGATCGCTGTACTGCGATTCAAAGGCAAATCATATTCACCAGATCCTTCCAGGGATGTGATTCTGTTTTCCTTCCTTATTATATCAATCATGGTATGATAGGCTGTTGTGAATAACCATGATTTAACAACCGGATATTCAATCTCAGTCACAATTCTCCATAATTTTTCATAGCTGTCCTGCACGATATCATTTGCCCTGTCCTCATCCTTAAGATTTCCACGGATGAAGCGGTAAACGGAATCAGAATAATCTTCAACAGATCTGTTATATTCCTTTACTGTCATAAAATGAATTACAGTATAAAGACGGGTGAAACCGGAAATAGTTACAGGGAGTCGTTATAAAATGTTGTAGGGCGTAGCATGCTACGCCCCTACAATCAACAATGATATGCTGTGACATGTACTTATATTAGTTAAACTGATACACCCTCACCCAGTCGATCTCCATAGTGGTCATTCCGCTGATTGGTTTATCGAGGCCGCCGGCCAGAAGTACATACATCGGCTCCTGCGGCACATTTGAGGTCTGTCTGAAGATCTCTTCGCCGTTTATTTTCCAGACAAGCTTATCCTGAGTCCATTCGAGGGTATAAATGTAGAAATCATTTGCATAACGCGGACCTATAGATGATTTCGAAAAACGGCCGGGATCTGCGACAAAATCAGTCCAGACCTTGTTATTCGAAGTTCTGCATATATCAATGTGAGGAGTAATCTTATCCGCAAGCATCCAGAAATTATTTCTGGCTGCAGGATTTCCTAATTTTATCTTGGCTGAAAATATGCCATACTTCTGCCTGAAGCTGGTTCCTGAATTTATAAGTCCTGAAGTATAGCTGAATTCTTTGGTTTTAAACCCTGATGCTGCAGACCACACTTTACCTTCAATTCTTTGGGGTTTTGTATGGATCTTCAGAAGGCTGTTCCTGACTTCAAAATTATCTTTTTCAGTATAAGCATGAAGGTCAGTCTCTACTGAATACCTGTCTTTTAAAAGCTTCTCACCCCAGTAATAGTTTGTAAGCCATTTTTTTGTATCGAGCTTGTCGCCGTCAAAATCATCATTGAAAGTAAGCTTGTATTTCTTAAGTACATCAAACTTGTTGGAATCCTTAACCTTGAAATACCAGATAATATCTTCATTCTTCTTAAGCTTTTCATATTCCTGGACATTCTTGAACACTTCAGTTTTTTCAAATCTTTTGGTATCCAGCAGATAGTTTTTCCTTTCCTTAAATCGGGTAGTTGCCACATATTCTTTAAGCTCATTATATCTTGCAAGCCGGGCACTGACCATCGAGATTCAGGAAATTGGCATACTCCTTTGATGATTTGAATTTGTAGTATTCTTTAATATCAAGGCTGTTTTTCAGACGGTTATATTCAAGAAGCTTTTTGTATTCTTCAGTATCCTTGAAGGTTATAGGCTTCATATTCTTTTTGGCAAGGAACTCAGCGCTCTTAATGAAATTACTAAGTTCTTCAAATCTCTGAACAGCTTTCGATTTAGTGACACTCGATGGTGACTTCAGATAAGCCTTGATCTCAGGATCAGATTTCAATGAATTGAATTCCAGAAGCCTCCTGTATTCATCCGAATCCTTGAATGTGATGGGTTTCATCTTTTGTTTCTGCCTGAAAGCATTTGATTTGATAAAAGTTTCAAGCTCTTCAAAATCCCGGATCTTCTGAGATCCGTCAATATCCCTGAATCTTTTCAGCATACCCCCTGAAATTGTCTTGAAGTAGTGAAGGATATCCTTTGCTTTATGAAGCGATAAGAATTCTTTTTCCTTGGTAAATTCTTCAGAATTCTTATACTTCAGCGATTCTATTTCCTTTCTTTTCTGAATGAAGGAAGTCGAATTTACCAGATCATGAAGTTTTGTATATTTTGCCAGCAGATCGGATTTAGTAAAAGCATGCAGCTTTTCCAATTCATCCACCAATGCTTTTTCAGCCTGTTCAATTTTTGATGTTGAAGGGATCAATCCAAGTAAAAGCCTGAGACTTGACATTGTAAATAGGTTTTAAACACTCGGTTAAAGATAAATAAACTTGAATAATAACGTTCAGGACCTGCAATTATTTGATTGGAGGAGGATAAATTCAGAACAGGTGGCCGGAAACCACTCAGGCATTTATCAGTCGCTATAATGAGGTAAATGATAAAAAGCATCATAAATACATTATTGTAATACAATAATTATTATATGTAAAACAGCAAGTATTTTACCTGTTACAATAACAATAAATTGCAGGCGGTCCGGTTGGACCTTATACCCTTTTGGTGTTTAACCACATCCAGTGCAAAAGCTGTTCCCCCGAATCCGTTTACATATAATAAAATTTCAATCAAAAAACTTGCAAATAAAAAAAACACTGTTTAGCTTTGACTGATCGTTCAATCAAAAAAGGCTTTATCAGGATTGAGCACTAAATTAACTTCTTGTTGAAATGTCGCCGAGAACACCAAAACAATATGAAGAAATAAGGGAAGAGAAGATTGCTCTTATAATGGATACTGCCCTTGAGCATTTTGCCAATGAGGGGTACTATAAAACAACTATAAACCACATCGCAAAGCATGCCGGGATCTCAAAAGGCCTGATGTACAATTATTTTGACAGCAAGGAAGCTTTGCTGAAAGCTATTATTGACAAATCAGTCACTGAAGTATTCAATTACTTTGATATCGACAGGGATGGATATCTTTCAGAAGAGGAGTTTGAATTTTTTGTCAGAAAAATCGGGGTTATGTTAAAGGAGAAACGCTCCTTCTGGAGGTTATTGTTTCAGCTTCTTATGCAAAATGAGGTCAGGGAGCAGTTTATGAAGTCATTTGCAGTGGCAGATACACTGATTCCCTCCGGAACTGTTCCTGGCTTAAGCATGCCTGCCGCTCAGATATTGAAAATGATAACAGATTATTTTATCAGAAAGAAGGCAATTATGAATAAAGATTATGATCCGATGGTTGAGATCAATATGTTTATCATTACCCTTAAAGG
The DNA here is from genome assembly GCA_963753495.1 of uncultured Bacteroidales bacterium. GTDB lineage: Bacteria > Bacteroidota > Bacteroidia > Bacteroidales > VadinHA17 > LD21. The sequence continues at coordinate 220,126 of CAVWCO010000010.1, forward strand.
ATTTGCAGTAACGAGTATTTATTCGGATGACAGTGAGGATGGAAACAATGAAAAGACAATAAACAGGATAGTTGAATTATTTAAATGAAATATTTATGAAAAGCAGGCTGATAATATATTTTCTTCTTGCTCAGGGGTTAAGTTTGAATTCTCTTAATGCCCAGGAACTCAGTGCAGCTGATATAATTAAAAAAGCTGATGAGAAATTCAATGGGGAGAAAAGCGGATACAGTGTAATGTCGATGACAATCATAAGACCTGCATGGCAGAGGACAGTTGAATTTAAGAGCTGGACCCTTGGGAAAGACTATGCGCTCACACTGATTACTGCCCCGCCAAAAGAAGCAGGGCAGACTTTTCTGAAAAGGGGTACTGAAATGTGGAGCTGGAATCCATCAATAAGCAGGCTGATAAAACTCCCTCCTTCAATGATGTCGCAGGGCTGGATGGGATCGGATTATACAAATGATGATATTCTCAGGGAATCCTCGGTGGTAAATGATTATACACATGAAATTGCAGGAGAAGAGAACATTGACGGGCGGCTATGCTATAAAATAAAAATGATTGCAAAGGAGGATGCCGCTGTTGTCTGGGGCAGGCAGATCAGATGGATTGACAAGAAGGAATTTCTTGTACTGAAGGCAGAACTATATGATGAGGATGGGTTCCCTTGTAAGGACTGAAACCGGATCGGAAATTAAAACAATGGATGGCAGATTAATTCCTTCCGATTGAACTGGTCCCTGCAGAAGAGCCAGGAAATAAGACTCTTGTTGAGATTAGAGAAATTAAATTCAATGTTCCGATTAGAGGAAAGCTTTTTTTCCCAGCAGAATATGAAAAACATAAGATAAGACGAAGTCAGAAGCCGGAAGCGGAAGCAAGACCTGAATTTGAAATGCTTCGGACTTCGGACTTCCGACTTCGGACAATTTTAAAAATTTAATCAATTGATTTATGAAGAATTACAAAATAGCCTGGCGAAATCTCTGGAGAAACAAAAGGCGAACCCTGATCACTGTCGCATCTGTATTTTTTGCAGTATTTTTTGCTCTTCTGATGCGATCATTTCAGCTGGGTCATACGATCATATGTTCAGGAATGTAATTGAATCATATACAGGTTATATTCAGGTTCAGAATGAAGATTTCAAAGACAATCCAACAGTTGATAATATTTTTGAATTAACTCCTGAAATCAGACAGATTATGCTGAAAGATAAAAATGTAACTGATCATTGTTCCGAGGTTTGAATCTTTTGCACTTGCCTCCTCGGGATCTCTTACAAAAGGAGTTCTTGTAATGGGAATTGATCCTGAAAAAGAAACTCTTCTTTCAAATGTAAAAGGCAGACTTGTAAAATACAGACTATCAGCAAAGGCAATAGATAGCCTGAAAAAATCGGACTTCCTGAAAAGGTTAAATCAAAACTTGATCTGTTTAAAGATGAAAGTTATTCATCAGAGTCAATTCTTCAGATGGATCTTGGAATAAGCGACAAGGATTCGGCTTCATTAATGCCAGTAATAAAAGAATGACATCTTTCAGCAATGGATATTTTTCATCCGGGAAACAGGAAGCTCTGATAGGTGACAGGCTTGCAAGATATCTGAAATTAAATATCGGCGATACACTTGTCCTTATAGGTCAGGGTTATCATGGAACAACTGCTGCCGGAAAGTTCCGGATTGCCGGAATTGTCAGAATGCCGACATCGGATATTGATAACAAAATTGTTTATCTGCCTGTAGATGTCTGCCAGGAGTTATACAATGCTCCCGGAATGCTGACATCATTAGCCCTCAGCATAAAAGACAACAGCGATAAAAAGATAAACAGGATGATCTCATCGATGGGCAAAGAAATACCACCTCCGCTCAGGATGATTGAATGGAGAGAGATGAATGAGCTTACTGATCAACCAGATGGATGCAGATAATAAAAGCGGAGGATAATGATAGGAATACTATACCTGGTAATTGCTTTTGGAATATTTGGAACAGTCCTGATGATGACAGTTGAAAGAAAACGGGAATTCGGGGTACTGGTTGCAATTGGAATGCAGAAGTCAAAACTGGCTGCAATAGTTTCACTTGAAATGATTTATATAGGTCTTCTTGGTATATTAAGCGGAATAGCAGTTGCTTTTCCTGCTATAATTATTGGTCATTACAATCCAATAAGGCTTTCAGGGGAATATGCAAAAGTATATGAAAGTTATGGAATGGAACCAGTAATGCCTTTTATGCCTGTTGATTACTATTTCTTATGGCAATCGGTAATAGTTGCCATGATTGTAGGAATTGCAATTATCTATCCTGTAAGGAAGATTTATAAAATGAAGCTGGTTAATTCATTAAAAGCATAATATAAATTAATATGATCTGGAAAACAGCATGGAAAAATGTGTGGCGAAACAAGGTAAGGAGCCTTGTTGTCATCTGCATCCGTTACAGTCGGGATATTTGCAGGAGTATTTTCTGTTGCCCTTATGAACGGTATGATAGCCCAGCGTGTTGATGACGCACTAAATGAAGAGATATCGCATATTCAGATTACCGGTAAGGATTTCAGGATAAATAATGATCCGCAGCTGATAATCGGAAATCCTGAAGAAACATTGTCAATCATACAGGTCAGTTGAGCGGAGTTGAAGGAATAAGTGAAAGGACAGTTATTACCGGAATGGCAAATACTGCCAGCAAGAAGTGCAGGAGTGCAGATTATTGGCATTGATCCTGAAAAGGAAAAAGAGGTATTTACTCTGAATGAGAAAATAATTCCCGGAACAGGAGATTATTTTGAAAAGGAATCGAAGTATAATCTTGCCCTTATTGGTCAGGAACTTGCAAAAGATCTGAATATTATCAGGTATTCAGTTGATACTTCAACTCTTGCAAGACTTAAAGAAAAAGGACTCCCGGAAAATATCATTGCCAAAGCTTGATCCCGCTTACCGGAAAAAGATTTCCAAATGAGAAGAAGTTTATTAAAGAGATGAAAGACTCTTTTCACAGCAGAGAAGCAATGAAATATGGACTTATGATCAGGAAGGAAGCCTGGTCATTCAGGGAAGGTGCAAGGATGACTCTGACTTTTCTTGATAAAGATAATAATCAGGTTGGAGCAGTATTCAGAATAACAGGTTTGTACGATATGGCGAACAGCATGTTTGAAAAAAGTACGGTTTTTGTAAGAAATTCTGATCTTAAAAAACTTACCGGGATTGCATGATAACGCATTTCACCAGATGGTTGTCAAAATCAACAATCTTGATAAGACTGATGAATATTACAGACAACATTAGCATGAAAAACTTCCTGAACTTGAAGTAATCAGCTGGAAGAAATTTCAGCCCGATCTGGCAATGATGACTGATATGGTTGCACAGTTTTACCTGATCTTCGGATTAATAATCCTCGCAGCACTTGCATTCGGGATAATCAATACAATGCTTATGGTTGTTCTTGAAAGGACCAGAGAGCTTGGGATGCTTACTGCAATAGGAATGAATAAGAAAAGGGTTTTTTCAATGATAATGCTTGAATCGGTCTTTCTTTCCCTCATCGGAGCAGTTGCAGGAATGATCATAGGTTATATCCTGTATCAGGATCACTGGCAAACACCGGAATAAATTTATCCCAGTATGCCGAAGGATTTGAAGCATTGGGCTATTCCGCACTCGTATATCCGCAAATCAGTGCCGGATTCTTTGTAATTGTCACAATACTGATAATAATAACCGGAATCATTATCCTCAATTTACCCGGCTATAAAAGCTCTGAAGCTTAATCCGGTTGAAGCCATAAGAGCAGAATAATAATTAAATCTTAAAACTAAGCAGTCATGAAAGTTCTTGAAATTAAAAACGTTTCTAAAATATATAATGAGAC